>NZ_JBQFTR010000003.1:0-408752 GCF_056538725.1 Ruegeria sp. BF10
AGGCGGTAGACCACCAAAGTGTCGCGGGATGGAGCAGCCCGGTAGCTCGTCAGGCTCATAACCTGAAGGTCGTAGGTTCAAATCCTACTCCCGCAACCAAAAAATACAAACATAAAACAGTATGTTACGCACCGCCTCACGGCGGTGTCTCCATTTGTGCCAACACAACTGGAAGCGCTGTGGAAGCATTAGGACGCAATTCACCCTGTGATGAATGCGCAACAGGGGCACCCCAGTCAGTCTTTCCTGCCGACGTTTTCTTCGAACGCAACCTTGAAGGCCGCCTGTTTCTCGGGGCTAGCCTCGGTTTGGTACTTCGACTTCCATTCGTCCATCGTCATGCCGTAGAAAATCTCGCGGGCTTCATCCTTGCCCAGTTCGATTCCCTTTTCGTTTGCCGCTTCCTGATACCAGCGCGACAGACAGTTGCGGCAAAACCCGGCGAGGTTCATCATGTCGATGTTCTGAACGTCCGTGCGGTCTTCCATCAGGTGCTTTTGCAACCGGCGAAATGCGGCAGCCTGAAGTTCAATTTCGGTTTGCTTGTCCATGAAGTGGCTCCGGATGGCGATTGAGTTGCTTCTGACCTAACAATCCAGTGGACCCGTTACAAGAATCAGACGTGCCGAAGCGCCTTTTCACATCAGTTTCAATGCCAGCCACGGCACGATGCAGAAAACCAGCGTCAGGATTTTGTAGTTCGCAAGATACCTGAAATAGGCGCGTTTCACGTCGGGGCGTTCCATCCGAAACATCCTGCCGTGAATGTCGGCAATCCAATCCTGCAATAGCAGAACCATCAGGGTGGTAAACAGAAGCACCGCTATATTGAGCACGGCCATCCAACCAAAAAACGTCGTCAAAAACTCTTGTGTCATGATGACCCCCTTTCCCAGTTTATATGGGGAATGAAGGCCGTGCTCACAACAGCGTGATGCGCGGTAAAGCACGCGAAAGACTTGCGGTCAAAGGTCGCTGGCTTCCAATGCATCTTCCAGGATCGGAGCCAATCGCTCGGCCCATTCCCTTTGCCCCGCATGGTCTGCGATCAAGTCGTTGCGCAGCTCGATCAGTGCGTTTGGGCGTCCGAACGCGGTACAGTGTTTGTCGATCGCATCCCCCGGCAATATTCCGGTATACGGCTCGTTGACGCCAACGCACAGATCATCCTCGGCCTGAAGCCTTTCGATCAGAGGGCGCGAGAACCGCTGGTCCAAGGTGTGCAGCACGCCAATATGCCATGGGCGCGGTTCACGACCGCGCAGTTGGCGGGTGAAGGAATGCATCGAAACGATCACCGCATGGGGCAGGGCCGCCATTTGCGCCAGTGCCTCGTGGTAGGGGCGGTAACACATATTCAGGCGACGTTCGCGTTCGGCATCATCTGCATGGCGATTTCCCGGGATGATTGACCCGTCATAGAGCTTCATCAACAGCGTCGGATCGTCTTCACCCCGGTTCGGGTCGATGACCAACCGCGAGAAGTTGGCGGCAATCACCGGCGCGTTCAGGATCTCACCCAAGTGTTTCGACACCTCATACGCGCCGACATCATAGGCGATGTGGCGTTCCATATCCTCGCGTGGCAGACCGAGGTCGCCGCCATTTACGTCTGGGGGAACAGTATTGGTTGCGTGGTCGCATGTGATCAGCCAGCGCGACGGGCGATCCGCACCGTGGACGAAAAACGGAGTGTATGTCATGAGCCTGTCATCTAGTTTGCCGCAGGTGTAGGGCAGTTGCTTTGAAAAGGGAATTGCGCAATAAGCACCGAAATGATGTTTGCGGTAACATTTTGCGGAAGCTGATCTGCAAACCTGAGATGACGTAAGGAGGTCTTTGCTAATGCGACGCCTGAGAAATGTGAAAATCGTGGCGACGCTGGGGCCAGCGTCAAATGACTATGACACGATTCGTGCCCTGCACGAGGCTGGTGCGGATGTCTTTCGTCTGAACATGAGCCATGGCAGCCATGATGAGATCCGCGAACGGCACAAAATCATTCGGCAGGTGGAAAAGGACCTGGACAGCCCGATTGCCATTCTGGCCGACCTTCAGGGGCCCAAGCTGCGCGTTGGTGTCTTTGCCAACGAGGCCGAGGAACTGGAAGAAGGTGCAGCTTTCCGGCTCGACCTCAACACTGATGCTGGCGACGTCAACCGGGTCTGCCTGCCGCATCCCGAGATCTTTGCGGCGCTGGAACCGGGCGCGCGCCTGCTGGTGAATGATGGCAAGATCCGTCTGATCGTTCAGGACTGCGGACAGGATTATGCAAATTGCGTGGTTGAGGTGGGTGGCACGATCTCGAACCGCAAGGGCGTCAACGTTCCTGACGTGGTGCTGCCGCTGGCGGCTTTGTCGGCCAAGGACCGAGATGATCTGGAGTTTGTCTGCCAACTGGGTGTGGACTGGTTGGCGCTGAGCTTCGTGCAGCGCGCCAAGGACGTTTTCGAGGCGCGCGCGCTGGCCGATGGCCGCGCGGCGATTCTGTCCAAGATTGAAAAACCTGCGGCAGTAGAGGCGTTTGACGACATCCTTGATGCGTCGGACGGGATCATGGTGGCCCGCGGCGACCTGGGTGTGGAACTGCCTGTATCTGCCGTGCCTCCGATCCAGAAACGCCTGGTTCGAAAATGCCGTGGGGCAGCCAAACCCGTCATCGTCGCCACCCAGATGCTGGAAAGCATGATCGAAAGCCCGATGCCGACCCGTGCCGAAGTGTCGGACGTTGCGACGGCGATCTACGAGGGAACGGATGCCATCATGCTCAGCGCGGAATCGGCAGCCGGTGCCTATCCGATCGAAGCGGTGCAGACGATGAACAAGGTTGCCATCGAAGTCGAAGCCGACCCGACATATACGCAGATCATCGCCGCCTCGCGTACCGCCAAGGGAACCACCGTTGCGGACGGGATCGTTGCCGCGGCGCGCGAAATAGCCGAGAAAACCGAAATCAAGGCGATCTGCTGTTTTACGCAAAGTGGCACGACAGCCGCATTGACCGCGCGCGAACGTCCCGGTGTTCCGATTATCGCAATGACGTCGCTGATGGGAACGGCGCGCAGACTTTGCCTGACCTGGGGTTGCAACTGCGTCATGACGCCCGAGCTTGAACGGTTCAAAAGCGCGGTTGTAAACGCAGCGCGCGCCGCAAGGGCAGGGGGATTTGCAACCGAGACCGATCAGATTGTTGTCACTGCCGGCGTGCCGTTCAACGTGCCGGGCACGACCAACATTCTGCGCGTGGCCCCGTGTGACGAGCGACTGATCTACAGCACGGATCCCGAATAATCAGAACGGGTATCAAAGCCCTGACACCCGTTGGCCAACAGGCTCTTTCACGGCTTCCATGACCGTGAAAGAGCTGGTTTGGTGAATCCCGGGCAGCTTGTTGATTTTCTCACCCAGTATCATCCGGAAATGCGCGATATCGCGGGTGCGGACAGTCAGCAGGTAATCGAACGACCCCGCCACCATCAGGCAGCTTTCGATTTCCGGCACATCGCGTACGGCCTCGTTGAATTTATCCAGGGATTGCTCGGCCGTTGCGGTCAGCGACACCTGTACGACGGTCAGAAGGGCCAGCCCCATTCTCTCTTTGTCGACGATGGCGCTGTAGCCCTTGATATAGCCGTTCTTTTCCAGCCGTTTCACGCGTTCGGAACAGGGCGTGTTTGTAAGGTTTACGCGCGCCGCAAGCTCAACTATTGAGAGCCGGCCATTGGCTTCAAGCTCGTGCAGGATGCGCTGATCGATATTGTCCAATTCTCTACTAATCAGTAAATCTTCCTGTTTTTTTAGTGCAGAACGATAATTTACACTGAGTATAGGCCAAAAAAATCCCCAATTCCTAGTGAAAATTCCTGATACTTACCAAAGGGCGGTCTTATTGAAAGTTCCAAGTTCCGGCTGCCCTGCCGGGGGCACGGGCCCCGGCCAAATGAAAAAAATGGAGGAACGACATGACAACAAAGATTGTCATAGGACTCGACGGGACAGAGACCGGTGAGCGCGTGATTGCCTTTGCCAAGGATTTGGCAAGGTTGATCGGCTCGTGTGAACTGGTGGTCGCTTATGTGATCGAATGGTCCCCTTACACCTTTCAGACACCGGAAGAAAACGCGCAGCGTCACAAGCGAAGGGAAGAAGAGGTTGATCTGGCAACGTCGCGTATCGTGACGCCTGCCGTTGAGGCCCTCAGAGAGGCTGGTTTCGAAGCGCAGGGTGTTGTTCGTCATGGCGACGTGGCGGAGACCTTGAACGCCATTACAATGGAAATGGGCGGCTCGCAGATCGTTGTCGGCCGGTCTTCGGCAGACGGGATCAAGAAACGTATCTTCGGCAGTTCGACCCAGAACCTTGTGATGCATGCCGATGTTCCGGTCACGGTTGTGAACTGAAGGGAGGGACAAAATGAGAATGCTTAAACAACTCGGCGCCTCAACGGCCGCCGCTATTGTCGCCAGCCCTGCCTTTGCGCAAGATGCTCCGGGGCTTGATGAAAAAATCAACCAGGCTTTCGCTGACCTGACCGGCCCATTCGTCAGCTTCATCTTCGCACCATTCCCCGGGACCAGCTTCCCGTGGATCGTGATGTGGCTGGTCATCGCTGCGACGGTCTTCACTCTGTACTTTGCTTTTGTGCAGATGCGGTTCTTCAGTCACGCAATCAGTCTTGTCAAAGGTGACTATTCCGACCCCAACGATGCAGGCGAGGTCAGCCACTTTCAGGCTCTGGCCACGGCGCTTTCGGGCACAGTCGGCCTGGGGAATATCGCGGGTGTCGCTGTTGCCGTCGGCATCGGCGGACCGGGTGCAACCTTCTGGATGATCCTGGCGGGTCTTCTGGGGATGGCGTCGAAATTCACCGAATGTACGCTGGGTGTGAAATACCGCAACGAGTACGAAGATGGCACCGTTTCGGGTGGCCCGATGTACTATATGTCCAAAGGGTTCAACGAATTGGGCTTGCCGGGTGGCAAGATCCTTGCGGTTTTGTTCTCGATCTTCTGTATCCTTGGCGCGCTGGGTGGGGGCAACATGTTCCAGGCCAATCAGGCGCATCAGCAGATCGCAGGCATCGTGGGCGATTATCCGGGCTGGATTACCGGGCTGGTCTTTGCAGCGGTTGTTTTCATGGTCATCGTCGGCGGCCTGAAGTCCATCGCACGGGTGACTGAAAAGGTCGTACCGTTCATGGGCGTTCTCTATGTTCTGACTGCTCTGGTCATCATCCTGATGAATGCGGATATGATCGGCTGGGCCTTTGGCCAGATCTTCGCCGGCGCCTTCACCGGTCTGGGTGTTGCAGGCGGCATGGTCGGCGCGCTGATCCAGGGCTTCAAACGTGCGGCGTTTTCGAACGAAGCGGGTGTTGGCTCGGCAGCGATTGCACACTCGGCTGTTCGGACCAAGGAGCCGATCACCGAAGGCTTCGTTTCCTTGCTGGAACCGTTCATCGACACCGTGGTGATCTGCACAATGACCGCTCTGGTCATCATCATCACCCAGCAATTGATCATCGATCCGGAAACCGGCAACTACATGCTGAATGAGGCCGGTACGGCGATTGCCACTGTGGACGGCAACTCGGGTGTCAGCCTGACCTCTGCCGCCTTCGGCAGCGCATTCGGTTTCTTCCCGTATATCCTGGCGGTTGCGGTGATTCTGTTTGCCTTCTCGACCATGATCAGCTGGTCCTACTATGGCCTCAAGGCCTGGACCTACCTGTTCGGTGAGGGCCACACCAAAGAGCTGATCTTCAAGATCATCTTCTGCATCTTCGTCGTCATCGGCGCCGCAGCCAACCTTGGCCCGGTCATCGACTTCTCGGATGCGGCGATCTTTGCGATGGCGGTGGTCAACGTCTTTGCGCTCTACTTCCTGATGAAAGTGGTGCGTCAGGAGCTGGCCTCGTACTCCGAGCGTTTGAAAACCGGTGAAATCCGCAAATTCGAACACTAAATCCAATCACTGGGGCGACTTCTGTCGCCCCAGTGCCCGATCAGCCTGCAAAAAGCGCAGAATCTGATCCAAACCCCCTTGCCAGTATGACCGAACTTGCGTAAACGGCGCTTCTGATCGCGTGACCGGCCGAGATGGCATGCCGAGTCGCGTCTGGAACCGAACCCGAAAAAGGAGACGGAAATGCCTAAGATGAAGACAAAGTCGAGCGCCAAGAAGCGCTTCAAGGTGACTGCGACCGGTAAGGTCCTTGCTGGCCAGGCCGGCAAACGTCACGGCATGATCAAGCGGACCAAGAAATTCATCCGCGACGCCCGTGGCAACACCACCCTGTCCGCCCCCGACGCCAAGATCGTCAAGGGCTACATGCCCTACGACCGCTAAGAGGAGATTAAGACATGTCCCGCGTTAAAGGTGGAACCGTAACTCACGCCCGTCACAAGAAGGTCATCAAGGCCGCCAAAGGTTACTATGGCCGCCGCAAGAACACCTTCAAGGTTGCCCGTCAGGCCGTCGACAAGGCCAACCAGTATGCAACCCGCGACCGTAAGAACCGCAAGCGCAACTTCCGCGCACTGTGGATCCAGCGGATCAACGCTGCTGTGCGTTCGCATGACGAAGCACTGACATATTCCCGCTTCATCAACGGCCTGAACCTGGCCGGTATCGAAGTGGACCGCAAAGTTCTGGCCGACCTGGCCGTGCACGAACCGGAAGCGTTCGGCGCGATCGTCGCCAAAGCTCAGGCTGCTCTGACAGCCTGATCCTCTTTCGAGAGACAGTGAAAGAAAGGCCGTCCCATTTTGGGGCGGCCTTTTTCTTGTGGCCAGCGGCGTAATCCGTGCGCTTGTTGGACCAGAATGATCCCGCCTTGTCGCATCGACGTTTGCCCAACATTCTTCATGCATGCGCGGTTTGATCTAGATCATGCAGTTATTACTCCAAGATGATGTATATGATTTTTTGAATGTTTAGGGGAAAGGTGAAATCATGACACTAAACTGGAAAATTGGAGGTGTGCTGCTGGGGCTCGTGTTCTTCGGAGCCGTTCTTCTGGTCAAGCCAATCGGTGTTTCGACCCAATTCGTCATTCTCGACGGGATCATCGCGGATGCCGTCAATCCGGAATTCGTAACTCAGACGGATGACGGCTACAGTTCAACCAATGCCTACTTGGCGAAATCCAATGGAAAATACGCCAAACACGTATCCAATCCGTTGAACTACAGCTTTGTCTTCGTTCTGGCGATGGCTGTGGGGGCATTCTTGTCGGTCAGGGCCCGTGGCGGTCTGGAACCCGAAGAAAGCAAGCTGCCCAAGGTCTGGCGCGAAAACTATGGCAATACCCCTTGGGCCCGATACGCGGTCGCGCTTCTGGGCGGCTTCGTCGTTCTGTATGGGGCCAGGTTGGCCGGAGGGTGCACATCCGGTCACATGATGTCCGGCATGATGCAGACGGCACTGTCCGGATATATCTTTGCAGCTGGGGCATTTGCGGCGGCAATTCCCACAGCAATGCTGGTCTATCGGAAAGGATAAGGCGATGGAAATCATTCTTGCGATCATCATTGGTGCCGCTTTCGGAGCCGTTCTCGACCGGGTCGGCGCGGCAAACCCAAATTGGATTGTCGGCATGTTGACGCTGCGGCGGCTCCACTTGATGAAAACTATCCTCCTTGCAATCGGAACCGGTTCGATCCTGATGTTTGGCGGGCAGATGCTTGGTTTTGTGGATGTCGGCCACATGTCGGTGAAGTCGGCATATGTCGGCGTCTTCATCGGCGGGTTGTTGCTGGGTGCGGGCTGGGCTGCATCGGGGTACTGCCCAGGAACAGGGGTTTGCGCAGCGGCCTCGGGTCGCCGTGACGCCTTGTTCTTCATCTTCGGAGGTCTGCTCGGGGCCGCGGCCTATATGGCGACATATCCGGCCTGGAAGGCCACGGGCCTTCTCGATGGAATTGCGGGTGGCAAAGTTACCCTCGGTACAGTTCCGGGGTCAGCTTACGAGGGCGTCTTGTCAGTATCTGGCGACATTCTCGGTATCGCTCTGGGGGCCGTTTTCGTTCTGGTTGCATTCATTCTGCCGGACAGCTTGATCGGAACGGACGAAAAAGTTGGCGTTGCGGCCGAATAACCGCGACGGGGCCGTACAGATTCAAGACCGGACACCCGACAAAAAAACCGGCGCGAAATGCGCCGGTTTCAGTTTTACTTGCCAAGTTTGGCGAACTTACCCGAACACACGCCCCAGCGCGCCATCCACAGCGTCGGTGATCTGGTCGATGTCATCCGCCGTCGCGATCAGGGCGGGCGAGAAGCAAAGCGTGTTGTTGCGGCTTGGGATCGAGCGGTTTGTGACACCGATGATCACGCCCTGGTTCATACAGTCGGCCACTACCGCCTGTGCCAGTTTCTCGTCCACAGGCTCTTTGCTGGCACGGTCTGCAACCAGCTCGGCACCCAGGAACAGGCCCTTGCCGCGCACGTCGCCGATGACCTTGTGCTTTTCCATCAGTGCCTGAAGGTTGCCCATCATGCGGTCACCCATGGCCGCGCAATTGCCCAGCAGGTTTTCATCCTCGATGATGCGCATGTTTTCGATCGCAGCAGCCGGACCGGCAGTGCAGCCACCAAAGGTCGAGATGTCGCGGAAATAGCTCATCGGGTCCGAAGCATCATCCTTGAACATGTCAAAGACCTCCTCGGTGGTGACCATGCAGGCAATCGCGGCATAGCCCGAGGCCACGCCCTTGGCCATGGTCACGAAATCCGGCTTGATGCCGTATTGCTGATAACCGAACCATGTGCCGGTGCGGCCCACGCCGCAGACAACCTCGTCGATATGCAGCAGCACGTCGTATTTCTTGCAGATCTCCTGCACGCGCTGCCAGTAACCCTCGGGCGCTTCGATCACGCCGCCACCTGCGGTCACCGGCTCAAGGCACAGCGCGCCAACGGTGTCGGGGCCTTCGCGCAGGATGACCTGTTCGATCTGGTCTGCCGCCCATTCGCCGAAATTCTCTTCGGGGGCACCGTCCAGTTCGTGCTTGCGATATTCCATGCAGTGGGGCACGCGCACGAAATCAGGTGCAAAGGGGCCGTATTGTGCGGTGCGCTCGTCCTGACCGCCTGCCGACATGGTTGCCAGCGTCGAGCCGTGATAATCGCGGTCACGATACAGAATCTTGGTCTTTTTGCCGCCGTACTTCTTGTGCGCGATCTGGCGCACCATCTTGAAGGCTTTCTCGTTCGCCTCGCTCCCTGAGTTGGTGTAATACACGCGGCTCATGCCGGGCATCTTGTCGATCAGTTGCTCGGCAAAGATCGCGCCGGGGATCGAGCCGGCCGAATTGGCGAAATAGCACAGCTTCATCAGCTGGTCGTAAACGGCCTTGCAGATCGATTCGCGGCCATAGCCGACGTTGACGGTCCAGACACCGCCGGAAACCGCATCCAGATGCTCTTTGCCTTTCTGGTCCCAGACGCGCATGCCCTTGCCTTCGACAATGATGCGGGGGTCATTGGTTTCAAAGGGTTTGTGCTGGATCAGATGATGCCAGATATGGGCGCGGTCGGCCTCGACCACGCGGGAAAGATCGTTTTCGTTGAACGTGCCGTCCATGACAAGTCCTTTCAGTGAGGTGCGGTGCACGGGGTGCGGAAATGGTGTGCCCCGGCATATGTTTAAGATGCTTCAGATCACCGCGAATGGCCGGATCTAAGTAGGGCCAGATCGCACCATCCCGTATTGCCAGTCAATTAGGGCATCGTAATACTACGGATTTGTCAGAGCACCAAGTTTGTGCTCAAGTCGCGCAAATCGAGTGCAGGGAGGATCAGCAGTTGGCAGCGACCAATATCTATGAGCGTCATTTGGACAAATGCCGGGCGAATTACACACCCTTGTCGCCCCTCTCGTTCATCGAGCGCACGGCGCAGGTTTATCCCGATTACCCGTCGGTCGTTTATGGCGAGCGGCGGTATACCTGGGCTGAAACCTATGCCCGGTGCCGCCGGCTGGCAGGTGCCCTGAATGCGCGGGGTATCGGAAAGGGTGATACCGTATCAGTTATCGCTGCAAACATCCCCGAACTGTACGAAGCGCATTTTGGTGTGCCCATGGCGGGCGCCGTATTGAACGCCATCAACACGCGCCTGGATGCGCCGATAGTCGCTTTCATCCTGAACCACGCCGAAGCCAAGGCGTTGTTGGTTGACCCCGAGTTTTCCGGTGTCGTGAAAGAGGCGCTGGAGCAGGTTGATCATGACATTCTGGTAATCGACATCGAGGATCCCAGCTTTGAAGGCGGTGAAAGGCTGGGCAGCCTGACCTATGACGCCCTGATTTCAGAGGGAGACCCGGAATTTGACTGGTCACTGCCCGAGGATGAATGGGACGCGATCACGCTGAACTATACGTCCGGCACAACGGGCAATCCCAAGGGCGTGGTCTATCACCACCGCGGCGCCACCCTGAATGCACAATCGGATTTGCTGGACTGGGATATGCCCAAGCATTCGATCTATCTGTGGACCTTGCCGATGTTTCACTGCAATGGCTGGTGCTTCCCCTGGGCCATGGCCGCCAATGCGGGCGTGTCCGTCTGTCTGCGCGCCGTGCGCGCCGAGCCGATCTATGCGGCATTCCGGGATGAGAAAGTCACCCATTTCTGTGGCGCTCCCATCGTTTTGAACATGTTGGCCCACGCGCCGGATGAACTGAAGGACTTTGACCATCAGATCAAGGTGATGACCGCGGGCGCTCCGCCGCCGGCCGCCGTGATCGAAGCGATGGAGGCGATGGGGGTCGAAGTCACGCACGTTTATGGCCTGACCGAGACCTATGGGCCTTCGGTCGTTTGTGCCTGGAAGGATGAATGGAACGACAAGGGACCCGAAGACCGTGCTGCCCTGAAAGTAAGGCAGGGCGTGCGGTATACGGCGCTGTCTGGTCTGATGGTGGCCGATCCCGAAACGATGGAGCCCGTGCCCGCGGATGGCGAAACCATGGGCGAGATCTTTATGCAGGGCAACGTGGTGATGAAAGGGTATCTCAAGAACCCTGATGCCACCGATGGGGCCTTCAAGGGCGGCTGGTTTGCATCCGGCGATTTGGGCGTCATGCATCCGGATGGCTATATCGCGCTCAAAGACCGGTCCAAGGACATCATCATTTCAGGCGGCGAGAATATCTCGTCCGTCGAGGTCGAGGGTATCCTCTACAAACACCCGGCAGTCATGGAAGCGGCGGTTGTGGCCCGGCCAGACGAGAAATGGGGCGAAACCCCCTGCGCCTTTGTCGAGCTGAAGCCTGACGCAACCGCGACCGAGGCAGAGCTGATTGCCTTTTGCCGGGACAACATGGCCCATTTCAAAGCGCCCAAGACCGTGGTGTTTGGCACCCTGCCGAAAACGTCAACCGGCAAGGTGCAGAAATTCGTTCTGCGGGATCAGGCGCGGGCGCTGGGCTGAAGCGTATCAAAGACCGACAGGTCCAGATCCAGCATTTCACCCATCCAAATCGCGCGATCGCGGTGATCGGCCAGATGGTCGCCGGTTTCCGGGTGGGTGAATACCGTAAGGCCCCTCCGGTTCAGCATCAACCACGGTGTGACCTGGTCGAAGGCATCAGCCGCAAAGCTCAACTGGCAGCTCCAGCGCGGGTGGGGGCCGACATTGCGGCTATGCATGCGTCCCATCCGCACGGGGAACAGACGGGCGGCCTCTTCGCAGACCTGTTGTGCCGTGTTCTGCGTGTCGGCGTCAAAATAGACATGGGCGTGGTATCCGGTGATCTGGGGCATCAGAACCTCTTTTGCTTTGATGAAACAAAGCTAAGTCCGATCGGGCCAGACGCCTAGGCACACAGGCACACAGGGCCTGTGCAAGCTTATTGGGGTGCGTGCCTGTCAGGATGCGCCGCGACAAATGCCGAGTGACCGGCGCAGGCCTTTTCGACACCCAGCAGACGCGGCATGTCCGACAAGTCGACCTTCCACCGGCGCGCATTGTAGATCTGCGGGATCAGGCAGATGTCGGCGAGGCCGGGCTGTGAACCGACGCAATAGGGGGTTTGTTCAAACTCACCCAACATGGTCTCGAAGGCCTGCAACCCCGGCCGGATGAAGTGCCGCATCCACTCTCCGGGCATGTCGGATGGGTCTTTGCTGAGGGCGGTCGCATGACGTGCAACTGAAAGGTTGCAAACAGGGTGAATGTCCACCGCAATCGCATAGGCCAGCGCCTGCACGCGCGCGCGCCCTGCTGCATCGTCGGGCAGAAGGTTCAATTCACGTGTCTTGTCCAGATAGTCGAGAATGGCCAGAGATTGCGTCAGCCGCAGCCCGTCAATATCCAGAACCGGAACGAACCCTTGTGGGTTTCGGGCAATATGTGCATCGCCCTTGTGTTCGCCATCCACCAGGTCGACGACAACCGCGCGATAGTCGATTCCGGCCAGATTCAGGGCGATCCGCACCCGATAGCTGGCCGAGGAGCGCCAATAGTCATAAAGGACGGTTTTGCTCACATTCGAATCCGTCACTTGTCGGCCAGGGTGGCGGCGCGAATGGCGTCAGACAACACCGCCTTGTCGCCGATGTGATTGGCCAGCACCAGAACCAGCCGGGCGTTCAGCGCGTCACTGTCGGCTTTATCAAGCCCTTCATGCGCGGCCAGCAGCTCGGCATAGAAGTCGTCGGCATCGTCGATATTCGGGGATAGGATCAGGTCAGACATCGCGCTTACTCCTTGCCGCAGGCTCTGCGGATCGCATGGCGGAAACTGTTTTCTTCATAGCTGTCCCGCCGCGCCGCCACGTGCTGATCGGGGCGGATCAGATAAACGGCGCTGGTTGCGTCGCCCAGATAGCGACGTTTCAGCGCCAGGGTCAGATCATCCTTGACCGACAGCGCCAACCGCGTGACCTCGACCCCGTCTTCTTCCAGCACCTCCGGGGCATCCGCGTCAATCGTCAGAAGGGTGAATTTGCCTGCCAGTTTGGGCAACAGGAACGCATCACCCAGCGGCGCGTCCGGGCAGGCCGAGCCGGGGCGCGTCTCGGCTGGGCCATCCAGCGCGTCGGCAGAATTCAGGGTCGAGCCGTCATAGGTGCAAGGTTGACTCAGGCGTCCTGAATTCACCAACGGACGGGCAAACTCGTACTGCTCGCTCAGGTCCAGAACCGCATCCCGCAGAACCCGCGACATTTCGGATTTCGGAGTAATGAAATCGGTGGACCGGCTGGATTTCTGGATGTTCTCATCAGCCCCGTGCACGCGTTCCGCGTCGTAGCTGTCCAGCAGGCTTTCGGGGGCTTTCCCATCCAGCACCAGTTTCAGTTTCCAGCACAGGTTGTCAGTGTCTTGCAGGCCGGAATTGGCGCCGCGCGCGCCAAAGGGGCTGACCTGATGCGCGCTGTCGCCTGCGAAAAGGACCCGTCCTTTGCGGAAGCTTTCCATGCGGCGGCACTGGAAGGTATAAATCGAGACCCACTCCAGCTGAAACTCGACGTCGTCGCCCAGCATCGCCTTGAGGCGCGGGATCACATTCTCGGGGCGCTTTTCGCGTTCCTTGTCGATGTCCCAACCCAGTTGCAGGTCGATACGCCAGACATTGTCGGGCTGTTTGTGCAAAAGCGCGGATTGCCCGCGATTGAACGGAGGGTCAAACCAGAACCAGCGTTCCGAGGGGAAATCGGCATCCATGATCACGTCCGCGATCAGGAAATTGTCTTCGAAAACACGCCCTTCGAAATCGATGCCCAGCATCCGCCGGGTGGGCGACGCGGCACCATCGCAGGCGATCAGCCACTCGGCCTCGAGTGTGTAAGGGCCTTCGGGGGTTTCGACCTCCAGCCGAACGTGATCTTCGTGCGTACCGATTGCATCAACCTTGTTGCGCCCGCGAATCTCGATCGGTGCGCCGTCTGCCTGCAACTCGCGCACGCGTTCCACAAAGAAGTTTTCAAAATGGTATTGCTGCAAGTTGATGAAGGCCGGGTTGGCGTAACCTTCGTCCGGTTGCAGGTTGAATTCATAGACCTGACGATCATCGAAAAAGACCTTGCCGCGGTCCCATAGAACGCCTTTGTCGACCAATCGCTGGCCGCAGCCCAGCCGGTCTGCAATTTCCAGCGTGCGTTGGGAAAAACAGATGGCGCGGCTGCCAAAGCTGACCTTGTCATTTTCGTCTAGAACCACAACTTCGACCCCTTGCTGGGCCAGGTCGATGGCGGCGGCCAGACCAACCGGCCCTGCACCGATCACGATGACCTTGTGCCTGACGGGCGTCGGTCTGTCCTGATCCGGGCTGCGTTCATATCCGTAAAGCGGCGTTTCAAAGATCTTGTTCATGGGCTCCCCCCCAAAACAGATGCACCGATGTGCTGCATGTCCTGTCCCCCGGCGACGGGCGCCGGAGGTCTTAGATTATGGTTTCATCGAATCCCGCCGCACAAAACGATCTGGATCAAACTCGACCGTTTTTCGTCAGCCTTGCAGCGCTTCCCACATCTCGAGGTCGCGCTGGGCGGTCCAGATGCGGGGCGTGTCAATGCCGCGCGCTTCGTCATAGGCGCGGGCCACGTTGAACGGCAGGCAGTGCTCGTAGATCGCGTAATCGGCAAATTTGGGGTCACATTCAGCGCGGACTGCGTCCCAGGCCTCTTTCAGGGAGCCGCCGCGCGCCGCGACCTTCGCCGCCGGCCGGTATGTGCTTTCGACAAAATCGCGGGTGTTCTCGATGGCCGCATTCACCATATCCTTGCCGACCAGCGCATCGCCGCGCCCCGGTGCAATGGCGTCGACATCGAACCACTTGATCTCGTCCAGCGTGTCACTCCAGTCGCTGAAATGACCATCGCCGCAATAGCAGGCCGAGTGATATTCGACGATATCGCCGGTGAACATAACGTTCTGATCCGGCACATGGATGACGATGTCGCCTGCCGTATGCGCGCGACCCAGATGCATCAGGTCGATCCGGCGGTTGCCCAGATACACCGTCATCGTATCGCTGAAGGTGGTGGTGGGCCAGGTCAGGCCGGGGATGCTTTCATGCCCTTCGAACAGGCGCGGGAAGCGCTGGAATTCGCTGTCCCAGTCTTCCTGACCCCGCTCGACGACCATGGCGCGGGCCATGTCCGACATCAGGATCTGCTGCGCGCCGAACGCGCTTGCGCCCAGAACACGTACTGCGTGGTAGTGGGTCAGGGCCACATGCGTGATCGGTTTGTCGGTGACGGAACGCACGCATTCGATCACCTTGTTTGCCAGACGCGGAGTCGCCTGCGCCTCGACGATCATCACGCTGTCGTCACCGATGATCACACCCGAGTTCGGGTCGCCTTCGGCGGTAAAGGCATAGAGCCCTTCTCCGACTTCAGTGAAGCTGATCTTTTTTTCCGACATGTCCCCCTGGGACGCGAATGCTTTGGCCATCTTGGTTTTGTCCTTTTGCGGTTGCGCGGAAGGCAGAGGTTGGATGCCTCCGGCGGGAGTATTTGGAAAAAATGAAGATCAGTGCGTCATCTTTCGTAAGGGTTCTCGAGCGCGGGCAGCAGCTTGCCCACACAGTCGCCGAAGCCGATCGTGTAGCCATCGCCCTTGGCAGCCCCTTTAAGGGTCAGGGTATCGCCGTCCTCGATGAAGCTGCGGGATTCGCCGGTATCCAGTGTGATCGGTTCCTTGCCGCCCCAACTGAGTTCCAGAAGCGAACCGCGGCTGTCCTTCGTCGGCCCCGAGATCGTGCCCGACCCCAGCAGGTCGCCCGTGTTCATCGGGCATCCTGATGTGGTGTGATGCGCCAATTGCTGCGCAGCGGAATAGTACATCTGGTTGTAGTTGGTCCGGGCAATCGTCGTGGCGGGTTGCCCGGCAGGTGCCATGGTGATCGCCAGATCGATGTCATAGAGCATCGGGCCGCAATCCTTGAGGTGATCCAGCAGTTCGATTTCGCGGGGCGGCGTGTCACAGCGGAATGGCTCGAGCGCCGCCCTGGTCACGATCCACGGGCTGATCGAGGTTGCCGTGGCCTTTGCCTGAAACGGGCCCAGCGGCTGATATTCCCATGCCTGGATGTCCCGTGCGGACCAGTCATTCAGAAGCACGTAGCCGAAAATATTGTCATCCGCTTCCTGCACGGTGATCGGACCATCTGAGGGTGTTCCGACAATCGCGCCCATCTCAAGCTCGATGTCAAAGCGACGGCTGGGCAGGAAGGCGGGCAAGTCCTGATCGGGGGCTTTCAGCTGACCCCAGGGGCGGCGAATATCCGTGCCCGATACCACGACCGAAGATGCACGTCCGTTGTAACCAATGGGAATGTGCAGCCAGTTCGGCGGCAGGGCGTTTTCCGGCCCCCGGAACATGGTGCCCACGTTGAAGGCATGGTTTCGACCCGCATAAAAGTCGGTGTATTCGCTGACCGCAAAGGGCAGATGCATTTCCGCATCTTCTTGTTTGACAAGCAGCGGCTCGACCTTGGCTTGTTCATCTGAACCTTCGGCCAGAAGGCTGATCAGCCGTTCGCGCAGCGCGGTCCAGACGGCCGGACCTTCTTCCATGAGGGGGTTCCAGAACGGCATGTCGAACAGAGGCTCATCGGTCAGGGAGATCAACCCCTCGGCTTCGGCGGCGGTGACGTCGAGGATCATGTCACCGATGGCCACGCCGCAGCGCGGATCATCGCCTTCGGTCGAGAAGACACCATAAGGCAGGTTGTTCAGTGGGAACGGATGTGTCGCGTCATTGGCCGACGCAACCCAGGAAGTCATCAAAGGCATGTCTTGCCCCTATTTTGTTATGTTCTAAGAGGTTCGGAAGGATTTTGGCTTTGGAACGGAGATAGCAATAGCACGAAGCCGCCGCGGTTGTGGCATGTCATATGCACGAGGCATCGCTGCACACCGGTTGCCGAGGCGTGTCGGGTCGGCAACCGGTTCAACTCCGGCATGTTCAGCGCGGGCAGGACGACGGCAATGAAACTGAACCAATGGCGGTTCATTTCTTGCCCGGCGTTCCGTCGAACTTCTTCTCAAGCGATGTCCAGCAGTCGATGTAATCATCCTGCAACGGCGCCTCGGTGGCGGCAAACGGGGTCAGGTGCTGCGGGAAACGGGTTTCGAACATGAACGACATTGTCTGGTCCAGCTTGTCCGGCCCCAGATTGGAGTATGACGCCTTGTCGAAGGCTTCCCTGTCGGGGCCATGCGGGATCATCATGTTGTGCAGGCTTGTGCCGCCGGGAACAAAGCCCTGAGGTTTCGCGTCGTACTGGCCGTAGATGTTGCCCATCAGCTCGGACATGATGTTCTTGTGGTACCACGGCGGGCGGAACGTGTCTTCCATCACCATCCAGCGTTCGCGGAACAGGACAAAGTCGATATTGGCCGTGCCGGGCTGGCCGGACGGAGCCGTCAGAACGGTAAAGATCGACGGGTCGGGATGGTCAAACAGGATCGCGCCGACGGGGCAATAGTTGCGCAGGTCGTATTTATAGGGCGCATAGTTGCCGTGCCATGCCACGACATCCAGTGGACTGTGGCCGATCTTGGTTGTGTGGAATTGCCCGCACCATTTGATTGTCACGGTAGAAGGGGTTTCACGATCCTCATAAGCGGCCACCGGTGCCTTGAAGTCGCGCGGGTTGGCCATGCAGTTGGCACCGATTGGTCCGCGACCCGGCAGTTCAAACTTCTGACCGTAATTCTCGCAGACAAAGCCGCGCGCAGGGCCTTCCAGAACCTCGACCCGGTACAGCAAACCGCGTGGAATGATCGCGATTTCCTTGGGTTCCAAGTCGATGATTCCCAGTTCTGTCGCAAATCGCAGGCGCCCTTCCTGTGGCACAACCAGCAATTCGGAATCAGCCGAGAAGAAATAGTCATCCACCATGGATTCCGTGACCAGATAGATGTGGCTTGCCATGCCGACCTGCGTGTTCACGTCACCTGCGGTCGTCATGGTCCGCATACCCGTCATCCAGTTCAGACCTTCGTCGGAATGCGGGATGGGATCCCAGCGGTACTGGCCAAGGCTGATCACATCCGGATCAATGCAGGGGGCCGATTTCCAGTAGGGCAGATCGATTTTTTCATAACGATGTGAATGCTTTACGGATGGGCGAATACGATAGCACCAGGTGCGCTCGGGTGGGTTGGCGGTAAAGGCCGTGCCACTCAGCTGCTCTCCGTAAAGACCATAGTTGCACCGTTGCGGGCTGTTCATGCCTTGCGGCAGGGCCTCGGGCAGGGCCTCGGTTTCAAAGTCGTTCCCAAAGCCTGGCATATAGCCTGCATGAGTTCCGACAGGCGTCGCAGCCTGTGTCAGCGTATGCGGATCAGTCGGACGATTCATTGCGTTTTCCTCCGTTTGCTGCTTGTCGGTTAATAGTTGATTTTGTAACTAACAAGCATGACACACGATGAATCCGAAAAAAATGATGACTTTGATTTGCAGAATTTTCTGCCCTTCCTGCTGAATCAGGCGGCCGAGCGGGCTTCGCTTGAGTTTCAGGCCGTTTACAAGGGCCGCTATGGGATGCTCAGAACCGAATGGCGGGTGTTGTTCCATCTGGGGCTGTTTGGCGAGATGACCGCCAAGGAAATCGGCGCGCGTGCCAGAATGCACAAAACCAAGATCAGCCGTGCGGTCGCCAAGCTGGAAGAGCGTCGATATCTGAAACGCACGCGGGACGAAGCGGATCGGCGGGCGGAATGGCTGACACTGACACCGGCAGGACAGGCTGTGTATCGTGACCTGCGCGGTGTTGCTGCCAAGTACGATGCGAAACTGTCAGGCCTGTTCAAACCGGAAGAGGCCGCGTTGTTGCGTCAAATGCTGCAAAGGTTGTCCGGTTTGGACTGACCTATGGCAATTGATGCGTGTAGCCCCCAAATGGGGATCATGCTTGATACGGACATTAAAATGACCTCGCTAGATTCCGCTTCGGCTTCCACAGATTCTCTGATCGATTGGCTGGTCAACAAGGGGCTTGAGGGCGCCGGGCAAGAAGAGTTGTTGGAAGGGTTTTGTACCCGATTGGTAGATATGGGTGTTCCGTTGATGCGCTTTCATGCGGCGCAATCGACCCTGCATCCGGTTTACGGCGGCACCGGTTACAGCTGGTACAACGGCGCGGGTGGCGAATCCGAGACGTTTGAATACACGGACACGCCCAGCGAAGTTTGGCAGCAAAGCCCTCTCTATGCGCTGCTGAATGAAGATCTGGATGAAATCCGGGTCAAACTGGTCGAGCACAACGAACCCAGCCGCTTTCCCCTGCTGAACGATCTGCGCGAAGTCGGAGCAACCGATTATTATGCCACGGGCCTGTCATATGAAGGGGCGAAACAGCTGCGCCCGGACGGCACGAAAAAGGTCAGCGATGGCGTTCTGATGTCCTGGACCAGCGACGCGCCGAACGGATTCGAAGACAGTGATCTGAACCGAATACAAACTGTACTGCCGCATCTGGGGCTGGCGCTCAAATCCGCCAAGAACCACGATCTGGCCAAGGACCTGATGCGGGTCTACCTGGGCCGGGATGCCGGTCGCCGGGTTCTGTCGGGTGAAATTCGGCGCGGGTCCTTGCAGCAAATCGATGCGGTGATCTGGAATTTCGACCTCGAAGGCTTCACCACGCTGTCCGAAGACCTGCCGGGCCATGAGATCATCGACATGCTGAACGACTATCTGGCCGTTGCCGTGGGTGTGGTGCATGACAAGGGCGGTAACATCCTGAAATTCATGGGTGACGGGCTGATGGCAATGTTCGATGTCGGAGAGATCGACGAAGACGCCCGTGCCGCGCTTGATGCCGTGCCCTTGTTGCAGTCCCGCATGGATGAATTGAACGCAAGACGCCGCGCGCAAGGTCTGCCGGTGGTCAACTACACGCTGGCCCTGCATTCGGGCGAGATTCTCTATGGCAATATCGGGTCCGAAACGCGGCTGGATTTCACCGTGATCGGCCCGGCTGTCAACCAGGCCGCCCGCATCGCGGGAATGCACCGGTCTTTGGGTCAGAGGATCCTGATCTCGGACGACGTCGCCCGCGCTGCACAGCGCTGCGCGCAGGAACTTGTCTCGGTCGGCCGCTACATGCTTCGCGGTGTGAATGAGCCGAAGGAGCTGTTTACGGTATACAGTCCCGGCGGGCCATCAGAAACCAAGTGAAACTGCGGTTATTTCGTTCAGCGGTACCGAAGCTGAAAGACGTGATGGCACTTCTCGGTTCAGCTGGACACGAGCGGCGGGTTAGCCCGAATGTTCAAGAAAAATGCGACTTTAATCCAATAGCTGGTTTGAGCTTCCAGCGGAGGTCGTGGCAAGACTGCCGGGAGGCTATCGTCCTGCGCAAAGAGCGCTTCCATTGGCTTCAGAAAATTGCTGATGCTACGCTGGCCTGTTTTTGAGGATGCATGACCGACCTCAATGATTTTGAGAAGATGGAGCGCGAAGGCCGGGCCAATCCAGCTAACCGCTTCTTGCCAGCCTCAAGGAACTCTTTCGACCAACTGTAATACAGGCTCGTGGCTATTCTTTCGCGGCGACACAACTCCGCTATGCTGTCCTCACCACGAAGCCCATCCAAAACAATGCGGATCTTTTCCTCTGCTGAATGTTGTCGCCGCGTCTTCCTGCGGATGTCTTTGACGACCCTCTCTGCCGGTACTTTGTGTTTCCCGGACTTCATTCTCATCTCCACTATCTAATGGTTACGATGAGCCTGAAATCCTCCGCTACGCAATCAACCTATTCTGTTCCATGAGAGCGGATGTCAGACATGCGCAGCATCGCTTTTGGGAGCGCAGCCAGTCATAAAGCGAGACGCAATTCGCTCTGATCTGGCGGCACATACTCGCTCTCAAGGTATGAAACACAATGGCGGTTTTCTGGTCCCGGCTCCGTCCGTCATCGTTTCGGCCGTTCGCTTCTGACTTTTGCAAATTCTTTGTGATTATGCGCGTGCACCGACTGGCATCTTTGTCCCGCTCGCCGGATTTTGATTTCGCCTGAACCGAGCGGATGACCTACAGAAACCGTCAGATGAACAGTTCGAGCCAAATCGGCAGAGGCCGCAATTCGCGCCTTTGTCTGGTTATCGATACGCTTTGCCGGCCGCGAGACAGCTTCGGGTTTCTTGGGCTATATTTCTCCATAAGACATAGGAGAACTGTATGCGCGAGTTTAGAAATGCCCAAGCCGCCGATGCGGATCGCTGCTTCGAAATCGAGACCGCGGCTTACGAAGGTGAAGAGGCTGCGACACACGCCAAAATCTGCAAACGGATCGAGACCTACCCCGATGGCTTTCTGATCCTTGAAGTGGATGGAACGGTCGTTGGCTTTATCAACTGCGGATGCGCTCATGTGGTTGAAATGTCTAACGAGGAGTTCAAGGAACTTATCGGCCACGACCCTGACGCGCCCAATGTGGTCATCATGTCCGTCGTCGTAGACCCGACCGAACAAGGCAAGGGTTATTCAAGGTCTCTGATGGATGAGTTTGTCAGGCGCATGCAGCAGATGAACAAGGCAACGATCCATCTGATGTGCAAAGAGCATCATGTGTCGCTCTATGAGAAGTTCGGCTATAGCTACCTGAGACGGTCTGCTTCCGACCACGGAGGAATGGCTTGGCATGAGATGAGTATGGGACTTTGAAGCAAAGCTTACTGACCCTCAGCTAAACGGACATACGGCCCTCCAAACGGAACGGCAGCTTTGTCCGCAGAGCGGCCGCCGAAACAACAGATCAGAAATCAATCTCCACACCCGGCAGGTTCAGCTCTTTCATCATGTCACGCAGTTCCTGCCGGGCGGCGATGTTCGAGATGTTCAGCTGTTTGACGCCGATGTCCTTCAGGTCCAGCAGGGTCAGGCCGCGCGGGAACAGTTCGCGGAAGATAACCCGCTCGGAAAAGCCCGAGGCGACCCGAAAGCCGATGCGCTGGGACAGCATCTCGATCGCGCGCTGCATCTTTTCCTTGTTGACCATGCGCTGCGTACCGACCCGGTTGCGAACGACGACCCAGTCGATCGGCTTCAGCCCGGCCTGTGCCCGCAGTTGACGAGCATTCCAGACCATTTCGGAATAGACGGACGGGCCAAGGATCTTCTCTCCCTTCGAGTCGATCCGCGCCAAAAGGTCGAAGTCAATGAAGCTGTCGTTCAACGGGGTGATCAGCGTGTCGGCCAGTGAATGCGCCACCTGACTCAGACGGGTATGAGACCCCGGGCAGTCGATCAGAATAAAGTCGCTGTCGCTTTCCAGTTGGGATACGGCAGCAGACAGTCGATGGTCATAGATGTTCTCGCCCGGTTTCAACGTTGCGGCGTCGATCTCGGGCAGGTCATGGTGGCGCGGGCTGGGCAGAGTCAGGTCCGAGCTTTTGAGGAAGTTGTTGCGGTTCTCGAAGTATCGTCCCAGACTGCGCTGGCGCAGGTCCAGATCCAACGTGCTGACCTTGTGTCCCAATCGGGCCAGCGCGGTCGCCACATGCATCGACACGGTCGATTTGCCTGCGCCACCCTTTTCGTTCCCGACCACAATGATATGTGCCATGCTTGTATTCCCAAGTCTCGCCGTGCTTCACTACACGTTGTTGTCAGCCACTATATGTTGTGTCGGCGGCGAAGGAAAGAACCTCAAGCGGCGCTTTCGGGCATTATCAGACTCTAATCGGGAAAACCCAACGCCGTGCACGGGTTACACAGGGTGCTTGCCATTGCAATGGCGCTGATTCACTGTCGAAAAACGGTTTCAGCAAGGAGAATTCTGTTTGGAGCACCTGTTCCTGAACGTACTGAACGTGGTTTTGCCAGTTCTGATCTGCGCTGGAATTGGCTATGCTCTGGCCGTGATTCAGGCGCCTTTCGACAACAGGGTCATTGGCGGGATCGTCTCAAAAGTCGGCTATCCGACATTGATCATTTCTCATCTGTCGAACACCAAACTGGCCGTGGGCACGTTTCTTGACATGATGACCGCCGCTGCCCTTGCGGTGGCCGGTTTCGGGGTTTTGGGATATGTCGGGCTCAAGGTTCTTCGCTTGCCGGTGAGGGCATTTCTGACGCCGTTGATGCACGGGAATGTCGGCAATATCGGCCTGCCAATCACTTTGCTGGCGCTGGGCGATGCAGGTATGGCCTATACCATGGCGTTCGTGGTGGTGGTGCTGATCAGCATCTTTACCGTCGGCATGTGGATCCCGGCCGGAGAATTCTCGCCCAGGAAACTGGCGACGTCCCCGATTATCTACGCTGTGGGCCTCGCTCTGATCCTGATGGCAACGGGGCAGAGCCTGCCGCAACCGGTCGCGAAGTCCTTTGACATCTTGGGTGGATTGTCGATTCCGCTTATGCTGCTGACACTGGGGCATACGCTCGCGACGCTGCGTGTGAAAAGCCTGGGTCGTGCGGTTCTGCTGACGGCCCTGCATCTGGCGATGGCCGTTGCAATTGCCAGTGTTCTGATCTGGTTGTTTGGTTTCACGGGAACCGAGCGGGGCGCGCTGATTCTGTGTTGCCTGATGCCTTCATCCGTGGCGACTTATCTGTTCGTCGACCAGCATGTTCCGGAATACGGGCCAGATGTGGCCGGGTTCATTCTTGTCTCGACGCTCAGCACCGTCCTGGTGCTGCCCGTTGCGCTGTCTTACTGGATCTGACGCACCCCTATGCGCAAGGCCAGAAATCGTTAAACTGATGTTGATTGTATTCAACAGTCTTGGTCAGTGGGTGTTTTATGGGCGACGAGAGCTCGGCGAATGTATCTCCGCAGTCCCGCGCCCGCGTGGTGCTGGCCATGACGGCCATCTGCATGATGGTCGTGGGGTTCAACACCACTGCTGTGACCACCATCTTGCCCAACCTCAAGGCCGAGTTCGATTTGACCCCTTCAGGAGTGCAATGGGTGATGGCCGCGTATTCCGTGACCAGCGCGACGCTTGTCTGTATCGTTAGCCGGTTGGGGGACATCACCGGCAAGATGGGTGTTTTCTTCATTGGCATGATCGTCTTTGCAATCGGGTCAGCCTCGGCCCTGTTGGCGCAGGATGGGGCCATGCTGCTCGTCGGGCGCTGCGCGCAAGGTGCAGGCGCGGCGGCGTTGTTTGGCACCTCTTTGTCATTGTTGACGGCAGCCACGCCCGAGGAGCAGCGCGCCAGCGTCACCGGCATCTGGGGGGCGATTGTCGGACTGGCGATTGGTGTCGGGCCTGTCGTCGGCGGCGCATTCGGCCATTATGTAAGTTGGCGCGCGGTTTTTGCAGCCGACCTGGTTCTGCTGGCTGTGGCCTTTGCCATCGGGCTGCATGTCAGCAAACGGAAATATGTTCCCGATACCCGCCTTGCCGGGGCAAAGTTCGATTTTGCGGGGGCCGTTGTCATATTGTTTTTCCTCGGGCCCTTATCCTTTGCGCTCAGCAACGGTGAAAGCGGCGGGTGGACTTCGCCTCTGACACTGGTGCCTCTGGGCGTGGCGACCGTGTCGGCAATTGCCCTTGTCATCGTATCCCGCCACAGCGACGACCCCCTGATCGAGCTTCGGTACTTTCGCCATCCGCGTTATCTGATGGCGGCGGCGGGGATGTTCTTTACCGGCTTTACGCTGTTCTGCTTCTTTGTCTATTTCAACACATTCGTCCAATCGCCCGATGCTTTTGGGTTTTCGTCCATCGGTGCGGGGCTGGCGATCATGCCGCTCAGCCTCAGCATGTTTGTGATATCGGTCACCGCGCCCCGCTTTCTTGCCCCCTACAGCTTTCAGTGGCCGATCGCCATTGGCCTGGGGGCAATGGCCTGCGGGTTCCTGCTGTTGATGGCAACCACGAACACCACGCAGTTTTCCGAAATCTGGTGGAAGCTGCTGATCGTCGGGGTCGGGCTGGGCATCTGCTTTTCGCTGTTGCCTCGTCTTGGTCTGCGCCTGCTGCCCGAGCAACACGTCGGGCAGGGTTCGGGGGTCATAAATGCCTGTCTCTATTTCGGAGCAACACTTGGCGCCGTGGTCGGAGGCCTGGCTGAAGCAATCACGAAACGCCGTGGTCTGTCCGAGGTGATCGACGCGTTGCCTGCCGGGTCAACCCAGCGCGAGGATCTGGCCCATGCGCTGACACATGGAACACCGAGCCAGATACAGCAATTGATCTCGGGGATGGATCCGGCAACGGGAAATACATTGGCGAAGGCCCTGCGGGATATGCAGGACAACGCCTTTGACAATGCCATGTTGGTTGCCGCGATTGCGGCGCTGGCCGGGATGGCTCTGGCACTGATGTTGTTGCGTGGGCCGGTTCCGCCCGTACACAGTGCGGCGGACTTGACCCGCAAACCGCGATAACCTTGTCCCTAACCGCCGAGGTACACCCCCTTTTGAGGACGAAAAAAGACCTTCTGATCGTGCAGCTTGCCCAGAAGTTCGTGAATGCGCCGCAATGTGTCTTCCCGGCTGGTCCTGCTGTTCTCTGGTTCGTCCGGTGCAGCTTGTGACAACGTCGCGATCGACCCGCGCAATGCCGTTTCAATCAGATCCATATCCTCGACCGATAGCTCGATCATGTCGTTGTACTGGGGCATGTCCGGGTCTCCGTGGAAGCTGGGCGTTGGTCACCCGGAGTGTAGCATCACTGGGCCTGTGCCAAAACGCATCTTGTCCGCTGTCGCGTCCATAAGACACATGGAAGCTTCCAAGAAAAAGGCCGCCCCCAAGGGACGGCCTTTCGAATGCGAAACCAGTCAGACTTAGAAGCCCAGACCTTCGTATTTCTTTTTGAACTTCGACACGCGGCCGCCGGCGTCCATCAGGCGCGACGAGCCACCAGTCCATGCAGGGTGCACGGAGGGGTCGATTTCCAGAGCCAGCTGATCGCCTTCGGCGCCCCAGGTGGACTTCATCTGAACCACGGTGCCATCGGTCATTTTGACGTCGATGACGTGATAATCGGGATGGATTTCTTTTTTCATCTTTCCGTTCCTTACGCTTCGGCGCCAGCCTTGGGCTTGTAGTTGGTGACTTCTGCGATACGCGCGGATTTACCGCGGCGGGTGCGCAGATAGTACAGTTTGGCGCGACGAACGCGGCCACGGCGGACAACGGTGATGCTGTCGATGTTGGTCGAATACAGCGGGAACACACGCTCCACGCCTTCGCCAAACGAAATCTTGCGAACGGTGAACGACCCGGCAATGCCATTGCCGTTGTTGCGCGCGATGCAGACGCCTTCGTAGTTCTGCACACGGGTGCGCGACCCTTCGGTCACCTTATAGCCGACACGGATGGTGTCACCGGCTTTGAAGTCGGGGATGTCTTTCCCCAGGGCGGCAATCTGTTCCGCCTCAAGCTGTGCGATCAGGTCCATCGCAGGTTCTCCTATCTGCTCGTGGTTGGTCCACGAAGTTTGGGCACGGCCTGAGAGCTCTTGGTCTTCACCGGGTCCTGCACGCAGCCCGCCAGAGGTCAGATCGAATGTTCCTTTGGTCTGGTCTGATCTGACACATCCCCGCCGAAGAAAGCCGGGCTTCAAGCCACCAATCAAACCAAAACACCGGAGTCGCAGAATGCGGCACCGGATTGGGGTCGTTTAAGGGTATTATGTGCCGGGATCAAGGACAAATCGTGTGGCAGGGCAGTGGGAATCCGCCTTTCGAAAATCACACCGTTGCCACAGCGGTCAGATCAGGCATTCTGAAGAAAATTGAAAGAGCAGAAATTTCAGTCAGGACCCAATGATGCGAATTGCACTTACGCTGACGATTGCAGCCGCTTTGCTTGTGTCGTGCGGACGCGGCGGCCCGAAACCGCAGGTCGTGGAACCCACGCCGGGCGTGGACAGGACAGCACCGTCCGTAATCTACCCTGATTTTGGTGACGCCGATCCGCATGATTGGGACGGTCGTCATCCCGGATTGTATCCGATCCATGGGCTTGACGTCTCGCGCTGGCAGGGACCGATAGACTGGCGCACGGCCAAAGCTTCGGGCGTGAGCTTTGCGTTTCTGAAAGCGACCGAAGGAGGCGATGTGGCGGATCCGATGTTCGACGACCACAGGCGCGGTGCGCAGGCGGCGGGCGTACCCTGGGGGGCGTATCACTACTATTATTTCTGCCGATCGGCCCGGGAACAGGCGCGTTGGTTCATTCAGAACGTGCCGAAAGGGGCAGACCTGCCGCATGTGCTTGACATGGAGTGGACACCGCATTCCAAGACCTGCACGTTGCGGCCCGATGGCAGAACCATCCGCGCCGAAGCGCAGCGCTTTCTGGACATTCTCGAACGACACTATGGCCGGCGTCCCATCGTCTATACGACAGTGGATTTCTTCGCGGATACGGATATCGGGCGTTTGCCCAAAACCGAGTTCTGGTTGCGATCCGTCGCGGGCCATCCGCGTCAGGTCTATCCCCGCACGGTCTGGCGGTTTTGGCAATACACCGGCACCGGTCTGGTGCCGGGGGTACAGGGCCGGGTGGACATCAACACGTTCAACGGCACCCCAGAGACTTGGGCCAGTTGGAAAGCACGGCGTTAGGAGTTCGGTGTTCCGTAGGTTTCAATAGTGCCGCCCCCGACCAGGTGGTCCAGCCGCCGTTCGCGTTCGTCACCGAAAGCATTGCGCACCCAGAACGACTCACCCGCGGTCAGTTCGCGTCGTTCGAAACCGCGTGCACGCAGGCAGCGGTCAACCTGATCGATTTCACCCTGCGCGCGCAACTCGTCCTGAAACGGTGCGGTGACCGCAGGCCCGATGACGATGCCCCAAAGCAGGATATTGGTTGCATATCCACCGATTACGGCGCTGTTGCCGCCCTCGTCAGCTTCCTGAGAACAGGAATCAACGGCAACCTTCGCAGAATGCAGATTGTGACCGGCTTGCGTCGGAACGGACATCCCGAGCGGTTTGGTGGTGCAGGCGGAGGCAACCAGTAACATGCCAAGAAATAGCTTTTTCATAATGCCTTCTGTTTCACTTCTTGTTGCCCAAAAAAACCTATGGGACCTGGAGGTGAATAAGTTCAGGTACGTTCAACTTCAAATGGCATTCTGACAAACATCGAAACTGAGGCATCCCGGCCACAACAAGTGGGTCTAGTCCTGGGTTTCCGATGTGGCTTTGACATATTCCGCCCAGATATCAGGACGCCGTTCGCGCGTGATGTCTTGTGCCATTTTATGCCGCCATTCCGCGATCCGGCCATGATGGCCCGACATCAGAACCTCGGGGATCGGACGCCCTTTCCAATCTGCGGGGCGGGTATACTGGGGGTGCTCCAGCAGACCCGAGGCAAAGCTTTCCTCTTCGGTCGAAGCCTGATTTCCAAGCACTCCGGGAATTAGCCGTACTGTGGCATCGATCAGGGCTTGTGCCGCGATTTCGCCGCCGGTCATGACGAAATCACCCAACGACACCTCTTGCACGCCATAATGTTCCAAAACGCGCTCGTCCACGCCTTCAAAACGACCGCACAGAAGGGTCATGCCGTCACAACGGGCAAGATTCTGCATCATGCGCTGATCCATGCGGCGCCCGCGCGGGCTGAGGTAGATCAGCGGCCAGTTCCCTTGAACGCCTGCCATCGCATGCTCGATCGCGTCACCCAGAACATCGGCCCGCAGAACCATGCCGGCGCCACCCCCGGCCGGGGTGTCATCAACGTTGCGGTGTTTGCCTATACCGAACTGTCGCAAATCCACTGTTTCCAGTTGCCAGAGCCCTTCCTGCAAGGCCTTGCCTGTCAGGCTTTCGCCAAGAACACCGGGAAAGGCGGACGGGAACAGAGTGATGATCTTGGCTTTCCAGACCCCGTGCAGGTCAGGGCTCGGCGTCATCAGCTCGCGTGGTTTCAGGGCAGGACGGATCGCCTTGCGGCCATGGGATCTGCTGGGTTTCTCTGTCATATCTGGCGGGCCAGTTCGTTCTGTGCGGAGTGAATCAGTGCTTTCTTCTGGGCGATCATGGCGGCGTCGTCCAGCGAGGATCGGTTCAGCGCCAGGATTTCCTGTAGCACATCGTCTGAAAATGCAGGCGTGCCCTGAGCGGGCCCGACAAGCTGTGACGAAAGCTCGGGCGGCAGGTTCAGAAATTCGGCCAACGGCGCACCCGCACCAAGGCGGTGATTCTGCAACGCCTCCATCCATTCCGTTCTGACGGTAACGGATGGCAGCCGGCTTCGGACGGCGTCAGCGGTTTCGTGAAGGGATGGCAGATGGGCAAGGTCGGAAGAAAAGGCGTCCAAATCCTGCACCATGCGTGATTTCTGCAAGTCATGGGCCCACAGGCTCCGCAGCCATTGATCGCGGGCGCGCAAGGATATGTAGATCGTGATATCGGTCTGATTGCCCAGGAACCGCCGCCGCACGACGCTGACCAGAGTTTCCGCCAGTTCCGGTGCGGCGCCGTAACCTTCACGCTTGTTTCTGCTGGGGCGCAAGCCTGCGAAATTCTCTTCGCTCAGGATCAACCCCCGGCGTGCGCCGAAATCCAGATCGTCCAGAAACGCGTGCAGGTGGCTTCCAAAACCCGCCAATGTGGAATCCAGCCGGTAAAGCGAGTGACGCGTGGCCGCCTCGCTCAAGCCGCTGTTGCGCGTCTTGTAGGGCAGAACCAATGCGAAGCGTGGCCAGATCAGTTTCCGGTTTTCGTGGAGGAAGGACTGTGCTGCGGTCATGCCTGTCTTGTGCAGGCCCAGATGCAGCAGGACCCGACGCATCAGATCAGGCCTTCGGGCGGGTCGGCCACGATACTGCCTTGTTCCAGATCCACCGTGGGTACAACTTGCATCGTGAAAGGCAGAAAAACCGTGGTCTTCAGGCCCGGCCCGTGCAATTCCAACAAGTCCGCGGCCCCGTGGTTCTGCACCGATTTGACCTTGCCCAGCAGGGTGCCTCCGGTGTCATAGACATCCAGCCCGATCAGATCGTTGTGGTAGAACTCATCATCGGGCAGCGAAGGCAGCTGATCGCGCCTTGCATAAAGGCGCAAACCATTCAGGGCATCCGCTTGTTCCTTGGTTTCAACGCCACCAAGGCGGGCCGCGAATCCGTTCTTGATGGTGCGCGTCAATACCACCGGATAACGCTCTTTGCCCGCTTCATCGGTCAGCGGCGAATAGGTCTCGATATCTTCGGGAACGGCGCAAAAGCTTTTCAGCCTCACCTCGCCTCGCACACCGTAAGCCCCGGCAATGCTGCCGACGCAGATCAGATCACTCATTGGCTGCCCCAGTCGTCAAACATATCCCGTTTCTCCATTCGCCAAGCCCGTTGCAGGCTTCGCGCTGGTTGTTGCGCTCGAAGAACACGCCCACAATAAAGGCGATCAGCAGCAGAATGGGAAGTCGTATCAATCCGAACATGAGGTCTTACCGTGTTTCGATCGCCAGGCCCTGCGCCCGGGTTTCCCAGCCGACCTGTTCCAGTTCAGGCGTATCCGACATCTGTTCCGGCCGGCCGACACAGAAATAGCCGATCAGGCGCCAGGTTTCAGGAACATTCAGATCGCGCTTCATCTTGTCGGGGTCCAGAATGGAAACCCAGCCCAGCCCCAGACCTTCGACCCGAAGTGCAAGCCAGAACAAAGTGATCGCGGACACGACAGAATAGCGCCGCATCTCGGGCATCGTACCGGCGCCAAGTCTTAGCCCTTTTTCGGTGCTGTCGTCGCAGAAGACGGCCAGTTGCACGGGCGCTTCCTGCATCCCGGACAGCTTCAGGCTGCTGTACAGCTGCGCCTTGTCACCCGAGTAGCCCGCCAAAGCGTGGTCATTGGCGGTGCGAAAATTCTTCAGCGCTGCGGCTCTTGCCGCTTCGCTTTCGACGCGGATCACGCGCCAGGGTTCGCTGAGCCCCACTGAAGGGGCCAGTCGAAATGCGTCGAGGCAGCGCGCCAGCACTGCCTCGTCAATCGCATCGGTGCGGAACCGGCGCACATCCCGCCGGAGCCGCAACAACAGGTCGAACTGCGTGCGAAAATCGTCTGTAAAGGGGTGATCCCGCACGCGTGCGCCTGCTTATTCTTCTGCTGCGGCTTCTTCTGCCGGAGCAGCAGCGGCTTCGGCTGCTTCAGCAGCCTTGGCGGCTTTCTCTTCGGCGCGCTCCTGGGCTTTCTTGCCCGGGGTGCCCTTGTTGGGGTTGTTGCGCTCGGCCTTGTCACGGGCACCGGCCGCTTCCAGCATACGCGCGATACGGTCGGTGGGCTGTGCGCCCTGGTCCAGCCAGTACTGGATGCGCTCCATGTTCATTTTCACGCGCTCTTCGCTGTCTTTCGGCAGCAGCGGGTTGTAGGTGCCCAGTTTCTCGATGAAACGGCCATCGCGCGGCATGCGGCTGTCAGCAGCCACGATGCGGTAGAAGGGACGCTTTTTCGAGCCGCCGCGGGCGAGACGAATTTTCATTGCCATGGTGGTATCTCCTTTGAATGGCGTATCCGGCGTGGGTGCCGGTTAGTTCTGGTGTTTGTTGAACCGGAGGTTCACTCTTGATGCTTCCGGTGGTGTCGGATGACTTCCTGAATGATGAAATTCAGGAAAGCCTTGGCGAAATCGGGGTCCAGATCGGCCTCATTCGCCAGGTCTTCTAACCGTGCGATCTGCGCAGCTTCGCGCGAGGGATCGGACGGGGGAAGGTCGTGTTCGGCCTTGAGCTTGCCAACGGCCTGCGTGTGCTTGAACCGCTCGCCCAGCGTATAGACGAGGATCGCGTCCAGCCGGTCGATGCTTTCGCGATGCTCTTTCAACAGCGTGGCAGCCTGTGTCACGGGGTTGGTCATTGGCCGGTCCTCTCGGTGGTCAAGTCTATCTGCGGGTGGCGCCAGATCTGAGCGTGCTTGCCCAGAAGTTCGGCATTCTCAAGCTCAAGCGTTGCACCAAGCCGTTCAGCCAAAGCGCGCGAACGATCATTTGCATGGGCGATGTACGAGATCACACCGTTCAGGCCTTGGTGCCGGGCGGCATGGTCACGCGCAGCCGATGCAGCTTCAAAGGCCAGCCCCTTGCCTTCGGCTTCTTCCATCAGGGTCCAACCCAGTTCCGGTTCGGCCCAGCCCGGCACGTAGATCATTCCGGCCCAGCCGACGAATGTGCCGCCGGCCTTTTCGGTCAGGTGCCAAAGGCCGTAACCCCGCAGCGCCCAATGACCCAGCCGGTTCGACAACGAGTTCCAGCATTCGAACGCATCCCTGGGGCCGCCCACCATTTGGCTGCGCGCGGTCGCGAAGAATGCGGTCATCGCCGGCAGGTCATCCAGATGCGGCGCGCGCAGGATCAGGCGTTCGGTCTCGAGCGTGGGGATGGTGAAAGAGGTCATGCGTAAGCCTCCACTCCGCCATTCACCAGATCCGAGGGTGCCGGGTGCCGCCAGATTTCGGACTTTCCGAATTTGGGGTGGTCATAGTGATGCTCGAACTGTGCGCCCAGACGCTTGGCCACGGCCTTGCTGGCGTGATTGTCCTGGTCGATCAGTGAAATCGCGGTTTCCCAACCCAGTACATCATAGGCGTAGGCGCGTGCAGTCAGCGCGGCCTCGGTCGCATAGCCCTTGCCTGTGGCGTGGTTCAACAGGGTCCAGCCGACCTCGGGTTCCGGCCAGCCTTCGGGAAACCAAAGCCCGATCCGCCCGACATAGGTGCCGGTGTCCTTTTCATCGACGCTCCAATACCCATAGCCGCGCAGGGCCCAGTGGCCCAGCAGAGAGGCAACCACCCGCCATACCTCATCCTTGCGCAGGGGACCGCCGACGAACTTCGCGGCGTCGCTGGCAAAGAAGGTAGTGTCCGCGCTGACATCAGCCTCGGACGGCGCACGCATGATCAGACGTTCGGTTTCCAGCGTCGGGATTGGCATCGCGAATGTCATTCCTGCACCTCGCTGTACCGCCAGACATGCTGGGTTGGTCCAAAGGCGCTTTCTGCGTTGGCATCACGCGCTGCGCCCAGTCGTTGTGCAAGTGCGTTCGAACGGGTGTTGGATTGTGAAACGTAGCTTACGAACTGCCCCGATCCGAGCAGGTCAAATCCGAAATCACGCACGGCGGCGCAAGCTTCGGTGGCATAGCCCTGCATGCGGTTTTCAGCGCTGAACATATAGCCAAGTTCCGGTTCGTGATCGTCCCATTCCAGGCCCAGAACGACGAAGCCAATTGCCCGATCATCATCCCTGAGCGTGACCGAGAACAGCCCGTGACCATGCAGAAGCCAGCCCGAGGTATAATAGGAAAACTCGGTCCAGGCTTCTCGGTCGGAATCGCCAAAGCTGTCTTTGCAGATCGACGTCCACACCGGCAGGTCGTCCAGAGTGGGCGCACGCAGAACCAGCCGCCGGGTCTGAATGACCGGCAGAGCTGCGCGGTATTGCGCTGCTGCCATCGCCGCCTTTCCGGACGGGGGCTGGGTGCAGCGTGCTGGCGTCACTTTTTCTTTCCGAACCCGCTCAGGCCCGGTGGCAGACCCATGCCGCCACCCAGACCGGGCATCTTGCCGCCCATGGCCTTGGCCGCCTGTTCCAGCGCCTTGGGATCCATGCCTGCGGCCATGTCCTCGGGGCTGGGGCCGCCTTTGCCGAACATGCCTTTCATGGCCTGTTTCAGCATCTTGCCTTTGCCCATCTTGCCCATCTTCTTCATCATGTCCGACATCTGCCGGTGCATCTTGAGCAGCTTGTTGAGGTCGCTGACCTCCATCCCGGACCCCGCTGCGATACGCTTTTTGCGGCTGGCCTGAAGGATCTGCGGGTTCGCGCGTTCGCGCTTGGTCATCGACTGGATCATGGCGATCTGCTGGCGCAGAATCCTGTCGTCCAGACCGGCCTGATCCATCTGCTTGGCCATCTTGCCCATGCCCGGCATCATGCCCATCATGCCCTGCATGCCGCCCATCTGGATCATCTGTTCAAGCTGCATCTTCAGGTCGTTCATGTTGAACTGACCCTTGACCATGCGCTTCATCATGCGCTCGGTCTGTTCCATCTCCATCGTTTCCTGGGCCTTTTCGACCAGGGCAACGATGTCGCCCATGCCCAGAATACGACCGGCGATCCGGTCCGGCTCGAAAGTTTCGAGCGCGTCCATCTTCTCGCCCAGACCAACAAAGCGGATCGGCTTGCCGGTCACGGCGCGCATCGACAGGGCCGCACCGCCGCGCCCGTCACCGTCCATCCGGGTCAGGACCACGCCCGAGATGCCGACCTTGGCGTCGAACTCCTCGGCCACCTCGACGGCGACCTGACCGGTCAGGCCGTCAACCACCAGCAGCGTCTCGCGCGGGTCAACGGCGTTGCGGACCTGCTCGACCTCGTCCATCAGAACCTCGTCGATATGCAGACGACCCGCGGTGTCCAGCATATAGACGTCATAGCCGCCCAGCGTTGCCTGTTGCTTGGCGCGTTTGGCAATATCGACCGGTTTCTGGCCCGGCACGATCGGCAGAGTGTCCACACCAACCTGCGTGCCCAGAACCGCCAGCTGATCCATCGCCGCCGGGCGGTAGACGTCCAGCGAGGCCATCAGGACCTTCTTGCCCTCTTTCTCTTTCAGACGTTTCGCCAGCTTGCCGGTGGTCGTCGTCTTGCCCGAGCCCTGCAAGCCGACCATCAGGATCGGGGCAGGCGGGTTGTCGATCTTCAACGCACCGGGGTCTTCCTCGCCACGCAGGGTGTCAACCAAAGCGTCATGCACGATCTTGACGACCTGCTGGCCGGGTGTGATCGACTTGGTGACCGCCTGACCGGTCGCCTGTTCCTGCACCTTCTTGACGAATTCCCGGGCAACCGGCAGCGAGACGTCGGCCTCAAGCAGGGCAACGCGGACCTCGCGCAGGGCGGTTTTGACGTCTTCTTCAGACAGGGCGCCCTGTTTGGTCAACCGGTCGAAGACGCCAGAGAGGCGTTCGGATAGATTTTCAAACATGCCTGCGGCCTCCTTAGCCGGTTCTGATTTGGCGCCCCATAGATAAGGGCAGACGGGTCAATGCACAAACGCCCCCACGGGCGAAACTCGCTGGTGGGGGGCGATCCCTGAACGACTCGAGGGACCGGAAGATCAAACGCTTCCGGATGTTGGGGCGTCATCTACGCCTCTGGGCCGCGTGAGTCAAGATAAGCTGTATGGGTGTCACATTGCGGGTTATTCTGCGTGAATGCAGCAGAGGGAGGGGGCAATGAAGAACGGTCCGCCGCGAAAGACGACCGACTATGTCGGCGAAGTCACCAACACCGATATCTGGTCCGGATTCGAGATACGGCCCAGCGACGTCTTTGTGTGCACACCGCCCAAATGCGGCACCACTTGGACGCAAACACTGGTGCGCATGCTCATCACCGAAACGGCCGACCCCGGCGTGTACGACAACAAAGTCTCACCGTGGCTTGATTGCAGTTTTCGCGATCGGGTCGCGCAGGCGGATGACCTGAGTGCGCAAAGCCATCGGCGCTGTATCAAGACACATACCCCGCTTGATGGCATCGTGTTCTCGCCAAATGCGCAATATCTGGTTGTTCACCGTCATCCGGTTGACATTCATTTTTCCCTGCGCCGCCATGTCGAGAATATGAAGCATGACTGGCTTGATTACCTCTTCCCCGAAGATCTGTCGGAAGCTTTCGACATGTTTTTGACCCGGCCCGCGTCGTCCAAGGGCACAGATGACCTGACCCTCAGATCGATCATTCATCACTTCCATTCCTTTTGGGTGTATCGCGACCTGCCCAACATCCATTTTCTGCACTATGCCGAGCTCAGCCGGGATCTTCCGGGACAGGTCGCGCGGCTTGCACGGATCATGGACATCGAAATTGACGCGGACCTGGTCAAGGATATCGCCGAAGCCGGCAGTTTCGGATCGATGAAAAACAATGCCATTCGTCTAAAGCAAACCCCCGGATTCACCAGTGGTTTTCACGACTTTGCGCAGTTCTTCTTTTCGGGCACAAGCAACAAGTGGGAGGGCAAGCTGACCGAGCAGGACATGGCGCGATATGACGCCTGCATGTCCCAGCTGGTCTCAGCCGAAGAACGCTTGTGGCTGGAACGCGGCCTGGCCGCTTAATCCGTCCCGGCTTCGCGATGGTCTTGGGCAGGCTTCGATGGAAGCCAGTCATTCACCGCCTCGGCCAACCGGTGAGAGCCGGAGCCGCTGGAAAACGCTTCGACAATGGGATGGCGACCCGCACTCATGCCTTTCTCAAGAACAAGGACCGGGCGATACAGCGTCGAGGTGCCGTTTTTGCCGCGGGATGTCGTACTTTCGACTTCAGCGTGGGACAGGTTGGACAGTTTGTGTTCAACCGCTTCATACCCGAAAACGGATTGGCGGCGGATCAGGATACTGTCCTTGTGCCGATCCAGGATGATCTGAACCCGCCTTACGAAAACGCAAAACGCACCAAAGCCAAGACCACCTCCGCCAAGGGCGAAGATCAGGCCGAACCAGATGCCTTCGCCGCCCGTGCTCATCAGGAAAATCCCGGGGCCGACAAAGGCCAGAATGAAAATGACCAGCATGATACCGATGAACCAGGGCGTATTGGCGATGATCAGTTGGTTCGGGGTGTCTCGGGTCACTTTCATGGCGGTACGCTAGCACTGTTCCAACACCCTGTTCCAGTTTGATTTGCCCGCGCCTTGCGGGAATGGAATTGCAAACAGGCAGGCAAAAACAGGCAGGCAAAAAGACCGCATCTCGTTGATTTCAGGCAGAGCGGTTGCCGGGGTCACTTCCACGCGCAGCAAGCCAGTCATTGACCGTGCCGGTAATGCGTTCGGCACAGGTTCCGGTCGAAAAAGCTTGGATGATCGGATGACGACCCGCACTCATACCCTTGTCCAGCAACAGAACCGGACGATGACGGCTTGCGAACAACCATGCGGGCTTGTTCAGTATGGTTTCTACTTCTGCATGGGACAGGTCGGACAGAGCGTGCTCTATGGCTTCATATCCGAAAATGGATTTCTGACGGATCACCAACGTGCCCTTGGTCCGGTCAAATATTACCTGAACGCGTCTCACCAGCAGGTGAAAGCTCCATAAACCCATAGCGCCACCAAAGATGATCATGCTCAACCCGTACCAGAAAGCCGACCCGCCAGCCCATGTCAGCAACAGGCCAAGCGCTGCGAAAATCAGGGTGTTCAAAGCAAACAGAATTCCGAAGAACCAAGGGGTATCGCTGAGGATCAGCTGTTGGGGTGTGTTGCGCGCGACTTTCATTCGGGCAGGATATCACCCGGGCGATTGTATGTCCCGCGCTTGAATTCCAAGCCTTGGTGCGCGATGAGCAGTCCAAACAGGAGGGTTTCATGGACGCTTCATCCGCCTATCAGGACACACTACCGCTGAGCTCCGACGCATTGTTGACGCAGATGGAAGATTGGGGGCTGGCCTATCGCCTGCATACCCATGTGCCTTTGCGTACGGTTGAGGATGCCAAGGCCGTCGAAGACCAGTTCAAGGTGCCGGGAGAGAACGCGCTGCGGGTCAAGAATCTGTATCTGCGCGACAAGAAAAAGCGCAACTATCTGGTGACCTTGGAACAAAGCCGCGAGATTGATCTCAAAGCTTTGGGGGCCGAGTTGGGCCTAGGCAACCTGTCCTTCGGCTCGGCGGACCGGCTGTTGCAGAACCTCGGCATACGCCCCGGCGCGGTCAGTCCGCTGGCGATGATCAACGGTGTTCAGAATGATGTACGGTTCTTCATGGATGCGGCGGCGCAGCAGGCCGAGGTGATTTACATGCACCCCCTTGTCAATGACCGCACCGTGGCCCTGACGCGGGCCGATATGATGGCCTTCTTCGATCGCATCGGGTGCGAGATCACCTGGTTGCCCTGATTACGTCAATGCCTCTTTCAATGCGGCGGCGACATGCGCGGCTGACGGGTTGACGAACAGGTGTCCGTCAGCCTCGAACACCGGATCGTCCAGGTGGTTCGGAAAAGCCAGTGGAAGCTCGGTACAGGCCAGCAGGATCGCGGTTCCGGGGCTGGCATGCTTGTCGCAAAACGCCAGAAGTCGGGCGCGGGCCATGTCAGACGCACCACCATAGAAATCACTGTCGATCATGGTCTGCATCTGGGAAATCTCGGGTTCGGGCAGCTGTTCATTCGCGGCAATGCCTTCGGCGGCCAGACGATCGGCATAGTTGGTGGCCTGCATCGTCACGGCTGTTCCCAAGACCAGAGCCTTGGACGCGCCGGTTCTTGCAGTGGCTTCGGCGGTCGCGTCAAAGATGCTGAGGATCGGCATCGAGACACCCTGCCGTATCGCGTGAAGCCGCGCATGGGGGGTGTTGGACGCGATGATGCCGAAATCGCACCCGGCGCGTTCGAGAGTCAGCAGGGCGTCGCGGAACACCGCGTCAAAATCCGCCCAGCTTGCCTCATCCCCGGCGACACCGCGCAGGGCGCGCGTTCTGGCCTGCGTAACGGATTCGATGGTCATCGGTGGGATTGGCAAAGGCGAGCCGTGACCACGTTCAGCGAAACAACGCCCAGCCCCTTCGGCAATCGCCCGGTAGTAATCGACGGTCGAGGCCCAGCCCACACCGCCCAGAATGCCGATTTTCTTCATGCGGCCCATCCAGTCTGCCTGTTTGCTCGCTGGCAGACTGGACGTTTCAGCGCCTGTTGGCCAGAGGCGATCAGGCAGCAAGCTCGGCTACGGCCTTGTGGGCATGTTCCAGCGCCGCATCCGGGTTCACGGCCATCTGATCCGCGGCGATGACGTCGACGTCATGAATGCCGATGAAACCCAGAACGTGGCGTGCGTAATTGGTGGCGAAATCTGCTTCGGATCCGACGGGAACACCGCCCGATGCGATGGCCAGAATGGCACGTTTTCCTTCCAGCAGGCCTTTGGGGCCGTTTTCCGTGTAGGAAAAGGTCAGACCCGCGCGGGCAACCAGGTCGATCCACGCCTTGAACGCCGCGGGGACCGAGAAGTTGTAGATCGGCAGGCCGATGACGATGGTGTCGGCGTCTTGCAATTCGGAAACCAGTTCATCCGACAGGGCCAGCCGGTCGCGTTGAAGATCGTCGCGCTGGTCGGCGGGGGTGAAATTGGCGGCGATCCAGTCTTCCGTCAGCAGGGGCAGGGGGGTAGCCAGATCACGACGGATGATGCGATATGCGCCCAGTTGCTTGACCACACGGTCAGACAGATCGCGCGTGGTCGAGTTCACGCGGCGGGCGGAAGAGTCGATATGAAGGATAGTTTTAGCCATTGTTCTGGTCCTTTGGGTCACGGGAATCTTGTCCTGCGCCCAATATGATTATTGCGCTGGTGAACAAAACTCGGATATATCAACAGTTATTGTTGGAAATTGCACAGTGACGACATTGCCATGGACAATTGGGATGAAGTGAGAACCGCCTATCAGGTGGCGCGCATGGGGACGGTCAGCGGCGCGGCAGAGGTTCTGGGCGTTCACCATGCCACCGTGATCCGTCACATCGATGCGATCGAGTCGCGGTTGGGTGTCAAATTATTCCAGCGCCACGCGCGTGGGTATACGCCGACCGAAGCAGGCGACGATCTGCTGCGTGTGGCGCAGGCGACCGAAGATCAGTTCAATCAGCTTGTCGGCCGGATGAAGGGTCGCGGAGACGACGTCTCGGGTGAATTGGTCGTGACTTCTCTGGGGTCTCTTGCGCCGTTGGTCGTGCCGACGCTCACCACGTTTCAAAAGATGCATCCGGACCTGATCGTGCGATACCTGACGGGCGACCGGCTGTTCCGGCTGGAGTATGGCGAGGCGCATGTGGCGATCCGCGCCGGATCGGCCCCCGACCAACCTGACAACGTTGTCCAGCCTTTCCGGCAGCAGGAGGTTGGTCTTTATGCCAGCACCTCGTACATCGAACGGTTTGGCAAACCATCCGGAATCGAGGATTTCACACGCCATCACTTCGTCAGTTCCGATGATGAGACCAGCCGCGCGCCGTTCACACGCTGGCTGCGCGCGACGGTACCCGCCGAACGCATCACTTTCCGCTGCACCAACAACTTCTGCATGCGCGAGGCCGTTCTGGCTGGTGCCGGCATCGGCTTCATGGCCCGTTGGGAGGCCGCCCGCCACGACAATCTGGTCGAGGTGATTGATCCGCTGCCGGAATGGTTCGGCAATCTGTGGCTGGTGACCCACGTGGATTTGCACCGCACCACAAAGGTACAGGCGTTCCTGAGCTTTCTGAAGGAAGAAGCCAAAGGCTGGCAGCCATGAGCCCGCAGATGCGTGGCCACCTGGCCATGCTCGCTTTTTCAGCCCTTGTGGCAGGCAGCTTTTCGCTGGGGTCCATGATCGCCAACGAAATCGCCCCGGCTGCTCTGAACGCGGTGCGCTTTGCCATTGCCGCTGCCGTGATTGGTTTGGCCGCACTGGCGACAACCGGCCTGCCGCGCAGCGCCGCGCAGGCCCCTTGGCGCTATCTGGTACTCGGGGCTTTGTTCGCCACCTATTTCGTCCTGATGTTTTATGGGTTGCAAACCGCCCCGCCTGTCAGTGCGGCGGCGGTGTTCACCCTGACACCAGTTGTCTCTGCCATGGCGGGGTGGGTCTTGTTGCGTCAGATCACCACGCCGCGCATGGCGCTGGCCCTGAGCATTGGCGCTGTGGGCGCGCTATGGGTGATCTTTCGGGCCGACTGGCAGATGTTCCGCGCCTTTGAAATCGGTGGCGGAGAAATCATCTATTTCTGGGGCTGCGTCGCCCATGCGATCTACACGCCCATGATCCGCAAACTGAACCGAGGAGAGCCCGCCGTGGTGTTCACCTTCGGAACGCTGGTCGCCGGGTGCCTGTTGTTGGTCGTGTTCGGCTGGTCCGACCTGATGGCCACCGATTGGGCTGCGCTTCCGGCTATTGTCTGGATCGGCCTGTTCTATATTTCGTTCTTTGCCACGGCAGCCAGTTTCGTGCTGGTGCAGTTTTCCTCACTCCGGCTGCCGTCGGCCAAGGTCATGGCCTATACCTATCTGGTACCCAGCTGGGTCATTCTGTGGGAGATTGCGCTGGGCAAAGGCGTGCCAACCGGTTTGATCCTGGGTGGTGTGGCGCTGACAATCATCGCCCTGCTGATGTTGTTGAAAGAGGAAGTCCCGCCCTCGGTTCCAGTTCGTCGCGCCAGGGAATAAGCCACATCTGCGCTGGAAATACATGGCAGATCCAAGATGCATTCCAGAGGTGGAATTTGTTGAGCCAGATCAAGGCGCCCCTGCGGCACCTCCATTAGCTTCGTCAGCAGGCTAAAGGAGGAGATCATGTTCAAACACATCATGTTGCCGGTTGACCGGCATCTACCGCCCGAGGTTCGCAAAGCGGCCGATGTCGCTGCACAAGTTGCGAAATGGCAGGGGGCCAAAATCACTCTGGTCAGCGTCACCGGGGCCCATATGGGCGAATCCTCGGAAACCGAAGCCGAGATTGACAAGGAACTGGCAGAGTTCACCGAACAGTTGGCTGCTGAAAGTGGATCCGACGTTTCCATGCGCAAAATCCATTCGGTCGACGTTGCCGCGGAAGTGGACAGTGATCTGACCCGCGCTGCCGAGGAGATCGGCGCAGATCTGGTCATTGTCGGCACCCACGCGCCCCGGATCACCGACTATATTTTTTCCAGCCACGCCGGGTATCTGGCGAAACACGCCAGCATGTCGGTTTTTGTGGTGCGCTAGGCCTCGCCCGACTTTGGCAGTTCAGCTTCCAGAAACCGCTCGAACGCGTCCAGATTGACGGGCTCGAATTGTCCGAACCCCTGCATCCAGACCGAGGCGGCGCGCAAGGCGTCAGGTTCCAGCTTGCACCATTTTACCCGCCCGCGTTTTTCCTGACTGATCAGACCGGCCTTGGTCAGGATGACCAGGTGTTTGGAGATCGCGGCCAGCGACATCTCGAACGGTTCGGCCACATCCGTCACCGCCATGTCATCCTCCAGCAGCATCGCCAGAATGGCGCGGCGGGTGGGGTCGGCGAGGGCCGCAAAGACTGTGTCGAGATCGTTGGACATGTGACCGCTCAACCATAGCCGTCGGGATTGGTCAACCATTTGGTTGAATATGCGGATTCAGGGCTTTGGCGGTGCAACGGCGGTCATCGAAACGAATGGCGCGTCTTGGGTATTGTGAAAATCATAACAAATTCAATATTTTAGGCTGCGTCAACGAGGGCATTCAAGGTCGTTGACTCTGCGCGCGCCGCGCCTTAGCACCATGCCCAAGACTGTACGAGGGAAACGCCCGTGACCGATGATGACCAAAAGCAGCGTATGGCGCAGCTGGAGGCCAAGATCGAGGCGGCGAAAAAGGCCAAGGCGCCAAAACCTCGTGCGGACGCTGACGTGTCCGGGGGCGAGCTTGCCTGGCGGATGGTCATCGAAATGGTTTCCGGTCTTGGGATCGGATTTGGCATCGGATACGGGCTGGACAGCCTGCTCGGGACGATCCCGATCTTTCTGGTGCTGTTCACACTGCTGGGCCTTGTCGCGGGCGTGAAGGTTATGCTCCGCAGCGCGAAAGAGGCTCAAGATAAACAAACGGCGGCATCGGCTGCCGAGAAGGACGAGAGGGACTGAACGTGGCAACTGAGACCACCGCAGCAGAAGGCAGCAGCCTGGTATTCCACCCGATGGATCAGTTCATCGTCAAGCCGCTGTTCGGCGACGGTGCGGTAGGCATGTTCACGGTCACCAACGTGACTCTGTGGTTGTTCTTTGCGGTGCTGGCCGTAACAGCTCTGCTGGTTCTGCCCACATCCAAACGTGCCATTGTGCCGACGCGTATGCAGTCGGTGGCCGAGCTGGCCTATGGCTTCATCTACAAGATGCTGGAAGACATCTGCGGCAAGGAAGGCGTCAAGTACTTCCCTTATGTCATGACCCTGTTCATGTTCATTGTCGTGGCGAACTTCCTGGGTCTGATCCCGACCTCGTTCACCACCACATCGCATTTCGCCGTGACCATCCCGCTGGCACTGGCCGTGTTCCTGACCGTGACCATTCTGGGTTTCGTCAAGAACGGCGCCGCGTTCCTGGGTCTGTTCTGGGTGTCCAGCGCGCCGCTGGCGCTGCGTCCGATCCTGGCGATCATCGAGCTGATCTCGTACTTCGTGCGGCCGGTCAGCCACTCCATTCGTCTTGCCGGCAACGTCATGGCAGGCCACGCGGTTATCAAGGTTTTCGCAGGCTTCGCCGCGATTGCCGTGATCTCGCCCGTGTCGGTTCTGGCGATCACCGCTATGTATGGTCTTGAGGTCCTGGTGGCCTTCATTCAGGCCTACGTATTCACCATTCTGACCTGTGTTTATCTGAAAGATGCGCTGCATCCGTCGCACTAAGGTCCGATACCCCAACATCGAAACTTCCAATTCGTAAGGAGAAACATCATGGAAGGCGATCTCGCACACATCGGCGCAGGCCTGGCAGCAATCGGTTCCGGCGCAGCCGCAATCGGGGTGGGCAACGTAGCAGGCAACTTCCTGGCCGGCGCCCTGCGCAACCCTTCGGCGGCTGCTTCGCAGACCGCGACCCTGTTCATCGGTATCGCATTCGCAGAAGCGCTGGGCATCTTCGCATTCCTGGTCTCGCTGCTGCTGATGTTCGCCGTCTGATCTGCGGAACCTGATCCTTACGCGCAGGTGGGCCCAAGCCATAGCGGCCCACCTGTTGTAAAGACAACGTTCCGACGGAGGACATCATGGCGACTGAACCCATTAGCGAAGAAGTGGTTGGCTCGTGCGTCGACTCGCATGGCTCTGCCATCGGGATGCCGCAGCTCTGCTTCGATTGGTTCCCCAACCAGATTTTCTGGCTGGTCATTACGCTGGTCGTCATCTTTCTGGTCCTGTCCCGCGTGGCCCTGCCGCGCATCGCGGCAATCCTGGCTGAACGTCAGGGGACCATTACAAATGACCTGGCTGCGGCCGAAGATCTGAAGGCCAAGGCGGTCGAGGCCGAAGAGGCCTATAACAAGGCGCTGGCCGATGCCCGTGCCGAAGCGCAGCGGATCGCTGCCGAAGCACGCGCTGAAATTCAGGCTGGACTGGATGACGCGATTGCCAAGGCGGATGCGGAAATCGCTGCCAAGGCGGCTGAATCGGAAAAGGCAATCGCCGAAATCCGTGCCGGTGCACTGGAAAGCATTCAAGTGGTTGCCAAGGATACGGCGGCTGAACTGGTCACCGCACTGGGCGGCGAGGCAGATGCCAAAGCCATCAACAGTGCAGTAGACGCACAGACGAAAGGATAAGTGACATGCGGAACACTCTTGCCCTTATCCTGACCGTTGGTGCAGCCAGCCCCGCGCTGGCGGCAAGCGGCCCGTTCTTTTCGCTTGGCAATACCGACTTTGTCGTCCTGCTGGGCTTTATCGTCTTCATCGCGGTCCTGTTCTACTTCAAGGTCCCCGGTATGATCGGCGGCGCGCTGGACAACCGTGCCGAAGGCATCAAATCCGAACTGGACGAAGCCCGTGCTCTGCATGAAGAAGCACGCAGTTTGCTGGCCTCGTACGAGCGCAAGCAGCGTGAAGTTCAGGGGCAGGCCGATGCGATTGTCGCGGCAGCGAAGGAAGACGCAGCCTTGGCGGCAGAACAGGCGAAAGCTGACTTGGAAAAGTCGATCGAGCGTCGTCTTGCCGCAGCTCAGGACCAGATCGCTTCGGCCGAAGCGTCTGCACTGAAGGAAGTGCGCGATCAGGCCGTTTCGGTTGCGGTTTCGGCGGCCAGCTCGGTTCTGGCAAAGCAAATGACCGCAGCGCAGGCCAACAAGCTGATCGATGCATCGATTGCAGACGTGGATGCCAAGCTGCACTGACGGGTGACCCCGACAGACAAGTGATACAGACGACCCGAGAGCTTTTGGCTGTCGGGTCTTTTGTTTTTGTCGTGCTTCTGTTTCTGTTGTTTCAAACACTCCGAATCCTACGACCTGCCGGGGATCAGGTTGATAGGAGCGCCCTGATGGGGGCGTGACATTTACAGGGAAAGACAGGCGGTGTCAGGCAACGCAGTTTCGATGAATATTGTCGGTGTCGTCCGAAATGGCGGGTCGGCGCTGATCGACACGATCAACAGGATCGAAAACCTGTCTGCGCAGTTGCATCGGTTCACCGTCACCATTGCCACGAACGACAACACGGATGGCACGGATCAAGTGTTGTCCGACTATGCGGGCCAAAGCCGGCATGTCGATATCATGCGACTGGATGGTCTGGCGTCAGAATTGCCAAACCGGGTCGAGCGTATCACGGCGGCCAGAAACGCGGTTCTCAAAAAACTCGAGGATCAGGACAGGGACCTGGAGTTGACGCTGGTGTTGGATCTGGATGGCCCGAATACCTGCCTGGATGCTCAGGCGGTTCTGACAGCAGCGCAGCGGGTCGCCCCTTTGTGGGAGGGCGTTTTCGCCAACCCCAAACCAGCGTATGACGATATCTACGCTCTGCGGTGTTCGGGTTGGTGTGATGAAGACGTGTGGCAACGCATTCAAAGCACACGCAGGCCGCTGTTCGGGCGTCGCAAGTGGCGCCGGTCTGTCATGAAGTCCGCAGTTTTCGACCGCCAGTTTCACATTCCTGCCGACACGCCCCTGATCCCGGTCGACAGCGCATTCGGCGGCGCCGGGTTGTATAAATCCCGCGCGCTGCGGGGGGTGCGCTATTCTTGCCGGGACGAAAAAGGCCAACAGGTGTGCGAACATGTTATGCTGCACAAACGTCTGAGGGATCGCGGCGCAAGGCTGTTCATCGACCCGGCGCTGACAACTCTGGCCACCGAGGACCGTCTGGGAGAAGGCAGCGGCGCTCCGTTCCCCCGACATCTGCTGCCAGCCGCGTCAGGGGCTGCCTAGTCCCGGCCTTGCGCTGCACTGTCTTAAAAATCGGGATGGCCTTTAGGTCCGCCCGGTTTCGTGTTGCAGCCTTTGTTGCGCAATAGCTTCGTTTCGATCGGCCTTTTGCTGGTCCGCCATACAGCGTTCCACAAAGTCCAAATGGCGTTCAATTGCATTTCGTGCAGCCAAAGGATCACGCTCTTGCAGCGCCACATTGATGGCGCGGTGCTGATCCAGGATGGCCTCGCGGGTGGCGCGCTGACGGAACATGGTCTGACGGTTGTAGAACACCCCCTGCACCAGAAGGTCATACATCGACCGCATCATGTGCAGCATCACCACATTGTGGCTGGCTTCGATGATGGCCATGTGGAACTCGGCGTCCAGCTGCGCCTCGTCATTCGCGGCGTTTCGGTTGTGGGCCGCCTGCATCTTGTCAAAGATCGCCTGAACGACTTTCAGGTCGCTGTCTGATCCCAACCGCGCGGCCCGTTCTGCCGCCAGCCCTTCCATGTCACGGCGAAAGGACAGGTAATCGAATACCGCTTCCTCGTGGCTGCCGAACAAACGGATCAGCGCCGGGGAAAAGGCAGAGCCCAGAACCTCGGCCACATAGATCCCGGATCCGGCTTTCGCGGTCAAAAGCCCCTGTTCCTGAAGTTCGGAAATTGCATCACGCAAGGACGGGCGCGAAACGCCCATGCGCTCTGCCAACTCCCGCTCTGATGGCAGGCGCTCGCCGGGGCGCAGGATGCCACGCAGGATCAGAAGCTCGATCTGGCGAACGACCGCAAGCGACAGCTTTTCCGTCTGAACTTTGTGAAAGGGCATCTCATCTTCCGAAATTGGTCAATTCATTTGACCATGGACGCCGGTGCTGTTCAAGAAACCCCGTTCATATCCGCTGAAAAATAAGGTCAGCAATGTTGACTTTAATACAAGAGGGCATAAGCTGCGTCGAATTGAGATCGGAGGAGCCTCATGTCCCAACACCCTTTGTTTGCCACCCGGACTTCGCGGATGAAAGCGTCAGAGATTCGCGAATTGCTGAAGCTGCTCGACCAACCCGGCATCATTTCCTTTGCCGGTGGGATTCCTGATCCCGCCCTGTTTCCCGCCGATGCATTTGCACAGGCGTTTCAGCAGGCCCTGGGGCCGGATATGCAAGCGCAGGCGCTGCAATACTCGGTCAGCGAAGGCTATGTCCCCTTGCGGCAATGGCTGGTGCAGCACATGCACGAAATCGGGGTGGAGTGTGACATCGACAACATCCTGATCACCTCGGGCTCGCAGCAGGCGCTGGACTATCTGGGAAAGCTGTTCCTGTCCCCCGGCGATACGGCCCTGGTTGGGTGGCCCACTTACCTGGGTGCGCTGGCGGCATTCAACGCTTATGAGCCGCGCTTTGACCGGCTCAATGGCAATCAGGGGGCCAAGGAATACAAGGCCGCAGCAGGCGAAGGCGCAGTTAAATTTGCCTATCTGTCGGCGGATTTTGCAAACCCGACAGGAGAAACCGTGGATTTGCAGGGCAGGGAGGCTCTGCTGGATCTGGCCGAGGAACTGGACTGCGCGTTGATCGAGGACGGAGCCTATCAGGCGCTGCGCTACGACGGGGACCCGATCCCCCCAATACTGTCATTGGAGCAGGCCCGCAAAGGGTCGATCGAGGACTGCCGGACGATCTATTGCGGCAGTTTCTCGAAAACGCTGTCGCCGGGTTTGCGCATGGGATGGGTCGTTGCATCCAAGCCAGTCATTTCTCAGATGGTACTGCTGAAACAGGCAGCCGACCTTCATTCCGCGACCATCAACCAGATGGCCGTGCATCAGGTGGCGCAGGCCTGTTTTGACACCCATATTCCGAAAGTACGAAACGTCTATCGCGCCCGTCGTGATGTGATGCTGAACGCGTTGGAACAGCATATGCCGGAGGGGGTGGATTGGACACGTCCCGAGGGTGGAATGTTCATCTGGGTCACGTTGCCCGAGGGGATGATTGGCTCTGACCTGCTGGCGCGTGCGCTGGACACCGTCAAAGTGGCATTTGTTCCGGGCCAGGCGTTTTTCCCGGATAGCAGCGGTGCAAACACGATCCGTCTCAGTTTTTCAAATTCCGACGAGGCGACGATCCGCGAAGGCATTCGCCGACTGGGAGAGGTGCTGCGGGCCTGACGTCCGGAAAGGTTCTGTTAACCAAAATGCTGCAATTCTGCGGCATGATCAGGTTTCTCGCACCTCTCTTTCTGGCCGCCTGTGCCGCCGGCACTCCGCATTTTCGCGATGTTCCTGCCACACGCGTGGCCGTAAACGGCAGTGTGTTCGACGTGCGCGTGCGCGGCGATCTGGCCGAGGCTGTGCGGATCAACGCACAATACGCCCCTCGGCTGGGACCGGTCCGGGATCGGGCCGGGTTGGCGATGGCGCAGGTTTCAGGCTGTCCGATCCTGGATGTTCTGGGTGATGCGGCGGTCACGGTTGGCGTTCTGGGGTGTGACCGGGAAGCGGGTGAACGGCTGTTGCTGACGGCCGTCTCGACCCCGAACTACGAGTGCATCGACTATGGTACCTATGAAAATGTCGGTGACGACTTCGGTTACCAGGTCTTTGAATGCACCCCTTATTAAAACACGCGCATTCTTGCGCATTTCGGCAAGATGTTGTGGATAACTCGGGGTGATATCCCATATCCTGCGCAACTCCGTTGACTCAGACCCCATCCCTTGCGCAGACTTCCAATGCACAGGAATCATGGGACACGCAGCCATTGCGTTTCAGCAAGCTCAAACTGACCGGCTTCAAAAGCTTTGTTGATCCGACCGATCTGATCATCGCGGACGGGTTGACCGGTGTGGTGGGTCCGAATGGCTGCGGCAAATCCAACCTTCTGGAAGCGTTGCGCTGGGTGATGGGGGAAAACCGCCCCAAATCCATGCGCGGCGGCGCGATGGAAGACGTGATCTTTGCCGGTGCGGCGACACGCCCGGCGCGCAATTTTGCCGAAGTCGTTCTGACCTTGGACAACTCGGAAAGGCTGGCACCGTCGGGGTTCAACGACAGCGATCAACTGGAAATCGTACGCCGCATCACCCGCGATGTGGGCAGTGCCTACAAGACCAATGGTAAAGACGTTCGGGCGCGCGATGTGCAGATGCTGTTTGCCGATGCTTCGACCGGTGCGCATTCGCCCGCGTTGGTCGGACAGAACCGCATTGCCGAGTTGATCAACGCCAAGCCGCGCGCCCGTCGCCGCATTCTGGAAGAGGCCGCCGGGATCTCGGGCCTGTATCAGCGTCGCCATGAGGCCGAGCTCAAGCTGAAAGGCACCGAAGCCAACCTGACCCGCGTCGATGACGTGCTGGAGCAGTTGGGAGGACAACTGGCCCAGCTTGCGCGTCAGGCCCGTCAGGCGGCCCGCTATCGGGAAATTGGCGAACAGCTGCGTCAGGCCGAGGGGATGCTGCTTTATCGACGCTGGAAAGAGGCCGACATGGCCCGCCAGCAGGCCGAAGAAAAACTGCGTGAGCGGATCACCGAAGCGTCCCGTGCCGAGGCTGAAGCCCGCGCTGCTGCCGCGAAACGTGCCGAGATCGAGGAAACCCTTCCGCCGCTGCGCGAGGAAGAGGCCATTGCCGCCGCCGTGCTGCAACGCCAGCAGGTGCAGCGCGATCAATTGTCCGATCAGGAATCCCGCGCGCGTCAGACGATCGAAACACTGACCAACCGAATCCAGCAGCTGGGCAACGATATCGAACGCGAAGCCGGTCTGAACCGCGATGCGGGACAAATGATTGAACGGCTGGAATGGGAAGCGCGCGAGTTGGCCAAGGCAGCTGAAGGTCACGATGAAAAAGTGGCCGAGGCGGCGGAAATCGCCCGCGAGGCGGCCTCGATCCTACAGGAACGCGAAGACAACCTGTCGCAGCAAACCGAGGATATGGCCCGCCTGGTCGCCCGGCACCAGTCAGCCCAGCGTCTGGTCGAAGACAGTCGCAAGACGCTGGCCCGATCCGAGGGTGAAGAGGAAAAAGCCCGGCAGGCCGTGGACGAGGCGAAAACCGCCCTGATCCGCGCCAGCGAGGCGTTTGCAGAAGCCCAAATGGGCGAGGAAGAAGCCCGAGAAGCGGTCGAAGCCGCTGAAGAGGCACTTGCCGCGGCGGATGAACTGCGCAACGAAACACAAGGGCGCGAAGCCGAGGCCCGGGCGCGACGTTCCGAAGCGGAAGGCGAGCTGGGGGCGATCCGGGCCGAAACCACGGCGCTGGCCAAGCTGGTGGAACGCGACACGGCGGAAGGTGGTCAGGTGCTGGATCTGCTGCGCGTCGAACCCGGCTATGAAAAGGCTCTGGGTGCTGCTCTGGCTGACGATCTGCGCGCACCGCTGGTCGAGGGCGACGGCCCGTCCGGCTGGGTGCAGGTGGCTGGATATGACAGCGACCAGCCGTTGCCTGAAGGGGCTGAACCACTGGCGCTTCATGTGTCGGGGCCGGATCGTCTCAGCCGCCGAATTGCCCAGATCGGGTTGGTGGATGCGGATCAGGGCGCACGGTTGCAGGCGTCGTTGAAACCCGGCCAGCGTCTGGTGTCGCGCTCGGGCGACCTGTGGCGCTGGGATGGGTTCCGTGCCTGGGCAGAAGACGCGCCAAGTGCTGCTGCTCTGCGGTTGGAGCAGCTCAACAGGCTGGAAGCGCTGAAACAGGACCTTGCCCTTGCCGAAGCACAGGCTGACGGTGCCCGTGCCGCACATGAAGCACTGTCTCAGCAATTGGCGGATGTGACCGAGGCAGACCGCCGTGCGCGAGAAGCCCGCCGTGCTGCTGATCAGCGCATGGCCGAAACCGCGCGCGCACTGTCGCGGGCCGAGGCCGACCGCAATCTGGCGCAGGGCAAGCTGGAAACCCTGACCCTCGCCGTTGATCGCCACAAGGACGATGCCATGGCCGCCCGTGCGCAACTGCGCGAGGCCGAAGCGGCTTTGGCCGGTCTGGGCGATCTCGACAGCGCCCGCGCACAGGTCGAAGACATCAAGCAGACCGTCGAGGCGGCGCGGATCACCATGCTGACCCACCGCTCGACCCATGACGAATTGCGCCGCGAAGGGGACGCCCGCACGCGTCGTACCCAGGAGGTTGCGAAAGATCTCAGCGGATGGCGCCACCGCTTGGAAACGGCTGAAAAGCGGATTTCCGAACTTGCCGAGCGCAAGGAAAGCTCGGAAGAAGAACTGACCGAGGCCATGGCCGTACCCGGCGAAATCGCCGAGGCGCGTGAGGAACTGAACGAACTGATCGAAGCCGCCGAAGCACGGCGCGCCGAAGCCGCCGACAAATTGGCCGAGGCCGAGGCCATGCACCGTGAAATCGTTCTGGCCGAACGGGAAGCCGAGCGTCTGGCATCAGAAGCGCGCGAAAGCCGTGCCGCGGCCGAGGCGCGCTGTGACGCGGCTAAGGAAAGTGTTGTCGCGGCGGCCGAACGGATTGCCGAGGATCAGCAACTGACCCCGAACCAATTGCTGAACCAGCTGGACGTGAACCCCGACCAGATGCCAGCTGCGGACGTTCTGGAATCCGAAGTGAACCGTCACAAACGTCAGCGCGATGCGATGGGGGCCGTGAACCTGAGGGCCGAGGAAGACAGCAAGGAAGTTCAGGAAGAATTCGATACGCTCAGCAGCGAAAAAGCCGATCTGGAAGAGGCGATCAAGGCGCTGCGCAGCGGGATCGCCAGCCTCAACCGCGAAGGGCGCGAGCGTTTGCTGACCGCGTTTGAACAGGTGAATTCCAACTTCGCCATGTTGTTCAAGCATCTCTTTGGTGGCGGCGAGGCCAATCTTGTGATGGTCGAAAGTGACGACCCGCTGGACGCGGGTCTGGAGATCATGTGCCAGCCGCCGGGCAAGAAGCTCTCGACTCTCAGCCTGTTGTCGGGCGGTGAGCAGACCCTGACGGCGACCGCGCTGATCTTCGGCGTCTTCCTCGCCAATCCAGCCCCGATCTGTGTGCTGGACGAGGTTGATGCGCCACTGGACGACGCAAACGTAACGCGCTTCTGTGATCTGCTGGACGAAATGTGCCGCCAGACCGACACGCGTTTCCTGATCATCACCCACCACGCGGTGACCATGGCGCGCATGGATCGCCTGTTCGGTGTCACCATGCAGGAACAGGGCGTCAGCCAGCTGGTTTCGGTCGATCTGAAGAAGGCCGAACAGATGGTCGCGTGACCTCGCTCACTGCAAGTTTATGACGGGTGGGATTTTTTCGCGCTAGTCTGGGTGCATGACGCGCTTTCTGATCCCCGCCCTCATCGCCGCCGGCCCTGTCTTCGCAGCCGACTGGCCCGTCAAGACCGGGGACACGCCCCTTACGGCCGCAGAGCTTGGTGCTTTGGCGGGGCAGACGCTGACCTTTTACGACGATGGGCAAGCGAAATTCTCAGCGGGCGGGGCCTATTCCTACACATACGCGAGCGGAGATTCTGCTTTTGGCACCTATTCCATTGCCGAGGATGGCAGTGTCTGCATCGCCTACCGCAACGGGTTCAGCCGGTGCGATTTGTACGTGCGCAGGGGGGAGAGGTTGATCCTGATTGACGAAAAAGGCGACCGGTATCCGGTGCGCAGTGAATAAAATGATCTGAAATTTTCGTGATTCCAGCTCATTTGATAGACAAAAATCGACAATCAAGATGATGTAAGGGAGGAAACCTGACAACCAAGGCGGTATCGTCCCGGAGAATCTTATTTGATGTACGGGAAAAAAAATGTGCCGTTTTTTGGCTTGGGTTGGTCAGCAGCGATACCTGGACGAACTGGTCCTTGAGCAAGAACAATCGCTTGTTATTCAAAGCCGAAACGCATTGATTGGGAAAACACCGGTAAATGCCGATGGGTTCGGTCTGGCATGGTATTCTGATCGTGACATGCCGTGCTTTTACAAGGACACCCATCCAGCGTGGTCTGATGCCAATCTGAAGCAATTGGCGCATCACACGAAATCCCGGCTGTTTCTGGCCCATGTACGGGCCTCGACGGGTACGGCGACCTCACGCAACAACTGTCACCCTTTCGGCGTCGGCAGGTGGAGTTTCATGCATAACGGTCAGGCCGGGGGTCATGAACGAATCCGGCAAGAGCTTGATGCCATGATCCCGGCGCACCTGTACCAACATCGTATGGGCGCAACCGAGAGCGAGGCGATCTTTCTCATCGCTCATGGCGAAGGGCTGGACGCCGATCCTGTTGGTGCAATGGCCCGTGCGGTCGGTCGGGTCGAAGCCCTTTCCAGGCACCGCGGAGCATCACCCTATCTTCGGTTTGCCGCCTGCTGGTCGGACGGCAAACGGGTTTTTGCGGCCCGATATGCCTCGGATCGGTTTGCGCCCAGTTTGCATTACAAGGTCTGCAAAGACGGTATCATCATTTCGTCCGAGCCACTGGATGCCAATAACGAGGGATGGCTCGAGATACAGCCCAACACGGCAATCGAAACCGAGGGTGCCGCGGTGGTGACGCACGCCTTTGTACCCCATGTTCCGCTGGAACGGGAATGGGTCGCGTGAGCGTGGTTGCTGCCTAAAGCCGGTTTAGCAAATCCACTGTCGGCCACGCGTCGGCCGGCAGGCCAAGCCGCTTCTGTTCTGCCTGCACGGCCGCTCTGGTACCAGCCCCTAGGATCCCGTCGATCTTGCCAACGTCATATCCTTTGGCCTGAAGCTTGCTTTGCAACTGCTTCATCTGCGCCCCGTTCAGACCCTGTGCGGGATTGCCGGCATCGTAGATTTGTGCCCCTTCCAGACGTGTCCCGAAATAGGCGGCGGTCAATACATAGACAAAGCTTTGGTTCCATTCGAAATAGACGTCGAAGTTTGGATAGGCCAGAAAGGCCGGGCCGTTGCGCCCCTGCGGCAGGATCAGCGAGGCCGGAAGGTTCGCCAGCGACCCGCTGCGCGCCTCAACGCCCATGGCCTGCCAGTCCGCTACCGACCGGGGCTTGCCGGGGCCGGACAGGGACCAATCCATCTGCGCGGGCACCGTGACTTCTTGCAGCCATGGTTCGCCTGCGCGCCAGCCCAGATGCGACAGCATCTTGGCGCCGGACATCAGCGCATCGGGGGCCGAGGTTTTCAGGCGGACATGCCCGTCGCCGTCTCCATCGACACCGTTTTCCAGAATGTCCCGCGGCAGCATCTGGACCATGCCGATTTCCCCGGCCCACGCGCCCGTTGTGCGGGCCGGGTCGAAGTCACCGTTCTGATAAAGTTCGATGGCCGCGAAGATTTGGGGGCGGAACAGGTTGGGTCGACGGCAGTCATGGGCCAAGGTCACCAGCGCGTTGCGGGTGTTGAAGTCGCCCTGGAATGATCCGTAATCGGTCTCGAACGCCCAGAAAGCCAGCAACACCCCGCGCGAGATGCCGTACTCCCTCTCGATCCGGTCAAATACCGCATCGTATTTGCGCGACATCGCTTGCCCGCGTTCGATCCGGTTGGCCGAGATCAGACGACGGGAAAACTCGATGAAGGGCTTCTGAAACACCCCCTGCGCCCGGTCGGCCTTGAGCACGGCGCCATCCTGCTGCACGCCTTTGAAAAACGCGTTCACGGTGGATTTGTCAAAGCCTTGCTGTACGGCCTCGGCCTTAAGCCCTTTGACAAAAGAATTGAAGCCACCGCCACATTGGGCAAGGGCAGGTTGGGCAAACAGGGCAGCGGCGATCAGGCCGGAAAGAAAACGCATGACAAGTGTCCGTCAGTAAATCAGGTCGATCCCAACCGACACCGACACGAGCCCAAGCGCAAGCCCCCAAACACGCCACAACATGCGACATGCGCGGAAAACGTCTGACGCCCCGATCTCGCGCGGGGCATCGCCATTGACCCATGCCAGATCCCGTACCTTACCGTCATAGCTGCGCGGTCCGGCCAGGGCGACGTTCAGCGCGCGGGCCATGGCGGCCTCGGGCCAGCCTGCATTGGGCGAGATATGACGGTGCGCGTCTGCCACGATTTCGCGCCAGCGCGACCACTGGCCCGACAGCGCCACGATCATCACGCAGGTCAGGCGGGCCGGGATCAGGTTCAGCAGGTCGTCGAACCGGGCCGAGGCCCAGCCAAACGCGCGGTACTTTTCATTGCGATACCCGATCATGCTGTCGGCGGTATTTACCGCCTTGTAGACCAGCAGCCCCGGCAACCCCGCGACCAGAAACCAGAACGCAGGCGCGATGACACCGTCGCTGAGGTTCTCTGCGGCGCTTTCGATGGCCGAGCGTGCCACCTGCGCCTCGGTCATGTCCCGTGTATCGCGCGAGACGATCATGGCCACTTGCGCCCGTCCCTCTGCCAGCGAGGCCATCAGCCCTTTGCCCACGGCGCGAACATGGGCGACCAACGATTGTTGCGCCAGCAGGATCGCGCAGACCAGGATTTCGACAACTGGCCCCAGCAGGGACAAAGCCCACCCAAGCCCCCATGCGCCGCAAACCAGCAGGACAAGCACACCCACCCCTTTTGCCCGTCGTGCGGCCCCGTGATTCAGACGTTTATCCAGCCAGCCAATCAGGTTTCCGATCATTACCGCCGGATGCTTGATACGCGACCAGAGCCAGTCGGGCTCTCCCAGCGCTGCGTCCAGACACATGGCACAGACCAGCATCAGGCCAAGGCTCACAGCGCGGCCTCCAGCCGGTTCCACCCGTTCGCAGGTGGCAACCCAAGGCGCAGATAGGTGTCGGAATAGGGGAAGATGCGGCTCCAGATATGGTTCTGTGCCAGCTGTTCCTGCCAGCGGGAGGCATCATCGACCTTGTACAATCGGAACAGGCTTGTGCCGCCAGCGACCTTGGCCCCCCTGGCCGTCAACAGAACATCCAGCCGAGCGGCCTCGTCTGCCAGTCGCTTACGCGTGGCGCTTGCCCAATCCGTATCTGCAAAGGCCCGTGTGCCGATCCGCAAGGCAGGGCCTGATACAGACCAAGGGCCAGTCAGATCGTTCAACCGGCTGATCATATCCGGTCGTCCGATGGCGAACCCCAGTCTTACCCCGGCCAGCCCCCAGAATTTGCCAAAACTCTTCAGCACGATCACGCCGGGGCGGTCTGCCAGGTGGGTCAAGGACTTGTCCGGCATGACGTCGCAAAAGCTTTCGTCAATCACGGTAAGTGGTGCCGATACGTCGCCTTCCTGCCAGATACGCCCGTCCGGGTTGTTCGGATGGACGATCACGCGGGCGTCACACGGACCGTCTTGCCGTACCTTCCACCCCTGCGCCGAAAAGGCGGCGGCGTGTTCGTTATAGGTGGGCGGCGTGATCTGTACCGTACCCGCCGCAGTTAGCGCGGGAAGGCGCGCGATGATCGCCGACGCACCGGGCGCGGGCAGGATCGCTGCACGCTGCGGCACGTTCCAGAACCCGCGCGCGGCACCGCTGAGCCGTTCAAACGCCCCGTGATCCGGCAATTCAGCCCAATCCCCCGCAGTCAGGCCGGACACGGGATAGGCATGAGGATTGATGCCGGTGGACAGATCGATCCAGTCGGTGCGTTGTCCACCATATTGTGCAATCGCCCTGTCCAGCCCACCGCCGTGGTCGCGAACCGTGCGTGGATCCAAGTCTTGATCCGGTGTGTTCATCTGCTCTCTCTGCGAGAAAATACCGCTTTTGGCCTGCTTCAAGCGGATTTTCGCCTCTAATACAAGCAAATCCGCCTGTTCACGGACCTGTAGGGCCGCTGTTAACACTTTGTTAAGGAAATAACGAGATCACGGACCACGGGGGTCGGCACCACTCACCATATCAAGTGCCGAGGTTGTTGCAAATGAAAGTTCTGATTGTTGAGAGTAATCCCGACCTTGGTCGGGTATGGAAAAGGCATCTGGAACGGCAGGGTGCTGACGTCACGCTGGTCGAGACGCAGGAAGCCGCCATTCTGGCGCTGTACGGCACGGATTTCGAAATCATCGTGCTGGATCTGGTTCTGGAAACCGGAAGTGCTCTGGCCGTGGCCGATTTTGCCAGCTATCGCCGCCCCCAGGCGCGGGTGATCTTTGTCACCAACACCACCTTCTTTTCGGATGGATCGATATTTGCCCACAGTCCGAATGCCTGTGCTTATGTGCAAAGCGAAACGCCGCCAGAGGATCTGGCGGCGATGGTCGAGCATTACGCAGCGGGGCGCTGATCGCGGCGGTGCGGTTCTGCGTAATCCAGCACCGGGTTCACCGGAATGATCCGGTATGGATTGATGCTGTCATGGCTGTAGTGATAGTGGCGCACGATATGTGTCATGTTCACGGTGGGGGCCACGCCGGGCCACTGGTACAGTTCACGCGTATAGGACCATAGGTTCGGGTAATCGATCAGTCGCCGCTTGTTGCATTTGAAGTGCAGGTGATAGACCGGATCAAAGCGGATCAGCGTCGTAAACAGCCGCCAGTCAGCCTCGGTGATCCGACCCCCCATCAGGTAACGGTTCCGGGTCAGACGATCTTCCAGCCAGTCCAGCGTGTCGAACAACGGGCCCACGGCGGCGTCGTAGGCCGCTTGCGAGGTGGCAAAGCCGGACTTGTAGACGCCGTTATTGACATCTGAATAGATGCGCGCGTTGACCTCTTCGATTTCATCGCGCATCGTTTCGGGCCAGTAATCATCGGTATTGCCGGTGATCCCGTCGAAGGCCGAATTGAACATGCGGATGATTTCCGAGCTTTCGTTCGACACGATGGTTTCCTGCCGCTTGTCCCACAGGATCGGCACGGTCACGCGGCCTGAATAGGCTGGATCGGCTTTCGTATAGATCTGGTGCGCAAAGCTCAGCCCATAGAGATCGTCGCCCTTCGCGCCATGGCCGTCTGTCTCAAAGGTCCAACCCTGGTCCAGCATGTCCGGATGCACGACCGAGACTGAGATCAGATCGCTCAGCCCTTTCAGCTCGCGAAAAATCAGCGTGCGATGCGCCCAGGGGCAGGCATAGCTGACATAAAGGTGATAGCGCCCGGGTTCCGCCTTGAACCCGCCTTTGCCTGATGGCCCCGCCTCGCCGTCAGCTGTCAACCAGTTGCGAAACTGCGCGTCGCTGCGCTTGAATGCACCGCCCGTGGATTTGGTATCATACCAGGTGTCGTGCCATTTTCCTTCGACCAGCAGGCCCATATCTTTTCCTCCGCATGCGCGTTTCGTCAAAGATAGGCCCGGACCCGGCGTCTTCCTATGCGAGTGCCCGCGCAAATGCCCTGCATTCGCGCACAGTCGAGGCCGGGATTTCTGTGCAACAAAGCTCCGTCAGATCGCAGTCTGTGACGTGGTTCACTGGATTTTTACAACTTTTCCCGCACAATAGAGGTCATTCACGGGGGAACGGATTTATGAGTACCTATGTTTCAAAGGAAATACGCGCCGAGTTGGACGCGGCCCGAATCGCGACATTGAAAAAAGCCAGCCGTTTACGGGTGGAAATGGGCGACAATACCTACAAAATACTCAAATTGTGGAAAGACGGTTTTACGGTTGAGGCGGAAACCACGCCGCGCCTGCGCGGGCTTGTCGATATCTTTGACGGGGCCAACCACCTCTATCAGTGTCTCATCGTCGCGGATGAGGATGAGGGCGGTGAGATGCGGTATGAATTCAAACGCAGCACGGCGGCCCATGACAGCGCGCCGCTTGACTTTTACCGCGCGCCCGATGCGCCGATCGCCCTGCTGGGGCATGACGACTGAGGGCGAATTTCAACCGGAGTTCCGGTTTCGGTCAGGGTTTGGTCGATACCAGAGGCTTGCGGTGCCACCATAAAGGCAGGCCCGCGCGGGCCAAGCAGCGTCAGCCAATCAACCGGCCCCTGTAAACAACAGGGCAGGGTTTGCAAGCCCCGGCCGACGCATACTTATTGCAGATCCCCGAAAGCTCGTTTCAGCCGCAGGCAAGCTTCCTCGACCCGCGCCCGTTGCGTGGCGAGGTTGAACCGTTCGAACGTCTCGCCTCCAGTGCCAAAGCCCGGACCCGACGATGTTGCGATCCGTGCGTCCTCGCGCAGACGGCGGACAAATTCGGCGTGATCCATGCCGGTGCCCGAGAAATCGACCCAGGCCAGATAGGTCGCCTGCAAGGGCATCGACCAGAGCCCCGGAATCTCGGCGATGGTCTGATCGAACAGACGCCGGTTTTCCTCCAGATGCGCGATCTGGGCATCCACCCATTCGGCCCCTTCGGGGCTGTAGGCAGCAGTGATCATCGCCACGCCCAGGGCGCTGGGATCGTAATCCAATGTTTGCAGCCGTTGCTTCATGGCCGCGCGTAGTTTGGGATCTGGAATGATCATGTTGCCGGTCCGCTGCCCGGCGATGTTGAAGGTCTTCGATGCCGCAGTCAGCGTCACGGTCCACGGGCGTGCATTCGGGGCCGCCACGTCCATTGGCACAAATTTTGTGCCGGGATAGACCAGATCGTGGTGAATCTCGTCGGATACAAGGATCAAACCGTTCCGTTCCGCAAACGCGGCCACGGCCTGCAACTCATCGGGCGTCCAGACGCGACCCGACGGGTTTTGCGGCGAACACCACAGCAGCATCTTCTCGGACCCGTCCAGCCGGGACTGGGCGTCGTCCAGATCAAGGCCGTAACTGTCGCCGTCCCGCACCAAAGGGCATTCCACGACCCGGCGGCCCGATTTGTTCACCTTGTGGGCAAACTCGTGGTAAACGGGGGTGAAGATCACGATGCCATCACCAGGATCGGTCCAGACATCCAGCGACAGGGCGATTGCATTGCCCAAGCCCTGCGTGGTCAGAATCCAATGCGTGTCGATTTCCCAATCGTGGCGGGTTTTCATCCACCACTGAACCGAGGCCAGGTAATCCGGGTGCATCCATGAATAGCCGAACACGCCGTGATCTGCGGCTTTGCGTACGGCCTCGATCACGCAGGGTGACGTTTGGTAATCGGAATCGGCCGTCCACATGGCCAGACCGTCCTCGGGCGAGACGCCATACAGCATCTCCATCTTGTCCCATTTTGAACTGTTGGTGCCCCGGCGGTCGATCAGGTCGTTGAAAGTCATGTCTGCTCCATTTTCTTGACCGAAAGCTAACCGCAAATCGGGCAGGTGCAAGGGGGGCGTTGCGGCGCGGGGCGGGATGGCCTAAATCAGCCTCATGAAACGCACTATTCTGATCCATCCCGACCCCCGCCTGAAAAAGGTCTGCGCGCCTGTGTCCGAGCTGACGGACGAGCTGCGCACGCTGGCTGACGACATGCTGGAAACCATGTACGACGCGCCCGGGATTGGCCTCGCCGCGCCGCAGATCGGTGTGCTGGAACGGTTGATCGTGCTGGATTGCATCAAGGAAGAAGGCGAAACACCGCGCCCGCTGATCATGTTCAACCCCGAGGTCATCGCCTCTTCCGAGGAAACCAATGTGTACGAAGAAGGGTGCCTGTCGATCCCGGATCAATATGCCGAAGTGACCCGCCCCAAGGTGGTCGATGTCACCTGGATGGACGAGAAGGGAAACCTGCAAAAGGAAACCTTTGACGGGCTTTGGGCCACTTGCGTGCAGCATGAAATCGACCATTTGAACGGCAAGCTGTTCATCGACTATCTCAAACCGCTGAAACGGCAGATGATTACCCGCAAGATGCAAAAGCTCAAACGTGAACGGGCGCGCGCATGACCGTCCGTACCTGTCTGCCCTGGCCCGACAAACGCTTGCGCACCAAGGCGGATGAAGTGACTGAAATCACTGATGACATTCGCCGGATCTGGCAGGATATGATCGACACGATGGAGGCCATGCCCGGTGTCGGTCTTGCCGCACCGCAGATTGGAGTGATGTTGCGGCTGGCCGTGGTCGATGGGTCGGCCGAGCGGGGCAAGGCCGTGCGTCTGGCGAACCCGGAAATCCTGCACAGTTCGATCGAGTTGCGTGAACATGAAGAGGCCAGTCCGAACCTGCCGGGCGTGTCGGCCGCGGTAAAACGTCCGCGTGCAGTGACTGTCAAATTCCTGAACGAGCAGGGCATGGTGGACCGTCGCGATTTTGTCGGCATCGAGGCCACCAGTGTCCAGCACCAGATCGACCATCTGAATGGCCGGATGTTTTTTGACCGGCTCAGCAAGGTCAAACGCGACATGCTGCTGCGCAAAGCCAAGAAACAGGGGTAAAGATGCGCGTTGTTTTCATGGGAACCCCGGACTTCTCGGTGCCGGTTCTGGATGCACTGGTCGAGGCCGGGCATGAGATCGCCGCCGTCTATTGCCAACCCCCGCGTCCGGCGGGGCGGGGCAAGAAGGATCGCCCAACGCCGGTTCACGCGCGGGCCCAGGCGCTGGGTCTGGACGTGCGTCACCCAACCTCGCTGAAACCGGCCGAAGAACAGGACAGTTTTGCGGCACTGAACGCGGATGTGGCGGTGGTTGTGGCTTATGGTCTGATCCTGCCCCAGCCCATCCTCGATGCACCGACTCATGGCTGCCTGAACATTCATGCCAGCCTGTTGCCGCGCTGGCGCGGGGCGGCTCCGATTCATCGGGCGATCATGGCAGGCGATGCGCAAACCGGCATCTGTATCATGCAAATGGAGGCGGGCCTTGATACCGGCCCCGTTCTGCTGCGGCAGGCCACCGATATCGGGCCCGAGGAAACCACTGCGGACCTGCATGACCGGCTTTCGGCGATGGGCGCGGCCTTGATTGTCGAGGCGTTGGCAAAGCTGCCCGGGCTGACCCCTGAACCGCAGCCCGAAGATGGTGTCACCTATGCTGCCAAGATCGACAAGTCCGAGGCCCGCGTGGACTGGTCGCGCCCCGCTGTCGAGGTCGATCGGCAGATCCGCGGCCTGTCGCCCTTTCCCGGGGCCTGGACCGAGATCGACGGCAACCGGATAAAGCTCCTCGCCTCGCGTCTGGCCGAAGGGCAGGGCGCACCGGGCGAGGTTCTGAATGACGATCTGTATGTGGCCTGCGGGCAGGGCGCCATAGAACTGCTGCGCTTGCAAAGGGCGGGCAAAGGCGCGCAGGATAGGGAAACCTTCCTGCGGGGCTGGCCAATCCCGGTCGGCACCCGGATGTCTTCGGAGTAAAGCCATATGTTCATGGTGATGATGGGCACTGTCGTGATTGCCGGGATCGTCGGGTATCTGTCCGAACAGACCGGTTTCACCCATAACGGCTATTTGCAGTCCATCATCATCTGTGTGGGCGGGGCGTTCCTGTTCTATTTCGTCCGTATCATGTTCGGCATCAGCTTTGGTCCTCCGGGGCTGGATGCGGTGATTTCCTCTGTTGGCGCCCTGATCATCGTGCCGACCCACTGGAGGAAATGACATGCCAATCGTCGCCCTGATCATCATCGGTGCAGCTGCCGGATTTCTTGCCACCCGCCTGATGCGGATCGAGGCCGACATCCCGACGACCATGCTGATCGGTATTGTCGGGGCCCTGATCGGAGGGATGCTGCTGCGGTTTCTTGTAACCGTTATGGGGTGGCTGTCTGGTTTTGTCGGGGCGGTTCTGGGTGCATTGCTGGTGATCTGGATCTGGCAGACCTACCTGCGCCGGTAACCCCTTGACCCGGCGCCATTCCTCCATCCAGATCACATTCAAGTAAAAAGGGGAGTGATGATGCCGTACGAACTGAAGCCGGGTGATGTCGCTTTGATGGGCATTCCTCTGGATCTGCATTCCTCGTTCCTGCAAGGGCCGGCATTCGCCCCCGGACGCATCCGCGAGGCGCTGCATTCCGGCGCGGCCAACCTGACCGCCGAGGATGGCACCGATCTGGGTGCAAGCGCCCAGTTCCGGGATAGCGGCGATCTGGATGTTTTTGAGATGCGCGGGCAGGAACCGATTGACCGGATCGAGGCCGAAGCGGCGAAACGGATCGCAACCGGCGCGCGCCTGTTGTCGCTGGGCGGCGACCATTCCGTGGCCTATCCGCTGATCAAGGCCCATGCAGACCGGTACGAAGGCCTGAACATCCTGCATATCGACAGCCACCCGGATCTGTACGACACGCAGGATATCGGACCGCTCGGCCATGGCTGCCCCTTTGCCCGGGTGATGGAGACCTGTCCGGTCAAGCGTCTGGTGCAGGTCGGCATCCGCACCATGAACGCCCATCAGCGCGAACAGGCCGACAGGTTCGGCGTCGAGGTGATCGACATGCGCAACTGGAGCCCCGATTTGCAGATTTCATTCGATGGCCCGGTCTACCTGTCACTGGATCTGGATGCGCTGGACCCGGCCTTTGCCCCCGGCGTCTCGCATCATGAACCCGGTGGGCTGAGCACGCGCGAGGTTGTCGACCTGATCCACCGGTTCAAAGGCCAGTTGGTCGGTGCGGATATCGTCGAGCTCAACCCGCATCGCGACCCCCATGGCATGACGGCGATGGTGGCCGCGAAGTTCGTCAAGGAAATCGGCGCGCGCTTGTTGAACGGCTAGTTTACCTTTCGTCGCACTCCGTCGCAGACCCAAGTGCCGGAGCACCTCTGGTGGTCAAACCAAAACGGTTCGCTTCGGTGGCGTTCATCCAGTGCATACTGTCGGCCGGGGCAGCATAGAGGGTGTACCAGTAAAATTCCTCATCCACGCCGATATCCTTGAAATAGTCCAGGTATCGATCATGTTCGGGGTCGTCCTCGGGCAAGTCGGTCGCCACCAGACCTGACCCGGCCCAGCTGTGGACACCGACACAGGCCCCCGGTTGCAGCACGCGGCGGTTTCCGGCCAGAAACAGATCGGTACCCCCGCTGGCAACCAGACCGTTCGAGGGCACGACGGTGTCGAACCCGGCCCTGTGCACTTCACGGGCGAAGATGACATTGGCGTCATCGTCAACAGATCCTTCAATGTAGCGCAGAACCAGAGTGCGGGCTTCGGGGTTTTGGGCTTTCACTTCCTCAAAGGCAGACAGCGTCGTCTCGTCAATCGTGCCCGAGGCGATGATCTGGTCGCCCTGCGCAACAAAACTGACCGGGGTGTAATACGCGCCGCATGAGGCGAGCAGGGCCAGGCAGGCTGTGATGGATGCAAGTCTGAATGTCACGTTGGCCTCTGGGCTGTGCTTTCAAAAGGGGTATCAGCATGCCGCTTTGGCGTCCACTGTCGGGCTCAGTTGCGCGGCGGCCGGCTTTTGTAGACCGGCAATTGCCAGCCAAACGTCAACGATCCGGCGCGCAACGCCCAGCACACCAGGGCGCAGAGACCCAGTGAAAACGCAGGCGCCGCCCCCAACCCGGAAGCCAGCACCGCAGTCAGAGCACCTGTAAAGGCGCAGGACACATAAAGCTCGCCCTGTTTCAGCACCAGCGGTACTTCGTTGCAGACCACGTCACGCATCAGCCCGCCCAGGCATCCGGTGGTCACACCCATCAAAACGACAATGACGCCGGACTGATCCAGCGACAGCGCCGCGCCGGTTCCGGCCGCGACAGCCACCGACAGTGCAAAACTGTCCAGCCAGACCAGCCAGTTATAACGGCTTTCCACCAGATGTGCTGTAAAGAACACCAGGACCGAAGCCGCGACTGCGATCAGGATGTAATCCGGCTGCCCGACCCAGAAGACCGGGTGACGATCCAGCAGAAGGTCGCGCACCGTACCGCCACCGACGGCGGTCAGGCAGGCCATGAAGGCAAATCCTACCAGATCCAGCTGGGCACGGCTGGCCACCAGCGCCCCTGTCAACGCGAAGATCAGAACCGAGGCATAGTCCAGCAGCGTCAGTGCGGTCACGCCTGTGCCTTTTTCGGTTTGAACGGCGCCATTCCGGCCCGTGCCAGCTCATCGGCCTTTTCATTCTCGGGGTGGCCTGCGTGCCCTTTGACCCATTCCCATGTCACATCATGCCGTTCCTGCGCTTCATCCAGACGCTGCCACAGATCGACATTCTTGACCGGCTTCTTGTTCGAGGTTTTCCAGCCGTTGCGTTTCCAACCGAAAATCCACCCGGTGACGCCGTTCTTTACATAGGCGCTGTCGGTGACGACGGTAATCTTCGACGGTCGCTCCAGCGCTTCAAGCGCGCTGATGGCGGCCAGCAGCTCCATCCGGTTGTTGGTCGTCTCGGCCTCGCCCCCGTTGAGCTCACGCTCTTTCAGAACCCTGTCCCCGTCCATCGCGCGCAGCAGCACGCCCCAGCCGCCGGGGCCGGGGTTGCCGGAACAGGCACCGTCCGTATAGGCAAACAATTCAGGCATGGGCGAACACCAGAATGTACCCGTCATACGATCCGGCCAGGCCTTTTCCGATGCCGTGGACTGCGCGATCAATCGTGAACCCGGCCTTGTTCAAGGCGTCCTCGATCTCGGCCTCCGTGTAATAGGAATAATAACGATCCAGATCATCCCGGTGTTCACCAGTGCCCAGCTTCATCCCCAGAAACAGCTGTCCACCGGGTTTCAGAGCCCTGTGGATCGCTTGCAGATGGCGCGGGAAATCTGCGCGCGGCGCGTGCAACAGGGAAAAGCTGGCGTAAATCCCGTCATATTCGGCCGTCTCGGTGACGTCATCGAACGTACCCAGATGTGCATCCACACCGTTTTCGCGTGCATGTTCGACAAAGGCTGGCGTGGCATCCAGTGCCCGAACTTTCAGCCCCTGACGCATCAGGAACCCGCTGTCCGACCCCGGTCCGGACCCCAGATCCAGCACATAGCCGCCTGCGCCGACCGCATCGGCGAAAGCCTGACGCGCCTCAAGCTGCTCGGGCGGCAGAGGGATCTTCAGATATTCGGCCACCTTGTTTGTATAGGCGTTGATCGTACGTTCATCGGTCACAGGTACACTCCGACTGCAAGGCTGGCCAATACGACCGCGGTCAGCAGGATGCGCAACCGCATCCACCAGACCGGTGTCAGGCGCCAGTAGGAAAACAGGGCATCCAGCAACAACAAGCCAGCGAAGCCATACATCAGATTGGTGCCCGCATTCACCGGCCCACCCCCTGTCATGGCAAAGGCCCAAAGCGCGGGCAGAACCGACAACAGATAACACAGGGCCGCCTTGCTGCCTGATGTCTTGGTGGCAAAACCCCAGAGAACACCGGACATGAAGCTGAGGATGACCGATCCATAGAACAGTTGCACATAGGGCCCCACGAAACGTGGGCCAAAGGTTTGCACGCCCCAGGCATTCAGGTCGCCGTTCAGATAGGTCAGGACGCCCCAGACAAACGGGATCAGTCCCGCCAGCCCTAGATAGAGCGGCGCTTTCGGCACTCCGTTCACGCCGGTTGCCTCAACACGCGGGGGACTTTGAACTCGACGTTTTCAACAGCGGTCTCGACCGGCTCGACGGTGACATCATAATGCGCGCTGAACGCTTCGATCACCTCGTTTACCAGAACTTCCGGGGCCGACGCGCCTGCGGTGACAGCCACGGTCGAGATACCCTCGAGCGCGCGCCAGTCAATCTCGGTGGCGCGCTGGACCAGCTGCGCGTACTGACACCCCTCGCGCGAGGCAACCTCGACAAGGCGGCGCGAGTTCGATGAGTTCGGAGCGCCCACAACCAGCAAAGCATCCGCCTTGGGGGCCACGGCCTTCACCGCTTCCTGCCGGTTGGTGGTGGCGTAACAGATATCTTCCTTGTGCGGTCCGACAATGGCCGGGAACCGGGCCTGAAGGGCGGCGATGATATCCTTGGTGTCATCGACCGAAAGGGTGGTTTGGGTGACAAAGGCCAGCTTATCCGGGTCACGCACCTGCACCGTGGCCACGTCGTCCACGGTTTCGACCAGCAGCACATCGCCCTCGGGCAACTGCCCCATGGTGCCCACGGTTTCGGGGTGGCCCTTGTGGCCGATCATGATCATCTGCAACCCCGCTTCCGCGTGGCGCTGCGCCTCGACATGCACCTTCGAGACCAGGGGGCAGGTGGCGTCCACATAGATCATCTCGCGCTGGGCAGCCTCGGCGGGAACGGATTTCGGCACCCCGTGGGCGGAGAAGATCACGGGGCGGTCATCGGGGCATTCCTGCAATTCCTCGACGAAAACGGCCCCTTTGGCGCGAAGGCCATCGACCACGAATTTGTTGTGCACGATCTCGTGGCGCACATAGACCGGTGGGCCCCATTTCTGCAAAGCCATCTCAACGATTTTGATGGCACGGTCCACACCGGCGCAGAACCCGCGTGGGGCGGCAAGGTAAAGTGTCAGTGGCGGCTTTTTCATCAGGCTGTCTCCTTATGGCACAGGTAAGTCTTTTCCCGGCCTTGGTCCAGACAGGACATCGTCATTCCTCTGACACGAATCGTTGCTAATCGGGTGATGTTTAAGCACCTGTACCTTGTTAAAGAAGCGCGGCCAGGACCGATGTCCTGACCGCGCGATTTTTCCCCATCATGACAGGCCTGTCGCCTAGTCAGCTGTTGCTGGCAACAGCGACGCTGCGATGCTCCGTTGGCATTTCACGCGGCGGGCGGCCGATGACATCGCGCAGGTCTTCCAACTCGATGAAATTGTCGGCCTGGCGGCGCAGTTCGTCCGAGATCATCGGCGGCTGGCTGCGGATGGTCGAAACCACCGATACGCGCACACCCTGCCGTTGCAGGCTTGCGATCAACGGGCGGAAATCCCCATCACCCGAGAACAGCACGATATGATCGACGCGCGGCGCCAGTTCCATGGCATCGACGGTAAGCTCGATATCCATGTTTCCTTTGACTTTCCGACGCCCCATGCTGTCGGTGTATTCCTTGGCCGGTTTCGTGACCATGGTGAAGCCGTTGTAATGCAGCCAGTCAACCAATGGACGGATCGGCGAATACTCGTCGTTTTCCAGCAGCGCTGTATAGTAGAAGGCCCGCAGAAGCTTGCCGCGGCGCATGAATTCCTGCCGCAGAAGTTTGTAGTCAATGTCGAAACCGAGTGCTTTTGCCGCGGCATAAAGATTCGAGCCGTCGATGAACAGCGCTAGCCGTTCGTCTTTATAAAACATAAATGTTCCCTTCCGGTATAATCCAGTGCGTGCCGCGTTACGTGAGTGAGTGAGTGATAAAATGACGCGCGCTGGTAGGCCTATAATTAGAACTTCTGTCGGTTATCGCAAGTATGCAATGTGTCGAATGTAGGGTATCACATGAGCAAATCCATGCCAAATGCCGTTGTTGCGCTGGGCGCAAATCTCGATTTGAGAGGAAATGGTCCCGCTGTAACACTTCAGAACGCGCTTGACGCGTTATCGCGTCACGATGTGGTGATTCGCTCTGTCAGTCGTTTTTTTGCTACCCCGTGCTTTCCCGCCGGGGCCGGCCCGGATTATGTGAATGCCGCGGCGCTGATTGCGACCGAGAAATCTCCGTCGCAGCTGTTGCAGGTGCTGCACGAGGTGGAGCAGGAATTCGGGCGCGAACGGGTGCAGCGCTGGGGGATGCGGACGCTGGATCTGGATCTGGTCTGTTTCCAGGATCAGGTCCTGCCGGATCGCGCCACGTTTGATCGCTGGCTGACCCTGCCGACCGACGCGCAAAGGCAAGAGGCACCGGATCAGTTGATCTTGCCGCATCCGCGCCTTCAGGATCGCGCCTTTGTCCTCGTGCCGATGGCCGATATCGTGCCCGACTGGCGCCATCCGGTTCTGGGTCGCACGGTCTGCGAGATGATCCAGACCCTTCCCGCGGCAGAGGTTGCGGCGGTCACGGCGCTGTGATCCGTGCAAATGCAGCATTTCCTGCTTGTCAAGGCGCGGATTCGCGCTTAGATAAACCCCTTCCTGACATGGATTCAGAAACGGAGAGCGCCCAATGGCCCGCGTGACGGTTGAAGATTGCGTAGACAAGGTTCCAAACCGGTTCGAGCTGGTGATGCTCGCCGCCCATCGGGCGCGTGAGATTTCCGCCGGTGCAGCGATTACCGTTGACCGCGACAACGACAAAAACCCTGTCGTGTCTCTGCGTGAGATCGCCGACGAAACCCAAAGCGCGGACGAACTGCGCGAGCGCCTGATCGAGGCCAACCAGACCCAGATCGAGGTTGACGAGCCCGAAGAAGATCAGATGGCGCTGCTGATGGGTGCCGAAACGGACAAACCCGCCATGGACGACATGTCGGAAGAGAAGCTCTTGCGCGCTCTGATGGAGGCTCAAGGGCAGGGGTAAGCCCTGAAGACGAAGGTGCGGACCGGATGATTTCTGCTGACGATCTGATTGCGCTGGTCCGCAACTACAATCCCAAGACGAATGCCGACCGCATTGCGCTGGCCTACGAATTCGGCCAGCAGATGCACGAAGGGCAGTTTCGCCATTCCGGCGAGCCCTATTTCACCCATCCCGTTGCCGTTGCCGCCATCCTGACCGAACAGCGTCTGGATGATGCGACTATCATCACGGCGCTGCTGCACGACACGATCGAAGACACCAAGGCCAACTATGGCAAGGTGGCTGAACTATTCGGGGATGAGGTCGCCAAACTGGTCGACGGCGTCACCAAGCTGACCAATCTGCAACTGTCCAGCCGCGAGACCAAGCAGGCCGAGAACTTCCGCAAGCTGTTCATGGCCATGTCCAAGGACCTGCGGGTCATTCTGGTCAAGCTCGCCGACCGTTTGCACAACATGCGGACGATCAAGGCGATGCGTCCCGAAAAACAGATCGTCAAAGCGCGCGAGACGATGGATATCTACGCACCGCTTGCGGGCCGGATGGGCATGCAGTGGATGCGCGAGGAACTGGAAGATCTGGCTTTCCGTGTCCTCAACCCCGAAGGCCGCCAGTCGATCATCCGTCGCTTTATCACTTTGCAACGGGAAACCGGCGACGTGATCCACCGCATCACCGGCGACATGCGGCACGAGCTGGAGAAAGTGGGCATCGAGGCCGAGGTGTTCGGCCGCGCCAAGAAACCCTATTCGATCTGGCGCAAGATGCAGGAAAAGGATCAGGGCTTCTCGCGCCTGTCCGACATCTACGGGTTCCGCATCATCACCCAGACCGAGGAAGACTGCTATCGAACCCTGGGTGCCATCCACCAGCGCTGGCGCGCGGTGCCGGGGCGCTTCAAGGACTATATCAGCCAGCCCAAATCCAACGGTTACCGTTCGATTCATACAACCGTTTCCGGCCGGGACGGTAAACGGGTCGAGGTGCAGATCCGCACCCGCCAGATGCATGACGTGGCCGAAACCGGCGTCGCGGCGCACTGGTCCTATCGTGACGGTGTGCGCACCGAGAACCCGTTCGCCGTCGATCCGGCCAAGTGGATTTCCAACCTGACCGAGCAGTTCGACAACGAGGAAGATCACGAAGACTTCCTCGAAGCCGTCAAGCTCGAGATGTATTCGGACCAGGTGTTCTGTTTCACCCCCAAGGGCGACGTGGTGAAGCTGCCACGTGGCGCGACACCGATCGATTTTGCCTATGCCATTCACACCCGGATCGGTCACGCCTGTGTCGGGGCCAAGGTTGACGGTATCCGCGTTCCGCTCTGGACGCGGCTCAAAAATGGCCAGTCCGTGGACATCATCACCGCCGATGGTCAGACGCCACAGGTCACGTGGCTGGAGATTGCAGTCACCGGCAAGGCCCGTACCGCCATTCGCCGCGCCCTGCGCGAGGTGGACCGGGAACGATTCATCAAGCTGGGCAAGGAACTGGCCCGTTCCGGTTTCGAGCACGTGGGCCGCAAGGCGACCGACAAGGCGCTCGATACCGCGGCGAAACACCTGCGCCTGAAAGATCGGCACGAGCTGCTGGCCCGCCTTGGCAGTGCCGAGCTGACTGCGCATGAGGTGGTTCAGGCCGTCTATCCCGAACTTGCCAAGGACGACGGCGACGCCATTCCGCTGCGCCGTGCAGTGATCGGTCTGGAGCCGGGACAGAAGTTCGACCGCGCCCCCTGCTGTCAGCCGCTGCCGGGGGAACGGATCGTCGGCATCACCTACCGGGGCAAGGGCGTGGTTGTACATGCCATCGATTGCGACCGGCTTAGCGAGTTCGAAGGCGAACCTGACCGTTGGGTCGATCTGCACTGGCATTCGGGCACGCACCCGGCCGTCTATGGCGCGACTTTGGATCTGACCATTGGCAACGATGCCGGGGTTCTGGGGCGTATTTGCACATTGATCGGCGAGAAAAAGGCCAATATCTCGAACCTCGAGTTTGTCGATCGCAAACCGGATTTTTACCGCCTTCTGATCAATGTCGAACTGCGCGACCTTGAACAGCTTCACTCACTCATGCTGATGCTGGAGGCGGAAAGCGATGTTGCTGCGGTCGAACGGTATCGGGATCAGGTCAAAACTTCGGTTGCGGCTGGCTGAGAAGGGGTGATCACGGGTGGTATTCAAGCGCCGAGACCGACGCTCTCCAGTCCAGATCGCATCGGATTTCGTCTATCCGCGTGGCGGATGGACCCGCGCCTTCCATTACGTGAAACACCGCGTCCGGCGCTTGCCGGATACCCCTGACCGGATCGCGCGCGGTATAGGGGCGGGCGTCTTTGCGGCCTTTACGCCGTTTTACGGGTTGCATTTTCTTGTCGCCGCCATCGGTGCCCGGCTGATCAAGGGGAACATTCTGGCCGCGCTCAGCGGCACGTTTTTCGGCAACCCGCTCACCTATGTTCCGATCGGAGTGATCTGTCTTCAGACCGGGCATTTCCTGCTGGGCACCGAATACGAAGAAGGCGACACACAGGGGCTTATGGGCAAATTCGCCAGTGCCCTGGGGGATCTCAAGAACAATTTCCTGGCGTTGTTTACGGATCGCGTGGCCGACTGGCACGGGCTGTCGCAGTTCTACGACGACGTCTTCTACCCCTATATGATCGGTGGGATCATTCCGGGCCTCGTTGCGGGGGTGATCTGCTATTACCTCAGCCTGCCGCTGATCCTGACGTATCAGCAGCGTCGTCGCGCCAGAATCAAGGCGAAGTTTGATGAAATCAAGCGTTTGGCCGAAGATTCGGCTGCCGTTTCTTCGGCAGAGCCTCTAGGCTCGGGCCAAAGCATGCAAAAGGAATCGAGGGATGTCTGAGAACCATCTGCGTCTGGGTGTGAACATCGATCACGTGGCCACGGTGCGCAATGCGCGGGGCGGGGACTATCCGGATCCGCTGCGCGCTGCCAAACTGGCGGAAGAAGCGGGCGCGGATGGCATCACCGCGCATCTGCGCGAAGATCGACGCCATATCTCGGACGCCGATATCGACGGGCTGATGGAGGTTCTGTCGGTGCCGCTGAACTTTGAGATGGCCGCGACGCCCGAGATGCAGCAGATCGCCTTGCGCCACAAACCGCATGCGGTCTGCATCGTTCCCGAAAAGCGCGAGGAGCGCACCACCGAGGGCGGTCTTGAAGTCGCGCGCGAAGAAAACAAGCTGGCGCATTTCATCGCCCCTCTGCGCGATGTCGGCTGTCGCGTTTCGATCTTCATCGCCGCCGATCAGCGTCAGATCGAGGCCGCGCATCGCATCGGTGCCGAAGTGATCGAGCTGCACACTGGCGCCTATTGCGACGCCCATGCCGAAGGCCGCATGGAAGATGCCGAACGCGAGCTTGAATCGCTGCGCCAGATGTCCTCTTTCGCCCATTCGCTGGGGCTTGAGGTTCATGCGGGTCATGGCCTGACCTATGACACCGTAAAACCGGTTGCCGCCTTCCCTGAGGTCAAGGAACTGAATATCGGTCATTTCCTGATTGGCGAGGCGATCTTTCTGGGCCTGACCCCGGCCATTCAGGAAATGCGTCGCCTGATGGACGAGGCGCGGGCGTGATCACCCCCGGCTTTGTCGCCATCTGGCTGGCCTGGCTGATGGCCGGAGGCTCTCCGGGCCCCGCCACGATGGGCATTGCGGGAACCGCCATGAACGAGGGCCGCCGTGCCGGTCTGGTCTTTGCGCTGGGCATCTGTGCCGGGTCCGCCGCCTGGGGCATTGCCGCAGCACTTGGCCTGTCGGCGATCATGCTGGCCAATGTCTGGGTGTTCGAGGTGATCCGCTATGTCGGTGTGGCCTATCTGGGTTGGCTGGCGCTGAAGGCCTTGCGCCGCGCGATGACCTCGGACGAGGTCGCTTTGGGCAAACCGGTCACGGGCGCGCTGCCGACCATCTTTGCCAAAGGCGCGGCCATTCACCTGACCAACCCCAAGGCGATCCTCAGCTGGGGCTCGATCTATGCCATCGTCGCGCCCAATGATGCCAGCCTGTCGATGCTGCTGGGCTATTTCGCCATGCTCTATGCGGGATCATTGATGATCTTTATCGGCTATGCCTTCCTGTTTTCATCCGAACGCATGGTCCGAACCTACCGTCGCGCCCGCCGCTGGTTCGATTTCGCCTTCGCCGGGTTCTTTGGTGTGGCGAGTTACAAGATCCTGACGGTGCGGTTGTCATGATACTTGGCATCGGCACAGACCTTGCAAACATTGACCGCATCCAGGGCACGCTCGACCGGTTCGGCGACCGGTTCCGCAACCGTGTCTTTACTGACACCGAACAGCGCAAAGCCGAACGCCGCGCCGACACCGCGGGTACGTATGCCAAGCGCTGGGCCGCGAAAGAGGCCTGTTCCAAGGCGTTGGGCACCGGTCTGCGCATGGGCATCGCGTGGAAGGACATGGCCGTCACCAATCTGCGCACCGGCCAGCCCGTGATGCATGTGACAGGCTGGGCCGCCGAACGCCTGAATGAAATGACCCCCGAAGGGCACGAGGCGATCATCCACGTCACCCTGACCGATGACCATCCCTGGGCGCAGGCTTTCGTGGTGATCGAAGCGCGTCCGCTTCAAGATCACACCACGCAGCCTTGACTTGCCCCCATCGCCCCCGCATGTAGCAGCGAAGCCAAGCAAAGAACTGGAGAGAGCAGTATGGCCGAGGAAGCCAAGACCGGAAATCCCGTCTGGGAGACGATCAAGACTATCGTCTATGCGCTGCTGATTGCCGGCGTGTTCCGTAGCCTCTTCTTTCAGCCGTTCTGGATCCCCTCGGGCTCGATGAAGCAGACGCTGCTGATCGGTGATTTCCTCTTCGTCAACAAGATGGCTTATGGCTATTCCTACGCATCCTGCCCCAGCCTGATCATCCCCAGCGTCGGCCTGAACGTGGATGCCGAAGATATCTGTGGCTGGATGCAGGGCGAAGACAATACCCGTATCTGGGGCGGTGATCCGGAACGTGGCGATGTCATCGTCTTTCGCCATCCGGTCACCGGGCGTGATTATATCAAACGCCTGATTGGCTTGCCGGGCGACCGGATCCAGGTCCGCAATGGCCAGATCATCCTCAATGGCACTCCGGTTCCTCAGCAGCCCGATGGCGTGTTTGCCGAAGTCGCGGAACCGCAAGGCCCGCAGCGCCTGCGCCCGCGCTGTGAAAACGGCCCTGTCGGTATTGGCGGCACCTGTGAAAAATCGCGCCTGATCGAAACCCTGCCCAATGGCGTGTCCTACGACGTGCTGAACATCGGCAACCAGGCATCGGACAATACCGGCATCTACACCGTGCCCGAGGGCCATTATTTCTTCATGGGGGACAACCGTGACAATTCCAGCGACAGCCGTCTGCCGCAATCTGCCGGCGGTGTCGGATACGTGCCTTACGAAAACCTGATCGGTCGCGCCGACCGGATCATGTTCTCGTCCGCGGGCCGTTCGATGCTGTTCTTCTGGACATGGCGCGGTGATCGGTTCTTCAAGGCGGTCAATTGAAGCTTTCGTCTGAGATAAAGGCGTTCCAGCGGCGATTGGGGTATGAGTTCAAAAATCCCGAACTGCTGGTGCGCGCGCTGACCCATGGCTCGGTGTCTTCGTCCACCCGACCCGACAACCAGCGGCTGGAGTTTCTGGGTGACCGCGTTCTGGGCCTGGTCATGGCCACCGCGTTGCTTGAAGCTGACAAAAAAGCCTCCGAAGGCCAGTTGGCCCCCCGGTTCAACGCATTGGTCCGCAAAGAGGCCTGTGCAGATGTGGCCCGCCAGATCGATCTGGGCGCGGTGTTGAAACTCGGCCGGTCCGAGATGCTGTCCGGTGGCCGTCGCAAGCAAGCGCTGCTGGGCGATGCGATGGAGGCCGTGATCGCCGCCATCTATCGGGATGCGGGGTTCGAGGCTGCCCGCGATGTCATCCTGGCGCTTTGGGGGGACCGCATCCACAAGGTCGAGGCAGATGCGCGTGACGCCAAGACCTCGTTGCAGGAATGGGCGCAGGCGCGTGGGCAAAAGCCGCCCTCATACGTCGAAATCAAACGCAGCGGCCCGGACCACGCCCCGATCTTCACCATCGCCGCCCGCCTTCAGGACGGCACCGAGGCACAGGCCACCGCAGGATCCAAACGTCAGGCCGAACAGGCCGCGGCGAAAGCTTTGCTGGAGCGGTTGAGTCCGGCCAGCTCGTCCTAGGGGCATGAAGCTCAGACCAGCCCGGAAATCGGACGCGGCCAGCCTGGCCGCGTTGTCGATCGAAGTCTGGATCGGCACCTACCTGCGCCATGGCGTAAGTTCTTTCTTCGCCGAGTTTGCATTGTCCGAGTTCACAACCGCACGGTTCGAAGCGCTGCTTGAGGAAGAGAGTGATCTTCTGGTGGTGTCTGAAAACCGCGATGGAATCGATGGCTACATTCGGTTGGCAGAGGGCCGTCCCGCCCCCATCGACGGGCTTTCCGATCTTGAGATTGTGACCTTTTACGTGCAGCCGCGCCACCACGGAAAGGGCATCGGGTCAGCGTTGTTGCAGGTGGCCATTGACCATTGCCGGAACAAAGGCCGCCCCGAAATCTGGCTGACGACCAATTCCCAGAACGCTCCGGCCATTGATTTCTACCTGTCCAAAGGCTTCCGTCAGGTCGGCGTCACGGATTTCCGTATCGCGTACCAAGCCTATCCGAACCACGTTCTGGCGTTGAACATGTCACCACCGGGCTAGGGTCAGATTACCCGGATGAACCCGGCCAGTCCGGTTTTCTGGTGTTCGATCACGTGGCAATGAAACGCCCAGTCGCCGGGATTGTCCGCGACCAGCGCGATGTCTACGGTCTCGTCTTTTAGCAATAGCATGGTATCGGACAGCAACGGTGGCAGTTTGCGCAGGTTCGACGTCAGCGGAACAAAGGCCAGCCCGTGCAGATGGATCGGGTGCAGGTTGGGCGATTCATTGCGCAGTCGCAGAACATAGCTCTTGCCTCGTTGCAGCACGGCCAGTGGCCCGGCTCCCTGCGCCGCATCGCCCGGCCAGGGCGTTCGGTTGATCGACCAGAAACTATAGCCCAAAGACCCGCAGAACCCGTCATTCGGGACGCCGCCTTCCGGGGTCCAGCCGAACACGAACTCATGCAACTCGGCCTGACCCAGATCAGGGCGCGCGACAGGGTTCGGGCGCAATGGGCGCAGCTCTCGCAGATCACGCGCAATGGACTGTCCCGTGGCCCGCAACCGGACCATGGCGCGGTGTTTCTGTCCGGGAAACTTTGCCATCAGCTGGGCTGACTGCCCCTCGTCGTCCGGCATCCGAACCGCCAGATCCACCCTTTGACCCGGGGCCAGCAAGAGCGGCTGGGCTGCTGTGGGCCGTGTCACGTCTGTTTCTACCGGATGTCCGTCCCATGCGATGATCCGGGTCTCGGCCCCTTCGGGATGCAACCTGTAGATACGGGTCGTGTCCGTGTTGACCACCCGTACGCGCACCAGGCTGCCCGCGGCGTGGTCATATACTGCCTCGCTCTGCCAATTGGCGGTCTGCACGTTGCCGAACGTGCCGGCCCGCGCCGCGCCGCGGGCGGTATAAGCGGGCAGAAACGCGCCATCTTCGTCCAGCCGGAAATCCCGCAGATTGATCACCTGCTCGCTGTCGAACCCTAGGTCTTCCGGTTCGGCAACCACCATCACACCGGTCAGCCCTCGGGCCATCTGGTCCATCGTCATGCAATGAGGGTGATACCAATACGTGCCCGCATCCGGCGGTGTGAATTCATAGGTAAAGCTTTCGTTTTCGCCGATGGGCATCTGGGTCAGGTAGGGTACCCCGTCCATCTCGTTGCGGATGCGCAGACCGTGCCAATGCATCGCAGTATAGTCGGGCAGGGTATTGCGCACCGTCAGACGCAGTACCTCGCCCTGACGGCCGTAAAGAACCGGTGGCGGCGCATCCGGTGACAGGCTGACCATCCCCATGGTCGGCTGATCGCGCAACCGATAGCTGGCAGGTTGCAACACCAGCTCCTGCGCAGCATCGCTGGCCGTCAGAGGCAACGCTCCCAATCCCAAAACACTTGCAGCGGCGCTGCTTCCAAGAAGAAACTCGCGACGTTTCATGAAAACCTCACTGAACGGATTTGATGCCGGGCTGTGAATGGCTGGGCGTCTGCGTTCATCTGACATCGAAACCGCATGGCCGCAATGCGACAAATCCCTCTGGCCCGTCGAAGCTTTCTGCTATAGGGGTGCGCACTTGCAAACAGGATCGCCAGACTCATGACCACACGCGCCGGATTTATCGCCCTGATCGGAGAGCCCAATGCGGGCAAGTCAACCCTGCTGAACCGCATGGTCGGGGCCAAGGTTTCCATCGTGACGCATAAGGTGCAGACCACCCGCGCGCGTATCCGTGGCGTGGCGATGGAAGGCGACGCGCAGCTGGTCTTCGTCGACACGCCCGGCCTGTTCAAACCCCGCCGCCGCCTGGATCGCGCCATGGTCGCTGCTGCATGGGGCGGGGCCGCAGATGCGGACGTCGTTGTCCTGATGGTTGAAGCGCATCGCGGTATCACCGAAGGGGTCGAGCGCATCCTCGAAGGTCTGGAAGAAATCGGACAGGGCCGCACCATCGCGTTGGCGATCAACAAGATCGACAAGGTGCCGTCCGAAAAGCTGCTGGCGCTGACCAGTGACCTGAACGCACGTTACCCGTTTGCCGAAACCTTCATGATCTCTGCTGAAAAGGGCCACGGTGTCGAAGACCTGCGCAAGTGGCTGGCCTCTGAACTGCCTGAAGGCCCCTGGCTCTATCCCGAAGACCAGATCGCCGACCTGCCCCTGCGCATGATCGCCGCGGAAATGACCCGCGAGAAGCTCACCCTGCGCCTGCATCAGGAATTGCCCTATCAGTTGACCGTCGAGACCGAGAACTGGGAAGAACGCAAAGACGGCTCTGCCAAGATCGATCAGGTCATCTATGTCATGCGTGACGGCCACAAAGGCATCGTGTTGGGCAAGAAGGGTGAGACCATCAAGGCCGTCAGCCAGGCTGCGCGGGCAGAACTGGAAGAATTCCTCGACCGCAAAATTCACCTGTTCCTGCAAGTGAAGGTCCGGCCCAATTGGCTGGAAGAATCCGAGCGGTATTCGGAAATGGGTCTGGATTTCAAAGACGGAAACGCATGACCCGCCTGACCGCCGAATTCTGGGTCCACGCCTATCTGGCGCGGCTGCGATTCCAGGATATCCCGGCCTATGTGGTGGCCCATGGCGATGACACGGCAGGCGCAGTTCTGGTCAAGCTGAACACGCTGGACGGGCAGGCCGTTGCGTTCCAACGCAGCTTTGATCTGATGAGTGGTGAACGAAAATGGGTCGAACTCTCGTCTGGCCCCGAGGTCGACGTGGACCAGGCCATCCAGCGCCAACGCAGCTTTGACCCCGACCTCTGGGTGATCGAGGTCGAAGACCGGCAGGGGCGGCACCTGCTGGGCGAAGAGGGGCTGGAGTGACCACGGTACTGAAGGGTCTTTGACGCCGAGATCAAAGCGACTATTTTGGTGCTGCAAATGGCCTGTCAGCACTGACGTGTCCTACGGACCGAGCGCAACCAAGAGGTGCTTTCGTGACTGAAACGCTTGCGGAGAAACTGGAAAAATCGGAACTCGGCCACTGGATGCAGCGGTTCGAGGGCTTCATGGTCTTTGTCGGCGTTGTCGGCCCTTTTGCCACGCTTCCACAACTGATCAAGCTCTACTTTACCCATTCCGAACACGCGACCGGTCAGTCGCTTCTGTCCTGGTCGCTTTATGCCGGGCTGTCCTTCCTGTGGTTTGCCTATGGTATGGTGGTGGGCAAGCTGCCCATTTATGTGGGCAACGGACTCTTGATGGTGCTGAACTTATTGATGGTCATCGGCATCCTAATTCACGCAGGTGTGACGTTCTGAACCTCCTGTTGCCTTGGGTTTTTCTCACTACCAAGCTCGCAAGTGGTTTTCAGCGCCATCAACCTGCGTCGCCAAAATAGACAAAGCTCATCTTGTTCCCATCCGGGTCGCGTGCGTAGGCACCATAAAAGCTTGGGCCATATTGGGGGCGGTCGCCCGGATCACCTTCGTTTGTTCCACCATTTGCAAGCGCGGTTGCATGCGCATCGCGAACTTCCGCTTCGCTTTGGCACAGCAGGCCAACCATGTTCCCGTTTCCGATCGTCGCGACTTTTTTGTCGAACGGTGTCGCGACCCATATGCATCCGCCGCCACGCAGCTCATAGCAGACAGCATGCGGCATATACTCGGCGATGACCTTTCCGCCGATCCGGGGCACAACCGCGTCATAATAGCCGCGTGCCTTGGCAACGTCGTTGGAACCGATCATGACATAATTAAGAGACATTTTTGGAATCCCACTTTAAGAACATAAGCAGAACATTAATACCTGGACTGGTTTCAAGCAATGCGTTTTTCGGAATGGTTTTGGCGACCCCCGACCTACCCGAACAGGGCAACTGACGGGGTTTCCATCGGTCTGTGGGTCAGCTGACGCGTTCTACCGGGCCTTTGGAATGAAAGGCTGATAGTCTTCCCCACCGTCTTCGCACGCCTTTGAATCACGCGCCACGTCCGCCGTTCCATCCGTCTTCGTACTCGCCCAACACCCTGGACAGGTGCAGCAGAGACGCAAAAAAGCGGGCGTAGACATCCCGCGACAACATCGGCTTGTTGTCATCCAGAACCTGCACAAGTTCAACGACGGCCGAAGCGAACGTCTCATAGACCTGCATGTCCGCGGCTGTCGGATCCGGCGTCCAGATTTCGTGTTCGTCGTAATACGCGGCAGGTTGCGGTTCGTCATCGATCATGGTGCGGCCCCTTCTGTTTGAAGCGCAGGTGGGGGTTGCGAGAACGCGCACAAGACGGGTGGCACGAAGTCACAAAACTATGGCGCCTTCGGAAAAAGAACTCTCGTCGAAAGGGGGAAAAGAAGTTCCGCTCTTGCGCGCTGACGTCGCTTGGGATTTTCTGCGATCCAACCCAACCAACAGCAGGGCCGAGTTTTGGACTGGCGCGATCACGGAATACTCCTGACTTTACGCCGCCATGGTGAAACAGCGGCGATCATCGAAGTCTTTACCGAAGGCCATGGGCGTCATGCCGGTGTGGTGCGCGGTGGGACCAGCCGCAAGATCGCGCCGATCCTGCAACCCGGCGCGCAACTGGACGTGCTGTGGCGCGCGCGACTGGAAGAACATATCGGAACCTTTCAGGTCGAACCCCTGCGCTCCCGCGCGGCCGCCGCGTTTTCAGGGCGGCTGGCACTGTCCGGGCTGAACGCTGTCGTATCTCTGCTGTCCTTCTGCCTGCCCGAACGGGAACCACACGCCTCGCTCTATACGCGGACGGAGCAGTTGATGGACCTGCTGGGGCAGGACGAGGTCTGGCCTCTGGCTTATCTGCGATGGGAACTCGCGCTGCTTGACGAGCTTGGCTTTGGCCTTGATCTGACAGCCTGCGCCGTGACCGGTGTGACCGAAGGATTGATCTATGTATCGCCCAAAACAGGCCGTTCCGTCAGTGCGAAGGGCGCCGGGGATTGGGCGGGCAAGCTGTTGCCCCTTCCGCCCTGTCTGCGCGGGGAAGGCACTGCGCCCGATGCCGAGATCGCAGAGGCCCTGCGCACGACCGGATATTTCCTGGAGCACCGCGTCGCGCCGTCTTTGGGGCATAACCCGCTGCCCGAAGCGCGGGCCCGGTTCGTGGATCAGGTCACTCGGCGGCTGTGAACACCATCTCGTGCCCATCCTCGTTTCGCAGGATCAGCACATTGCCTGACACTTCGGATTGGGTCATGGCCATGAGGGCGGCAAAGTAGACCCCTTCCGCTTCGAGCCCCGCGCAGGCGGCGCGCGTCGCGTTGAGGTTCTGAACCTCAAACCACGGGTAGGGCGCGTTGAGTGTTCCGTCATAACTGTTGCACGGAGCGTTCCCGGCAATCCTGCCTTCTTCGGGAAACCGCAGCAGGGCACTCGCCTCATAGGGTTGACCATCTATTTCCTGCAAAACCCAAGTCTGGTCCGCAGCACCATAGGCGGCAACGGTTTCGTCCTTGTCGCATTGGAACAGTGCCATCAAGGGCAGGGTCAGGATCAGGCGAGTCATGGCTGGGTCTTAGCGCATAGGGGATGTCGTTGGAACCGGATCAGTAGGGAAGAGACCCGTTCAGCAGTTGCGCACGCACTTCCTGCCGGGGTTTCCAGTTATAGCGCGTATCTTCACGCACCGGCGCCCAGAACAACGCGCCACTGTTGCGCCAGGGATCAAGGATGACGCCGTCATACATCGAATCCCCCTTGGCGCTGATCGACGCCGAATGGTGGATGATGCGAAAAGAAGTCGGCGGCGACGTGGCCCAGTGCAGATCCAGTGTTCGGAAGTTCTCCTGCCGCAGCCGCTTGGTCATGGCTTCGGCCCAGTCATTGCACAACCCCTTTTCGCGGAACCCGTTGATGACCTTGGCGTTGTGGATGATGGCCGGGTCGGTGACGTTCCAATCCCGCGCCAATTGCTGCGAATAGGAATAGGCGATTGTGGCCGCCCTCTGTGCCTCGGCCGGATCGACTTCCGGCCCGAGCATTCGGATCGACTGCGCAAGCGCTTCGACATCGCTCTGATCGGCCGTTGGCGTAGGGGTGGTGCAACCCGCAAGAACGAGCACCGCCAGAGTGGCGCAAAGTGCAAAGATGGATCGGGTCATGCGGTGTACCAGGTGCTGATCGGGTTTGGGTCGGGTCAAACTGATGCTCTAACGGCGAATGGGTCGGGATCAAAGGGGGAAGTTTGGATTGGTGCGGACACAGCTGGTCGTTGTTCAGCCGGTCAGAGATGCGGAAATGGTCCGTACAAAACGGAAGGTCCGCAGGTAGGCGGTGTACAAAACCTCAAAAATCAAGAAAAAGACCCGGCGCAATGGCCGGGTCAGTTGGGGAAACGGGGCGCCGGTTCCGGTCACCCAAGCAGACGTCGTGCGATGACCTGTGCCTGAATCTCGGCCGCCCCTTCGAAAATGTTGAGAATGCGCGCGTCACACAGAACGCGGCTGATCTTGTATTCCAGCGCAAAACCGTTTCCGCCGTGGATTTGCAGCCCGTTATCGGCGGCTGCCCAGGCCACACGGGCGCCCAGCAGCTTGGCCATGCCTGCCTCAAGATCACAGCGCTGGCCGTGGTCTTTCTCCCACGCGCTGAAATAGGTCAGCTGGCGTGCGATCATGATCTCGACCGCCATCATTGCCAGTTTGCCGGACACACGCGGGAAGTTGATCAGCGATTTGCCGAATTGCTTGCGGTCGATGGCATATTGCATGGCGATATCCAGCGCGCTTTGCGCCACGCCGATGGCGCGCGCGGCAGTCTGGATGCGGGCGCTTTCAAAGGTCTCCATCAGCTGTTTGAAGCCCTTGCCTTCTTCACCCCCCAGCAGGTTTTCACCCTTGACGTGGAAGCCGTCAAAGCCCAGCTCGTATTCCTTCATGCCGCGATAGCCCAGAACCTCGATCTCACCACCGGTCATGCCGGGTGTGGGGAAGGGGTTCTCGTCCGTGCCCGGTGTCTTTTCGGCCAGGAACATCGACAGGCCGCGGTGATCGGTGCTGTCGGGATCGGTCCGCGCCAGCAAAGTCATGACATGGGTGCGCGCTGCGTGGGTGATCCAGGTCTTGTTGCCGGTGATCCGGTAATCACCGTTCTCGTCCTTCACGGCACGGGTGCGCAGGCTGCCAAGATCCGAGCCGGTATTGGGTTCAGTAAAAACAGCAGTCGGCAGAATTTCGGCGCTGGCCAGTTTCGGCAGCCAGTTGGCCTTTTGCTCTTCCGTGCCGCCGGCGATGATCAATTCGGCCGCGATTTCCGAACGGGTGCCCAGCGAGCCGACGCCGATATAGCCACGAGACAGTTCTTCGGACACAACGCACATCGAGGCTTTGGACAGGCCGAAACCGCCAAACTCCTCCGGGATGGTCAGCCCGAAAACGCCCATTTCCGCCAACTCTTCGATGATTTCCAGCGGGATCAGCTCATCCTTGAGGTGCCATTCATGGGCATACGGTTCGACCTTTTCCTGCGCATAGCGGCGGAACTGGTCGCGGATCATCTCAAGTTCTTCGTCCAGGCCCGACGCGCCGAACATGGTGGCGCCGGCCTGATCCTGCATCAGCTCGACCAAACGGCTGCGTGCGGCTTGTGAATTTGCCTGCGCCATCAAGGTCTGTACTTCGGTCGACTGAAAGCCCGACAGCGCATCCCAGCCGAGGCCCATATCCTGAAGGCGCACGACCTCGCCCTGGTTCATCGGGATGCCACCTGCGACCTGATGCAGGTACTCACCAAAGGCTATCTGGTGAAGCAACTGCTCGACTTCGCCGAATTTGCCTTCGGCCTGAAGTGTTTCGGCCCAGCGCTGCATCTGTTGCAGCGACTGATTGTATGTGGCCAGCCATGCCAGACCATGTGCGGCGGTCTGGTTGGCCTCGATCAGAGCGCCAGAGATACGGCCATCCGCCGAGACCATGCCGCGCACGGATTCACGGGCTTTTTCAAAAACGGCTTCTACCGCGGGTAGGGCAGCCCGGGTCATATTCAGAAGATCGGGCAAAACTGAAGCAGTTGTCATCTCGGTCATATCCTGTCCGTCGTGGGCCATGAATCGCGTCCTTTCCTCGGTCGTCTGGTCATATCATGCTGCACGTGCAGCGCAACAAAAATACTTATTACGCTGCTAAAAAGTTCAAATATTACCCCATCATTTTTGCAATGCAGAAGAAAATCCAGATGTTATCTAGGGGACATGACCCTGTTTTCCATTCTTTCACCGCAGGAACTGCTGTTGGCTATGGCAATCGCTTTTGCCTCAGGATGGGTCAAGGGTATGGTTGGTTTCGCGATGCCCATGATTTTGGTATCGGGGTTGAATTCATTTCTGCCGCCGGATCTGGCCTTGGCGGGACTTATCCTGCCGACGCTGGTGGCCAATGGGCAGCAAGCCCTGCGCGGCGGTCGCGCAGCGGCGGTTGCCTCGGTTCGGCGGTTTCGGGTTTTCCTTATTGTCGGCGGTCTCTTTCTGCTGCTGAGCGCACAGTTGGTCGCTTTGATCCCGGGGTCTGTCTTTCTGGTTCTGATGGGCGGTTTCGTGTCGGTCTTTGCGCTGTTGCAGGTTCTTGGGTTCAGAATGGCGCTGAGCCAACCGTCGACCGCAGTCGAGGCCGTTGTAGGTGGCCTGGCGGGGTTTGTCGGCGGCATGTCAGGAGTTTGGGGGCCTCCGACAGTTGCCTATCTGACGGCGCTGAACACCCCCAAGACCGAACAGATTCGAATTCAGGGCGTTATCTACGGTTTGGGAGCGGTCTTGCTGCTGGCCGCACATCTTGGCTCAGGCATCCTGCATGCAGAAACACTTCAGTTTTCCGCAGCCCTGATCGTTCCGGCCGTGGCCGGGATGTGGATCGGCATGAAATTGCAGGACCGTATCGATCAGGCAAGTTTTCGCAAGGCGACCTTGTTGGTATTGCTGATCGCCGGCCTGAACCTGCTGCGACGTGGTTTGGTGGGGTGACAGGTCAGCCCGTGCGCTTGTCGGCAAACCGGAAAGCAAAGTACAGACCCAGCATCAGGAAGAACAAACCCGAGATATCGCCGATCAGGAACGCGATGTATTCGACCGTCGCACTGCCAAAAGCCAGGTTGGTCAACCCGGAGACAAGGATGGACGTTACGAATCCGACGCCCATCACACATATCCAACAGGGTTTGCGTTCCGGACGGGGAAACAGATCCCACCCGATTGCTTTGAGAAGATAGAAAACGGCCGGGACAGTCAGAACTGCAATCGCCATGGCCATCAGGCGGCTGGGCAGGAACACGTCCGTTCCTCCCAAATAGGCGAAAACGATGAACACGCCAGGCAACAATGCGAAAATGGCGCGCCACCCCAACAGCCACGCCGACAGAACCCGTACGCCATGCGGCAGAAACAACAGGCTCGCCCTGCTTGGGTATTCCGGGAAAAACACGTTCTGCAATGGCATGAGGACGGCGAATGTAAGGAACGACGCCAGCACATAGGCCAAAGAGGCCAGAAGTGTTTCAGTAGCCCACCCGCGCAACGTAGTCACGGCCTCTTGCGCGTGTGGATCGCGTCATTTGGGTGCATGAACGATGTACCGTCCCCGGTTGGCGCTGCCGCTTTGAGAAAGATAACCTTTTTCGACCAGCGATTTCAGCGCGCGAAAGAATGTTGGGCGCGAAACACTTTGAACCAACGTGTGCTCGATCAAGCCGAATGTGCGAACTTCCTGATCGGACTTTGAAAGCTCTTCGGCGGCATAGTAGATGTCGCGTTCAACCGGAGATAGTTTTTCCAGGCCTAAAGTACGCTCCATGCTTTGCATCAATTTGCGCAGTTCGGCGAGTTTCGAGATCTCAGTCATAGATTTACCCATCTTTTACTGTGCCATTTGGCGCGCAATTGCGACCAGTTGAGCCATACTGAATGATGCGTTATTCAGCATGTATCGTATTGACACTCATCCCCTTTCACTTAGACTAGGTGACTGATTAGGTTGCTCAATCCCGCGTTGTGAGTGTGCGCACATGAGCGACCCCCAATCTTATTTCAGCCAATGCCCGGCGCAAAAGTGCCGGGTTTTTTCGTCTCAGCGGTTAACAGAGCTAGCGCAAATTGCATTTTGAAACAACGCAATTGTATGTGCTTCTCGCGGCAAACAACCATAGATAGAAATGCGGCAGGTGCAGTGAAAAAGGGGCGCGGTGGCCCCTTTCCCCAATTTACCCAATTGCGACGGCTTTGATGTCGTCGTCGATGAAGGGCAGATACTGTTCAAAGTTCTCGGCGAACATCTGCACCAGTTTTTCGGCCTGTTTGTCGAATGCGGCCTGATCGTCCCAGGTACGGCGCGGGTCCAGCAGAACTTCGGCAACTCCCGGCACCGAGACCGGAACGTCAAAGCCGAAATTGGCATCCTTGCGGAACTCGGCGTCGCGCAGCGAGCCGTCCAGAGCGGCGGTCAGCAAGGCGCGCGTCGCGCGGATCGGCATCCGGCTGCCCACGCCGTAGGCGCCGCCGGTCCAGCCGGTGTTCACAAGCCAGCAGGTCGCGCCATGCTGAGCGATCTTGTCCCGCAACAGGTTGCCGTATTCCTCTGGGCGACGGGGCATGAACGGCGCGCCAAAGCAGGTCGAGAAAGTCGGCTGCGGCTCGGTGATGCCACGTTCGGTCCCGGCCACTTTTGACGTGAAACCCGACAGGAAGTGATACATGGCCTGTGCCGGCGTCAGCCGCGCGATCGGAGGCAGAACGCCGAAGGCATCGCAGGTCAGCATGATGATGTTCTTCGGATGGCCACCCAGTGCGCTTTTGGATGCGTTCGAGATATACTCGAGCGGATAGGCGCAGCGCATGTTGGCGGTCAGCGAGTCGTCGTCGAAATCCAGTTCCTTGGTTTCGGGGTCGAAGACCATGTTTTCGATCACGGTACCGAATTTCGAGGTGGTCGCGTAGATTTCCGGCTCTGCCTCGGCATTCAGGTTGATGGTCTTGGCATAGCAACCGCCTTCGAAGTTGAAGGTGCCGCGATCGGACCAGCCGTGTTCGTCGTCACCGATCAGAGTGCGCGCCGGATCGGCCGACAGAGTGGTCTTGCCGGTGCCCGACAGGCCAAAGAACACGGCGGTGTCGACCGGGTTGCCAACGGCATGGTTGGCCGAGCAGTGCATCGGCATCACGCCTTTTTCGGGCAGCATGTAGTTCAGCAGGGTGAAAACGGACTTCTTGTTTTCACCGGCATATTCGGTGCCGCCGATCAGGATCAGCTTGCGGTCGAAGTTCATTGCAATCACCGTCTCGCTGCGGCAGCCATGCTTTGCCGGGTCGGCCTGAAAGCTGGGGCAGTTGATGACGGTAAAATCGGCCGTGAACTCATCCAGATCTTCGCGGTCCGGGCGACGCAGCAGGTGGCGGATGAACAGGTTGTGCCACGCCAGTTCGGTAACCATTCGTACATTGATTGCGTAAGCCGGGTCCGCGCCACCGACGAGGTCCTGCACGAAATAGTCACGGCCTTTCATATGGGCCAGCATATCATTGTACAGTGCGTCAAAGCCTTCGGGGCTCATTTCGGCATTGTTTTCCCACCAGATGGAGTCGGCAACGCTGTCGGTCTTGACGACGTGTTTGTCCTTGGGGGACCGGCCGGTGAACTTGCCAGTGGTAACGAGGAACGCGCCACCATTGCCAAGAGTGCCTTCGCCGCGCTTCAGCGCCTCTTCGATCAGCGCCGGTTCCATGAAGTTGTAATAGACATTGCCCAGACCCTCGATGCCCTGATCTTCGAGGCGGAATTGCGGGTTAACCCGTCCAGATGTCATGTGTGTCTTCTCCTGTGGCGGCGCGAAGGTCGTTGGCCGTTGCGCCTTTGGGGCAGTGAGCCGGGAAAACCGGCGGCTGAGCGCGTCTTATCACGGTCATTCAGGGCATGAACAGGCGGGTTTGACGCAGTTAGCGCAACCAAGTCCGGGTTTAGCGCCATCAGAAATTCAATGTCGGAAAAGCGGGCAGATTTTTGCGGGCATCAAGGCAAATTTGCCGCAGACCTGCCGCAACAAAGGCATGATTCGCAGTTACGGATTGATTCGGCGTCTTAAAACCGCCAACAATGCCTTACAAATAAGCGAATTATTGCGCGAGTGAGCAGGAATAGGGGTGAGCCCGATGTCAAAGATTGCACTTGTGGATGACGATAGAAACATTCTGACGTCTGTATCCATGACCCTCGAAGCCGAAGGTTTCGAGGTTGAAACTTATAATGATGGCCAGGCCGCGTTGGATGCGTTCAACAAGAAACTGCCGGACATGGCTGTTCTGGATATCAAGATGCCGCGAATGGACGGCATGGATCTGCTGCAACGGCTGCGTCAGAAGACGCAGATGCCGGTGATCTTCCTGACCTCGAAGGACGATGAGATCGACGAGGTGCTGGGCCTGCGTATGGGCGCGGATGACTATGTAAAGAAGCCTTTTTCACAGCGTTTGCTGGTCGAACGCATTCGGGCTTTGCTGCGCCGCCAAGAGGCGACCAGCGGCGACGCGGTCGCAACCAACAGCAATGACACCAAAGTCATGGAACGCGGCGACCTGAGAATGGACCCGCTGCGCCATGCGGTCAGCTGGAAAGGGAATGATGTGTCCCTGACCGTGACCGAGTTCCTGTTGCTTCAGGCGCTGGCCCAACGTCCGGGATTCGTCAAAAGCCGCGACCAGTTGATGGATGTCGCCTATGATGATCAGGTCTATGTGGATGACCGCACGATCGACAGCCACATCAAGCGCCTGCGGAAAAAAATGCGCGCGGCTGACCCCGAGTTCTCGGCGATTGAGACCTTGTATGGTATCGGTTACCGGTACAACGAAGAATAGGCGCGGCCGCCTGCAAGAGGTAATGGGGTCTCGTGCGCGACACCGAACAAGCCAGCGAAATGCGCGACGGTGACGTCGTTCTAGGGGATGACTGGGTCATTCCTCAGGACCCCGAGTCAGCGGAGCTGAGGGAAAAGCGATCCCGGAGGAACCTGTTTTCTCTGCGTGGTTCACCTCTGGCGCGCAAAATCATCACGTTCAACTTGATCGCTCTGGTGATTCTGGTCACTGGGTTGCTGTATCTGGACGACTCGCGAAAAGAAAAGGTTCAGCAGACCGCCCGCAATCTGCTGGGCGATGCGCAGCTTGTCAGCAACGTGTTTGAAACCCAGCTGCGTCAGGGCGCACAGCAATCCGGGCAGAATGCCGGGAACCTGGACGTCAAGGATACCTTGTCTGGCCTCACCCTGCCCGAAGGGGGCGAGGTTTTTGTATATGACGCCAGCGGCACGTTGATCGGCTGGACACGTGGTGCCCCGCAAGCCTCCGACATGCCGGTTCTTCTGCAATCCGAGGCCGAGATGCAGACCGGCAGCACGGTGATCAGCGACACGCTGAATGCCGTCTGGACAGGTTTGTCGAACCTGCTCAACTGGTCAACTGAAACCGAGGCACCGACGTTGGCGCAGCGTGTTCAGACCATCATTCCGCAAGCGATTGCCGGTAACAGCCAGGTACAGGCGGTACAGGACAGCGCGGGTGAGACGGTCATCGTGGCTGCCGCACCGATCCTTTATGCGGATGTTCCCGCCGGAGCGGTGGCCATTACCGGCCCGGCCGGTGAAATCGACGCGCTTGCCCGCCGCGAGCAGGAGCGCATTCTTCAGATGTTCGTGGTGGCGCTGCTGGTTTCCGTGGGCCTCAGCCTTGTTTTGGCCTCGACCATTGCCAACCCGCTGGCCGATCTGGCATCCGCGGCAGAGATGGGCAAAGACCGGGGCACGGGTGTCAATCCCGGGCGCATCCGCATTCCCGACCTCAGCGCCCGTCCTGATGAGATCGGACGCCTCAGTCGCGCTTTGCGGGGTATGGTGACAGCGCTGTACAACCGGATCGACGCAAACGAACAGTTTGCCGCCGATGTCGCCCATGAAATCAAAAACCCGCTGGCCAGCCTGCAATCCGCCGTGGGAACGCTGCGGATGGTCAAGCGCGAGGATCAGCGCGACAAGCTGCTGGACGTGATCGAGCATGACGTACGGCGTCTGGATCGGCTGGTCAGCGACATATCAAATGCGTCGCGTCTGGATGCGGAACTGGTCAAGGAAGAAGAGCAGCCCTTTGACCTGCTCAAGCTGCTGGGCAATCTCGGCCAGTATCTGGGCGAGGATGCGCGCTCCAAGGGCATCGATTACATTACGGATCTGCCCTCTGAGCCGATTGTGATCAACGGGTTGGAAGCGCGTCTGGCGCAGGTCTTCGTCAACTTGATCACCAACGCGATTTCCTTCTGCGAAGAAAACGACGCCATTCGCGTCTGGGTCCGGCAGCGGGACAACCGTGTGTTGGTCGTTGTTGAAGACACCGGCCCTGGAATTCCCGAACAGGCGCTTACCAAAGTGTTCAAGCGTTTCTACTCGCAGCGTCCGGCGGAACATTTCGGCAATAATTCGGGCCTGGGGCTGGCGATCTCGAAGCAGATTGTCGAAGCCCATGGCGGAGTGATCTGGGCTGAAAACATCCGCCCGACCGAGGCCGATATCACATCGGATCCTCTGGGTGCCCGCTTTGTCGTGGGGTTGCCCGTCTAAGTCCATGCATATTGATTCGTTGTCACTCGCGAAAGATCAGGACAGCGCCTGTGTTCATGCCTCCTGCGTATCGGTTGCCGGACGCGGGCTTTTGATCATCGGTGCGTCCGGCACAGGGAAGTCCGGACTGGCGTTGCAAATGATGGCGTTCGGTGCGGAACTGGTAGCCGATGACCGCGTCAATTTGGAGATGCAGCAGAACGGGGTGATCGCCTCGGCAGTTTCGCAGATACGCGGTTTGATCGAGGCGCGCCAGATTGGCTTGATCAAAGCCGAATCTGGGGGGCCTGTCCCGCTGGATTACGTGGTGGATCTGGATCAGCCAGAGCCTCAGCGTCTGCCCGACCCTTTGACGGTTTCCGTGCTGAGGCAAACTGTTCCCTTGCTTCGGGGTGCGGGCGTGCCCAACTTGGCTGTAGCGATGATGCAGCTTCTAGGAAATGGGCGCGTAAACCCGGAATGGCCGAACACATGACATCGCAAAGGCGGATCGTACTTGTCACCGGGCCCTCCGGGGCAGGAAGATCCACGGCCATTCATGTGCTGGAAGATCTGGGCTTTGAAGCCATCGACAACCTGCCGATGGGGCTTTTGCTGCGCTTGCTCGACAGCGCGGACAGCGACCGTCCGATGGCTTTGGGTATAGATGCCCGCAATCGCGATTTCTCGACGATCGGTTTCATAGAACTGGCTGAAAAGCTGGGCCGGTTGGCGCAGGTCGATCTGACGGTTCTGTATCTGGATTGCACGGATGATGTTCTGGTGCGCAGGTTTTCAGAAACCCGAAGGCGGCATCCCGTCGCCAAGAATGCCAGCCCGGAAACCGGCGTTCAGCGCGAAAAAGAGCTGCTGGCGCCGATACGAGAGATTGCGGATACGCTGATCGACACCAGCCTTCTGAACGTGCATCAGCTGCGGGAAGAGGTCGAGAACTGGTTCGCCCCGCAAGGCGGGCGGCATCTGGCGGTTTCCATCGAATCCTTTTCTTACAAACGCGGCCTGCCGCGCGGATTGGACATGGTGTTCGATTGCAGGTTTCTGGCGAATCCGTACTGGCGCCCGGAATTTCGCGCAGCGGATGGTCGACACCCTGACGTTGCGCACTATGTGCAGTCAGACGCAAACTACTTACCGTTTTTTGAACGTGTGCTGGGCTTGCTGACCCTGCTGTTGCCGGCCTTTCGGGCCGAGGGCAAAGCGCATCTTTCCGTGGCGTTTGGGTGCACGGGGGGCCAGCACAGATCAGTTGCCCTGGCAGAAGCCGTTGCAAAGGCTCTTGCGGAAGACGGGCAGCAGGTGGCAATTAGGCATCGCGAGATGGAACGTCGGTCGTTGAATGTGAGGTCGGATTGATCGGAATTGTGATCGTTGCACATGGGGGGTTGGCTCAGGAATACCTGGCCGCCACGCAACACGTGGTCGGACCACAGGCCAGCCTCGTGGCGGTCGCGATAGAGGCTGACCATGACCGGGACGAAAAACAGGCCGAAATCTGCCGTGCCGCGGACGAAGTGGACACCGGCGATGGTGTCGTTGTCGTCACCGACCTCTTTGGCGGCAGCCCCTCGAATCTCAGCCTGCGTGCCTGCGCGCCTCAGGACCGGCGTATTCTGTACGGGGCAAACCTGCCGATGCTGATCAAATTGGCCAAAAGCCGCCACTTGCCCATTGGTGATGCGGTCCGTCAGGCAATGGAGGCTGGACGGAAGTACATCAATGCGCAGAATGTGACATTGGATTGAAAGCGGATTATTGAATATGACGAGCCGAAGCCTGAAAATCATCAATGAAAAGGGCCTGCATGCACGCGCCTCGGCAAAGCTGGTTGAGGTTGTAGAGGGGTTCGATGCGCATGCTGAGGTGTCAAAAGACGGACTTTCTGCATCAGGCGACAGTATCATGGGCCTTTTGATGTTGGCAGCATCGCGCGGAACAACTATTGACGTCGAGACGTCCGGGCCGGATGCTGAGGCATTGGCAGAAGCTCTGGAAACGCTTGTGAACGACAAGTTCGGAGAGGGGTTCTAAGCCGCCCCGCCGGGACAGGAAGAACGGGAAGACCAGGAATTGGCGGAAACAACGCACGAGACCAAGACAAGCCCGGTGGTGGATGGAACCGCAGATCAGGGTGAGATCTACGACCGTAGAACGCTGACCTACGCGAATTCATTCGATGATGCCTGGACTGCGACTGCCATTCGGGCCATCGAGTGGTGCACAGGCAAGCTGACCATTTTGCGCATGGTCAACAAGTTCGAAAAAAAGAACGAATACTATCGCGGCCAGCGGTTCTGGGGGGGTGCCCTCAAGACTATGGGAATCGATCTGACCACACCGCAGGAACAGATTGACCGCATCCCCAAGACCGGCCCGGTTGTCGTCGTCGCCAACCACCCGCACGGTATGGTCGATGGCATGATTTTGGCAGAACTGATCGGTCGGGTGCGCAGTGATTACCGCATTCTGACCCGTTCGGTCCTGACAGGGCTGGACGAAGCGGCCACGTCATTCATGATTCCGGTTCCGTTTCCACATGACCCCGAGGCGCAGGCCAAGATGCTGGAAATGCGCGGCAAAGCCATGGAGCATCTCAAGAACGGTGGCGTTGTGGCGCTGTTTCCATCCGGTGTTGTGATGTCCTCGGATGATTGGTTCGGGCCCGCGATCGAGCGGGAATGGAACGTGTTCACCGCCAAGATGATCCGCCGTTCGGGCGCGCGCGTGGTGCCGATTTTCTTTCCGGGCAGCAATTCGCGCTGGTATCAGATCGCCAACCGCGTCTCTGCAATTCTGCGGCAGGGATTGTTGCTGCACGAGATCGTCCGATCCTGCAACAAACCCCAGTCGCCGGTGATCGGCGAACCGATTTCGGACCGCGACATGGAGCTGTTGGAGCGCGACCCGCGCGGATTCATGGCCTGGCTCAGAAATCACACCATGTCTCTGGGCAAGTCGGAACAGACCTGATCCGTGTCTTCATCTGGCCCAAAATATCCCGGGGGTGAGCCCGGACAAAGTCCGGGCGAGGGGGCTGGCCCCCTTCAGCGTGTCGGTACCGGAACTTCGCCTCGGTAGTCATAAAAGCCACGCTCGGTCTTGCGCCCCAGCCACCCGGCCTCGACATATTTCGTCAGCAGAGGGCAGGGACGGTATTTGGTATCGGCCAACCCGTCATGCAGCACGTTCATGATCGCCAGACAGGTATCCAACCCGATGAAGTCCGCCAATTCAAGCGGGCCCATGGGATGATTCGCCCCAAGCTTCATTGACTGGTCGATGGATTGTACGTTCCCCACACCTTCATAGAGTGTGTAGACCGCCTCGTTGATCATGGGCATCAGGATCCGGTTCACGATAAAGGCGGGAAAGTCCTCGGCGCTGGCGGCCGTTTTGCCCAACCGGTCCACCACCGCTTTGCAGGCGTTGAAGGTTTCTTCATCCGTGGCGATGCCGCGGATCAATTCCACCAGCTGCATAACAGGGACAGGGTTCATGAAATGAAAACCCATGAACCGTTCGGGCCGATCCGTGCGGCTTGCCAGCCGGGTGATGGAAATCGAGGATGTATTTGACGTCAGAATCGTATGCGGCAGCAGGTGCGGTTGCAGGTCCTCGAAAATCGCCTGTTTGATCGTTTCCCGCTCGGTTGCCGCCTCGATAACCAGATCGGTTTGGCCCAGTTTCGGCAGCTCAAGCGTGGTCGTAATCCGTTTCAGCGCGGCCTTCATCGCTTCGTCGGTGATTTTGCCACGTGACGCCTGCCGCGCCATGTTGCCTTCGATTGCGGCAATGGCGCTGTCCAGAGCATCCTGGCTGACATCGTTCAGCAAGACGTCGTATTCCGCCAACGCCATAACATGGGCAATGCCGTTGCCCATTTGCCCCGCGCCAATCACACCGACCGATTTGACTTCCATGTTCAGCTGCCTTTGCCCTGGAGGATACCGCGACAGTATCGGCAGACCGGGGCAGGCGGCAAGAGGATCGCGGCGATCAATTTTGCTTCAAATGCGCGCATTAGAAAAATCTCAATATCTATGGCCGCAAGATGGCACCGGGTGAGAAAACGGGGGGCTTGATATGAGCTTTCATCAGACAAACAGCGGCAGGGAGTCCGCCTGCCAGTATGCCAATTCGAAACTTTGGTTCCGGGGTCCACCCGGCACGTTGGACCAACCCTATGTGGCCTGTCTGGGAGGAGAGGAAACTTTCGGCAGATTCGTCGATTGCCCGTTTCCTGCCGTGCTCGAGAAGCGATTGGGAAAGCCATGCGTCAACTTCGGCAGCCTGTTTTGCGGAGTCGAAGCGTTGTCCACTGATCCGGGAGTGCTGAATCTGGTCAATCAGTCAGACCTATGCGTGTTGCAGGTGCCCGATCTTCTGCGCCAATCGAACCGGTTTTACCGCGTGCACCCGCGTCGCAACGATCGGTTCCTTGAACCCACCGCGGACTTGCTGGGGCTGTACCCGGATGTTGACTTCACGGAAATCCATTTTGTGCGCCATCTGTTGGAGCAGCTGAGCGCAACAGAAGACGCACGTTTCGAAGTCGTAGCGCAGGAACTGCGAGAGGTCTGGATACGCGCCACCGGGGAATTGATAGAACGGATCGAACCCGGCGTTGTCCTGCTTTGGCTGCATGTGCAGCGGCAAACCGGATCGCATGTTGACCATATCGTGCCCGACGCCGCCATGATCGAACAACTGCGCCCGCTCTGCGCCGATGTCGTAGAGGTTTCGGTAGCTGTATCCGCTCGATCGGATGCTCTCGAAGATGTCATGTTCGGAACGCTTCAGCAGCCGATTGCGGAACATATGATCGGCCCGTCCGCGCATCGAGAAATTGCCGAGCATCTGCTGATCGCTTTGCGGAACCTGAACTGAAAAAGGCCCGCCTGTTGGCGGGCCTTTGCAGATCAATCCGGATATCCGGTTCAGCCGAGCTTTTCGGTCAGTTCCGGCACCGCCTGGAACAGGTCTGCGACCAGGCCGAAATCGGCGACCTGGAAGATCGGCGCCTCTTCGTCCTTGTTGATCGCCACGATGACCTTCGAGTCCTTCATGCCGGCCAGGTGCTGAATCGCGCCCGAGATGCCGACGGCAACATACAGATCCGGGGCAACAACCTTGCCGGTCTGACCCACCTGCCAGTCGTTCGGCGCATAGCCCGAGTCAACGGCCGCGCGCGACGCACCCACCGCAGCGCCCAGCTTGTCGGCCAGGGTTTCGATCAGTTTGAAGTCTTCTTCCGAGCCGACACCACGGCCGCCCGAAACAACGACGCCGGCCGAGGTCAGCTCGGGACGGTCGCTTTCGGCCACCTTGTCTTCGACCCATTCCGACAGGCCGGGGTTTTCGCCGACTGACACGGTCTCGACCGTGGCCGAACCGCCTTCGCCGGCCGCGTCAAAGCTGGCGGTCCGGATGGTGACGACCTTCTTGGCGTCGTTCGACTTGACGGTCTGGATCGCGTTGCCCGCGTAGATCGGGCGCTCGAAGGTCGAGCCGTCAACAACGCCGGAGGCATCCGAGATCACCATCACGTCCAGCAGGGCTGCAACGCGAGGCATCACGTTCTTAGCGTCGGTGGTGGCCGGCGCCACGATATGCTCGTAGCCATCGGCCAGGCCCACGATCAGGGCCGCGGTCGATTCCGCCAGGCGGTGGCCCAGCGACGGGTCTTCGGCGACCAGAACCTTCGACACGCCGTCTATCTTGGCCGCAGCCTCACCGGCAGCAGCGGCCGAGCCACCCGCGGCCAGAACGGTCACGTCGCCCAGCACTTTCGCGGCGGTCACGGCCTTTGCGGTCGCATCCATCGCCAGTTCGCCGTTGTTCACTTCGGCAAGCAGAAGTACAGCCATTACACAGCCCCCGCTTCTTTGAGTTTCTCGACCAGCTCGTCCACCGAGCCCACGATGATGCCAGCCGCGCGCGCCGGCGGCTCTTCGGTCTTGACGATTTCCAGACGCGGGGTGACGTCGACGCCGTAGTCGGCGGCAGTTTTTTCGTCCAGCGGCTTTTTCTTCGCCTTCATGATGTTGGGCAGCGAGGCATAGCGCGGCTCGTTCAGGCGCAGGTCAACGGTGATGATGGCGGGCATCTTGACGCTGATGGTCTGCAACCCGCCATCGACCTCGCGGGTGACCTTGGCGGTGTCGCCTTCGATGTCCAGATCGGATGCGAAGGTGCCCTGGGACCAGCCCAGCAGCGCCGACAGCATCTGGCCGGTGGCGTTCATGTCGTTGTCGATCGCCTGCTTGCCGCACAGCACGATGCCCGGCTGCTCTTCCTCGACCACCTTGGCCAGGATCTTGGCAACGGCCAGAGGCTCGATGTCCTGGTGGACGTCATCCGCCGCGACCACAAGAATGGCGCGGTCCGCACCCATGGCCAGCGCGGTGCGCAGGGTTTCCTGCGCCTGCTTCACGCCGATCGAAACCGCAACGACCTCGTCGGCCTTGCCGGCTTCTTTCAGGCGGATCGCCTCTTCCACCGCAATCTCGTCGAACGGGTTCATCGACATTTTGACATTGGCGAGATCAACACCGCTACCGTCCGCTTTCACGCGGACCTTCACATTGTAGTCAATCACGCGTTTGACAGGCACCAGTACCTTCATTGTAGCGCTTTCTCCTCAAAAAAACGGTAAGCCGCGCAGGCGACTCCACCAATGCTCTCGACCGACTAGATAGCGCCTGCCGCAGTGGCACAACAGAGCAAAATCGTCACGTCATGGCGTCGGGACGTCGCGTTTTGCAATTTTTTTGCAGATAGGCGAAAGAATATTACCCACGACCTCTGTATTTCGCGATCACCGGTTCGCGCCGGGAACCCACAACACGTCGTCTTTGCCGTTTGCGTTTGCGCAGCGCGCAGCAACGAAGAACCAGTCGCTGAGGCGGTTCAGGTATTTGACCGCCACGTCGTTGACGGGTTCCATATTCGTCAGTTCGACCGCAAGCCGTTCGGCCCGGCGCGAAACGGTGCGGCACACATGCAGATGTGCAGCCAGACGCGAGCCACCGGGCAGGATGAAGCTGCGCAGAGGTTCCAGCGCCTCGTTCATTGCGTCGATCTCGGCTTCCAGCCGGTCGATCTGGGCGGACACGATGCGCAGGGGGGGATAGTCGGCCTCGGCATCTTTTTCCATGTCGGGTCGGCAGAGGTCGGCCCCCAGATCGAACAGGTCATTCTGAATGCGCGACAGCGCGATTTCGACATCACCTTCGGCCTCGGTTCGTGCCACGCCGACAAAAGCGTTCAGCTCGTCCACTGTGCCATAGGCTGCGACGCGGCCCGAATATTTTGCCACGCGCTCTCCGTTGCCCAGGGCGGTTTTCCCGTCATCGCCGGTGCGCGTGTAGATTTTGTTGAGTACGACCATTTATTGAACTCCCTGTCCGCGCAGATACACGAAAAGCACGATCAGCAACACGGCGATGAACTGAAAGAGAATGCGCAGGCGCATCATCTTGTTGCTTCTCTTCGCCGCCTCCATGCCGCCTTTGCCGAAATTCGCGATGCCCAAGGCCAGCACGACGACAACTGCCGCCATGGCCAGAAGAAGAATGACCATTACAAGGTCCATTTGAAGTCACCGTCCGGTTTTTTCGATTACCACCCATCTAGCGTCCGGAGGTCGAAAAGCGAACGGGAAATATCGTCTCAGATATCCGAAAGGATTCGATCAGTGGCGTTTGTAGGCAGAATCCGGCGCAGGATTCCGGCGATGTATGTCGGAGTGGTCACATAGTAACGTGGTCTGGGGCGTCGGGCCTCGACCGCATGGGCCAGCTTGTCCGTGACGGCAGAGGCGGGCAGTTCAAACCGGTCTGGCCCACTGCTTTCGTAAAGACGCTTCAGCAGTGATCCTTCATACTTTTCCCGAATGGCCGAGTTTTCCCAGTCGATGTATTTCTCGAACATGGGGATCGCCTTTTCCCGGAGTTTCGAGGTGATGGGGCCGGGCTCGATCAGGGAGACGTGGATGTCGGTATCCCGAAGCTCCAGCCGCAGCGTGTCGGTCAGCCCTTCGATCGCGTATTTCGTGGCGACATATGCGCCGCGCCACGGGAAGGCGACAAGACCCAGAACCGAGGAACACTGCACGATCCGGCCATGACCCTGTTCCCGCATGACGGGAATGACCTGTCGGGTCAGCTCGTGCCAGCCAAAGACATTGGTCTCAAATATATGGCGCAGGCCATCCGTCGGAACATCCTCTACCGCGCCGGGCAGGCCATGTGCGCCATTGTTGAACAGGGCATCCAGCGAGCCGCCTGTAGCCTCAAGAACATAAGACAAACCCGACGTGATGCTGTCTGTGTCGGTGTAGTCGATTCTGGGGCTTTCAAAGCCTTGTGCGCGTAGGCGATCACAGTCGCGTTGCTGGCGGCAGGATGCAAAAACACGCCAGCCTCGTGCACGCATGCCGTGTGCCGCGTCCAGACCGATGCCTGACGAGCATCCCGTGATAAGAATCGATTTCTGCATATGCCTTCCGAGCCTGATCCCCGCCCATAGCTATGGCGGGGTTTGCGGCAGGGCAATGACACTTCGATGTCAGTTCGTTGTTTTCCGGACGAGTGATGCCGAAATCCACCCAACCTGTTGCCCCGGCAACACGCGCAGGCGCAACCAGCCGGTACCTGAATCCCCAAAGACTTCAACCTGCTGACCGATCCTGGCCTTGCCGATGATCGGATAGATCGTCCCCGGCCCATCGCGCAGGTTCACGCGGGTTCCCGATATTTCGCGGATATCCTTGGCGGCCTCGACAGGCGCGGGCAGTTCAACCGTTGGCAGCTCGGCGTCGGTGGTGACCTGCTCGAGAGAGGCCAGACCCTGTTCCAGCGACGCAAGGGTCAGAGTGACGTTTTCGTCAGCGAACAATGAGGGGTTTGCCTTCAGGCCAGCCGCAACTTGCGACAACAGCGCTTTGGTTTCTGCTTCATCCAGCTCGGCGACGGGTTCAGTGACCGGTGCGACCGGCACCGAGGGCTTCACCGCAGCACGCGCGACCAACGTTTCCGCGGGCGCGGGTTCGATAGCTGGCTTTGAAGGTCTCGGGGCATTGGCAACACGCTCGGGCTCTGCGCTGCGGACCCCGCGCGGCTCAAAGTCGGGGCCTCCGCTCAACACGTAAAAAGTCCAGCCGAGTGCGGCGAAGGTAACAAGTACAAGGCGCGTCATGGCGCATCCCCCAATTCAATCGTAACAACAAAACAGGCAGCAATCATTCAATTGTTGGAATGGTAGCATAATAGAAGGGCAGAGTCGAAAATTCGGGGAAAACACCGACTTGCCTCCCCCTGTTGCAAAAAGCCCGACTTGTCCCCAGTAAAATACGCGTTGCTTGCTTTACCAAGGCGTCCTTGCGTCGTATCACATCATATATGAACGATACGATCGACGACCCCAACATGGAGGCCCCCGACCACGGGGGTGAGGTGGCAGAACCGCTGCGCCGCGCGATAGGTGAGCGTTATTTGACCTATGCGCTGTCCACCATCATGCATCGTGCCCTGCCGGATGCGCGGGACGGATTGAAGCCGGTGCACCGGCGAATCCTCTATGCGATGAGAGAGCTGCGACTCAGTGCAACCGGAGGTTTTCGCAAGTCCGCCAAGATTTCCGGCGACGTGATGGGCAATTACCATCCGCATGGCGACGCCGCGATTTACGATGCAATGGCGCGTCTGGCGCAGGACTTCAACGTGCGTTACCCGCTGGTAGACGGGCAGGGGAACTTCGGCAATATCGACGGCGACAACCCGGCGGCCTCGCGCTATACCGAGGCGCGGATGACCATCGTGGCCGAGGCGCTGCTTGAGGGTCTGAACGAAGACGCCGTGGATTTCCGCGACAACTATGATGGCACGCTGACCGAACCGGTGGTGTTGCCTGCGCAGTTTCCGAACCTGCTGGCCAACGGCGCCAGCGGTATCGCCGTCGGCATGGCGACCAACATCCCGCCGCACAACATCTCGGAGCTTTGCGACGCCTGCCTGCACCTGATCAAGACGCCGGATGCGCGCGACGACACGCTGCTGAACTACGTCCCCGGACCGGATTTTCCGACCGGTGGCGTGATCGTCGAACCGCCCGAGAACATCGCCCAGGCCTATCGTACCGGGCGCGGCTCGTTCCGGCTGCGCTGCAAGTTCGAGGTCGAGGATCTGGGCCGCGGTCAGTGGCAGATCGTCGTTACCGAGATTCCCTATCAGGTTCAGAAGTCCAAGCTGATCGAAAAGATCGCGGAACTGATCCAGAGCAAGAAAATCCCGATCCTCGCGGATGTGCGCGACGAATCCGCCGATGACATCCGTCTGATCCTCGAACCGCGCTCCAAGAACGTGGACCCCGAGGTGCTGATGGGCATGCTCTATCGCAACTCGGACCTCGAGGTGCGGTTCAGCCTGAACATGAACGTGCTGATCGACGGGGTGACGCCCAAGGTCTGCTCGATGAAAGAGGTGCTGCGCGCCTTCCTCGATCACCGGCAAGAGGTGCTGCTGCGCCGCTCGCGTCATCGCATGGCCAAGATCGACCACCGGCTGGAAGTGCTCGAAGGCTTCATCGTCGCCTTCCTGAACCTCGACCGTGTGATCGACATCATCCGCTATGACGACGACCCCAAGGCCGCGCTGATGCGCGAGGACTGGGGCATCGATCATGTCCGGGCGACCAGTGAGGCCGACTATGTCTCTCCCAAACCGGGCGAGGGCGAACTGTCGGAAGTTCAGGTCGACGCCATCCTCAACATGCGCCTGCGCAGCTTGCGCCGTCTGGAAGAGATGGAACTGGTTCGCGAACGCGACGCGCTGATGGAAGAACGCGCCGAACTCGAAGATCTGCTGGCCGATCCCGCCCTGCAATGGGCCAGGATTGCCGAGCAGTTGAAAGAGACGAAGAAGACCTTTGGCAAAGACTACGAAGGCGGTGCGCGTCGAACGCAGTTCGCCGAGGCCGGGCAGATCGAGGAAGTTCCGCTTGAGGCGATGATCGACAAGGAACCGATCACGGTCGTCTGCTCTCAGATGGGCTGGATTCGCGCCATGACAGGCCATATCGACCTGAAGCGCGAGTTGAAGTTCAAGGACGGCGACGGCCCGCGTTTCATCTTCCACGCGGAAACGACCGACCGGTTGCTGGTCTTTGCCTCGAATGGCCGATTCTATACTGTCAGCGCAGCCAACCTGCCGGGTGGGCGCGGCATGGGCGAGCCTTTGCGCCTGATGGTGGATCTGCCCAACGAGGCGCAGATCATCGACATTCTGATCCACAAGCCGGGGCGCAAGCTTTTGGTGGCTTCGGACGCGGGCAACGGCTTTGTTGTGCCCGAAGATGACGTGCTGGCGCAGACGCGCAACGGCAAACAGGTGCTGAACGTCAAGGGTGACGAAACCGCGATGATCTGCAAGCCGGTTGACGGAGACCACGTCGCCGTGGTGTCGCAAAACGGAAAGTTCCTGGTTTTCCCAACCCAGGAACTGCCCGAGATGACGCGCGGAAAAGGCGTGCGTTTGCAAAAGTACAATATGGCGCGTGGCCGGCAGGGAACGCTCGAGCTGGATGGCGGTTTGTCGGATGTAACGACCTTCAACTGGGAAGAGGGCCTGAAATGGTCCATGGGCGGCGACAAGACCCGACATGAGGCGGATATGACGCAATGGCTGGCAAAACGGGCCAGCGTCGGGAAAAAACCGCCCTATGGCTTCCCGCGTGACTATAAGTTTTCGTGATCGCGCAGCAGCGCGGGTGAATTTCCGCCGATACGGCTTGGCACAACCCGTATCGGTGCGCTAGATCAATAAAAAACAGGCCTATCGAGACGAGACATGTTGCGCATTCTGACGCTGATCACCGGACTGGCCCTGATGGCCGCTTGCACACAGACACAGGTGTATGAGCCGCCTGAATCCCTCGGAGAATTCAAGCTTCGTGTGAATTATGCCTTTGCGGACAAGGCCGTTCAGGGACCTGTATCGCGGGACGCCACACCTGAAGAATGGACAAAAGCGATCCAGAACGCGGTTGATATTCGCTTGGGGCGTTACGACGGCTCGCAGGAATATGACGTCGGCATTAGTCTGGAGGGCTACATGCTGGCTCCGCCGGGGATCCCTGTGATTTACAATCCCAGAAGCACTGCGATTGTGCTGGTCAACGTCTATGACGTGAAGAAGAAAGAGTTTCTGGCCAAGGGGAAGCAATTCCAGGTGCTGGAAGACACCACCGGCGGAAGTGCATTTAAAGGGTCAGGGCACGAGCGCACTAAAGAAGAACAGATGAGCGGCCTGGCCCTCAAAATAGCCGACCGTGTCGAGGAATGGCTGGCTGAAGAACATGAAGAAAATGGCTGGTTTGACAAAAGGCCGGACCTGATCCAGCCGTTGGAATCTGTCGAGGTTACGCAAAATCCAACGTGATCGGCGCATTTCCCTCAGGATGTGCTTGATTTTCCCCTTTGAACCAAATATCTCGCGCGCGCAGATGTAACCACGGGACCAAGGGTCCCCCAAATCGCAAAAGGGCGCCTGAGGAATGGCAAAGGAAAAGTTTGAGCGTACAAAACCGCACGTCAACATCGGCACGATTGGCCACGTTGACCACGGCAAGACCACGCTGACCGCAGCAATCACCAAGTATTTCGGTGACTTCAAAGCGTATGACCAGATTGACGGTGCGCCGGAAGAGAAAGCGCGCGGCATCACCATCTCGACCGCCCACGTGGAATACGAGACCGACAACCGCCACTATGCGCATGTCGACTGCCCCGGCCACGCCGACTACGTCAAGAACATGATCACCGGTGCGGCGCAGATGGACGGCGCGATCCTGGTTGTGAACGCCGCAGACGGCCCGATGCCGCAAACGCGCGAGCACATCCTGCTGGGCCGCCAGGTTGGCATCCCGAAGATGGTCGTGTTCCTGAACAAAGTTGACCAGGTTGACGACGAAGAGCTGCTGGAACTGGTTGAGATGGAAGTTCGCGAACTGCTGTCCAGCTACGACTACCCCGGCGACGATATTCCGATCATCGCAGGTTCGGCTCTGGCGGCGATGGAAGGCAACAACCCGGAAATCGGCGAGAACAAGATCCGCGAACTGATGGCGGCTGTTGATGAATATATCGACACGCCCGAGCGCGCTGTTGACCAGCCGTTCCTGATGCCGATCGAAGACGTATTCTCGATCTCGGGCCGTGGTACCGTTGTTACGGGCCGTGTCGAGCGTGGCGTGATCAACGTTGGCGACGAGATCGAAATCGTCGGCATCCGCGACACCACCAAGACCACCTGCACCGGCGTTGAAATGTTCCGCAAGCTGCTGGACCGCGGCGAAGCGGGCGACAACATCGGCGCGCTGCTGCGTGGTGTTGACCGTGACGGCGTTGAGCGTGGCCAGGTTCTGTGCAAGCCGGGTTCGGTGACTCCGCACACCAAGTTCGAAGCCGAAGCCTATATCCTGACCAAGGAAGAGGGCGGCCGTCACACTCCGTTCTTCGCGAACTACCGTCCGCAGTTCTACTTCCGTACGACTGACGTGACCGGCACCGTGACCCTGGCCGAAGGCACCGAGATGGTCATGCCCGGCGACAACGTGTCGTTCGGCGTCGAACTGATCGCCCCGATCGCCATGGAAAACGGTCTGCGCTTCGCCATCCGCGAAGGCGGCCGCACCGTCGGCGCAGGCGTCGTGTCGAAAATTATTGAATAATTCGCGCAAGCGAATGATCAGACGGAAAGGGCGTCCCGCGGGGCGCCCTTTTTGTTGCTGTGATTTATTGCTTCGACTGTTGAACGGCAATAAACTGCATCGGCATTTGTTAAAGTAGTCTGCGACAAGGAGTAGATTGGGTGGAGGAAGGCGAGACTGATATTGAAGAAAGTGGGCCCAAGTTGCCACTTCAAAATGCTAAAGGAGAACTGACTGAGGCGTTAGAACTGCGATACAAGAAGTATGAATTGCGGCTTGTTGGCTTGGGTGTTTTGATCTCATTGTTGGGATTGGGTTTTCTGGGATGGCAACTAATAATCTTAAACAAGCAAACGATTGTGCTAACTCAGTCAGTTTATAACCAAGAAAGGTCAATTTCGTCTAAGGACAAGATGGATGACTTTGGAATAAAGCGCTTTTTACTCGAAAGATTTTCACCAGATGTATCACCTGAATTTGTCGAAGGGCGGTATTCAGGTGAGTTTGAACATTTTGAGTTTGAGTGGAAGGTCAGAAACAATGGAATTAATCGTTTAGCTGCAGCAAACTATTTCACATTCGATTTTGTGCGTTGCTTTAATAGAGACTTCTGGACCGGAGCGCATTGGGAAACTTTCGCGGAATACCAAACAGCCCAAGACATTACAAATAATGACGGTGAAGGCAGCGCGCTCCTAGGCCTCGACTTAGAAAAGGAAAAGACCACTTGGGTAACGCTACATTCGGACGTTGCCACGCCTGTTAAGTACCACATCCCCTTTTCGGGAAGTGACTACGCTAATTTTCAGGAAGGCGAGAGGATAGGAGTTCAGGTGCTTGCGACTATTTTCGACCCAGACCAGTCATATTTTAGAGATGAGCTAGAAGCACTTGAGTATAGATATGGCACGCAAGTAATCGTAAAAGGCCGTCCATTGGTATTTCCTGCAATTGTCTACACACTTAGTCGAGTTGAAATGTTCGAACTTACATCTGAAGGTTGGTCCAAAATACCCAGTGATGAATCCTGTACGAAATTCATCTTGGAAGATACTGATTGATTGGCTCTGATTGCTTCCAACTTCCCCCTTACCAAACTCTACCAACCCCACCAACACGCGCGCGTTCTCAAACAAGAACACCAAGGCGGGGTGATATCCGCTTTTTGGGCGCGACGTGGGATGGCGATGCGCGCCTGTCCCCCTCTTACCGCAACGTCAAGGAAACGGGCAGAGCGTCTCATGTGGGCGCGGTCCGCGCGGATTGAAGCCCCTATTTGGCAAGGGCTGTGATCCAAACCGGCGGCTGACGGTCTTGCCGACAGCCGCTGGTGATTGCAAATCAGGACAGTGCTGATTCAGCCGCCGCCCGAACGGCACGGATGTTTTCACCGTAGACATCAGGCGTGTCTACCGATCCGCCCTTGAACACCGCGGAACCGGCCACCAGCACATCCGCACCCGCCGCGGCCACCAGCGGGGCGGTATTCGGGTCGACGCCACCGTCAATCTCGATATGCACCGGACGATCACCGATCATCTGACGCAGTTTTTTGACCTTGCCGGTCATGTCGATGAATTTCTGGCCCCCAAAGCCGGGGTTCACGGTCATCACGCAAACCAGATCCGTGAGGTCCAGCAGATGTTCGACCGCTTCGGCGGGGGTGCCGGGGTTCAGGGCAACGCCGGCTTTCATTCCGGCACCGCGAATGGCCTGCAAGGTGCGATGGGTGTGGGGGCCAGCTTCGACATGTGCGGTCAGAATGTCCGCTCCGGCATCGGCATAGGCCTGGATGTAGGGATCGACCGGCGTGATCATCAGATGCACATCCATGACGGTTTTGACATGCGGGCGAAAGGCTTTCACGGCTGGAGGGCCAAAGGTCAGGTTTGGAACGAAATGGCCGTCCATCACGTCCACATGAACCCAGTCTGCGCCCTGTGCTTCGATGGCCTGAATTTCCTGCCCGAAATTGGCGAAATCGGCGGACAGGATAGACGGCGCGATCTTGATGGTGCGGTCAAAGCTCATGGTGGCCTCGTATCAGCTGAAGAGTCGCGGATGCGTATACCTGTGAGCCGATGGGATGGATAGCCCCCGCAAACGCTGTGCCGGCACAAAACTCTCAGCGCGTGGCATCTGACCCAATGGGCTGAGACCAGGGACCGGCGGTCGGAAGCGGCTGAGAAGCCTTGTTGGCTTATGTCTCGCTCAGGGTCAGCGTTACACGCTCACCCGCGAAAACTGTACGGCCGTACTCGACTGGTCGTCCATCCGGGTCGGCATTGACGCCGATCGAGAAGAGAACAGGAGCACCTTCAGACAATCGAAGTTGCAGAGCCTGCGTGGCGGTCGCCCCGCGCGCGGTCAGGCGAGTCGACACGCGGACGTAATCCCTGACGCCGCAGGCGTGCAGCGCTTTGGTCACCGACTGGGTTTCGGTCAAAGTCTGCAAGATATCCGGAAACCGTTCCGCGGGGAAAACGCTCTGAAACAAGGCTATGGGTTGCCCGTCCGCCAGGGACAATCCGTCATAGACGTGCACTGGATCGCCCTTGTTCAGGCCCAGGGCTTTGGCTTCGGCTTCATCGGCGACGCGCGTGGTCAAAGCCAGGATTTTCTTGCCCGGCATCTTGCCGCTGGCCGAGATGTTCTTGTGATAGCGCACCCTTTTGCCGATCGGATAATCCGTTGGCCGTGCCGCAACAAAAACGCCCGCACCGCGCCGAGCGTGTACCAGACCCTGATCAGACATGTCAGCCAAAGCGCGCCGCACAGTGTGGCGGTTGACGCCATAGGTGGCGGCCAGCTGGGCTTCGGTCGGTAGGCGATCTCCGGTTTGATATCGTCCCTCGGCGATGTCCGACGTCAGGCGCAGGGCAATACTTTTCCAGATCGGCGTTTTGCTCATTTCACCAAACCTTCAAACGGTCGCAGATTGCGTTTTGACAACCTGTCAGTTAGTATTTGTCTAGTTGTATAGTTCAACTAGACAACCTGTCCAAGAGGCTTTGATGGCAAATCAGGCGGAAATCGGGATCAAGGCGCGGAAGGATTGGATGGGTCTGCTGGCGCGCGCGCCGGACGTCGCCCTGATGACGCTGTGGGACGGCATTCAGGATTGCCCGAGTTTCGAATGGCTGCGCAGGCCCGAAGTGGGTGGTGTCATGGTGCGTGGCCGCATCGGAGGAACCGGCGCTTTGTTCAACCTGGGTGAAATGACCGTTACGCGCTGCTCGGTCGTGTTGCAGGATGGTACGGTCGGTCACGGATATGTTCAGGGCAGGTCGAAATCCAAGGCAGAAGCCGCGGCACTGATTGATGCGATGATGCAGACGGCCGCCGCTGATGATTTGCAGACACGGCTGCTTGATCCGCTGAGGCTGCAAATGCAGTCGATCAAGACAGCGCGCGCCGCAAAGGCAGCGGCCACCAAGGTCGAGTTTTTCACGCTGGTTCGGGGGAAGACTGATGCCTGATCAAATGCGGTTCTTGGGGGGCTTTCAAGACGCAGCTATCGACGCGGCACATGCATTCCGCGCGGCCATGACCGTCATGGCGCGTCCGGGTGAAATCCGCGCGCTGGCTGGCTGTGAACCACCTGCGCCCTTGTCCGTCGCGGCTGGCACGCTGCTTCTGACGCTTTGCGACGCCGAGACAAATGTTCACCTGGCGGGTGAAGCCGATACCGGTTCGGTGCGCGAATGGCTGACCTTTCACACGGGTGCACCGATAGTGGCGGCGGAAGAGGCTGATTTTGCCCTTGGCACGTGGGATGCATTGGCGCCGCTCAAAACCTATCGTATCGGGACGCCGGAATACCCGGACCGGTCCGCGACGCTTGTTGTGGAATGCAGGCGGCTGGAGCAGAATGGTGCGGTTCTGAGCGGCCCCGGCATCCGGGACACGGCGCGGCTTTCTCTGCCGGATGTTCAGGCTCTTCAGAACAATGCGCTGCTTTACCCTTTGGGGTGTGATTTTTTCTTTACCTGCGGTGAGGCGGTCGCGGCTCTGCCGCGTAGCACGCAAATCAGGTCCAGGGGGTAAGCCATGTATGTCGCTGTCAAAGGAGGCGAAAAAGCCATCGAGAATGCCCATGCGTGGCTTGCCGAAGAACGCCGCGGTGCAACAGATGTCGCGGAACTGAGCCTTGCGCAGATCCGTGAACAGTTGAGCCTTGCGGTGAACCGGGTCATGGCCGAGGGGTCGCTGTACGATCCCGACCTTGCTGCGCTGGCGATCAAACAGGCACGCGGCGATCTGATCGAAGCGGTTTTCCTCGTCCGCGCTTACCGCACGACCCTGCCTCGTTTCGGCTGTTCCAATCCCGTCAAAACCGGCGACATGGTCTGTGATCGCCGGGTCTCGGCCACGTTCAAAGATGTTCCCGGTGGTCAGGTTCTGGGGCCAACCTTCGACTACACCCACCGACTGCTGGATTTCAAGCTGGCGGCCGAGGGCGAAATTCCAAAGGCGCCTGAAGGCCCCGTGCGGCTGGAACCGACGCCACATATTACCGCATTCCTGAAGGATGAGGGTATCATTCAGGATGAACCGGCCCGCGATGACGTTCCGGGCGATCTGACCCGTGAACCGATGGAGTTCCCGTCCACCCGCCCGGTGCGCCTTCAGTCGTTGACCCGTGGGGACGAGGGTTTTGTGCTGGGCATGGCTTATTCGACCCAGCGCGGTTACGCCCGCAACCACGCCTTTGTCGGAGAATTGCGTATCGGCAAGGTCGTGGTTGAGCTGGACATCCCCGAGCTGGGCTTTGCCATCGATATCGGCGAGGTCGAGCTGACCGAATGTGAAACGGTGAACCAGTTCACCGGTTCGAAAACGGAACCGCCGCAGTTCACGCGCGGCTATGGGCTGGTCTTTGGCCAGTCTGAACGAAAATCCATCGCGATGGCACTGGTCGATCGGGCCTTGCGGTGGGAAGAGTTGGGTGAAGACAACGTGGGCGCGCCCGCGCAGGATGAAGAATTTGTCCTGAGTCATGCGGACAACATTCAGGCTACCGGCTTTCTCGAACATATCAAACTGCCGCATTACGTCGATTTCCAGTCCGAGCTGGAACTGCTCCGCAAACTGCGCCGAAAGGCCCAAGAGCGCATGTCAGAGGAGGCCGTGGAATGAAAGCCGTCGTTTTTGATATCGGAAACGTGCTGGTCCAGTGGGATCCGCATCTGGCATGGCTGGAGGAGATGGGCAGCCGCGAGGCGGTGGCAGAATTCCTGACGCGCATCAATTTCCCCGAACGCAACCTGAGGGCCGATGGAGGAGAGATGTTCGCCGATCTGGCCGCTGAACTGGATAATGCGGAAGATCGGCAGCGCCTCAGTGTTTACGTTGAACGTTATGCCAGAACCGTTCCGCAAAAGATCGAGGGGACCTGGCAGGTGCTCTATCGGTTGAAAGAAAAGGGCACTCCGGTTCACGCGATCACCAATTGGTCAGCGGAAACCTGGCCTGTCGGGGTGGGGGCACATCCTGAATTGGGCGAAGTGTTTGGTGTCACCGTCGTGTCGGGGCAGGAAAAGCTTTTGAAGCCTCAGCCAGAGATTTTCCATCTGCTGTGCAAGCGGGCCGGGCTTTTACCTGAGAACTGCATTTTCATCGATGACGGGCTGCACAATGTCGAAGGCGCGCGTGCTGTGGGCATGGATGGGATCCACTTCTCCGCGCCGCACGCGCTGGAACGTGCTCTTGCAGAAAGAGGCTGCTTATGAGCGCATACAATTTCGCCTATCTGGACGAACAAACCAAGCGGATGATCCGGCGGGCGATCCTCAAAGGCTTGGCCATCCCGGGGTACCAGGTGCCGTTTGCCAGTCGCGAGATGCCGATGCCCTATGGCTGGGGTACCGGGGGCGTACAGGTTTCAGCCGCGGTATTGACGCCCGAGGATACGTTCAAGGTGATCGATCAGGGCGCAGACGACACGACCAACGCCGTATCCATCCGCAAGTTCTTTGAAAACACCGCAGGGGTCGCCACCACGGAAAAGACGGAAAAGGCCACAATCATTCAGACCCGCCACCGCATCCCCGAGGCGAAGTTGCGCGAAGACCAGATCATCGTTTATCAGGTGCCGATTCCGGAACCTCTGCGCTTTCTTGAACCGCGAGAGACCGAGACGCGCAAGATGCACAGTCTTGAGGAATACGGGCTGATGCACGTGAAACTGTACGAGGATATCAGCCAGCACGGGGCGATTTCGACCGCTTATGCCTATCCGGTGAAGGTGTCGGGGCGCTATGTGATGGACCCGTCCCCAATTCCGAAATTCGACAATCCAAAGCTTGAGATGGACGCGATCCAGCTGTTTGGCGCCGGGCGCGAGCAGCGCATTTATGCGGTGCCACCGCATACCAGGGTCGTGAGCCTCGATTTCGAGGACTATCCGTTCGAGGCCACCAAGGCCGATCATCCCTGCGACCTGTGCGGGGCCGAAGACAGCTATCTGGATGAGGTCATCTTGGATGACGCGGGCAACCGGATGTTTGTCTGTTCCGACGCGGATTACTGCCGGTCACTCCGTGAGGCGGGGCATGCAGGCCGATTGGCCGGAAAGAACGCGCAATGACTCCTTTGTTGCAAGTCAAGGGCGTTGAAAAACGCTATGGCCGCCGGATCGGATGCGCGGATGTGAATTTTGATCTCTTCCCCGGAGAAGTGATGGGAATCGTTGGTGAAAGTGGGTCCGGCAAGTCGACCTTGCTCAACTGTATGGCCGGTCTTCTGAAGCCTGACGCCGGGCAGGTGGTTTTTGATACCCGTGCAGACGGCCCGGTCGATACGGTCACAATGTCCGAGCCAGAGCGCCGGATGCTGAGCCGCACCGACTGGGCCTTTGTCCATCAACACGCGCGCAACGGATTGCGGATGTCTGTCAGCGCAGGAGGCAACATTGGCGAGCGGCTGATGGCCGTCGGCGGTCGCCACTATGGCAGCATTCGGGGCAAGGCCATTGACTGGCTGGCCCGGGTCGAAATTGACGAGAGCCGCGTCGATGACCGCCCCTGCGCGTTTTCGGGGGGGATGCAGCAGCGTTTGCAGATCGCGCGCAATCTGGTGACAGGTCCTCGGCTGGTGTTCATGGACGAACCGACCGGTGGTCTGGATGTGTCGGTACAGGCGCGTTTACTGGATTTGTTGCGTGGACTCGTGCGTGAAATGAGGTTGAGCGCGATCATCGTCACCCATGATCTTGCCGTGGTGCGTCTGCTGGCGGACCGGTTGATGGTGATGAAAAGCGGTCGCGTGGTCGAGGCCGGGCTGACGGATCAGGTACTGGACGACCCGCAACATGCCTATACGCAGTTGCTGGTGTCCAGCGTTTTGCAGGTTTGAGGCTTTGGGGAAAGATGAAGCGATGATTGAACTTGTTGATGTCAGCAAAAGCTTCACCCTGCACAATCAGGGCGGCGCCACGATCCCGGTGGTGAAAGGCGCGTCTCTGAAAGCGGAGCCGGGTGAGTGCGTCGCCCTGACCGGGCCGTCGGGCGCAGGCAAATCCACGCTGATGCGGGTGATCTACGGCAACTATCTGGCGGCCTCTGGTCAGGTGCTGGTTGCCGGGTTGGACGTGGCCCGGGCTGAACCGCGACAGATCCTGTTGCTGCGTCGTGACACTCTGGGCTATGTCAGCCAGTTCCTGCGGGTCGTGCCCCGGGTGCCGACGCTGGACGTTGTGGCCGAGCCGCTGCTGGCCGTGGGCTGTGACAGACAAGTGGCAATGGACAGGGCAGCCGGGTTGCTGAAGCGGCTGAATATTCCCGAACGCCTGTGGACCCTCAGCCCAACGACCTTCTCGGGCGGCGAAAAGCAAAGAGTGAACATCGCGCGGGGCTTTGCGCCCGAATATCCGGCAATGCTGTTGGATGAACCGACGGCAAGCCTGGATGCACAGAACCGGGAAACCGTTTTGTCCCTGATCGAAGAGGCCAAGAACAAGGGCGTGACGATTGTCGGGATTTTTCATGATCTCGACGCACGCGAACGGGTCTGTGACCGCGAGGTCGATGTCTCGGACTTCACGCCGGGGAAGGCTGCATGACGCTTGCTCCGGTCATAGCGGTCGTCGGCCCTTCGGGTGTCGGAAAGGACAGTATAATGAACGCGTTGGTGGCCCGGGCGTCGGGTGTTCAGCAGCTGCGGAGGGTGATTACCCGCCCCGAAGGCGAAGACGGCGAAGATTTCGACCGGGTCTCGGTCCAAACATTTCAGCGGATGGAACGGGATGGTGCGTTTGCGCTGAGTTGGCGTGCGCATGGGCTTTGTTACGGCGTACCGAAGACGATCACGCGGCAGCGGCAGGTGGCCGAGGCCGTTCTGGTCAACCTGTCACGAACGGTGTTGCTTCAGGCGCAGGAAGTGTTTGGTGATCTGATCGTGATTTCCCTGACGGCAAAGCCCGAGGTTCTGTCCGAACGCCTGTCCTTAAGAGGGCGGGAAAGCAAGGCGGAACAGACGCGGCGTCTGGACCGGGCCCAAACGTCTTTGCCCAACGGTTTGAACCGGGTCTTGGAAATCGACAACTCTGGTGCGATGGAAGATACGGTTGCCGAAATCCTTTCGCAGCTTCAACCGGAGAGCGCGTAGCGATGGATCAGGTGAAACCGCCCGTCCTCAGCCTCGCCCGCAAGGGCCAGATCCGTGATCTGGAAGGGCTGCGGCAGCAATGGGGCCAGATGGGTTTGCAGCGCGTTTCGAGTTGCTCTCAGGGTTGGTTTGTCCAGCTTGCCGCTCAGCGTGATGTGAAAGCGGAACGCGTCCAGTACGTAAGGATAGCCCCACTGAACCAGGTTGGCGTCTTGCTCTGGGGTCAACCCGGCGGCGCGGCGGCGGGCCAGTTCGGCCTCGGAGGTAGGCGCACGAAAACTGTCCAGTTCCCGAACACAGGCCGCGGCAAGCGCATTCAGCGCCCGCGTCTCACCCAGCGGGCGCAAGGCCAGAAAGCGGCCAAACCGAGCGATCTCGAGGCCACCCAGCGACACAGTCGGTTGGCGGGAGACGAGCGATATGCACGCCTCTTGCAGGGCTTCGAACGTTTTGCCGTCGCGCAGTCTGAACGGTGGCTTCAGCGTCGCGTGCAGCCCGTACTTGCGCGGCACCTCCGTGACAGCGGCAACGTCGATGCCTTCGACAATCGGATGGGCAACCGGCTTTCCCGCCTCCATGTCCCAACCCAGCCAGCTGGTTGCAAATTTCGCCCATTCCGCGCCCGCCGGTGGCGCAAAATAGATCGCGTATCGCGTGAATGTCATATCGGCCTCCTTTTGCGTGGCCTGCCTCGGTCTCAACATGCGTGAAGTTCAGATGACAGAAGACTTGATCCTTGCCAATGCCACGCTTGTATTGCCGCATGAAACCGTAACCGGCAGTGTCCGGATCGTGGGTGGGACCATCGCTGAAATCGACACCGGAAACGGGGTTCCCGCGGGTGCGATAGACTGCGAGGGCGACTATGTCAGCCCCGGCCTTGTCGAGTTGCACACGGACAACCTTGAACGTCACATTCAACCGCGTCCACAGGTGAACTGGCCCCATGCCGCCGCCATTCTTGCGCATGATGCGGAATTGGCCAGCACCGGTATCACGACAGTGTTCGATGCCATGCGGGTTGGATCGATCCCGTCGGGCGCGCGGCGGTACGGGAAGTACGCCCGTGGCCTGTCGCAGGAGTTGTGGGACCTGCGCGAACAGGACGCGCTCAGGATCAGCCACTTTCTGCACTTGCGGGCCGAGGTGTGTTCGGAAACTCTGGTTGAAGAGCTGAACGAATTTGGACAGGAAGACAGGGTTGGGCTTGTGTCCATAATGGATCACACACCCGGACAGCGTCAGTTTCGCGATGTGGGCAAGCTGGAGACCTATCTGAAAGCCAAATATGCCATGGACGATGACATGTACTTTCAGCACGTGGCGCAACTGAAAGGGCTTCGAGATCGCAATGGCGATCTGCACGAGGTCGAAGCTGTCAAGGCGGCCTGCCGTTTCGGAGCAGTATTGGCCAGCCATGACGACACGACGGAAGATCAGGTGAAAGTGTCCGCAGGTCACGGCATCCGTCTGGCCGAGTTCCCCACGACCGTCGAGGCGGCACGCGCCTGCCACGAAAACGACATTCAGATCATGATGGGTGCGCCGAACATAATCCGTGGGGGATCGCATTCTGGCAATGTTGCGGCCTGTGAGCTGGCCCAGCTTGGGTATCTGGACATCCTGTCTTCGGATTATGTGCCGTCGGCCTTGTTGCTGTCGGCGGTTAGGCTGGGCGAAATCTGGGGCGACATGGCACGCGGGATGAAGACGGTAACGCTGGCTCCGGCTCGGGCGGCAGGGTTGGAGGAACGGGGTGAATTGCGCGCCGGCGCCCGCGCTGATGTCATCCGCTTCCGGATACGCGCGGGTGTACCCGTCCCGAGTTCGGTCTGGGTGCGCGGTCGACGCGTGGCGTAATCAGGCCGCGTAGAACAGGTAACGGTCCGGGGCGATTGTCCTGGGCCCCTGGATCTGGGCAAAGCCGACCAGGGGCTGACCTGAAATCAACAACCCTCCGGGCTGCATGACTTTCGCGATCAGCGGGCTGAGCCGCTCTGCTTCGGCAACGTCCTCGTGCTTGATGCCGCGTCCGAAATCGTAATGCGCCAGCGCGATCCGATGCCCGCCGGCTGCCAGTCTGTGCAGCATTGGTTCGGCTTCACCCATCAGGAAATCCTCGGCCGGGGGGGTGCTGTCCGGATGGCATTGCAGGACCCGGTCCATCACCCAGATCCGGCGTTCTGGCAGGATTTCACGCAGGTGATCATAGGTGCGGCCATTGCCCAACCCCATGTCCAGCACATCGCCCGGCTGACCGCTGATCCGCTCGGCTGCCCAGTTCAGTCCGTCACGTTGGGCCGTCAGTCGGCGCAGCATGGAATCCAATCGGCTCATGGTGATGTCCTCATTCGTTCTTTGGCGCGATCCAAGCAGTGGCAGGCCCGCTCAGCAATTTGTTCAGCAGGGCCTCGGTAAAGGCCCAGATGCCCTGGTCATGGACCAGATGATGGGTCAATATGCCAAAGGGCTCCGTGTTGTCTGAACGGCCTTCGCGTCGGTCTCGCAGAAGACCAACAGTCTGTGCGATCAGGGCGTCGGGTGAGATCAAGCCGCGCGACCCGCGCCAGTCGATCGGGTCAAGGTGGGTGTTGATCTGCTCAAGCCCCGGTGCGGCCAGACGCGATTTGCGGGGCGTTGCGGTGGACAGGATACGGTATCCCAGCTTTGGCAACTGTTTGGCCATCTCGGGCGCAATGCGATTCCAGGGGGGCACGAACATCTGTCGCACATTGTCACCAAACAAGGACCGAAGGCGCGCCATCCCGGCCTGCGCATCCGTCACCATCACGTCCAGCGGACGGTCGAGCCGAAACTCGGCCTTCTTCTCACCACGGGGCGCATGGTTTGTATGCGCCCACCCGTGCACGACCGGAACAAGTGACGTGCGCCCGGCAACGTATTCCGCCAGCGCAGGCGTCGCGTCGCGTGGGATGACGGCCAGATGCACGGGCAGGCCCAGTTTGTCGGCCAGCACGGAAAGGCGGTCCAATTGCGGTGTTGGCGCAATGGCATCATCATCGCGCCACCACAGAGGCAAGGGCAAGCTTTCGGCACGCCAATGGTTCAACTCGATATCAAGTGGGCGCCAGTCGGGGTTCATGTACGCTGCTCCAGCAGGCGCTTGGCGATGTGAACGGATTGGATGGCCCCGTCAAAACCGAAATCCTGTTGTACACGGGGGCCGTCGGCCACGACACGCTCCACCGCCTGCGCCAATGCCGCCCCGCTCAACGCTCTGCTTTCCAGAACTTCGATTGCGGGCAGATCGGACAGGCTCTGCCCGCGCAGCCCCTGTTCCACCTCTTTGCCGTCGTCGAAAGGCACAAACACGGCGGCGGTACCACTTTGAAGGATATCCATGGCAGTGTTGTAGCCGCACATGCTTACCGATGCCGCTGCAAGGGGCAGCATCTGGCGGAAATCCGGCCGCACAGGTTCCAGAACAACCGAAGCACCTTCGGCCATCCGGGACAATTCCGCGATCCGCGCCTTCGCATCCGTTCCACCGACCAGCAGGCGCCAGCGCCTGTTGGGCATCTTTCGGGCGGCCTCGATGGCCGCGCGAAAGATCGGTTGCCCAACGGATCCGCCGCCAGCGCTGACCAGGATTTCATTCTGACCCGCCGCGTCGGGGTGCGGTCGGGGCAATGCAGGCGCCACAAAGCCAGTGTAGTGAAGTCGCTTGGCCAGTCGCTCCGACACCGGCCAGCTGACCGACAGGGGCGTAACGCTTTCGGTGGAATGAACCAGAATGCCGTCATAATACCGGGACACGATTTCATCCGCGCGCTCGACTTTGGCAGGTTTGGAGGGCGGAGCCAGAATGTCCCGGATCGATCCGAGAATGACGGGACGCTCAGGCAACGCGATCGCCGCATTCAGGGCCGCATCGAACTCGGCCGACAGTGATCGGCGACCAAAGGGGTAAAGCTCGGTGATCAGTATCTGCGGCTGGAAGCTGTTCACCGCCTGCACCAGGGCGGCCTCGCGCGTGGCGTGATAGGCCGCGTCAGCCTCGTCGCCGCTGTCGGTCAGCAATCGGGTGAAGTTGGTTCCGTCCGACCTGAGCGGCGGCAAGCCGAACAGGGTCATGCCCGTGCTGTCCAATTGCGGCGCTGGCATGCCACCCGTCACGACCATGACGTCGTGGCCATCATCCCGAAAGGCCCGCCCCAATGTCAGCGCCCGGCTGAGATGCCCGGTGCCCAACAGGTGCGTGACGATGATCATCACCTTCATTGCGGGGCCTCGTATTTGATCAGGCGAACGGGGTCGGCGTCGGCGGTCATGGTCTTCATGTCGACGATATACAGCCGATTGCGTTTGATCTTGAAGGGGGCAGGTCCTTCGAAATTCCAACCCCATGCCCAAGCCAGAATGACCCGCATGATACCGATATGGCAGACCGCGACCGTATCCTGCCGCAGCGCGGACATCCAGGGGCGAAGCCTGTCCCGAACCTCGGCCGGGCTTTCTCCGTTTGGTGGACGGAAATCCCAACCCCATTGCTCGATATGACGATATCCGCTGGATGTGTCCGCGATCAGGTCGACCCCGCGCTGACCTTCCCAATCGCCCCAGTTCATCTCGGTCAACGCGTCCGCGGTGTTCGGGTCGCGACCGGTCACGATTTGCGCCGTCTCACTGGCGCGGTGCAGGGGGCTGGACCAGATGTCAGCCCTGGCCCAGTCCTGCGGCAATCCAAAGCCCGCCAATTCGGCTCGGGCGTCATCGTCCAGCGGTATGTCGCTGCGCCCCTGGATCCGTCCCGCGCGGTTCCAATGGGTGTGCCCGTGGCGGAGCAGTGCAAGCCGGGTCATGATGCGTCCTTCAGCAGGGGTCGGAGGGTTGCCCACAAGCGCTCGGTCGCCTGTGGCATCAGGTGGCGCTCTGCCACGTAGTTGCGTGCCGCAGCGCCGAGAGAGTGGCGCAGCATGGAATCCGAAAGAAGGGCCTGCATGCCTTCCGCAAATCCCCTGGCACCGCTTTCGACAGACGGATAGGCCGCAGGGGACAAAACATCGCGTACACCGGGCCGATCCTGCGCGACGACAGGCAATCCCGCGGCCTGCGCCTCAAGGTAAATCATCCCGTAAGCTTCATTCACTCCGGGCCATGCAAGCAGAGATGACTGTTGATAGGCGCGTTGCAGTTCTTCTCGGTCAAGCTGACCCAGAAAACGCACCCGCTGTCCGAATGGTGCCATCAGGGCTTCAACCTGCCTGCGCGCCGGGCCGTCTCCTGCGATGTTCAGGTGCCAGTCCCCGGTCAAATGCGCCAGGGTCTCGGACAATATCTGATAGGACGCCAGCTTGTCCCCATGCCGCATCATGCCGACGGTCAGCATGGGTTTGCCCCCGATGGCGGCGGGGGGCAATTCGGCCATTGGCAGGAACGGAGGCAATTCGACCAAAGCCTGATCGCCAAAACGATCCCGCTCCAAAGTGATCAGGTCGTTGGCCGTGTGATAAAAGATCACATCCGCTGCATCGCAGGCCTGATGCGCAGCCCTGGCAAACTCAGCCCACGGCCCGCTTAACCGGCTTGATGCGCGGGTGCTTTCCAGCTGCACATAGGGAATGCCACGCGCCTTGCAAACCCGAGGGCCCAGCAGGTCAGGTGCCTTGTAATAGTTGTGGTAGGTCACCCACAGACCGGTATCTGATGGCATGTCAGAAATAAGTCGTTTCGCTTCTTCTTCTGCCGCACGCCTCAGGGCATGTTGCAGGTCTTCGTCGCCGCTTTTGTCATAGATGCGCAAGTCGGACGCCAGATCGACCGTATCACCCTCGGCGGTCAGCGCCTGCATAAGATTCCGGGCCATTTCACGGTCGCCCGAAGGTTTCGGGCTGTCAGGAGATTTCATCGGGGCATAAAACGCGACCCGCGCCATTACGCGTTTTCCATGCACATGGAATTGAGGCGTTCAGACAGCCGTGCGATGCCGGGGGCCATCCTGAACTCGGCGATCAGGCGATCATAGGCCGCATGCGCCATCTTTGACGCTTGCTGCGGATTGGCTGACAAACGTTCCATGGCTTCTGCAAGTGCAGAGGGGTCGTCATCGGACAAAACCCCATGTGTTCCGGTTTCAATAAACTCGGGGATCGCCGAGACCGGAGTCGACAGGATTGGCAACAGCTGAGACGCGGCCTCCATCAACACATTCGGCAACCCGTCGCGGTCTCCGTCCTTCGCGATGCGGCTGGGCAGAACGAACAGGTCGGCATCACGCATCGCTTCGATGACTTCGGGCTGGTCGCAGGCCCCTTTCCAGGTGATCCGGTTCGCGATGCCGGCTGCGTTCGCCTGTGCCCGCAAAGCGTCACCCAACGCGCCACCGCCGATATGGGTCCAGTGCCAGTTCAGGTCATCGGGCAGCAATGCAAAGGCCGCGATCAGACGATCGAAGCCTTTCTTCTCGACCAGCCGCCCGACGGAAATCATGTGAAAAGGACTGCCCGCAGCCCGCAGGTTTCGCGTTGGGGGCTTGGGAAAGCGAGACAGGTCCAAACCGTGATAGATCAGGTCCACGCGCTTGGGGTCATCGGCCAGGCTGCGCAGATGCTCGGCTCCGATGGCCGTGCAGGTGGCGCCGAACGTGGCCCCGCAGGATGCGGCTTGCAGCTTTTCACGTTTTTCCCAATCCGGCGACGTCCAGATATCCTTGGCATGAGCCGAAAAACTCCACGGCAATCCGCGCATGATGGCGGCGTAACGGGTAACGGAAGACGGCGTGTGCATGAAATGAGCGTACAACCCTTGCGTCCGGGCAGGCAATTCAGCGGCCAGAACACAGGCTTGCCCAAACCGGCGGATGCGATTGGGTGTCGGGTCGCGCTTCAAGTCCTGACGCCAGATCCGATAGGCCCTGTCGTAACCGGGAAGCGTTTGGGCCAAAGCCCGTGCCGCCCAGACCCGTTTGGGTTCGTCATGAAGATACTCGGGAAGGTATCGGACCTGCCCTGTGAAACGGTCATGCAAAGGATGGCGTTTCGTGTCGGTCGGGTGCCGCAAAGACCAGATGTCAAAATGATGCCCGACATCCTGCAAGGCGACAAGTTCCTGCGCAATGAACGTTTCAGACAGTCGTGGCCAGCCTTTGACCACAACCGCCAATCTAGGAAAATCTGAGGTCATCCGGTGGCTCGTTCCTGTTCCCAGGTCAGCAGGCTCTCGATGCGGTCGGTGACATAGTCCAGCCCGTCCAGCAATCCGCTCTGGATGGCTTGGGACGGCAGGGACTGGTGCGGCAGTTCCCGAATGGCGCGGATCATCGCCTCGGGCGTCAGGCCATCCCGGTTTTCATCCAGCATTCGGACAAGGCCCAGCCCTTCTGCACGCGAGGCCCGTATCCACTGTTCCAGACGGGGCGTGGTGCGCGGGACGATGACGGCGCGTTTGTCAAAGGACAGAACCTCGCAGAACGTGTTGTAGCCGCCCATGCAGACGACGCCTTCGGCGCCTGCAAACAGTGTTTCGATCTGGGATTCGAAACCAACGGCGGTGACGCGACCGTTCAATGCGGCAACGCGGGTTTCGAAATCTTCGCGCAACTCGCCAGACAGGAAGGGGCCGTAGACCAAAACCGCGCGCGGCGACAGATCCGGATCTTTTTCATATGCAGACAGGACAAGGTTGACCATCGCCTTGCCGTCGCCGCCACCGCCGGGCGTGATCAGGATATAGGGTTGTTGCGGAGGCTCGCCGACCGGACCAAGATCGCGGCGCAGATATCCTGTCCAGTGGATGCGGGACTGCGCCGCGGCGCTCAGCGGCAACCCCTGTGTGGGGTCATGAATCGACTGCAAGCCGTAAACCCAGATTTCGTGATAAAACCGTTCGGTAGCTTCAACGGCTTCCTTGCGCGCCCACTCGGCGGCCAGGACTTCGGGTTCATCCAGAACATCGCGCAGCCCAAGCACCATTTTGGTTCCGCAGTTCTTTTGCAGGTATTTCAGTGTCGGCAGCAGCTCACCCCGGAACCCCGTCGGTTCCTTGTCGACGATCAGAACATCGGGGTCGAACTGCTGAACAGCGGTTTGAATCAGACCCGACCGCAATTCGGTCACTTCTTCGATGCCCATTCCGATCGTGCGTGCAGCATAAGACCCGTCTGCGCGTTTGGTGACACCGGGCAGGCGCACGTGATCAACGCGACGGGGAAAGGTAAACCGTCCGGCCACGGGTGATCCCGTCAGGATCAGCGCCGACGCGCTTTGGTCCGCCTGCGTGATCGCGGCCGCCAAGGCCCGAGACCGACGAAGATGGCCCAGTCCGAACGTGTCGTGACTGTAAAACAGGATACGCGGCGCGCGGCCCGGTTTGGAATTGGTTTTGCCTAGGCTCATCGTGTTGCCTGTCTTCTTGATCCCGGTTCGAAATCCGCGCGTTTGCAAGCGTTACTGTATATATCCCCGTCACGCTTGCCAAAGGAGGAAATGCTCTTCCGCAAATGTTCCAAGCATTGCGATTTGGCAACAGCATATTGACGGTTTCGCGTCATGTCGCACCAAGGCTTGAGAGGGATCGCAAAAGAACCGGTGAACTGGCAAAGGGGCAGGGCCTTCAAACTCCGTTCATATTCAATTTTGACCAGATTGAAAACATCCGGAATCAGGCGGTGCGCCAAGAACACGCCGGAACACGATATTGAGCAGGGCGCGCCCGAGTGTTTGAACTGCCTGAAACGCTTCTGTAATCTGACCGCTATCGGAAAAACTGGATGCAAAACCCTATGAAACACACCTTTCCGGCCGCAATATTTCTGGCTTTTTGGGCTTTTGTTCTGGCACTTCCGGTCAGCGTCTCAGCGCAGTCGTCCTTGATTCCGGGGTATAGCTCGGGCAGTTCGTCTGAAGCCACGCAAGAAAGTGATTTGGCGGCGGCAATTCGCGCGGCCAGTGAAGCCGGGGCAAGTGTGATCGTCATCGACAGCGCCGGGCAGGTTGTGACAACAGCCGGCAGCACGGATGCGGGCGCGGATGATGCAGCGGGCGATTCGAACAATCCCATGGGTGAGGGATCGCAGCTGATGAAGGCGCAGGAGCGGTTCTCGAAATTCCGTGAGTCCATGCAGTCCCGGCTCGAGGCGTTGCCGTATTCGGTTTTCGAAGTGAAGTATGTCCTGCGTCAGACCAGCCCGGACGGTCGCATTCAGACCTATGTGGAAGTTCTGGGCTGGAACATCCTTTTCCTGTTGTTGGGGCGCTGGCTGTCTATCGAGATTTACGGAAAACGCATCGCGCGCCGCTGGGTTGTTGCGCGGATCAAGGATGAACCGCAGGGCTACCGTGAAAAGATGCCCTTCCTTCTGTTCCGGTTCCTGATGGGTATCGGAGCGACGATATTTGCCATGCTCATGGCCCTGATCGTCGGATATCTGTTTTTTGGCGAAGCAGACGATATCTCGATCCAGTTCACGGTCACGGCGATCTTCACGGCGTTCTTCCTGTCGCGCACGGTGTCGGATCTGTGGCGGATGGTTTTGTCACCCTACCTGAGTCAATACCGGCTGCCACCGTTCTCGGACCGGGACGCCAAGCGGCTGTATCTGTGGGCTTCGGCACTCGCGACCTATGACATCACGGTTGTTCTGTTTTCGACCTGGGTTGCGGATTTCGGGCTGAACTACAACGTCTACGCCATGGTCTATGGCTGCCTGACAATGGTGGGCGCTTTGGGCAATATTCTGATGATCCTGTTCAATGCCCGGGCCATTTCAAATGCAATCCGTGGCGGTAGAGCGCCGGATCAGGTGTCCTGGTTGTTGCGGTTCGTATCCTTCGGCTGGGCGCCTGCACTGATCGTCTATGTCGTGTTCAGCTGGTTCCGTCTGGCGGTTGATCTTGCACTGGAGAACCCCACGCCGCTGCCGCTGATCGCAAGCAGCTATATGATCTTCATGTCCGTCGTCGTTGCCTATGGTGCAATGAACTACGTGCTAGAGCGGTATTTTGACCGTTCACGCAAGATCAACGAGATAAACGAAGAAACCGCCGCTGCCGAAGCGGATGCCGAGCCCGTGGAAACGCCCGAGGCAGAACAGCGCAAACAGTATCTTCTGACCTATGAAGATCTGGCCCGCCGGGTGGCTGGAATTCTGGCCTTTGTGATCGGTGCCTATGCCCTTGTGGTGATTTGGTATCCCGATGCGGACTGGAGCGAGGACCTGCCGATTGCACGCATGCTGGACGTGATGGTCATCATCTTCATCGGCTATATTCTGTTTCATTTCTTTCGGATCTGGATCGACAGCAAAATAGCGGAAGAAGTCGATGATGGCACCGAGGCCGAACTGGGCGATGAGGGCGGAGAAGGCGGCCAAAGCCGTCTGGCGACACTGCTGCCATTGTTCCGCGGCGCTATTCTGGCCGTTGTGGTCGTGACGATCATGCTGATCGTTCTCATGGAACTTGGTATCAATGTCAGCCCGTTGTTTGCAGGTGCCGGTGTGGTTGGTCTGGCCGTTGGCTTCGGGTCTCAAACACTGGTGCGAGACATCTTTTCAGGGGCGTTTTTCCTGATGGATGATGCCTTTCGGAAGGGTGAGTACATTGATATCGGAGACGTCAAGGGAACGGTCGAGAAAATCTCGGTCCGGTCCTTCCAGCTGCGTCACCATCTTGGCGCGCTGAACACGATTCCTTTTGGGGAAATCAAGGTTCTGACGAACTATTCCCGTGACTGGGTGATCATGAAACTGCCGCTGCGCGTGACCTATGACACCGACGTGGAAAAGGTGCGAAAGCTGATCAAGAAGCTGGGGCAGGAATTGCTGAGCGATCCTGTGATCGGCGAAAACTTCATACAGCCGCTGAAGTCTCAGGGTGTGATCGAAATGCAGGATTCAGCGATGATCATCCGGGTCAAGTTCATGACCAAACCGGGCGATCAGTGGCTGGTGCGCAAGAGGGTCTATCAGGAAATTCGCGAGCTGTTCGCGCGGGAAGGCATCAAATTCGCGCATCGCGAAGTCACCGTGAGGTTGGCGGATGGCAAAGAGGCCGATGACCTGACGCCCAAACAACGTGAGGCCGTGACAGGTGCGGTGCAGGCGGCGATTGATGAGGATTATCTGGACGATATCGGGCCAGGCGGCGATGATCGTTAGGGGCGCTCCCGTCGCTTTGGACTGCGTCTCTGACGAGACGCCACCCAAAACGTTGGGCCCGGCCGCGCGTCCCGCGCGGCGGATGGTCAGTTGGCGTTGAGTGGCCAGACAGGGTCCGAAGCGCCCAGTTTCGACGCAGGCAAATCCCAGCGCATCGTCGCTTTGCCGACCCTCAGCGCAGGGTTGAGGCGATGGCCCGGCCCCCAGCCGGAAGTCTCTGTCGCCGTGCCGTAATCTGTTGTTGCCGGGCTGATGGGCGCGGATTCTGCGTCGTCCTTGCCGAGCACGGCCAGAAGTTCGGCGGTACGCGCCAGAGAGAGATGTGCGTGCATGATGGAATTGCCCGATGCGGCCTCGGCCAGTGCGGACAGGACGGCAGCAGCCATCAGGTAGCCCGTTGCGTGGTCCAGAGCCTGAACCGGCAACGGGGTCGGCTTGTCCGCGTTCGCCCAACCCATCCCGGCATGGGCGATACCCGCGCTCATCTGGACAAGGCTGTCAAACCCGCGCCGGGTCGACCATGGACCTTGCCAACCATAGGCATCCAGCGTGACTTCGATCCGGTTCGGAGCCAGCTTGTCACGTTTGGCCCGTGTCAATCCCAGTGCATCCAGCGCGCCGGGCCGATACCCGTGTACGAACACATCGGCCTGAGACAACAGCCCGTGCAGACGTTCAAGGCCGGTTTCGGATTTCAGGTCAAGATAGGCGCAGTGTTTCCCCAGCGAGATGTCAGGGATCACCCCAGGTTCATCCCAGCCAGGTGGGTCGATGCGCAAAACCTCGGCTCCGAACCCTGCAAGTGTTCGCGTGGAAACCGGACCGGCCAGAACGCGCGTCAGATCCAGCACCCGCAACCCTGCCAGAGGCCGATCAGCGGTAGCTCGAGGTCTGTCGCGCAAATTGACATAGCGCGGTCCCTGCCATCCGATCAAGGGGTCACGCGACACGGCGCGGCCTTGCGGATGATCAAGCCATTCCACTCGGCTGCGCATGGCAGCGGCCACCCCACCTTCGGCAACAACCGCCGTTTCCAGATCCGAGATTGCCCAAGACCTGACGGCTTTTGCCACGGCTTCACGCTCTGGCCGGGTACCAAGGACTTTCAACGCGGCAGAGCGATGGCGGGGCAGGTTTGTGTGCAGCCTGATCCAGCCATCCGCGGCTTTGTAATCGCCCGCGACCGGGTCCCACAAACTGGGCATGTCCCAACCATCCGGCTTGAAGGAATAGCCGAACCACAGAGATGCCAGCCGGTGATCGATTGTGACCTCAGGTGTCTTCGGAGACAGGTTGAGAGCCTGGATCAACCGGGCCATTTCCCGCCCCACGGCTGCGAAACTGGCGGTGGCCAGTTCGGAAACGGCGAAGGCGCTTGGCAGAACGCCGGCACCGACCCTGTGATAGCTGTCAGCAGCGGGAAGCGTGGCCAGAAGACTCATTGCTGATAGGGGTCGAGACTGTCGCGCAGCCCGTCACCAAGGAAGTTGAACGCCAACACCACGACAATGATCGGCAGCATCGGGATTGCCGTCCAGGGATAGATCTCGATCGAAGCGAGGTTCTGCGCGTCATTCAGCATCACGCCCCAACTGACCGCAGGTGCGCGCAGGCCGAGGCCAAGAAAGCTGAGCGCCGTTTCCCCCAGGATCATGGCTGGGATCGACAATGTGGCCGATGCAATCAGGTGCGACATGAAGTTGGGCAGCAGGTGCTTGCGGATCACACGGCCCGAACTTGCGCCCATCATCTCGGCGGCTCTGACGTATTCCTCTTCCCGCAAAGACAGGAATTTCGCGCGAACCGAGCGCGCCAGGCCCGGCCAGTCAAGGATGCCCAGAATGATCGAAATGATGAAGAACACCGCGACCGGGCTCCAGTTCGAAGGTACGGCGGCAGAAAGGGCCAGCCACAGCGGCAGTTCCGGCAACGAACGCAGGATTTCGATGACACGGTTGATGGTCCAGTCGATACGCCCGCCGAAATAGCCGGCCATCGAACCGAACAGGATGCCAAGAAAGAAGGACACCGAGATACCGATCAGACCCACCGTCAGAGATAACTGCGCGCCATAGAGAATACGGCTGAAGATGTCTCGGCCCAGCCGGTCGGATCCCCACAGGAACAGCGTGGTTCCTTCCGGCGGGCAGAACAGGTGTGTGTCCGACGGTATGAGACCGGCCAGCTTGTATTCAGAGCCTTCGCAGAAGAACCGGATCGGGCGCGGGTCTTCCGTGTCGGGGACGAACTTCCATTGGAAGGTTTCAAGGTCCGCTTCGGCGACGATCGGATAGACATGTGGGCCGATGAATTCGCCCTCATGGAACCAGTTTACCGATTGTGGCGGCGCGTACAGGTGCTCTCCGTTTCGGTCATTTGGCCCGTAAGGCGCAACAAACCCCGCAAAGGGCAGCATAAGATAACAAAACAGCAGGAAGACGCCCGAGATCAGGCCCAGCTTGTGGGTTTTGAACTTGCGCCAGACCAGAACCCAGTTGGGGGCATCCAGATCGGCGCGTTCCAGTTGCTGAATCGAGGCCTGCGGATCAAACGGCGCATCATCGACGTAGCGGTTGTCAGGGCGGTTAGTCATGCTTCGCGCCCCTCATACCGAATGCGCGGATCCAGCATCACCAGCAGGATATCCGAAATCATCGTGCCGATCAGCGTCAGCAGGGCGACGAACATCAGGATGAACGCGGACAGGAACTGATCCTGCGTCTTCAAAGCAGTCAGCAATGTAGGGCCGATGGTTTGCAACCCCAGAACGACCGATACCAGAACCGAGCCGGACACCATCGACGGCAGCAGGTTGCCGATATCGGCGACAAAGGGGTTGAAGGCCACCCGCAGCGGATACTTGGTCAGCATCCGTGACGGGGCCATGCCCTTCGCGATGGCGGTTTCCACGTAGGGTTTGCCCAACTCGTCCAGCATGTTCGCGCGCAGACGCTGCATCATCGCCGACGCGCCTGAAGTGCCGATGACGAAGGTCGGTACGATCAGGTGGATGAGGATGGATTTCAATTTCTCCCAACTCATCGGCTGGCCTTCGAAACTTGGATCCATCAAGCCCCCGATCGGCAGGTTGAAATACTGGTGGCCGTAGTAGAACAGGATCAGCGCCAGCAAAAAGTTCGGCGTTGCCAGCCCCAGATACCCCACGAAGGCCGAGGTATAATCGATCCATGTCCGGGACCGCGCGGCGGCGATAACGCCCAATGGTAGTGCCACGGCATAGACAAACAGGATCGCAGCCAGATTGACCACAACCGTCAACCAAAGCGTGTCACCTACGATTTCGGAAACGGGGCGGTCGAATTCAAAAGACCAGCCATAATTGCCCTGGATCAACCCCGAAAACCCGTGCGGTCCGGGCCAGAAACCCATCCAGATCAGGTATTGTTCCCACATGGGGCGATCCAGCGCATATTCAGCGCGCAGGAACTCTGCCTTTGCGACACCCGCCGACTGGCCCGAGGCCTGAAGTTCGGCGATCTGGTTGCTCAGATAGTCGCCGGGCGGAAGGTTGATGATTACGAAAACCAGAACCGAGACCACCAACAAAGTCAGCAGCATCGTGAAAAAGCGATACACCACGTAGCGCAGCATGATCATTTAGCTGCTCCTGCTCAGTCGGCGAAAAAGAATTCGTCCGGCCGGTGAATGCCGAAATGTGCACCGGGTTCCCAGGCCCACATAGCTTGTTCCGGAACATTGCGCAGACGGTTTGACACCACAATGGGCTGGGGAGCACCGTTCAGGATGCCTATGGCATAGACCTGATCGGCGTGGATGTTCAACATTTCGCTCCAGACAGTTGCGCGTTCTTCATCGGTCGTGGCGATTTGCCATTCATGCGCCAATTCCATCAGGCGCTGCGCCTCTGGCATGTCGGGGGCCTCACCCGCTTCGCCACCGGTCTGGTAGTATTGCCCCCATTTTGGCCAGGCCAGGAACACCTGGTCAGTCGGGGCCAGATAAGCCGGGGACGTGTGCGCCTGCGGAATGCCGTCATCCCAACCGTACCAGACGGACGCCATTGAGTTGCCCGCGAACACGCGGTTGCGCAGGATGTCCCTGTCCAGCGGGCGCATGACCAGTTTGACCCCAATATCGCGCCAGGTGTCGGTTACGATCTGAAGGGCGTTTTCGACCTCCTGCCGCTCGCCTGCGGTTTCGATCACCAGCTCCATCGGACGGCCGTCAGGCAACAGGCGAATGCCGTTTTTGTCGCGCTGATCCAGACCAGCCTCATCCAAAAGCGCATTGGCCTGATCGATATCGTATTGCGCCCAGGCCGCGGCGTTTTCTTCACTGTAGAAGGGCGAGGCGGGAAGAACCGAGTTCGCGGCAGGGTGTGCGAGTTTGAAATATAGGGCCTGATTGATGGTCTGCCGGTCGATGGCCAGCGACAAGGCGCGCCGCACGCGAACGTCCCTCAGTACATCGCGCCAGACGTCATCAGAGAAGTTCAGGTTCGGGTAGATCGCGATCTGCGAGGCCACGCCGGTTTTCCACAGCAGCGTTTTGTATCCGCCTTGTGCTTCGCCTTTCTTCAGGATCGACGCGTCTCGGAAGGCAAGGCCACGGCCTTGCAGATCGCTTTCACCGGCGTTGGTCTTGGCGGCAACAAGACCGGGGGCGACGATCTCCATCTCGACCACGTCAATATAGGGAAGCTGCACCCCCTTGCTGTCGATGCGGTGATAATAGGGGTTGCGCACAAAGTTGTGACGGATTTTCTTGCCCGAGCTGGCGTTCAGCCACGGCTGCAACGTGGGAAGTTCGTGGTTGTCGAATTTGTAAAGATTATCCAGCTTGTTGTGCAGCGCCGCCCAGCTTTTGACCCGGGCATCTTCAACCTGAAAGGCAAGCTCTTCCGCGTCCGCGTATTTCTCGTGATACTGTTTCAGAAACGCGGCCGGTCGGTAGATAAACGGTGGTCGTGCTTGTGCCAGAGATTGCAGGAAGTCCGGGTTGGGGTCATCCCATTCGAAGATCACTGTGGTCTCATCAGGAAACGTGACCTTGGGGGCTTTGCCTTCGACGATCAGAAAATCAGGTGGGCCAGACGGGCTGAGCAACTCGTTGTTGGCGACGTCCTCCCACCAATAGCGGAAGTCTTCCGAGGTAAAGGGTGAGCCGTCCGACCACTTGTGCCCTTCACGCAGTTTCAGGGTGAATTTGCGATTGCCCTCGTTTTCATACGAGGCCAGCAGGTCGGGTACCAGTTCGTAATCCTGGTTGAACCCGACCAGCCTTGCATAACCATAGACAACCATCTGCCGGATATCTTTGGATCGCGTGACCATGGTGCGCAGAGTACCGCCCGGTTTCCCGAATTCTCTTCCTTTTGCGGCCAGATCCACGATCAGAGGGTCCTTGGGCAAACGCTCCTGCACCGGCGGAAGATTGCCGCTTTCAACCTCGGCGCTCCAGAAGGCGCTTTCCTGAGGTGTCGGGATTGTCTCTGCCGCCGCGGACAGGGTCCCGGAAAACGCCAGCATTGCAGCCAGCAGCAGAGGGCGAATGGTATCAAACATGGCAACGTACCTTATGGCCCGGTTCCAATTCCACCAATGAGGGTATCACGGTGTCCGAGAAACGAAAGGCTTCATCCCAACTGTCCGGCGCGCCGGCACCCTGAGAAACCAATTGCAGGTCAATCGGGCGATTGATGTCGGGTTCGGGTTGAGCGGCAATCAGCGCCTTGGTGTATGGGTGGCGCGGATTGTAGAAAAGAGTTTCAGGCGGTGCCTGTTCGACGATCAGACCCCGCCGCATGACGGCAACTTCGTCAGCGATCCGTGCGACAACGGCCAGATCATGTGAGATGAACAGGTAGGACAGATTCAGGCTGTCCTGCAGGTTTTCCAGCAAGGTCAGGATTTGTTCCTGAACAGATACATCCAATGCCGAGGTGGGTTCGTCGCACACGATCAACTGCGGGTCCAGCATCATGGCGCGGGCCACGGAAAGGCGCTGTCGTTGCCCGCCGGAAAACGCGTGCGGATAGCGTTTGAGCATATCACCCGTCAGGCCGACGCGCTGCAACATCTCGGCGGCTTTGTCGCGCTGTTCGGCTGTTGTGCCGATGCGGTGGATTTCCAGTGGTTCGGTCATGGCGTCCTGGATGCGCATCCGGGGGCTGAGCGAACTATAGGGGTCCTGAAACACCATCTGCGCCTTGCGCTGAAACGCCGTGCGCTGGGCTCGGGTCATGTTGTGCACCGTGATCGGGTCGGCATCGGGGGCGGTGCGAAACAGGACTTCACCACCGGGGTCGGGCAATTCAGCCCCCAACGCGATGCGGGCCGCCGTCGTCTTTCCCGATCCGCTTTCACCGACAATTGCCAAAGTCTTGCCGCGCGCCAGATTCAGGTCGACTCCACGGCAGGCATAGATTGCTTTGTCGGACTGCCAGCCTTTGCTGGATCGCATGGTGTAGGTCTTGGACACATCCTTCATCTGAAGGATCAGATCCGTGTCGGGCATCGGTATGCCCACCGCATCCTGATCCGGTATTTCCGGCGCGGCATCAAACAGCTGCTTGGTATACGGGTGTGCGGGCGCGGTCAGGATCGGGGCGGCGGGGCCGGCCTCCATGATACGTCCCTTGTGCATGACGACGACCTGCTCGGCCATGTTGGCGACGACACCCAGATCATGAGTCACCAGAATGAGCGCCATGCCGGTTTCGCGCTGCAATTCCTTGATCAGGCCAAGAACCTGCGCCTGCGTGGTCACGTCCAGAGCGGTGGTTGGCTCATCCGCGATCAGCAATTCGGGTTTGGACACCATGGCCATGGCGATCATGGCACGTTGGCGCATACCGCCGGACAACTCGAAAGGGTACGAGTCATAGGCCCGTTGTGGATCTGGGAAACCGACGCGTTCGAACTGCGTCAGGACCTTTTTGCGTGCCGCGGACTCGGACAGCCCACGATGCAGCCACAAAACCTCGCTGACCTGATTGCCGATCTTGTGAAGCGGGGACAGCGATCTCATGGGCTCCTGAAAGATCATTGAAACCCGATTGCCGCGGATGTCGCGCAACTCACGTTCGGACACTGTGGTGAGCTCGCACATGCCCTTGGAATCGTTCAGGGTAATCGTTCCGCTTCGAATCTGCGCCGTGCGGGGCAGAATGCGCAAGGCGGCGCGGCAGGTGATTGTTTTCCCCGATCCCGATTCACCGACCAGGGCCAGCGTCTGTCCCGCTTCGACATCGAAGTTCACATTCGTGACCACGGAATTGCCCGTACCAAAGCCGATACTGAGGTCTCTTACGGACAACAACGCGCTCATGCGGGTTTTCCACCCGTTTGACCGTTCGATGACATCGGTTACTTCAACTCCCCGTGATTTTTTGTTCAGTGTCGCGCGGTTCCGCCCGTCTAGTCAAACCCGTTCTTGGGCCGAAATGTCGCGAAATCGTGAAACTATGGGCTTCGTCGCTACACAAAGTCTTGAGATTTTGTCATCAAGGGCGGCATCGGGCGCATTTATGCTCTCGATTGGTATCAAGGAGATATTTTCCGGTGTCCGAGAATCAAAGCCGTCTGGATCTGTTCATCGATCGCATGGTGTCACAGCGCGCTTGTCTGGATCACGCAATCCGGCTCACTGCGGGCATGGCGGGTCCGGTGTTCGAATTGGGTTTGGGCAACGGGCGTACATATCACCATCTTGTGCAGCACATGGATGGCCGCCCGGTCTATGTGTTCGAACGCGCGGTGGCCTCGCACCCCGACTCGACCCCGCCCGAAGATCGCGTGATTCTGGGCGATGTGCGGGACACCCTGCCTGCATCGGTTGAACGGTTCGGCGCGTCAGCCAGCCTGATCCACGCGGATCTTGGTGGGCACAATCGCGAAAAGAATGACAAATTCGCGCGGTTTGTATCTCCGCTCATCGAGCCTTTGCTTGCTCCGGGCGGGCTGATGGTCTCGAGTGATCGGATGTATTTCGAGGGGCTGACCGAGATGCCGTTGCCCGAAGGCGCCGTTGAAGGGCGCTGTTTCATCTATCGCCGCTGACCGAAAAGGGGTAACGGCATGATTTTTTACGACTGCTCCACTGCTCCGAGTCCGCGCCGCGCGCGGATGTTCATTGCCGAAAAAGGGTTGGATATCGCAACCCGTGAGGTCTCGATTGCGAAAGGCGAACAATTGAGCGAAGCCTTTCGCGCCGTGAACCCACGGGCCACGATACCGGTTCTGGTAACGGATGACGGAACCGTTCTGACGGAAAACTTGGGCATTGCCGCTTTTCTTGAGGCGCAGTTTCCTGAACCGCCTTTGATGGGCCGAACCCCCGAGGAAAAGGGTCTGGTCCTGATGTGGAACGCGATTGTCGAACAGCAGGGCGGGGCGCCGATTGCCGAGGCTTTGCGCAACGGCCATCCCGCCTTCAAGGATCGCGCCATTCCGGGTCCCTCCAATCATGCGCAGATCCCCGAACTTGCGCAGCGCGGGCGCGAGCGTGTGGCATCCTTCTTTGAAATGCTGGAGTCACGGCTGACGGAAAGCCGGTTTGTGGCCGGTGATGTATTTTCCTTGGCGGATATCTCGGCCTTCGTTTTTGTCGATTTCGCCCGCGTCATCAAGATGCGTATCCCGGAGGACAACGCCGCCACCCTAGCGTGGTTTCAAGCCATTCAATCTCGACCAAGCGCAAGCCTGTAAACCTGCCAAGCCGAGCCGGGTTGCGGTGTGGTTTGTACTGTACAGAAATGTCTAGACAGATGTGAACAGTGCCACTAGCGTCTCCTCAGAATCTGTTCAGGGGAGGTCGGGATGAAATCCCAATATCGCGTCGTGGTCATCGGAGGAGGCGTTGTCGGGGCCTCGGTTCTGTATCACCTGGCCAAGTTCGGCTGGTCGGATGTGGTCATGTTGGAACGCCGGCGGCTGGCGTCTGGGTCATCCTGGCACGCGGCGGGGGGCATTCATGCTTTGAATGCCGATCCGAACATGGCGTCTTTGCAGGCCTATACCATTGATCTGCTCAGCGAGATCGAAAAGGAATCGGGCCAGAATATCGGCCTGCACATGACCGGTGGTCTGACGCTGGCGGGAACCCCCGAACGGTGGGAGTGGTTGCAAGCCAATTACCGCATCTTCCAGTCCATCGGCATCGACGATTGTGAATTGCTGTCCCCGGAAGAGGCGCAGAAACGCTGCCCGATCATGTCCACCGACGGCATTCTGGGCGCGATGTGGGCCGACCGCGAGGGGTATATCGACACCACGGGCACCGTGCAGGCCTATGCCACCGCCGCGAAAAAGCGCGGGGCGGAATACTACGAGGTAACCAAGGTCGAGGAACTGATCCAGACGGCGGATGGCTGGCAGGTGGTGACCGACAGGGGCACGATCACCTGCGAACATGTGGTCAACGCTGCCGGCCTGTGGGCCAAGCAGGTGGGGCGCATGGCGGGGGTCGAACTGCCGGTCTCTCCGCTCAAGCACCACTATTTGATCACCGACACGGTGCCCGAGGTCGCAGCGGCCGATTTCGAGATGCCGATGACCGTGGATCTTGAGGGCTTCACCTACATGCGGCAGGATCAGAAGGGCGTGCTGGTCGGCATCTACGAGGTCGATCACGAGCACTGGGCCATGGACGGCGCGCCATGGAACTATGGCGAGGAGCTGTTCCAGGAACAGCTGGACCGCATCGAGAACGAGCTGACGCTGGGCTTCGAACGCTATCCGGCGATCCAGAACGTGGGTATCAAGACATGGGTGAACGGTGCGTTCACCTTCTCGCCCGACGGCAACCCTCTGGTCGGTCCGGTGCCGGGCAAGCGCGGCTATTGGACCGCCTGCGCGGTGATGGCCGGGTTCCTGCAAGGCGGCGGCGTCGGCAAGACGCTGGCCGAATGGATGATCCATGGCGAGCCCGAGGCCGACGCCTGGCCTATGGATGTGGCGCGCTATGGCGACTTTGCCCAGAACAAGCGCTACATCCGTGAGACGACGGGGCAGTTCTATTCCCGCCGCTTCGTAATGACCTATCCGAACGAGCAACTGCCCGCCGGGAGGCCGCTGAAAATGGCACCGGCGCATGACGCGATGACCGAAGCAGGGTGCAAATGGGGCGTGAGCTGGGACCTTGAAGTACCGCTTTATTTCGCGCCGAAAGGGTTCGAGGAAACGCCGACGCTCAAGCGTTCGAACGCGCATGACATCGTGGCCGAGGAATGCAAAGTGATCCGCGAAGGTGCGGGCTTGCTGGATATTTCGGGCTTTTCGCGGTTCGAGGTTTCCGGTCCGAATGCGGAAGCCTGGCTGGATAAAGTAATGGCCTCCAAGCTCCCCGCTCCGGGTCGTGCGAAACTGGCCCCGATGCTGGGTGAAGACGGACGCCTGAAGGGCGATCTGACGGTGCTCAACTGGGGCGATGGGACCTGGTGGATCATGGGCAGCTATTATCTGCGGGCCTGGCATATGCGCTGGTTCGACGATCACATGATGGATGGGGTCAATATCCGTGATCTGGGCGAGGAATACTGTGGCTTTGCCGTGGTCGGGCCGAAGTCACAGGCGGTTGTCGAAAAACTGGCGGAACAGGATATTTCGGGCTTGAAATTCATGGGCTGCGGCGATTTCGATATCGGCCTCGTGCGCGCCCGCGTCGCCCGCATGTCGGTGACCGGAGAAAAAGGGTACGAGATCAACTGCCGCTATGGCGACCACATCAAGCTGCGCCGCATCCTGCTGGAAGCGGGGGCCGGGGAAGGTATCCGCGAATGCGGCTTCAACGCGATGCTGTCAACACGGCTCGAGAAGAGCTTTGGCATCTGGTCGGCAGAGTTCACGCAGGCCTATACACCGGGCATGACAGGAATGGATCGCTGGATCGACTGGGACAAGGACTTTGTTGGAAAGGCGGGCGCGCTTGCCGAACGTGACGGCAACGGCCCCGCGCAAATTCAGGCGACACTGGAAATTGATGCACTGGATGCAGATGCCAGCGGATACGAACCGGTCTGGGCCAATGGCGAGCGCGTTGGCTTCGTAACCTCGGGCGGCTACGGGCATTATACCGGCAAGTCTTTGGCGATGGCCCTGATCGATCGGGACAAGGCGGAACCGGGCACGGAACTGTCCGTCCATGTGGTGGGCGTTGAACGTCCGGCGCGCGTGATTGCGCCGTCGCCTTATGATCCTCAGGGCAAAGCGATGCGAGGCTGATCATGACTGCTGCGGAGCGCGGACGCCGACGGCGGGGGCGGGGGGCTGAAGCCGCCCCGCAGCCCGGTCGCGATGTGAACTATCGCCAGCTCAGGAATCCTTTTCCATTGATGGAAGTGTTCCCGGCCGACCAAATCGCGGACATGCATGACACCGCGTTGCGGACTCTGGAAGAGTTGGGGGTAAAGACCCTGCTTCCCGAGGCGCGGAAACTGTTCAAACAGGGCGGCGCGCGGGTGGATGAAGACAGTGAGATGGTGTTTATCGGGCGCGAGATGGTTGAAGCCGCAGTCGCGTCAGCGCCCAAATCCATCGCCTGTCGCGCCGGTGCCCGGCGTCGCGATTTCACGCTGGAATTGGGTTCTTTGGTTTTCCAGCCCGGAGCCGGCGCCCCGAATGCCACCGATCTTGAACGCGGTCGGCGCCCGGCGACGGGTCAGGATTATCTGGAGTTCCTCAAGCTCACCCATCATTTCGACGTGTTCCAGATGATCTCGCCACAGGTCGAGCCGCAGGATGTGCCGACCCATCTGCGTCATTACTTCACGACTCGGGCGCAGATGGAACTGACGGACAAGTTTCCGTTCTTCTTTTCGCGTGGAACCCCGCAGGTGATGGACTGCTTTGAGATGCTGACCACGGCCCGCGGTCTTTCGGATGATGCGTTCCGGGGCCATGCCCACTGCTACACCATCATCAACACCAACAGCCCGCGCACGTTGGATATCCCCATGGCGCAAGGTCTGATCGACTTTGCCCGCCACGGTCAGATGTCGATCATCACACCCTTTACCCTGATGGGCGCGATGGCACCGATCACCGTGGCCGGGGCGATCACCTTGTCTCATGCCGAGGCCCTTGCCGCGCTGACTTTGACCCAACTTGCCAATCCTGGTGCTCCGGTCTGCTATGGCACGTTCACCAGTAATGTTGACATGAAGTCCGGCGCGCCCGCCTTTGGGACGCCGTCGCACTTTCAGGCATCGCTGGCTGCCGGTCAACTGGCGCGGCATCTTGGTTTGCCCTGGCGTTCGGCTGCCGGATCGGCGTCAAACATCAACGACGTGCAGGCCGCGAACGAGAACCAGTTTGGCCTTTGGGGATGCCTGATGGCCGGGGCAACGGTGATCATCCACTCCGCAGGCTGGTTGGAAGGAGGGTTGACGGTTTCCTTCGAAAAGCTGGTCTGCGATGCGGAAGTGCTGAACATGGTCGCCGAACTGTGCGCAGGTGCGCAGGCGGGGCCGTCCGAGATTGGGTTTGAATCTGCATTGAGTGAGGTTGAACCCAGTGGCCATTTCTTTGCATCAAGCCAGACGATGGAGCGCTACAACACTGAATTCTATCAACCGCATGTCCATGACTACGCCAATTTCGGCACATGGGCCGAGCGCGGGTCGGTGGACGCAAACCATCGGGCAACGGACGTTTGGAAGGGCATTCTGAATGACTTTCAGGCGCCCGCTGTCGACAATGATCGGATAGGTGATTTACATGACTTCATTGCCCGTCGTACCGCCGAGGGCGGGGCACCGCCGGAGAGTTGAATGAATACGAAACCGATCCTTCATCGCGATGACCCCGAGGCCGAACCCTTGATCGGCAACATCAAGGTCACGCGTGACGACTGGCTGAACGTGGCGATGGATGTGCTGATTTCGGACGGGGTGGATCAGATCAAGGTTCTGAACCTGGCCGAACGGATGGCAGTATCGCGGTCGTCGTTCTATTGGTACTTCAAATCCCGACAAGAGTTGCTGGATGCGCTGCTGGCCCGCTGGCAGGCCACCAACACAGCCGCTTTGATCGCGCAGGCCGAAGCTCCGGCCAAGACGATCACAGCGGCCGTCTGCAACGTTCATCGGTGCGTGGTGAACACCGATCTGTTCGATACTGCGCTGGATTTTGCCGTACGTGACTGGGCGCGAAAGTCAGGCAAGGTGCGGCGTATGCTGGACCAGTCGGACGCCCGCAGGCTGGAAGCCCTGCACGCCATGTTCGCCCGCCACGGCTATTCCGAGATCGAAGCCGAAACCCGGGCGCGCGTGCTGTATTACATGCAGATCGGTTATGATCTGGCGCAATTGAACGAACCTATCGAGATGCGGCTGTCGATGGTGCCGCATTACCTTTACGCCTTCACAGGTGTCGAGCCGAAACCCGAGGAAGTTGAAGAATTCAGCGCGTATTCCCTGCGCTTTTGGAAAGGAAACCAGACATGAGCCAACCAGACGCAATCATCATCGGTACTGGCGTGATCGGCGCGGCCATTGCGTTCGAGATGTCCAAGGCAGGTTGGAAAACCCTGTCATTGGACCGGAATTCTCAGGTCGGGCACGGTTCTACCGCGGGGTCCTGCGCAATTATCCGGATGCATTATTCCACATTCGATGGAACCGCGTTTGCCTGGGAAGGCTACCACTACTGGCGCGACTGGGCCGAGTATCTTGGCTTGCCGCAAGACGCCAACCTTGCGCAGTTCCGCGAAACCGGCTGTCTGGTCATGAAGACCGAGGCGAACGGGATGCTGGAGAAGCACATGCGCAATTCGTCCGAGCTGGATTGCCCGTTCGAGGAATGGTCAGGTGAAAAAGTGCTGGACCGCTTGCCGGTCTATTCGCTGGACAGCTTTGCCCCGGCGCGGCGCATGGACGATCCGGAATTCGGCCAGCCCAACGGGCGCAAAATGACGGGCGGGGTGTACTGGCCGCAGGCGGGCTATGTCACCGACCCGGCCCTGTCGGCGCAGAACCTGATGGATGCTGCGAAGCTGCACGGGGCCGAGGTGCGAACCGGCGCTGAAGTCACGGAGATCCTGACCGAGGGCGGGCGCGTTTCCGGCGTCAAGCTGGCTTCGGGCGAGGAAATCCACGCCAAGGTCGTTGTCAATGTTGCGGGACCTGGTTCGTCGATCATCAACAAGATGGCCGGCGTTCTGGACGATATGACCATCAAAACCCGGCCCTTGCGGCAGGAGGTCGTGCATGTTCCCGCCCCCGAAGGGTTCGATTTTGAACACGACGGAACCATCGTTTCGGACAGTGACATCGCCTGCTATTGCCGCCCGGAACACGGCAATCACATCCTTGTCGGATCGGAAGACCCGGAATGTGATCCGCATCAGTGGTGCGAGGACGATGTGAACTACAATCGGGAATTCACCGACCAATGGACCACACAGGCCATGCGGTACGCGCAGCGTGTGCCCAGCCTTGGCATTCCTTCAAAAACGCGGGGCGTGGTTGACCTGTATGATGCGTCTACCGACTGGATTCCGATCTATGACAAATCCAGCCTGCCGGGGTTCTACATGGCCTGTGGTTCCAGTGGAAACCAGTACAAGAATGCTCCGATTGCGGGCAAGATGATGGCGGCACTGATCGATTACTGTGAAAACGGCGCCGATCACGACGCGAACCCTTTGCAGTTTGAATTGCCATACATCAAGCGGACAATCGACGTGGGTTTCTACTCACGCAAACGCCCGATCAATGAGGAAAGCAGTTTCTCGGTTCTGGGCTAGCCGCGGTTCGCAATAGGTCTATGTCATGTGGGGCTGTCAACAAGCGTGGCCCCACTATGACCGACCCAAAGACCACCGTATTGATCCTTGGCAGCGCCCCATCGGCGCTGGCGGCGCGGGCATGGTCGCGCGCGCCTTTCACACATATCGTCGCCATCAACAACGCATGGCGCATCCGAGAAGACTGGGATTACCTGATCCATCCCGAAGACTTCCCGGCAGAGCGCCGCCCTGATAAAGTTCTTGGTACTCAACACATAGTCACTGCCGACGAATACGTCCCAAGACAAAATGACTATGGCGGGTTCGTCTATGCTGGCGGAACGATGGCTTTCACGGCAGGCTATTGGGCATTGTCAGCCCTGAAGCCGGATGTTCTGGCTTTTACCGGCTGCGACATGATGTATTCAGGATCGGGACGAACACATTTTTACGGAAATGGCACTGCGGACCCTTTGCGAGAGGACGTGACACTGCGTTCGCTTGAAGCGAAATCCGCCCGCCTGGGGCTTTACGCAGCCGCACAGGGGTGCAGAACCGTGCGGTTGTCCAGCGCGCCAAGCCGGCTTGTATTTCCGTCCGTCAACATATCTGACCTGACGACCGTACCGCTTCCCGATGTAACTGCCATGCACAATGTGCGGCAAATTGAAGATGAACTTGGATACTATGTTGCTTCGGGCCGGTATTGGGAAGTTGAACACCGGTTCGACCCTGATGAGATTGATGTATTGGATCGGATGTGGCTAAGGGCCTATCAGCTAGCCGTATCGGAAAACGCGGTCTGGCACGGTCAGGCGGCGGCGAAAGTAACCCAGGCCCAAACCATCGCAACATAAGTCAGGTTGTGCATCAACTGATCCAAACCGGCGGCGCGCCAAAACGCGGGTTGCGTTGGCTCAAGCCGCTTTTTGTCTGAATAGCTGGCCTTGACGAAATCGATATTGAAATGGATGAACCATTCCAGCGCCGCGACGATCAGAATAAAAGGCAGCGGCGCGCCGAACACCAAAAAAACGACGACAGAACCCACAACATGCACAGCGGCATGTTGCGCGCGTCCCAAATGAAAATACTCACCCCGGCCGGAAAGCATCTTCGGTGTCTGGAGGTAATAGTCAGCGAACATATGCTTGATCAGCAAAAGACAAAGCATAAGAAACACTGCGCCAATACTGGCAGTCAAAAGAACCCTCCCGATATCGTTCTCAAGCCAACATTAGGCAATAAAACGGGCGCGCGTAAATGAACTAGTTCACATACGGTCAAGAAATTTTCCAAAAGGGAAAAATTTGCTTATCCTGTCTGGATGGTATTTGATTCATGCTGTTGAAATTGCATGCATTACGTTCAATCCGCGTCGTCGGTCAGCAGCAGGGGCAGGTTCCATAGAACGCACGATTTTCCGCTTTATCTGGAAATACTCCAAACGCGAACAGCTGATCCTGCTGGCCGTGACGGCGACGTTGTTTCCTTTGCTGTACCTCACACTTGAGCTGCCAAAACGAATAATCAATGACGCGATCGGGTCGTCCACCACTGAGGTAACGGTCTCGGGCTATTCCATGTCGCAGACCAATTTTCTGATTGTTCTGTGCTTTGCCTTTCTGGCGGCTGTGCTGTGCCACGGCCTGATGAAAATGCGCATCAACACCATGAAAGGCGTGCTGAGCGAACGGATGCTGCGGCGCTTTCGGTATCAGTTGATCAGCCGGGCGCTGCGCTTTCCTCAACCCTATTTCGAGCGTGTCAGCCAGGGTGAAATGGTGTCAATGATCACCGCCGAAAGCGAGCCGATGGGCGGCCTGATGGGCGACGCGATCAGCCAGCCGGTTCTTCAGGCCGGCCAAATGATCACCATACTTTCCTTCCTGTTCCTGCAAAGCGTCTGGTTCGGGCTGGCCGCCGTGGCGCTGATACCCTTGCAGGCCTGGTTGATCCCCAAGCTGCAACGCCAGATCAACCTGCTGAACAAAAAACGCATTCAGGAGGTTCGCGTTCTGGCGGCGCAGATCGGCGAGAACGCGGTGGGCGCGTCCACCCTGCGGACCAATGGCGGCTGGCGTTATCGCCGGTCGATGGTCTCGGAGCAATTGGGCCGCCTGTTCGGCATCCGTTTCCAGATCTATCAAAAGAAGTTCTTCATGAAGTTCCTGAACAACTTCATCTCGCAACTTACACCGTTCATGTTCTATCTGGTTGGCGGTCTGTTGGTGCTTCAGGGTTCGGTTTCGCTGGGGGCGCTGGTTGCCGCATTGGCCGCGTACAAGGATCTCAGCTCACCATGGAAAGAGCTGCTGACCTATTACAACCAGACCCAGGACATGTCGCTGCGTTGGGATGTGGTCATTGACCGGTTTGCTCCGGCCGGAATGCTCGATGAAGCCTTGTTTGAAGGTGAACCTGCCGAGTGGCCGCACCTGAACGGCAACATCGTGCTGGACCACGTTTCGGTGCGTGACATGGATGGCAATCAGGTGCTCGATGATCTGGACCTCAGCTTTCCTGCTGGAAAGACAATCGGGATCGCCGCCCCCAGCGAGGAAGATCGACGCGCCATCGGCGAATTGCTGACACGGGAAATACGCCCCAGTGCTGGCCAGGTGCGGATCGGGGACCTGAAACTGGCCGAGTTGCATCAGGCGGTTGTCGCCGCGCGTATCGGGTATGTCACATCACGCCCTGTCATGTTTCAGGGTACGCTGGGCGACAACGTGATGATGCCGATGCGGTTCAAACCGCTGACTGACCCGCCGGACGATCCGGACTTTCTCGAAACCCTGAGGGCGGGAAACAGTGCCGATCCGTTCAGAGCGGAATGGCTGGACCCAACTTTGGCCGGGTTTCAGGACGCCGCGGAACTGCGTGCCTGGTGGTTGCAGCTGATTGACGGAATGGGGTTTGGCGCAGCGCTGTTCCAACGGGGCGCCGAACAGAGTTTCGATGCGGCCGAGCATTGTGAACTGGCAAAGAAACTGATCGAGCTGCGCCCGGTTGTTCAGCAGGCTGTTCGTGATGCCGGGCTGGAACAACAGGCGCTTGTCTTTGACCGGAACGCGTATAACGCGGCCCTGCCTGTGGCTGAAAACCTGCTTTTCGCAACGCCACGTGTTCCCGTGACACAAGCTTTGCTTGCGCAACAGAAGGTTTTTCTAGGACAGTTACGCGAATTGGGGCTGGACGAGACACTGATCGCGTTGACTCGCGACGTGATCGAAATGCTGCGCCAGATCTTCGGGATCGATGGAACGGACCACCCGCTGTTTCAAAAACTTGGTCTTGATGCAAAAACCTATGAAATTGCCGTGGATCTGGTGGACCAGACTCGCAAAGATGGTTCGGACGGGCTGGATGACGAGCAGCTTGCAAACATGTTGGCGGTGCCATTTGTGATCTCTGCCGAACAGATCGGACCTGCGTTCACCGATGAACTCAAGGATCGCATCCTCGAACTGCGGCACAGCCATTCCGAGAAACTGATGGAGCGTTTGCAAGACGTCTTCGTTCCATTGGATCCAAATGTCTTTGCGCCCGGACTGACGGTCATGGAAAATGCGCTATTCGGAAAAGTCAGTCAGATTGGCGGTTCCCGTTCAGACGAAGCCCGCAAGCTGATTGTCGATGTGTTGGCTGAAAACGGCGCGCGCCCATTGGTCACAGAGTTGATATATGATGTCCAGGTTGCTTTGGGCGGTCAGAATCTTCCGGCGGTATTTGCCGAGCCCTTGGCCTTTACCCGTGCGACGATCAAGAAACCTGACATCCTGATTCTGGAAAATGCGCTGGCCAGCTACGACATGAAAACGCAGGTGGCGGTCTATAAACGGCTCCGTGAACTGCTGCCGGACACCACTGTTGTCTATCTGAATGATCAGTTCGAAAACCCCGGTGCATTCGACATGTATGTTGAAATCCGGCAAGGTCGTGTGGTCTCGGACGGAGGGCCTGTGGAGGTGGAGGAAGACAGTGCGGCATCGGCGGATTTGACGCGGAAACTACGCGCCTTGGAGCAAACCCCCTTGTTTTCGGGTCTGGATCGGCGTCAGCTGCGCCTGCTGGCCTTTGGCGCGCGCTGGTTTGATGCCGAGCCGGGGCAGGTGGTGTTCTTGAAAGATGACCAGCCCACCGACGGTGCCTATGTGGTGCTGGAGGGCGAAGCAGGTCTGTACCTGCCACAAGAACAGGGGCCTGACCAACTGATCACCAAAGTCGGGCCTGGCGCATTGGTCGGAGAGCTGGGCCTGATCAGAAAAGAACCACGTGCGCTGAGCATGGTGGCGGAAACGCCGCTTTCCTGTTTGCGGATCGGTGAAGAAGAATTCCTTGCCGTAGTGGAAAACGATGCAGCGACCGCATTCAAGCTGTTGCAGGTTATCGCCGGTTATGTGTCCAATTAGCGATCAGCAGTCCGAGCCGCAGAACAAATCGTAAAGCAGACGGATCACTTTTTCCGTGGCTCCGTCGCGCAATGAATAATAGATCGTTTTGCCTTCCCGACGCGTCGAGACCAACTCTTCCTCGCGCAGGCGCGCCAGCATCTGGCTGACTGCGGCCTGCCGCAACTGAAGCAGCTCCTCAAGCTGGCCGACGGATTTTTCACCACCGCCAAGATGGCACAAGATCATCAGGCGCCCCTCATGCGCCAGTGTTTTGAGAAATGCAGCCGCGCGTGCAGCATTGTCTTTCATGTCCGGCAGAGCGTCCGTTGGGCGTGCCTGCGCTTCGGTTTCGTTAAGTGCCACTTTCTGACCGTCATATCGCGATTTGTGATGGCAATATGCATCAAGGCGACTGGTATTGTCACCCCTCGGTTGCCGGAGCACCCCCCTGAAAAGCATTGCCTTCAACGTAATTGCATGGGTCCTCCTGCATTTGCAGATGCAACCCGTCGCCGTCATATGGGTGCGCGCGGGCCAGGTCTTCATCGACATCGATCCCAAGGCCCGGAGCATCCGGGGCGGCGACGAACCCATTCTCGATCCGGATCGAGCCCTTGATCAGTTGATCGTGGAACGGTGTTTCGATGGTTTCCAGAAGCAGCAGGTTGGGAATGGAAGCGGCCAGATGGATGTTGGCGGCCCATTCGACCGGACCGGCATACAGATGCGGTGCCATCTGAGCGTTGAAGACCTCGGCCATGGCTGCGACTTTCTTCATCTCCCAGATTCCGCCTGCACGTCCCAGCGCCGGTTGCAGAATCTCGGCGGCTCCAGCGCGCAGGACGGCTCCGAATTCGGCCTTTGTGGTCATCCGTTCTCCGGTTGCAACCGGAATGCGTACGTTGCGGGCGACGCGGGCCATATCTTCGATATTGTCAGGCGGTGTAGGTTCCTCGAACCAAAGGGGCTGATATGGTTCCAACGCCTGTCCCAGCCGAATTGCCCCGGCCGTGTTGAACTGGCCATGGGTGCCGAACAGCAGATCGGCCCTGTCGCCCACGGCCTCGCGGATCGCCTTGCAGAAGGCGACGGACATGGAAATGTCGCTCATCGCAGGCATGTGCCCGCCGCGGATCGTATAGGGGCCGGCCGGGTCGAATTTCACGGCGGTGTAGCCACGTTTTACCATTTCAGCCGCCGTTTCGCCGGCCTGTTCGGCAGAGGTCCAGAAATCGTTCAAGTTGTGCCGGGGCAGCGGATACAGGTAAGTATAGGCCCGGATCCGGTCATTCATCCTGCCGCCCAGCAGCGCATGAACTGGCCTGTCCCGATCTTTGCCCAGAATGTCCCAGCAGGCGATTTCCAACCCCGAGAATGCGCCCATCACCGTCAGGTCCGGGCGCTGCGTAAAGCCGCTGGAATAGGCGCGACGGAACATGAGCTCGATGTTTTCGGGGTTCTCGCCCAGCATATGCCGGTCGAACACGTCCTGAATGACATGACGCATCGCCTCGGGCCCCACGGACGAGGCATAACACTCACCCCAGCCCGTGATGCCGGTATCAGTCGTCACTTTGACAAGTATCCAGTAGCGCCCGCCCCAGCCCGGAGCGGGCGGGGCGGTGACGATGATGTCGAGATCCTGCAGTTTCATCCCAAATCCTTTCGGCGGGTCAGGTCCTGTCGAACAGGATCACGTTTCGCTTGGCCGATCCGGTTTTGGTGTCGGCGATGGCCTCGTTGATCTGATCCAGTGACCAGCGGCCCGAGATCAGCTCATCCAGTTTCAGCCGCCCCTGCTTATACAGGTCCACCATCCAGGGTATGTCGCGCTGAATGACCACGTCGCCCATTTTCGACCCGACAACGCCCTGACCCAGGGCTGCCAATACAACGGGTTCATAGCTGGCCATGTCACCGGAATGTGGCATCCCGATCATGATCGCCTTGCCGCCGCGCCCAAGATAGCGCGGGGCCTGATCATAGGCGGGAATCGCGCCGACAGTGATCAGAACGGCATCGGCGCCGCGTCCCCCCAGCGCCCTGTATGCGGCTTTCCATGGTTGATCCAAGCTGGCGAGGACGCCGTGGGTTGCGCCGAACTCCTTGGCGATCTCAAGCTTTTCTTCGGTCATGTCCACGGCCACGATCCGCCGCGCGCCTGCAATCCGCGCGCCTTGAATTGCGTTCAGGCCGACACCACCCGCCCCAATGACCACCACGTCCTGACCGGGGCGCACGCCCGCCGCATTCACCGCAGCGCCGACCCCAGTAATTACACCGCAGGACAGCAGGCTGGCCAGTTCCTTGGGCAGGTCATCCGGGATTTTGACGATCTGGCGGTGGCTTACCACGACCTTTTCGGCAAAGGCCCCGCATGCCATCGCCTGTTCGAGCGGGCTGCCATCGCCTGTTTTCAACGGACCTTTGACAGTATCGTAGGGCGTTTCGCAAATAGTCGGTTGCCCGCCTGCGCAGGCAGGGCAAGACCCGCAGGCGCGGATCAGGGTCACCACCACTGGGTCGCCGACCTTGAAGTCCCCGGCCGCCTCTCCGACCGCGCTGATCACGCCTGCGGCTTCGTGCCCGTAAACGGCTGGCAGGAACCCTCCCCATGCGCCGTCGGCATAGGAAATGTCCGAATGGCAGATGGCCACGGCCTCCAGTGTCACCTCGACCTCGCCCGTGCCGGGGGGGGCCAGATGAACGTCTTCGATCACCAGTGGTTCGCCAAATGCCCGGCAGACTGCGGCTTTGATTTTTTGCATGTTTTCCCTCATTCCCGTTGGGTTCACGGTGGCGCGGGAAAAGGCGGCTCGCAAGGCAGAAACCGCCATTTGCATGTCGTTGTTACGCTACGACAGGCCGGGACCGTCTAAACAGAAGAAATCCTGCCAGCATCAACAAGAGTGCCAACAGAAAAGGGGCGCCGGGCAGGTAGAGCGGGGTGTCGGGTCGAATGAACTGCGCGAATACGCTGGTCATCACCAACGGTGAGATCACCATGGAAAGCGCATGCAACGCAGTCAGGACACCTTGCAATTCGCCTTGCTGCGAATCTGGTGTGGCCCTTGACATCATTGCCTGAAGGGCGGGCGTGATGACCGCCCCAATGGCGGTAATTGGGATGAGAAGCAGTGCGATCAGGCCGTTGGTCAGAAAGGCCAGAATGGCGAAGCTTATGATTTCGAAAACCATGCCATAGATGATTGTACCCCGCTCGCCCAAAAGCCGGATGGCCGGGCGGATCAGGCCGCCTTGCACGACGGCCATGCCGATACCATAGACACCAAGCGACAGGCCGATCATCTGCGCGGACCAACCGAAGCGCTCGGTCGTGAAGTAAGACCAGATGGCGGGATAGACGTAGATTGAAACCGAATACAGGAAATAGACCCACAGCATCGGCCGGATTCCCGGCAATGCTGCAATGGCGCGAAGCGAGTTCACCGGATTTGCACGCCGCAGGTTGAATTCACGCCGGTTCTCGGCGGTCACTGTTTCGGGCATCACGAAACAGCCGATGCAAAAGGTCAGCGCCGCCAACCCTGCCGCAGCCCAGAATGGCGCCCGGGTTCCAAATTCGCCAAGCAATCCGCCGATCACCGGACCCAGGACAAAACCTACGCCAAAAGCGGCACCCAGAAGGCCGAAATTTGCGGCCTTGTCTTTTGGGTCGGACACATCCGCCATGAAAGCCGCCGCTGTAGAATGGGTGGCCGCCGTGATGCCTCCAATGATGCGTCCGACCAGCAAAAGCCAGATGCTGCCCGCCACGGCCATGACCATGTAGTCCAGCGCCATGACGAACAGGGACACCAGCAATACCGTTCTGCGTCCGTAAGCATCGGACAGGTTTCCCAGAATGGGTCCGAAGATGAATTGCATTGCCGCAAACGCAGTACTCAGCACACCGCCCCAGATTGCGGCATTGGCCAGGGTGCCGCCCTGAACCTCGACAATCAGTTGCGGCATGATCGGCATCACAAGGCCAATGCCCATGGCATCGATCATGACGATGCTGAGGATGAAGAAAAACGGCAGACGCATAGGACCTGAACAAGTGAGTTGTGTGCGGCACCCTAGGCGCGCCCGACGAATGAGGGAAGAGAGAGTTCGCCCTCATGCCCCATCTCGTCGCGACAGGTTGCTAAAGTTCGTTTGCCAGTTCGGTCAAAAGCTTGGCCAATTCCTGCGGATGTGAAAAAAAAGGTGAATGTGAGCTGTCGATTGCGCGCCGAAGATCTTCGGGAACGCAGGCACTCATGTCTGCCTGGTACTCGGTTGGAATCGTGCGGTCATCGGTTGTTCGGATATAGGCCTTGGGGACTTTGGCAAAGCGCGGACCAACCGGCAGCGGTGTTTCTTGTGGATGGATGGCTTGCGGACACAGGCGCGCGTATGCATATGGCAGGATGTCGTCCGGGCAATCGTGATAAAACAGCTCTGGGATGGCATCCACGGATACGGTGTAGGAAAGCCCGTCCGCAGATTTTTCCACTGCGTGCGCAATGGTTTGCCGTGGCCCGCGCCTGCGCATTTCCGCCATCGAAAGACCATCCCGAGGGACATAGGCACACAGGTAAACCAAGGCGCGCATTGCATTTGGGCGCGCCTCGGCCGCGGCGCTGATCGGAAAGCCGGCCCAGGAATGGCCGACGACAATCGTATCGGGTTTACAGGCGTTCAAAATGGCATCGCGGCAGCTGTCCAGCGTGACGTCGGCAACCGGTGTGGGATCTGCACCATGGCTGGGCATGTCGATGGCGCGGGCGGTATGGCCCAGGGCTTCCAAAGCGGGGATCAGGTCGCGCCAGCACCAAGCACCGTGACACGAGCCATGGACCAACAGGAAGGATGCCATTGTCATTCTCCTTCAGACATGTCCGATTTCGGTCAGAAATCCGGTCAGGATTTCTGCGTATTCCGCGGGTTTCTCAACACAAGGCAAATGCCCTGCGCGGCGCATCAGCTGGAACCGGGATCCGGGAACCAGATCAATCGTTTCCCGCACCAGATCGGGTGGGGTCGATCCGTCTTCGCTGCCCGCAATCCCAAGCGTGGGCAGGCGCAGGCCGCTTGTGGGCGTATAAAAATCGGTACCGGCAATGGCGGCACAGCAGCCCAGATACCCTTCGACTGGTTGGCTGACCATCATATCGCGCCAAGGCAGGTGGTTTTGCGCGCGGCGGAATTCGCGCGAGAACCAGCGCTCCATCGTGGCATCGGCCAGAGCTTCGATCCCGCCCTCTCGCACCGCCTGAATGCGCTCTTGCCAGATCGAAGGCGTGGCGATCTTGGCAGCGGTATTCGACAGCACCAGCGCACGTATCTGGTCCATGCGTTTGACCGCCAGCCCTTGTGCGATCATCCCGCCAATCGAGAGGCCGACAAAGACGCAATCGCGAACCTGAAGATGATCCAGCAGCGCCTCTGCATCCCGCACCAAAGCGCCCATCGAATAGGGTGCATGGGGCACCGAGGATTGCCCGTGCCCGCGCTTGTCATATCGGATGATGCGCAGCCCGTCGGGCATGTATGGCAGCACCGCGTCCCAAAGATGCAGGTCGGTTCCCAGGGAATTGGCAAACACAATGGGTGCACCGTCCGGGGGGCCGTCGATGCGATAGTTCAGTTTCACGTCGCCCAGATCAGCGATCATCATGACAAAGGTCCTTGTCGTCACGGCGGTCCAGATGCAATTTGCACGGCTTTCGCACCCATGTCAGGTCAGGAATTCCAACGCCTTAGCAAATATTCCCGGATCGACATTCCCACCCGATGTGACGACGATCACGTCGTCGCCTTCGATCTCGTCGCCCCGGAAAAGGGCCGCGGCCAGTGCTACGGCACCACCGGGCTCCAATACGATCTTGAGGCGCAGAAAGGCATATGCCATGGCCTGCAACGCCTCGTCTTCAGTGACAGAGAGTCCGGGCCCACAAAGACGATGGAGGATCGGAAAGGTGATGTCGCCAGGCTGCGGTGTCAGGATCGCATCGCATATGTTGCCCGACGCCGCAGTGTTGTTTTGAATGCGACCTGACGCCAAGGATCGTTTGACGTCGTCGAACCCTTCCGGCTCACAGGGGCGCGCCCGCAATTTCGGCGCGTGTTTCTCCAGCGCCAGCGTAATGCCCGAGGTCAAACCTCCGCCGCCGCAACAGATCAGAACATCCGCCTGCGAAACCCCAAGTTCCGCTGCCTGCCTGGCGATTTCCAGCCCGGTCGTGCCTTGCCCCGCGATGACTTGCGGTTCGTCATAGGGGCGGATCAGGGTCAGACCACGTTCTGCCGCGATGGCTTCGCCAATCTCCTCCCGGCTTTCATTCGCGCGATCGTACAAAACGACTTCTCCGCCCAGCGCGCGGGTATTGTCGATCTTGAGTTGCGGCGCGTCCGACGGCATGACGATGACCGAGGCAATCCTGTGCTTCGAAGCGGCCATCGCAACGCCCTGCGCGTGGTTGCCCGATGAATATGCGATCACGCCGCGCTTGCGTATGCCCTCATCCAGCGCCGAAATGGCCGACCACGCGCCGCGAAACTTGAAACTGCCGGTATGTTGCAGACATTCCGGTTTGACCCAGATCCGGCGGCCCGCGAGGGTGTCGAGAAAGGGCGACGACAGGATCGGTGTTTCGCGGACGTGTCCTTTCAGCCGATCTGCGGCGGCTTCGATCATCTCAAGTGTGCTCATGCGGCGTTCTTCAATACCTTCTGTATCAGGTCCAGTGATTGGGGTTCGTTCAGGAACGGAACATGCCCGCGATCCGGTACCTCGACCGAGATCAGGCCAGGATGGCGACTGTGCATCTCGGCCAGAGTGGCCACGCCCAGAACATCGGAATTCGCGCCCCGGATCACACCGGTGGGAATGTCGCGCAAGGCTTCGAAGAACATCCATAGATCAGGGGCTGCCCCGCTTGCAGCTTGTTCAAGAAGCGCCTTGCGCAGGGCTGGATCGTATCGCAGCTTCAGCCCATCTTTGCGCGTTTCATACTGAAATTCTGCCTGTTTGCGCCAGGTTTCCAGTGGAACACCGGGAAATTGCGGCTCCATTACGTGTTTCAATGCGGCGGCGGCTTCATCATAGGTTTTGGCCGTGGGTTGCGCCCCCACGAAGGCCATGATCTTGGCGATACCTGACGGCTCGATTACCGGCCCCACGTCATTCAGAATTACGGCGGCCAGACGTTCAGGATGGCTTGCGGCCAGCGCCATGGCGATCAGTCCGCCGCGCGATGTTCCCAGAATAACTGCTTTCGCGATCCCCAGATGATCGAGCAGTTCAATCGCGTCATGGGATTCGCGAAAGATATTGTAGTTCATGTATTCGGGGTCGTATTCCGAACGCCCGCGCCCCCTGTAATCCATGGCGATCATGCGCAGGCCCGAGGCATGTGGCGCAAAAAACGAAAAATCGCGGCTGTTTCGGGTCAGACCGGCCAGACACAAAAGCGGCGTGCCGGTGCCGGTCTCTTCGAAATAAATGCGCCTGCCGTCCGTTGTCATGAACTCTGACATCAGAGACCGGCCAGTTTGGGAATCGAGGTCAGATCAGACAGCACATGCGCAGGTGTCCAGGGAAGGCGGTCCATGGGTTCACCAATCCGATTGACCCATGCGGTCACAAAACCGTACCCGCTGGCCCCGGCAGCATCCCAGCCATTCGAACTGACGAACAACACGTCACCGCGTGCGCAGCCAAACCTGTCTTGCACCAGATCATAGACGCGTGCATGGGGTTTGAAGACGCCGACGCTTTCGACCGACAGCACATCATCCAATACATCCCCGATTCCGGCGGATTTCACGGCTCCATCCAGCATGGGGGGCGAACCGTTGGACAGGATCGCCGTTTGCAGCCCGGCTTCCTTGAGGGCTTTCAACATGGCCGGAACTTCGGGATAGGCCTGCAATTCCCAATAGAGATCAAGCAGACGTTGGCGCAGGTCCGGGTCGCCTTGCAGGCCTGCGGCCTCCAGAGCCCAATCCAGCCCGTCCTGGGTGACGTCCCAGAAATCCGCATGTGCATCCGCCACGGCGCGCAGCCATGTGTATTGCAGTTGTTTCAGACGCCAATGCGCCGCAACTGTGGTCCACTTGTCTTTCAGGGCTTCGAAACCCGGCTCGTCTGCCGCCTGTCGGGCAGCGGCAGCAACGTCGAACAGTGTTCCGTAGGCGTCGAACACACAGGTCGTGATCGCCATATGATCCTCCTCTGATTGCGCGCAGGTTGGCACATCGGGGAATGGGGTGAAAGGGCCGAGGCTTTACAACATTGTGTCAACCTCTAGGGTTGGCTGCTTAACCCCTTAGAACGGCCGGAGGCCACGATGACTGAAATAAAACAGGGCGACACGGTTCGCATCCACTACACCGGGACGTTGCTGGACGGCAAAGTCTTTGACAGCTCGGACGGGCGTGATCCGCTGGAATTCGTGGTCGGGTCGGGCCAGATCATCCCAGGTTTGGACAGTGCCATGCCGGGTCTGTCCACCGGGGACAAGACGCGGGTCGAGATTGCCTGCACGGACGCCTACGGCCCGATCAACCCTGCGATGCGTCAGGAAATTCCCCGCGAAGGCATTCCAGACGACATCCCCCTGGATCCCGGGACACAGTTGCAGATGCAAACGCCAGAAGGTCAGGCCGTGCCTGTAACGGTCGTGGATGCCAACGAAGCCACCGTTACCCTGGATGCAAATCACCCGCTGGCAGGGCAGGATCTGATTTTCGAGATCGAAGTCGTTTCAGTCAACTGAGACATGTTTCGGGCCGGACGTCCGGCCCGGATATCACCCTATCAGAGCGTGAATCGCGGCCCGCACCTGTGGCTGCGTAAAGAAGACAAACACCAGCAACAGTGAAGTCAACGTAAGCAATAGCACCCTGGCCCGTTGGCCGAGAAAGCCGGGCTTTCGCCGGCTTTGCGTCGCGCGTGTATTGTTTGCAATGATTTGGTCAAGTTTGCTCATATCGATTACCTGCCGCGAAATGATGGTGAAATCTGGGCAGCGGCAGGGAAAGAAATAGTCACATGGCTTCGGGCTGTGGCATGCCTAGTACGTGGAAACCACCGTCAACGCGGATGATCTCACCCGTTGTGCAGGCGCCGGCATCTGACGTCAGGTACACTGCCGTTCCGCCGACAGCTTCAAGTGTGGCGTTAGAGCGCATCGGTGCATTCTGATCGCAGAATTTGTAGGTCTTGCGGGCACCGCCGATGGCTGCACCGGCAAGGGTTCTCATCGGCCCCGGGGAAATCGCGTTAACGCGGATGCCATCGGGGCCAAGATCGTTGGCCAGATAACGCGTTGCTGATTCCAGCGCAGCCTTTGCGACACCCATCACGTTGTAGTTGGGTACAACCCGGTTGGAGCCCTGATAAGTCAGGGTCAGCAGAGACCCGCCATTGTCTTTCATCAACGGATAGGCGCGGCGCGCGACCTCGATGAAGGAATAGGCCGAGACATCCATCGAATGCTTGAAATTTGCTCGTGTGGTATTCAGGAACCGACCTGTCAGCTCGGACTTGTCCGAATAGGCGATCGCATGGACCAGGAAGTCTATCGTTGGCCAGCGTTCGGCCAGCTCGCCAAAAGCGCGATCCAGCGACTCGTCGTCGGTGACATCCGCATCGACCATGAAATCGCTGCCCAGGCTCTGAGCCAGCGGCTCCAGCCGCTTTCCGAATGCCTCGCCCTGGTAGGTGAATGCCAGTTCGGCGCCAGCCTCGTGCATGGCCTTGGCAATGCCCCACGCAATCGAGCGGTCATTGGCCACGCCCATGATCAGGCCGCGTTTACCTTTGAGAAGATCCGACATTACTTTCACCCGTTATACCTTGACAGAACCATGGATCCGTTCGTGCCGCCAAAGCCGAAGCTGTTGGTCATGACACTGTCCAGTCCTGCGTTTTCAACCACTTGAGTTGCAATTTCACCGGGCTGAATGCCTTCGGCAAGCGTTTCGACATTGATGGATGGCGCAATGAAATCATTGTCCAGCATCAGCAGGCAGAAAATCGTCTCGAGCGCGCCAGCCGCGCCCTGAGCGTGGCCTGTCATAGACTTGGTCGACGAGATGGGGGGCACATTGCCTTCGCCAAAGATGCGGCGCACGGCCTCGACCTCACCCACATCGCCGACGGGGGTCGAGGTGCCGTGGGCATTGATATAGCCGACCTTGCGACCCTCGGGCACGGTATCCAGAGCAAGACGCATCGCGCGCTCGCCGCCCTCACCTGAAGGGGCAACCATGTCGTGGCCGTCTGAAGTTGCGGCATAACCCGTAACTTCAGCATAAATTTTGGCGCCGCGGGCCAGGGCGTGGTCCAGCTCTTCCAGAACAACGATTCCACCGCCGCCCGAGATCACGAAACCGTCGCGGTTTTCGTCGAACGCACGCGAGGCTTTGTCGGGTGTGTCATTGTATTTCGACGACATCGCGCCCATTGCGTCGAACAGGCAGGACAGGGTCCAGTCCAGTTCCTCGCCGCCGCCGGCGAACATCACATCCTGCTTGCCCAGCATGATCTGTTCGGCCGCGTTGCCAATGCAATGCAGCGAAGTCGAGCAGGCGGACGTGATCGAATAATTGATGCCCTTGATCTTGAATGCCGTCGCGAGATTTGCCGAAATCGTCGAGCACATGCATTTCGGCACGGCAAATGGCCCGATCCGTTTGGTCGCGCCCGTCTTCAGAACGGTCTGATGCGCCGTCAGCATGGCGCTGGTCGATGGTCCGCCAGAGCCCGCAACCAGTCCTGTGCGGGGATTGACGATCTGGTCTTCGGTCAGCCCGGAATCGGCAATCGCCTGGCTCATGGCGATATGTGCATAGGCGGCCCCGGGACCCATGAAGCGCAGTGTACGCTTGTCCACATGCTGGGCCACGTCGATCTTGAGCGTACCCGCGATCTGGCTGCGAAAACCATGTTCCGCCATCTGCTCGCTTGCCACGATCCCGGATTTACCTGCTTTGAGCGAGGTCAGAACTTCTTCGGCATTGTTCCCGATCGAGGATACAACCCCCAGACCGGTGACGACTACTCGACGCATGTGCGCACTCCTTGTTTCAGACCGTTCGGGCTCAGGCCTCGGATAGAACGACCTTCATGTCCTTGACATCATAAATCATCTCGCCATCGGCTTCGACAATGCCATCTGCCACACCCATTGTCAGGCGACGCGTTTGAATCGCTTTTTTGAAATCGATTTTGTACGTCAGCATCTTGCGGTCCGGGCGCACCATGCCGGTCAGCTTTACTTCGCCGACGCCGACGGCCATGCCGCGCCCCTGCCATCCACGCCAGCCAAGGTTGAAACCGGTCAGCTGCCAAAGCCCGTCCAGCCCCAGACAGCCCGGCATGATCGGGTTGCCCGGGAAGTGGCATTCAAAGAACCAAAGGTCGGGTGTGATGTCGAATTCGGCCAGCACATGGCCTTTGCCGTGCAGGCCGCCATCGGCAGAGATGTCGGTGATCCGGTCCATCATCAGCATCGGTGGGGCGGGCAATTGTGCGTTGCCGGGGCCAAATAACTCGCCGCGAGCGCATTTCAGCAGATCATCTTTGTCAAAACTGCTTGGGAACTGGGCCATTCTGCCGCCTTTCCTGCCGGGGGTCTGTCTTTATATCTGGCCTCGTCTAGCACCCGTTTGCAAGGTCCTGCAAGAGCGGTGCGCCACATCATGTTGTGTTGGTTCTTATCCTGCGAATGAATTTCATTTGTAATTGCCGGTGATGCGCCCCTATATATAAAGGCAGCAATAATGGGTATCGGATCGATGACACCTCAGAGCCGCGAAATCGCAACGGGTTGGCTGGTGAATGCCGGCTTGCGACCGACGCGTCAGCGCGTGGCGCTGGCCGAGCTTCTGGTGGGCGACGGCCGCCATCGCCATGTCACCGCAGAAAGCCTTTTTGAATCGGCAAAGGCGAATGGTGATGCCGTGTCTCTGGCAACGGTCTACAACACTCTGCGTGCTTTTTGCGATGCAGGTGTGCTGCAAGAAATCACAGTGGACGGATCCAAAAGCTATTTCGACACGAACACGCATGATCATCCCCATTTTTATTGGGAAGACGACGCAAGGCTAAGTGATGCGCCATCGGATCAGCTGGTCATTCAGCGTCTTCCCGAGGCGCCGGAAGGTGTCGAAATCGCGTCTGTCGATGTCGTCATTCGCTTGCGCAAGAAGTAATAGACCTTAAACGCCTGTCAGCCCGGCCACCAAAACACGTTCTGTCTTTTCTATGACCGTGTCAGAGGGTCCCGTTCCGTGCCGTGCCAGAACGACGGATTCTGCTGTGTCCGGATTGGCAATCGGCACGCTGACCAGATGCTTGTTGTCATAACTGAAGCTGCTGGGTGGGCTGGCATAGCTGATCCCGATTCCCTCACCATGAGCCGCAAGGCTGCGTTGAATCTCAAGGGATGCGGCCCGGTGCGCGACGGTAGGGCGCAGCCCGTGTTGGCGGAACAGGCCGAGAATGTGTTGAGCGGACAATCCTTCCGAAGACAGAATCAGCGGATAACCTTCCAGCGCTGCAAGGGTGACTTCTGTGGTTGCCGCCAACGGATGATCCGGGGACATCAAGGCCTTTGGTCTGCTGTCGAACAGCTTTGTACGGGCGAACCCCGCATCCATGGTCAGGTCGTATGTGATTGCGATGTCAATCTGGCCATCCATCAATCCATTCAGCAGCCCTTCGAAGGACCCGGCCACATACGTAAGGTTGATATCGGCGAATGTGTCGCGAAGAAGTTGCAGGGCCGGAGCCAACAGGAAGGGCGCCAGGTCCGTAAAGCAGCCCAATCTCAGTTTGGTTGTTTCCGGTACGGAGGTATCGGACGCCTCGATTCGGGCGGCATTTTTCAGCAGGACCTCGGCATTATCTATGAACGTACGCCCCTGAGGTGTCAGTGCCATGGCCGCCCCGCGCCGGCGGACGAACAGCGGATACCCCAAATGGGCTTCAACGCGCGTCAGCGCAGTAGACAAGGCCGGTTGTGAAACGTTGAGATGTTGGGCCGCCGCCGACAAACTGCCGTGACGCCCGACTGCACAGACATATTCATATTGGCGCAGCGAAATATATAACATGAGATTAATAATACCTTCGAAAGATATGATTTGAACAGAATACATTTTTCCCGGCAAAAACAAAAAAACTTCAGGAGCTTCCAATGCCACACCCTCTTGTTTCTCAGCAGATGATCGACACTTATCAGGCGGATGGCGTCGTACTGGTCAAAGGGCTGTTTGCCGATTACGTGGATCAGTTGCGGGACGGGGTGGCTGCGAATATGGCCGATCCCGGTCCGTATGCGTCCGAAAACGAGAAGGCCGGTGAAACAGGTCGTTTCTTTGATGATTATTGCAACTGGACCCGGATTCCACAGTTCCGCAAAGTGATTGAGACATCTCCCGCAGCCGAGGTCGCCGCGGATCTGATGCAATCGAAACGCGTTCAGATGTTTCACGATCACGTGCTGGTCAAGGAACCCGGTACGTCGATGGCGACACCATGGCATCAGGACGGTCCCTATTATTTCGTCGAGGGGCAGCAGACGATCAGCTTCTGGTCTCCGCTTGATCCGGTCAGGCAGGCCACGCTGCGTTGTGTTGCCGGGTCACACCGTTGGAAGAAAGAGGTTCTGCCGACCCGCTGGGTTTCCGAGGACGGCTTTTTCCCGGATGAAGGTCAGTACATCCCCGTGCCGGATCCGGATGCCGAAGGTATGAAGGTCATCGAATTCGAGATGGAGCCCGGCGATGCCGTTGCATTCAACTATCGCACGCTGCACGGCGCGCGCGGAAACCAGTCAGACAGCCGTCGCCGCGCCTTTTCCTTGCGGCTGGTTGGCGACGATGCCCGGTATGTAGAGCGCCCCGGCCGAACCTCGCCCCCGTTTCCCGGTCATGACATGACGCCGGGGCAGCGCCTGCGCGAGGATTGGTTTCCGATTTTGTTGCAGCGCCAGGCCGGCTCAGAACCACTGTCCTGATTCGATCAGTCCGAGATCCAGCAACTGGCGGGACTGCCATTCAAACGGTACCGAGTTGCGCCAGCGAAAGCTTCGGATGTCAAATGTTGACCCTGCATTGGATTTCAGCGCTTTCGCGGCCCGGAAGGAACAAATGGCGGCCGTCAGGTTGTGATGCCAGGGACAGGAATAGGTATTGTATTCCGGTTCGTTGAAGGTGTGGTCGGGCCTCAGCACCAGGTGCTTTTGCGCCTTGAACACTGCGATACGGTCGATCCTGCGACGTTCGTAGGGAATGTGGTCCTCGAACCGCCACCGCAACCCGCCTGAAAGATCCACCTGACGGTCCAGCGGTTGGCCGCTTGAGTCGTGGCGGGTATGGGCATAATACCCAGCGCTGTCGAACATGGCCTGATCGGGGGCCACGCCGTTGGGATGTGCGATGAGATCCTCTGCGTACAGGTCGATGACATAGCTGAGCATCGCATTGCGACGCTCTTCACTGTGAAAGACAAGCATCTCGCCGACGCTGCGCGTTTCGCAGTAGGGAAAAAACAGGTATTCGGCGTTGTAGCAATAATACATCCAGATACCGGGTGCGGCCTGAATGATCCTGTTTATGGTTTCGAAGACGACCAGCCGGGGAAAACACTTCAAACGGACCCGATGCACCTTGGCGGACAGGTCTTCTGTCAGGTGAAACTCGTCCGGTGCAAAGACGATGACGGATTTGAAGCCCAGCCTCAGATGATGGTGCAGCGTGCTGGCCAGCTCCACTTCGTCCTCGGCAAAAATCAATGCTACGGGGCCTTTGGCCAGTGCGGCCTGTCCCGATTTCAGGAAATGGTCGAGGGAATCGTACGTCATCGGGTGCTTTTTGGTCCGGCCTTTCTGGAAAGTCCTGCCAAATTCGGGTAAATGCGCCCGCATTGCAAGCGGCGTTCGAAGCGTATAGATGACGCCGATCCAGCGAATGCAAAGGCCCGTCCCATGTCCGAACCGAAAAAGCTGTTTATCAAGACTTATGGCTGTCAGATGAATGTCTATGACAGCGAACGCATGTCCGAGGCGCTGGGCGGGCAGGGCTATGTCGAAACCAAAACGCCTGACGATGCCGACATGATTCTGCTGAACACCTGTCACATCCGCGAAAAAGCGGCTGAGAAAGTGTATTCGGAACTCGGTCGCTTCAAGGGGCTGAAGGCCGAAAAGCCTGACCTGAAAATCGGTGTGGCGGGATGTGTTGCACAGGCCGAAGGTGAAGAAATCATGCGCCGCCAGCCGCTGGTCGATCTGGTCGTTGGCCCGCAAAGCTATCACCGTCTGCCCGAGATGGAGGCCAAGACCCGAGCGGGCGAAAAGGCGCTGGACACTGATTTCCCGGAAGAAGACAAGTTCGAAAAGCTGAAGAACCGTCCCAAGGCCAAACGCGGCCCGACGGCGTTTCTGACGGTTCAGGAAGGCTGCGACAAGTTCTGCGCCTTCTGCGTCGTGCCTTATACACGTGGGGCCGAAGTCAGCCGTCCGGCGGATCGCATCATCCGCGAAGCCCATGATCTGGTTGAACGCGGCGTGCGCGAGATCACGCTGTTGGGTCAGAACGTCAACGCCTATCACGGGGCCGGACCCGACGGAGATATGACCCTGGCCGGGTTGATCTGGGAACTGAACAAGGTTGACGGGCTGGAACGTATCCGTTTCACCACGTCCCACCCCAATGACATGGCCGATGACCTGATCGAGGCGCATGGCACCTGTGACAAGCTGATGCCGTATCTGCACCTGCCGGTTCAGTCGGGCTCGGACCGTATCCTCAAGCGAATGAATCGCAGCCACACGGCAGAAAGCTATCTGCGCCTGATCGAGCGCATTCGTGCGGCACGCCCGGATATCGTGATGTCGGGGGATTTCATCGTCGGCTTCCCCGAAGAAACCGAAGAGGATTTTCAGGCAACGATGGATTTGGTTGAAGAGGTCAAATACGGCTACGCCTATTCCTTCAAATACTCCACACGCCCGGGAACACCTGCGGCCGAGCGGGCTCAGGTTGATCCGGCTGCGGCGGATGATCGGTTGCAGCGTCTTCAGGCCCTTATCACCCGTCATCAAAGGGAAATTCAGGACGGTATGGTTGGCCGTACAGTCCGCGTCTTGTTCGAAAAACCGGGCCGTCTGCCTGGTCAAATGGTCGGAAAATCCGAGTATCTTCACTCGGTTCACGTAAAAGGCCCCGAGATTGCCGTTGGTGATCTGAAAGAGGTCCGGATCACCGAGTCAGGCGCCAACTCTTTGGCGGGCGAACTGCTCTGAGTCGGTGAGATTCCGCCGTTCAGGCACCATAGTTGGTGTTTGTTTCCAAAATTTACCCTTGATTTATTGCTTGGAACTATGTTCCGAGAGGAGCCATGTTTTTTGGGGCGCCAGTTTTTGCGTCTAAAAAACGATTATACGCCGATCCGAAGGTCGGAGTGATGGAGGTATGAGTGTCAATCTTGAAGAGCTTCAGGGCCTTGAGCCTGGTGAAAACCTTGCCCGTGGCTTCCGCGGTCACTCTACTTGCCAGCGCGACGATTGCCGGGGATTTGAAAGGCAAAACAACCGATCCAGTTGTAATTAGCCCCAAGAAATTCAGCAGTGACGTCAGTGCATTTTACCTGGGGATTTCTGGTGGCTACGGTTCGGGCAGGGACGATCGATTTGGTCTGAGAACGCCCGCCGGGCTGTTTGATGTCGGCGACCTCAAAGTGTCCGGAACTTATGGTGGCTTTCGCGGTGGTTGGCGCGGTGTTCTGCCTTCCAGGTGGGGGCGTGATTTCGTCTATGGTTTTGAAGTCAGTTATGATTTCGGATCCTTGGATGACAGTGTACGGGCCCAGATCGGCGGGTCTAACGTCGAGGGTGGGGCCGAGATATCTGACGTTTTGTCCCTCAAATATCGAAGCGGCCTGACAAGCCGAAACGGTCGGGTTCTCTACTTTTTCAGCGTCGGGTACCTGTGGGGCGATGTTGAAACGACCAACAGCATCACATCGGGAACTTCGGTGCAGAGCTTTTCGGCGTCGGACAGGCGGGGCGGATACACCGCAAGCATCGGTGCCGAACACAAGCTGACCGACAATTGGTCAGTCACCGGCGAATACGAATACGTCCAGTTCAAATCCGAGGACGTTCAATTCGGTTCGGGCTTTTCCACGAAGTCGACACCGAAATACGGCGGTTTGAGATTCGGGCTGAACTATACTTTCTGATGCCCGTATGACATGAATTTTTCTTTACCGTGATCGGCGCTTTTGTCATCCGTGGGCTTATTTTTGAAACTGTGGCTTGCGCCCACCGAGATTTGTTGGCTACGCTCGGGGTGAACCGCCAAGACAGGAGAACGGATTGGCCATCGGTGCCCTGACCCCACCGCAAGATGAAATGCCCCAACGCGAGGCGTTTGTAGAGTTTCCCGACAACCGATTGTTGATTGACCTGTGTGGCGAATACGACCGCAATCTGACCGACATCGAAAGCAAGCTTTCCGTCCAGATCGTACGCCGCGGCAATCAGCTTGTCGTGATGGGCGATGAGGAAGCTCAGAAGCAGGCTATCGAGGTGCTGCAATCGCTTTACACGCGGCTGGAAGGCGGGCGTGAGGTCGAGGCCGCGGACGTGGACCGGGAACTGCGGATGGGTGGTTCGGAACAGGGGACCGGCAGCCGAGACGGCGATCAGCTGGAAATGTTCAAGGGCGGTTCAGTCGAGATCAAAACCCGCAAGAAACTGGTCGAACCGCGCACGGACGCCCAGAAGGCTTATGTGCAGTCACTGTTTCAAAACGAGCTTGCATTTGGCATCGGACCTGCCGGCACGGGGAAAACCTATCTGGCTGTCGCCGTGGGCGTGTCGATGTTCATTGGCGGACATGTGGATCGAATCATCCTCAGCCGTCCGGCGGTCGAGGCGGGGGAAAAACTGGGCTATCTGCCCGGTGACATGAAAGACAAGGTCGATCCCTACATGCAGCCGCTGTACGACGCGCTGAATGATTTTCTGCCCGGCAAGCAACTGGCCAAGCTGATCGAGGAAAAGCGAATCGAAATAGCGCCGCTGGCGTTCATGCGTGGACGCACATTGGCCAATGCGTTCGTGGTGCTGGACGAAGCACAGAACGCCACGACCATGCAGATGAAGATGTTCCTGACTCGTCTGGGCGAGGGCAGCCGCATGGTAATCACCGGCGACAGGTCTCAGGTGGATTTGCCACGCGGCGTCCAGTCCGGGCTTCAGGATGCGGAAAGACTGTTGAAAACGATTCCCAATATCAGCTTCAACTATTTCACGTCCAAAGACGTGGTTCGCCACCCGCTTGTGGCCGCGATCATCGAGGCGTATGAGGCGGATGCGGGCCGCGAAACCAGTTGATTGCAAGGCTCATTCACAGGGCTGTTGTGCGATAAGATGAATCTGGAACTCACTGTCGAAGACGACCGGTGGCAAGGGCTTGAAGCTTTGTCGCGGCAGGCGATATCCGCCGTCCTGTCCCATGCGGAACTGGACCCGGAGTGTTGCGAGGTCAGCGTTCTGGGATGCGATGACGCGCGCATTTCGGAACTGAACGCCGAGTTTCGCGGCAAACCTACCGCCACCAACGTTCTGAGCTGGCCGGCAGAAGATTTGGCCCCGGACGAAGCCGGGCAAGCGCCGCATCCGCCAAAGCCGGATTTCACCGGTGAAATTCCTTTGGGCGATATTGCGATTTCCTTCGACACATGTGCGCGAGAGGCCGATGAGGCAGGCAAGGACATTGACGATCACGTCATTCATTTGCTTGTTCACGGAACGTTGCATTTGCTGGGATATGATCACATTCGTGACCCCGATGCCGCTTTGATGGAAGGGATTGAGGTCGAGATACTTGGCAAGTTGGGTATAGATGACCCATATAAGGTATAAAGTGGGTCATGTGACCCGATCAGTTGGAACAAGGTAATGGGCGAAACAGACGGCAGTTCTGGGGCAGCGCAAAGCGCGCAACCTCAGGACAGCGGCAATGATACAGAAGAGAAAAGCGGGTTTATTTCCCGAATTTTCGATGCGTTTTCGGGTCATGAGACTCAGCAAAACCCGGTGATGAATGGGCAGAGCGCAGCGGCCGCTCGGCCTCATGGGATGATGAACCTGCGCCGGATGCGCGTCGAAGACGTGGCCATTCCCACGGCCGAGATCATCGCGGTTCCTTCTACCATCACCAAGGATGAACTGGCCGACGTGTTCCGGGACAGTGGGTTGTCCAGAATCCCGGTCTATGAAGGAACGCTGGATACGCCGTTGGGCTTCGTTCACCTCAAGGATTTCGCACTGACCCATGGTTTCAATGGCGGTGCGGACAAGTTTGACCTGAAATCCATGTTGCGCACGCTTTTGTTCGTGCCGCCTTCAATGCCGATCGGGGTCCTGCTGACCAAGATGCAGACCGAACGTCGCCATATGGCGTTGGTGATTGATGAGTATGGCGGAGTCGACGGGCTGCTGACGATCGAAGACCTGATAGAACAGGTCGTGGGTGAAATCGCGGACGAACACGATGCAGACGAAGATCAGCTCTGGGTGCAGGAAAAGCCGGGCTGTTACGTTGTGCAGGCACGTGTGCCGCTTGAGGACTTCGAGGCCGAGATCGGCAGATCCCTGACCAGCCACGAGGATGTGGATGAAGAAGACATCGACACGCTTGGCGGGCTTGTGTTCATGCTGTCCGGGCGTGTTCCGGCGCGGGGTGAGGTCGTGATCCATCCGGAAGGACCGGAATTCGAAGTGATCGAAGCCGACCCGCGGCGCATCAAACGGTTGCGCGTCATGCTGCCGGACGTGGCTGCATGACGCCTGTCCGGGGCTGGCCGTCATCGTTGAGATTTTTTGCCGCGGCCGCACTGGGCGCCGTCGGCGCTTTTGGCCAGGCGCCGCATGGGTATTGGGGCGCTACGGTTCTTGCGCTGATTTTGATCGTTCCGGTTTTCCTTGCCAGTGAAACCCGCGCTCGCGCGGGGTGGATCGGCTGGTTCTTCGCCACCGGCTATTTTGCACATGCACTCAGCTGGATCATCGAGCCCTTTCAAGTGGACGCAGAGCGCCACGCCTGGATGGCACCGTTCGCGCTGGTGTTCATGGCCGGCGGGCTCGCCCTGTTCTGGGCGGTTGCGTTTCGACTGGCGCGGCATGTTGGCGCGACCGCCATGCAGCAAGGCGTTTTGCTGATCGCAACGCTGTCGCTGGCCGAACTGGCACGGGGATATGTGCTGACCGGATTCCCCTGGGGCGGAGTGGCGCAAATCTGGGTGAATACGCCCGTGGCGCAAGTGCTGTCTCTGGTGGGGCCATATGGCTTGAATGCGCTGACATTTGCCGTGGCGTTTCCGATAGGGGCGGCAATGGTTCAGGAAAGACGCGTGCGTGCACTGGTCCGGCCACTGGGATTTGCGGTTGCGGCGGCGGTGCTGGCGATTGGCTATGGGTCGATGCGGCCAACGGTTCAGGACAGCCCGCACACAGTTCGTGTTGTTCAGCCCAACGCGCCGCAGCACCAAAAGTGGGACCCGGCTTTTGCGCCCTTGTTTTTCGCCCGTCAGATTGAGTATTCAGCCGCTTTGCCCGGACCGGACCTGATCGTCTGGCCCGAGACCTCAGTTCCAGCCTGGCTGGGCAGCGCACAACCGTATTTGACGGCCATCGCGGATGCAGCTCAGGGGACGCCCGTGGTTTTGGGGATCCAGCGCGGAGACGGCCCGAGGATCTTCAACTCGATGGTCTATCTGGATGAAGCCGGGCAGCAGGGCGGTCTGTATGACAAACACCATCTGGCCCCTTTTGGGGAATATGTGCCTTTTGGCGAGTTGATGGGCCGTTTTGGGATTTATGGGATGGCGGCCACGACGGGGCATGGATTCAGCGCGGGGCCGGGGCCTGATCTTTTGGACCTTGGCGAATTGGGAAAGGCGTTGCCTCTGATCTGTTACGAAGCCGTGTTCCCGCAGGATGTGAACGGTGCGCCGGGCCGGGCAGACTTTCTGTTGCAGATCACCAATGACGCATGGTTCGGAACGCGTTCCGGACCGTTTCAGCATCTGGCGCAGGCCCGGATGAGGGCGATTGAGCAGGGTCTGCCGATGATCCGTTCGGCCAATACCGGCATATCGGCCATGATTGACCCGCTGGGTCAGGTCACGGCCTCATTGGCTTTGGGCGAGGCGGGATACGTGGATGTGATCCTGCCGCAGCCACAACGGCCAACAGTTTATTCCCGCATCGGGGACAGCCCCGTTCTTGCTGCGCTATTGTTTCTTGCTGCACTGGCGTGGTTCAACATCCGTCGCCTGACCAAATAATTAGAGATTGACCCCATCTTGAAGCGCGCGTATGCGTCTGTGACCTGTCACAACGGCTTCCTGGCGTGGCGGAGAAACCCCTAATGGAGCGCATTTATGTCCCGACAGAACTATACATTTACTTCGGAATCCGTTTCCGAAGGGCATCCTGACAAGGTCTGCGACCGTATCTCGGATGCTGTCCTTGATGCATTTCTCAACGAAGAACCAGAAGCCCGTGTGGCCTGCGAAACCTTTGCAACAACCAACCGGGTTGTGATCGGTGGCGAAGTAGGCCTGTCTGATCAAGACAAGCTGCACGACTACATGGGGCGCATCGAACAGATCGCTCGTGATTGTGTGAAAGACATCGGTTACGAGCAGGACAAGTTTCACCACGAAACCGTCGAAGTAACCAACCTGCTGCACGAACAATCCGCCCATATCGCTCAGGGCGTTGATGCGGCGGATGACAAGGACGAAGGTGCCGGCGACCAGGGCATCATGTTTGGTTATGCCACGACTGAAACTCCGGCGCTGATGCCTGCACCGATCCAGTATTCGCACGCTATCCTGCGGCGTCTGGCGGAAGTACGCAAGAACGGCACCGAACCTGCTTTGGGCCCCGATGCAAAGTCGCAGTTGTCGGTCGTTTATCAGGATGGCAAACCGGTTGGTGTCAGCTCGATCGTTCTTTCTACGCAGCATCTGGATGAAGCGCTGTCTTCTGATGATATCCGCGCCATCGTAGAACCTTACATCCGTGAAACCCTGCCCGACGGCTGGCTGTCGGCAGAAACCGAATGGCACGTCAACCCGACCGGCAAGTTCGTTATTGGCGGACCGGATGGTGACGCGGGCCTGACCGGGCGCAAGATCATCGTGGATACCTATGGCGGCGCGGCCCCGCATGGCGGCGGCGCGTTCTCGGGCAAAGACCCGACCAAGGTTGACCGTTCGGCAGCTTACGCAGCACGATACCTGGCCAAAAACGTCGTGGCGGCCGGCATGGCCGAGCGCTGCACGATTCAGCTGAGCTATGCGATTGGTGTGTCCAAGCCGCTGTCGATCTATGCCGACACGCATGGTACCGGCCAACTGGCGGATGCGGCTATCGAGAAAGCCGTGGGTGAGGTCATGGATCTGACGCCGCGCGGCATTCGCCAGCATCTGCAACTGAACAAGCCAATCTATCAGCGCACTGCTGCCTACGGCCACTTTGGTCGTCAGCCGAGCGATGATGGGGGGTTCAGCTGGGAACGCACCGATCTGGTCGATGCGTTGAAATCCGCAGTCTGATCTGAACAACACAAAGCGCGCCTTTCAGGGCGCGCTTTTTCCTCGTGTGGACCGCGCGCCCTTGCAACGTTCTCTGGCCCGCAGTATGGCGACCGCCATGAGCACCGAGACCCCACAACGCCCGCGCAGAAACTTCTATGGCCGCTTTAAGGGCAAGACCCTGAAGCCCAGCCAAAAGACCTATCTGAACGAAGATCTGGCGGCTTTGTCGCCCGGCGCGGTGGATTGGGAAACAAACCCTGAACGCAGACCGTTGGACCTGAACAAGCTGTTCGGCGGCAAGCCGGTCTGGCTGGAAGTCGGCTTTGGCGGTGGCGAACATCTGGTTCATCAGGCGCAAAGCAACCCCGACATCGGCATCATCGGGGCCGAGCCCTATATCAACGGCGTTGCCATGCTGCTGGGCAAAATCCGGCAGGCGGGGGTTGAGAATCTTGCTGTACATCCCGGCGATGCCCGTGACCTGTTCGACGTGCTGCCAGAGGCCAGTATATCGCGCGCCTTCCTTCTGTATCCTGACCCGTGGCCCAAAACCCGGCATCACCGTCGCCGTTTCGTGACACCGGAACATCTTGAACCGTTGGCGAAGGTCCTGAAGCCCGGATCGATCTTCCGGGTCGCCACGGACATCCCCGACTATGTGCGGCAGACACTGGAGGAAGTCCCCCGCGCCGGGTTCGAGTGGCTGGCCGAACGCCCCGCAGATTGGCGCGAGCCGTGGGACGACTGGATTTCCACACGCTACGAGCAGAAGGCCTTGCGTGAAGGTCGCACGCCCCATTACCTGACCTTCCGCCGCAAAGACTGATTGCCGCTGGACCAACCGGTGCCAATTCGCTAATCGGCTTGAGCACTGATAGCGCAAAAGGAGCCCCCATGTCCGGACACGGAACGCCCATCCCGATGACTTCGCATCCCTGCGGCCCGCTGACCGGCACGGCAGAGGTGCCGGGCGACAAGTCGATTTCGCACCGGTCACTGATCCTTGGTGCGATGGCCGTGGGCGAGACCAGGATCTCGGGGTTGCTCGAAGGTGAGGACGTCTTGGACACCGCAAAGGCAATGCGGGCATTCGGGGCAGAAGTCACAGATCATGGCGGCGGCGAATGGACCGTGCACGGCGTGGGTGTCGGCGGGTTTGCCGAACCGGATCAGGTGATTGACTGCGGCAATTCCGGCACCGGGGTGCGACTGATCATGGGTGCCATGGCGACCTCGCCGATTGTGGCAACGTTTACCGGGGATTCCAGCCTGAACAAGCGTCCCATGGCGCGGGTAACGGATCCGCTTGCGTTGTTTGGTGCGCAGGCCGTGGGCCGCTCGGGGGGACGTTTGCCAATGACGATCGTCGGTGCGGCAGACCCGACTCCGGTCCGGTACGAAGTTCCGGTGCCCTCGGCCCAGGTGAAATCCGCCGTCCTGCTGGCGGGGCTGAATGCCCCCGGTAAAACCGTGGTTATCGAGAAAGAGGCGACCCGCGATCATTCCGAGCGGATGTTGTCCGGGTTCGGTGCCGAAATCACGGTGGAAGACACCGATGAAGGCCGGGTCATCACTTTGACGGGGCGCCCCGAATTGAAGCCGCAGGTCATCGCCGTTCCACGCGACCCGTCCAGCGCGGCCTTCCCGGTTTGTGCGGCGCTGATCACGCCCGGTTCGGACGTTCTGGTGCCGGGTATCGGCCTGAACCCCACGCGCGCGGGCCTGTTCACGACGCTGCGCGAGATGGGTGCCGACCTGACCTATGAAAACGAACGCGAAGAGGGCGGCGAGCCGGTTGCCGATCTGCGCGCGAAATACTCGCCAAACATGAAGGGCATTGACGTGCCGCCTGAACGCGCGGCCTCGATGATCGACGAATATCCCGTTTTGTCAGTGGTTGCCGCAAACGCCATGGGCACGACGATGATGGGCGGAGTGAAGGAACTCCGAGTGAAGGAAAGCGACCGCATCGACGCCATGGCACGCGGTCTGCGCGCCAACGGCGTCACGGTCAACGAGGGTGACGACTGGTGGTCGGTCGAAGGGTTGGGTATCGGCAAGGTTCCGGGTGGCGGGACGTGCGAAAGCTTCCTGGATCACCGCATTGCCATGTCCTTCATGGTGATGGGCATGGGCGCGCAGAACCCGGTAAGCGTGGATGATGGCGGCCCGATCGCGACCTCCTTCCCGATTTTTGAGCCGTTGATGGCGTCGCTTGGTGCAAAGGTAGAGCGCAGGTGAGCTTCACTGTCGCGATTGACGGACCTGCGGCTGCGGGCAAGGGCACGATCTCCAAAGCCGTGGCGGCGCATTTCGGGTTTGCGCATCTGGACACCGGCTTGCTGTATCGCGCCGTCGGGCGGCGTACCCTCGAAGGGTTTGGTGCGCTTGAAGCTGCGCAGGCCCTGACCGCCGAAGAGCTTGAGCAGGGTGATCTGCGCACGGCTGAAATCGCGCAGGCCGCCTCCAAAGTGGCGGTGATCCCCGAGGTTCGCGCTGCCTTGGTGGATTTTCAGCGCGCCTTTGCCCGAAGGTCAGGCGGGGCGGTCTTGGATGGGCGCGACATCGGGACGGTGATTTGTCCCAATGCCGAGGTGAAGCTGTTTGTAACGGCCAGCCCGGAGGTGCGAGCCGAACGCCGGTTTCTGGAGCTTAGCGCAAAAGGGGCTGACGTGACGCGCGAACAGGTTCTGGCAGATGTCAAAGAGCGGGATGCGCGGGACGCAGAGCGCAGCGCTGCGCCGATGAAGCCAGCTGAGGATGCAGTGCAACTGGATACAACAGACCTCAGCATCGAGGCTGCATTGGCCAAAGCGCTTGAAATCATCAGCGCGAAACTGCCCACGACGCGCTGACGTCGCAGGCAGGGGGGCAGAATTTACAGCTCGCCAACGGCGATGCTTTTGATGTTTGCCCACTGTTCATCCGCCGTTTTTGCGGTGGCGGGAACGTCTTTCAGGAAGGCCGCGCGGGTTTCTGCGTTCAGGAACAGGTACAGTTTTCCATCTGCTACCAGGTACTGATCCGGGTCACCGTCGAACTTCTTGCCGACCGATACGCCGAATGAACAGAACCCACCATGCTGCGGCAGGTAGGCCTCCGGGTTTGCTTCGAACGCTTCGAGGTTGGCGGCGGTGGTGAAGTAATAGGATGCGCCATCATAGGTCGCCGTGTGGGTGGCGAAGCCTTCGACCGGGTTGCCATCATTGACCAATGCAACCAGATCGACCCCATGTGCGGCAAGCGGGGCGCCTGCGGCCGAGATGCCGTTCGACACGTTGATTTCGTCGGCGGCAAAAGCCGGAGTGGACAGGGCGATAGCAGCTGCCAGGGCGGTGAAGACGATGGTTTTCATTACACGTTTCCTTTTGGTTCTGGGTTCGGGTCGATCGGATCGTCGACCGGTGAAACATAGTTAGGGGATGAAAGTTGTACGTGTAATCGCAGATAGCCCATCAGATATTGCAGATCGTACAGGTATCTGAATTGAGGGAAGGCGCATTCACCAAGCTTTGTTTGGTCAGTGTGGTTTTCGGTACCTATGCTGAAAGAATGCCCTCAGGAGTGTCATCATGATCCGATTAGCCCTCATTCTTGTTTTCATTGCCCGAAGCCTTGCCGCGCAAGAGCCCGTGCAAAGCCCACCCGAAGCTGAGCCGCCGATGACGTATGAACGGCTGGGCAACATTCTTTTTGCGCTTGACCCCGAAGCAGAGCCGAGCGGCCCCGGGTTTCAATTGACGATTGCAGGGGTGCAGGTCTTGGTCATCACCGACACCAATGCGGATCGGATGCGGGCCATGGTCCCGATCCGCAGCGCCGAGGCCCTGTCGGAGGAAGACTTGATCCGAATGATGCAGGCCAATTTCGACAGCACGCTGGATGCCCGGTACGCGATCGCCAATGGCACCTTGTGGGCTGCGTTTATCCACCCGTTGTCCCTGTTGGAAAAAGACCAGTTGATCTCGGGGCTGGCCCAGACTGTGAACATCGCCAGGACATATGGCACCCTGTATTCCGGCGGCGCGGCAGAGTTCGGAGGCGGCGACAGCACCGATCTGCAACGAGAGCTGATTGAAGAGCTGCTGAAGAAAGGCGAAGAGATCTGAGCGGCACCGTGAATCTGGGATTGGCGTGACGCCAGCGGACTGGCCGTCGTTGCACGGCCGGGTCTTCAGTCCGGTTCGTCATAGGCCCTAGATGGATTCGGGAAAGCTGTTATAGTTTCTTCCCAGCGAAAAGGGAAAGCTGCGACACAACCCGCACATAAAACGGGGGCGCAGCAAAAAATTCCCAAGCCAACAGGGACAAAACTACATGAACAATCGTTTGAACAAAATCACCATCGTGGGTGGCGGTACGGCTGGATGGATGACCGCGCTGATCCTGGACATGGTATTTTCCCGCACGTCAGCGCCCAAGGATCGACCGAAAATATGCCTGATCGAAAGCCCGAATATCTCGACCGTGGGGGTGGGTGAAGCTACGGTTCCGCGCATGCCTGTCACGCTGCGTCAGGCGGGCATTTCAGAGCGGAGTTTCTTCCGCGAGACCAACGCGTCCTTCAAGCTGGGTGTGAAATTCTGCAACTGGAACAATGACGCCAAGGGCAATCGCATCGATTACATGAATCCCTTTGCGCACGGCCAGATGCTTGAGGGGCTGGAGGCCGCCGAGTATTACCTGCGCTTCGGCAATGGCGACAGGGATTTCACGCAGTCCATATCACCGCATGATGATCTGGCCCGTTTGTGCAAAGGCGCGCGTCCGTTGGGCCAGCCGGAATTCGAGCAACGGTTTGGGTATGCCTATCACCTGGATGCCGTAAAGTTCGCAGGCATGCTGACCAGGGTCTGCACGAAGCGCGGAGTGGAGCATATCCGGGATGAGGTGCAAACGGTTGAGTTGGATGAACAGGGCAATGTCAGTCATCTCATGCTCGAGGCAAAAGGCCGCCATGACATTGAGATGGTCGTGGATTGCACCGGGTTTCGCGGGCTGATCATCAACAAGGCACTCGGTGAGCCATTTTTGGATTACTCTGACTACTTGCCCAATGATCGGGCCATGGCGTTGCAGATCGAACATCCGGATCCTGACAAGATCGAAAGCGCCACAAGATCCACTGCCTTGGGCGCAGGTTGGACATGGCGCGTACCGCTTTTTAACCGCGTGGGCACAGGATATGTCTATTCGTCGGCACACCGCACGGATGATCAGGCCGCGGACGAATACCTTGAATGGCTGGGTGACAGCGGCAAGGGTTTGACACCGCGCGTGATCCCGATGCGCGTCGGTCGCGTGCGCAATGCCTGGGTCAAGAATTGCGTGGCCATAGGCCTGTCCGGCGGGTTCATTGAACCGCTGGAAAGCACGGCGATCCATATGATTGACCATGCGATCCGCTGGTTCGCCGAGCATTTGCCTACGCGAGACATCGAGCCTTCGCTGAGGGACAGATACAATCGGCAGATGGACAAGCTCTATAACGAGGTTCTGGAATTCATCTGTTTGCACTATCGGTTGGGCAACCGTACCGATGACCAATACTGGATCGATGCGCGCACCGAGATGAAGATACCGGATCGGTTGGCCGAAAATCTTGAATTGTGGCAGTATCGCCTGCCGATGGACCACGATATCGAGTTCGCCACATTGTTTGACAGCCGCGTTTATCAAACCGTTCTGTTGGGCAAACAGGTCTATGATACCGGCTATGGTTCAGGCATCCGTGATCGACTTCGACCGTTGAAGAAACCGATCTGGTTCCAGGGCATGAAGAACGCGAAAATGGATCTGGCGAAAATCATCAAGTCGATGCCGGATCACAAAACACTGTTGCGCGATATCCGGGGGGAGCTTGAGCAACCTGCCTTTGGAATGGCCGCGGCAATGAAACCGACAGTGGCGATGCCGGGCACGGCGCCAGCCCCTGTTGTCATCGAAAACATGCCGAACTTTGCTGAAATTCAAAGCGGCAAAAAGGATCTGCAACTGTTCTGAATGCTTCCTGCCCGTTGCGCAGGGAGTGTTTGCAGGAAAGGCGGGGCGTAAACTCCCCGTCTTTTTTGCTTCCGCCTGCTTTGTCGATGTGTAATGTAATTACATATAAACTGCGAAAGGCGGCCGTATTGCGACAACAGAAGAAACAAGGGCAAACAAGGGGGCGGAACTTGCGGAGCACCCTCAAACGTCGGAGACGAAAGGCATCGCCTATGCAGGCTTACGACTCTCTGCCGTCAGGGCTGCGCCAGTGGTTGGCCTCGGCAAGCTTGCCGTGGAGCCCCGTTTCTGCGCAGAAAATCTGGAACCGGGCTGGGGGTGCGCGCAACCCTTCCGCAGCGTTGATGCGATTGGACGCAATCGAACAGGCCATGCTGCGGCGCGATGCCGGGGTTTGGAGTTTCAAAACCGGCAACGCGCCTGGGCACAGGGCCGCCAAACCTTGAAAATATGGGCTTTGCCCTTGCACATACCGGGAAATCCGCCTATACGACGCGCTGTCGATACACGGGCGGTCAACGTCCGGATGACGTTTCTGAGCAGGGCCGGGTTACCTCGGCCCTTTGTGTTTGTTTGCTCAGGGGCGCACCGGATCACGCCTGAAGACATCATGAAACAAGACCGGCGGAGACAACCGCTCGGCCAGCAAAAACGTATTGTAAAGGAAAACAACGCCACATGGCTAACGCATCCATGGAGGAATTCGAAGCCCTCCTGAATGAAAGCTTCGAAATGGACACGCCCGAAGAGGGTTCTGTTGTCAAAGGCAAGGTTCTGGCGATCGAAGCCGGCCAGGCCATCATCGACGTCGGCTACAAAATGGAAGGCCGCGTTGATCTGAAAGAATTCGCAAATCCCGGCGAAGCCCCTGAAATCGCTGTTGGCGACGAGGTCGAAGTATACCTGCGCGCCGCAGAAAACGCCCGTGGCGAAGCCGTCATCTCGCGCGAGATGGCCCGCCGTGAAGAGGCATGGGACCGTCTGGAAAAAGCATATGCCGACGACCAGCGCGTCGAAGGTGCAATCTTTGGTCGCGTCAAAGGTGGTTTCACCGTTGATCTGGGTGGCGCAGTTGCATTCCTGCCCGGCAGCCAGGTTGACGTGCGCCCCGTGCGCGACGCCGGCCCGCTGATGGGTCTGAAGCAGCCGTTCCAGATTCTGAAAATGGACCGTCGCCGTGGCAACATCGTTGTGTCGCGTCGCGCAATCCTGGAAGAATCGCGTGCCGAACAGCGTGCGGAAGTCATCGGCAACCTGTCCGAAGGTCAGACCGTCGAGGGTGTCGTCAAGAACATCACCGAATACGGCGCATTTGTTGACCTGGGCGGCGTTGACGGCCTGCTGCACGTCACCGACATGGCATGGCGCCGTGTGAACCACCCATCCGAGATCCTGTCGATCGGCGAAACCATCAAGGTTCAGGTCATCAAGATCAACAAAGAGACCCACCGCATCAGCCTGGGCATGAAGCAGTTGCAGGAAGATCCGTGGGATCTGGTTGCGGCCAAGTACCCGCTGGGCTCGGTCCATCAGGGTCGCGTCACCAACATCACCGACTACGGCGCGTTCGTCGAGTTGGAAGCCGGTGTCGAAGGTCTGGTGCACGTGTCCGAGATGTCCTGGACCAAGAAAAACGTCCACCCCGGCAAGATCGTTTCGACCAGCCAGGAAGTCGACGTCATGGTTCTGGAAATCGACGGCGCCAAGCGTCGCGTGTCTCTGGGCCTGAAGCAGACTCAGCGCAACCCATGGGAAGTGTTTGCAGAAACACACCCCGAGGGCACCGAGGTCGAAGGCGAAGTCAAGAACATCACCGAATTCGGTCTGTTCATCGGCCTCGAAGGCGACATCGACGGCATGGTTCACCTGTCCGACCTGTCCTGGGACGAGCGTGGCGAGGATGCCATCCAGAACTACCGCAAGGGCGACGTCGTTCAGGCGGTCGTCTCGGAAGTTGACGTTGAAAAAGAGCGTATCTCGCTGTCGATCAAAGCCCTGGGCGGTGACAAGTTCGCCGAAGCCGTGGGCGGCGTGAAGCGTGGCTCGGTCATCACCGTCGAAGTCACCGCGATCGAAGATGGCGGCATCGAGGTCGAATACGAAGGCATGAAGTCGTTCATCCGTCGTTCGGACCTGTCGCGTGACCGTGCCGAACAGCGCCCCGAGCGTTTCTCGGTCGGTGACAAGGTCGACGTCCGCGTCACCAACGTCGACAGCAAGACCCGTCGTCTGGGCCTGTCGATCAAGGCGCGCGAGATCGCCGAAGAGAAAGAGGCCGTGGAACAGTACGGTTCCTCCGATTCGGGCGCATCGCTGGGCGATATCCTGGGTGCAGCGCTGAAATCCGGCGACTAAGTTCGGGTCCAATCCCGAACAAGAATTACGGCCTCGCGCACCCGCGCGGGGCCGTTTTTGTTGCGAATCAATATGTTCCGATTCATCGGCTTGTTCGTGGTATTGCTCGCGCATTAAGTGTGGAAATTGGCCTGACAGGTAAAATTTCGCGCGAGAATGTGGCAAAATAAAGCCTCAAAACTCAGAGTATCCGTTCCCCCCTTCCGGGTTTTTTCCTATACTGTCAAAACAGTAGACCTGTCACACCGGCTGCCTGGGAGGGTATCACGCATGATCCGTTCAGAATTGATTCAGAAAATCGCTGACGAAAACCCGCATCTCTATCAGCGTGATGTGGAGCGGATCGTGAACACCGTATTCGAAGAAGTCACGGACGCCATGGCGCGCGGTGACCGTGTCGAACTGCGGGGCTTTGGTGCCTTTTCCGTGAAAAAACGCGACGCACGTGTTGGGCGCAACCCGCGCACGGGTGAAACGGTGCAGGTCGAAGAAAAATGTGTACCGTTTTTCAAAACTGGGAAGTTGCTCAGGGATCGATTGAACGGTAAAGCCTGACACCATGATGCGTTACCTTCGATATGCTTTTCTGGCGGCCCTCGGGATCGTTCTGATTTCCGTGTCTCTTGCCAATGTTCAGTCTGTTGAACTGAAACTGATGCCGGATGCTCTGGCCGAGCTTCTGGGTTTTAACCTCAGCGCGTCACTGCCGCTGTTTCTGGTGGTTTTGGGCGGTGTGGCAGCAGGATTGGTTATTGGCTTCCTGTGGGAATGGCTGCGGGAACACAAGCACCGCCGCGACGCGACCGTGAAGAAGACCGAAGTGCGCAAGCTTGAGCGCGAAGTCAAGAAACTCAAGAAAAAGCAAAACGAAGGCAAGGACGACGTTCTTGCCCTTCTGGATGAGGCGAGCTGAGCCTGATCGCTATGCCTGATGTTCGGTTCAAAATCTGCGGCCTGACCGCACCTGATCACGTGCGCGCAGCGGCCGAAGCCGGGGCAGGCTATGTCGGGTTTGTTTTCTTCCCGAAATCGCCGCGCAATCTGGATGTTTCGCGTGCCGTAGAACTGTCGCATCTGGTCCCAGTTGGCGTTGCCACGGTGGCTTTGGTCGTGAATGCCACTGACGAAGAATTGGACGGGATCGTTTCGACTGTACCGCTTGATATGCTTCAACTGCATGGCAGGGAATCGCCCGAACGGGTTTCCGAAATTCGCGAGCGATTTGGTTTGCCGGTGATGAAAGCCATCGGTGTGGCCGAGGCCGAGGATCTGGCGGCCATCGATCTTTACTCGGAAGTGGCCGATCAACTGCTGATCGATGCAAAACCGCCCAGAGAATCCGAATTGCCGGGCGGCAATGGGTTGGCCTTTGATTGGCGGCTGCTGGCCGGACGGAAATACTGGCGGCGCCCTTGGATGCTGGCCGGTGGCCTGACACCCCTGAATGTTGCCGAAGCTGTCCGGATGACAGGTGCCCGTCAGGTGGATGTCTCGTCCGGTGTTGAAAGTGCGCCGGGTGTGAAAGATGCGGACTTGATCCGCAACTTTGCAACCGCTCTTGGGTGATCTGATACACAACTTGCTGCGTATCTCTCGAAACGGAGGGATGGGGTATGCTGGCAACAGACCGCTTGGCCGATATGCACAGTTTTCACTACTTCCCATGGATCGGTATCGCCAGCTCTGAGCAGGCGATACAGGTCTGGCGTCAATGCACGCAGGCGGCAGAATGATGCGTTTTGCCCATGGCAAATCCCGCTGCCACCACCTATGAACAACAGATACGACGAGGGAGACACCCATGGCCAACGATCTTTTCAATTCCTTCATGTCCGGCCCTGACGAACAGGGACGTTTCGGCATCTTCGGCGGGCGTTTTGTCAGTGAAACACTGATGCCGCTGATCCTGTCGCTGGAAGAGGAATACAACAAGGCCAAGGATGATCCGACCTTCTGGGCAGAGATGGATGACTTGTGGGCAAACTATGTGGGGCGTCCGTCGCCCCTGTATCATGCCGAGCGCCTGACCGAGCATCTGGGCGGCGCCAAGATCTATCTGAAACGTGACGAGTTGAACCACACCGGCGCACACAAGATCAACAACGTGCTGGGCCAGATCATTCTGGCGCGGCGCATGGGCAAGACCCGGATCATTGCTGAAACCGGGGCAGGGCAACACGGCGTGGCCACTGCCACCGTGTGTGCCAAGTTTGGCTTGAAATGCATCGTCTACATGGGCGCACATGACGTACAGCGTCAGGCCCCGAACGTATTCCGCATGCGTCTTCTGGGGGCCGAGGTGATCCCTGTGACCTCGGGTCGTGGCACGCTCAAGGACGCGATGAACGATGCATTGCGCGATTGGGTGACAAATGTGCGTGACACGTTCTACTGCATCGGCACCGTGGCTGGCCCGCACCCCTATCCGGCAATGGTCCGCGATTTCCAGTCAATCATCGGCAAGGAAGCGAAAGAGCAGATGATGAAGGCCGAAGGCCGGTTGCCCGATACGATCATTGCGGCCATCGGCGGCGGTTCGAACGCGATGGGCCTGTTCTACCCGTTCCTCGACGACAAGGACGTCAACATCATAGGCGTCGAGGCGGGCGGAAAAGGTGTGAACGAGAAAATGGAACACTGTGCTTCCCTGACCGGCGGTCGGCCGGGCGTGCTGCATGGCAATCGGACCTATCTGTTGCAGGATGACGATGGTCAGATTCTCGAAGGTTATTCGATCTCGGCCGGGCTGGACTATCCGGGCATCGGGCCCGAGCATTCCTGGCTGCACGAAATTGGCCGTGCGAATTACGTCTCGATCACCGACAAGGAAGCGCTTGAGGCGTTCCAGCTGTGCTGTGCAACCGAGGGGATCATCCCGGCGCTCGAGCCAAGCCACGCATTGGCCCATGTGATGAAGATCGCACCGGAATTGCCCAAAGATCATCTGATCTGCATGAACATGTGTGGTCGCGGAGACAAGGACGTTCAGACCGTGGCCAAATATCTGAACTTCGACATGTCCGATACCGAAGGCCGTTCGGCAGATTGATTGGAAACCGGGGCGGCGTGTCCCGGTTGCTCTGTCTTGGGATTGATGGCTCAAGCAGCCTTGAAAACATTTTTTTCAAGGCGAAACGTCCTGAATGTCCAAAGCAGGACGTGCAGGGTAGTCAAACATGTGACATGTCCGCCGAAAGCAGGTTGCCCTGCAACAAAGATCGCCGCCAAGATGCATGTGAAGACAAGTCAGAAGCCGGAGGAATCGCCGCCTGCCGTGAAACCTGGATCATTCATTGTGCGCGCATTTTGTTTCCCGACGGCTGCCAGTTGCTATCTCTACCTGAGATTGTTGCGAATACTCCGGCAGAAGCCGAGAATTTGTCACCGGCACATTTTGAGCTTGTGACTTGCACAGTCACGGCTTGTCGTGGCCTTTCGCGATGAAGACACCCTGAAAACACCGGGGTCCGAAGTGTTTTACGGCATTTTTCACCTTTGCCTTGCGGTTTGTGCACGGCCATGTGGCCCGCACGCCAAAGTTGAGTCGTTTCCAATTCTATACAGCGTCTCCAAATTGAATTAACTATTGGGTAACTGGCGGTGTTGCGGCCGGTTCAGGGGCGTCTCTGCAATGGATGGGACAATGGATGACGCGGTTCGGGGCACAGTAAAACTGCCCGGATACCCTGGTGTTTAGCACCCTCGCGGTGTTGTAGGAGGTAAAATGGTTAGGTCCGTTATTTCGAGGCTGTTGTGCCTCTGTTTTCTGATTTCAGCACTCATGATCGGAAGCGCGAAACAGGGCGCGGCCCTTGGGGGCGGCTTCATCATAACCTCGATTCCGACACCGAATGGGGGAAGTATCTTTTTCAACAATATCCCGCCTTCAAGCACTGCCTTTGTGTCCCTGGGGGGATCGGGGCAGGTTCCCGGCGGCAGTTTCTATTTCAACAACAGCATTCTGAACCTGACTGCAATCACGCCTGCCGGCCTTGCTTCTCTGGGCTATATCGGCGCGACCATTCTCAGCCAGGATGGCGCGGATTCCACCTATGCGGCTGACGGGTATCTGGGGATTACGTTCACCGCACGCGAATCCGTCGGCGGGCCGCTTTATCGCTATGAGATCGCGTTGTCTGGTGTAACAAACACCCAAATCGTCAACACGCGCGTTCTGGTGGATACCACGCAGCCGACCGCAGCGATCGGAGCCTTGACGCCGACCGGCAGCGGAACGTTTCAAGCAACCATTACGCTGAGCGAACCAAGCACCGATTTCACCGTGGGCGACCTGTCCGTCACCAATGCAACGGCCACTCTGACCGGGTCCGGCACCAGCTATGTCGCCACTTTGACGCCCCAGAACAACGGCACCATCGAGCTTTTCATTCCCGCAGGGGTGTTCTCGGACGCGGCTGGAAATCTGAACCTGGAATCAAACAGGGTCAGCACGCTTCAGGCCGTGACAAATGCTCAACGTCAGATTCAGGCGTTTCAGAACGCCCGGGCCAACAGCCTTGTGACGAACCAGCCGAAACTGACCCAGTTTCTGCAACGTTCCGGGTCGGGTGTTCTGGACACGTCTGTCACGCAGGGCTCAGGGTATCTGAATTTCGCCAGTGATCCGTCGCGCCCCGTCTGGTTCAGTGTGACCGGCAACTGGAGCTCGCAGGATGATTTTGATAGCTCCTATGCACTGGCTGTTGTCGGGGCGCATCGTCAGGTCAGTTCGAACCTGTTGATCGGAGCCATGCTTCAGTTCGACTATGCCGAAACGGAAAACGGCCCGGCCAGCGTGGATGGTACGGGCTGGCTGGTTGGTCCCTATGTGGTGGCAAAAATGCCCAATCATGCGGTGTTTTTCGAGGGGCGTGTTCTTTATGGACAAGCCGACAACAACATCTCACCGTTTGGCACCTACGAGGACAGTTTCGACAGTGATCGCTGGCTGGTCCAGTCGCGCGTGACCGGTGAGATAAAGCGTGGTGCCCTGACATTGATGCCATTGCTGGACGTAAGCTATGCCAGTGACGATCAGAAAGCTTATACCGATAGTCTGGGCAATCTGATCCCACAGCAGGATTTCAGTTTGACGACGGCGCGGCTGGGTATGGATTTCAGCCACCCGCTGCAAGTGTCACGCGGAGAGATGATGCTGACGGGCGGGCTTTCAGGTATTTGGAGCACGACTTCCGGTACCGGCACCGCCCCGGGCGTGACACCGATTGGCGACACCGCCCGTGCCCGCGCGGATCTGGGCTTGGATTACCGGCTGGAAAACAACAGCTTGCTTGCTGCAAACGTGTTCTACGATGGCATCGGTGAAAGCGGTTTCGAAAACTACAGCATCAGCCTGATCTGGCAAATGTCATTCTGACCTTGGGGCGAGACTGGATCGCGGATCAGGTCTCGCCCGGGCGCAATGGCTGTCAGGCATTCGCCTTGTTCTGAAGCAAGATCTCAAGCGGCACAATCTCAAGCGCGCGTTGATGGGTCGCCTCCAGGTGAACCTTTGGGGCGCATCCTTCGTCATGGGCCTGTAGGAACCGGCCGGCACACAGACACCAGCTGTCACCGGGCTTGAGGCCCGGGAAATCGAAATCGGGCCGAGCCGTGCTCAGATCATTGCCGACGTATTTCGAGAATGCCAGAAACTCGGCCGTCATCACGGCACAAACGGTATGGCTGCCCTGATCCTCGGGGCAGGTATTGCATGCACCATCCCGAAAGAACCCGGTCAGAGGATCGCGTGAGCAGGGCGCCAGAACACCGCCAAGTACATTGATACTGTCTTGCTTTTGCATGAAGGCACCTTACAGGCTTTCTGCGATCTTGCGGAACATTTCGATATTCTGGTCATTTACGCCAGTGTCGCGGAATTTCCGATCAGCGCCGGTAGACACAATCAGAACGCCGCGAGGTTGATTGAAATAGATGTATTGCCCATACACGCCCCGGGCCAGAAACTCTCCCTCATGCGCGCCTCGTGGAATCCACCACTGATACCCATACCCAATCTTCCCCTGAGCGGTCGGGGCGCTGGGTTGAGTTGCCTCGAATATCCAGTCGGCGGGCACCACTTGCCGACCGTTCAATACCCCATCTTGCAGGATCATTTGTCCAAACCGCGCAAAGTCACGTGTCGTGAAGTTCAAACCACCCAGGACGAAGGCGACACCAGCGCCGTCGGTGACATAGTATCCGTCGCGCTCAAGGCCCAGGGGCTGAAGGATTTTTTCCGTCAAAAGATCCGCAACACTGCGACCGGTCGCCCCGCGTATCACCATGCCCAAAACATGAGTGTCTATGGAAACGTATTGCCAGGTTTCACCGGGCGGTGCGAAACTATCCTGCAATGAGGCTGCGAAATCGTCCAGTTCACCGCCCAGGGCAATCACACGGCCCATCCTGTTGATGTCAGACTTCGGGTCCAGATAATCCTCGTCGAACGTGACGCCGCTGGCCATGTTCAGAACGTTCCGAATTGTCGCCGCGTCATATGCGCTGTCTGCAAGTTTGGGGGCGTATTTGACGACGGGATCATCCAACGACTCGATTGCGCCCTCTTGCAGGAGAATGCCGAAAAGCGCCGACAGATAGCTTTTTGCCACTGACCAGGAAATCCGGCGGTCATCGGGACCGGTGCCCAGATAGTATTCCTCGAACCGGATCTTGCCGTTGTGCATGATGAGCAAAGAAGTGACAGAGCGTTCATTGATCCAAGTGTCGGTGCCTTCAGGAAGATCGAAACCTGCGCCGTAGGGCAGTTCCCATGTTGGGGCGTTTCCGCGTGGCAGATCCACGGTCAGAAATGCTTCATCCATGTGGGAAAAGTTGTGAACGATCCTGTCCTCGGCAAACAGAGAGTTCACCGCCATCAGGCGCTGTAACTCTTCGCGTTTCCAAAGCCCAACGGCAGCGGCGGCCAGAGCCAACGCCAGCACAATGCGCAGAACCCACTTCAATATGGACCGCATCGCATAGCCTCCCTTGTTTGCGGGTATTGGAACGCGGACGTCCCGCTTTCGCAACGCCGACGTTACGGAAAGAGGGCGACGCGCTATTTGAACCTGTCCAACAGCTTTTGCATGGCGGACCGTTCGTCGGCCGGTGGTTCAGGAGGTGCCTTAGGCGCGGTTTCGGCTTTCGGGGCAGCCGTCTTGGACGACCGGGGCGGCGCAGTGCGCAAGGCCACCGCGTTCATGAATTTTCCACCATCGTCCCGCGCCAGATGGGGCGCTCCGTCTGAAACACCCCGAAGGACGTCATCCAGCCAGTCCGCCTCGGATTTCGCAAAGTCGCTCAGGACATAAGCCGAGACCATCTCTTTGCGCCCCGGATGTCCGATCCCAAGCCGGACACGATCATAGGCGGCGCCAATATGGTCGTGAATCGAACGCAGACCATTATGCCCCGCATGTCCACCGCCCGCCTTTACCCGCACTTTGCCCGGGGCGAGGTCCAACTCGTCATGGAACACGACAACATCAGTGGACTCGAGCTTGTAGAACCGCATCGCTTCACCCACGGATTGACCGGACCGGTTCATGAAGGTCTGCGGTTTCAGCAACAGGATTTTTTCAGAGCCCAACCGCCCTTCCGAGATTTCGCCCTGAAACTTGGATTTCCATGGGCCAAACCCATGGTCTTCCGCAATCCGGTCCACGGCCATAAACCCGATGTTGTGCCGGTTCCGGGCGTATTTCTGTCCCGGGTTTCCCAATCCGACAAAGAGTTTCATGACCATGCTCCGCCTCTGTAGCCTCGAGGCTATGTGATGCCCGGAATTGCCATGGAAATCCAGCCAGCGCTGCGTGTGTTGACCATAAAAAAACGGGGCTCGTCAGAACCCCGTTTCAAAATCCAGACGTTTGATCCGGGTTTATTCTTCTTCTTTGCCGACGACTTCGACTTCATCGGCTGCAACTTCCGCTTCTTCACCTTCTTCGTCGTCGCTCGTGGACAGACCGGTCGGTGCCGAGACGTTTGCGATTACGAAGTCGCGGTCGATGGTCGGCTTGGTGCCTTCGGGCAGGTCAACCGACGAAATGGTGACGACGTCGTTGATGTTCATTCCGGCCACATCAACGGTGATCTTCTCAGGAATGTCACCTGCGGTGCACAACAGCTCGACTTCCGGGCGGACAACGGTCAGCACGCCGCCCTTCTTGATGCCGGGGGCTTCATCTTCGTTGATGAATTCAACCGGAATATACAGTGCGATCTTGGTGGTCCGGCGCAGGCGCATCAGGTCCAGGTGGGTCGGCAGGTCTTTGACGACATCGCGCTGAACGTCGCGGCAGATGACGCGAACGTCTTCATGGCCTTCGACCTTCAGGTTCCACAGGGTCGACTTGAAGCGACCGGCTTTCAGGCGCTTGAACAGTTCGTTGAACGGAATCTGAATCGGCAGCGGATCTTTGTCGCCGCCAAACACAACGCCCGGAACCATGCCTTCGCGGCGTGTTTTGCGAGCGGCGCCCTTGCCTGTCCCCGTCCGTTCCAGAGCTACGAGATCAGGAATCTCTCCAGCCATGATAATTCTCCAATGTTAGGGCGGGTATCCTCCAAGGCTGTATACCCGCGTGAAGCCGCGTCCTTATCTCGATTCATCCGGTTTGGAAAGGGGTAATTCATGGCTTGTCGTTTTGTGGGGCTCAGCCGCGCGTTCCGAAGTGTTCTTTGCCAGATCAGTGAAGGGTCCGCTGCTTCATCTGGCCACAAATATCCCGGGGGAGGCGCCCGGAACGGGCGGCGGGGGCAGAGCCCCAAAAACTCCCGCGGAATCAACCTTGCCAACGACCGCCGAAATCTTCAGGTACCAGAAGATTGTGCGCCCCCAGCGCGCCGACGGTTTTTTCACCGCACAGCGCCATTGTTGTGTCGAGTTCCTTCTGGATCACTTCCAGCGCGGTGGTGACGCCTTTCTGGCCCATGGCGCCCAGCCCATAAACAAATGCGCGGCCGATATACGTCCCCCTGGCCCCCAGCGCCAACGCTTTGAGCACGTCCTGACCCGAGCGGATACCACTGTCCAGATGCACTTCGACATCATCGCCAACAGCGTCCATGATCTCGGGCAATACCCGGATCGAGCTGAGCGCGCCGTCCAGCTGACGTCCGCCATGGTTCGACACGACAATGGCATCGGCCCCAAGCTTGGCCGCCATTTTGGCATCTTCCGCGTCGAGTATCCCCTTCAGGATCACCTTTCCGCCCCACTGTTCCATCAGTTTTTCGACTTTGCTCCAGTCGAGGGTGGGGTCGAACTGTTCAGCGGTCCAGGCCCCCAGTGAAGACGCGTCCGAGATACCTTGCACATGTCCCACGATGTTGCCGAACTCGCGCCGCTTGGCCCCCAGCATTTCAATGCCCCAGGCCCATTTGGTCATCAAGTTCGCGATGGTCTTTGCGGTCAGCTTGGGTGGTGCGGACAGGCCGTTCTTCAGGTCTTTGTGCCGTTGGCCCAGAATCTGCAGATCCAGAGTGATCACCAGCGCCGAACACCCGGCGTCCTTGGCCCGCTGTATCAGACGGCTGACATAGTCAGCGTCTTTCATCGTATAGAGCTGGAACCAGAATGGTTTTTCGGTGTGCTCGGCCACGTCTTCGATCGAGTTGATCGACATGGTTGAAAGGGTGAAGGGTACTCCAAACTCTTCGGCAGCTTTTGCAGCCTTCATCTCTCCGTCCGCATGCTGCATCCCCGTCAAACCAACCGGAGCCAGCGCAACCGGCATCGAGACCTGCTGCCCAATCATTTCCGAGGCAGTCGAACGTCCGGACATGTCAACGGCAACCCGCTGGCGCAGGCGAATCTTTTCAAAGTCGGAACTGTTTTCGCGGAATGTCTGTTCCGTCCAACTGCCGCTTTCAGCGTAATCATAGAACATCCGCGGCACGCGACGCTCGTAAATGCGCCTGAGGTCTTCAACATTGGTTATCACAGGCATGACTCAGACCTCCGAACTTACTGGTTCGTTTTCCTTACCAATGCATGTCAAAGGCTGCAATGATCTGGCCTTGTGTCGGGCGGTCAAAAAAGCCTGCCGCAGAGCACTCTGCGGCAGGCTTTCGAGCGTGTTGTTTTAACCGCCGGATCAGGCGCTGTGGGCGCCATCCGACAGGGACTTTACAAAACCCAGCACTTCGTCGACCGGTTTGCCTGCACCGATCTGGCTGACGATTGCCGATCCGACTACGGCACCATCTGCCACAGACGCGATATTGCGGGATTTCTCGGGCGTGTTGATGCCAAAGCCCACGATCACCGGCAGTTCGGTCGCGGCCTTGATGCGGGCAACCTCGGGGGCCACATCCGTTGCCTGCGCCTCGGCCGCACCGGTGATGCCGGTGATCGAGACGTAGTACACGAAGCCCGAGGTGTTTTGCAGAACGCGCGGCAGGCGCTGGTCATCCGTGGTAGGTGTTGCAAGACGAATGAAGTTCAGCCCGGCCGCCTGAGCAGGCAGGCAAAGCTCTTCGTCTTCCTCGGGCGGCAGATCGACGATGATCAGCCCGTCAATACCGGCATCTTTGGCATCGGCCAGAAAGGCCTCAACACCCCGGCTGTAAATCGGGTTGTAGTACCCCATCAGGACAATTGGCGTTGTGTCGTCTGTTTCCCTGAACGCGCGGGCCAGATCCAATGTGCGCTGCAACGTCATCCCGCCATCCAGCGCGCGTTGGCCCGCCGCCTGAATGGTGGGGCCATCCGCCATCGGATCAGTGAAGGGCAAACCCAGTTCGATAATGTCCACACCGGCACCGGGCAGGCCTTTGACCACGTCGAGCGAGGTGTCATAGTCTGGGTCCCCTGCCATCACATAGGCAACAAAAGCCTTCTTTCCTTCGGCTTTCAGGGCGGCAAACTTAGCGTCGATACGGGTCATCGGATGTCCTTGCACTCGGGTTTGGACCCGTGTGCAGAAACTTTGACCGAAAATCAATCCCGCCAACGCAGGAATAGGTCAGAAGCCCAGATGATACCGCAGCAGAACCGCGTTTACACCAGGGTTCTCATCATTGGTGCTGGCGTTGGATTTATGCGTGATCGCAACCGACATTCTGTTGCCGTTGTTCAGGCTGTATCCAAGGCCCAGAAGGCTGCGGATCTGAAAGTCTCCGCCCAGGTCGTTCTTGTCATCGCTGGCGTGATAATAGCCTGGCATGACGCTGCCTTCGACAAACCACCGCTCGTTCAGCGAATACAGGCCGATCAGGCCTGCGCCGACATGTGTATTCCCGCTTTCATCAACCGACAATGCGGCCCCCCAACCCGCGCTGAACCGGGCTGCCTGGTGAAACGGGCTGTGCTGATATTCAAGTGAAATCAGGCCCTGATCCTCGGATGTGTCTTCGGAATAATCAGCATATCCAGCACCAAAAACAACCGTTTGAGCCTGGGCCGCAGCAAATGTGGAGACCGTCAATACGGCCCCAAGAAGGAGCTTTTCCATTATTGTCTTTCTGCCATTTTATTTGGTCGCGCTATGTTAATTGTTTATCCTACCCTTCGTTTTTGAGCACCGACAAGAACACGATTTGAGAACAATTTCGTGATGTGGCCGAAGGGACTCGAACAAAGTAGTCCGGCAATCACTTGCGCATTGATGCGGACCTGCATAGAAGCTGCGTTCGTATTCTATGCAGGAGGCCGTTATGGGCTTTAAGATGGGAATCGTGGGTCTGCCGAACGTGGGCAAGTCGACCCTGTTCAATGCGTTGACCAAAACCGCTGCCGCGCAAGCCGCGAACTTCCCGTTCTGCACGATCGAGCCCAACGTCGGCGATGTGGCCGTACCGGATGAGCGGCTCGACAAGTTGGCCGCAATCGCATCGTCAAAACAGATCATCCCGACGCGCATGACATTCGTGGATATCGCCGGTCTGGTGAAAGGGGCCTCGAAAGGCGAGGGGCTGGGGAACCAGTTTCTGGCAAACATTCGCGAGGTCGATGCCATCGCCCATGTGTTGCGCTGTTTCGAAGATGGCGACGTGACCCATGTAGAAGGCCGCATCGATCCTGTGGCCGACGCCGAGACCATCGAGACCGAGCTGATGCTGGCCGATCTGGAAAGCATCGAAAAGCGCCGTGCCAACCTGGTGCGCAAGCTGAAAGGCAACGACAAAGAGGCACAACAGCAGGACCGCCTGCTTGCCGAAGCGCAAAAGATGCTGGAGAGCGGCAAACCTGCGCGTCTGGTCGAGGTTTCGGACGAGGACACCAAGGCCTGGAAGATGTTGCAGCTGCTGACCACCAAGCCGGTTCTTTATGTCTGCAACGTGTCCGAGGAAGAAGCCGCTGAAGGCAACGAATATTCGGCGAAGGTCGCCGAGATGGCTGCCGCCCAAGGCAACTCTCATGTCATCATCAGCGCCAAGATCGAAGAAGAGATCAGCCTGCTTGAAGCGGACGAGGCGCAGATGTTCCTTGAGGAAATGGGTCTGGAAGAGCCCGGCCTCGACCGTCTGATCCGTGCCGGTTACGACCTGCTCAAGCTGGAAACCTATTTCACGGTCGGTCCGAAAGAAGCCCGCGCCTGGACCATCCGCACCGGCACTGCCGCACCGCAGGCGGCTGGTGTCATTCATGGTGATTTCGAAAAGGGTTTCATCCGCGCCGAGACCATCGCCTATGACGACTTCATCGCCTGCAACGGCGAGCAAGGGGCGAAAGAGGCGGGAAAGATGCGGGCCGAAGGAAAAAGCTACATCGTCAAGGATGGCGATGTGATGCATTTCCTGTTCAATACCTGAGATTGCGTCACAACCCGGAATCGCATTGGTGTATCGAGGCCCGCCAACTCAAATCAGGAATTGAACTGTCCTGTGCTTTTACGTCTGTTCGACGACTGAGGTTGCATCCCAGGATTGCGCAGACTCCTGATAGATTGATTTTTCTGGATTGTATTTTCGCGGATCATCCAACGACGATGCGTGAACATAGATACGATCATTCATAAGACTGCTGCGCCTTGTAAGCTGCGCTCCACAGTTCGGGCAGAAGCCGCTGAACGTTGGTTTGCCCGACCCGCCCAGCATTTCGTACGTTTTGCAAGCATTGCTTACTTCAAAAGAGCCAAGGACCAGTGGCATCATCTCTGAATGCCCCGAACCTGTGAGTTGCTGGCAGTCGCGACAGTGACAACGAAACATTGGCACATTCAGTCGGGTGCCTGCATAGCGAACCAGACCACATTTGCACCCACCTGTTATTCGTTCCGTCATCCTGAACCTCCGCCTCTGGAAGTTAAGACAACTTCCGGGTTTTGTCAGCTTAGTTTCGCTTGGTTGAGGCCATCATGCGTTTAACTGATCCTGCATGGCAAATGACTTGAGTTCGGGAATCACAAGTCGCAGCCGGTGCAAAATTTGTGCTCTTTTCTCCTCCGTCGAATATCCGATACTCTGACGAACGACCTGCCAACAGGAACGCCCTGAGATGATCGAAATTCGCGACCTGCAATTGCTCAGTGCCTTGGCACGGCATCGGCATTTTGCCAAGGCGGCAGAGGAATGCGGGATTTCGCAGCCCGCCTTTTCCATGCGCATACGCAACCTCGAGGATCGGCTGGGCGTGTCCATCGTCCGTCGGGCCAACCGGTTTCAGGGTCTGACAGAAGAGGGCGAGATGATCGTCCAGCGGGCGCGGCGCATCCTCGACGACACCAAGGCACTCGAGCAGCAGGTGCTGGCCACCAGAGGCGAGATCACCGGCACGTTGATTTTGGGCGTGATTCCGACGGCCATCGCCTTTACCGGGCGCCTCACCAAACGCTTTCGACAAGCGCATCCGCGCATCGTTACGCGCATCGAAACCATGTCTGCCACCGCCATTCAACACCGGCTGGATGAAGGTAGCCTGGATGCCGGGATAACATATGGCGACAGCATCGGGACCGATCTGCGACAGGTGCAACCTTTGTACGAGGAAACCTATGTCTTGCTGGTCCCGTCGCACATGACGGACGAAACCGGTCCGATACCTTGGGCGCGCGTGGCCGAATTCCCGCTAAGTCTGCTCGAGCCCCAGATGCAGAACCGGCGTATTCTGGATCATGTATTCGAAGATCAGGGTTTGTACCCGGACGTGGTTGCCGAAACCAGCGGATTTACCGCTTCGATGGTGATGGCACGCGAGGGGCTGGCCGCCACGGTTGTGCCCCGTGTCCTTGTGCGGGCATTGGGCGAGTTGAAAGGGACAAAGGTGCTGCCGCTGATCGAGCCCATTGTCAGCAAACCGATTTGTCTGGCGACACGAAGCCGCGATCCAGAACTGCCAACGGTGCAGGCGCTGCGCGCTGTGGTGACGTCTTTACGGTGATAAGATGTCGTTATCGTGTGATTGCAAAAAGCGATTTGACGATATGCTAGCCTGATGAGACACGGGGCCTGAATCGGAGGGCATAATGGCACCATTAGACACCAAGCCATCAGGCGCACCCAAGGGCGTCTGGAAGTCAGGTAAAGGCAAGGGGCGGCACACGCCCAAAGGTCGTCAGTTCACGGATGAGGCGCAGGCTGAAATTGCACGCTTGCTGGGCGACCGCCCACGCCGCCGCGACCTGCTGATCGAGTATTTGCACCTGATTCAGGACACGCACGGTCATATCAGCGCCGACCATATCGCCGCGCTGGCCGTCGAGATGCGGATCGGGCAGGCCGAGATCTACGAGACCGCGACTTTCTATGCCCATTTCGACGTGGTGAAAGAAGGTGAAACACCGCCGCCCGCGCTGACCATTCGAGTCTGTGATTCCCTGTCCTGCGAAATGGCCGGCGCGCAACAGCTGAAAAAAGCGCTGGAGGATGGGCTGGACCCGTCCGAAGTGCGCGTTCTGCGCGCGCCCTGCATGGGGCGCTGCGACACCGCGCCGGTGCTGGAAATCGGTCACAACCATATCGACCACGCGACCCTCGAAAAGGTGCAGGCCGCGATTGCTGCGGATGACACCCATGCCCATTTGCCTGATTACGAGACCTTCTCGGCCTATGTCGTGAATGGCGGTTACGCCAAGCTGAATGAATTGCGCGAGGGCGGCGATTGGGAAGAGGTTCAGGAACAGGTTCTGGCCTCGGGCCTGCGCGGTTTGGGTGGTGCAGGTTTCCCGTCGGGCAAGAAATGGGGCTTTGTCCGCATGAATGACGGCCCGCGTTACCTGGCCGTGAACGGGGACGAGGGCGAACCCGGCACGTTCAAGGACCGCTATTACCTGGAACGCACCCCGCATGTCTTCCTTGAAGGCATGTTGATCGCCGCCTGGGCGGTCGAGGCCGAGACCTGCTTTATCTACATGCGTGACGAATACCCTGCGGTTCTGGAAATTCTGCGCCACGAGATCGCCGCGCTGGAAGATGCCGGAATTGTTGAGCCTGGCTATATCGACCTGCGCCGCGGTGCGGGTGCCTATATCTGCGGTGAAGAATCCGCGATGATCGAGTCGATCGAGGGCAAGAAGGGCCTGCCGCGTCACCGCCCGCCTTTCGTGGCACAGGTCGGCGTATTCGGCCGGCCGACGCTGGTGCACAATGTCGAGACGCTCTACTGGGTATCCAAGGTTTGCCGGGAAGGCCCGGAGATCCTCAATTCTGTTGAAAAGAATGGTCGCAAGGGGCTGCGCAGTTATTCGGTCTCGGGCCGGGTGGCGAAGCCCGGCGTCTACCTGCTGCCGGCAGGGTCGACCATTCTTGACGTGATTGATGCCGCCGGGGGCATGGCCGAAGGTCATGTGTTCAAGGCGTATCAACCGGGCGGGCCGTCGTCAGGTCTTCTCCCCTCCAGCATCGACGACGTCCCGCTCGATTTTGACACTCTACAGCCACTGGGCACGTTTATCGGGTCTGCTGCGGTTGTGGTTCTGTCCGATCAGGACACCGCCCGCGATGCGGCGCTGAACATGCTGCGGTTCTTCGAGGACGAAAGCTGCGGCCAGTGTACCCCCTGCCGTGCGGGCTGCGAAAAGGCGGTGAAGCTGATGCAGGCCGACACGTGGGACACAGACCTGCTGGAAGATCTGTGCCAGGTGATGGGCGATGCCTCGATCTGCGGCCTGGGGCAGGCGGCCCCGAACCCGATCCGCCTGGTCATGAAACATTTCGCCAATGAGATCTGAGGGAGACAGAGCCATGCTTGATGCAAGCCCAAACAAAACCGTCACCTTCAACCTGAACGGCGATGACGTCACCGTGCCCGAAGGGACCACCATCTGGGAAGCGGCCAATGGCCGTGGGCTGGTGATACCGCATCTGTGTCACAAACCGGCGCCGGGTTACAAACCCGATGGCAACTGCCGCGCCTGTATGGTCGAGGTGGAAGGCGAGCGCACGCTGGTCGCCTCGTGCATCCGCCCGGCTGCTGACGGGATGGTGGTCAAGACCGACAGTGACCGCGCCGAGAAATCGCGCGCCATGGTCATGGAACTGTTGGTGGCCGACCAGCCCGAGGTGGCGCATGACAAATCGAGCCACTTCTGGGACATGGCCAAGCTGAACGATGTCAGCGACAGCCGTTTCCCGGCGAAAGAGCCCGAGAAGATTCCGCTGCTGGATGACAGCCATGTGGCGATGCGGGTCAATCTGGATGCCTGCATCAACTGCAACCTCTGTGTCCGCGCCTGTCGCGACGTGCAGGTGAATGACGTGATCGGCATGGCTGGTCGCGGGCATACCGCTCAGGTGGTGTTCGACCAGAACGACCCGATGGGCGATTCAACCTGTGTCGCTTGTGGTGAATGTGTTCAGGCCTGCCCGACCGGCGCCCTGATGCCTGCAACCGTGCTGGACGACCAACAGCAGGGCGACAGCAAGGATTACGACTCTGAGACCGAAAGCGTCTGCCCGTTCTGTGGCGTGGGCTGCAAGGTTTCGCTGAAGGTCAAGGACGGCAAGGTCAAGTATGTCGAGGGTATCAACGGCCCGGCAAACGAAGGCCGTCTGTGCGTCAAGGGCCGGTTCGGGTTCGACTATATCCACCACCCGCATCGTCTGACCAAGCCGTTGATCCGGCGCGAGGACGCGCCCGAGAAGGGGCTGAACGTCGATCCCGGTAACATCGGCACCCATTTCCGCGAAGCAACTTGGGACGAGGCGATGGATCTGGCCGCAACCAGGCTGAAAGCCCTGCGCGACGAAGACCCGCGCAGCGTTGCGGGCTTTGGTTCGGCCAAATGCACCAACGAAGAGGCCTATCTGTTCCAGAAGTTCATCCGTCAGGGTTTCAAGCACAACAATGTCGACCACTGCACGCGGCTGTGCCACGCGTCGTCTGTTGCCGCTCTGATCGAGAATGTCGGCTCGGGTGCTGTGACCGCGACGTTCAATGAGGTCGAAAATTCGGACGTGGTTATCATCATCGGCGCCAACCCGATTGAAAACCATCCCGTCGCGGCGACCTATTTCAAACAGTTCGCCAAGCGCGGCGGCAAGCTGATCGTGATGGACCCGCGCGGCGTTGGTATGCGCAAGTTTGCCGACGAAATGCTGCAATTCCGGCCCGGTGCCGATGTCTCGATGCTGAACGCGATCATGAACGTGATCGTCGAGGAAGAGCTGTATGACAGCCAGTACATCCACCGCTGGACCGAGAACTGGGAGGCCGAGAAAGAGCACCTGCGCCAGTTCACGCCCGAGGCGATGGCACCGATCTGCGGCATCGAACCGGATCAGCTGCGCCGCGTTGCGCGCACCTTTGCGCAGGCCAAGGCCGGTCTGATCTTCTGGGGCATGGGCGTCAGCCAGCATATCCACGGCACCGACAATTCGCGCTGCCTGATCAGCCTTGCCCTGATGACGGGCAATGTGGGCAAGCCGGGCGCGGGTCTGCACCCGCTGCGGGGGCAGAACAACGTGCAGGGCGCGTCGGACGCAGGTCTGATCCCGATGTTCCTGCCGGACTACAAGACTGTTACCGATGACAGCATTCGCGCGCAGTTCACCAGTGTCTGGAACTCGGACGACTTCTCGAACGAGAAGGGCCTGACCGTCACCGAGATCATCGACCAAGCCTATGCGGGCAACATCAAGGGCATGTACATTCAGGGTGAAAACCCGGCCATGTCCGATCCGGATGTCGGCCACGCACGTGAGGCGCTGGCCAAGCTGGACCTGATGATCGTGCAGGACATCTTCCTGACCGAAACCGCGAACTATGCGGACATCATCCTGCCGGCCTCGGCGCTGTATGAAAAGAACGGCACGGTGTCGAACACCAACCGTCAGGTTCAGCGTGTCCGTCCGGCCGTGGCTCCTCCGGGTGAGGCACGCGAGGATTGGAAGATCACAGTCGAACTGGCACAACGGATCGGTCTGAACTGGGATTATACCGATGTGTCTGAGGTCTTTGCCGAGATGAAACTGACCATGGAGTCGCTGGACAATATCACCTGGGAACGGCTGGAAACCGAGACGATCACCTATCCTTCGCTCAGCGAAACCGATCCCGGCCAGTCAATCGTGTTCGGTGATGGTTTCCCCCGCGCGGGCGGCAAAGCAAGGTTCACACCGGCCAGCGTCATCCCGCCCGATGAGGCGCCCGATGACGAATACCCGATGATCGCCACCACCGGCCGTCAGCTGGAACATTGGCATACCGGTTCAATGACCCGCCGGGCAACGGTTCTTGACGCGGTCGAGCCCGAGGCCAACTGCTCGATGAACCCGCGCACTCTGAAGCTGATGGGAATTGATCCGGGCGAAATGATCCGCCTGACCACGCGTCGCGGTTCGATTGAAATCATGGTGCGCGCTGACCGGGCCATTGCCGAAGACATGGTGTTCATTCCGTTTGCCTATGTCGAAGCGGCGGCGAACATCCTGACGAATTCGGCCATCGACCCTTACGGCAAGATCCCCGAGTTCAAATTCTCGGCCATTCGTGTCGAAAAGATCGAGGATGCGATGGCAGCGGAATAAGATCGCGGCCAGACTGAGCGAAGGCGGCCTCTGGCAGGGGGCCGCTTTTTTTTTCCGCGCCGTCGTTCAAACGATTGCCCCATCTGACTTGCCCCGGCAATTCGTTGGGTCATCAATTGGCCGCAGCACCACGCAAGTTTCAGCACTGGCGATGGCATCGCGACCACCAACGAAATCGGAACCAGGCGTCCATTTGGCAATTTGAACACCCGTCACCGGATCGTGCGAAACAAACGGATGGCTCACCTCGGCTTTTTTGACGGTTGGTCAATAGTCACGCTCGAAGAACACACCCACGCCGGTTTCTCCTCGGCCATCGACCGTACCGCGCACCGTGAAATTGTCCGTGACATCAAGGTTCAGGTTCACTTCGGTGTCACCTTCGGTGTTCACGGTGAAGTCTGTATAAAGGTTTTCACCCAGATACGCGCCTGCGCCCAAACGGCCCGCGCCGCTTTCCGTAGCACCTATGTCAACCGTATCCACTCCGGTGGAGTCCCGCAGGCCTTTGGTTGCATCCCCTCCCGCACCGCTGAGCTGCGCCAGCGATGCCGCCATCTGCGCGATCAGGAACGGCGAGATTTCTGAAAACCGGTTCCCGAACAGCAACATCGCCAGCGCTTCTTCAGCCGGGCGTTCGGGGTCGGAAAACACATTGACCTCAGGTGAATCCAGCGGACCCGCAATTTCGATTGTCGCCGTGCCGTCAGACGTGCTGGCTGAAGACTCGAACTCGATATACGGGGTCAGGTCGCCCTGCAACGTGACGATACCCTTGGTCAGCGCCAATCTGCGGCCCAGAATGTCGAAATTCCCCCGGATCAGTTCGATCTGACCGGACGGAACAACAGATGCTGTGGTGCCGCCGATGAGAATCCGACCGCCCAGTTCTGCATTCACGCCTCGCCCTCTGACGAAAACCGCCTTGGGTGCAAGCAGGCTGATATCCAGCGCAATACGTGACGCGCTTTTCTCGGATCCTTCGGTCACGACCAATCCGGCACGCTCTCGCGTGACGAAACCGGCACGGCTTTCGTTGATGTGCTGGATGTCCGGGATAGGTGCCGCGCCCACGGCGCCGGACGCGGCTGCAAGGTTGATGTTGGTTTCGTCAAACGTGATTTGACCGGCCAAAGAACTGTCTCCGGCCAACGCCCCGGTCATGGCAATCTGACCGTTCAGGGTGGTTTCATACAGCAACCGATCCGTCAGCACGAGGTTGTTCAGGGTGGTGGTGATCTGGGCGTTGAACGGAGGGGTCAGGTCAACAGGTCCGTCGACGGTAAAGTTGCCGCCCGCCCGAACCCCGCCATTCAGTGTGATGGTTGCGCGGCTTTGCGCCAGATCCACCTGACCACTGATCCCGGTAATAGTCTGGCCAGCACCCGGTACGGCAAGAGATGTGCCCGAAGTGGTGATCGATCCGCTCAGCGACGCCAGCGCCGGAGCACCTTTGAGTGCCAGATCGAAGCGCGCCGACCCGTCGATCTTGTTTGGTGTGATGAAGACATTCGCGATTCCAAGGTTTATGCCGCCCTGAGCCGTCAGATCCGCCTGACTGCGGGTTTCATCAAAGGTGCCGGCCAAGGTGGTGTCTATGTCGGCGGGCCCTTGCGCCTTGGCGTCGATCGTCCAGACTCCATTGTCGCGCTGGGCCGTCCCTGTTGCTGCAACGGTGCCGGGAAACTCTGGAACAAACCGCTCGATCCGGTTCAGATTGGCGTCAAAGTCGACGTCGGCAGACCCATCCCGCTCAACCGTTCCCTTTAGGCTGGCGTATGAGCTGTCAGGTCCGTCCAGGCGGGCAGTGCCTTCCAGCCCAGAACTGGTCGGAGCGACGTTCCCGCTCAGGTTAAGCGGGCCGGACAAGGTTTGCGACAGACGAGCAAGGTCATCCAGTTTGGCGGAAAAGTCCAAGCCGCCAGCGTTTCGGTCCAACTTGCCTGATGCATTTGCCGACAGGGCGGTTCCAATCAGTTGGAACGTGCGGATGTTCAGGCCTTCGTCGTTGTTCACCGCGTCCACGGTCAGGTTCGTTCGCCCCTGGATCAGGTCGTCAACGGCGTCGATCCCGGTTTTGATATCGTCCGCAGCCAAATTGCCTTTTACGTCGAACGCCTTGCTGCCGACCGCGCCCTGGCCGGCAACATCGGCCCGGATCGCCCCAGCGAGATCGCGTTTGGCAAGGTTTGAAAACGGTGACAGGTCCGGGATGTTCAGATTGGCCTGCCCGTCAATAGCCAAAGCATTCTTTGGATCGTCTATGGTGGCAGAGACCTTGGCGGTCAGGGCAGAACCGTTCACCGTCGCGTCGCGGATCACAATCTGTTCCTGGTTCAGCGCACCGTCGAACGTAATCTCGTTGCGACCGGCCAACAGCGGATCAATCTCGGTCAGACCGGTTTTGATGTCCCGGCCCGATACGCTGGCCGCGCCGTCAAACTCCAGCGTCTGAACGGTTCCTTTTCCGTTCAGTTTCGCTTGCACTGCGCCTCCGAGTTCGCGTTGGGCAAGGCCGGAAAACACGGACAGGTCCCGGGAATTGACCGTCGCCTGACCATCGATCGTCACGTTGCCATCAGGGGTCGTTACCGTGCCGTCGGCCTGGGCGCGCATGGTATCTCCGATCAGGGTGAAATCTCGGATGGTTACGCCATCTGCGCCGCGCCTGGCGTCGAGCGTTATCGTTGTATTGCCCTTGATCACCGGATCGATGTCATCACGCCCGGTCGAGAGGTCGGTTCCTTCGACCTCCAGCTTGCCGTCGAAACTGCCTTCCAGTGGCGAGCCCCGACCGGTCACCTTGGCCGAGACCTCGCCTCCCAACTCCAGTTGCGCCAGTTCCGAAAACCGGGACAGATCCGTGGCTTTCAAAGTGGCGGTGCCGTCGACGGCCAAGCCGGTGGACAGGCCGCTGACCAATGCGTCGACGCCCAATTCGTAGTCCGAACCGACCAGTTCGAGACCGGTCAGGTTCAGGGATTGGTCACTGCCATATTCGAAAGTGCCATCCAGAGTGACGAGGTCGCCTATTGCTGCATTCAGGGCCTCGTCCGCCAGACTAATACCGTCCAACGCGGCCTGCAGGTTGCCATTGATTTTTAGCGCTGCGCCCTGTTCCAGGGTCCCGTGAGCAGTAATTTGCGCGCGCTCCAAATCAACCTGCTCGGCCTGCACGGCGTTTGCAGTCAGGCTCAGGTCCCAATGATTGCCGTTTTTTTCGTCGTACAGCGCCGAAATCTGTGCTGCTCCAACGGACGTGTCACCGCCCGAGGCTGGAAGAGTTACCCTTTCACCCTCCGGTGGCGTTATGCGTCCTTGCAGGGCCGCGAGTTGCAATCGCCCACCTGCCGCCAACTGTAACTGGCCTTTCAGGTTCAGTGCTTGTGACGAGATCTCAAGCTCGTCAATTTCCAGCGCACCCTCAGGTTGGGTTCGCCCATCCACATAGAGCTGTGTTTTGGCACCGAAAAACGTATCCATTTCTTCGGCGACAAAAGGTGTCAAATCACCACCGAGATCGGCAGTAAACGCAATGCCCTCTTCTGCGCTGGCCGCGGCAGTCGGGGCCGAGCGTAACCGAACCTGCCCTGTCACCCGAGGCTGACCATCGCTGCTGAGGCCGATATCTGCGGTGAAGTCGGTCACCGGTCCGGACCCTTTCGCGGTCAACCCAATCGGTGGACTGTCCGGAATTTTCAGAGCGGCCGAGATCAGGCCGCCCGCTGCCTCTGTCACCTGAAGGTCAAGATCGATCTGGCTGGTTGAATTCTGGAAGCCCGCTGCCAGCTTGATTTCATCGCCCGCCCGGTCCAGCCGGGTGATATCCAGATCGGTGTCCAGCGTCCCGTCGGCAAGTGACAGGTTGCCATTGACCGCCAGTTCTGCGGCCACTCCGATCAGAGGCTCGCCCAAAGCCAGCTCGTCGACACGAATTTCACCGATTTCGATGGCAACGGGCAGTTCAGGCAGTTGGAAACCTTTTGCCTCTGCGGTTGGCGGCGGCGTATCTTTGGTGGTGGTGCCCGGCGCGCGGGCGACGTCGATCTCTTGTGCAGTCAAGGCATTGACCGAGAACCGCCCACGGATCAAAGCCAGCCGGTTCCAGTCAAGTTCGGCATCCTTTATGGTCAGCCAGACCCCTTCGTCATCGGCAACCGTGATCTCGGCAATCGTGGCACGTGAACTCAGCGCACCTTGCAGGCCTTTGACGGTGACGTTCTGATCGTCGCCCGACAGTGTATCCTGTAGGAACCGCTCGATCATGCTGCCGCCTTGGTCCTCCTGCGGATGTCCGGCCACAGGCACGACCGCCAGCGCGCCGATCAGCAGAGGGTATGAAAGGTACCGTCTCAAAATGCCTGTCCGATCCCGATGTAGAACTGTAGCCCGTCCCCGGTGGGGCCGCTGACAGGATAGGCCAGATCAAGACGCAGGGGGCCAAACCCGCCCAGATCATATCTTACGCCGATACCGGCGCCCGAGTGGTCTTCCGCGCCGCTGCCGACAAAGGAAGACGTATCGACGACACCGTAGTCATAAAACCCGACCAGCGACAGGCTGTCGGTAACCTTGCCTCGGATCTCACCGGACAAGCCAATAAATGACTTGCCGCCTGCGACGCCGGTCCCGACCGGAATGCCGAGGCTTTCATACGGCTGCCCGCGCACGGTTCCCGCGCCACCGGAAAAGAACAGAAAGTCAGGTGTGACACCGTCTGCGGGTGGGCCAATCACGGATCCCAATTGCGCCCGCCCCGCCAGTACAATCCGTCCTCCGGTGCCAAGGCTGGTATAGGCGCGGCCATCGAAAAACAGACGAATTCCAGTGTCGCTGCCGGAAAAGCCGACAAAAGGCATGATCTGGGAATCCAGATAGAAACCGCGCGTGGCACTGACTTTGCTGTCACGCTCATCCCATTCGGATCGGAACGGCACGATGAAATACCTGAACTTGCGCCCGCTGCCATATGCGTCATCTGCATCCGACCACTGAAATCCGGCCGATGCCTCGGCGTAAAGATTGTCCGAGAACGTTCGGCGCGCACCATAGGCCAGCGACGCCACCGTCACATTGTAGTTTTCCGTGTTGCGGCGTTCCAGCAGGGCGCTCCAGAAGGTGTTGTCATCAGGGCCAAGCCGGTCGGGTTGATCCAGACGCAATCCGATCCGGCCATCAATATCCTCTGCACCGCCAATATTTCGGACCGCCGCTTCGAAGCGCAGACGTTCTGCGCGCCTGAACATGTTGCGATGGGTCCACGTCGCGGTCACATCCACACCATCACGAGAGGCCAGTTCGACACCAAAGGTCAACCGACGTTTGGGCAGGTCTTCGAACGTGGCATCGAAATCCAGTGTGCCATCCGGATTCGGCGTCTCTCGTTCCTGCAACGAGACCACGTTGAACGTGCCGGTCCGGCGCAACCGTGTTCCCACCTTCTGAATTTTCTCGGGCGAATAGACCTCGCCACTGGGGAAGCCGGCGATCTTTTCGATGGATCTGTGGCGCACGTCTGAATTGCCCTTGATGAACATTTTGCCAAATGTCAGCCTGCGCCCGGGGTCAAGATCGATCTGAGCATCCAGGCGGGCCTGGGCGTGGCGCGCGATGATTGTCTGACCCGCAATTCCGGCTTTTGCGTGACCCGCGTCCCTCCATCCCTGAACACCGGCCGAGGAGGCCTGTTGAATGGCACCGGTCGTCGCCAGTTTCCCTGGGGCAAAGTCCTCGGGCAGTTCCGTTTCAGGGGCCAGGGGCTGAACTGTGGCGGTGCCGAATTTGAAGCGTGGCCCGGTTTCGACGGTAATCGCAGCACGGTTGATTTGTGCAGGCACCGTGAGAGAGCTCAGCTCGGCCGCTTCCTGTCCATCAAGCTTGATGCTGACGACCGGGCTGAAATACCCTTCGTCGTACAGGATTTGCACAATCGTTCGGTAATCCGACAAGGCTCCCGAGAGGATTTCAAGCGGGGTGTCGAGGCCGCGTTCTTCAGCCGTGGTTACCGAGGATGTCTTTTCGAGGCGTTCAACCAGTTCTTTCGATGCGCCGGGGGCGGAAAGTGAGGTTTCCAGCGCCGCCAATGTGGTTGGGGCCAAAGTCACAACTGCGGCCATCAGCCAGCGCCCCAGACGGCATTGCCGCTTGCTCCTTTGCATGAATTGCCCCAACTGTCCCAATTCCAGTTCTCTTGCCCGCGTCATGCACGGTCGTTTGAATTCAGGTTAGAGCATCTGAATGCGGATGGGGAAAGGAATTATGCATGAGACGTGTTTTTTTTGGGCCAAATTGTGTTGACGTCACCGCCCGGCTATTCGGCTGCCATAAGGCGGGCCACGTCCAGCATTCGCGCCGAAAACCCCCATTCGTTGTCGTACCAGCCAAAGACCCTGACCTGATTTTCACCCACCATACGGGTCTCAGGTCCGGCAATGACCAGCGATTCAGGGCGGGCCCGCAGGTCGGACGAGACCAGCGGCAAGTCAGTCCAGCCAAGCACAGGCGATGCAGCAACGGCCTGCTTCAGGGCGTGATCGAAGGTTTCGGCACTCATGCCGCGCTGCAATGTGACCACAAGGTCCACGGCTGACACACTTGCCGTGGGAACGCGGACAGCCGCGCCCGAAATGCGCCCGGCCAGATGAGGCAGGACGACATCGATCAGGTGCATCGCACTCGATGTGGTCGGCACCATCGACAATGCCCCCGCCCGAGAACGGGCCAGGTCGCCGCGCGGGGCATCTACCATTGGCTGGCTGTTGGTATAACAGTGGATGGTGGTCATGTGCCCCGATGCGACGCCGCCGATCTCGTCTATGACCTTGACCAGTGGCACCAATCCGTTGGTGGTGCAGGATGCGTTTGACACAATCCGGGCGCTGCCCAGCTGGTCTTCGTTCGCACCCAGAACGATGGTGACATCAGCAGCGGGGGAGGGGCCCGAGATCAGCACTTTGCCTGCGCCCGCGGTCAACCCGCGACGCGCAACGTCCGAACTGCGGGCGATACCGGTACAATCCAGCATGACGTCAACGCCGGACAGATCAACGCGGGACAGATCGGCGCTGTGGGTCATGGGAATCGCGCGTCCATCCACGATCAGCGCAGCGTCCCCCCCGGACACATCGCCGGGATAGGGGCCGAATGTGCTGTCGTATTTGAACAGGTATGCGCAGGTTTCCAGCGGCGCGATGTCATTGATCAGCGCCAACTCGATATCTGACCCTTCCGGCAGGGCCAGAACCTGCCGCAGGATCGTGCGGCCAATGCGGCCGAATCCGTTAATCGCGAGTTTCATGCGCAAGCTATGGCAGGCCGGTCGGGCGACCTCAATGCCTGATCTGACGCCGTGTCAGTTGCAGCTGACCTGCGAGAAAAACTGGCCCGAGATGTTCTGATACATGCTGGCCACGATCGGCTTGCACCCGGTTGCCTGCTGAATCGCGGCAATGGCCTGAACGGTGCGCAGGCGCGGCGGCGGGCCGAAGGGGTTGAGGTTGTTGTTGTCACGCGTGGCGCGATAGACGACCGGCGCGTCGGAAACCTGTGTCACCGCCCAGGTGCGGCTCATGACGAAGACGGATTTGGTTTCTTCTTTGGCCGAGATGGGGGATGCAAAAAGGGCCGCGGATGAAGCGAGTGCTGCGACGGCCAGCAGGGCAGGGCGTAGTTTCATGGAACAATCTCCAGTGCTCAAAATCAGAATTTACTTGGATTTCAGCAAATTCCAGCCCGCCTGTGAAGCCCCAAGGTCAGAAATATGCGGCGCCACCCCGTCGGCCAGGTGTTCCCGGCAAGCTGTGGGCAATGGCAAATGCCGGTTGCAGCCCTTGTGCCGCCAATGCCTGAACCACCCCGGATCGCCCGCGTTGCGGGCTTGCGAACAGAAGTCTCGCAGACAGGGCTGCCCGGGGTGTTTTGAAGGTTCGCCTCAGGGGCTTGGCCCTGCCGGGTTAGGGGTATAACCTTGACCACAAATGATTTCAGCTCTGCGAGGCCGCCATGAATGCCACATTTTTTACCGCCGTCGCCGCATGCGGCATTCTATTGATGAACACCGTGGGCGAGGCCAAGCCTCTGTCCCGAATCATAGCCGAGATGGGGTTGTCTCCGGCAGATTTCGAAGTGGTCAACGCAGCCTCGAACGCGCTTTTGACCAGTGGCACGCCATCCGTGGGTCAGGAACGGTCATGGAAGAATGACGACACGGGTTCCAAGGGTACAATCCGGGTGCAATCGGTACAGGGAAATTGCGTTGGCCTTCAGCATGTGATTCAGCCGGACGGTGGTGATCAAAGCAGGGAAATCCGAACCCGCCGCTGCAACGACGGCAACGGCAATTGGATCCTTACGCCCTGATCATCAGGTCAGATTTCAGTAGCCCTGATCGCGATTGACTTCATGCAGCAAGGGCGCGCCGGAACAGAGTCGTTGGAAGTTTTCAGCCACATCCGACAACGCATCGCCCAGATGCCAGCCTGAAACATGAGGCGTGATCGTCACGCCGGGGTGGCGCCACAGCGGGCTGTCTTGTGGCAGGGGTTCCCGCGAGGTGACGTCCAACACGGCATGCCCCGGAATACCTGCGTCCAGTGCCGCGATCAGGGCGCCCTCATCAATCAGATTTCCGCGCCCCGCGTTCAGCAACTGACTGCCGGGTTTCATCGCCGCCAGCATTCGGGCATCAAACAGGCCAGCGGTTTGAGGGGTCGAGGGCAGGATTGCGCAAACGTGGTCACATTGTCCTAGAAGCGTGGGCAACGCGTCCTGCCCATGCAAACAAGTTACACCGTCAATGACCTTGGGCGTACGGCTCCAGCCCATCACCTGAAAGCCCACGGCGCGCAGCATCCGCGCGGTGCGGGCACCGATGTGGCCAAGACCCAGAACGCCGACCACGGTGTCTGGGGTGAAAACCGGTGCGCGCGGGGACCACTCGGCGCGGGATTGGGCCGCTTCGTGAAATGCCATGTGTCGCTGAGCGCGCAGGATATAGGCCAGAAACCACTCGGCAATGCCCTGTGCCGGTGCGTCAGGCTTCAGGCGGGCGATGCGAACATGACCGGGCAGACCGGGATGGCTGACAATGGTTTCAACCCCTGCGCCCAGCTTTTGAACCAGTTTCAGGTTGGGCAGTCGCGTCGGGTGGTCACGTTGCATATCAACCACGGCCAGCATCGTTATGTCATCCGGGTTTCCCAACGTTTTCGCGGTGCGAATATCCGCATCCGGCAACACCGCCCGTAAACTGCGGGCAATTTCGTCATCACTTATCCAGTTGGACAGCCCGGTTTCGATCAACAACGCCATGTACGGCTCCTGCTTAGGTTTGATGCGGTGACGTCCCGTCACTACGGTGGACAGGGCCTGGGCAGTTAAGCCATCCTTGCGGCAAAAGTATAGCCCGGACCCGGTGCTTGACAGGGACAATTCCGAAAACATGACATTCAGCCTGGCCGCGCAAATTCCTTATCATCTGCAAGACGTTGCCGATATGACCGGGTTCGAGATCATGCGGCTGGAGGACACATGTTTCCCGGGAGGTGAAAGCGAAACTGATCGCAAGGCCGGTGTGTCCAACTTGTCCGCCCCCCGCCGTCGGAATGGCGAAAGTGGTTAAACACCCGGGCCCATATGAATTGAAACGATTTGCACAAGAATAGACCCGAGGAACACATGGCGGAAGCGCTCGATTTTACGGACAAGACCTATTTTCATCAGCGCGATGACGGGGCCTTTATTGGCAACGATGCCGCGCGCGGGCCGTGGTCTGCCGCTCATTGCCACGCGGGGCCGGTCAGCGGCTTGATCGTACGTGCTGCAGAAACCGAAATCGGCCCCGAAAAGATGCTGACCCGACTGACTGTCGATTTGTTGCGGCCACTTCCATTGGCCGGGCTCCGTGTCGCGGCAGAGACCACGCGCCATACCAAGACGCTGGGCACCACGCGGGTCACGGTACACGATCTTGATGACACGCTCTGCGCCACGGCCACCACGATGCATCTTTTGCGGCGCGATCTGGGGCAGGTGCCGAATGTCGAGATAGATGCGCCGAGGATAGAGGACGTTGTCGAGGGCCCTTTTCCGATAGGTGAAATTCGCCACGATTTGCCCGGTTTCGCCCATTACAGCGATATTCGCTATCCGGCAGGGGGAAAACAGGGTGCCGGGCCCAAAACAATTTGGATGCGCACTCCGCAGCTTTTGCAGGGCGAGGATCAGTCGCCCATACAGGCCCTGTGCCCGTTGGCGGATTGTGGCAACGGTATCTCGTGGAACGCGCCAACCTCGGAAATGGGGTTCATGAACACCGACCTGACCGTGCATATCCACCGTGAACCGGTTTCGGACTGGCTGGCATCCGAGTCGGTTTCGCATTGGCAGCCTTCCGGCATCGGCATGTCTCAGTCCGTGCTCTTTGATACGCAAGGTCCAGTGGGTGCTGCGCTGCAAACACTGGTTCTGTTTCCGCCGACCTGATGTCGGGCCGGATTTCGCATCGGGATTGAAAATGTCGTTGCCGCCAAACGGAGGGAGACCTATCTTGATCTCATGCGTTACCTTATAACCACTTTGATCCTTTGCTGGCCGATGCAGACCAACGCCCACCCGCATGTCTTCATTGATACCGGGCTGGAATTCATCGTGGATGACGCTGGTCAACTGACCCATGTCCGCGTGACCTGGGCGTATGACGAATTCTACTCGTTGCTGGTTCTGGAAGACATGAAGCTGGATCAGGATGCCGACGGCGTTCTGACACAAAGCGAAGAACGGTTCCTGACCGGGTTCGATACGCAGTGGGTGGAAGGATACAACGGCGATCTTGTCGTTACCGCAGACGGAAACCCGGTTGCACTTTCCGGTCCGATGGAGGCGCACGCGACAGTTGAAGACGGGCGCGTTGTCACCACGCATCTCAGGGCGGTGGAAGCCGGTGCCGTGCCTGCCACGGCATTGTCCGCAAAGGCATTTGATGAGACGTTTTACACCGCCTACGAGGTGACGCGGCCCGTCACCGTCACAGGCCCTTCTGCGTGCCGGATGGATCGGTTTGACCCGGACATCGACGGGCAACTTGCGCAGATGCAGGCGTTCCTGCTGACACTGGACGCAGATTATGACCTCGAGGAAAACGATATTCCTCTGGTCGGTGAAAGCTTCGCGACCGAGATCCGTGTTTCATGTCCCGCTACCTGATTGTTCCGGTTGCTCTTGCCTGCGGTCTGCTGCTCTGGTTCTGGGGCAGCGGAGGCTTTGACAGTCTTGCGGCCTGGGCCGCGGGGGAGCAACGAGAATTCCAGAACCAGATCGCCCGGTCTTTGCGTGCCGCGCGTGCCGAGCAGCCCGAGGCGGTGGCAACGCTGCTGACCGTCTGTTTCGCCTACGGGTTCTTTCATGCCATCGGCCCCGGCCACGGAAAAGTCCTGATCGGGGGCTACGGTTTGGGTCGGCGTGTTGCTTTCTGGAGGCTATCGGCGATCAGCGTATTGTCCAGCCTCGGGCAGGCGGTGACGGCCGTCGTACTGGTCTATGCCGGGGTGCTGGTGTTCCAGATGTCCCGCGAAAGCCTTGTTGGAACGACGGAACAGGTCATGGCTCCGATCAGCTACGGTGCAATTGCCCTTATCGGTCTTTGGCTGGTGGTCCGGTCCTTGCGCAGTTTCGCAAGGAGACGGAAAACCGCGTCGTCCCATGATCACCATCATCGTGAAAACGATCACACGCATCATCACCACCACGAAGGAGAGGTCTGCTCAGATTGCGGTCACCGCCATGGCCCCACCGCGCAGGAAATTGCAAATGTGGGTTCACTGCGCGAGGCCCTGATCCTGATTGCGGGCATCGCGGCGCGACCGTGCACAGGGGCTTTGTTCGTGCTGATCCTGACGTGGCAGATGGGCATCGCGATGGTCGGTATCGCCGGGGCCTTTGCCATGGCATTGGGCACGGCGTTGGTGACGACCTTGGTGGGATGGACGTCCTTTGGCCTTCGCGGAGGTCTGCTGGCCTCAGCCTCGGCCACACGGTTCGCATCGGTGTTGGCCCCAACCATCGAACTGGTCGCCGGGCTGATCATTGCCGTGATCGCAAGTGGATTGCTTCTGCGAGCGATTTAGGTCAGTCGAATACCGGTTCCGGGTAACCAACCCGCGCCAGATACAGCCCTTGCGGCGGGCACACTGGCCCGCAGGCCGAACGGTCGGCGGCTTCCAACGCCTTGCGAACATCTTCCGGGGTCCACGCGCCGGCGCCCACACGTTCCAGGGTTCCGACGAAACTGCGCACCTGATTGTGCAGGAATGACCGTGCCCTAACGTGGAAATGGACCTCGGGGCCGGAAAATCCCTGAACCTGTTCAACCCGCAACTCATCCAGAGTTTTGACCGGGCTGGCCGCCTGACAAATCGACGACCTGAAGGTCGTGAAATCATGGCGACCCAGCAGCATGTTCGCCCCTTCCTGCATGGCCTCGACATCCAGCGGATGATTGATCTGCCAAACCTGCCCTTTGTCATGGGTTGCAGGCGCGCGCCGCATCAGGATGCGGAACAGGTATTGCCGTTCGACCGCCGAAAACCGGGCGTGCCAATCCGCGTCGACCCGTGCTGCCTCAACAATCGCCACCGGCTGCGGTTTGAGGTGATAGTTCAGCGCCTCGGACAGGCGGAACGGATTCCAGTCCTTGGCCATGTCGCAATGAGCAACCTGTCCCAATGCATGAACACCGGCGTCGGTGCGCCCTGCGGCAGCAATCGTATGCGCACCCGGTTGAATGCGGGACAGGGCCTGTTCGATTGCCCCCTGCACGGACGGTTGATCCTTTTGCCGCTGCCATCCGGCAAACGGCTCCCCCTGGTATTCGACTTTCAACGCGTATCTGGGCATGTGCCGCTGGTACAGCGCGGCGCGGGAACGGGCAAGGGGGCGAAAGCGCTGGTATGTGCGGTACCCTCTACCTATCTTGGGTGAAACGATAATTGCGGGGCGACGGATTGGTCATCTCATCACTGGCAGACAGTCTTGTGCGCGGCGTCGAAACCATCGGCGACAGCGTCTCCGAGACGTTCTTTGAGCCTGTCATCCGCCTGGGTGTCACCGGGTTGGCGCGGTCGGGCAAGACGGTTTTCATCACCTCGCTGGTGGCGAACCTGCTGGATCGGGGGCGTATGACCGGGTTGGTTGCGCAGCAGGAAGGACGGATCAACGCCGCCTATCTGCAACCGCAGCCCGATGACACCGTGCCCCGGTTCGATTATGAAACGCACCTGTCCGCCCTGACCGGTCCGACACCGCACTGGCCGGACAGCACGCGCGCGGTGTCAGAACTGCGCCTGTCCTTCAAAGCCCGCCCAGCCGGCTTGCTTGCCGGCTTGCAGGGACCGCGCACCGTTCATCTGGACATTGTCGATTACCCCGGCGAATGGCTTTTGGATCTGGCCTTGCTGGACAAGTCGTATGCAGACTGGTCTCGGGAAACACTGACACGTATCGAGGCCCGCTCGGAGGCTGCCGGGTATCTGGCCCAGGTCAATGCCGCAGACCCGTCCGGCGCACATGACGAGCCGACGGCGCAAGCGCTGGCATCGTCTTTCACGACCTATCTCAATCAGGCGCGTGAAGCGGGGTACTACGACTGTACCCCCGGGCGTTTCCTGTTGCCGGGCGATCTGGCAGGCTCTCCGGTTCTGACCTTTGCGCCGTTGGTGGTGTCTGGCCCGTCGCGGCGCAGAACGCTTCAGCGCGAGATGGAACGGCGATTTGAAGCTTACAAAGCGCAGGTCGTGAAACCGTTTTTTCGGGATCACTTCTCGCGGATAGACCGGCAGGTGGTTCTGGTTGACGCGCTGGGCGCAATTCACAAGGGACCGCAGGCGGTCGAGGATATGCGCCGCGCCATGGCTGATATCCTGTCGGCCTTTCGCCCCGGCCGAAATGCATGGCTCAGCCAATTGCTGTTGGGCAAGCGGGTCGAACGCATTTTGTTTGCGGCGACAAAAGCCGACCATTTGCACCACACCCAGCATCCCCGCCTGACCGCGATCATCGAAGCATTGACGCGCGAGGCGCGCGATCGGGCGAGTTTCGCAGGGGCCCGGACCGAGGCCCTGTCTCTGGCATCGCTGCGCGCAACGACCGAAGAATTGCGCAATCACAACGGGACAGAATTGCCATGCGTTCGGGGTACCTTGTTGGATAGTGGGAAACAGGCCGCCTTCTACCCCGGTGAATTGCCCGAGGATCCAGCGCATCTGTTGGGCCCGGCCCGAAATGGGGCTGATACGTGGTTGGGCGAAGACTACGGCTTCATGGCCTTTGCCCCGGCCCGGCTGACCATGAAACCCGGTGACGGCCCGCCGCATATCCGACTGGATCGTGCCGCCCAGTTTTTGATTGGAGATCGGTTGTGACGGTACTTCTGCGTCCCGCACGCCCAACGGATGCAGGTACCATCGGGACAATCCTGCATGGCTTCGCCCGGGAAAACGACTGGATGCCTGAATTGCACAGCTGCGCCGAGACCATCGCCTTCTGTGGTCGAATGATTGATCAGGAATGGGTGACCGTGGCTGAAACCGAGGCCGGCGTTGTAGGTTTTTTGGCGCTCGACGGTCGTGAAATCCATTCGCTTTATCTGGATGTTTCGGTTCGGGGCCGCGGGATTGGCCGGCAATTGCTGGATCATGCCAAATCGGCCCGCTCAGAGCTGAGTTTGTACGCGTTTCAGGACAACGCCCGAGCGTGCCGGTTTTATGAACGTAACGGCTTTGCCGAGGTGGCCCGCAGCGATGGGGCGGATAATGACGAAAACCTGCCGGACATATTGTTTGTCTGGCGCAGTGAGGGTGTGATCCATGGCTAAAGGCCCGGTTTTGATCGATCTTGAAACGGATGAGCCCCCTGCCGATGTCGCCAAGGCCCCGCCGGTGCCGGACATCGCGCAACCGCAAGGGCAGGCGATGCAAAGCGCGGCACGGCTGGCGGCGCGCAAACCATCGGCTCTGGCACGCTGGTTCTGGGGGCTGGCCCTGGCAGTGGTCGGGGCGGCCGTATCGGTGGCCGCGTGGGATTTTGCAACCTCGCTGGTGGCGCGGACACCTGTATTGGGTTGGATCGTAACCGGATTGATCGCCGCGCTGGTTCTTGTGGCGCTTATGATCGCTGTCCGTGAACTGGCCGCATTGGGGCGATTGTCCCGCGTAGATGGCCTGCGTCGGGCCGCAGACACCGCATTGGCCGAGGACGATCTGGCTCAGGCCCGTGCGGTCACCAACCGTATCATCGCATTCTACAAAGGCCGGGAAGACACGCGCTGGGGCCGCGAACGATTGACCGAGCGGATGGCGGACCAGTTCGATGCGTCAGCTCTGCTGGAACTTGCCGAAGATGAACTGCTGGCCCCTCTGGATCAAGCCGCCAGCCGCGAGGTCGAGGCCGCGGCCCGGCAAGTTGCAACCGTGACCGCATTGGTGCCATTGGCGCTTGCGGATGTGATAACCGCGCTGGCCGCGTCGTTGCGGATGATCCGCCGGGTTGCGGAAATCTATGGCGGGCGTGCAGGTGCGCTGGGCGGCTGGCGTCTGACCCGCAGTGTATTTGTGCATCTGGTGGCGACAGGGGCCGTGGCCGTCGGCGATGATCTGCTGGAGCCTGTCCTGGGCGGTTCCGTTTTAAGCAAACTGTCCCGCCGGTTCGGAGAGGGTCTGGTCAACGGGGCGCTCAGCGCCCGTGTGGGTGTGGCCGCGATGGAGGTGTGCCGTCCGCTGCCCTTCTCGGACAGGCACAAACCTTCGACGCGGGGCATCATCAAACGCGCCTTGCAGGGCCTGTTTTCCAAGGGTTGATCCAAAGCAAGGCGCCCCGGCCTGCGCTTCGACACACTGAAAGTGTCAAAGGAGCCAGCCATGACGGATCACGGTCACAGCCCGCAGGAAATCGCCGAACGGATCAACGCACCGCCTGGACGAGGTGTGTTGCGCGATGTCGTCTATGGCGGCATCGACGGGTCCGTCACCACATTTGCCATTGTGGCAGGCGTTGCAGGGGCAGGTCTTTCCCCGTTCGTTATCGTGGCGCTTGGCCTGGCGAATGTTCTGGCTGACGGGTTTTCGATGGCTGCGGGCAATTATTCGGGCACCAAGGCCGAACTGGACAACATTCGCCGCATCCGCGCGGTCGAGGAACGCCACATTGCGTTGTACCCGGATGGCGAGCGCGAAGAAGTGCGAGAGATCCTTGCGCAAAAAGGGCTGTCTGGCGGCATTCTGAATGAGGCCACGGCAGAGATCACCTCGAGCACCGAAAACTGGATCAACCTGATGATCGAAGGTGAATACGGTCTGGGCAGTGTCGACCCGCATCCAATGAAAGCCGCAGTGGCCACCTTCTTTGCGTTTCTGGTGGCGGGGATGATCCCTTTGCTGCCGTTCCTGGCGTCCTTGCCGAACGCATTTGCGATCTCGGCCTGGATGACCATGGCTGTATTCTTTGCGATTGGCGCGCTCAAAAGCCGGTGGTCACTGGCCCCCTGGTGGCGGTCGGGGATCGAGACGTTTTTGATCGGCGGGCTGGCCGCGCTGATCGCGTATCTCGTCGGGTCCCTGTTCCACCCATGAGTTTTGCAGCGCTGGGATGACGGTTCTTGCGGCAGGCGTTACCGGAGATCCCGGACCTTTTCAGGCCAACGATCGCGCGCCTGACGATTTCGGTGTTTTAGATCGGGTCACGGCTTTCCTGACTGTCACTTTCGGACGGCTCAAGATAGCCTGACCTTCAAAAGGATCGGAGACTCGGTTGGAATCGCTGCTTGTTCTTGTTGGCCTGATTGTTCTGGCCATCCCTGTGACATTGATTGCCCTTTTGGTCGGGCATTCCCGTTTGCGGCGCCGGGTAGAGCAGCTGGAAGCGCAAATCGACGCCTTGGCCTCAGGTGATGCGACCGTCCTGCCGCAACCGGAACAGGAAACGCCTGCACCGCAACCTGCTGCTGAAGAGAAGCCGCGCAGGCCGGCACCCTGGTCGGTTCCGAAACGGCAGGAAGACAACAGTGCCGACGCTCAGGATGCAGAGGTTTCTTCTCCGGCTGTCGTGTTTCGCCATGACAGGTTTGCGGCTTTGGGCGCGTGGCTGCGCGAGAACTGGTTTTATGTGGTTTCGGCCCTGTCTCTGGCGCTGGCCGGTATTTTCCTTGTGCAATACGGCGTCGAAAACGGTTTGCTGCCTCCGGCGGCCCGTGTTTTAGCGGCCCTGGGTTTCGGCGCTGTTCTGATCCTTGCAGGCGAGGTGTTGCGTCGGAAGTTCGGGGATGATGAGGAGGCGGCCACTGCCTATTTGCCCTCGGTCTTTTCCGGTGCCGGGCTTGTCACTTTGTTCGGGGCGATCCTGTCTGCCCGCCAGCTGTACAACCTGATCGGTGCCGAAACGGCACTGGCAGGGATGGTCGTTGTCGCGCTGGTGGGCCTTGTTCTGGGGTGGTTCCACGGTCCGCTGCTGGCTGCGGTCGGTCTGATCGGAGCCTTTGCCGCTCCTTTCCTGGTTGGGGGCGCGTCTGATGATCCCTCTTGGCTTTATGCGTATTTCCTGCTGGTTGCCGTCTTGGGGCTGGGTATCGACACGGTACGGCGCTGGGCATGGATCTCGGTCCTGACGCTGTTCGGGGCCTATGCGGCGAATCTGCTTCTGGTGACCGGGACGCCGAGTACGGAATCGGGATACCTGATCGCCGCAACGGTGCTGGCGCTTTTGGCAACCGCCATCCCGGTGCGGCGCATTTGGCCAAATCACGCGGGCCCCATGCTGTCTGAGATGATCCGCCGCCCAAAGGCCCGCCCCTGGCCCGAATTCCCAACTCGACTGGCCGCCGGGGCCATCGCGGCAAGTACGGTGATCCTGTCCTGGCATTGGGCGGATACGGAACCCGAATTCTGGTTGGGCGTCAGCTTGTTGTCCACCCTCGTTCTGGCGTTGCTCCTATGGGCCAAGGATGCACCGGCCCTCCGGGACCTGACTGTCCTGCCAGCGGCCGGTCTGGTGGTCTTTGTCGCCTCTCACGGGCTTGAGAACGGCGCGGTTCTGGACAGGTTCGCGGGCACTTACGCGGAAACACCCGAGGCCGACTATCCGATGGTGGTGACTGTTCTGGTCGCCTTGGGAGGTTTGATGTCGGCCCTGATGGCCTGGCGGTCATTCACGACAAGCCAGTATCGCGCCGTCTGGGCCGGAGGAGCCGCGCTTTTTGCCCCTGTGCTGGCCATCGCGCTGGAAGTAGGCTGGCATCCGGCTTCGGTGATCGGAGCCTACCCCTGGGCGCTCCATGCGATCGCACTGGCGGTGCTGATGGTGGTTCTGGCAGAACGTTTTGCCCGTGTTGACGGCGATGACCGGATGCGAGCGGCTCTGGCCACTCTGTCCGCGCTGTCGTGTCTGGTGTTCGCTTGCGTCATCGTGCTCAGTTCATCGGCGCTCACGGTTGCTCTGGTCGCCAGTGTCGTAGTTGCCGCAGCGTTGGACCGCAGGTTCATCCTGCCGCCGATGAGCTGGTTCATCTGGGCGGGTATCTTTACCGTCACGGTGCGTCTGGTGCTTGATCCCGGGCTGGACTGGGCCAATTCCGCTCCGGTGTCTGAGATGGCGATGGTCTATGGCGCGGCCACATTGGGATTTGTCGTGGGCTGGTGGCTTTTGCGTCCGTTGAAGCGCCCTCTGGCGGCGCTGCTGCTGGAAAGCGCGGCCTGGGCGACAGCGGGTATCCTGCTTTCATTGCTGCTGCTGCGTTGGCTCGAAGGCTTCGGAGATGGCGGCGCTGACAACAGCCATTGGGGCCTGGGTCTGCTGGCCGTCATCTGGCTTTTGCTTGCGTTCGCGCAGGTGCAGAGGTTCGGGCTGGGTGGCAAGCTGAACTATTTGCGATACCTGCTTGCTCTGTTCTTTGCGGCTCATGGCCTATTCTATCTGTTGCTGGCATTGGCGGACCAGAACCCCTTGTTTGATCCGAATGCAGATCCGGTGCTGGGGGCGCCGGTTTTGAATACGCTGGCCGTTGCCTATCTGTTGCCCGCATTGGCCATCGGCGGTTCGGCCTGGAGGATCCGGGAAATGCCCAAACCGATCATGCAAGCAAGCTTTGCCGTTGCAGGGGTGTTGGCCGCAGTTTGGTTGGGTTTGGCGATCCGTCACGTCTGGCAGGGCGCGGCGGGTATGTATGAAGGCAACGGCGTCACGCAGCCCGAGCTCTACACCTATACCATCGTTCTACTGCTGATCGGGGCCGCTCTGTTCTATCAATCTCTGGCCCGCCGATCCGACCTGATGCGCAAGGCCGGGCTGGCGGTGATCGGGTTGGCGGTTGCCAAGGTCTTCCTGATCGACATCGCCGGTCTGGGGGGCCTGATCCGGGTGTTTTCGCTGTTGGCGCTGGGCCTTGCGCTGGCCGGTCTCGCGTGGCTGAACCGGTGGGCGAAACTGCGCCATTCGCTGCAGCGGGCAGAACCTCTGGACCATTAGGTGCAGGCGTCATATAAGCGCGGTCATGCATGACCGGATGGCCATCATTATTCGAATTATATCCCCGGCGCTCTGACCTCCTGAGACGCCGGGCAAAGGTGTTTGAGACTTCGCACCGACCGCTTCGATCCAATAGACGACCAGATCATCCAAAGGACGCCCCAAATGTGCGCCGACACGATCCAGACACCTGACTACAAAGACACGCTGAACCTGCCCAAAACCGATTTCCCCATGCGCGCCGGTCTGCCGAAACGCGAACCCGCATGGCTGGAACGGTGGGAGACCATCGGCGTCTATGACCGCCTGCGCGAGAAAAAGGGCCGCACACCCTTTACCCTGCACGATGGCCCCCCTTACGCGAATGGTCATCTGCATATCGGCCACGCCCTGAACAAGACTATCAAGGACATGATCGTGCGCTCCCATCAGATGATGGGCTTTGATGCGCGCTATGTCCCCGGCTGGGACTGTCACGGCCTGCCGATCGAATGGAAGATCGAGGAACAGTACCGCAAGAAGGGCAAGAACAAGGACGAGGTGAACATCGTCGACTTCCGTCAGGAATGCCGCAAGTTCGCCGAAGGCTGGATCGACATCCAGCGCGAAGAGTTCAAGCGTCTGGGCATCACCGGCAACTGGGCCGATCCCTATATCACAATGGACTATCACGCCGAAGCCGTGATCGCGGACGAGTTCATGAAGTTCCTGATGAACGGCACGCTTTATCAGGGCTCGAAACCCGTTATGTGGTCGCCCATCGAAAAGACGGCGCTGGCCGAGGCCGAGGTCGAGTATCACGACAAGGAAAGCTTCACAATCTGGGTGAAGTTCAAGGTCGTGAATGCGGGCGATCTTGATGATGCCTATGTGGTGATCTGGACGACGACCCCATGGACCATGCCGTCGAACAAGGCCGTCGTCTATGGCAAGGACATTTCCTACGGTCTCTACGAAGTTACTGACACGCCCGAGGAATGCTGGGCCAAGGTAGGCGACAGGTTCCTGTTGGCCGACAACCTGGCCGCCGATGTACTGGGCCGTGCCCGTCTGAATGACGATCAGTGGACCCGTGTGCGCGACGTGACCGCTGACGAATTGGAGAGCGTTCAACTGCTTCACCCGTTGGCCGGGGCCGAAGGCGGCAACGGTGAATGGGACGACATCCGCGATTTCCGCGCCGCTGACTTCGTGACCGATACCGAAGGCACCGGATTCGTCCATTGTGCACCGTCCCACGGGATGGAGGAATTCGAGCTGTACCGTGATCTGGGCATGCTGGAGCAGGTCATCACCTATAACGTGATGGATGACGGCTCGTTCCGCGCTGACCTGCCGTTCTTCGGCGGCAAATACATCCTGTCCCGCAAGGGCGGCGAGGGTGACGCCAACAAGGCGGTCATCGACAAGCTGGCCGAGGTCGGCGGGCTGCTGGCGCGCGGCAAGATCAAGCACAGCTATCCACATTCGTGGCGCTCCAAGGCGCCGATCATCTACCGCAACACGCCGCAGTGGTTCGCATCCGTCGACCGCAAGCTGGACGACGGTATGGGCGAGATGGGCGACACCATCCGCGAACGTGCCCTGCGGTCGATTGACGAGTTGGTGAAGTGGACGCCGCAGTCCGGCCGCAACCGTCTGTATTCGATGATCGAAGCACGCCCGGATTGGGTTCTGTCGCGCCAGCGTGCATGGGGTGTGCCGCTGACGTGCTTCACCAAGAAGGGCGCTCTGCCCACCGATGCGGATTACCTGCTGCGCAATGAAGAACTGAACGCCCGCATCAAGGCGGCGTTCGAAAAGGACGGCGCAGACGTCTGGTATACCGAAGGCTTCAAAGAAAAGATCCTCGACGGCATCGTCAATCCTGACGACTACGATCAGGTCTTTGACGTTCTGGATGTGTGGTTTGACTCGGGTTCCACCCACGCGTTCGTTCTGCGGGATCGCGATGACGGGACCGAGGATGGCATTGCAGATGTCTACATGGAGGGCACCGACCAGCACCGCGGCTGGTTCCATTCGTCCATGCTGCAAGCCTGCGGCACCAAGGGCCGCGCACCGTACCGGAACGTGGTGACTCACGGTTTCACACTGGATGCCAAAGGCAACAAGATGTCCAAATCGCTGGGCAACACCATCGTACCGGAAGAGGTCATCAAGCAATATGGCGCCGATATCCTGCGCCTGTGGGTGGCCCAGACCGATTATACCGCAGACCAGCGGATCGGGCCGGAGATCCTGAAAGGCACCGCCGACAGCTATCGCCGCCTGCGCAACACCATGCGGTTCATGCTGGGATCATTGGCCGACTTCACCGAGGCAGATCGGGTTGATCCCGCAGGCATGCCGCGCCTTGAACGCTGGGTACTCAGCCGTCTGGCCGAGTTGGACGAACAGGTCCGCAAGGGCTATGCCGCGTTCGACTTCCAGGGCGTGTTCAGCGCGGTGTTCAACTTTGCCACCGTAGACCTGTCGTCCTTCTATTTCGACGTTCGCAAGGACGTTTTGTATTGCGACGGGGACAGCACACGCCGTCGCGCCGCGCGCACTGTTCTGGACATTCTGTTCCATCGCCTGACCACATGGCTGGCCCCTGTACTGGTCTTCACCATGGAAGAGGTCTGGCTGGAACGGTTCCCGGGCGATGACAGTTCGGTCCATCTGGTGGACTTCCCGGACACACCGGCCGATTGGCGCGATGCCGAGCTTGAGGCCAACATGGCCAAGGTGCGCCGTGTGCGCCGGGCCGTGACCGCCGCGCTCGAGGTTCAGCGTCAGGACAAGGTGATCGGTTCCAGCCTCGAAGCGGCACCGATCGTGCATGTCGAGGATGGCGATACCCGCGATCTGCTGGCCACGTTCGACGTGGACGACATGTGCATCACTTCGGGCCTGACGGTGACCGGCGATCCCGCCCCGGCCGAGGCGTTCCGTGTGCCGGAAATCGAAGGCGTTGCCGTCGTATTCGAAAAAGCAGAAGGCGAGAAATGTCAGCGCTGCTGGAAAATCCTGCCTGATGTGGGCCGTCACACCCACGCGGGCGTCTGCGGGCGCTGTGACGAAGCGCTTGGATAAGTTAATTCGCCCCCTCGGGTTCACTCGGGGGGGCTTTCCTGCCTATATCTGCACTGCCTGCGGGACAGGATTGAACAGATCAAAGCCAATGGCAGGGTCCGTCAGCGCTTTCCAAACCTGGTAATCCGTGAAGTAGCCGGTATGCCCTCCGGGATCGACCGGGATGTTCCGGTTCGCAAAAATCAGCCCCCCTTCGATTTCCGTTCCAACAAAATCGTCCTGCCGGAAGATGTTGAACCACGCGGCGTTCAGATGACTGGCCGCAAGTGTGAACATTTCGGGAAAATAGCGCTGATAAATATGCGTGACCGGGGAACCCATCGTAACGAGAGTCAGAGGTCGGTTGCCAATACGCTTTTGGACACGTGGGTCCGTAAGCATCTGTGTGGCAATCACGGTGCCCTGCGAATGGGATATCACCGTGATATGATCCGCTGGAAAGATATCGAGAACATAGTACAAGGTGCGATAGAAACGCTCGTCTATCGCCTTGCGATCCGGATAGTTGCGTTGCCGCGTTTCCAGGTCTTTTCCCAGATAGCACTTGTCGCGAATGGCGTAGGTGACGATATCCCGTGCCACGCCCAGCCCGGCGGAAACAAAATCAGAAAACCGGTACATCAATGCAGTTGCACCAAGAACGACCAGGCCGATTTCGCCCTGCGAACAGGCCAACCTGTCCAAAGCCCAAGAGATCAGGTTGGTTTCACCTATTCCCACGTTGCATGCGGCCTCAAAATTCTGGTTGGCCGCGATCTCTCGGATCGTGACCAGAACCAGCACGATTGTACCAAACAGAAAGACCCACTGTGCCAGCCGGTTCACAATCGCCCGGCTGATCAGACCGCTGCGGGTGTGAAGGTTGGCCTTGTATGTCTTGCGGCCTGCAAAAAGCCCGACGCCAACGAACCCCAACAGAACGATGGCCACAAAGGCCACACTGAGTGTTTCGATGGACTCGTTCAAATTGCTTTCAAAAAGACGTTGCAGTTGACCGCCGGACAGGCCCGTAACAGTTTCCAGCAATTGCTCTATGGTCAACCAGAGACCGGAAATGAAGAACATCCAGAAAACCAGCATGCCTGCGCATATGCTGGGGTACAGGCGCCTGTGCTCTGTTAGCGTATCATTGATCTGAAGTTTCGCCAGAGACAGCGCGTAAAGGATGATCGTCAGGAAGATAAGTACAGCCCAGAAGATGGACAGCAGAAAAACCTGAAAAGCCACGAATTGCTCCAGGGCCGGTGGGCAGCTTTCCGTTTCGGAAGGGACGCAGGCCCACAATTTCAGGCCCAGCGGTCCAATGACCAGGCACAGGGTCAGTGCTGTTCCTATTCCGAGCATTCCGCGCCAGAAAACCCGCCTGAGATAGGTCGGCGCGGATCGGCCTTGCCCCAGCCCGACGATGGCCCCGCCGGCGTACAGCCCGAACAGCAGCCAGAACAACAGGGTAGGGTTCTGGAAAACCGAGACAGGTATCCGGTCGGTCATGACCGCTGCGGCACCGATCAGCAAAAAGACGTTCAGCGTCGCAACCGCACCGAAGAAGATCCATGTGAAAAGATGTACCAGCTGTGCCGCCAGTGTATTCCTGCCATTTGGTTGGTCCGAGGCAACGCCCCTGCGGCTGTGGGTTTGCTCGACATTGTCCATCGCCAGATATCCCAACGCCAGAACGACCCAGATCAGATCCAGCACGGTTTTGATCGCTCCTTTCGGGGCCGGAGAGCGATCAGCCCAATAAACTTCGGCAAACAGGGCCTTGTCCTGAGGAACGGCCGGGTCGGTCACCGTGCGCAGATTGACTTCGAACAGCTCTGCATTTCTTGGATTTCCGTCGAAGGTGGATTCGGCCAGTTCGATCATGCCGCGTTCGACTTCGATCGGTGGTCTGGGGTTTCCATCCAGCCAGGTTGTGGCCGCGCCGACCACCTGGTCGACGGTTTCGCCGGGTTTTTGTTCACCGATTCCATGTACCGTGAGGATCAAATGCCGACCCATTGCGTTCTCCAAAATCTCTTTAAGTAACGACAGAAGCATATCATGAATGGCACCAATGACCAAAAATGACGTTTTGCGTAGCCTTGCACGCTCCCGCGCTTGCGCTGGGCGCTTTGATCTGAAACCGTCGGTCCATGGCGATGATTTCCGTTGAAACCCGGTTCGGGCGACTTGGTGTTGAAGAAACAGACGGGGCCCTTACGCGGCTTGTCTGGAACGGCAGGGACGAAGGAGAGCCGACCGCGCTGCTGCGCGAAGCCGCCGCCCAGTTGATGGCCTATGATGAAGGGCGGCTTGACCGTTTCGATCTGCCGTATCGCATTGACGGATCAGAGTTTCAAAAGCAGGTCTGTGACCTGATGTATGCCATCCCTCTAGGAGAAACGCGCACCTATGGCGATATCGCCAAAGAACTGGGGCGGCCCGCCCAGCCGGTTGGCCAGGCCTGCGGCGCAAACCCCATTCCCGTGATCATTCCCTGCCACCGGGTTCTGGCCGCAAATGGCCTGGGCGGTTTCTCGGGCGACGGTGGTGTTGAGACGAAAGTTGCCCTGTTGCGGCATGAGCGGGCGGCAGGTCTTTTGATCTGAGCGTCGAAATTCGGTTGCAATCCGCTTTTTGCAGACACAACTTGTAACCGTTGCTGAATTTGAAGGACCGCATTGCATGACCACTGAACAAGACCGTGCAGCCCGCAAGAAGGCCATTATCGACCGGTTGATGTCGCTTGAAGCGCAAGAGCTTGCAACAGCGCAGGCGCATTACGACGCGTTTTTGAAAGATGCTCAATTGGACGACCGGGAAGGTCACGACAAGGATGACATTGCCGCATCGCGTGAGAACGCCGATCTGGCGGCTGCCTTTGACGCCCCGGTCCATGCGCATCATGCCAAGATTGACGTCATCGAAAACACCGATTTCAGTCTGACCGACACGGTCAAGCCGGGTGCCGTGATCAAGTTCAACAACCGCAGATTTGTCGTGTGTGTTTCGACGACGCGGTTCGAGGTGGACGGCAAGACCTATATGGGCATTTCAACCCAAAGCCCGATTTATCTGGCGATGGCAGGTCTGCAAAAGGGCGACGTCTTTACCCATAACGGCACCGAATTCGAGGTTCAGGACGTTCTGTAAAACGGGACGGGCAGCGCTGCGTCAGGCGTGGCGCTGCGGAACAACCTGTTGGGCGATGCCTGCGAAGGTCAGGTACAGGCTGGTGATGACCAGCCCCCAATGGGCCCAGCTTTCGGGGTGAAAATCGACCCAGGCGGCCCAACCCGCGAAGAACGTCCATGCCAGCGCCATCGGCAAGGTCAGGCTGCGCCAGCGCTCGGTGCGGACGGGATGAACGAATTTCAGTGGCAGAAACATGGCCAGCGACAGCAGCGTGACCAGCAGCAGGATGATCCAGAAATTCGGCTCCAGCGCGAAGATCACGATGACGAACATGTTCCAGCACCCGGGAAAGCCGGAAAAGGAATTGTCCTTGGTCTTCATGCGTGTATCCGCGAAATACATCGCACTGGCAAAGGTGATGACGATGATCGCGAACCATCCGGTCCAGCCGTCCATCAGCCCCGACTTGAACAGGGCAAAGGCCGGGATGAACACATAGGTCAGGTAATCGATGATCAGATCCAGCAGAACGCCGTCGAACTCGGGCGCGTTGTGCTTGACGTGATAATGTCGCGCCAGCGGGCCATCGATACCGTCCACGATGAAAGACACGACCAGCCAAAGATACATAAGGCTCCATTTCTCTTCGACGGCAGCCAGCATGGCCAGCATGGCAAAAACAGCGCCTGTTGCAGTGAAGAGATGAACGGAAAGAGCTTTAAATCTGAGTGTCATGCAAGCGTCATGACCGATGCGCGTCCGAGATGCAAACCAAAAGCCCGGGTTTTCGAATGATGGGTAAGTCAGGCTTTGGGATGCGCGCGGTTGTAGACCTCCATCAACCGCGCTGTGTCCACTGCCGTATAGGTCTGCGTCGTCGACAAGGAGGCGTGGCCCAGAAGTTCCTGAATGGCACGCAGGTCGCCTCCGGCTGTAAGCAGGTGGGTGGCAAAGCTGTGCCGCATGGCGTGGGGCGTTGCAGTAGATGGCAGGCCCAATTGCATACGTGCCTTGGCCATGACCCCTTGGATCGCGCGCGGGTTCAGTGCCCCTCCTCGGACGCCGCGAAACAGGGCTTTGTCCTGTGCTTGTGGATGGGGACATAGCTTCAGGTATCTGTCGACCGCTTCCCGAGCCGCGGGAAGAACCGGTACGACCCGCTCTTTGTCGCCTTTGCCGACGATGCGCAGCGTGGCGGGCAAAGGTGCGTCCGAACCGGTCAGGGACAGTGCCTCGGATATGCGCAGTCCGCATCCATAAAGCAGCGTGACAACCGCGACGTCGCGGGCTGCGACCCAGTCCGACGTGGATTGCAGTTCCACTGTATCGATCATGGCGCGGGCTGCGTCTTCGGCCAGTGGACGGGGCAGTTTCTTGGTGAATTTTGGCGCGCGGGTGGACAGAACGGCGGTGGGCTCGAACCCCTCACGCTCTGCCAGCCAACGGTAGAAGCTTTTGACCGCCGACAGTTTGCGCGCCAAAGACCGCGCGCTGACATCTGCGCCGCGCTGATCCGCCATCCAGGCGCGCATATCCGACACCGTGATCCGTTCCAGCGCTTTCAGGCCATGCCGTTCGGCGTGATGCAGGGTCATGAACGACAGAAACTCGACGACATCGCCTCGATAGGCGTTTTGCGTGTTCTCGGATCGTCCGGCCAGTGCGCCGAGGCTGTCCAGCCAATGCTGAAGCGCGTCGCGGCAGGCGGGTGAGATCAGGCTCACAACAGCCAGTGGCGCATCGAGCGTTCGAATACGCCGGCAAAAAAGGCCAGAAGATCGGTGCCCAGCTGCGGAGTGAAATGCCGCGGGTCGCGGGCTGCCATGACGATCATGCCCGGAAGACGACCGGCCCCGAGGTCAAGCTTCAGGCAGGCCTCGGAACGAAGCTGATCGGCCTGTGACCCGAAAATGCGGCGGCTTGGCTGATGGATTTCCCGCAAGATCACGTCCCGTGCGGGGCCACCGCGATCAATGGTCAGATACCGGTCGATGAAGCCGGGTTCCGCGATCGTCAGGACACCACCCAGCGTGTCAATCGCAGGATCGTTCTGAACCACGGTGGTTTCCAGAACCAGCGTAACGCTGTCGACGCGCAGGATGTCCGCCACATCGGCGCCCAGCGTGCGCAGGAAATCTTCGAACTCGACAGGTTCCAGCAATCGCAGAATGGCGCGGTGGACCTGATTGGTGCCCGCAAGGTTTTCATAGGCCGCGGCGATGACGGAACGGTGGGTGTCTTCCAGACGATCCAGCCGGGCCTCGAGCCGTTGCATCGCAATGCCGCGCAGGTCAATCACGTTGTCGCCGCGTGCTTGCTCGTTGGCTGCGACAAGCGCCTGCATCAGGTCTTTGTCGTCCAGCACGACATCCGGCTCGGCCAGAATTGCCGCGCGGAGGTTATCCTCGAGTTTGGGATTGCTGCTCATGTTCCGTCCGGTCTTTTTTGTTGTCGCGGCTTATAACATGCCGGTCCGGATTTGCCTTGGAAAAAATGCATGCAAGGGTGGGATTCCTTGCATGCTGTGGCGCAGGGGCTCCCGCCCGCCATGCCTGATCACAGATCAGGCATTTGGCCGTTGGGCCGGGCGCGGCGCCTTTCGGCACCGCGCGGTCGGGTCTGGGATCAGAGGATCTTCTGGCCGGTTTTGGCCCAGTCCGCGAGGAAGGTTTCCAGACCTTTGTCCGTCAACGGATGGTCGGCCAGTTTCTTGATGACGGCAGGCGGCGCGGTGATCACGTCGGCCCCGATGCGGGCGCTGTCGGTCACATGGTTGACGGTACGGATCGATGCGGCAAGAATTTCGGTCTCGAACCCGTAGTTGTCATAGACCTGACGGATGTCTGCGATCAGGTCCATGCCGTCGAGGTTGATATCGTCAAGCCGTCCGATGAATGGCGAGATGAATGTCGCGCCCGCCTTTGCAGCCAGAATCGCCTGATTGGTCGAGAAACAGAGGGTCACGTTGACCATCTGGCCTTCGTCGCTGAGCGTTTTGCAGGTTTTCAGGCCCGCCCATGTCAGCGGAACCTTCACGGCGATATTCGGCGCGATCTTGGCCAGCTTGCGGCCTTCGGCGATCATGTCGTCAGCTTCGGTAGCGACAACCTCTGCCGATACCGGGCCGTCGACCAGCTCACAAATCTCTTTGGTTACTTCCAGAATGTCGCGACCCGATTTCAGGATCAGCGAAGGGTTGGTGGTTACGCCGTCCACCATGCCCAGATCGTTCAGTTCGGCGATGGCGTCGATTTCGGCTGTGTCTACGAAGAATTTCATGAGGGCAGTCCTTTGATGGGTTGGCCTTGGTCGCGGATGGCTTTACCTCAAAGAGACCCCTGCTGGAACCCCCTGCGAAGGACATGCCGTGAGCGCTAACGGATTTTTCGACCAAGGAGAGCTGGTTGCGGTGCTGACAACGCAGCCGCTTGACCGGACGCTGGATTACAAAGCGCCCGAAGGCGGGTGCGTTCTGGGCGCGTTTGTCGAGGTTCCTTTGGGCCCGCGCAAGGTGCTGGGGGTGGTCTGGGGGCCAGGGCAGGGTGGTTTTGATCTGAGCAAGGCGCGGTCGGTGATCCGGGTTCTCGAAGTTGCTCCGATGCGTGAAGAAATGCGGGTGTTTCTGGAGAAGGTTGCCGATTACACTCTGACGCCAATGCCTGCGATGCTGCGTCTGGCGACGCGGGCACCGGGCCTGGGCGATCCGCCGTCTATGCGCAAGGTCTACCGGCTGGGGGATACTGAACCTGACCGAATGACCGATGCCCGGAACCGGGTTCTGGAGGTATTGCGGGATTATGGCGGGCTGGCCTTTACCTTGAAGGAACTCGCCGAACAGGCAGGTGTAACGTCATCTGTTGTCAAGGGGTTGGTCAAACAAGGCGCCGTGCGCGAAGAGGACAGCCCGCGCGACCTGCCTTATCCGCATCTTGATCCGGACCTGCCCGGGAAAGACCTGACCGCGGATCAGGCAGCGGCGGTCAAACGGCTTCAGGCCGGGCAGCGGACCGGCGATTACGGCACCACGCTGCTGAAAGGCGTTACCGGTTCCGGCAAGACCGAGGTCTATTTGGAGGCCGTGGCCGAGGCGTTGCGCATGGGGCGGCAGGCCTTGGTTCTGCTTCCCGAGATTGCCCTGACCGCAGAATTTCTGACCCGGGTCGAGGCGCGGTTCGGTGCGCGCCCGGCGGAATGGCATTCCGGCGCGACCATGACGGAACGGCGCCGGGTCTGGCGGATGGTCGGACAGGGGAATGCGCAACTGGTTGTGGGCGCCCGGTCGGCGCTGTTTCTGCCATTCCGCGATCTGGGGCTGGTGGTCGTCGACGAAGAACACGACACGTCCTACAAACAGGAAGACGGCGTGCATTACAGCGCCCGTGACATGGCAGTTCTGCGCTCGGCGATCTGTGGCGCGCGGGTGATTCTGGCCAGTGCGACGCCTTCGCTGGAAAGCTGGGCCAATGCCGAGGCCGGCAAATATGAACGGCTCGACCTGACCTCGCGCTTCGGAGCGGCCGTATTGCCCGAGATGAAGCCCATCGACATGCGGGCCGAACAGATGACGCCCGGAACGTGGGTTTCTTCGTCTTTGCGGCAAGCGGTGCAGCAGCGGATTGAAAAAGGCGAACAATCGCTATTGTTCATCAACCGCCGTGGCTATGCGCCGGTCACGTTGTGCCGGGCCTGCGGTGAGCAGATCGCCTGTGATCATTGCGACGCACGCATGGTCGAGCATCGGTTTCTCAAGCGGCTGATGTGCCACCAATGCGGTGAAACCAAGCCGATGCCCGAAGCCTGCCCCTCTTGCGGCGTGGAAGGCAAGCTGGCCCCGGTCGGGCCGGGGATCGAACGGCTGGCGGAAGAAGCCGAGGCGACCTTCCCAGAGGCAAACATCGCGATGCTGAGCTCTGATCTGTTCGGTTCGGCGCGGGCCTTGAAGGCCAAGATTGAAGAGATCGCCGCCGGGGATGCCGATATTATCATCGGTACGCAGCTGGTGGCCAAGGGCCACAACTTTCCCAAACTCACATTGGTCGGTGTGATCGACGCTGACCTTTCCCTGCATGGCGCGGACCTGCGCGCGGCTGAGCGTACGTTTCAATTGATGCGGCAAGTGGCCGGGCGCGCGGGACGGGCGGACAAGCCGGGGCAGGCGTTGTTGCAGACATTTCAACCGGAACACCCGGTGATCCGGGCCATCCTGTCGGGTGACGAGGAAGGGTTCTGGAAAGCCGAGGCAGCGGGTCGGCAGGCGGCAGGCGTGCCGCCCTATGGTCGCATGGCCGGGATCGTGTTGTCGGGCCCCGAGGTCGGGCCGGTTTTCGATATCGGCAATGCAATGGCACGCAACGATACACCTTTGACGCAGATCGGCGCTCAGGTCTTTGGCCCGGCGCCGGCACCCATCGCACGTATACGTGGCCGCCACAGAGTACGCTTGTTGGTGAAAGCCCCGAAAGGGGCGCCGATTCAGGATGCCATCGCCCGCTGGATCGCCCCATTGCGTCTGAAGGGTGATATCCGTCTGACCGTCGATATTGACCCACAGAATTTTTATTGACCTCTGCATCTGTGCAGGGTGATTGTGCGCGGACCGCTTCCCTCTCGCCAAAGCGGTGAAATGGGCGTAGAGGGGGCTCATGCTGAAACCCATGCCCCTTGCCGAGGCTAAGAGCCTGCCGTTCTGGCGCCGCCCCATCACGCTGTTGTTCATGATGGCGCTGACCATGCCCATTGCGTTCAACGCATGGAGCGCGCTGCTGAACAACTTCGTTATTGAGGTGGCGAATTTTGATGGCGCGGATATCGGTCTGCTGCATACCGTGCGCGAGATTCCGGGGTTTCTGGCGGTTGGCGTGATTGCCGTCATCATTTTCATTCGCGAGCAGGTGCTGGCGATGATCTCTCTGATGATGCTTGGTGTCGCAACGGCGGTGACCGCTTGGTTCCCCAGCCTGGGCGGGTTGCTTTTCGTGACCTTGTTCAGCTCGATCGGGTTCCATTACTACGAGACCGTGAACCAGTCGCTTCAATTGCAGTGGCTGCCCAAGGATCGTGCTCCGCAGGTGCTGGGATGGCTGGTTGCGATGGGATCGGCGGCGACCATGGTGGTGTATGGGCTGATCGTACTGACCTGGGATCGCTTTGATCTGTCCTACAACTTTGTATTCATGGCGTCGGGTGGTGTTACGGCTGCGCTGGCCCTGTTCTGTCTGTTCGCCTATCCGCAATTCGATGCGCCCACGCCGCAGACCAAGAAGCTGATCCTGCGCCGCCGGTATTGGCTGTATTATGCATTGCAGTTCATGGCAGGCGCGCGGCGGCAGATATTTGTCGTCTTTGCCGGGTTCATGATGGTCGAGAAATTCGGCTTTGAAGTGCATGAGCTCACCAGCCTTTACCTGATCAACCTGATGATCAACATGATGGCCGCCCCATTGCTGGGAAAGGCGGTTGCAAAGTTCGGTGAGCGGCGCACGCTGATATTCGAATACACCGGTCTGGCCATCGTGTTCGCAGCCTATGGCGGCATCTATTGGTTCGGCTGGGGTGTTCTGCTTGCGGCGACCCTTTATGTGATCGACCACGTGCTGTTTGCGCTGGCTTTGGCGTTGAAAACCTATTTCCAGAAAATCGCCGACCCTGCTGATATCGCGCCGACCGCTGCGGTGGCCTTCACGATCAATCATATTGCGGCGGTGTTTTTGCCCGCTTTGCTTGGCCTGCTTTGGGTCGTGTCGCCGGGCGCCGTGTTTGGCCTGGCCACGGCGATGGCGATCGTTTCGCTGCTGCTGTCCCTGTTGATCCCGCGTCACCCCGAGCCGGGCAACGAAACCATCCTGACCAAATACGCTCCGGCCCCTGCGGAATAGGCCTCGGCGCTTGACCTTGACGGCGCGGCGTCCTAGGCGCGGTGTCAATCGAGACAGGAGGCCCCAATGCCCACATTCACCGCACTGACGACGCTGACAGGTAAGAAGGCCGCCGAAGGTCTGGGCGAGGCGATGGAACGTCTGGAGCCGGAACCAACCGGCGTTGGTGTGTTCGAGGTCGAAGACGGATCCGGCCTGTGGGAGGTCGGCGGATATTTCACCGAAGCCCCGGACGAAACCGCACTGGCGGTTTTGGCCGCGGCATTCGACGCCAAACCGTTTGTTGTTTCAGAGCTGCCGGAAACCGACTGGGTTGCGCATGTGCGACGCGAGCTTGCGCCCGTCGAGGCGGGGCGTTTCTTTGTCTATGGAAGCCATGATGCCGACAAGCTGCCCGAAGGCCGCATCCCTTTGCTGATCGAGGCCGCAATGGCCTTTGGCACCGGCCACCATGGTACGACGTTGGGTTGCCTCAAGGCCTTTGACAGATTGCTGGACGAAGGCTTCACCGCGACGAAAGTGGCGGATATCGGCTGCGGCACCGCCGTTCTGGCCATGGCCGCAGCCCGGGTCTGGGACGGTGACATCATTGCCAGCGACATTGATGAAGTGGCCGTTGACGTGGCCGAAGCCAACCTCAAGGCGAACGGGATGTCCGGTGCCGTGCAGTGCGTGGAAGCCGCGGGTTTCGATCACCCCGATCTCAGGGCTCACGCGCCCTACGACCTGATCTTTGCCAATATTCTCAAAGGTCCTCTGGTCGCCCTCTCGCCGGAAATCGCGGCGAATCTGCGTCCCGGAGGGTATGCAATCCTGTCGGGGATCCTCAACGAACAGGCCGATGATGTGGTGTCCGTTTATTCTCAAAATGAGTTCAATCTTGCTCATAGGGATGAGATTGGTGAGTGGACGACCCTAATCTTAATGAAACAGGGCGCAAACTAGGCCATTTGCAGGAGTTTTGTGGAATTTTGCCACGTTTTTGTCGTAATCTCTTTTTACCGTTTTCTGACTGAAGTCGAGGGGGGCGGTTTTTGGAGGCTGCCATGACGGGTAAACAACTGGAGTTCACTCAGCGCGTTAATCGCCTGAACAAAAAACATCAAAAGATGAGCCGTGGCTATCGCGCGACGATGCGCAGGGATGGTCTGGTCGTCATGAAACCGCAGCGGGTAAGCTCGGCAGTGCCGGCCAGGGTGCTGTTGCTTACGCTGTTGGGTGTCATAGCGTTCAAAGCGTTTCTTTTGTCCAGCCTTGGCCCGACCGGATACCAATACCGGATCGACAGTTTGAACGAAGGCACATCGGTCGAAAAAGCAGGTGCCTGGGTGATGCAGATCGACCCGGTGTCACAGGCGATTGCCGCCCAACTCAACAAGATTATGTACTGAATCTCGGTTTTCGGAAAAAAACACCGCGTGCCTGGGGCGCGCGGTGTTTCTGTTTGCCCCTTAAGGGAGGAAGTAGGGGCGAATGCGAGTGGTGGTCGGTATTACCGGCGACCTTGAGCGATGGCGTCGATGTCGCCACGGCACAGGCCGATATCTTCCAGTTCACGATCGCTCAGACCGGTCAGCGCGTTGCGGGTAACGCGGGCGTCATTCCATTCGACGGCGGCGTTCACGGCCGATACAAAAAATGCGCCGATACGGCCAACGAGGCCGAACGAGCCAGTGGAGGCGAAGCGGGTGGTGTCCAGTGCAGCCATATCCTGTTTCCTTCTGGTTGGTGTTCACTTTGCAGTCTTGCGATCTGCCCGGCATCTAGTGCCGCCAAATCACCTGCACAAGTTCAGTTTTTGCATGTGTCCTATGCGTTTCCTGCAATGCTCGAAAAGGCTGAAATCCCCTTAAAAAATTGGTGAAAACGCGTTCACAAAAGTGTCGAATTCAGACTTTTTGAAGTCGCAAATGGCGCGTTGAGTCGCCCATGGGACAGGTGTGTCGTTTTCAGGCCTTGGGTCAATTCGCTTGGAAAATGTTCACGCTTCGTGCTAGGCGTTGGAAAAAGATCACAGAACCCGAGCAGGCCGAGGCAAAACATGCGAATTCTGGGCATTGATCCGGGGCTTAGGACCCTGGGGTGGGGCGTCATCGAATCAAATGGCAGCCGCCTGAGTCATGTGGCCAACGGTTTGTGCAAGTCGGATGGGGATGATCTGGGTGAGCGGCTGCTGTCTCTTCACAACCAGATTGTCGAAGTCATCGCCGATCACCGACCGGACCAGGCGGCCATCGAACAGACCTTTGTGAACAAGGATGGCGCCGGTACGCTCAAACTGGGCCAGGCGCGGGGTGTTGCGCTGCTGACGCTGGCACAGGCCGGATTGCCGGTGGGGGAATACGCACCCAACCGCGTCAAAAAGACCGTGGTTGGTGTGGGTCATGCCGAGAAAGAGCAGGTGCTGCACATGGTCAAACTGCAATTGCCCGGATGTCAGCCCAAAGGGCCGGATGCGGCAGATGCTCTGGCGATTGCGATCTGCCATGCCTATTACGGCAAGACGCAACAGGTGCGTGTGAAAGAGGTGCGGGCATGATTGGCAAACTGACAGGTCGCTTGGACTACCGCGCGGCGGATCACGTGCTGATCGATGTGCGTGGCGTTGGCTACATCGTCTATTGCTCTGATCGGACCATGGCCGCACTGCCGGGTGTGGGCGAGGCGGTTTCGATCTATACGGATATGGTCGTGCGCGAGGACCTGATGCAGCTTTATGGCTTTCTCTCGCTGGTCGAGAAGGAATGGCACCGCCTTTTGTGCTCGGTTCAGGGGGTCGGAGCGAAAGTCTCTCTGGCGATCCTCAGCGCGCTGGGGCCGGACGGTGTCAGCCGCGCAATCGCACTGGGAGATTGGGCGGCGGTCAAGGCGGCGAAAGGCGTGGGGCCGAAAACGGCGCAGCGGATTGTTCTGGACCTCAAGGACAAGGCGCCGGGCGTCATGGCCATGGGTGGCACGGTGACCGATGCTATGGATGGCCCTTCGATCGAAGTTGTCGAGCCTGTCGAGGCAGCGCCTGTTGCGAAGCGAACGCCAAAACCGGCCTCCGGGGCCGCTGCGGCATCAGCGGGTGCGCTGTCAGCCTTGTCCAATCTGGGTTATGGGCCGTCGGATGCAGCAGCCGCGGTTGCCGAGGCGGCCGCCAACAACCCGGATGCAGACGAAGCGGGTTTGATCCGTGCTGCCCTGCAATTGCTGGCTCCGAAAGGCTGAATGAATGGTAGACGCTGATCCCACTGTGCGCCCGGACCCATTGCCCGAGGACAACGACCGCGCATTGCGCCCGCAGGGCTTGGATGAGTTCATCGGTCAGGCCGAGGCACGCGCCAATCTGCGCATCTTCATCCAATCTGCCCGCCAACGGGGCGAGGCGATGGATCACACGTTGTTCCATGGCCCTCCGGGGTTGGGCAAGACGACGCTGGCGCAGATCATGGCGCGTGAACTGGGGGTGAATTTTCGCATGACGTCCGGGCCGGTTCTGGCGAAAGCGGGTGATCTGGCTGCGATCCTGACCAATCTCGAAGCACGTGATGTCCTGTTCATCGACGAAATCCACCGCCTGAACCCGGCGGTGGAAGAGGTGCTTTACCCCGCGATGGAAGATTTCGAGCTTGATCTGGTGATCGGCGAGGGGCCCGCTGCGCGAACCGTACGGATCGAGTTGCAACCCTTCACGCTTGTCGGGGCCACGACGCGCATGGGTTTGCTGACCACACCTTTGCGCGACCGGTTTGGTATTCCGACCCGGTTGCAGTTCTACACCGTGGACGAGCTGCATGAGATCGTAACCCGAAACGCGCGGAAACTCGGCGCTCCGGCGGATGATGAGGGCGCACGCGAGATTGCGCGCAGGTCGCGCGGGACACCGCGCATCGCCGGACGTCTGCTGCGCCGGGTGGTGGACTTCGCCATTGTCGAAGGGGATGGGCGGATCACGCGCGGTCTTGCGGATGGCGCACTGACGCGCCTGGGTGTAGACAAACTGGGGCTGGATGGCGCCGACCGGCGTTATCTGAAACTGATCGCCGAAAACTATGCCGGCGGGCCGGTTGGGATTGAGACCTTGTCGGCGGCGCTATCGGAAAGCCGGGATTCGCTGGAAGAAGTGATCGAGCCCTATCTGTTGCAACAGGGGTTGATCCAGCGAACACCGCGTGGGCGGATGTTGGCGCAGAAGGCCTGGACGCATTTGGGAATGGCTGCGCCCAAGCGGCAGAGCGATCTGTTTGGTTGAAGCTTGCGCTTGGAAAATTTATGCCTTCGGCGAGAGTATTTTCGAAAAGATGAAGGGCGGGGCGTGACACCGGAAGAGATTGAGGCGCTGTTCACGCGCGAAAGCGGTGAGTTTCTGTTTGCGCGTTGGGGGCGGCCGATCGTGCCGATTGTGTTTGGTGTTGAAGATGAAACGCTGTCCACTGTGAAGGGTGCCTTCGAGGCGGTTGTCACCTTGGCCGGTCACAAAATGGCCGAAACCGACCCCGAGCTTGGTGCCAACTGCATGATCTTCTTCTTTCGGGATTGGCAAGAGCTGCTGGACGTGCCGGATCTTGATCGTCTGATTCCCGAACTGGCACCGTTGGTCGGGCGCTTGGTTGAAGCGGATGCAAACCAGTACCGCATTTTCCGGTTCGAAGAAGATGGCGCGATCCGAGCGGCTTTTGTTTTTCTGCGCATGGACACGCAGTTGTCCAAGATACCGGCGGAAACGCTGGCGCTGAGCCAGGTGGTGCAGACCATCCTGCTTTGGTCCGATACTGCGTTTCGGACGCAATCTCCGTTGGCTGTGGCAGGTGAAATGACGATCCTGCGCCCCGATATTGCTGCGTTGATTCGGGCAGCCTATGATCCGGTTTTGCCGGGTTCTGCGCAGGATGCGTCTCATGCGCTCAGGTTGTTTGCCCGGCTGGAGCCACTGCAATGAAACATACCTATCCGGTTCGCGTATATTATGAAGACACCGACATGGGGGGCGTCGTCTATCACGCGAACTATTTGCGGTATATCGAACGTGCGCGTTCGGATTGGGTGCGCAATCTGGGCAATGACCAGAACGCGATGCGGGAAGAGGGCATTGTGTGGGTCGTGCGGCGGGTCGAGGCCGATTACCTTGCGACCGCCAGGTTTGATGACGAGTTGATCGTTGAAACCGAAGTCACGGAAATCTCGGGTGTGCGGCTGACCATGGCGCAGCTGGTCCGGCGTGGCGAGACCGAGATTTTTCGCGCCTCGGTCACTGCCGTTTGCATCAACAAGGACGGCAGGCCGATCCGGCTTCCGGCAGAGATTCGCGCATTGATGTAACAATTTGCGTCTCAGGGGTGGTTCTGTTGGCATTTCAGCCCCAACTGCGTTAGCGTTTGGCAAAACAAGGCCAAACAAACGGCCGTCAGGCAAAACAAAGAGCAGGTTCATGGAAGCTGAAACGCTGGCGCTGGCGCAGGAGATCGATTTCTCCATGTGGGGGCTGTATGCCCGCGCGACCTTTATCGTCAAATTGGTGATGTTGATGCTGATCGGCGCATCCATCTGGTCCTGGGGCATCATCATCCAGAAGCTGATCAATTACCGCGCGGCCCGTCGCGAGGCGCAGGCATTTGACGAGAGCTTTTGGTCCGGCAGCCCTTTGGACGAGTTGTTCGAGCAGATCGGAACCCAGCCGGATGGCAGTTCCGAAAAGATTTTTGCTGCCGGCATGATTGAATGGCGCAGGTCGCACCGAAATGACGGGGGATTGATTGCCGGAGCGACCGCGCGGATAGACCGGTCCATGGATGTGGCCATTGCGAAAGAGGCAGAGACTTTGCAGAAAGGTCTGCCCATTCTGGCCACGGTTGGATCGACTGCGCCGTTCATCGGCCTGTTTGGTACCGTCTGGGGCATCATGAATGCCTTTATCGAAATCGCAGAGCAGCAGAATACCAACCTGGCGGTCGTGGCCCCAGGTATTGCCGAGGCCCTCATGGCGACGGGGCTGGGCCTTCTGGCGGCGATCCCGGCAGTAATTTTTTACAACAAGCTCAGTGCAGACTGTGACCGCATCGTGGGCGGGTACGAAGCCTTTGCCGATGAATTCGCCACCATCCTGTCGCGCCAGTTGGACAGCTGACAATGGGCGCGGCGGTTCAGCAATCCTCGGGTGGAAACGGGCGCAGACGCGGTCGACGTCGCGGTCGCGCGCAGCCCATGGCCGAGATCAACGTGACCCCGTTTGTGGATGTCATGCTGGTTTTGCTGATTATCTTCATGGTGGCCGCGCCACTGCTGACCGTCGGTGTTCCGGTGGATCTGCCCAAGACCGCTGCCAGTGCTTTGCCCGGTGACAATGAAGAACCGTTGACCGTGACCCTGACGGCAGATGGACGGGTGCAAATTCAAACAACTGACGTGTTGCGCGAAGAGCTGATCGGCAAACTGCGTGCCATCGCCGCAGAGCGGAGCAGTGACCGGGTTTTCCTGCGCGCCGATGGCGCGATTCCTTACGCGCAGGTCATGCAGGTCATGGGTGCACTGAACGCAGGCGGGTTTTCCAACGTTGGGCTTGTGACCGATACGGGCGGGCCGACGCTGGATGAAGGTGGAGAGTGAGGCCGCACGGTGGATACCGGCACCAAGATTTCGGCGATTGCGCATGTCAGCCTGATCGGAGCGGCGCTGTTCAGCGGCACCTTCCGGTCCGAGCCGTTGCCGATGGCCGTACAGGATGTGACCGTGATCACCGCTGAACAATTCGCGGCCATGACGGCGCAGCGGGATGCGCCTGCGATCCAGGAGGTGCCGACGGCATTGCAACAGCCGCCCGAACCACAGGCTGAGACCAAGCCGCCCGAACCTGTAGTCGAGGAACAGCCGCGCCCTGAACCCGTCGTGCCCGCCGAACCCGAACCTGAGCCCGCTCCTGTTATCGTCGAAGCGCCGCCGGAACCGGACGTGCCGGATGAGCCGCCGGTACTGACAGAGCCCGAGGTCGAACCTGTTGCACAGCCTGTGCCACCAGGGCCCGAGGCGCAGCCGCGCCCGTCGGATCGTGTCGCCCCCGAGGCCATAGCGCCACCACCGCCCGAGGCAAAACCGGATGATTTCGAAACGCCGCCGGTGTCTCTGGACGAAGGCGCCGAGGTTCAGCAGGAACAACAGGATCAGACTGCGCCGGAAGAAGCGGCCCCCGAAATCGTGACCGAGGCAGAGGAAACCAAAGAGCAGTCTCCGCTTACGTCACCGCGACCGCGGGTGCGTCCGAACCGCCCAAGCCCACCGCCCGAACCTGTTGTGGCGCAGACGCCCGAGGCGGCACCTGAACCTGACGCGCAGGCCGACGAGGCCGCGATCAATGACGCTCTGGCCGAAGCTTTGGGCGGCGGAACCGAGCCTTCCGGCCCACCGCTGACCAGCGGCGAGAAGGACGCAATGCGACTGGCCGTGTCCAAATGCTGGAACGTGGGCTCTTTGTCTACGGATGCGCTGAGCACCGTGGTCGTTGTGGCTTTTTCGCTGAACCGTGATGGTACGGTTGTGGATGGCAGCATTCGGATGCTGGACAGTTCTGGTGGGTCTGCTGGCGCGGCCAATCAGGCCTATCAGGCCGCCCGGCGCGCGATTTTGCGCTGCGGGGCCAGAGGATATGACTTGCCTGCTGACAAATACGCTCATTGGCAGGATGTTGAGATTACATTCAATCCCGAGAGGATGCGGATCAAATGATGAAACTTCTGACCAGCCTCTTTGTCGGCCTGACGCTGATGTCTGCGCCGGTTCTTGCACAGAACGGTCCCCTGCGACTGGAGTTGGACCAGGGCATTATCGAACCCTTGCCCTTTGCGGTACCGAACTTTGTCCCCGATGGCCCGTCAGCGTCGCAATATGCACAGGACATCTCGCGCGTGGTGGCGGCTGATCTGACGGGAACGGGGTTGTTCCGCGAGATCTCTTCGGATGCCTTCATCAGTCCGGTCAGCAGTTTCGAAGCTCCGGTTCAGTTTGCCGATTGGAAAGCGATCAATGCGGATGCGCTGATCACGGGGGCGGTCAATGTTTCGGGCAAGAACCTTACGGTTCGGTTCCGGGTCTGGGATGTGTTTTCGGGTCAGGAACTGGGCAATGGGTTGCAACTGGCGGGTACCACCGAAGGTTGGCGGCGTATGGCGCATAAGGTGGCGGACCAAGTTTATAGCCGGATCACAGGTGAGGGCGGGTATTTCGACAGCCGTGTGGCCTTCGTTTCGGAAAGCGGGCCGAAAAACCAGCGCCTGAAGCGACTGGCGATCATGGATTATGACGGGGCGAATGTGCAGTACATGACTGACAGTGCCGCAATCGTTCTGGCGCCGCGTTTTTCGCCTACCGGCGATCGTTTGCTTTACACCAGCTATGAAAGCGGCAGCCCGCGCATCTATGTTCTGGACGTGGGCCGCGTAAAACGGCAGGAGCTGAAGACGCAGGACGGAACCATGAGTTTTTCGCCCCGCTTTTCGCCAGATGGCCGGTCGATCGTGTATTCTCTGATTCAAGGCGGAAACACGGATCTGTGGAAAATGGATCTGGCCTCGGGGAAAAGCACCCGTCTGACCAACACTCCGGCGATTGAAACCGCACCCAGCTATTCGCCGGATGGCAGCCGGATCGTGTTTGAAAGCGACCGTTCTGGTACGCCGCAGCTTTACGTTATGCCCGCGAATGGCGGCGAGGCAACGCGGATCAGCTTTGGCGCAGGTCGTTACGGCACGCCGGTATGGTCGCCGCGCGGCGATCTGATTGCCTTTACCAAGCAAAATCAGGGCCGCTTCCACATTGGGGTGATGCGCACGGACGGATCAGAGGAACGCTTGTTGACCGCCTCGTTTCTGGATGAAGGCCCAACCTGGTCGCCCAATGGCCGCGTCATCATGTTCACCCGTGAAACGCAAGGTGCCAGTGGCCGGGCCTCGCTGTATTCGGTGGACATCTCGGGTCGCAACCTGCGCCCTGTGCGTACCCCGGATGGCGGCAGTGATCCGTCATGGGGCCCACTACAGAATTGATCGCAGCAAAGTTCACAACGAATCGTCGCTGTGGTAGACAGGCGGCAATAATCAAAACACGAGGCACTTGAAATGAATGTATTGAGCAAAGTCCTGGCGTGGGGCGCGCTGAGTGTGATCGCCGCCTGTACGAACAATGACCCATCCGCATTGGGCGGTTCCGGTGGCACTGGCGCGATCGTACCGGGCTCGCCCAGTGACCCGCGTTCGCCTGCGTATTTCCAGCAGACCGTCGGAGATCGTGTTCTGTTCGCAGTGGACCAGTCGACCCTGACACCACAGGCGCAGACCGTGTTGCAAGGGCAAGCGGACTGGCTTCTGGCCAATCCGGATTTCGTTGCCACGATCGAAGGTCACGCGGACGAGCAGGGCACCCGCGAATACAACCTTGCGCTGGGTGCGCGTCGCGCAAATGCCGCTCGGGAGTATCTGATTTCGCGCGGTGTTGCAGGCAACCGTCTCAAAACCGTCAGCTACGGCAAGGAGCGCCCGATTGAGATTTGCAGCACCGAGGAGTGCTATTCCAAAAACCGCCGCGCAGTGACGGTGCTGACCGGATCAACGCTGGGGTAAGACGATGCGTATGGCAGGATGGGTATTGGCGGCAGTCATGGCGACGGCCGGTGTTGCACAGGCACAGGATCAACAGACCCTGGCCGACATTCGTCAGGAGCTGACGGTGCTGCATGTGGAAATTCAGCGTCTGAAGCGCGAGTTTTCCACCACAGGATCGCCCGCGCCAAACCTGTCCGGCAGTTCGATTCTCGAACGGGTTGACGCCATTGAAGCGGAACTGCAACGCCTGACCCGTCAGACCGAGCAGCTGAACCAGCGTGTGCAGAACATTGTCTCGGACGGGACCAATCGCATCGGAGATCTGGAGTTCCGCCTGTGCGAGCTGGAGGCAAATTGTGAGATTTCAGGCGAACCGACCAGCACACTGGGCGGAGAGGACGCAGATGTAGGTACGGCCGTCATCACGCCTGCCACACCATCTCAAACCGATCAGGGTGAACTGGCCGTGGGCGAGCGGGCGGATTTCGACGCGGCATCGCAAGCACTGGCCGATGGCGATTACCAGACTGCGGCTGATTTGTTTGCGCAGTTTGACGCGAACTATCCCGGCAGCCCTCTGGCGCCCGAAGCGAATCTGAAACGGGGTCATGCGCTTGAAGGTCTTGGCGACACCCGCGAAGCGGCACGGGCATTCTTGGCAAGCTTTACCGGAGATTCCGAAGGAGCATTTGCCCCCGAGGCCCTGTTCGAGTTGGGCGCGGCGCTGGGGCGTCTGGGGCAGACCGATCAGGCCTGCATCACGCTCAATGAAGTTGGCGTGCGCTTTCCATCCGCACCGGCGTTTGCGGCTGCGACGCAAGAGATGTCTGCGCTGGGGTGTTCTTGAAACGACACGGCGAAAACCTGCTTGCAGAACTTCGCGCCCGGCTTCCCGAAAGGCTTCCGCGTAAACTGGGCGTGGCGGTCTCGGGCGGTGGGGATTCCGTTGCGTTGATGCATCTCTTGCATCAAGTCGCCCAAAACGAAGAGATCACCCTTTTTGTGGCCACAGTCGATCACGGCTTGCGCCCCGGCGCAGCGCAGGAGGCCGTGACAGTGTCCCGCCAGGCCGCTGCATTGGGGTTGCCGCATGACATTTTTCATTGGGCGGGTTGGGACGGATCCGGCAATGTTCAGGATGAGGCCCGCAAGGCGCGTTACAGCCTGCTTGCCGGTTGGGCGCAACAGCGCGGAATCGAGGCCATCGCGTTGGGGCATACAGCGGATGATCAGGCGGAAACGTTGTTGATGCGACTGGGTCGTTCATCAGGTGTCACGGGACTGTCCGGTATGTCGGCAAGTCGGCAACGGGAAGGTGTGACATTGCTGCGACCTATGCTGGGGATCACCCGAAAGGACCTGCGAACCTACCTGTCCGGTATCGGCGCAACATGGGTCGAAGATCCGTCGAATCAGGACCCTCGTTTCGACCGGATCAAGGCACGAGAGGCCTTGTCCGGCCTCAAACCTCTGGGAATTGACGCGCTTTCACTGTCGCGAGTGGCCGACAATCTGGCGCAGGCCCATGCAGCCCTGGGTGTTTTTGCGCAGGAATCCGCAGGGAAGGTCGCCCAGGTCGAACAAGGCGACGTAAGGGTGGACAGGGCCGGTTTTACCGCATTACCCAAGGAAATCCGACGCCGCGTATTGGTAGGATGCATTGCCTGGATCGCAGGGCAGGGATATCCCCCGCGTCAGGCGGCGGTCGAGCAGGCCATGAAGGCCATAACCGACGGGCGGGCGGGTTCGCTCAGCGGCTGCCTGTTGGTGCCAGAAGGGATGAGTGTTTGGATTTGCAGGGAATTCAAGGCCGTGGAGGCTCGGGTTTCGGCACCTGACGAAGCTTGGGATGGCAAATGGGTCTTGGCCGGGCCCGAGATTTCCGGTGCCAAGATCCGCGCTTTGGGTGAAGAGGGGCTGCGACAGGTGCCCGAATGGCGCGAAACAGGCCGCCCCAGGCTGGCCTTGAGCGCGACGCCCGCGGTCTGGAAGGGGGGCGCGGTGCTGGCCGCTCCGCTTGCGGGATTCGCGAACGGATGGCGCGCGGACATGACGCCGGAATGGCCCGAGTTCCACGCATCTTTTTTATCGCATTGAACATACCACAATCCTCTCTATTTTAAGAGGTAACTTGGCAGTTCCTCACCTGCCGGAACTTTTGGGAGAATTTCCTTGGGCAACGCTCGCAATATCGCGTTTTGGGTCGTTCTGTTTCTGCTGATCCTTGCACTGTTCAATCTGTTCAGTGGACCAGGCGGAACGCTTCAGAGCAATGAAAGAACTTACTCCGACTTTGTCGGCGCCGTGCAAAGCGGTGAAGTCAAGAACGTGACACTGGACGGCGAACAGATCCGCTATACCACCGAAAGCGGTGCGACTTACGTCACGATCAAACCCGGCGACGCCGAGGTCACCAAGCTTTTGATCGATGAGAACATCCCGGTTCAGGCGGTCAAGCAACAGCAGTCGGGCTTCCAGTCTTTCCTGATCACGCTCTTGCCCTTCCTGCTGCTGATCGGTGTCTGGGTTTATTTCATGAACCGGATGCAAGGCGGCGGCAAAGGCGGTGCGATGGGCTTTGGCAAGTCGAAGGCCAAGATGCTGACCGAAAAGCATGGCCGCGTCACATTTGACGACGTCGCAGGCATCGACGAAGCCAAGGAAGAGCTGGAAGAGATCGTCGAGTTTCTGCGCAATCCGCAGAAGTTCAGCCGCCTTGGCGGCAAGATCCCGAAAGGCGCGCTGCTGGTCGGCCCTCCGGGTACCGGTAAAACATTGCTGGCCCGAGCCATCGCGGGTGAGGCGGGTGTGCCGTTCTTCACCATTTCGGGGTCCGACTTTGTCGAGATGTTCGTCGGCGTCGGTGCATCCCGTGTCCGGGACATGTTTGAACAGGCCAAGAAGAATGCGCCCTGTATCGTTTTCATCGACGAGATCGACGCCGTGGGCCGCCATCGTGGCGCCGGTTACGGCGGTGGTAACGACGAACGCGAACAGACCCTCAACCAGCTTCTGGTCGAGATGGACGGCTTTGAGGCCAACGAAGGCGTCATCATCCTGGCCGCGACCAACCGCAAGGACGTGCTGGACCCGGCGCTGCTGCGCCCCGGCCGGTTCGACCGCCAGGTGACCGTCGGCAACCCCGACATCAAAGGCCGCGAGAAGATTTTGGGCGTACACGCGCGCAAGACACCTTTGGGGCCCGATGTCGATCTGCGCATCATTGCGCGCGGTACGCCGGGCTTTTCGGGGGCTGATCTGGCAAACCTCGTGAACGAGGCCGCGTTGATGGCCGCCCGCGTGGGTCGCCGCTTTGTCACCATGGAAGATTTCGAGAACGCCAAGGACAAGGTGATGATGGGCGCCGAGCGCCGCTCGATGGTGCTGACACAGGACCAGAAGGAAAAGACCGCCTATCACGAGGCGGGGCATGCCGTTGTCGGTCTGACCCTGCCGCTGTGCGATCCTGTCTACAAAGCCACGATCATTCCGCGCGGTGGTGCGCTGGGTATGGTTGTTTCGCTGCCTGAAATGGATCGCCTGAACTACCACCGTGATGAGTGTGAGCAAAAGCTGGCCATGACCATGGCCGGCAAGGCCGCCGAGGTTATCAAATACGGTGAAGACCACGTTTCGAACGGCCCGGCCGGGGACATCATGCAGGCCAGCCAGTTGGCGCGTGCCATGGTGATGCGCTGGGGAATGTCGGACAAGGTCGGCAACATCGATTATGCCGAGGCTCATGAAGGCTATCAGGGCAACACCGCAGGGTTCTCGGTTTCCGCCCATACGAAAGAGCTGATCGAAGAAGAGGTGAAGCGATTGATTCAGCAGGGTTATGAGCGCGCGCACCAGATTCTGACCGAACGGCACGAAGAATGGGAACGCCTGGCGCAGGGTCTGCTTGAATACGAAACCCTGACTGGGGATGAGATCAAGCGCGTTATGAATGGTGAATCACCCAGCGAGGATGACGAAGGCGACAAGCCGGATGAAGGCAGCGCGCCCAGTGTCACGGCCATTCCCAAGACAAAGGCCAAGAAATCTCCGCCCGATGGCGGAATGGAGCCTGAACCCTCCGCATAGTCAAAAAAAGACCCGGCGCATAGTCCGGGTCTTTTTTCTTTTCATCGGTGTTTTGCCGGGCAATATGCGCGCAAGAAAAAGATCGAAAAGGGAAGGCTATGCCATTTTTGCGCGAAACCGAGTTTGCCGCCGAAACCGTCTGGCTTGGCCTTGTTCCTGCGGGAACCTCCTTGCGGGCCAAGGCTGTTGACACGCTGGATCTGGGCTTTGACGATGTGAAGGGTGAGCGCCACGAGGGACACAATCGGGCGTCCTGTGTCAGGGTCTCGAACCTCTACCCGAAAGGCACTGAAATTCGCAATGTGCGTCAGCTTTCAGTTTTGTCCGAGGAGGAGTTGCAGCAGATTGCCCGGGACATGGGGTTGGACCAGCTTGACCCGTCCTATCTTGGGGCTTCCATCGTGCTGCGCGGGATCCCGGATTTCTCACATATCCCCCCGTCTTCACGTCTTCAGGCAAAAAGTGGGATGACGATAACAGTGGACATGGAAAATGCCCCTTGCGTTCTGCCGGGGCGCGAGATCGAAGCGGATCAACCGGGGCATGGTGCGGCTTTCAAACCTGCGGCGGTCGGGCGTCGGGGCATCACCGGATGGGTCGAACGTCCGGGGCGCATTCAACTGGGGGATCGGTTGAAACTGTTTATTCCCGATCAACCTGCCTGGGCTTGTGAAAAAGGGCTTGTTTCCGATTAGAAACCCCTGAAACGAACTTACGACGCTTCGCGACGCCAGAATGTCGGAATCCATGGCTATCGGGATTGTACACAAGGGTATGGAATGCACAGCGCCGACGCCCCGCGTCGGTTTTGCACGGTATTCAATCAAGGACCCCGGCCAATGAGCTACAAATCCGATATCGAAATCGCCCGCGAAGCGAACAAAAAGCCGATTCAGGAAATCGGTGCCAAGATCGGCATCGACTCTGCGGATCTGCTGCCTTACGGCCATGACAAGGCGAAGGTCAGCCAGAACTTCATCAACTCGGTGCAGGACCGCGAAGACGGCAAGCTGATCCTCGTGACTGCAATCAACCCGACCCCGGCAGGTGAGGGCAAGACCACGACCACAGTGGGTCTGGGTGACGGCCTGAACCGCATCGGCAAGAACGCGATGATCTGTATCCGCGAAGCCTCGCTGGGCCCGAACTTCGGCATGAAGGGCGGCGCCGCGGGTGGCGGTTACGCGCAGGTTGTTCCGATGGAAGAGATGAACCTGCACTTCACCGGTGACTTCCACGCCATCACCTCGGCGCACTCGCTGCTGTCGGCGATGATCGACAACCACATCTATTGGGGCAACGAGCAGGAGATCGACACCCGCCGCGTCGCATGGCGTCGTGTGGTCGACATGAACGACCGAGCCCTGCGTCAGATCACCGCCAGCCTGGGTGGTGTGTCGAACGGCTTTCCGCGTGAGGCAGGTTTTGACATCACCGTGGCGTCCGAGGTCATGGCGATCCTCTGCCTGGCGAACGACCTGAAAGACCTGGAAAAGCGTCTGGGTGACATCATCGTCGCTTACCGCCGCGACAAGACCCCGGTCTACTGCCGTGACATCAAGGCCGAAGGCGCAATGACCGTTCTGCTGAAGGACGCAATGCAGCCGAACCTGGTGCAGACGCTGGAAAACAACCCGGCCTTCGTCCATGGCGGCCCGTTCGCGAACATCGCGCATGGCTGTAACTCGGTCATCGCGACTAAGACCGCTCTGAAAGTCGCCGACTATGTCGTGACCGAAGCTGGTTTCGGTGCGGATCTGGGGGCCGAGAAGTTCATGAACATCAAATGCCGCAAGGCGGGCATCGCTCCGTCGGCAGTTGTTCTTGTCGCCACCGTGCGCGCGATGAAGATGAACGGTGGCGTGGCCAAGGCTGATCTGGGTGCGGAAAACGTTGAAGCCGTCAAATCAGGCTGTGCCAACCTGGGCCGTCACATCGAGAACGTGAAGTCCTTCGGTGTACCGGTTGTCGTCGCCATCAACCACTTCGTCACCGATACCGATGCCGAAGTTCAGGCGGTGAAAGACTATTGCAGCGAGCACGGCGTCGAGGCGGTTCTGTCGCGTCACTGGGAGCTGGGTTCCGAAGGGTCTGCCCCGTTGGCCGAGAAAGTCGTCGAAATCGTCGAAGGTGGCACCGCGAACTTCGCACCGATCTACCCCGACGAAATGCCTCTGTTCGAGAAAATCGAAACCATCGCCAAGCGTATCTACCGCGCTGACGAAGTTCTGGCCGACAACAAGATCCGCAACCAGCTGCGTGAATGGGAAGAAGCCGGATACGGCAACCTGCCGGTCTGCATGGCCAAGACGCAGTATTCCTTCTCGACCGACCCATCGCTGCGCGGTGCGCCCACCGGCCATTCGGTTCCGGTGCGTGAAGTTCGCCTGTCCGCAGGCGCCGGTTTCATCGTGGTCGTCTGCGGCGAGATCATGACCATGCCCGGTCTGCCTCGCAAACCGGCTGCTGAAACCATCTGCCTCAATGACGCAGGTGAGATCGAGGGCTTGTTCTAAGCTGCTGAATAAGACATCTCGTGGTCCGGGGGATTCATTCCCGGGCCATGAGGAGATGACGATGCCCACTCTGACACCGCCCCAGAACTGTAACACGATGCAGGACCTGCGGGCCGAGATCGACAAGCTGGATCGCCAACTGATCGAAATGTTGGTGACACGCGCGAGTTACATTGACCGCGCGTCGCAGCTGAAGCCGGGCGAGGGCCTTCCGGCCCGTATCCCGGAACGCGTGGAAGAGGTGGTGCAACGCGTGCGTGCAAGCTCGGATGCGCTGGGGATGGACCCTGATCTGGCCGAGAAGCTATGGCGCATATTGATTGACTGGTCGATTGCACGCGAAGAGCGCGTGATTGGCTCCGACTGACAGACCGGGCGCTTTGTGCGCCCGATCCGTTTTTTGAAAGAAGGGATCGAAACATGGTAGCTCAGGTTATCGACGGTAAGGCCTTTGCCGCAAAAGTGCGCGCGCAAGTGGCCGATCAGGTTGCAAAGCTGAAAGAGGAAAACGGCATCACTCCCGGCCTGGCCGTGGTTCTTGTGGGCGAAGACCCAGCCAGCCAGGTCTATGTCCGCTCGAAGGGCAAAATGACTGTTGAAGTCGGCATGAATTCGTACGAGCACAAACTGGATGCCGATACCTCGGAAGAAGATCTTCTGGCGCTGATCGACAAGCTGAACAACGACCCGGCCGTGCATGGCATTCTGGTCCAGTTGCCGCTGCCCAAGCACCTGAATGAAGACCTGGTGATCAATTCCATCGATCCGGCCAAAGACGTCGACGGGTTCCATATCTCGAACGTGGGCCTGCTGGGCACCGGTCAGAAATCGATGGTGCCCTGCACCCCGCTGGGTTGCCTGATGATGCTGCGTGACCACCACGGTTCGCTTTCCGGCATGGACGCGGTTGTGATCGGCCGCTCGAACATTGTGGGCAAACCGATGGCGCAGCTGCTGCTGGGCGATAGCTGCACCGTGACCATCGCGCATTCGCGCACCAAGGATCTGCCGGATGTCGTGCGCCGTGCCGATATCGTCGTGGCTGCGGTGGGTCGTCCTGAAATGGTACCGGGTGACTGGATCAAGGAAGGCGCGACCGTGATCGACGTAGGCATCAACCGCATCGAACGCGACGGAAAGAACAAGCTTGTCGGTGACGTGGACTATGCCAGCGCGTCCCAGCGTGCTGGCGCCATCACTCCGGTTCCGGGCGGTGTAGGTCCGATGACCATTGCCTGCCTGTTGGCCAACACTTTGACTGCGTGCTGCCGCGCCAACGCTCTGCCCGAACCAGAAGGTTTGACGGCGTAAGGTAATCTGGTCGGGTCGATCATGTCGGCCCGGCACACTGCTCGGTTGTGCATGACCTCGTGGGACAATCATTGCACGCTGTGGTCATTTTGCCCTGAATGGGTTTGACAGCTTTGAAAATCGTGATATCCCCGTATTCCCAGTTGGTTACAGGTAAGGTGCCTAAGTGCTCGTCGTGCTAAGGTTGAATTCTGATAAATCGTGCACAAAAGCGGTATGACATCCAAGATCAAAGTTGTCCGGAATGCTTGTACCCCACAGCGAGTGACGGCGGGCGTTGTCTTTCTTCCATTGCTTGCCTACGCGTTTCCACCGTTTCTGGTTGCTGATCTGACCTTTGGATTGCGTCTACTTTTCTGGACCGGGGTGATGGTTCTTGCCCTGACGGTCACCGGGTTGGCGCGCAAGCTGATGCAGAAAAACCCTGTTCTTTTGAATGTTCCTGCCCGTGATCTGGCATTTGCGGCACTGATCCTGGTTCTGTTCACGCCGTCCCTTTGGATGTTGGCATGGGTCCTGTTCACGTGTGGAGGTCACATGGCACCAGGCGCCCACACCGTAGCAGTGTATGGGGTCTTGTTTGCAACGGGTCTGGTTCTTGTGCAGCGCAATGATCTGAATCCATTGATGGCCTCAACGCCTGAAATCGAGAAGCCGCGCCTGATCAGGCGTCTGCCGCCTGATTTCGACGGCCAAATCCATCGTCTGACGGTCAGGGATCACAATGTGGATGTTGTGACCTCGGAAGGCACGTTCACGATCCGCTCACGCTTTACGGACGCAATTGCCGAGATGGAGCCGGTTCCCGGGCACTGTTCGCACCGTTCACATTGGGTGGTGGACGCGTCCATCGTTAGGGTTGAAAAAACGGCGGGCAAAACCTTTTTGCGCCTGGCGAACGGCGATCTGGTTCCAGTGAGCCGCAAGTACAAACCGAAGTTGGAAGAAGACGGGTTGATCTGAATTTAACGTGGCATTGGAATCATCCGCGGATGCGGGCCGGTCAGAATGGCCATGGCGTCCGCGCCCAAAAGATCGGAAAGTGCCCGATCCGAACTGCGCAAACCCCCGGTATAAGCTCCGTAGGCAGGCAGGATCAGCCGATTTCTGTCCAGCAGAAAGGCGGGCCGGGAAATGTGCCGGCCTTTTGTCCGAATCTGTGCTTTCGGATGAAAATGGCCTGAAACCTCGCCTTGTGGCCGATCCTGGGCGATATGACGAAAGATAAGCGGGCCACACTGCCATTCGACCAAATGAGAGCCCCCCATCTCGATCGGGCCGGGATCGTGATTTCCTTCGATCCAGATCCACTGACGCCCGGCCTGCAAAGTTGCAATTCTCAACCCTTCTACGTCGGGCAAGGCCCGGGCCGCTTCGAGATCGTCAAAGCTGTCGCCAAGGCAGATGACGGTTTCGGCGCTGGTGTGTTCCAGATCGCGCGCCAGACGGTCTAGCGTCTCGCGACTGTCATAGGGGGGCAGCGTAGCCCCGCCCCGACGGGCCATGCGCTCGGATTTCCCCAGATGCAGATCCGAGACACAGAGCAGTCGCCGCGCCGGCCACCATAATGCGCCAGACGGCAGCGCATTGAGTTGCTGGCCTGCAAAGGAAAATTTGCACACGTTCATGATACGTTCTTGGCCCGATTCCACATCTTGCGCAAGGGGGATCAAAGCTGGTCCAACCCGGCGGCTTCCATCAGGCGCGCGCTTTCTTCGGCAAGCAGCCTTTCTTCGGCTGCCCCTTTGACAGGCACCTTTCCGACCTCAAGAAACAGCGGCGCGGCCAGTGGGGAAACGCGGTCCAGACGCAGCAGGTCTATGCGGTCGCCGATGCGCGCCAGCATCGCCTCGATACGACCGAAGTCAACCAACCCGCGCATGGCCTCTTCGCGGGTGATCTGCATCAACAGATGATCGGGATCATATTTCAGCAGTGTGTCATAGAGAATATCCGACGAAAACGTGGCTTGCCGTCCGGTTTTACGCTGTCCGGCCATGTTGCGTTCGATCAGACCGGCAATCGTGGCCGACGCGCGAAAGGTACGCTTCATAACCGCGTTGCCCGCCAGCCATGTGTCCAGCCCGTCACGCAGCGCTTCGGGTTGAAACAAAGGGCGCGGGTCAGTGACCGCATCCAAACCCCAAATCAGCGTGGCATAGTCTGTGGCGACAAACCCCAGCGGGGCCAAACCGGTTTCCTCCATCCGTTTGGTCAGCAGCAGGCCCAGTGTCTGTTGCGCATTGCGACCAGCGAATCCGTAAACGCACAGATGCTCTCGCGCGTCACTTGGAAAGCTTTCGATCAACAGACGATCGCGTTGAGGCAGGCGGGACACTTGGCGCTGCAAGACCAGCCAATCCGCCGTATGAGAAGGCAGGTGCGGCCAGTCAGTTTGGGCGAACATGCGCAGAATGCGGTCGCTGAGTTGCGTGGAAGTCGCAAATTTCGTGCCCGAGAAGGTCGCGATCTTTGGTTTGCGATCTGCGCGACGGCTGACCTCGACCACCATTTCGCGCAGGCCCTCATAGCGCACGATCTGCCCACCGATCAGGAAGGTATCGCCGGGGGTCAGCGAAGCAGCAAAGGCTTCTTCGACTTCGCCCAACGGTTTTCCACCACGGCTGCGCTTCAGGCGTACCTTCAGGGTGTCGGTATCCTGAATCGTGCCCAAGTTCATGCGAATGCGTGACGCAGCGCGAGGATCGCGCAATTGCCATTGCCCGTCGGCACGCTGCTGCAACCTTTGCCAGCGATCATAGGCGCGCAAGGCGTAGCCCCCGGTGGCACAGAAATCCAGACAGGCGTCAAATTCGGGTCGCGTCAACTGTGCATAAGGTCCGGCGGATGTCATCTCGACATACAGATCATCGGCGTCAAAGGGCCCGGCACAGGCCGCAATCAGAATGTGCTGGCACAACACATCGCGGGGGCCGGGGCCTCGGGGTTCCCCGTCCAGGTCATGGGCTTTGGCGGCCTCGAGCGCAGCGACGCATTCGACAACTTCAAAACGGTTCGCAGGAACCAGCAGCGCCTTGGAAGGCGCGTTATAGCGGTGGTTGGCCCGACCAATCCTTTGCACCAGCCGTTTGACGTTCTTGGGCGCACCGATCTGAATCACCAGATCGACATCGCCCCAATCAATGCCCAGATCGAGGCTGCCGGTGCAGACGATGGCGCGCAATTCGCCACGCACCATCGCGGCTTCGACCCGCTCGCGCTGCTGTCGGTCAAGACTGCCATGATGGATGCCGATGGGCAGGCCGTCGTCATTCGCCAGCCACAGGCTGTGAAAATAGATCTCGGCCTGCGCGCGGGTGTTGTGAAAGATCAGCGTGGTCTTGTGCCGCCGAATCTGGTCCAGCACAGCCGGAATGGAATAGGCCGCGCCTCCGCCGGACCATGGCGGCATTTCGGTTGTTTCCAGCATCTGGATGTCCGGGTCCGGGCCGGGGTCGGCCTGCACGATCCGGCAGGGGTCTGGGTGGCGCGCCAGAAAGCGGGCAATCGCCGTGGGGTCTTCGACCGTGGCCGACAGGCCGACGCGACGCAGATCCGGGTTGAGGCGCTGAAGACGCGCCAGGGCCAGCATCAGTTGATCACCGCGCTTGCTTTCCGCCAGTGCGTGGATTTCGTCGACGATGATCCGCTGCACCCCATCGAACATGCGCGGGGCATCCTCGTACGAGGTCAGCAGTGCCAGACTTTCCGGTGTGGTCAGCAGGATATGGGGTGGATCGGCCCTTTGGCGTTTTCTCTGCGTGGCCGAGGTGTCACCGGTGCGATCCTCGATCCGAATGGGCAGGCCGATCTCGTCCACCGGGGTGCGCAGGTTACGCTTGATATCCGCCGCCAGCGCCTTGAGCGGCGAGACATAGAGTGTATGCAAACCGTTGTGGCCTCCATCGGCCAGCTCGGACAGGGAAGGCAGAAAACCGGCCATGGTCTTGCCGCCACCGGTCGGGGCGATCAGCAGGGTTGCCGGGTCCTTCGCCCGATCGAACATCTCTTGCTGATGTGGGTGGATGGACCAGCCTTTGGTGGAAAACCACGTATCAATCCGAGCGGGAATCTGCGTCATGGTCACAGATTACCCGCCCGAAGTAGGGATTGGCACGGCGTTATTTGACGATTTTCTCGTCTTTTACGAACATGTTGGCCCAGGCGCGGTCAATCAGGTCAGGGTTCATCTGATAAGGAATGCCCTCGAACTCGCAGATCGAGATCATCTGATCGATCAGGAAGATCGGTTGGTAGTTGGCATAGATATTGTTGATGGTCGGGTATTTGACCTTCAACAGGTGCACCAATGCCGCCTCGTCCAGCGGCATTCCACGTTTGCGGGCCACCATGGCAAAGATTTTCAGGAAGTTCTCCTGGTTCGGGCCGTCAATCTTGATCTTGAAGAAGATCCGGCGCAGGGCAGCCTGGTCGAAGATCTCGTTCGGGTGGAAGTTGGTCGAGAAGATGACCAGCGTGTCGAAGGGCACTTCGAATTTTTCACCCGATTGCAGGCCGAGGATATCCTTGTTTTCCTCCAGCGGGACGATCCAACGGTTGACCAGCGCCTGCGGCGGCTCGGCTTGCCGGCCAAGGTCATCCACGATGAAAATGCCACCGGTGGATTTCAGTTGCAACGGGGCCTGATAGGTTCGTGCGGTTGGGTTGTAGACCAGATCCAACATGCTGAGCGAAAGCTCACCACCGGTTACGACGGTGGGGCGTTCACATTGGACATATCGGGAATCGAACCGCCTGCGACGACGCAGGCTGTTGGGGTCGTCCGGCTCTTGTTCGATCGCCGTGTGCACGATCGGGTCATAGACCGTGATCACCTGACCCGCATATTCTATGGCGTAGGGCACATAGACGTTGTCACCCAGCGCATCCCGTATGCCGTTCGAGATCGAGGATTTACCGTTGCCCGGAGGACCATACATCAGAATCGACCGGCCCGCGCTGACCGCCGGGCCCAGATGATCCAGCAGGCTGTCGGGCAGGACCAGATGGCCCATTGCACCCACGAGTTGTTCTCGCGTGACCTGAATGTTGCGGATCGACTGGCGTTTGACCTGCTCGCGATAGACATCGAGCGGCACCGGCATCGCACCAAAATACTCGGATTGGCTCAGCGCATCCAGCGAACGGGCCTTGCCCGCATCGGTCAGCTGATACCCCATCTCATTGCCGCTATTGGCGTTCAGTGTTCCGGTCGCTTCAAGCAGTTTCTGATCGCGCGCGATGTCGATCAGTTCCTGAGTAACCGAACCCGGAAGACAGATGGCTTCGGCCACTTCTGACACTGTGCTCGCGTTTTTGCGAAAAATCGTCTTAAGCAGAATATCCCGCATCATTACAAGCGGAAGCTTCATTTCGCCCAGACCCTTGGGGGCAGGGGGGGCCATAACTGAGGAAGTCTGCATATTCATGCGCGGTGCTCGTCCATCAAAATGTCACGCCAAGAACCCGAAAACGGGCGTCTTGAAGAAAATGAACCAGCTTTGTGGCGGGACAAAGGCAGCGGCAAGGCGCGCTGATGATAGTTTACGATCCGAGAACAGTGCCCAGAATCAGGTACATCGCCAATGATCCGCCCAAGGCGAACCCCATCGGAAACTGTTTGCCCCGATCCCAGCTTTCCCAATGCGGTGCAATGGTGCGCAGCTTTGTGATTTTGGCCAAACGATGAGTGAGCACGGCAGCCAGAACGCAGGCGGTCAGGATCATCAGCACAATTCTCAGATCGCCCAGCCAGACAAACGCCGACGCGGCGGCCAGAAACTTGGCATCGCCAGCGCCCATGGTGCCCGCAGCATTCAGCAAGATACCGATTACCAAAACCACGACGATATGCAGCAGTTGCCAGAAATAGACCGGCATGGACACGGTGAACGGCCCCAGATTGCCGCTGATGCCGCCTGTGGACCAGGGCGGGATGCCGATCAGACCTATCACGATGTAAACCAACGTCAGCGCAAGGACTGCATGGTTCTTGATCCGCATCTCACGCATATCCGTGAAGGCCACGTAAAAGCAGATCGGCAGCACAAACGGCAGAAACCAGGCCGCTGCCACTGCGGGTATCTGCATGTGTCAGGCCCCTTCAAGTGCCCGAAGCGAGCGGACCGCCTCGTCGAAATGCTGCGGGTGGGTTGAAATGGCTTCGCGGAACAGGTTTTTGGCGGTGGTTATGTCGCCCTGTTTGACCGCTGAAATACCCATTGTATTGAGCAGACGCGCCCGTTCGACCTGTGTCATGGGGACGACCGGCAGGTTGTAGTTGCCTTGTGCCGACCGCGCCAAAACCAGGTTGTTCTTGGCGGTAAACAGCGAGTTGTCCTGACGGATAGCTTCCGAGAACAACCGCTCGGCTTCGGCATATTCGCCGCGGCTCAGCTTGGAATATCCCCAGTTGTTCATCACGCTGCCCGGACGTGTCGTCAGCCCGACAGCGGTTTCATAGAAATGATCCGCGCGTTTCCACTCTTTCCGGGAATCCGCAACGACTGCCTCGAGGCGATACCGTTTGAAGGTTTCAAAGGTGGGGGGAACCGAATCCAGAACCGTTTTGGCCTGCGACCAGTCGCCGTTTCGGACCAATGCGTCCGCGTATTCAACCTTGTCCGCGGCGTTCGAGCCCTTCATCGTTGTGACGCGCTTCCACGCGGTTACGGCCTCGGTCGTGCGTTTGGCGCGGCCCAAGGAAATTGCCAGTCCGCGTTGAAGATCGATCCGGTCCGGGTTTTTGAGCGCTGCACCGTGGAAATAGGTCACCGCTTCATTTGGATCTGCGGCGCTCAGAAGCACATCGTTCAGGTTTGTTTCGTCGATAACGTTCACTTCCTGAAACGTTCGTTCAACCTTTTCCTCTTCGGTTTCCTTTGCACAGGCCGAAAGGATCAGACCACTGATAACAACAGTCGGAATCAAGAATTGCTGGCGCATTTTTTGCGTCCTTTACTGCTCTCGCCTCAATTACTGGATCTTGCGTAGCGTGAATTGCCCGTCGCCAAGCTGCTCCAGTGTGTATTCTTGTTGTTCTTGTGGGGTATTATTAACAGAATTTTCCATTTTTGCGAGTGCTAAGCGCAGATTGTCCCGGATTGCGTCACTTTCGCCATTGTCCAGCGCATAGGCCCGCCGAAACACTTGCGCGGCCTCGGGGTATTCCTGTTTCTCCATCAGCAGGACACCCAGATTGTTCCAGGCCACCGGCCAGTCCGTGTCGTCTTCGACGGCTCTGCGCAGCAGTTTTTCGGCCTGTCCCAAGCGGCGTAGCCCAATATTCGCAGTACCCAGAGACGTCAGGACCTGGGGCGTCATACCCTGGTCCAGCGCGGCCCGGGTAAAGGTTTCAAGCGCCAGTTCGTATTCTCCGGCTGCCATCAATCTGTTTCCGACCTCGATGCTGTCCTCGGCCTGACCTTTGGCGTCAATTCCCGGTGCATCCAATCCGTTAGGTGACAGGCCTTCTGTGCAAGAAGCCACCATGGCAAAAACCATGGTGGCCCAGAGCGTTCGGCGAAACCCGGAAGGGAAGCACCTGAATTCAGCTTTCATATGGCTCTATCCGACCTAGCGTCCAAAACTCGAAATAACGTTCGCCGACGGGCCAACCAGAATGATCAGCAGCGGTGGGACCGTCAGCATCATTGTGACAAGAGTCATCTTGGTCGGCAACTTGTTCGCGGCCTCTTCGGCGCGCATCACGCGTTTGTCGCGCATCTCACCGGCGTAAACCCGCAATGCCTCGGCAATTGATGTACCAAATGTCGCCGATTGGATCATAACGGTAACAAAAGAGTTCACGTCCTGAACCCCACAGCGCACGCCGAAGTCACGCAGGACGGTGTCCTTGTCCTTGCCGGCCTTCATTTCATACGCGACGGTTTCGAATTCCTGCGCGATATCCGGATAAGACGCGCTCATTTCGCTGGCCACGCGAACGATGGCCTGATCCAGCGATTGACCGGCTTCAACGCAGACCAGCATCAGATCAAGCGTATCGGGAAAGCCGGCGGTAATCGCTTCCTTCCGTTCTTCAACCCGGCGCGTAATCCAGTATTTGGGTGCGAAATAGCCGATCGCGCCGGGGACAAGCACCCGGATCATCATCTGTGTTCCGGTAAACTCCTGGCCGCCGGAAAAAACCGTGACCAGCAGAACACCAATGATAATGCCAAGGATACCCAGAGAAAACTGCGCAAAGTGGAAGAACCGAACCGAATCCTTCGACCTGTAGCCCGCCTGACGCAGCTTCAACTCGACGGCCGAGTATTCTTCTTCGTTCTTGGGCTCAAGGAAAGTTGCGAACTTCTCAAGCTGCTCGTTTCGGTTCGAGTTTCGAAGCTGCTCTTTCTTCCCCTTTTTCTGCTTTGGAGGAGCCGCATTCGATCTTTGCAGTTTCTTCAAGGGGTCTTCGGGCTGCTTCATGATCAATGTGACAGCGACCAGAACCATAAGCAGGCCAAGTACGCCGACAATGATCAGGGGGCCGAATTCGCCCAGGTGCTGGGTCAACAGGTCATTGATGCCGGTCAGGATTTCCATGGTGCTGCCCTCAGACCTTGATGTTGGTGATGATTTTCATGACGATCAGGTTCAGTGTCAGCAGGATGGCGACAACAAAACACGCGGGAATAAACCAGGGGTGATCCAACACCTCGTCGTAATAGCCCGGGTCCTTGACCAGAATGAAAATCAGACAGGCAACAGGGAACCCGGACAGGAACTTGCCGGACCATTGTGCCTCGGCCGTAATCGCCTTGACCCGACGGAACAGGCGAAAACGCGCACGGATCACCTTTGCCAATCCGGCCAGAATTTCGGCAAGGTTACCGCCGGATTGCTGCTGAATACCCACGGCTACGGCCAGAAAGCGCATATCCTGCATGTCCAGACGTTCAGCCATGTCCTTCAGCGCCTCGCCCACATCGCGGCCATAGGCACATTCATCGGCGATAACGCCAAATTCGGTTCCCAGAGGATCCTGAACTTCGTTTGCAACCACCTGAATCGTCGAGACGAACGGGTTACCGACACGCAACGAGCGCACCATCAGTTCAACCGCATCGGGCAGTTGTTCTTCAATCATCCCCATGCGTTTCTTGGCCTTGTGGTTGACCCAGGCGTAAACGCCGCCAATGCCGATTGCGATGGAAACAACGATGCGCAGTGCCGTGTCCGTAGCGGTTCCGATGCTCAATCCGACAAAGGCCATGGCTGATACCAGCCCCATGATCATGATCAACTGACGGGGAGAGAACGCGATTGCCGCCTTTTGCGCCTTGTCAGCGAGAAGTGAATACAGAGGAATGCTCTGTGATTTCATATGCTGCTGCATTTCTTTGCGCAGCTGTTCCAGCACCTGTTCGCGCCCGGCACCTTTTTCCAGCATGTCCAGGCGTCGGTTGACTCGGCTGTTCAGGCTGATGGACTTGCCGAAGGCAACAAGATAGATGCCCTCGACCAAGGCAAGAACCCCCACAAAGATGGCGACATAAATGATCGCCTCCATAGGCAATTGCATACCTGGTTCTCCTACATTGTGGTTGGGTCGTAGATGGACGCTGGCAAGTCAAAGCCCCATAGACGGAACCGTTCCGAATAGTGGCTGCGGACGCCGGTGGCGGTGAAATGCCCGATGATCTTGTTGTCGGGTGTCAGGCCAACGCGTTGAAAACGAAAGATTTCCTGCATGGAAATCACGTCACCTTCCATCCCGGTGATCTCGGTGATCGAGGTCATCCGGCGCGACCCGTCCTGTAGGCGGCTGGCTTGCACGATCAGGTTCACAGCCGAGGCGATCTGACTGCGGACCGCCTTGATCGGCATTTCGATCCCGGCCATCGCGATCATGTTTTCCAGACGTGAAATACCGTCCCGGGCCGAGTTGGCGTGAATCGTGGTCATAGATCCGTCGTGACCGGTGTTCATGGCCTGCAACATGTCGATGACTTCGGCGCCGCGCGTCTCACCGACGATGATGCGGTCAGGACGCATACGCAGGGCGTTTTTCAGACAGTCGCGCGGGCTGACTTCACCTTTGCCTTCCACGTTGGGTGGGCGGCTTTCCATCCGACCCACATGGGTCTGTTGCAGCTGAAGTTCCGCGGTATCCTCGATGGTCAGAATACGCTCGGCGTCGTCGATAAAACTGGACAGGGCGTTGAGCGTGGTCGTTTTACCCGAGCCCGTACCCCCGGAAACGATGATATTCAGCCGGGTGGACACGGCGGCCTGCAAATAGGCGGCCATTTCTTCGGTAAACGCACCGAAATTGACCAGATCGTCAATGCCCAGCTTGTCTTTCTTGAACTTACGAATGGAAACAAGCGATCCGTCCACCGCAATCGGGGGCACCATGGCGTTGAAACGCGAGCCATCTGCCAGACGGGCGTCAACATACGGGTTGGATTCATCGACACGGCGGCCTACGGCGGACACGATCTTGTCGATGATCCGCATCAGGTGCTTTTCATCCTTGAAGGTAATGTCGCTGAGTTCCAGCTTGCCGGCACGTTCCACAAAGATCTGTTGTGGACCGTTCACCAGAATATCGTTGACCGTATCGTCCTGAAGCAGCGCCTCGAGCGGGCCGAGACCCGTCACCTCGTCATAAAGCTCCTTGTTCAGCTGGGATCGGTCTTCGCGGTTCAGAACAATGTTTCTTGTTTCCAGAACTTCACTGGCGATGGCACTGATTTCAGCGCGCAACTCTGCTTCGCCGGCGTTTTCAAGCGCGGCCAGGTTCAGGTTTTCCAGCAGTTCGCGGTGCAGTTCGATCTTGATCTCACCCAGCCGCTCCTTGCGTTTGCGGTCTTTGTCTGAACTTGCGACCTCACCTGCATTCTTTTTCACGGGTTTGCGTGCCACCGCGGTCGCGACAGGTGTCGCTTGTGCAGAAGGTGCCGCTGTTTCAGCCGGTTGTGCCGGCGATTTGACGGGCTGCGCTGCGGGTTGCTTTTTGTATCTTGAAAACACGGCTTATCCCCCCTTGGGATGATGTTTACGCAGCTTCTTCGGCACTGCTGCCGAGGCTGTGAAGCGACTTCGCCAGCTTTGAGATTTCCCGGCGCAACGGGTTCTTGGCGGCCGCATTTGCCAGAGGCAGACCATGATCCCCACTTTGCATGACCGGTTTGCCACCATCAGGCAGCAGCAGGTCGATGGAGATTCCAAGGCTTTCCCCCATGCGTTTCACGCGGCTTTTCCCGTTCAGATCGGTAAACTTCGGCGCCCGGTTCAACGCAAAGCGCAGCTTGTTGAATGGCAGTTCCTCTGCCTGCAACGCACGTTTCAGGCGCAGGGCATTCTGGGCGGACCGCATGTCCAGCTCGATCATGGCGAAATACACATGGGCGGCCTGCAAAACTGTTTCCGACCACAGGACCAGCGTCTTTGGCATGTCGACAATGACATAGTCGAAATGCGCGCGCGCCATGTCGATCACGCGCTGAATGTCTTCCGGAGTGATCAAGTCAAGCGGCACCATGTCGGACGGCGCCGTCAAAACCTGAAGCTTTTCTTCATATGTTTGAAGGGCTTGCGAGAATACTTCGCTGTCCATCGCGTCCGTGTCCGACAGCATTTCAAACACTGTCTCTCGTCGCGGCAGATCCAGATAGGTGGAAACGGTCCCGTATTGCAGGTCCAGATCGATCAGGCACACGGTCGGCGCGTCTTTGTCCGAGACACAGGCCAGTTCCCAGGCCAGGTTAACGGCCAGTGTCGTTGCGCCGACTCCACCTGCAAGGCCCTGAACGACAAACAATGCGCCTTCCTTGGACGCGCCACCGGCCAGGGGAACGGCGGTCGCCTGTGCCACGGCAACCGGGTCGGGCTGCTTCATACGCTCGATGGCTTCCTGCAATTCGCCTTCGGGAAGAGGATAGGGGACGAACTCGTCCGCACCCTTGCGCAGCAGTTGGTGCAAAGACGCCGGAGTGACATCCTCGGCGATCAGAACAACTTTTACTTTCTTTTCATTGGCTTGAGTGATTATTTCACCCAGCAGAGACAGGTTGTCTTCGTCTTCTCCGTCGATCGCCAGCGCTACGAATTCCAGCGTTTCAGCTTCGGGTTGGCTGAAAAAGGCCAACGCTTCTGCAAACCCCAGATCTCCCCAGCGCTCGCCCAAGATGGCTTCCATGTCTTCGATCAGAAGGTCGAAATTCTGAACATCCCGACTGATGGTGCAGGCCAAGATTGCAGTATTGTCGTCTTGCGGCGTCGCGCTGGTCATAAACACTATCCTCGTCGTGAGGGCTCAGCATGTCATATGAACGAAATCCGCCAGATGGATGTGCTGTCGCCCCAATACGGTCAAATTTGGCCGCAGGTCACCCTATTGTTCACAATGTCGCTTTGAAGTTGGGCAAGAATTGGGCGCAAAAGAACCAATTGTAGGGAAATGGGCGACGATGCCGCCCATTTCAAACGTATTATCCACCGCCGCCGGCGCCGTCCTGCGCGGTCACTTCCTGAATTATGCTTACAGAGGTCGCGCTTTCCACATACTCGCGGTAAACGATCTCAGCGTATTTGCCGTCCAGAAGTTGCGGGTTGCGATCAACGAATCCTGAAACTTCGGTAACCGTTCTGCGATTCCTGCGATCGCGGTTCTGCGTTGCGATCAGCGGTTGCGTTTTGCCGAATGATACCACCGCCTCAAGCCGCGAGCGCGAGATACCCTGCTGCCCCAGAAACGCGACGACTGCTTGCGCGCGGCGTAAGCCAAGGCTTTTGTTGTAGCTGGTTGACCCCACAGCGTCCGTATGTCCGTAAACGCGGAAACGGGCTTCGGGGAACTGTTTGATCCAGTCCGCCTGTTGCAACAGAATGCGCTGAGCCGAAGCATCCAGTTGCGAGCTGTTGAACGCAAAGTTTACCTGGCTGGGCACGTCAGCGGCAAACCGGCGGCTGAGAATTTGCGCATAGGTCAACTCGCCGCTTTGAACCTGGACGTTGTTGAGCGTCGCGTTTCCGAAAGTGCCTGCGTCGATCTCGTACCCGGCCTCGCGGGTACAGGCGGCGACAGCGACCGAAAGACCCAGTGTGATAATCCACTTATGCATTGGTCCTATCCTCCTGATCAATCTAGGACGTAGCCGTAGGAGCTGCCGAAGTTCTGTTTGGCAACCTCTGACGCTCCGCCGGCGCCCGAACGCTGTGTGCGCGCCACCCGGCCGTTCAAGAACAAGTCAAATTCGCTGGGCGGTTTGACCCGATCGGTTGGAAGCGCAAGAGTTTCGCCCCGAGTCGGTGAAACCAGGTGCGCCGTGATGATAACGACGAGTTCACTTTGCTCGCGCTGGTAGTTGGCGCTGCGGAACAACGCGCCCAGAACCGGCACATCTCCCAACCATGGAATCTGGTTGCTCAGATCCGCGAAATTGTCCTGGATCAGGCCTGCAATGGCAAAGCTTTCACCATCGCGAAGTTCGATCGTTGTTTTTGCCCGGCGAGTGATGAAACTGGGAACCGAATCCCCGTTGATGGTGAAATCCGAGCTTTGATCGATACTTGAAACGGCCGTGCCCATTTCAAGATTGATCAGATCGCCGTCCACGACGCGTGGAATAAAGTCCATCTCGACGCCGAAGGCCTTGTATTCGATGGCCACAACGCCGTCATCCTGCGGTACCGGAATGGGGACTTCGCCACCGGCCAGGAATGATGCCTCCTGGCCGGACAGAGCGGACAGATTCGGCTCGGCCAGGCTGCGGGCCAACCCCTTGGCTTCCAGTGCTTCCAGCAACAGGCGAACCTGCGTCGAACCCGCGCCGAACCCAAACAGGATTGCGCCTGTATTGGCTTGAACAGTCGGAATGTTGTTCGCCAAAGCGTTGTTCAGCGCGAACTGGTTGTTGAGCGTATTGATGCCCCCCGTAACGTCACTTCCGCCGAAACCAAGCGATGCCGTCAGGCTTTTGGCGACCGAGCGGTTCATCTCGGCAAAGCGGACTTTCAGCATGACCTGCTGGACACCACCGACCGACATCAGGTTCGAGACACGATCGGGGGCATACCGTTCAGCCAGTTCCAGCGCGCGTGCCAGTTTGGCCGAGCTGGAGATCGTACCGGACAAAACAATACCATCATTGGCTGTGCGAACTTCTATGGGTTCGTTGGGCAGGATCTGACGCAGACGTTCCTTGAATTCCGTAACATCCGGTGCGACCCGGACGCGGACATTGGCCAAAAGATTGCCCGCGCCGTCAAACAGCGTCAGCGTGGTCAGGCCCGGGGCCTTGCCCAGAACATAGATCGTGCGCTCCGACAAAGAAGAGATATCGGCAATGCCGGCGTTGGCAATGCTGAGCTCTGCGAAAGGTTGCTCGCTTTCTACGACGATTGCGCGGTTCATCGGGACATCAAGTGTTTCCACCGTCCCTTTTTTCACCACGCGTAAAGTTTCAGCCCAGGCGGTGTCGCCAATGGGGGCCATAACAAGCGACAACCCCAGCAGGGTTGCGCTGATCCAGGAACGTATTGTCATGTGACCTGCCTCTCCGATCACGCCTCGTTTTTTTGGGTCTTGTGCCCTATGGGATGAGAGACTGCGCGAAATCCGAATTTATTGCAATAATCAATGGTTTCCGTAAGTTTCCTTATGTGGGGAATTGGCAACAATCGCAAAAAAATGAGCCGCACCAAGGGTGCGGCTCTGAACCTGTAACGTTCTGAATTGGCGTCAATTTGTGCAGGGGATAGGCACATTTACGATTTCGCCACCACGGCGGATGCGTGTTGTGCATACCTTTTCGATTTTTGCCTCGGGTTCCGGGGCAGTTTTCTGAATTCCCAACAGTTTGTTTTGGTCCACCTCAATCGTGGACGCAACGGATTCATCCTGTACGCCAACCAAAGCCAGGGAAAGACGCCCCGTGTTCTGGGCCTGTGCCAGCGCGGCGACCTGTTCCGGTGTGGCCGCAACCGTAACTGTACGTGCAATGGTCGTGTTGGTGACGTCCGAACCAGCGGTCTGGTCGACGGCAATGAGTTGCACGTTGGTTTCGATCAGTCGGGTGATTCCGCCGCTGCTCCCTTCGATCGTTCCACTGGAACCGGTCCAATAGATGTCGACAGTGTCTCCGGGCCGCAGGAATCCGGAAACGCCCGAGGCCACGTCAACGCTGATTGCGAAGGCGCGCATACCTTTTTCCAGACGTGACGTCAGCCCGGCTTTTTCGCCCGGACGAGTGATCTTGACCTCCATGATCGCTTCGTCTTTTTCCATTGCCCTCAAAACGAAACGTTCATTTGCGCCGCTTTCGGGGAACAGGGCTGTGAGCTCGGTGAATGTACCTTCGGGGATCGCGTTTTCCGGCCAGTCAACAGCGCGGATATCTTCCTCTGTCAACCGCTCGCCGTATTTCAGAGCGCGATTCGACACAAAGACAGTGACAGTTGGAACGACATCAACTTTGGCATTGGCCAGGGCCTCTTCCGCAGCAAGTCTTTGGCGTGCCAACTCGCTTTGGTATTCCGCGATATAGTTTCGCGCCATGTAGACGGCGCCCCCGGCCAGTGCAATGCCGACAATCAGGACAAGTCCGAAAACTGCTCGCATGCGTGTACCTCATTCTTTTGTTTGGTCGAATACTTAGCGGCCAAGGAACCACATTGAAACAGCCTATTTGCTAACCGCAAATTGTGTCGAAATGTGGGACAAATATGCCTGATTGTCAGATTCTGCGCCATCTTCCGCACAATTATTCATGGTGAGCGTTGCCTTTCCTCACGATTGCCAGCGGATCGTGCGCAACAAAAGAGCGCCGCACCCCATGGGCGCAGCGCTTTGCGTCGAAACGATTAAACGTAACGTCTTTGGAAAACAGCTGATGCGTACACCTGCCGCGACTTAGTTTCCGCCGCCAGCGGTTCCCGCCGTGATAATACCAGACGGTGCAGTGTTCGACCCGGTGCTGACGACGGCGCTGTTCATGGCCCCGTTGATATTGCCGCCCATGCTGTTGACGCTTGAGCTGATGACAAGGTAGGTCGCGCCCGACAATCCGATGACCACGGCGGTCAATACCACCCAGTCAACTGTCACCGCTCCTGCTTCGTCGGATTTAAACTGATTAAGGAACCTGAACATGTGCTTATCTCCAAATACGTCGCGTCAGTGCCACCGACAGGTTGGCCCGTAACTGGTTCGCGCGGATGGCGAAATTTGGGCTAAATATTGATTTCGAAGGAAATTTCGGTCTCAGGCAGAGACCGCGCGTGTGTCGAATTGATCGGGACAGAAGAAACACAGGGGTTGCAGCAAAATACCCCGGGCGTCGCGATTGCCTTCACAGCTTGCCTGCCTGCAAGATTTAGCGAAATTGAGATTGGGCAGTTTCAGGTCACAAAAAAAGGCCGCGCCCGTTGAGCGCGGCCTTGAAAATTCTCTAGGTCAGCAACTTAGTTGCTTTTGCCTTCGCCGGTGATACCACCTGTCGCGGTGTTGCTGCCGGTGCTCAGCGATGCGGCGTTCAGCGCTTCGTTTACGCCGGTTGCCAGGCCAGTGGCGCCAGCCGAGATCTGCTGATATGCAACGGCGGCCAGGCCGATGACTGCTGCGGTCAGAACAACCCAGTCAACTGTTACTGCGCCGTCTTCGTCTTTGCGGAAGTTCTTGATGAACTTGATCATGTTACGTCCCTCCTAAAGGATCAAAAAGAGTTTAACAAACCTCGGCGTCTTTCAGAGCTTTCTCTCTCAGTCCGCTCATGTCCGTCTCGGTATGGGACTATGTTTGACTGTTGGGCATGGCAGGAATTGGGCCAAACACCGATTTTTTTTCGCGCAGCTTAACTTTTTGGTTATAAATTGGATAACCATATGAAAATAAAGGGTAAAAAAATCACCACGATTGAGCCGAAGGCTCTGTAGCGATGCAAAATTGCGCCAAATGAGGCGAAACTGCCCCATTTCGCTTTGTTTTTCTGGCCTTGCGGGAAGATTCGGGGTTCAAATCGCCTAAAAAGAAAACACGAGGCAGGCAAATGAATCTCCGGAACGCACTTCAATGCGCCGGTGTGCTGGCGTTTCTGATATCGGGCACCGCATCCGTAAATGCGACCGAGACAGAGCCGCGCGGCGTATACAAACGCGTCAAAGCCCCAAAACCCGGTGAACGTCCGCGTGTGACCGTGCAGATCACACCGGAAGAACACGCAGCCAAGCCTTCAGCGCCCAGCACGGGCACTGAACTGGTGGTGCCGGAAATCATCGCGCGCACCAAAGTCGCTCCGCTGCCGGCGCCCGGTGCGGAGGTCAAACGAGACCCCAATGGATCGTACAAGGCTTTCTGGAACCGGATTTCACCGCACATTGATGAAGGCGGGGCCGGGCGGCTTGACGCGGCCATCAACGCCCTGGCCGCAACCAACGTGAGATCACCGCGACTGCAATCGCTGCAAGATATCGCAAAGGAACGCGGGATCGAGATCCTTCGTTCCACTGTGGGAACCAATGTTTCACCGGCGCTGGTGCTTGCGGTCATCTCGGTGGAATCGGCCGGGCGCGCAGACGCGGTCAGTTCCGCAGGCGCGCAGGGGCTCATGCAGTTGATGCCCGCCACGGCGGCCAGATTCGGGGTAAAGGACAGCCTTCAGCCCTCTGAGAACATTGCGGGCGGTGTAAAATACCTCAACTGGCTGATGGAAGAGTTCGGGAATGATCCAATACTTGTATTGGCTGGATACAACGCGGGTGAGGGGGCCGTACGCAAACACAGCGGCGTGCCGCCCTATGCTGAAACCCGAGACTACGTGCCAAAAGTCCTCGCCGCGTTCCAGATCGCGCGGGCCTTGTGCACGACGCCGCCGGACCTGATTTCCGACGGCTGTGTTTTTCAGACTTCCAACTAAAAAGGCCCGCCGCGATCTGGCGGGCCTTTGCAATTGATCAGGAAACGATTGTCGCTTCCGTCGCGGCGCGCAGCTCGTCTTCGCTGACACCTTCCGCCAGTTCGACGATTTTCAGACCGCCTTCGACCACATCCAGCACACCCAGATTGGTGATGATGCGATCCACGACGCCCTTTCCGGTCAATGGCAGGGTGCATTCCTTCAGCACCTTGCTGTCGCCGTGCTTGTTGGTGTGGTCCATCACCACGATGACCCGTCCGACGCCTGCAACCAGGTCCATCGCGCCGCCCATGCCTTTCACCAGCTTGCCGGGGATCATCCAGTTGGCCAGATCGCCTTTCTCATCGACCTCCATCGCGCCCAGGATTGCCGCCGCGATCTTGCCGCCGCGGATCATGGCAAACGACGTGGCGCTGTCGAAATAGGCCGTGCGGGACAACTCGGTGATCGTCTGCTTGCCCGCATTGATCAGGTCCGGGTCTTCTTCGCCCTCAAAGGGGAAGGGGCCCATGCCCAGCATGCCGTTTTCCGATTGCAGCGTGATGTCCTTGTCACCCACATAGTTTGCCACCAGCGTCGGGATGCCGATGCCGAGGTTCACATACATGCCGTCTTCCAGTTCCTCTGCCGCGCGTGCGGCCATCTGATTGCGGTCCCAGGGCATTATGCTTCCTCCTTCTTGCGGGTGGTGCGCTGTTCAATGCGCTTTTCGTGTTCGCCCTGAACGATGCGATGCACATAGATACCGGGCAGGTGGATGCAGTCGGGATCCAGCGAACCGCGCGGTACGATCTCTTCCACTTCGGCCACGCAGATCTTGCCGCAGGTCGCGGCAGGAACGTTGAAATTGCGGGCGGTCTTGCGGAACACCAGATTGCCGGTGTCGTCAGCCTTCCAGGCTTTGACGATGGCCAGATCGGCAAAAATGCCTTCTTCCAGAATGTAGGTCTCGCCGTTGAAGTCCTTGTGCTCTTTCCCTTCGGCGATCACGGTGCCGACGCCGGTCTTGGTGTAAAAACCGGGAATGCCCGCCCCACCGGCGCGCATCCGTTCGGCCAATGTGCCTTGGGGGTTGAATTCCAGTTCCAGCTCACCACTCAGATATTGGCGCATGAACTCGGCGTTTTCACCGACATACGAGCTGATCATCTTTTTGACCTGCTTGGTCTGCAACAGGATGCCGATGCCGAAATCGTCCACACCTGCATTGTTCGACGCAAAGCTCAGGTCTTTGACGCCCGATTCCCTGATGGCCTCAAGCAACAATTCCGGAATGCCGCACAGGCCAAACCCGCCAGCGGCGATCAGCATGCCATCCGACAGCAGCCCATCGAGCGCCTCGGTGGCATTGGCATAGACTTTCTTCATGGAAAACTCCCCCAATGACATGGTGATGGGCAGGTTGTGCCGTCGCGTCACGGGGAAGTCAATGAAACCGGAGGCGGGGTCGTATTTCTACCAATGGAAAGAGCTGTTGCAATTGATCAGGCGGCTCAACATGTCTGCCGCACCATTATAGGAGGTTGATAACATGAAGCGAATTTGTGCCGAAGCAACCGCTGGTGCTGCGCTTTTGGCTATGTGAGCCTATGAGCCTGAGCAGGCGGCGGTACTTCAGCTCGATGATAACAAGATCAAAGCTGTTGGTGCCGGATACTCTGAGAAGTCTTCATTTGAATCTGCAATTTCAACCGCCAATGAACGGTGTGCGCAGCAGGACAAAGAGGCCTTCGTTCTGGCCAGCGATACCGGCTGTCAGGGGGTGGACAAGAATACAGCCCTGATCGTCTATGTCCTGACCGCCGCTGCCCAGAAATCAGGCCGCGCCCGGTTCCTCTCCAAGCTCAAGCGGTTCGGAAGACCGGCAGACGACGCTCAAAGTGCGGTGCGGCCCTCAGCCCAGGTCATTCGCTGACAGCCCGCCGCAATGTCGAAAAGGCGATTGCAGGGGGCTTTTCCAACCCCGACCACCTGTCAGCCTAGGTTGTTGCTTTCTTGGTGGTTGCTTTCTTTTTGGGCGCGGCCTTTTTCTTGGTGCCTTTTTTGGCAGCGCGCTCGTTGACAAGCTCGATGGCCATTTCCTGCGTCACGTCCTCGGGTTTGATGTCCTTGGGGATCGTCGCGTTGACCTTTTCCCATTTCACGTAGGGCCCATAGCGCCCGTCCAGAACCTGCATCGCGCCGCCATCCGGATGCTCACCCAACTCTTTCAGAGGCTTCGCCGCGGCCCGCCGTCCCCGACCGGGGTTTGCCCGTTTTTCGGCCAGCAACTCAACGGCGCGGTTCATGCCGATCTCGAACACGTCATTGGGGTCTTTGAGGTTGGCATAGACCGGCTTTGCCTCCTCCGGCAGCTGATGCATCAGGTAAGGACCGAACCGCCCGAAATTCGCGCTAATCATGCCGCCTTCGGGGTGTTCGCCGATCTGACGGGGCAGGGACAGAAGCGTCAGAGCCTTTTCCAGGTCCATGTCATCCTTGCTCCACCCGCGCGGAAGGGATGCGCGCGGGGGCTTTTTGTTCTCGGGCGTGGGTTCGCCCCGCTGAACGTATGGACCGAACCGGCCGGATTTCAACCAGATCTCATCCCCGGCATCTTCACCCAGCAGCCTTTCGTCACCTTCCGCGCCTTCACCGGCAATCGGGCGCGTATAGGTACATTCCGGATAGTTTCCGCATCCGACAAACCCACCGGTCCGCGAGGTCTTCAGGTGCAACTGACCGGTACCGCATTTCGGGCAGATACGTGGATCGGACCCATCCTCGCGCGGCGGGTAGAGCTGCGGAGCCAGAGCTTCGTCGAGCCTGTCCAGCACTTCGGAAATCCGCAGCTCGGACGTCTCGCCAATCGCGGCTGAAAAATCACGCCAAAACTTGCCCAGCAGGTCCTTGTAGTCGCGTTCCCCGGCGCTGACGTCATCCAGTTCTTTTTCCAGATTGGCGGTGAACTCATAGCCAACGTACTGCCGGAAGAAATTCAGCAAGAAGATCGTAACGATCCGCCCCTTTTCCTCGGGGATCAGCCGGTTCTTGTCCTTGCGGACATATTCCCGGTCCTGGATCGTCGTTACGATCGAGGCATAGGTCGAAGGCCGTCCGATCCCCAGCTCTTCCATCCTTTTGACCAGTGTCGCTTCGGTATAACGCGGGGGCGGTTGGGTGTGGTGTTGAAGGGCCAGAACGGATTCGTTCTCGGACAGGATCGCTTCTTTCGCGACCTTGTCGCCGCTGTCGCTGGTCGCCTTGGCAAACTGATCCTTCAGAGAGGTCTTGGCAAAACGGGCCGGATCGCCCTGCGTGATCTGTGGCAGACGCTTTTCATCCTCGTCCGCGACGTCATCCCGGCCTTCTTCGTACACCCGCATGAACCCATCGAACATTACGACCTGGCCCGTGGCGCGAAGGCCGACCTGACCGTCGTCGCTGCCGATCTCGACGGTGGTGCGCTCCAGACGCGCGGCGGCCATCTGACAGGCGATGGTACGTTTCCAGATCAGATCATAAAGCTTGCGCTGATCCTCGTCTGTCACTTTCAGCGCCTTGGCATCGCGCGACATATCCGTCGGGCGGATACACTCGTGCGCTTCCTGCGCGTTCTTGGCCTTGTTTTTGTAGATACGCGGGCTGTCCGGTACATATTCCGCGCCGTAGCGATCAGCGATGGCCTCGCGGGTCGCGGCCACGGCCTCGGGCGCCATGTCGATGCCGTCGGTCCGCATATAGGTAATGTACCCGGCCTCATAAAGCCGCTGCGCCACCTGCATTGCGTGGCGCGCACCCATGCCGAACTTGCGGCTGGCTTCTTGTTGCAGGGTCGAGGTCATGAACGGCGCGCTGGGGTTGCGGGCGGCGGGTTTGGCCTCGACCGAGGTCACGCTCAGCGCGCGGCTGGTGATGGCCTGAACCGCCAGCTCGGCCTGCGTCGCGTTGGCCAGATCGTGCTTGTCCAGCTTCTTGCCGGCCAGCGTGACCAGACGCGCCTCATAGGTCTGCCCGCGCGGTGTCTCGAACAGCGCCCGAACCGACCAGTATTCCACCGGCTTGAATGCCTCGATTTCCATCTCGCGTTCGACGATCAGGCGCAGACAGACGGATTGCACGCGACCCGCCGATTTAGCACCCGGCAGTTTGCGCCACAAAACCGGAGACAGGTTGAACCCCACCAGATAATCCAGCGCGCGGCGGGCCAGATATGCCTCGACCAAAGGCATATCGACCTGACGCGGGTTCTGCATCGCCTCGGTCACGGCGTCCTTGGTAATGGCGTTGAAGGTCACGCGGCTGACGGGCGTATCCTTCTTGATCGAGCGGCGTTTGGTCAACGCCTCCTGTAGGTGCCAGCTGATCGCCTCGCCCTCGCGGTCGGGGTCGGTGGCGAGGATCAGCGCATTGTCTTCTTTCAACGCGTCGGCAATGGCCTTGACATGCTTGCGGCTGTCGTTGCCGACCTCCCATTTCATCGAGAAGTCATGCTCAGGATCGACCGATCCATCCTTTGGCGGCAGGTCCCGCACATGGCCGTAAGAGGCCAGAACTGTGTAGTCGGGGCCCAGGTATTTATTGATTGTTTTTGCTTTGGCCGGAGATTCTACAACAACTACGGGCATTTAAGGGGAATCCTCGCTCGACGAATTTGGCGCCTTCTATGGTGGTGCAAAATGTGTGGGGCAAGCAGGAATTGTCAATGCGTTCCTTTCGTCGGTGGAAAAGCGGCGTGATTTCAGTGCGCTACCACAGATCTTCAGAAACCGGGCACGCCGGAACGAGGGTTCGATCAACTTGCCAGCGACAGCAGACCTCCGGGCTGACGCTGGATTCGCCCATCAAGTTCAAGGTCGATCAGCGCCGGTCCAAGCTCACCGGCCGAGGCCGCGATATCCCGCAGCAATTGATCTTCGGCGATGGGCGAGGGGCCAAGCCGCGCGATGATCTGCTCGTGCAGGTTTCTTGCAGGGCGCGCGATTGGTTCCGAGGGCGGTTCGGTTGGCCGGGAAAACAGGTCGTCCTGCCGCGGCAAGGCTTCAATGACGTCTTCAGCGGTTCGGACAAGTGTGGCGCCATCACGAATCAACAGATTGCAACCGGCGGCCCGCGCATCGAACGGATGGCCGGGAACGGCCAGAACCTCGCGCCCCTGATCCAATGCGTCCCGTGCCGTGATCAGACTGCCGGACTTGGCAGCAGCCTCGACGACGACAACCGCCTGCGCAAGCCCCGAAATGATCCGGTTACGACGCGGGAAGTGCCGCGCCTGCGGCGTCACGCCCATCGGTTGTTCTGAAATCCGCAAGCCGCTGGACGCGATATCATGGGCCAGTTCCGTGTTTTCGGTGGGATATATCACATCAACGCCACCGGCCATGACAGCCACCGTGCCGGTCTCCAGCGCGGCCATATGCGCGGCTGTATCGATGCCACGCGCCAGGCCAGAGACTATAACGTGCCCCTTGCTGCCCAGTTCGGTGGCCAGGCCACGGGCCATCCGCGCGCCGAGCGAGGAACAGTTTCGCGCACCGACCATCGCAATCGCTGGTTTTTGCAGCAGCGAAAGGTCCCCGATCGCCCAAAGCAGCGGCGGGGCTTCGTTCAGTTCAGCCAGGGTCGCGGGGAATTCAGCGGACCCAAGGCACAAAAGCCGCGCTTTGGCGGCTTTTGCGGCCCTGAGTTCCGCCTCGATCACGCCGGGGGGGCAGGTTTCATACCCTGTTATACCGGCGGCGCGTGCCATTTCAGGCAGCGCGGCCAGCGCGTTCTGCGCTGAGCCATGTTCGCGAAGCAGCCGACGAAATGTCGCCGGACCGACCTTGCGAGAACGCAACAGACGAAGCCACGAAAACCGGTCCTCTTCCGTGGTGGGTGGGAGTGGGGGGTGATTGGAAGAAAGCTGCTCTTCGGTCATCCGTTGCTCCGCCTTGTTGCAGAACTGGTTTACGGGACAGGCAGTTAACAGCTTGTGAATCGTTGAAAATTAGAAGTGTTTTTTTGCAATCTTGTCAGGGTTGTCGAATGTAAGATATTGATAATAAATAAAATAAAAAACTTTCAGTCAGAAGGAGCGCTTTGAACACTAAAGGCGATCTTCGCGAAAAAAGAGGCGCTGGGTTAACCCTGCGCCTCTTGGATTGCGCCGCGTCCGACTCAGGCGGCCGATCCGCCGACAGTCAGCCCGTCCATCAGGACGGTCGGCTGGCCAACACCCACCGGCACCCATTGTCCGTCCTTGCCACAGGTTCCCATGCCGGGGTCCAGCGCCATATCGTTGCCCAGCCCGCGGATGCGTTTCAAGGCCGAGGGCCCGTCACCGATCAGCGTGGCGCCCTTGACCGGCGCGCCGATTTTGCCGTTTTCGACGCGATACGCCTCGGTGCACGAGAAAACGAACTTGCCATTGGTGATGTCCACCTGACCGCCGCCGAAGCCAACCGCCCAGATGCCGTCCTTGATATCAGCCACCAGAGCCTGCGGGTCGGCTTCGCCGCCCAGCATGATCGTGTTTGTCATGCGCGGCATGGGTTTGTGTGCATAGCTCTGCCGCCGCCCGTTGCCGGTAGGAGCAACCCCCATCAGCCGCGCGTTCTGGCGGTCCTGCATATAGCCGGTCAGGACGCCGTCTTCGATCAGCACCGTGCGTGCGCTGGGCGTGCCCTCATCATCCACGCTGATCGAACCGCGACGATCAGCAATCGCGCCGTCATCCACCACGGTCACACCTTTGGAAGCAATCTGCTGACCCATCAACCCGGCAAAGGCCGAGCTGCCCTTGCGGTTGAAGTCGCCTTCCAGGCCGTGGCCGATGGCCTCGTGCAGCAGAATGCCTGGCCAGCCGGGGCCAAGCGCGACTTCCATGACACCGGCCGGTGCGGGAACTGCGTCCAGGTTGACCAGCGCAATCCGCAGCGCTTCGCGTACCTTGGCCTGCCAGTCGGCGGGGTCGATCAACCCGCTCAGGCCAACCCGGCCACCACCTCCGGCGGATCCGCTTTCGCGGCGTCCGTTCTGTTCGACAATGACCGACACGTTCACGCGGGTCATGGGGCGCACATCACGGACCATCACACCATCGGGGCGCAGAATTTCGACCTCTTGCACGGCTGCCGCGATCGTGGCGCTGACCTGAACCACACGCGGGTCCAGATCGCGGGCGAAGGCGTCGATCTCACGCAATGTCTCGATCTTGACCGGGAACGCGGCGGATTCAATCGGGTCTTCGTCCGTATAGAGGCGCGTATTGGAGGAACGCGGAGCATCCGCCAGGACCCCGCCGCCATCCCCCACAGCCAGTCTTGCGGTTTCCGCCGCCCGTTTCAGGGCAGGAATCGAGACGTCTGTCGAATGCGCATATCCAGCCACTTCACCTTGTACGGCACGCAGCCCGAACCCTTCCGACGCATCGTAGGACGCGGTGCGCAGACGTCCGTCATCGAACACGAGAGACTCGGATTTCCGCCGCTCGACAAACAGCTCTCCGTCCTCGGCACCGTCCGTGGCCGAGCGCAAAATGGCAAGCGCTTCATCGTGCGGAAGAGCGCTTTCAAAGGGGCGAAACGGGGCGTCGGACATGGGTTGGGACCTTTCGGGTTTGATCCAGATCAAAAATAGCGTCTGTTTGACGCAAGCATTTTGCTTTATCTACCCGACGGAATATGGTTTTTAACGCGGCCAAAGACAACGGGAGAGGTGCGACCGATTCACACCTTTTCGCCAGGGACGCAAAGATCAAACGATCAGGACAGAACATGAAGAATGCTTTGATGCTTTCAGGGTTTATGACAGCCCTCTCCAGCCTTCCAGCCATGGCTCAGGAGCTTGAGATTATTGGCAAGCCGGTTGACGGCGGTATGGGTTTCCAACCCGCGGCTACCAGCCTTGCCACGGGAATTCAGCGTCTGGACGGCATGATTCTGGTGATCATCACCGCAATCTGCCTGCTGGTAGCCGGTCTGCTGGTCTACTGCATCGTGCGCTACAACGAACGTGTAAACCCCAAGCCGGCAAGGTTTTCGCACTACACCCCGGTTGAAATTGCCTGGACCCTTGGCCCCATCCTGATTCTGGTCTTTATCGGTGCGTTTTCGCTGCCGGTTCTGTTCAAACAGCAGGAAATCCCCGAAGGCGACATCACCATCAAAGTCGTGGGCAACCAGTGGTACTGGACCTATGAATATGTCGATCACGAATTCGCGTTCGACAGCTACCTGCTGGGTCATCCGGCCACTCTGGACGAGGGCGCGCGCCCGGCCGACGCGGACGTGACCCCGTTTGTTCTGGATGATGCCATGCGTGCCAAGCTGGCGGATGCCGGCTACAGCGAAGACGAATGGCTGCTGGCCACCGACACCGCCGTGGTCGTTCCGGTTGGCAAGGTTGTCGTGATGCAGGTTACCGCATCTGACGTGATCCACTCCTGGACCATCCCGTCTTTTGGCGTGAAGCAGGATGGCGTACCCGGTCGTCTGGCGGAGCTGTGGTTCCAGGCCGAGAAAGAAGGCATCTACTTCGGTCAGTGTTCGGAACTCTGCGGCAAAGACCATGCCTATATGCCGATCACCGTCAAAGTCGTCAGCCAGGAAGCGTATGACCAGTGGCTGCAAGGCGCGATCGAAGAATATGCGGGTCTGCCGCAAAACTATCAGGTTGCTTCGAACTGAGCACGCTGAGGGCGGGTTGAAGCCCGCCTGACACGAAATGCAGGCTGTGCGGGCTGACCGCGCAGCTTTCGCCCCAAAAGGACCCGAGATGACCGACGCAAGCATCAATGCCAGCACAGTGACCGCCCACGCGGACGAGGCCAGCTTTGGCGATTACTTCGCCCTGCTGAAGCCGCGCGTGATGTCTCTGGTCGTGTTCACGGCGCTGGTCGGTCTGCTGGCGGCCCCGGTTCCGGTCCACCCCTTTGTCGGGTTCTGCGCCATTCTGTTCATCGCCATCGGCGGCGGCGCATCCGGTGCGCTGAACATGTGGTGGGATGCGGATATCGACAAGGTGATGAAACGCACCAAAGGTCGCCCGATCCCCTCCGGCAAGGTGGATGAGGGTGAGGCGATGGCCATCGGCCTGACCCTGTCGGGCCTGTCGGTTATCATGCTGGGCCTTGCGACCAACTGGTTCGCGGGCGCGTTTCTGGGCTTCACAATCTTTTTCTATGTCGTTGTCTACACGATGTGGCTGAAACGCTCGACGCCGCAGAACATCGTGATCGGTGGCGCGGCGGGCGCTTTCCCTCCGGTGATCGGCTGGGTGGCTGCAACCGGGTCCATGGCGGTTGAGCCGTGGCTGATGTTTGCCCTGACCTTCATTTGGACACCGCCGCATTTCTGGGCTCTGGCCCTGTTCATGCGCTCGGACTATGACGATGCGGGCGTGCCCATGCTGACCGTGACACACGGCCGCCGTGCAACGCGTGTACACATTCTCGTCTATACGGCCCTGCTGGCGATTCTGGCGGTGGGAACCGCGTTTTCTGGCATCGGTGGTCCCATCTACCTGACCGTGGCTCTGGTGTTGAACGCGTTGTTCCTGCGCGGCGCCTGGCAAATTTCGCGTCGGACCGAGGATGACTCGGAGGCCGACAACTTCAAGGTCGAACGCAGCTTTTTCAAACTTTCGCTGCTCTATCTCTTCCTGCATTTCGGCGCTGTTCTGGCCGAAGCCTTGCTGAAGCCCTATGGTTTGGGAGGATGGTCATGAGCCTGCGCAAAAGCCATGAACTGCATCAGCGCCGGTTCAGCCGCAATCTGGGCGTTGGACTGACGCTGGCTGCCTTTATCGTGATCATCTTTGGCCTGACCATCGTCAAGGTCTCGGGTACTGATTTCAACATGGCCACGCAGGAGGTGCAGAACTGATGGCGCTGTCTGGTCCGCAGAAAACGGTCGCCCAAACCGTGGGTGTGGTTGTCCTGATGGGCAGCCTGGCCTGGGCATCGGTACCGTTCTACGACTGGTTCTGCCGCGTTACCGGATTTGGCGGAACAACGGGTGTTGCCGAAGCCGCCCCCGAAGAAATTCTGGACCGCACGGTCACCGTACGGTTTGATGCATCCAAGGCCAAGGACATGGCCTGGGAATTCAAGCCCGTCGTCCGCGAGATGGAAGTGCGCATCGGCGAGACCGGACTGGCTTTCTATGAGGCCTACAATCCAACGGATCGCCCAATCGCGGGGCAGGCCTCATACAATGTGGCACCCTATTCGGCAGGCGGGTATTTTCAAAAGATTGCCTGTTTCTGCTTTGAAGAGCAGGTGCTGCAACCCGGTGAACGCGTAGAAATGCCGGTGACCTTCTTCGTCGATCCTGAAATGGTCGAAGATCTTGAAGCAAAGTATGTTCATACGATCACTCTGTCGTATACATTCTACGAAATCGACCTGCCCGAGGGCTATGCCGCCCTTGAAGCGCAGGCAGAAACAAACACGAACTAACGCCTGTAGGTGAGGGACGCTGATGGCACACGCTAAAAACCATGATTATCACATTCTGGCCCCGTCGATCTGGCCTCTGATCGGAGCTGTCGGCGGCTTTGTGATGTTGTTCGGAGCCGTCCTTTGGATGCACGGCGTGACGCCGTGGATGTTCTGGGCCGGTCTGGTTGCAGTTCTCTACACCATGTTCGCATGGTGGTCCGAAGTCGTTGTCGAGAGCCGCCAGGGGGACCACACTCCTGTGGTTCGCATCGGCCTGCGTTACGGTTTCATCCTGTTCGTCATGTCCGAGGTGATGTTCTTCTTTGCCTGGTTCTGGTCGTTCTTCAAACATCGCATGTACCCGATGTACGACTATGCCGGCACCGAATACATCCAGCCGGACATCCACGCGGTTGACCCGTTCCACCTGCCGCTGATCAACACTCTGGTCCTGTTGCTGTCAGGCTGTGCAATCACCTGGGCGCACCACGCGCTGGTGCATGACAATGACCGCAAGGCGCTGATCAACGGTCTGGCCATCGGTATCGTTCTGGGCATCGCCTTTACCGGGTTGCAGGCGTTTGAGTATTACGAGCTGCTGGCCCATGAAGGCTGGAAGTTTGGCGACGATCAGTTCTATTCGAACTTCTTCATGGCGACCGGCTTCCATGGCTTCCACGTCATTATCGGCACCATCTTCCTGTCGGTCTGCCTGATCCGGGCCCTCAAGGGCGACTTCACACCTGAAAAACATGTCGGGTTCGAGGCGGCCGCCTGGTACTGGCACTTCGTTGACGTTGTCTGGCTGTTCCTGTTCTTCGCGGTCTACATCTGGGGACAGGCTCCGCTGATGTAAGACCGGTCAGGTGATCCAATTGCAAAAGCCGCCCCTTGGGGCGGCTTTTTCTCTATTCCGGGCGCAAGATTGCGCCCCATACAATTGCGTGGTTGCAATTTGGCCCGCACGCCCCTTAACAAGACGCCGGTTCCTGAAACGAGGTTTGACCCTGACATGCGCCGCATTCTGTTCCCGCTGATCTTCGGCCTTGCCGGTTTGGGCGTGCTGCTGTCGCTGGGCATCTGGCAGCTTCAGCGTCTGGCCTGGAAGCAGGAGGTGCTGGCCGAGATCGAAAGCCGAATCTCAGCCGCACCCACCGCCTTGCCCCGGCAGGTTTCAGAAGACTCTGACAAATATCTTCCGGTGACGGTTATGGGCGAGATGGAACCAGGCGAAATCCATGTGCTTGTTTCGGTCAAACAGGTGGGGGCAGGGTATCGGATCATCCAGTCGTTCAGCACCGAGGACCGCACAATTCTGGTGGATCGGGGTTTTGTACCGACAACGGCCAAGCAGACGCCGCGTCTGACCGGCCCGATGGAGATCACCGGCAACCTGCACTGGCCGGATGAGGTCGACAGTTACACGCCTGAACCCGATATCGATGAAAACATCTGGTTTGCCCGCGACGTGCCAAATCTGGCCGCCGCTTTGGGGGCCGAGCCGGTGCTGCTGATCGCGCGGTCTGAGACCGACCCGAACGTGACGCCTTTGCCGGTGGATACGGCGGGAATTCCAAACGATCACCTGCAATATGCAATTACCTGGTTTGGCTTGGCTCTGGTCTGGGCTGTGATGACCGGGTATTTCCTGTGGCGCAACCGCGCCCCTTCTGAGAGAGAAGAGCAATGAAATACATCTCGACCCGTGGCCAAGCGCCAGAACTGACCTTTGAAGAGGCGATGCTGACCGGTCTGGCCCGCGATGGTGGTCTGTATCTGCCCGCCGAGATCCCCGTGATGAGCCATGACGAGATCGCGGCGCTTGCTGGGTTGTCCTATGAAGACATCGCATTCCGCGTGATGTGGCCTTATGTCAGCGGGTCCTTTGCCGAGGATGAGTTCAAGCAGATCATCGGCCGCGCCTATGAAGGTTTCGGCCATGACGCCCGCGCGCCGCTGAAGCAGTTGAACGAAAACCATTTTCTGCTGGAGCTGTTCCACGGGCCGACACTGGCCTTCAAGGATTTCGCCATGCAGTTGATCGGTCAACTGTTCCAGGTGGCCTTGAAGCGTCGCGGAGATCGCGTGACCATCGTCGGCGCGACCAGTGGTGACACCGGCTCGGCCGCTATCGAGGCGTTCCGGGGGCTGGACGCGGTGGACGTGTTCATCCTGTTCCCGCATGGCCGCGTGTCCGAGGTGCAGCGTCGCCAGATGACGACGCCTGCGGACAGCAATGTTCATGCTCTGGCCGTGGATGGCGATTTCGACGATTGTCAGGCCGCGCTGAAGGACATGTTCAATGATTTCGACTTCCGCGACGGTGTCAAACTGGCCGGTGTGAACTCGATCAACTTCGCGCGGGTGCTGGCGCAGATCGTTTACTACTTTTCATCCGCCGTCAGCCTCGGCGCGCCGCACCGCAAGGTCAGCTTCACTGTGCCCACCGGCAATTTCGGCGACATCTTCGCGGGCTATCTGGCCAAGCGCATGGGCCTGCCGATCGACCGTCTGGTCGTGGCGACCAACCAGAACGATATCCTGCACCGGTGTCTGTCGGGCGAGGGATATTTCAAGGGCGACACGATCCCATCGATCAGCCCGTCGATGGACATTCAGGTCAGCTCGAATTTCGAGCGCGCGCTGTATTACGCCTATGGCGAGGACGGTGGAGCCGTGGCGCAGTTGATGGATGAGCTCAAGTCCGGCGGTTTCAACGTCAGTCAGGGCGCGATGGAGGCGCTGCGCGAGACTTTCGACTCGGGCCGGGTGTCCGAGGACGAAACGCTGGCGACGATCAGGCATACGCTTGCCCACAGCGCGGAACTGGTCTGCCCGCACACTGCGGTCGGGATCAAGGTCGGTGAAGAACACCGTGCCACCGGCACCCCGATGATCACCTTGGCCACTGCGCACCCCGCCAAGTTTCCGGCCGCAGTCGAGAAGGCAAGCGACGTGCATCCGCCTCTTCCATCCCGCATGTCTGATCTGTATGAACGTCCGGAACGGGTGACCCGGATTGCCAACGATCTGGGTGCCATCGAGGATCATATCAAAGGGCACATCGCCGAGTGACTGTCAGACAAGACCAACTGAAGAACGGCTTTCGTATCGTCAGTGAACACATGCCGGGGCTGCAATCTGCGGCCATCGGCATCTGGGTGACCGCCGGTGGGCGGCATGAGCGGATCGAACAGAACGGCATCGCGCATTTCCTTGAGCACATGGCGTTCAAGGGAACCGAGCGGCGTTCGGCGCTGCAAATCGCCGAGGCGATCGAGGATGTGGGCGGGTATATCAACGCCTATACCTCGCGTGAGGTGACGGCCTATTATGCCCGGGTGCTTAAGGATGACGTGGCGCTGGCGATGGACGTGATCGGCGACATCGTCCTGAACCCGGTTTTCGACCCGCGCGAAATTGAGGTTGAGCGCGGCGTGATCTTGCAGGAGATCGGCCAGGCCTATGACACGCCGGACGATGTAATCTTTGATTGGTTGCAGGAGCAGAGCTATCACGACCAGCCTCTGGGCCGTACCATTCTGGGCCCGACCGAACGGGTCAGTGCGTTCTCGCGCGAGGATCTGTCGGGGTTCGTGGCCGAGCATTATGGCCCCGATCAGATGATCCTGTCCGCGGCCGGTGCCGTGGAACACGATCAGCTGATGAAAATGGCAGAAGAGATGTTCGGTCATCTGCAACAACGCACCGGGCTGATCGCCGAGCCTGCGCGTTTTACCGGCGGTGAAGCACGGCAGGAGAAAGAGCTGGAGCAGGCCCATTTCGCACTTGCGCTGGAAAGCCCGGGCTATCGCGACGATGCGATCTATACGGCGCAGATCTATTCCACCGCTTTGGGTGGTGGCATGTCTTCGCGGTTGTTCCAGGAGGTGCGCGAGTCGCGCGGTCTGTGCTATACGATCTTTGCCCAGACCGGTGCCTATGCCGATACCGGTACGACGACGATCTACGCCGGTACGTCGGCAGATCAGGTGGCAGAGCTTGCCACCATCACCATTGACGAAATGAAGCGCGCAGCCGAGGACATGACCACGGAAGAGGTTGCCCGTGCCCGTGCGCAGATGAAAGCCGGGATGTTGATGGGGCTTGAAAGCCCGTCAAACCGGGCCGAACGCTTGGCGCGGCTGGTTCAGATCTGGGGGCGGGTCCCGTCTCTGGAAGATACGGTGGCCCGGATTGATGCGGTCAGCACCGAAGATGTGCGCGTATTCGCCGAGCAGATGGCCGTCAACGCACCTGCCGCTTTGGCGCTGTACGGGCCGGTTTCGGGGGCGCCGACATTGGCCGAACTACAGGAGAGGCGGGCGGCGTGATGCTGTTGGGCAGACGCAAGCTGAAACTCGAGACTGCGCGGCTCAGCTTGCGCCCGCCTGTACATTCCGACTTCAACGATTGGGCCGCGTTGCGGCGGGCCTCGAAAGACTATCTGACTCCTTGGGAGCCGATCTGGGCCAAGGACCACCTGAGCCGCAAATCCTTTACCAACCGTGTGTATTGGGCACAACGCTCGGTAGCGGCCGGGACGGCAATTCCGCTTTTTCTGTTTCGCCGCGAGGATGACGTCTTGGTTGGGGCCATCACGCTGGACAACATACGGCGCGGTCCCGCGCAGGCGGGCACATTGGGGTACTGGACCGGTCAGGCCTTTGCCCGACAGGGGTATATGCGTGAAGCCATCGGCGCGATGGTTCACCATGCCTTTACCCGTTTGGACCTGAGCCGGATCGAAGCCGCCTGCCTGCCGGAAAACCGGGCGTCGCGCGGGCTGCTGGAAAGCTCGGCCTTCAAGTATGAAGGCGTGGCGCAGTCTTATTTGCAGATCAACGGACGATGGCGGACGCATGTTCTGTATGCCAGCCTGCGGTCCGATCGGCGCGGAAAAACCGACGCGGGATAGGGGGCGCTGCCCCCGTCGCGGCAAGCCGCGCCTCCCCCGGGATATTTGGGGCCAGATGAACAAGGGGCATGACTTGTGGGCGTTCTGCGCTACACTTCGGGAATGCGCTGTTTGATTGCGGCATTGATGGTGATTTCGGGCGGGGCCGCTGCGCAGGAGCGTCGGCCAAGCCACTGTATCGCCATTGCCGATGCGGCGCCCGGAATCGAGTATCTGCACAAGGCGGCCTGGCAGGATCCGGTACCGGAATTCTCGGTGCGGATCAGCTATATCGCGCACGCGTCCTTCATGATCCAGACCCGCGGCGGGCTGAATGCGGTGACGGACTTTACCGGGTTTATCGGCAGCGCAAACCTGATCCCGGACGTGGTGACGATGAACCATGCCCACGGCACGCATTGGACGGCCCATCCGGACCCGGCCATTCCGCATGTTCTGCCGGGATGGGGAGAGTTCGGGAAAGGTATCGAGCATCATCTGGATCTGGGAGAAATGCTGGTGCGCAATGTCTCGACCGATATCCGGTCTGTTTATGGTGGGGTCGAAGAGCGCGGCAACTCGATTTTTGTGTTCGAGGTTGAGGGGTTGTGCATCGGTCATCTGGGGCATTTGCATCATGTCCCGTCGGATGAGCAGTTTGCCGCGCTTGGGCGGCTGGATGTGGTCATGGCCGCCGTTGATGGCGGGACCACCATGCCTCTGCCCGAGATGATTGCGGTTCTGAAACGGCTGAAAAGTTCTGTCATCATTCCGATGCACTGGTTCTCGCAGTTTTCGCTGGATCGCTTCCTGGCGGATATCAGGGATACATTTCCGGTCGAGCGCGAAGGGGTGTCGGAAATCACCGTCTCATTGCGGAACCTTCCGGACCGCCCCACGGTTGTGGTGCTTGAGCCGCGCTATCTGATTGATCTTGAATAAGGCTTGCGGCAATCGCATCGCTTGGGCATTGAATGCGTATGAGTTTGAACCCCGCTGATGACCGTTTTGCCGCGCTGATCCGTTCGAAACTGGGCGACGGGGTGCTGCGCCCCGTAGAAGAACGGTATTTGGAAGAACCGCGCGGTCGGTTTGCCGGACAGATCGGTCTGCTGGCCTTGCCGCGCAATACCGAAGAGGTGGCGGTGCTGGTAGGATTGGCTGCGAAAGCGCGGGTCCCGATCGTGCCTTATGGCGGCGGCACCGGTCTGGTTGGCGGGCAGGTGATGTCAGAGGATCCGGCGCCTTTGCTGATCTCGTTGGAACGGATGACCGCCATCCGGTCAGTCTTTGCGACCGAGAACGTTCTGGTCGCCGAAGCCGGGGCCATTCTTCAAGACGTTCAGGCCGCAGCCGAGGCGGTAAACCGGTTGTTTCCTCTGTCGTTGGCGGCACAGGGATCCTGCCGGATCGGGGGCAACCTGTCGACCAATGCAGGGGGCGTCAACGTTTTGCGGTATGGCAACGCGCGCGACCTGTGCCTGGGGCTTGAGGCGGTGTTGCCCAGTGGCGAGATCTGGCACGGCCTCAGCCGGCTGCGAAAGGACAATACCGGCTATGACCTGCGCAATCTGCTGATCGGGGCCGAGGGGACGCTGGGGATCATCACTGCCGCATCGCTCAAGCTGTTCCCGCGACCCGCCGGTATCGGGACGGCGGTGTTTCAGGTGGCGTCTCCCGAAGCGGCGATCGACCTGCTGGCTTTGGCGCGGGACAGGGTGGGTGAGGCGGTCAGCACGTTTGAGCTGATCCACCGGCAGGGGCTTGATTTTCTGGCCGAGGTTCTGCCGGATGTTCGCCAACCGTTCGCCTCGCCACCGGAGTGGAGCGTATTGATCGAGCTGGGTCTGGCTGACGGGCAATCACCATTTGCCGCGTTGGAGGAACTCTTTGTTCGCGCTGACGAACTCGGTCAGGTTCAGGACGGAGTAATCGCCCAAAGTGAAGCGCAGCGGGCCGATTTGTGGGCGGTGCGCGAACGCATCCCCGAAGCCAATCGTCTGATCGGGTCAGTGTCGAGCCATGATATCTCGATCCCGATTTCCAGAATCCCCGACTTCATTCGCGATGGCAGAGACTTGATTGCGGGTCTCGGGCCCTTTCGGATCAATTGCTTTGGCCATCTTGGTGACGGCAATCTGCATTACAACGTGTTCCCGCCCAAAGGCCAGAGCCGATCGGATTTCGAGGACCAAAGAGGTGTGATCAAGCGGGCCATACATGATCTGGTTGACGCCTTTGACGGCTCGGTCAGTGCTGAACATGGGGTGGGGCGCCTCAAGACCGAGGATCTGGAACGCTATGGCGATCCGGCCAAGCTGGGCGCAATGCGGGCCATCAAACTGGCATTGGATCCGCAGGGCATCATGAACCCCGGCGCGGTCTTGAAAGGGTGAACACGGCCCCGGGCTTTGGGCCGTGTCCAGGTGTTTTCCTACGATGCAGGCAGGATCACCTTGTCGATCACATGGATCACGCCGTTCTTGGTTTCGATGTCGGCCTGAACAACGTTGGCGTCATTCACCATCACACCTGAATCCAGGTCGATCGTGATATCACCGCCTTGAACGGTTGCAGCGGTCATGTCGTCGCTCAGATCACCTGACATCACTTTGCCCGGCACGACATGGTAGGTCAGAATGGCAACCAGTTGATCCTTGTTTTCGGGCTTCAGCAAGTCTTCGACCGTACCTTCGGGCAAAGCCGCGAATGCGTCATCAGTGGGGGCAAAAACGGTGAAAGGACCTTCGCCCTTGAGTGTGTCCACCAGTTCGGCGGCCTGAACCGCCGCGACGAGTGTTTCAAAGCTGCCAGCGGCGACAGCCGTGTCGACAATGTCCTTGCCGTGACCATCGGCGATTGCAGCAGTGCTGAACAGGATCGAGGCGACACCGGCGGCGGCGAATTTGCGGAACATGAGCTTAACTCCCTGGGTTGAAATGCTTCAAGCAGCATCACCCAATATACGGGGCAGCCTGACCACAAGATCACTTGAGTCGATCCGTTTTGCGGCTTGATCGGCGCGAAAACCGCGCTAAGCCTGCCCGGTTTTCGGTTTCCAATCACGTTTTTGTGAAAAACTCCTGGTCAGAGCCCCTCGAATTCGCACAGGACATGCACGTCCATGCCCATCTCTTCCAACACTTTACGGCCACCAAGATCGGGCAGGTCAATGATGAAGGCGCACGAGACGATTTCGCCCCCAAGCCGCTCGATCAGCTTGATACCCGCCGCGGCAGTTCCGCCCGTAGCCAGCAGATCGTCGACCACCAGAATCTTTTCGCCGGGTTGGATGGCATCGTCATGGATCTCGACGATCGCCTCTCCGTATTCCAACTTGTAGTCCTGACTGATTGTTGTGCCGGGCAGTTTGCCTTTTTTGCGGATCGGGACAAAACCGACGCTCAACTGATGTGCAATCGCGCCGCCCAGAATAAAGCCGCGTGCTTCAAGCCCGACTACTTTGTCGATCTGCTCACCGGCATAGGGGTGCAGCATCTGGTCAATTGCCATTCGAAACCCGCGGGGGTCGGCAAACAGGGTTGTCACATCCCGAAACATGATCCCTTCATGGGGGAAATCGACAATGGTTCGGATATAATCTTTGACAGATTTGTTTCTGGACATGGGCCAACCTTTTAGCGTCAAACAGCAATATTGTGTTTGGCCCAAGAGGGTTGGCCATGCAAGGAACAATTCCGCGGCCGGATCAGCACGGGTGCGAGGTTGCAGCGTTGAGCAGGACAAAAACCGGGGCAACCTTTGCGCCGGCCAAGACAATTGCCCGACCCGTTTGATTGCTTGCTGCCACCTGTTCCAAACAGCCCCGGCGCTCGGATTTCCAGGAGCGCGATGAGCAAGCTGTCTGGTTTGCAATTCGACATGTCCGGTTCTCAGGCGTCGTCGGCTTCAATTGAATGGATCTGGCTCAAGAACTGCCAGAAGGTTGCACGGTTCATTGTCAGTTCCTATCCTTGCCGTTAAGTGCCCGATAACGACAAAATCTATGTTATGGATATACACAGCATCGCCAGATAGAGCATAACTTCGTTGGGAAAAAATGCACGTGGCCGGGAATGAAGGCAAAGGGTCGACCAAGAAAAACAGTCAGTTGGTCTTGCGCCTCGACAGGGATGAGCGAGACTCGTTTGTCGAGCTTTGCAAAGAGCTGGACACGTCTGCTGCGCGTGAAATCCGCAGGTTCATCCGCGGATTCATGAAAGAACACGCCGAAGACTGATGCGGTGTCAGGCCGGTCGGCGCAGGACCGCCGTGGCCATACCCATGCCGATCAAGGTCAAGCCGCCAAACCGTGTCATTGCCGTAATGACGCTGGCGCGCCCGATCAGCCGCCGCAACCTGTCTGCCAAAAGGGCGTAGGCCAACGCATTCACCCAGGCCAGCCCGACGAATGTGGCAATCAGGATGACGAACTGAGGTCCAAGCGGTTCAGCAGGGCGTATGAACTGCGGCACAAAGGCAATGAAGAAGGCGATGGATTTCGGGTTCAGGGCAGTGACGGCGGCTGCGTGACCGAATACGCTGCGCGCGGTGACATCCCGCCCGGTGTCGACCGTGCTCAATCCGCCGGCTGGTGCGCTGCGCAACAGTTTGATCCCAAGCCAGATCAGATAGGCCGCGCCCACCCATTTGAGAACGGAAAACAACGTGGCCGAAGCCAGAACAAGCGCGCCAAGCCCCAACAAGGATGCGGTCATGGCCACAAGATCGCCCACTGCAACCCCCGTGGCCGAGGCGACGGCGACACTGCGCCCCTTGGACAGGGCATAGCTGAGCACCAGCAACACCGTCGGGCCGGGGATCAGCAGCAATGCCGTGGAAGCAGCCACAAAGGCCAGCCAGACTTCAAGTGGCATGATGCGGTTCCTTTTCCAACTCAAGTCACACGAGTTTTCAGCCATACTACGAATTGGGCTCAAGTCGACAGCTCCCGAGTCAAATTTCCCGTTTCAGGACTCAAAAAAAAGGCGAACAGTACTGCACGCATAACCGAAGAATATGCAGACAGGGCTTTCTTCAGGATATTCCGAAAGAAAAAGCTGTTGAACTTGCCACCCGGACACGCGGCCAGAACGACAAACCGTACCAGTGCTCGGAGCCACACCGGACTTCGGAGCGATCCTCAGCCATCTGTAGAAAAACCGGGCGTTTACATCACACGCCCGGCCACCGCGTCCAACTTGGCCAGAAGCGCCGGGTCGCGCTTTTCCGGTGCGGTCAGGATCGCGTATTCCAGCGCCCGGTCGCAGCCATGCGGGCAAGGTGCCCGCTCTGCGCCCAGAAGGGATGGAAGGCCCTTGACCAGTGCGCGACCTTTTTCGGCATTGCCGGTCAGGGTGGCGATGATCGTGGACACGTCCACCTCGCCATGGTCCGGGTGCCAGCTGTCATAGTCGGTGACCATCGCGATCGACGCGTAACACAGCTCGGCCTCGCGGGCGAGTTTCGCTTCGGGCATGTTGGTCATGCCGATCACGTCACAGCCCCATTGCTCGCGATACATCCTGGATTCCGCAAGACTGGAAAACTGAGGTCCCTCCATCGCCAGATAGGTGCCGCCCCGGTGGATGGTGATGCCAGCGGCCTTGCCCGCCGTCTCGCATGCGTCCGACAGGCGTGGGCAGGTGGGGTGGGCGACGCTGACATGGGCAACGCAGCCCGATCCGAAAAAGCTTTTGTCCCGTGCAAAAGTGCGATCGATGAACTGATCGACAATCACGAAGTCACCCGGTGCCATATGCTCGCGGAACGATCCGCAGGCCGACACCGAGATCACGTCCGTCACGCCCAACCGTTTCAGCGCATCGATATTGGCGCGATAAGGTACATCGGTGGGTGAATGCACATGACCGCGCCCATGACGCGGCAGAAAGGCCATTTCGATACCGTCCAGCGACCCGGTCAGGATCTGGTCTGACGGTGTTCCCCATGGGGTCTCAACCTCTACCCACTCCGGGTTCTCCAGCCCATCGATGTCATAGATGCCTGATCCGCCGATGACGGCTATCCTGGTTTGGGTCACTGTCCTGCTCCGCCTGAATACCTGATGTTGAATTTGTGCGGGTTCAGCCCGGATTTGACAAGAGGCCTATTCCCGCATCGTCAACAGGTTGCGCTGTTGTGATTGCCCGGTGAAATCGGCCCAGGCCGCGCCGAACATGCCCAGAGACCAGGTCAGATCCTGTGACTGCCCGTGCCGGTCTCGGAACACGAAGCGGAACGCATCGCCGGTCAGCATGGCGTCCAATAGCGCCTTGGCGCGTTGGCCTTCGAAGGTACAGCCAAGCCCGGTCAGGCATCCGGGGCGCCGGGTGCGCCATGTGGTTTCTTCGCCCTTTTCGATGCGAAATCCGGATGGGGTGAATAAAGTACCCGGCTCGATCCCGAATTCAATTTTGAAACCTTCCGGTTCCGGCGTAATGAAAACGAACTGTGCCGCGAATTTTGGCCGAAGGGAAAACACCTCTGCCCGTCGGATGTAGCACCGCTGCCGTAACGCGCCGCTTTCTTCGCGCTCGTCACAGATCGAATTCCAGATGCCGAAAATTTCGTGATGCGTTACCCGCCAGTTGCCGGCCGTGTCATTGCCATCCAAATCCTGTGCTAGGACGGGAAGGGCCGGGAACAGTAAGAACAGTAAGAAGAGGATCCAACGCATGGCCTCACATGTGGTGGCTTCATAGTGGCTCCTCAAATCACCTTGCCGTGAGCGCCAGGTATGCGCATTGCGCATGGCTGCATCCCACATAATGCAGTAGCTCAATGCCGGCGCGCCAGCTACAACAACGCCTTCGCGCGAACATATAATCCTATAGGACTGTCTGATGCCCCGAGCCTTGCTGGCAAGCTTTGCCAATCGCCTCGCCATTCCCGATCTGCGCTGGGTGCCAGATGAGGGACTGACCTTCTCACGCCTGCGGATTGAGCTGCTGTCCGGTCTGACGGTTGCCCTTGCACTGGTGCCCGAGGCGGTGGCCTTTGCCTTTGTGGCGGGCGTGCACCCGTTGGTCGGTCTCTACGCGGCGTTTTTGGTGGGTCTGATCACGGCATTGATCGGTGGGCGACCGGGCATGATCTCGGGCGCGACCGGCGCGCTTGCGGTTGTCATGGTGGCACTGGTGGCCGAACACGGGGTCGAATACCTGTTCGCGACCGTTGTTCTTATGGGAATCCTTCAGGTCATTGCCGGGGCCATGCACTGGGGGCGTTTCATTCGTCTGGTGCCGCATCCGGTCATGCTGGGCTTTGTGAACGGTCTGGCCATCGTGATCTTTCTGGCCCAGATGGGACAGTTCAAAGTGCCCGGAACCATGGAAAACACCGGTCATGGACTGAGCGGCGGCGAATGGTTGTCCGGGATGCAGCTTTACACCATGCTGGTTCTTGTCGGGCTGACCATGGCAGTGATCTGGATCATGCCGCGTATCACGCGCATCATCCCAGCGCCTCTGGCCGGTATTCTGGTGGTCGCGGCAATCGTGATCGGTTTTGGCCTTGATGTGCCGCGCGTCGGCGATCTGGCATCGATCGAAGGTGGCCTGCCAGCGTTCCATGTTCCAATGGTTCCTTTGAACTGGGAAACCTTTGAGATCATTCTGCCTTACGCGGTCATTCTGGCCGCCATTGGCCTGATCGAATCCCTGCTGACCCTGAACCTTGTGGGTGAGATCACAGGCAAGCGCGGCGGGGCCTCTCAGGAATGCATCGCACAGGGCGCGTCGAATATCGTGACCGGATTTTTCGGTGGCATGGGCGGTTGCGCGATGATTGGCCAGTCGATGATCAACGTGAAATCCGGCGGGCGTACACGTATTGCCGGTATCGCGGCAGCGCTTTTCCTGCTGGTCTTCATCCTGTTCGCGTCACCCCTGATCGAGCAAATCCCGCTGGCCGCGCTGGTTGGCGTGATGTTCATGGTTGTGATCGGCACCTTTGCGTGGAACTCGTTCAAGATTCTGCGCAAAGTGCCAATGACCGATGCCTTCGTCATCGTTCTGGTCACCGTCGTAACGGTGATGGAGGACTTGGCCGTTGCCGTCGTGGTAGGCGTCATCGTCTCGGCGCTGGCCTATGCCTGGAACAATGCCAAGCGCATTCATGCGGTTACGCGTGAATCCGAGACTGAGAAAGGCGCGAAGGTCTATGAAATTCAGGGGCCGCTGTTCTTTGGATCCTCTGACGGATTTATCGAACTTTTCGACGTCCCGAACGATCCCGAAACCGTTATCATCGATTTCGCCGAAAGCCGCGTGGTGGACCAGTCCGCCCTGCAAGCCATCGAAAACATCGCCGCAAAATACGAGGCGGCAGGCAAACGGGTCATGCTGCGTCACCTGAGCCGCGACTGTCACAAACTGCTGAACAAAGCGGGACACCTCATGGTCGACAGTGATGATGATCCGGATTACGAGCTGGCGGTAGATTACTCTGTCCGCACCGGTATTCTGGGCGGGCACTGACTTCGAAAGGCGGCCAATCGGGCCACCTTTTTCAAGGGCCCAAGCGCTCCAGCTTATCGATATCTCCCGTCAGCAGAGCGCTTTCGGCTTCGGCGATCAGTTCGACTGGCCAGTCCCACCACTTCAAAGAAAGCAGCCGCTCGATTGTGTCGGCGTCAAACCGGTATCGCCGTACCTCGGCAGGATTGCCCGAGACGATCGCATAAGGCGGGATGGTTCCACGCACGACTGAACCCGCACCGATTATCGCTCCGTCACCGATATTGGCTCCGGGCAGGATCAACGCGCCATAGCCGATCCAGACATCATTGCCTATCACGGTGTCCCGAAAGTCCGGCTGGTATTCCAACATCTGTTCCGGATCGAAAACTGGAAAGGGAAAGCAGGTTATCCCATCCATCGCATGATTTGCCGAGGCTGTCACAAAGCGGACGCCGTGGGCAATTTGGCAAAACTTCCCCAAAATCAGCTTTTCGCGCGAAAACTCGAACAGATAAGGGGCCAGCCGATTGGCCCAATCCTCGGGTTCGTCAAAATCTGATGCGTAAGTGTAATCTCCCACCTGAATTCTGGGGTGGTCGATCACTCGTGACAGAAAGGCCGTTCCTTTGTGTTCCGTGCCGTCAGGCAGAGTGACAGGATATCGGCGCGAAGCGTCAGGCAGGGGCATCAGTCATCCGGTCTAGAAAGGCTGAACAACTCGGAAACGACAGAGTAATCGCGATACCCGAGTCGCGCCAAAGGTTGGAACGAGGTCACGTCGAACATGCCATCCCGAATATGATCGTCGTGCAGGTGTACACCTGTCACTTCGCCAAACACCACCCGATTGGCTTCACCGGGAAGCGTGGCGATCTGGGTCAGTTTGCATTCCAGCGCAGCCGGGACCCCTTCAATCCGTGCGCAGGGGATGGTTTCGCATTCGATGGGCGAAAGCCCGGCATGTGAAAACTCATCAACCTCTTTCGGCAATCCCGCGGAACTTGCATTCATCGCGTCCCGATGCGCATGGGCCACGACATTCACGCAAAACACGCCCGTGGCCGCGATATTGGCGATGCTGTCCTTGCCGACGCTCTGATCCTGTTTGGTGCCGGTCGAGGCAAACATGACCTGCGGTGGCGTATAGGCGACGCCGTTGAAGAAGGAATAGGGCGCCAGATTGTTGATCCCATCCGCATCCCGTGTCGAAATCCAGCCAATCGGGCGTGGCGTGATGATGGCGTTGAACGGGTTGTGCGGCAATCCGTGGCCGTCTTCGGGGCGATAGAACATCTGAACTCCAAGCGTTTGCCCAAGGCGTAGCGAAGTGCTAGGGCGATTGCCAGCAAGTAAAAGAGGGCAGGGTGCAGCAATTCGGGATCAGGCCGGAAGAGCCGGACGACTGGTGGGAGGTCGAAGCCCTATATGACCTGTGTTTTGCGCCGGGTCGCGAGGCCTTGTCGTCCTACCGCTTGCGTGATGACGTGCCGCCGGTTGCGGGCTTGTCTATGGTCGCGCGCGACGGTCAGGGGATTCTGGCCGGTGCGATCCGGTTCTGGCCGGTTCATGTCGGTGATCACGATGCTCTGCTGTTGGGGCCGGTTGCCGTGCACCCCACCCACCAAGGTGAAGGCCTGGGCGGATATTTGATACATGCAGGAGTCGAGGCGGGGCGCACACGCGGTTGGCAAAGGGTCATGCTGGTGGGGGATGAGCCCTATTACAGCCGGTTCGGTTTCACACGATTGCACGCGGTCGAGATGCCTCCGCCCACCAACCCTGACCGGGTTTTGGGGCTGGAACTGGTGCCCGGCGCCTGGTCCGGGGTTCAGGGTGCGGTAACGCGTTGGGGCCGCTGACCTATTGAAACCATGCTGCGCAGCGCCGATGTTGGTAGGCAGGAGGGCGTGAATGCAGAACGTTGTTCTTGTTGAAAACGTGGATACCGAGGCCGAACTGGATCGTTTGGCGGACCACTACCGATCCGCCGGAGGGGCTGGCGTGAAACTTCTCAACAAACTTGGGGGGTCAGCCGAGTCATTGCTGGAGCAATTGCCCGAACCCGTTCGGAATGGCCTGACAGGCGCAACCGAACAGGCGTTATGGCTGGCGATGCATGCGGCCGAGGGCTCGCGGCTCGCGGTTCCTGATCAGCAGCCCTGGGTCAACACCGCGGTGACGACTGCCATGGGTGCGGCCGGGGGGCTGGGCGGCGTTTCGACAGCCCTGATGGAGCTGCCCGCGACAACCGCGATGCTGCTACGCGCCATTCAGGGGGCCGCCGCGCGCGAGGGGTTTGATCCCTCTGCCGAAAACGTAAAGTTCGATTGCGTTCGCGTTTTGTCGGCGGCAGGACCATTGTCGCATGATGATGGGGCAGATCTGGGTTTTTTCTCGGTCCGGCTGACGCTGACCGGACCGGCCATGCAACGCCTGATTGCCGCCGTTGCGCCGCGCTTTTCGATTGTACTGGGGCAAAAGCTTGCAGCCCAGTCCGTTCCTGTGCTGGGGGCATTGGCCGGGGGTGGCACGAATTATGTCTACACGCGCTATTACCAACAGATCGCGCGCGTGCATTTCGGTTTGCGCCGACTGGCAATTGACGCTGATATTCCCCATGACGATCTGGCGCGGCGGCTTTCTGCCCGAATGTAGGCGATATCCTGATCGACGCGAGTGACTTGGCGCGTGATACATCATGTGGTATGGTTGCAGGCGTCGGCCTCTAGATCGGGTGGGCTTGCGAGTTTGGATGGCTGACGTTTGACCGAAAGGGAGCGTCGCTCGATGAATGCAGGATTGTTGCTTCATGACCTTCCAAAAGCTGCAAGGCAGCCAGTTTTGCGGCAATCCTCGGCTTTGTGTTTCCGGATCAAGCGCGGCCGTCCCAAGATTTTGTTGGTCACGACACGCAAGTCACGGCGATGGATCATACCCAAAGGATGGCTCATCCCCGGTCTGAGCCCGCAGGAAACCGCTTTGCAAGAGGCTTGGGAAGAGGCGGGCGTATCTGGACGGATCAACGGGGCGCGACTGGGGCAGTTCCTGCATCTCAAGCACCATTCGAACCGGCCCCCATCCTTGTGTCTGGTGGATGTTTTTCCAGTGCATGTAAGCGCTGTGTCGCCAGACTACCCGGAAAAGACCGAGCGTCGGCGCAAGTGGTTTTCGCCGAAAAAAGCGGCGCTAAAGGTCGATTCTGATGAGCTTGCTGAATTGTTGCGCGACTTTAAGCCGTACTCACATTAAAGTAGCATCTGATAGGCTTGATATTGTCATCTTGATCGGTATCTATTCGCCAATCGTTTTTTTGGACTGAACATGATTCAATACGCGTTGAAATGCAGCGAAGGCCACAGTTTCGACAGCTGGTTCCAATCCGCCGCAGCCTATGACAAGCTGGCCTCTGTGGGTATGGTCACCTGCGCGGTTTGCGGGTGCACGCAGGTCGAGAAAGCGGTCATGACGCCACGCGTCCGCCCGGCGCGGAATGCACGTAAGAAAAGTGAAATCCGTTCCACCCCTGAAGAAAAGATCGACGTGGCCACCCCATCGCCTGAAATCGAGAAGGTTTTGGCCGAAATGCGCCGCCACGTCGAAGAAAACTCGGATTATGTAGGGAAAGATTTCGCCAGCGAGGCGCGCAAGATTCATTTGGGCGAGGCTCCGGAACGTGCGATTTACGGAGAAGCCAAGCTGGATGAGGCGAAATCCCTGATCGAAGATGGCGTGCCGGTGGCTCCGCTGCCGTTTGTTCCAAGCAGAAAGACCAATTGATCATGCACGTCATGATCACCGGCGCCAATCGCGGCATAGGGCAGGCCCTGGCACAGCGTTACGTCAACCGGGGGGACAAGGTCACCGGGACGGCGCGCGACGGCAGCATGCAGGTGCGTCTGGATGTGTCCGATCCCGTGCAGCAATCAGCCATGGCAGAACAGTTGAAAGACCAGCCCATCGACCTGCTGGTCTGCAACGCTGGCGTGTATTTGGACAAGGGGCATTCGATCGATGGCTACCCGGCCGACATGTGGGCACACAGCTTTGCGGTAAATGTCACGGGGGTCTTTCTGACGATACAGACACTGTTGCCCAACCTACGCGCGGCGGGTGGCAAGATCGCGATCCTTTCGTCGAAAATGGCGTCGCATACACTTGCGCCGGGTGGCAGTTATATCTACCGCGCGTCCAAGGCGGCGGCTCTGAACCTTGGGCGGAATCTGGCGATGGATCTCAAAGATGACGGGATTGCCGTCGGCATCTATCATCCGGGCTGGGTTCAGACGGATATGGGCGGTGCAGCGGCCGATATCGATGTGGATCAGGCCGTGTCCGGCCTGATCGAACGATTTGACGCCCTGTCGCTAAGCACAACGGGCTGTTTTGAAACCTATGACGGGCAACCGCACGCCTATTGAGAGGTCAATGCGGCTTTGGGGATTTCAAAGACCTCACCGGGCTCAATGTAGACCACCATCATATCGCCGCGCGTTTCATGTGAGATTTTCGAGGTCGAGTTGCTGGAGTCCGGCACGCCATCCTTGAAATAGATATTGCGCACTTGCCCGCCACCCAGGGCCACCGCGACCGTTATGTTTCCGTCATCATGGCGGCGCAGTTCGGCGTGGCAGCTTTGTACCGGATCACCGGCATTTGCCGCGCAGGGAATTGTGCCCAGCGCGTTCTTGCCGTCCGTCCCTGCGACACTCGCGACCTGGGCCAGTGCCGGCGATGACATTACTGCAAAGGCAAGGGCTAGGCGAAACATGAAGAACCTCTTGATCTGGTTGATGTCCTTAGGCTGACATCGCGCCAGTGCAATGTAAAGCGGCCCTGCGCCGCAGGGGCGACCGCTTTGCGCCCTTGCCCTTGCGGTGCCCCTCGCTTATGAGGCACGGAACTTCTAATCCAAGGCGCGGAGACTTTTGCCCCCATGCCAGTACTCGTAATGAAATTCGGCGGCACATCGGTCGCCAATCTGGACCGCATCCGCCGCGCCGCCAAACGGATCGGCGTTGAAGTCGCCAAGGGCTATGACGTGATCGTCATCGTCTCGGCCATGTCGGGCAAAACCAACGAGCTTGTGGGCTGGGTGAACGAGACATCGCCACTGTTCGATGCGCGCGAATACGATGCCGTCGTGTCCTCGGGCGAGAACGTGACCGCTGGCCTGATGGCCCTGACCTTGCAGGAAATGGACATCCCCGCGCGCAGCTGGCAGGGCTGGCAGGTGCCGCTGCTGACCACCAGCGCGCACAGTCAGGCGCGGATCGAGGAAATTCCGACCGAGAACCTGAACCAGAAATTCAGCGAAGGCATGCGCGTGGCCGTGGTTGCCGGGTTTCAGGGCATCAGCCCGGAAGGCCGGATCACGACATTGGGCCGGGGTGGGTCGGATACAACGGCCGTTGCCTTTGCGGCAGCCTTCGACGCCGAACGCTGCGACATCTATACGGACGTTGATGGCGTCTATACCACCGATCCGCGCATCTGCGAAAAGGCCCGCAAGCTGGACCGCATTTCGTTCGAGGAAATGCTTGAACTGGCGTCGCTTGGTGCCAAGGTGCTGCAAACACGCTCGGTCGAACTTGCGATGCGGTACAAAGTCAAACTGCGCGTTCTGTCAAGCTTTGAAGAACAATCCGATGAGGCCGGCACGCTGGTCTGCGACGAGGAGGATATCATGGAATCCAATGTTGTGGCCGGTGTGGCCTATTCCCGCGACGAAGCCAAGATGACCGTTGTTTCCGTGGCCGACCGACCGGGTATCGCCACGACCATCTTCTCGGCGCTCAGCGAAGAGGGCGTGAATGTCGACATGATCGTCCAGAACATCTCGGACGAGGGTCGCACGGACATGACGTTCTCGTGCCCCACGGATCAGGTGGCTCGCGCCGAAAAAGCGCTGCTGGCGATCAAGGAAAAGGGCGAGCTGAACTATGCCGAACTGGTTGCAGACACCGATGTCTGCAAGGTTTCGGTTGTGGGAATCGGGATGCGCTCGCAATCGGGCGTGGCGGCCAAGATGTTCAAGGTGCTCTCGGATGAGGGGATCAACATCAAGGTCATTACAACCTCCGAGATCAAAATTTCCGTCCTTGTGGATCGGAAATACATGGAACTTGCTGTTCAGGCACTGCATGATGCCTTTGAACTGGACAAGGCGGCCTGAGCTTATCGGCCAAAGGTATCGCCTGACACACTAAATCGGTTGGGCCATGTCAGACGGCACGGAAACAGAATCCCGCAAGCTGCTGCGGCGGTTGCGCGAAGAAATGGCGAGCGAAGCCGCCGGTCAGGAACGTCTTGACCGGATCACGCACCTGATCGCTGACAGTATCAGGGCCGAGGTGTGTTCCATCTACCTGTTTCGCGATGAAGACACGCTGGAACTTTGCGCGACCGAGGGGCTGTCTCCGGAAGCGGTCCATAAAACCCGGATGCGCATGGGCGAAGGTCTTGTGGGGCGGGTTGCCAAGTTCGGCAAGGTCGTCAACACCGCCGACGCGCCGTCGGCCAAGGGCTTCCGCTACATGCCGGAAACCGGCGAGGAACGGTATTCCTCTTTCCTGGGTGTGCCGGTTCAACGCCTTGGGGAAAAGCTGGGCGTTCTGGTCGTCCAGTCCCGCGAGGCGCGCGAGTTTTCCGCCGATGAGGTCTATGCGCTGGAAGTGGTCGCCATGGTGCTGGCCGAAATGGCCGAGCTTGGCGCCTTTGTCGGCGAGGGTGCGGCCCTGTCACCCCTGCACCAGCAATCGGTTCTGCTGCGCGGCGGTCCGGCACAGGAAGGATCCGCCGAAGGGCATGTCTGGCTGCACGAACCCCGCGTGGTTGTGACCAATCCAATTGCCGAAGACCCGCACCGGGAACGCGAACGTCTGGTCGAAGCGGTGGAAGAACTGCGCGTTGGTGTCGACAAGATGCTCGAAATTTCGCAGGGCGGCGACAAGGAACAGCTGAAGGTTCTGGAAGCATACCGTATGTTCGCCAATTCCAAAGGCTGGATGCGGCGGATGGAGGAAGACATAGCCCTGGGGCTCAGCGCCGAAGCCGCGGTGGAGAAGGAACAATCCCAGGCCCGAGCGCGCATGGGGCAGGTCACAGATCCTTACTTGCGTGAACGTCTTGCGGATCTGGACGATCTCAGCAATCGCCTGCTGCGCATCCTGACCGGGCAAGGCAAGACGGACAGTGCCGATCTGCCACCCGATCCGATCCTGATCGCGCGCAATATCGGCCCCGGCGACCTGCTGGAATACGGACGGGCGCTGAAGGGGATCGTGCTTGAAGAAGGTTCAGTCGGCAGCCATGCCACCATAGTTGCAAGGGCGCTGGCTATTCCTTTGGTCGTGCATGTGGGCCGGATCACCACTGAGGCCCTGAACGGAGATCACATTTTGGTCGATGGTGATCAGGGTGTTGTGCATCTGCGCCCGGAAGACAGCGTGGTCAGTGCCTTCCGCGACAAGATCGCGATGCAGGCCAAGGCGCAGGAACGTTATGCGTCGATCCGCGAAACTCCCTGCGTGACGCGGGACGGATCGCGGATAAATCTGGTGATGAATGCCGGTCTGATGGCCGACCTGCCTTCGCTTGGCACCTCGGGCGCCGAAGGCGTTGGCCTGTTCCGCACAGAACTGCAATTCCTGATCCGCAACCAGATGCCGAAACGGTCGGAACTGGTCAGCCAGTATAAGCGCGTTCTGGACGCGGCGGGGGACAAAAGGGTGGTATTCCGCACACTCGATATCGGGTCGGACAAGGTTCTGCCCTATATGAAGCACGTGGCGGAACCAAACCCGGCGCTGGGCTGGCGCGCCATTCGTGTCGGTCTGGACAAGCGCGGCGTCATGCGAATGCAGTTGCAGGCCCTGCTGCGCGCCGCCAATGGCCGACCGCTGACCATCATGTTCCCCTTTGTCGCACAGGCCGAGGAATATCGCGACGCCCGCTGGGAAGTGAACAAAACCATCGAGCGGGAAAAGCGATTGGGCCATGTCCTGCCCGAAACGCTTGAAGTGGGCGCGATGCTGGAAACCCCGTCGCTGGCCTTTGCGCCGCAGAAATTCTTTGACGAGGTGGACTTCATTTCAATCGGTGGGAACGATCTCAAGCAGTTCTTCTTTGCCGCTGACCGTGAAAACGAACTGGTCCGCCGTCGTTATGACACACTGAATGTCAGCTTCCTGAGCCTGATGGAGCGCATCGTCGAACGCTGCGATATCTCGGACACCCCGCTCAGCTTCTGTGGTGAAGATGCGGGCCGCCCGGTCGAGGCGTTGTGCCTAGCGGCGATGGGGATTCGGACGCTGTCGATGCGTCCCGCCTCGATTGGCCCGGTCAAAAGCCTTCTGTTGCGGTCCAATCTGACGGAGGTTCGCAAAATCATCGCTGACGCGCGCCACCGCGGAGAACAATCGGTGCGCCCCGCGGTCATGGACTGGCTGCGCCATCAGACCTGATGCGCAAAACGGCACGGTTTCTTCAAACTGTGCTTGATTTTTCATGAGCGGCTTTCTAATAGACTTGCAATGTTAGCGATAACATATCAGGTTTTGCGGGTTTTCACGCCGTGCTAAGCTGATATCGGCAACCTTAGAAGGAGCCTGTGATGGTTTCACGCGTAATTCCGGTAGAGCCATTTGATCTGGTGCTTTTCGGTGCGACCGGCGATCTGGCGCAGCGCAAAATCCTGCCGGGCCTGTACCATCGCTTCGAGGTCGGGCAAATGCCCGACGACGCGCGGATCATCGGCACGGCACGCTCGGATATCGACAATGACGGGTTTCGCGATCAGGTTCGCAAATCGATGCAACAGTTCGCGCCCGGCTTTTCCCAAGAGACATTGGATCGGTTCCTTGCCCATGTCGAATACGTGCCCGTGGACGCTCTGGGTGAGGCCGGGTGGTCTGACCTGAAAGAGCTGATGCGCGATGACGTCGTGCGGGCCTTTTACTTGTCCGTTGGTCCAAGCCTGTTTTCGGGTATCGCGCAGCGGCTGCATGACGCCGGTCTTGCGACACCGGACAGCCGCATCGTCGTCGAAAAACCATTTGGGCACGACCTGGCCTCGGCGAAGGCGCTGAACGAGGGCTTACGTGCCTGTTTCGAAGAACATCAGATTTACCGGATCGACCATTATCTGGGCAAAGAGACCGTGCAGAACCTGATGGCGCTGCGCTTTGCAAACTCGCTGTTCGAACCGCTCTGGAATTCGACCCATATCGATCACGTGCAGATCACGGTGGCCGAGACCGTAAGCGTCGAAGGGCGCGGGGCCTATTACGATCAGTCCGGCGCGATGCGGGACATGGTCCAGAACCATCTGGTGCAGTTGCTGTGTCTGACCGCGATGGAGCCGCCGTCGAAATTCTCGCCCAACGCGGTGCGAGATGAAAAGGTCAAAGTGATCGAAGCGCTGGAGCCCGTCGCCCAATCCGACATCGCGCGCGGCCAGTACCGGGCCGAAAAGGGCGAGGGCGGTTATGTCGATCATGTCGGCAACCCCGCCAGCCGTACCGAAAGCTTCATTGCGCTCAAGGTTCATATCGGCAACTGGCGCTGGGCAGGTGTGCCGTTCTATCTGCGCACTGGCAAGCGCCTGCGGGCCCGCGAATCCGAAATTGCGGTGTTCTTTCGTGACCCACCGCATACGATTTTCCCCAATGTCGGCCCGCTGCACGGAAACGTATTGGTGATCCGGTTGCAACCTGATGAAGGCATCACCTTGCGCACCACGATAAAGGACCCGGGGCCGGGAGGCTTCCGGCTGTCGGACGTTGCGCTTGACATGAGCTTCGCCGATGCGCTTGGGGACGAAGCGCAAGCCCCCGACGCTTATGAGCGGCTGATCATGGATGTCATCCGTGGCGATCAGACATTGTTCATGCGCGGGGACGAGGCCGAGGCCGCCTGGGCCTGGGTCGATCCCATCATTCAGGGCTGGGAGCAGCGCGGAGACCGCCCATCCCGGTATGATCAGGGCAGTTCAGGCCCCGAAGAAGCATTGATGCTGATGCATCGCGATGGGCGTCGCTGGCGTCAGATCGGAGGGTAATCATGGTTCACTCAGTCATTTCCGATGTCACCAGACGGATCATCGACCGCAGCGCCGATCTGCGCGGCCCACATCTTGAACGGATGGAACAGGCCAGATCCAAAGGTCCTGCCCGTGCGCATCTGTCCTGTAGCGGTCAGGCCCATGCCTATGCGGGCGCAGGCGAAGATCAGCAATCGATGGCCACCGGTACCGCCGGCAATCTGGGCATCGTCACCGCTTATAACGACATGCTTTCGGCCCATCAGCCGTTCGAACGGTATCCCGCCCTGATCCGCGACGCGATCCGCGCCGCCGGAGGAACGGCACAGGTGGCAGGCGGTGTGCCAGCCATGTGCGATGGTGTCACCCAGGGCGAAGCAGGGATGGAGCTGTCGCTGTTCTCACGCGATGTGATCGCACTGGCGACCGGTGTGGCGCTCAGCCATAACACGTACGACGCGGCCGTGTTCCTCGGGGTTTGTGACAAGATTGTCCCCGGTCTGATCATCGGCGCGCAGGCCTTTGGCCATCTGCCAGCCGTGTTCCTGCCCGCAGGACCGATGACCAGCGGCTTGCCGAACGACGAAAAAGCCAAGGTCCGACAGAAATTCGCCGCCGGAGAGGTGGGCCGCGAAGAACTGATGGCGGCCGAAATGGCAGCCTATCACGGCCCCGGCACCTGTACCTTCTACGGCACCGCCAATACCAACCAGATGCTGATGGAGTTCATGGGCCTGCACCTGCCGGGCTCCAGCTTCGTCAATCCGAATACCCCGTTGCGCGATGCCCTGACCGAGGAAGGCGCGCGGCGTGCCCTGTCGCTCAGTGCGTTGGGCAACAGCTATACACCAGTTTATCAGGTTCTGGATGAACGCGCCTTCGTCAACGGCATCGTGGGCCTTATGGCGACCGGTGGGTCAACCAATCTTCTGATCCACCTGATCGCCATGGCGCGCGCCGGTGGCATCGTGCTGGACTGGCAGGATTTTTCAGAAATATCCGCAGTCGTGCCGCTGGTCGCGCGGGTTTATCCCAACGGTCTGGCGGATGTGAACCATTACCATGCGGCCGGCGGCCTAGGGTACACGATCGGTACGCTGCTTGAAGATGGCCTGCTGCACCCTGACACGCTGACCGTCGCGGGGCAGGGGCTACACAACTATACCAAGGAACCCAAGCTGATTGATGGTGAGCTGATCTGGCAGGACGGCGCGGGTCACAGCCTGAACGAAAAGATCCTGCGCCCGGCCAAAGACCCGTTCCAACCCACAGGTGGCCTCTCGCGCCTGACAGGAAATCTGGGCACCGGGGTCATGAAAGTATCAGCCGTCGCGCCAGAACATCAGGTCGTCGAAGCCCCCGTGCGCGTGTTTCACGGTCAGGATGAGGTCAAAGCCGCATTCAAGGCCGGAGAGTTCACTGATGACGTCATCGTCGTGGTCCGCTTTCAGGGGCCAAAGGCCAATGGGATGCCTGAACTGCATTCGCTGACACCTATCCTGTCGATTTTGCAGGGCCGTGGACAGAAAGTGGCACTGGTCACAGATGGCCGCATGTCGGGTGCATCCGGCAAAGTACCCGCCGCCATCCATGTCTGCCCCGAGGCGCTGGACGGCGGGCCCATCGCCTGCCTGCAAGACGGTGACATCCTGCGTGTCGATGCGGTCAACGGCGAACTGGAAATCCTGACCAATGGGGTTTTGGACCGGTCCCCCGCCACCGCCGACCTTTCCGCCAACCAACACGGTGTAGGGCGCGATCTTTTCGCTGCGTTCCGGCAGAATGTCGGGTCCGCCGACACTGGCGCCAGCATATTCGGAGCATAAGAGATGTCCAAAACTCAACGCACCCGCGAAATCTGTGCCCTGGCGCCCATTGTTCCCGTGCTGGTCGTCGATGACGCCGCACAGGCCCGCCCTCTGGCCGAGGCGCTGGTCGCCGGCGGCTTGCCCGCGCTTGAAGTGACCTTGCGCACCCCGGCGGCGCTGGATGCAATCAAGGCCATGTCCGAAGTGCCCGGCGGCGTGGTCGGTGCAGGCACGCTGGTCACGCCCGATGATGTCCGGGCTGCCAAACAGGCCGGCGCGCTGTTCGGCGTTTCCCCCGGCGCCACGGATGCCCTGATCGCGGCGTGCGAAGCCGAAGGCCTGCCGCTGCTGCCCGGAGCCGCCACGGCAAGTGAAGCGATGGCGTTGCTGGAAAAGGGCTATGATATGCTGAAATTCTTCCCGGCCGAAGCCTCAGGTGGTGCACCTGCGCTGAAGGCGATCGGCGCGCCGCTGCCACAGATCAGCTTCTGTCCTACGGGTGGTGTGTCCCCCTCCAATGCCCGCGATTACCTGTCATTGCCCAACGTGATCTGCGCCGGTGGCAGTTGGGTTGCGCCGAAGCAAATGGTCGAAACCGGCGACTGGGCCGGGATCGAAACACTTGCGCGCGAGGCATCGAAGCTGGCGGATTGACGCTGCGCGACCCCTCGGTAATGTGGGTGTCAATTCATACAGGTTGACCCCATGACACAGACAGTTTCCCTTTCCCAGGGGCGGGCATATTTGGCCATTCCGGGCCCTTCGGTCATGCCGGACGCGGTTTTGCAAGCCATGCACCGCCCGTCGCCCAACATCTATGATGGCGAACTCATTGATATGATGCCCGGCCTGACGCGCGATCTGTGCCGGGTTGCCGGCACAAAGCACAACGTCGCCATCTATATCGCCAATGGCCACGGCACGTGGGAGGCGGCGCTGTCCAACGTGATCGCCCCCGGCGAAACCGTTCTGGCCCCGGCCTCGGGCAGGTTCACCCATGGCTGGGCCGAAATGGCCGAAGGGATCGGGGCAAAGGTACAGTTGATCGATTTCGGCACCTCTTCAGCCTGGGATTTCGACCGGATCGCAGATGCGGTGCGTGCGGATCAAAGTCACCAGATCAAGGCGGTTCTGGCGGTGCACGTGGATACATCCAGTTCGATCCGGAACGACATCCCGGCGCTGCGCAGGCTTCTGGACGACTTGCAGCACCCGGCGCTGTTGATGGCAGACTGCATTGCTTCGCTGGGCTGTGACAGGTTCGAGATGGATGGCTGGGGCGTGGATGTCACAGTTGCCGCTTGCCAAAAAGGCCTGATGACCCCGGCGGGCATCGGCTTTGTTTTCTTCAACCAGAAAGCACAAGCCAAACGGGCCACCATGCCGCGCGTTTCGCAGTATTGGGACTGGCAGCCGCGCGCTAACCCGGACCTGTTCTATCAGTATTTCAACGGCACCGCACCCACGCACCACCTCTACGGCCTGCGCGCCGCGCTTGATCTGATCCATGCAGAGGGGATCGAACAGGTCTGGGCCCGCCATGAGCGCCTGGCCAATGCCATCTGGGCGGCCTGTGAGACCTGGGCCGAAGGCGGCATGTTGCACCTGAACGTCGCCGACCGTGCCTTTCGCAGCCACGCCGTCACTGCTTTGCGGTTGACGGAAGGTCGCGGCACGGGCCTGCGTGGGTTCACCGAAACCCGGTTGGGTCTGACACTGGGCATCGGCCTTGGGATGGAGGACTATGACAGCTGTTTCCGTCTCGGCCACATGGGGCATATCAACGGGCAGATGGTCATGGCGATTCTGGGCGGTGTGGAAACGGGCATGGCTTCACTTGACATATCGCGTGGCAAGGGGGCCCTCGAAGCCGCCGCCGCCGTGCTGGCCGCCTGACATTCTACGGGCGTCTCCGCCCGATCCGCCTCTTCATCTGGCCAACAATATCCTCGGGGGGAATCGCGCCGTGGCGCGATGGGGGGCAGACAGCCCCCCTTTGCTGTCCGGCCGGGCGGATAGGGATCAATCAGCCCAACCGCGCAACCGCAAGCGCCTTGGGCAAAGCGGCGGCGAACGCGTCCAGATCAGACGCCGGGCCACAACTTACCCGAATGCACCTGTTCTGCGGTGCCGCGAACGGCATTCGGGCAAAAATCCCCTGCGCCACCAGGGCGTCCAGCACGGCCTTGGCAAAAACCCCGTCGCGCCCGCAGTCAATCGCTACGAAATTGGTGGCCGAAGGCAGGACCGCCAATCCGTTTTCCCGGGCAATCGCGCCGATCCGCTCACGCGCCTCTGCGATCTGTGCTTGGATATGCTCCAGCCACGCGCCATCCTGCAAAGCCGCCAAAGCCCCGGCCTGCGCAGCGCGGTTCATGCCGAAATGGTTGCGCACCTTGTTGAAGGCCGCGATCAGATCCGGCGTGCCCATGGCATAGCCAACCCGCGCACCTGCCATGCCATAGACCTTCGAAAAGGTTCGCATCCGGATCACGCGCGGATCACCAGCACTCACAGGTGCAGCCGTCCCCTCGGGCGCACATTCCACATAGGCCTCATCCAGAACCAGCAGGCACCCATCAGGCAAGGCATCCATGGCGGCCACGATGTCCGCGCCGGAATGCCAGCTGCCCATCGGATTGTCCGGATTGGCCAGATAGACCAGCTTGGCACCAACCTCAGCAGCCTTGGCAAACAGGGCCGAGGGATCCTCGTGGTCACCTGAATACGGCACCTTGTGAATCACCCCGCCGAACCCGGCCACATGATAGTTGAAGGTCGGATAGGCCCCGTCCGAAGTGACAACGGCATCCCCGGGCCCGACGATCAGCCGCACCAGATAGCCCAAAAGCCCATCAATCCCTTCGCCCACGACGATATTTTCCGGCGATACGCCGTGATGGTCGGCCAAGGCATGGCGCAGGTCATGGTTTTCGGGGTCGCCGTACATCCAGATATCTGACGCGGCTTGCGCCATGGCCTCGATCGCGCGGGGCGAGGGTCCGAAAATGCTCTCGTTGGCTCCCAATCGCGCAACAAATGGCGTGCCACGTTGACGCTCTTGCGTTTCGGGGCCCACAAAGGGCACGGTGGCGGGCAGGGTTTGGGCAAGCGGGGTGTATCGAGGTCCGGTCATGTCCGCAGATAACCCCAAGCCCGATCAATGAGCAAGCACGCACCATGTTTGGGCGCGCTGGAAAAGAGATTTGAAAAAGGAGCGCAGATGCGCATTTTCGTAGCCGTTATTCTCCTGGGCCTCGCCTATCTTCTATTCTGGCCCGTCCCGGTTGAGCCTGTTGCCGTCGAGATGCCGGAAGATGCCGGATTCACTGGGGATTTCGTTGAAAATACAGCACTGGACGCAGCGCAACTGATCCGCCTGCCGGGGGAAGAGATCGGCCCTGAAGACATCGCCGTCATGCCCGATGGAACGGTCTACACGACCAGTCTGTCAGGTACCCTTTACCGCATCGACGGGGCGGATCCGGTTACAGTTGACCAGCTTGGCGGGCGTCCGCTGGGCCTCAAGGCCGGACCGGATGGCGCGCTTTACATCGCCGACAGCTTTCGCGGCGTAATGCGCTGGACCGGTCCGGGCACGTTGGACAGGGTGGTGAGTGACATCAACGGCGCGCCGGTGATCTACGCCAACCAGTTGGACGTGGCGCAGGATGGCACGATTTACTTCTCGAATTCATCTGATCGCTTTGACCCGGAAACCATGGGCGGGACCAAACCGACCTCTGTCCTCAGCATCTGGGAACAGTCCGATACAGGTTACGTCGCGCGCCGCACTCCCGATGGCAGCACCCAGAAGATCGCCGAGGGGTTTGTCTATACCAACGGTGTCGCGCTTTCACCTGACGAGGATTTTCTGCTGATCGCGGAAACAGGTCGCGCGCGCGTGCACAAGCTGTGGCTGACCGGACCAAAAGCAGGGCAACAAGAGATCCTGCTGGAAAACCTGCCCGGCTATCCCGACAACCTCGAGGCTCAGGGCGACGGCACCTATTGGATGGCCTTCGCCAGCCCGCGTGTCCCGTCCGAGGCACTGATGCCGTACCCGTTCCTGCGTAAGGTAATCTGGCGGTTGGGTCCGGCAGTACGCCCCGCGCCAATCCATCGCGGCATGATGGTGCAGTTCGACGGCGATGGTACGATCCTGCGCACGCTACAGGACCCGCAAGGCCGCTTGGGCATCACGACCGGAGGCAAGATTGTGGGTGATCAGTTCTATGTCATGACCCTCGATTCCCCGTGGTTCGGACGAATGCCTGTCGGCGAAATGCCCTGACGTCGCAGTGGTATTCCGCACTCTGTCCGGGCATGTTTGCAGCAATTGAAATACCGGAGGTCCCCCATGTCACGCGTATCCGTTGCCTATCAAGACCACGTTGCCCATGTCACTCTGACCCGAGGCGACAAGATGAATGCGCTGGATGATGCAATGATCAAGGCGCTTCTGTCCGCCGGGCAAGAGGTCGCCGCATCGGATGCCCGTGCCGTGGTCTTGTCTGGTGAAGGCAAAAGCTTTTGCGCCGGGCTCGACATGGCAAGCTTTGCCAAGATGGCCCATATGGACCCAACGGAATGGCTGATGACCCGCAGTCATGAAGACGCCAACGAAATGCAGGAACTTGCCCTGATCTGGCGTCGCGTTCCGGTTCCGGTGATCTGCGCAATTCAGGGCGTGGCCTATGGCGGTGGCCTTCAAATCGCGCTGGGCGCGGATATCCGTATCGCGCATCCCGAGGCGAAACTGGCCGTGATGGAGATGAAATGGGGCATCATCCCCGACATGGGTGGTATGGTTCTGTTGCCTCGTCTGGTCCGGTCAGACGTATTGCGTCTGCTGACCTATACGGCCCGCCCGATCGGTGCGCCGCAGGCGGCCGATTGGGGCCTTGTCACGCAGCTGTCCGATGACCCGTTGACCGAGGCGCTTGCCATCGCCGAAAATATCGCCGGCCAAAGCCCTTCGGCCATCCGTGCCGCCAAGCGATTGATCGAAGTCGCCGAAACTCAGTCACGCGCAGACGTTCTGATGGCGGAATCGGCCGAGCAGGTGGAATTGATCGGCAAGCCCGACCAGATGGAAGTTGTCATGGCGCAGATGCAGGGCCGCAAGCCCGTGTTCAAATGATCACCGCATGAAAGACCGCCGCGCGTCGCGGGCCATGTTGTAGCGCATCTCCAGATCGGCTATACGAGCCATGGCGGCCTTACGCTCGGCGGGGTCCGTCAGGGTCGCATAGTTCTGTCGCTCTGTGTCGAGCTGCTTTTTGATGGCGAATTCTTCCGGCAACACGCCTGCCTGCGCCATGATCCGATGGCCGGCGGCGGTGGCCGGATCGCTCAATGCCTCGGATGACCGGTCAGGCAGCGGTTGGCCTTCGCCCTCGAGGCCCTGCAACTGACCCTCGGCCTGGGCTTTCTTGATCTGGCGTTCGACCAGTTTTCCCAGTGCACCAAACATGCCACCATCATACGTGATCCGCAGGGAGGTTGAAACCGGCTATCTGACGCGTTGCGCAACCAGATAGGCGGTGCCACCCGCCAACAGACCCCAGACAGCCGCGCCGAGTCCAAACGCGGTTATCCCTGATGCAGTGATGGCAAAGGTCAGGATGGCCGCTTCGCGTTCGGCCGGAACTTCCAGCGCGGCGGATGTGGCATTGGCCATCACCCCGATCAGCGCAACACCGGTCAGCGTGCCCATCAACAGTGGATCGGCATGAATTGCGAACCCGGTGATTGCCACGGCGAACACCCCGAACAGGCAATAGAATACCCCACCCATCACCGCGGACCAGTAGCGTTGTTCGGGGTCTGGATGGCTGTCTTCGTTGGAACACATCGCAGCGGTGATCGCCGCAAGGCAGGTGGCAGGGGCACCGAACGGAGAGGACAAGATGCTGGAAATGCCTACGGCCGAGAACAGCTTGCCTGTCTGCGGCGCATAGCCAAAGCTGCGGATCACCGCGATTCCGGGGATGTTCTGGGTCGCCATCGTGACGATGAACAGCGGCACGGCAATCCCGATGACCGAAGCCACAGAGAAGCCGGGCGTGGTCCAGACCGGAGCCGCGATCCATTTCGTCGGTGTCAGGGACGCGTCCCCGGCGTTCAGAACCACGACGACGGCCGCAGCAACAACCGCAGCCGGAACGGCAAACAGGCGGTTGATCCGGCCGGCGATGAACCATGTCAGGATCACAGGCAAGGCTTGCCATGGCATCTCGACCGCCGCCTGAAAGGGCACGATACAGAGCGGCAGCAACACGCCCCCCAACATGGCCTGCGCCAAGGTCGTCGGTATCGCCGCAGCCAACCGCCCCAAAGGTCGCCAGAGCCCGGCCAACACAGTCAAAGCCCCTGCGCAAAGGAACGCGCCGGTCGCTTCGGCAAACCCCAATGCGGGTGTGGCGGAAACCGCCAGCAGGGCCGCACCCGGCGTGGACCAGGCCACGCTGATCGGCTGTCGGTACCACAGGCTCAGCACGATGGCAGTCAGGCCCATGGCGATCGCCGCCATCATCAATCCGGACGCCGCCTGCGCCGGGGATGCCCCCATCGCCGCCAATCCCTGCAATACAATCGGGAAAGAGCTGAAGAAGCCGACGATTGCCACAACCAGCCCGGTCGAGACTGTCTGGAGCGGTGGGGCTTTGTGCGTCATGACGGCCTCGGAATTATGTGTTCGCTGATTGCTAACAAGCGGGGGTAGGGTCGGGCAAGGTCTCATCGCGCACAAGAAAACCCCGCCGTTGTGGTCGCGGCGGGGTTCTGGATTTGAGTATTTGGAAAAAGATGAAGATCAGGCGATTTCGGTCAGTCGAGCAAGCGCCTCGTTCAGTTTCGCTTCTTCCTCTTCGCGGGCGGCGAGGTTGGCCTTGGCCTCTTCCACGACCTCTGCGGGCGCCGAGGCCACGAATTTCGGGTTGTTCAGACGGCCGCGCAGGCCGCCCAGTTCCTTGGCCAGCTTGCCCTTGGCCTTTTCCAACCGTTCCTTTTCCGCGCCGATGTCGATGATATCCGCCAGCGGCAGGCCAAAGGACGCTCCGGGGGCGGCAATCGAGATCGTACCCTTGGGCAGTTCATCCGCTTTGGTCAGGCTGTCGATCCGCGCCAGCCGCTTTATCAGCGCCTCGTTTCGGTCCCAGGCGGTCTGGCCGTGGGCGTCGATCTCGGTCACCAGCATCGGCACATAAAGACCAGCCGGAACGCGCATCTGGGCGCGGGCCGAGCGGGTGTTCTCGATCACCGAGATCACCCAGTTCATCTCGCGATCCGCGTCGGCATCGACCAGATCGGCGGCGGCATAGGTTGGCCAGTCGGCATGCACCAGCATTTTGGCGCGGCTACCCGTCAGGCCCCACAGTTCCTCGGTGATGAAGGGCATGATCGGGTGCAGCAGGACCATACACTGGTCCAGAACCCAGCGCATGGTGGCGCGGGTCTCGGCCTGGGCCTCGGCGTCGTCGCCTTGCAGCAGTGGCTTGGACAGTTCCACGTACCAGTCACAGACCTTGCCCCAGACGAAAGCATAGAGCCCGTTGGCCGCATCGTTGAAGCGATAGCTGTCCAGCGCCGCATCGACCTCTTCGCGCACGCGGGCGGTTTCGCCGATGATCCAGCGGTTGACGGCGGCTTTGGGCTTCAGGTCAGCCCCGTCCAGTTGCGGCACTGCGTCGGTGAAGACCTCGTTCATTTCGGCAAAGCGGACGGCGTTCCACAGCTTGGTGCCAAAGTTGCGATAACCGGTGATACGTTCGCGCGACAGTTTCAACACACCGCCGATGGCCGCCATCGAAGCGTTGGTAAAGCGCAGCGCGTCGGCGCCGAACTCGTCCACGATTTCCAGCGGATCGATGACGTTGCCGGTGGTCTTGGACATCTTCTTGCCCTTCTCGTCGCGGACGAGCTGGTGCAGATAGACGGTGTGGAACGGGACCTGATCGACCACGGCCAATTGCATCATCATCATCCGGGCGACCCAGAAGAACAGGATGTCAAAACCGGTGATCAGGACATCGGTGGGGAAGTAGCGCTGCAACTCCTCGGTCTGTTCGGGCCAGCCCAGCGTGCCGATGGGCCAGAGGCCGGAGGAGAACCAGGTATCCAGCACATCCGGGTCGCGCCAAACCGGATAGACCAGCTTGGTCGGATCCTGATCAACGGCGTACTGCGCAAGGCTTTCGGCGAACCGATGGATCGCCTCCTGCTTGTCGGCGACTTCGATCACGGTCGCGTGGCTCAGAGGGCTGGGAATGTCCGCATTGTCGTCAAGGAACTTTTCGGTAACGGCCTCAAAGCTCGCGGCACATTCCATGACATTGCCACGGTGCAGCATGCCGCCTTCGTTCAGCAACCGGCCCAATTCAACCAGATCAAGGTCGCCATCATTCTCGTCGTCAATGAAGTCTTCCGCGGACAGATCGAGACCATACCAAACAGGAATCTGATGTCCCCACCACAGCTGGCGGCTGATGCACCAGGGCTCGATATTTTCCAGCCAGTGGTAATAGGTCTTCTCGCCCGACTCGGGGATGATCTTGACCGTGCCGTCCTTGACCGCGTCCAGCGCGGGGCCGACGACCTTTTCGGCATCCACGAACCACTGATCGGTGAACATCGGCTCGATCACCACCTTCGACCGGTCGCCGAAGGGCTGCATGATCGGTTTGCTCTCGACCAGCGGCACCAATTTGTCGGCCCCTTCCTGATCCGGCTTCAAAGCGGTCGAGCCCAGACGCGGATCATCCGCGCGGGTCATCACGGCCAGACCATCAGCCGTGATCTCTTCCACCACCTTGGCCCGCGCTTCGAACCGGTCGAGGCCGCGCAGATGATCCGGCACCAGATTGATCGCGTCGATTTCGTTCTCGGTGAAGGCGCGGCCGCGCGCGTATTCCTGTGCCTTGCCTGCCTCGTCTGCGTAAGGGGCTCCATCGGCTCGCATCGCGCCCTTGGTGTCCATCAGGCGATACATCGGAATACCGCCGCGTTTGGCGACCATGTTGTCGTTGAAGTCATGCGCGCCGGTGATCTTCACCGCGCCCGAGCCGAAATTCGGATCGGGGTAGTCATCGGTGATGATCGGGATCTGGCGGCGATGCTCTTTCGGACCAACCGGGATTTCGCACAGCTTGCCGACGATCGGCGCATAGCGTTCGTCCGTGGGGTGCACCGCAACCGCGCCGTCGCCCAGCATGGTTTCGGGGCGGGTCGTGGCGATCGAAATATAATCACGCTCCTCGCGGAAGATCACATTCCCATCTTCATCTTTTTCCAAATACTCATATGTCTCACCGCCTGCCAAAGGGTATTTGAAGTGCCACATATGGCCGGCGACTTCGATATTCTCGACCTCGAGGTCCGAGATTGCGGTTTCGAAATGCGGGTCCCAGTTGACCAGCCGCTTGCCGCGGTAGATCAGGCCTTTGTCGTACATGTCGACAAAAACCTTGATCACCGCGTCGTGGAAGTTGGGGCTGTTTTCGTGGCCCGTGCGCGGATCGCCCGCCGCACCGGCCATGGTAAATGCGTTGCGCGACCAGTCACAGGAAGAGCCGAGGCGCTTCAGCTGCTCGATGATGGTGCCGCCGTATTCACCTTTCCATTCCCAGACTTTCTCCAGAAACTTTTCGCGGCCCAATTCGTTGCGGCTGGGTTGTTGGGTGGCGGCCAGCATCTTCTCGACCTGCATCTGGGTTGCGATGCCGGCGTGGTCCTGCCCGGGCTGCCACAACGTGTCAAAGCCACGCATCCGGTGCCAGCGGATCAGGATGTCCTGTAGAGTGTTGTTGAACGCATGGCCCACATGCAGCGCACCGGTCACGTTCGGCGGCGGGATCATGATGCAAAAGCTCTCGTCGCGCGATTTGTTCGCGCCTGCCTTGAAGGCTCCGGCCTGTTCCCAGGCCTCATAAATGCGGGCCTCGGCCTCGGCCGCGTTGAATGTCTTTTCCATCGCCATGGGATGCGTCCTGCGTCAACAAATTCGGGTCAGCGCCTGCAATAGCGAATGCGCGCGGCAAGGGGAAGGCCTAGTGCGCCTAAGCCACGCCAAAGCGTGCTTTGAAATAGGCGTCAACGCGTTGATAAGCGGGTTCGTGGAAATCCAGCGTCAACAGCGAATGATCCTTGCCGGGATATTCGACCGTTTCCAGCAGATCGCCGAACGCCTGTTCAAGCGCCCGCATCAGCTTCTTTGGTGCAAGCTTGTCTTCGGAGTACCGCATCGCCAGGCCGGGGCCTTTCGCGACCATACCCGCAGAGGCCGCGCCGATGTCTTCAGCGCTCATGTGCAGATCGCGGCCCCCGAGGATCGGCAGCGCAGGTTGGCTGGCTACCCCGCCCAGAACGGCGTCTTCGGCCATGAGGGTAAGGGCGAAACTGCCGGTCAGGCACATGCCGATGACGCCCACACCGGCGCTGTTTTCGCGCTGCTTGATTTCACGGGTCAGGGCGCGCATCCATCCTGCAATGGGGCTCTGCCTGCCGCGGGCGAAAATGCTGAACTCGCGCCGTACGCAGAACAACCGGGCCATGTTCTTTGCCATTTCAACCCTGCCATAGGTTCCAAACAAATGAGGCAGGTAGACGCGAAAGCCGGATGCATTGAGCTTTGCGGACAACGCCAGCGTTTCTGGCCCGATCCCTGGCAGTTCCTGAAGGATCAGGATCGGTGGGCCTTCACCGCCGACATAAACGTCATGTGTGGTCGTCTGCCCGCTGGTCATCGGGGCAGAGAAGGGAAAAACGGTATCATGCGCCCAGCTCATGGCCCAAGGCTATCCGAACATCCTTTGCGCGCAAGCGAATTTCAGTGAACCCCGCTGGACATCGCCGGGTCGCGGGCTAGGCTCGCCTCTGAGATCGCGCAGGAGGGCCACCCATGGAAAAGTTCGGCAGAAGCCAGCCGGTGAAACGGACCGAGGATCAACGGTTCCTGACCGGGCAGGGGCGTTACATGGATGATGCGGTGCCCGGGAACGCTTTGTTTGCCGCATTCTTCCGCAGCCCGGTGGCGCATGGTGACATCACGTCTCTGGATGTCGAGGCCGCGCGGAATGCCGACGGCGTTCGGCTGGTCATGACGCTGGAGGACCTGGCCGCATCAGGCATCGACACGGTGCTGAATGCGGCCGTCCTGCAAAACCGCGATGGGTCCAAGGCGGCTGCGCCGGACCGGCACATGCTGGCCAAGGATCGCGTGCGTTTCGTGGGCGAGCCGGTGGCGGTTGTCATTGCGGATACGCTGACGCAGGCGCAGGACGCGGTCGAGTTGATCTGGATGGATACAGAAGAACGCCCGGCCAAACTGGACGTCGATGCAGGGGGCGAGACCCTGCACGCGGAAGCGCCCGAGAACCGTGCTTTTGATTGGGGATTGGGCGACGAAACCGCGACCGAGGCTGCCTTTCAGGCCGCCGCTCATACCGTGTCGCTGAACGTCGTCGACAACAGGGTCATCATCAGTTCGCTTGAACCGCGTGGCTGCCAGGCCGATTGGTCTGACGGGCGTCTGCATTTCTCTTACGGAGGTCAGGGCGTCTGGGCGATGAAGGCCCAACTGGCACAAAAGCTGAAACTGGATGCGGAAGACATACGCGTCACGACCCCGGATGTCGGTGGCGGGTTCGGTATGAAAGTGATGCCATACCCTGAATATTTCTGCGTCTCCGTGGCGGCGATGAAGCTGGGTCGGCCGGTACACTGGATGTCCGACCGGTCCGAGGCGATGCTGTCCGACCATCATGGCCGCGATCTGACCTCGCTGGCCGAGCTGGCCTTTGACGCCGATCACAAGATCACCGCCTATCGCGTCCACAGCAAGGTGAACCTTGGCGCATACAACAGCCACTTCGGTCAGGCGATCCAGACCAGCCTGTTCAGCAAGGTGTTGATGGGTGTCTATGACGTCCAGACCACTTATCTGCGGGTCGAAGGCTTCTATACGAACACGACGCAGGTCGACGCATATCGCGGTGCAGGTCGGCCCGAGGCGATTTACGTGCTTGAACGCGCGATGGATCGCGCCGCGCGTGAACTGGGCGTCGACCCGTGGGAGCTGCGGCGCAGGAATTTCATCCGTCCCGGCGATTTCCCCTACACCTCCTCCACCGGCGAGACGTTTGATGTCGGTGATTTCGACATGGTGCTCACCCGTGCGGCTGACCAGACTACCGGGTTCGAGGCCCGCAAGGCCGCGGATGCCGAGCGCGGGCTGATCCGGGGGCAGGGTCTCTGTTACTATATCGAAAGCATTTTGGGGGACCCTTCCGAAAACGCGAAGGTCGCGTTTTGCGAGGATGGCACGGTGAATCTTTACGTCGGCACACAATCGAACGGGCAGGGGCATGAGACGGTGTACGCCCAGTTCCTGTCGGATCAGACGGGGATCCCCATGGACAAGATCACCGTCATACAGGGCGATACCGACCGGCTTGCCCATGGCGGCGGCACTGGCGGGTCCCGCTCGGTCACTGTGCAAAGCACCGCCACCCTGGTCACGATTGACAAAATGATCGCCGCATTCACGCCCTATCTTGCCGATAAGATGGGGGTCGAGGAAAGTGATGTGAGTTTTGACCACGAGACATTCCGCGCGCCGGGCTCCAACCTGACGCCGACCCTGACCGAAGCCGCCGAGATGGCGCGTGCCGATGGTCGAACGGATCTGCTGCAACATGAGGCCCGCGCCAACCTGGATGCGCGCAGCTACCCGAACGGCGCGCATGTTGCCGAAGTCGTGATCGATTCCTACACCGGCGAAACCTGGGTGGACCGCTACACCGTGGTTGACGATTTTGGCAATCTTATCAATCCGATGCTGGCCGAAGGGCAGGTGCATGGCGGGGTGGTGCAGGGAATCGGGCAGGCCCTGACCGAACATGTCGTGCACGATGCACATGGGCAACTGCTCACGGCTTCGTTTATGGATTACGCCTTGCCCCGTGCAACCGACATACCCATGATTAAGTTTACCACGGCGCCGGTCCCGTCAACTTCAAACCCGATGGGGATGAAAGGGTGTGGCGAGGCTGGCACCGTGGGCGCGCTGGCCGCTGTGGCAAACGCGGTTCAGGATGCGCTCTGGGATCACGGGGTGCGGCAGGCGGACATGCCTTTCACACCTCAAAGAGTATGGGAATTGCTGACGCATGAATCTGTCGCGGCTGAGTAGAAAGGTTCTGGGATGGCTCGGGCGGCCTTTGCGGTCCGAGCATTCCGCCGAGACGCGGCACCGCGAACCGATCAGCCATGTCATCATCCTTGATGGCACCATGTCCACACTCGAGCCCGGATTTGAAACTCATGCCGGTCAGACATTTCGCCTGTGCTGTGAGATGGGCAGCAAGGTTTCGGTGTTCTACGAGGCAGGGGTGCAGTGGGAAAGCTGGAAGTCCTCGCTGGACGTGATGATGGGCCGGGGCATCAACCGCCAGATCCGCCGCGCCTATGGGTATTTGGCGTCCCGCTACAAGCCGGGCGACAAGATCTTTTTCATCGGTTATTCGCGCGGTGCCTATGGCGTGCGCAGTCTGGCCGGCGTGATCGACATGATCGGCCTGCTCAAGGCGGAACACGCCACCGAACGAAACATACTGCAAGCGTACCGCCACTATGAATGCAATCCAGACGGCATCGCCGCCAGCGAATTCCGCCGACGTTTCTGCCACGAAGGGGTCGAGATCGAGATGATCGGCGTCTGGGACACGGTCAAGGCGCTGGGATTGCGTCTGCCGCTGCTGTGGCGCTGGGCCGAGGATAAGCACGCCTTTCACAACCATGAGCTGGGCCCGGCCACCCGTCATGGGTATCACGCCATGGCGCTGGATGAGACGCGCGAAGTGTTCGAACCAGTTCTGTGGACTTGCACGCCCGAGTTCAAGGGTCATGTGGAACAGGTCTGGTTTCGCGGAACCCACGGCGACATAGGTGGCCAATTGAACGGCTACGAAGAGGCGCGGCCGCTGAGCAACATTTCCCTGATCTGGATGCTGGACAAGGCGGAATTGCACGGTCTGCCCTTGCCCGACGGCTGGCGCGATCGGTTTCCCATTGATCCCCATGCGCCGTCGGTTGGCACATGGCGCGGCTGGGGCAAGATTTTCCTGCTGCGAAAGCACCGCAAGGTCGGGCAGGACCCGTCAGAACGCCTGCATGTTTCCGTTTCGCCGGACGAACTGCCCGGATGGGTGGCGATGCCGAATTTACCATCGCATCCGGCGCAGTAGGGGTCAGCTTGGGGCGCAGACATTTCTGACCGGCTCGATCATTGCATCCGGGCGCTCAACCGGATCGAAACGCCATCTTCCTGGAGACCAGTTATAAACCCGTTGCCCATCGGGATGATCTACTAACATCAGCCCGTGAAAGTACCATTTTGACGTGGATTTGTCTCCCGTCGCAGTCGTGTAGAATGAGAAACCCCGTAAATCGCGTACTGCCTCGATTGGCGCGTTTTTCGAATGTTCGGCGATGCAATAGGGCGCGCCATCCGCAATGAAACGCGCCTGAACAAGGATTATCGGAACTGTCAACAACGACCAGAGCGCGGCGATTGTCCCGATTGAAATACCAATCTTTGCCGCCCGAGAGGGCTGTGGTTGCCCACCCGATCCCGACCAAATGAGAAAGCTTGCGGCGACGGCTATCGTCAGGGTGACACCGTGCAGAATCTGAGTGTCAGAACCAAGCGATGGCACCATCCCAAATAACGTCAGAAACAAGCCGGAAACGATTGAAAAAACGGCGATACATCTGGCGAGAGATCGTGGGACTGAAGGCAATCCCAATAGCACAAAGCCACCAATGAATGCAGGAATGGCGGGCGCAAGCCATGAGTACAAGTATGTGGCCTGAAAAAACAAAGGCAGGGTTTTTCCGCGCCCATTCGGCTCGAATATCGATGGGTCAAATGGCTCGATGTACGCCGCGAAAATTAGCACACTGTAGGCGCAGAACAGGATCTTGTATTTCATGGCGGGCTGAATGACCAAATCTCTTGGTTCAAAAAATACTGCCCACTCATCTTGCGACGGGTGGGCAGCCAAGAAAGAAGAAAATGTCACGCCGCTGAAAGCAGCGTTCATAGCTGAATTCTAACGCCGACGATCCCTGCGCGAGCTCATCGGCTGGAAGGCCACGCCCACATGCGCCTCGCAATAGGGCTTGCCTGCCTCAACCGGAAGGCCGCAGAACCAGAAATCCTCGGTCGCGGGGTCGCCCACGGGCCACTTGCAGGTTTTCTCGGTCAATTCCATCAGAGTCAGCTTCTTGGCCTTTTTCTCGATCTCGTTGACCTTGGCCAGCGCTTCGGGGCTGATCTCATTGGCCGACGGCTGCGGTGGCAGCGGCTGACCGGCAGGGATGATCTGACGGCGGGCCGGAACGACCGGTTTCGCCTCGGCGGGCGAGGCAGGGGCCGGTCGCGCCGGTTCGGTCTTGGGCGCAGGTTTGGGTTTGGCCTCGGCCTTGGGGGCGGGCGCCGGTTTTTCTTTCGGTTCCGCCTTGGCCGGGGATGCGCCTGCCGTCCGGTTGGACAGGCCCAGGCGGTGCACCTTGCCGATCACCGCATTGCGGGTCACGCCACCCAGTTCCTTGGCAATCTGGCTGGCCGACTGGCCTTCGCCCCACATCTTCTTCAGCAGTTCTACGCGCTCGTCTGTCCAGGACATCGTTAGCCTTTCAAAAGCGGAAAGCGGCCCCGGATTCGGGCCGCCTTGGGAATTCGTCTCAGCCCCCTATTCTAAACACTGCTGCCCGAGTTACAAGCTGTCTTCGAATCAGTTTGAGGGCAAAACATGCAGAATCCCGCAGATCAGACCGCGCGTCGCTTCGGAGCAGTCAACTGGATGGGCCTGTACACGCTGGCGCAGCGCGAAACCCTGCGCTTTCTGGCCGTCTGGACCCAGACGGTTCTTGCACCTCTGGTTACGGCGGGGTTGTTCCTGTTGATCTTCACCATCGCCATCGGACCCAGCCGGCCAGATGTCATGGGCGTGCCGTTCGTGATGTTTCTGGCACCGGGGATCATGATGATGACGGTGATCCAGAACGCCTTTGCCAATACCTCGTCCTCGATGGTGATCGCCAAGGTGCAAGGCAACATCGTTGATACCTTGATGCCACCGCTATCACCGCTCGAGATTCTGCTGGGCTATCTCGCGGGTGGCATTGCCCGCGGCGTGATGATTGCACTGGTGATCTCGATTGCGTTCCTGGTCTTGCTCTCCATCGCGCCTCAGCACCCGTTGATCGCGCTGACCTTTGTCGTTCTGGGCGGCGCGTTCATGGGCGCCTTGGGTCTGTTTGCGGGTATCTTTGCCAACAAATTCGACCAGATGGCCGCGATCACCAACTTTATCGTCACGCCGCTGGCCTTCCTGTCGGGCACGTTCTACTCGGTCGAGGCATTGCCGCCCTTGCTGAACCGCCTGACCCATCTGAACCCGGTGTTCTATCTGATCGATGGCTTGCGGTATGGCATGATCGGGGTGTCCGACAGCTCTCCGTGGCTGGGAATGGCGGTCTGTACGTTTGCGACACTCGTGATCGGAGCCATCACCTGGCTGATGCTGCGCACCGGATATCGCCTCAAGGCTTAAGGAGGCCCGGCCATCGCGGCCGGTTGCAAGGGCCGGAATGCAGGCGCACCCGTTCCCGTCGTGCTGGGCAGGCTCTCAGGCGCGGCGTTTCACGGCTTCTCGCCAGACCAGGATCAGCCCGCCGGCCAGGATGGTTGCGGACCCGACCAGACTGATCCAGTCGGGGATCACATCAAAGACCGCAAAGTCGTAAAGGGCGGCAAAGATCAGCGTGGCATAGCTGATCGGGGCCACAAAAGATGCGTCCGCCCGCGCCATGCCGTTGACGAAACAGGCCTGCGCGCAGGCCATCAGAACGCCGATCCCCACCAATGCTGCCCATTGCTGCGGGGTCGGCATCTGAAAGACGAAGCTGACGGCTATCGTGGCGATCACCAGCCCCATCGCGTTGTTGATCAGCAGGATCTGCATCGGTGGCTCGCGCCCGGAAAGTTTCTTGATGAAAATCAGCTCCATCCCGATCAGCGCAGCCGCCGCCAGCGCCAGAAGGGCAGCGGGCTGAAAACTGGCGGGGGTCGGACGCAGCAGGATCAGTGCGCCCGTCAAGGCAACAGCCGCCGCCAGCCAGCGCCACGGACCGACCCGCTCTTGCAGCAGCGGAATGGCCAGCACCATACCAAAGACAGGGTTCAGAAAGGATATCGCTGTCGCATCCGCCATCGGAATGAAGGCAACCGAGGCGAACATCAATGTCACCCCCGCCCAGCCGAAACTGGTCCGCCCGACGTGAAGCCCCCAATGGGGCCGCACCAGCCGGGGCCGCAGAATTGCGACCGCCAGCAGGATCGCCAGCAGGGCAAACAGAAACCGCCCGTGACTGATCTGCATGGCGTGCAAGGGCGGGCCCAACGCATCCGTCCCCAGCGCCTTGGCCAGCAGCGTCGTAGCCGCGATAAAGGCGGTGGCGACAAAGATAAGCGCGGCCGCAAGCGGTGGATTATGGTGTTTGGGTTTGAACATGGCCAAGCGGTGCGCGGTTGCGCGGGCGTTGGCAAGGGCAAAATTGGATCGTTTCAAAATACCGGCTTCCCAACCTGCGCAAGCATCGCTATACGGGCGGCCATGATCAAACATGTGCATATCCAACTGCTCCGACGCCGACGCATCTTTGCGTAACCGGCCTGTTTGATCTCGTGTGCCCGGCAAATCGGCACAGACCTCACCAAAATTGTTGACGAACCGGGCCTTCGTGTATCACTCACGAGGCTCATACTACCTGAAAAGGATGATCCCATGATCCCGTCCGTTCTGCCGACCTACAACCGTGCGCCCCTGACATTCGTGAAGGGCGAAGGCGCCTGGCTGACCGAGGCGGATGGCCGACGTTTTCTGGACCTCGGCGCAGGGATCGCGGTGAATGCGCTGGGCCACGCCCATCCGGCCTTGGTGGCCGCGCTGACTGACCAGGCCCATGCGCTGTGGCATGTTTCGAACCTGTACAACATTCCTCAGCAACAGGCGTTGGCTGACAAGCTGGTGGAACACAGTTTTGCCGATACGGTTTTCTTCACGAACTCCGGCACGGAATCCTGCGAACTGGCCGTGAAAATGGCCCGCAAGTATTTCTATGACAAAGGTCAGCCCGAGCGGGTTGAGATCATCACCTTCGACGGTTCCTTCCACGGCCGGTCATCAGCCGGTATCGCTGCTGCCGGGTCCGAGAAAATGACCAAGGGCTTCGGCCCGCTGCTGCCCGGCTTTGTCCACCTGGCATTCGGAGACCTCGATGGCGTCACCAACGCCATCACCGATGAGACCGCCGCGATCCTGATCGAGCCCATCCAAGGCGAGGGCGGCATCCGCCCGGTCCCCGACGCCGAACTCAAGGCCCTGCGTCAGATCTGCGACGACAACGGGCTGCTTCTGATCCTTGATGAAGTCCAATGCGGCGTTGGCCGCACCGGCAAGCTGTTCGCGCATGAGTGGGCAGGGATCACCCCTGATATCATGATGGTCGCCAAGGGCATCGGCGGGGGCTTCCCGCTGGGGGCGGTGCTGGCGACCGAGGACGCGGCATCCGGTATGACCGCAGGCACCCACGGCTCGACATATGGTGGCAACCCGCTGGGCTGCGCGGTGGGCTGCGCGGTGATCGACCAGGTCGCAACCCCGGCCTTTCTCGAAGGCGTCAACCGCAAGGCGGGCCTCTTGCGCCAGAAACTCGAAGGCCTCGTCGCCGATCATCCCGACGTGTTCGAAGAGGTCCGCGGATCGGGCCTGATGCTGGGCCTGAAATGCAAGCTGACAAATATCGACGTGGTCAACGCAGGGTATGACAACGAAGTTATCACCGTTCCCGCCGCCGACAACGTGATCCGTCTGCTGCCGCCGCTGACCCTGACCGAGGACGATATCGCTCAGGCCATGATCCGTCTCGACAAGGCCGCCCAGCAGATCGAGACCCAACTCCAAACCGCCTGATCTTCATCTTTTCCCAAATACTCCGGGGGTGCGGGGGCAGCGCCCCCGGCAACCGACAGCCAGGAAACGAACCGACATGAATCATTTTCTCGACATCCACAAAACCGACGCCGCCGCGCTGCGGTCCATGATCGACCAGGCCGGAGCGATGAAACAGGCCCGGTTGGGCCGCCCCAAGGCCGCGCCCGACGACGAACAGCCGCTGGCGGGCCGCATGGTCGCGCTGATCTTCGAAAAGCCGTCGACGCGGACGCGCGTGTCTTTCGATGTGGGCGTGCGCCAGATGGGCGGGCAAACCATGGTGCTGTCCGGCAAGGACATGCAGTTGGGTCACGGAGAAACCATCGCCGACACCGCCCGCGTGCTGTCGCGCTATGTCGACATGATCATGATCCGCACCTTTGATGAAACCATCCTGACTGAAATGGCCGAATATTCGGACGTGCCGGTGATCAACGGCCTGACCGACCGCACCCATCCTTGCCAGATCATGGCTGATGTTCTGACATTCGAGGAACACCGCGGCCCCATCGCCGGCAAAAAGGTGGTCTGGACCGGCGACGGCAACAATGTCTGCGCCTCCTTCCTGCACGCCGCCGGTCAATTCGGCTTCGATCTGACCTTCACCGGTCCCGCTCAGCTTGACCCGGAAGAAGAGTTCATAGGGTTTGCCCGCCAGAAAGGGTCGAAAATCGTGATCGAAAGAGATCCGCACAAAGCGGTGGAAGGCGCCGACCTCGTCGTCGCAGACACCTGGGTTTCGATGCATGATTCCCAGTCGGCCAAGGAACGCCGCCACAACATGCTGCGTCCCTATCAGGTCAACGCTGAACTCATGTCGCATGCCAAACCGGATGCGCTGTTCATGCATTGCCTGCCGGCCCACCGCGAGGAAGAAGCGACCTCCGAGGTTATGGACGGACCGAACTCGGTCATTTTCGATGAGGCCGAAAACCGCCTGCACGCGCAGAAGGCGGTCATGCGCTGGTGCCTGGGCGTTTAAGGGCGCCGACGGATCTCCCACACCTTCAGCTTGGCGAGTGCGCTTGCGCTCGCCAGCAGGACCAGTGTGCAAAGCGCCGTTTTGGTCATGATCTCCATCGTGCCCTCGATCAGCATGGCGTGAACAACGCTGCCGACAATCGTCACCCCGGCCAGCACGGTGTGGCTCAGCCGCCAAAGACGAAATCGCAGGCGCAGGTGCTGGCGGAAGACACCCATCAGGGCCGCCCCGAAAGCTGTCCACATGGCAATGACGCCCCAGGCCGAGAACGGTGTCGGAGAGGCGAACAACAATGCATCCACCACATCCGGCGGGCTGGTAAGCCACAATCCCGCGACATGGACCACGATCGCCAGCACCAGGGACAGGCCGATCCAGCGGTGAAGGTGGCGGCTCATCATTACCGACAATCCCGGAAGGTATCTCCCGGCCAGAAGCGGTTGCAGCAACAGCAGATCCAGGCTCAGAATCCCGGCAAACCCGCCGAGGATATAGGCAGGATCGCGCCATGCAAGGTAGGGGCTGCCTGCCGCAGCGATCAGCGGAACGGCAAGGGCGGCGATCAGTGTCGCCGAGATGACACCGGTTGGGATCACCGGGATCAGAGCGGTTGCAACACGAAATGCGCAGCCAGCGTCTTGTCCTTGGAACTGGACATCACAGGCCGCAGGAACACGGTTTCGAACGCGTCGCTGTCATAGGCCAGATGCCCGTGCGGTTGACCGAATGCGGGAACGATCTGCGGCATTTCCAGCCGGAATTCACCCTTTTCATTCGTCAAAGTCGCCCCATGGCTTTGCGGGTCACGTTCGTGGCCTTCCGTGGTATGGGCCCAGATCTGAATGCGCTGGCCGGGCAGGGGTGCGCCGTCGCCCGCCCGTCGTACGGTGCCGGTCATCCAGAACCCGCCGCCACCGATCCGGTCCACGATTGGCGCGCCGGGGCGATAGTTGTTTGATCCACCCCGCATCGAAGGCGTCGGCGCAAGCCCGGCTGCGCGGGCAGGCACCAAAAGTCCTGCGGCCCCGGTTGCGACAATGGCAGCACCTTGGGTGATCAGGGAACGACGGGACAGCAACGCATCTGTCATCGAGAAACCTCCAATACGCGATCCAATCTTGTCAGTCTGCGGCTTCCTTCCGAAACATAGCATGTTTCTTTCAAAATCCGAGGCCGTGCGCGGTTGGAAACCTGCACCCTCACGGTTCTGTGTTTGATTCCGTGCGTCGAAACGAATCTCTTTGACCTCTCGTGCTGTGCGGTGCGATGCTCGGGGCCACCAAAACACATCGGGATGATCCTTCCATGACGACAGCAGATCTGGTTACACAGGAAGACATTGCCGCCTTCCAACGCGATGGGGCTGTTGTTCTGCGGTCGAAGTTTTCATCTGACTGGTTGTCATTGCTGCGCGCAGGTATCGACGCCGACCTTGACACTCCAACCGAAAACTTCACCCGTCACACCAGGGATCCGAACGCCCCGGGCTATTTCGAAGACTACTGGGCCTGGAACAAGATCCCGCAATTCAAGGAATTCGTTCACAATTCCCCCTGCGCACCGCTTGCTGCCGGGTTGCTGGGGGCGCCATCCATCAACCTTGTCATGGACAACTGGTTCCTGCGCGAGGCCGGCTCGACCTCGCGCCCGCCCTTCCATCAGGATCTGTCTTACTTCGACTTCGAAGGCACGATGTGTGTCCTTTGGTTGCCGCTGGAACCCGTGACCAAGGAAAACGGCATCGCATTCGTGAAAGGCTCACACCTGTGGGACAAGCTGTTCATGCGGGTGCGGTTTGCCGATGGTCATCCCAGCCATCAACCCACCGAAGTTGCCGGGCAGACCTATCACCCGCCACCTGATGTCAATGCCGACCCCGGCGCGTATGACTTGCTGCAATGGGATCTGGAGCTTGGGGATTGCATTTTCTTCGACATGCGAACGCTGCATGGCGGGCTGTCCTCGATCACGCCGTCGGAAACGGTGCGGCGCTTCACCCTTCGCATGACGGCACCTGATGGTGTCATCCGATATCGCGGCGACTGGGCCAAGGACGAGCGCGCGCAGTTCGAGGCAGCAGGCTATGGCGAGGGGGATCGGATTGACGGACCCTTTTTCCCCCGGCTCTGGCCGCGCTAGATCGGAACGGCGCCGCACTCCATCTGTGCAATCGTGCACTTTATAGGCGGCTTTGCGCGGCTATTTCTTACCTGAGTGAACGCAGACGGCCTGGCCACCTGCAACGAAGGGAGAGCTGAAATGAGTTGGAACCCGACACACAATCCGGACTGCATCTCGGAAAATCCGGCGCTAGACACGTTGATCATCCCGCGTGCCCGTGACCTCGGAGGGTTCGAGGTGCGCCGCGCGCTGCCTTCGATAAAACGACAGTTGGTGGGCCCGTTCATCTTTTTCGATCAAATGGGGCCCGCTGAATTCATCACCGAAGGCGGCATCGACGTGCGCCCCCACCCGCATATCGGTCTGGGCACGGTCACTTACCTGTATCAGGGCGAGTTCGAGCACCGCGACAGCCTTGGCACACATCAGATGATCTATCCCGGCGAGGTCAACTGGATGGTCGCAGGCTGTGGTGTGACCCATTCAGAACGCACCAGCGACGAGACCCGAAGCAGGAAACACAGCCTGTTCGGCATTCAGACCTGGATCGCCTTGCCCGAAGCGCATGAGGACATGGCCCCGGATTTCGAACATCACAAACAGGCCGCGCTGCCGCATCTTCAGGATGCGGGCGTCAGCGCCCGGTTGATCCTGGGGTCGGCCTATGGTGAGACCAGCCCGGTCACGATGTTGTCCGAAACCTTCTATCTCGATGTGCAATTGGAACCCGGCGCGTCCTTCCCTCTGCCTGACGACCACGAAGACCGCGGTGTCTATGTCACGCAAGGTTCGGTCGAAATCGCGGGCGACAGGTTTGACGAGGGCCGCATGATGGTGTTCCGGCCCGGGGACAAGCTGTCTGTCACGGCGGGCGCACTGGGCGCGCGGCTGATGCTGCTGGGCGGAGCGACCCTGAATGAAGACCGCTACATCTGGTGGAATTTCGTTTCGTCTTCGAAGGAAAAGATCGAAACGGCAACCCGTGAGTGGAAAAGCGCCGATTGGGCCAAAGGTGCGTTTCAACTGCCTCCGGGTGACGATCAGGAATTTATCCCTATTTCCAAAGAGCTTGAGCGCACCAAACCCCGGCTGGCCCGCTAGCGTGCGACGTCGGGGGCAAGCGGGCTTGTGTCACGGGCCGTTTGCGGTGATCCTTTTCGGGTGTACCGGAGGGGGTATCATGAAACTTGTCCTTGCAGGCGCAGGCAGCATTGGCTGCTTCTGCGGAGCCTTGATGGCCCGGTCGGGGCACTCCGTGACCCTGTTGGGACGCGCACATGTGCTGGACCTGATCCGTGAGCGCCGGCTCAGGGTCACGGATTTTGACGGCCTTGATTACACGGTCCCGCCGGAATCGCTCGTGCTCAGCGAAGATCCGGCCTGCCTGGGACAGGCCGAACTCGTCATTGTAACGGTCAAATCTGGCGCAACGTCGGATATGGCCGAGCAGATAAGTGCCTTTGCACCCCGGGATGTGCCTGTCCTGTCCTGGCAGAACGGGATCGAGGCCGCCGAGACGTTGCGCAATGCCCTTCCCGGGCGCGACATACGCGCCGGAATGGTTCCGTTCAACGTGGTGCCAAACGGCCCCGCCACCTATCACCGGGCCACGTCCGGAGAGATCGTCATCCAAAGCGGCGCCGGCGATCTGGCCGCGCAGCTGAGCAGCGCGGACCTTCCCGTTGCGTCCAGCGACCAGATCGAGGCCGTGCAATGGGGTAAGCTGGTGATCAACCTGAACAATGCGCTCAATGCCTTGTCGGGCCTCGCGCTGGTAGATCAACTGATGAGCCGCGACTGGCGCAATCTCATGGCGGATCAGATGTCCGAGGCGCTGACTGTCCTCAAGGCGGCGGGTCATCCCGTGGCCTCGACCACACCGCTTCCGGCATGGATGACCCCGCATATTCTGCGGCTGCCGACACCGCTGTTCACCCGGATCGCGGCCCGGATGCTGACGATCGACCCGCATGCGCGAACGTCCATGGCCTATGACCTCATGGCCGAACGCCAAACGGAAATTGACAGTCTGCAAGGGCATATCATCCGGATGGGTCACGAAACCGGAGTGCCAACGCCCATCTGCACGCAGGTGTCCGACCTGATCAAACATGCACCCGATCACCCGTTGTCGCCGGAACAGATCAGGCTCTGACGTCATCGCTCAGGCGAATGCGGTCAGCACCCAGTAAATGATGGCCGACATGGTTGCGGCGGCGGGCACGGTGACAATCCATGCGGCCACGATGGTCATGAAATGCGACCTTCGTACCAGCTTGCGACGGCGGTATTCTTCCGGGGCAAGGTGTTGCGCTGTGCGCTGAAGCTTTCCCTGTTTGCGCCGGCGCTCAGCATCCCACTCGCGGTAGAAGCCGACGCCAAAGACTGCACCAACGGCGATATGGGTCGAACTGACCGGCAGGCCCAGCCAACTGGCCAGAATCACGGTGATCGCCGCCGACAGGGCGACGCAAAAGGCGCGTATCGGGTTCAGCTTGGTGATCTGGCGGCCCACCATCCGGATCAGCCTGGGGCCGAACAGGAACAGACCGAAGGAAATCCCGAACGCTCCGATGATCATCACCCAAAGCGGGATGGAAACCGTTGCGGCGAACTCTTCGAATTCAGCCGCGTGAACAATCGCGGCCAACGGGCCGACCGCATTGGCCACGTCATTTGCGCCGTGGGCGAAACTCAGGAACGTGGCCGAGATCACAAGCGGCAGGCCAAACAGCGTTTTCAGCGACCGGGTCCGGTTCTCCATTCCTTCTGATTTGCGTTTGACCCACGGGACGGTCACGGACCAGGTCAGCAGCCCCACACCCAACCCGATCAGCAAAGCCATCTTGAGGTCGATTGTCACGATCCGCTTCAGCCCTTTGACGGACATATACGTGGCAAAGGCCCCTGCCATCACCGCCAAAAGGATGGGCACCCATTTGCGCGAGGCGGCAATCTTGTCGTCCTGATGCTGGATCTTCGACCTGATCAGCGCCAGAAAAGCCGCCGCAACCGCACCCCCGAGTATCGGCGAAATCACCCAGCTGGCTGCAATTGCGCTCATTGTGCCCCAGCTCACCGCGCTCAGGCCCGCTGCGGCAATGCCTGCACCCATGACCCCACCCACGACTGAATGCGTGGTGGACACAGGGGCACCGATCCAGGTTGCCAGGTTGACCCACATGGCTGACGATATCAGCGCCGCCATCATGGCCCAGATGAACACCTCGTTGTTTTGCACCGAGGCCGGATCGATGATCTCCTTGGAGATGGTCGAGACCACATCACCCCCCGCAAGCAAAGCGCCTGCGCTTTCGGCAATGGCGGCAATCACGATGGCGCCGCCCATGGTAAGCACATTCGCGCCGACCGCGGGGCCCATGTTGTTGGCCACGTCATTGGCACCGACATTGATCGCCATATAGGCCCCGAACGCGGCCGCCGCGACCACGATATGGCTGCCATCCGCCCGACCGAACAGGACCACCGCCGTCAGCCCGGCCAGCGCCATGAAGGCCAGCGCGACCCCCGGTGCCAGCAGGTGGCGCGCGACATGGATGTTGGCGGTCTCGACCCGCGAAATTCGGTGCAGGTCGCTGTCCAACGTTTGCCAGCGTGGTTTCGGATTCGTGTCAGACATGAACTTGGTCAAATATTGAGGGATCGTGCGCCACTAACGGTATCCGGCTGCTCAGGCAAGCTGGGTGCCATCAAAATGTTGCGAATTCCTTACAGTTTGCGCAACAAGGCCTGAAGCTCGGGCTCCTGCACCAGCGTGGCCGCTTCAGCCGGTGAAAACCAGCTGCGCTCGCGCTGATCGGCCTCGGGAAAGTCATCGGCCAGCGCACGTACCGAAATCCTGTAGACATTGGTCAATACCGGTTGCGCTGATCCGTCTTTGAGGATCTTGTCGTAAGTGAATTGACCGATGGGTTCATCGTGAACCGCATCCGCGCGTACCCCGGCCTCTTCCCAGGCCTCCTGAAGGGCTGTTTCCGCGCCACTCAAACCATCGATGGGCCAGCCTTTCGGGATGATCCAGCGTTTGGTGTCACGGCTGGTGATCAGTAGGACCTGGTCCTGCCCGTCATGAACGCGGGTGCACAACGCCGCAAACTGCACCCGTCGGGGGCGCAGGAACAGCGGTCGTCCGACCTCTTCCCAGATATTTTGCAGCCATGCATTCATCAGTTTTTTGTCTGTCTACTCTATGCCTTCAAAGCCGACATGACTTAACACCGGAAATGGTGGGTTTCAAATAGACCTTCCAATTTTGGCCGGTTTTTGAGGGTTTGCCGGGTTGTTTCGTGGATTTTGGGCAAAGCTCGGGTTTTTCTGACGGTTCTATTCCCGTCTGCGCTTCGCCCTCAGCGTGGGATCAGCCCGGGTCGGGTCTTCGGGCCAGGGATGTTTGGGATATTGCGCCCTCATGTCCTTGCGTACATCCGCGTAAGAGCCAGCCCAGAAACCGGGCAGGTCGCGCGTTATCTGGATCGGGCGCTGCGCCGGTGACAGCAGGGTGATCTTCAAAGGCTGGCCGCCGATTGCCGGGTGTCGGGTCACGCCAAACACTTCCTGCAAGCGGACCGAGATTTCAGGCACGGCAGCGCTGTAATCAATTGGCACCTTGCGCCCCAGGGGCGTTTCAAATGACCCCGGAGCGCGCCGGTCCAGGTCCTGCATCTGTGCCCAGTCCAACCGCGCGCGCAGGGCGGGCAAAAGGTCGAATTTCTTCCAGTCTTCGGCGCTTTTGACCCCTGACAGCATGGGCAGCAACCAGTCGTCCATCTCGGCCATCAGGCCCTCGACAGAGAAATCGGGCAAATCAACGCCATCGGCACGCACCAGTTCGACACGGGCGGCCAGGCGCGCGGCGGCACCCTCCAGCCGCAAGCCCAGTTCGCGGACCCCGTCCAGCATCGCGCGCGCCACGGCGTCGTCTGGAACGTCCTTCCAGATGCGGTCATCCAGCGTGATCGCGCCGAACCGCTCTTGCCGCCGCGACACGACCCGCCGCTCGCGTTTCGACCAGGCGCAAGTTTCGACCAAATTGATCTGATCCGCGAACAGATCGCGGATATCGCGTTCCGAAATCTGCGTGGCCATCCGGACCTTCGCCTCGCGCGGGTTGCCATCCGTGTCGATGACGACCAGAAACGGAGCGTTGGCCAGTGGATCCGCACTGTCCAGAACAACGCCTTTTCCCCCTGACAGCACATAGCGCGGCGCGTCACCCTTGCGCCGCTGTCCGATGCGGTCAGGATAGGCCAGCGCAGCCATGGCGGCGGGGCTCAGATCGGCCGAGTCGCCCTTGGCCTGTTTCCGCAGCCGTCTGGTCTCGGCATTGATCCGATCCACGGCGCCCATGTTGACCTGCCAGACCCTGTTGCGCTGAAAGGCCCGGGGATCGCGCAGCGCCTCTTGCCGCAGGGTGATATCCACCGGAGCACCGCGAAGGGGGTCACGCTCTGCCATCAACGCCGCCAAGGGGGCCGCGTTCGGACCGGCCCGCACAAGCATGTGCCCCAGCCGGGGATTCAAGGGCAGCGCCGCCAGGGCGCGCCCATGATCGGTGATCCGCCCATTGGTGTCGAGTGCGCCCAGCATCGTCAGCAAAGCCCGCGCCTCGGCCATCGTCCCTTCGGGAGGTGGAGTCAGGAAGGCAAGATCGGCCGGGTCGGCGCCCCACAGTGACAGCTCCAGCGCCAGCCCGGTCAGGTCAGCCGCTTCGATCTCGGCAGGCGGGTAGGCCGCCAGCGCACCGTCTTCCCCCTTCGACCAGAGCCGGTAACACACCCCTTCGGCCACACGTCCGGCCCGGCCCGCACGCTGTGTGGCCTCGGCTCGGGTCACCCGTTCGGTCACCAGCCGTGACATGCCCGATCCCGGATCGAACCGTGCTCGTCGGGCCTGCCCCATGTCCACAACAACCTTGATATCGGGGATCGTCAGCGACGTTTCGGCAATCGACGTCGCCAGCACGACTTTGCGCCCATGTTCCACCGGGGCAATCGCGGCACGCTGGGCCGCAAAGGGCATGGCTCCGAACAACGGGCGCACAACGCAACTGTCGGGCAGCAGACCGTTCAAAAGGCTTTCAGCGCGTCGGATTTCGCCCTCTCCCGGCAGGAAAACCAGAATCCCACCACCTGACTTGCGCGTGTCACGCTCGGCCTGAACCACCAGATCGACCAACCCATCCAACCGCCGCGCTTGCGGTCCCAATGGCCGATCCAGCCAGCGCGTCTCAACCGGAAAGCTGCGCCCGTCCGATGTGACCAGAGGGGCCGCCATCAACGCGCCGACGGGATCTGCATCCAGCGTGGCTGACATGGCCAGCAGGATCAGATCGTCCCGCAATGCGCCCGTTACCTCGAGGCACAAGGCCAGCCCCAGATCGGCGTTCAGAGACCGTTCATGGAATTCATCGAAAATCACCGCACTGATGCCGGGCAGATCGGGGTCGGATTGCAGCATCCGGGTCAGGATGCCCTCGGTCACCACTTCGATCCGGGTGTCTTTCGACACTTTCGCCTCGCCGCGCACACGGTAACCCACGGTCTGGCCTGTGCGCTCTCCCAAGGTCTCGGCCATCCGTTCGGCTGCGGCCCGGGCCGCCAGCCGCCGGGGCTCCAGCATCACGATCCTGCTGTCGCACAGACCTGCCTCGAGCATTGCCAGAGGAACCCGCGTGGTCTTGCCTGCACCGGGTGGTGCCTGAAGTACCGCGCGACCCTGCGCACGTAAAGTGTCCAGCAGTTCGGGTATGGCGTCGTCGATGGGCAGGCGTATCGTCATCCGGCTCTTATCCGCCATCATGCAGGTGGCGTCCAGTTCTCGCAGGGTGCGAGCACCTTGGTGCAACCCATGGTGCCAAGACCATAACCGGAAGTGTCACGCGGCGCACGAATTGACGCAGCTATTGCCTTGATCGCATTTCCAGAGACCTCCGGTCTGGACAAACGCCCCCGGAGCGCGGCAACTATTCCTGCCTCTAGGATCGGGACAAGAATGCAGACAGACAACCTCAGCGACAGGATTTTGAAGGGCGAGCGCCGGGCGCTGGCACGTGCGATCACTCTGGTGGAAAGCAACCGCGCCGATCATCGCGCACAGGCCAGCGAGCTGTTGGCCCAGCTCGCAGGATCGGGGCGTCAGGCGCTGCGGATCGGTTTGTCGGGTACGCCCGGGGTGGGCAAGTCCACCTTCATCGAAAGCTTTGGCATGATGCTGACGGGGCAGGGGCTGCGTGTCGCGGTTCTGGCGGTTGATCCAAGTTCGGCTCGGTCAGGGGGGTCGATTCTGGGTGACAAAACCCGGATGGAACGCCTGAGCCGCGAGAAGAACGCCTTTATCCGCCCCTCCCCCAGCCAGAGCCATCTCGGCGGCGTTGCCCGGCGGACCCGCGAGGCCATCGCCCTGTGCGAGGCCGCGGGATATGACGTGGTGCTGATTGAAACCGTGGGCGTCGGGCAGTCCGAAACGGTGGTGTCCGAATTGTCGGACCTGTTCCTGTTGCTGTTGGCCCCGGCGGGCGGGGATGAATTGCAGGGTGTGAAACGTGGCATCATGGAGATGGCCGACATCATCCTGATCAACAAGGCGGATGGTGACCTGAAGGCCACGGCGACCCGGACATGCGCAGATTATGCCGGCGCGCTGCGATTGCTGCGCAAACGCCCGCAGGATCCCGAAGGTTTCCCCAAGGCAATGACCGTTTCAGCGGTCGAAGAACAGGGGCTGGAGCAAGCCTGGGACGAGATGCAATCCCTGATCCAATGGCGCCGCGACAACGGTATCTGGGAGGCCAACCGCGCGGCGCAGGCGCGATACTGGTTCGATCAGGAGGTCCGCCATGCCCTTCTGGCCCGGCTCGACACGCCGCAGGCCAAGGCCGAGATGGAACGCCTGAACGCCGAAGTCTCGGCCGGGCGTCTGAACCCGGTCCGCGCGGCCGAGGAACTGCTTGGCACGCTGAGCTGACGGGGTGAAAGGGGCAAGGTTTGAAAGGCGGGCGCAAAATGAAAGAATTCGTCCGGTCCGTCTTGACCCTTCCTGCGATTCCCACTACACGCATCCAACCAGTTTTCGGGCGCGACTTCGGGTTGTGCCCCTTGTGATTTGGCCGAGGGCTTTGTGCCCGGCCTCCAGAAACAAAGGAAGAAACCATGTCGCGCCGTTGCGAACTGACCGGAAAAGGCCCGATGACTGGCAACAATGTCAGCCATGCCAAAAACAGAACTCGTCGTCGTTTCCTGCCGAACCTGAATGACGTTACCTTGCAGTCCGAGACCCTGGGCCGCGGCGTGAAGCTGCGCATCTCGGCAGCCGCTCTGCGTTCGGTTGACCACCGCGGTGGCCTGGACGCATTCCTGGCCAAAGCCAAGGACGAAGAACTGTCGGCGAACGCGCTGAAAGTGAAGAAGGAAATTGCCAAGGCGCAAGCCACGGCCTAAGCCTTTTCGCTTACGGTTTTCAGGCCCTGCACCTCTGAGGTGCAGGGCTTTTTCGTTTTGAGACGCCCGCTGCCGCCTTGCATTGTTTTCAATTTCGAAATTATTTTTCGCCATTGGTGAATTGCTTCACATACGGACTCACGAATCTGACCTAACGTCACTGTTATTCATCAGGCGGGGGCCTCACTATGACGTTAAAAAGTTTCTACCTTTTCCTGTTTCTGGCCGCGGTTTTTCGCAAAGCAATTTCGGCTTGTACGCGGATGCAGCGCAGGGTGAATCGTTCCCACACCAGCTTCAATACAAGCAAGGTGAAACGACCGGGAATTGATTACTGAAACCAGCTTCAAGCGCGACCCTTTGGCGCTTGAAGCTACTCTGCCGACTGACCTATACCCGGGTCAGGATGAGACCAGCCATAACACGATTCCTGCCTTATGTTCTGTCCCTGCTTTTGGTTCTGACCGGGCAGGGCCTTGCGGTGTCCCGCGGCATGGACAGGGCCGTGGGTCAGATGGTGTTGTGCACAGGCACCGGCCCGGTCGTTGTCTATATGGACGAAGACGGACAGCCCACCGCACCACCGCATTACTGTCCAGACTATGCGCTGTCCCTGATGGGCGCGGTTGCCGTCGCCCACCCATCGATGCCTATGGCGCCGAAACAGGCGCAGCCTTCGCCGTTGCGGCATCTGGTCAATCAAATCGCCTTGCCGGTCCCCGGCTCCCCGGCGCGTGCGCCGCCTGTACGTGTTTGAAAACCAACCTTTTTCAAACCTACAATACAGGAGAGGCACGATGTCCCTCAAAACTACTCTGTTTGCAACCCTGGCCGCTGTGACCCTGGCCCTGCCCGCTTTTGCCGAAGGCACCATCAAAGTTGATGACGCCTATGCCCGGTCGTCGGGAAAGACCGCCAAGGCAGGAGCCGCGTTCATGATGATCCAGAATCTGGGCGATGCGGACGACCGTCTGGTCGGCGCGTCTTCGGATGCCGCTGCCCGGGTTGAACTGCACACCCACAAAGTCGACGAAAATGGCGTGGCCAAGATGGTGCATGTCGAGGAAGGCTTTGCCATTCCGGCAGGTGAAACCCACATGCTGAAACGCGGTGGCGACCACGTGATGTTCATGGGGCTGACGGCACCGTTCGAGCAGGGTGCCACGGTTCCGGTGACGCTGATCTTCGAAAAGGCCGGCGAGGTTGAAGTCGAAATCCCGGTCGATCTGGAGCGTCAGGACATGGGCGGGCACGGATCACATTCGAACTAGGGCAACGCCTGTCTTCGGGCCGCGCTGCGGCCGTCATCCATGCGTCAGGCCGGGCATTGCCCGGCCTGTTGTCCTTGTGGCTGCCGCTGGTGCTATTTGTTGATGGTTTTCAGGCCAACACGGTCACCGGCCTGGCGGAATCGGGACGCCAGCCAGAACATGACCGCGGCAATGGCGAGTGCCGAAAAGGCGATACCCCATCCCAGTGCAACAAGCGCGACCGCTGGCCAGATCATCAATACGAGCCCGACGACAAGCGCGACGAAACCCGAGACGCGCATGGAGCCGCGTTGCGGGTCTCTTTCGTGCATTTGCCCAGATGCCGCCAGCGACCCGATCCCGATGATCAGCACCCAGGCGCCCATCAGGAAAAAGGCCAGTTTGACCGTGCCTTCCGGCCAGATCAGCAGGACCAGCCCAATCAGAAGCGCACCGATTGCAGCGCCACCCATCACCCCGCGCCGCCCAACGCCCAAAAGTGTCAGGCCGCCATCGAGGATCAGCAGCACACCAACCAGCCGCAGCAGCAACGCGATGCTGCCCGACGGCCAGAACAGTGCGGCAATGCCGACAAGCCCGGCCAACACTCCGCGCAGCAGAAAGGTCCACCACAGGTTGGAAAGCTGCTCCCCCAGCATGTCGCGCCCGGCCATGCTGCCTTCATCCAGAATTTCACCGGTCCGGGGGTCCTGATCAGCCATTTCTCGTCCTCCAGTCGTTTCGGGGGCAGTCTAACCGAATTAAGCGCGTGTTGTCTGTACCTTAAGTGTGCGGCGCAAGCAGGTGCCCGACCCATCGGGAAACTGTTTGAGTCGCTTTGCCAACCAAACGTTCGTCAAACCCGGATGTGCCCGGCGACGGTTCCAGATTGATCTCGATCGTCCGTGCGCCCGCCGCTTGTGCCTCGTGCACGAACGCTGCCGCTGGATAAACCTGACCCGACGTGCCAATGGCGGCAAAAAGTGACGCGCTTCTCAGGTGGTCATAAATCTCGTCCATGAAATAAGGCATCTCGCCAAACCAGACCACATCGGGCCGGGCAGTGGGCCGCGCGCAGGCGGGGCAGGATTCCCCAACCGCCATTTCGGGCGGGGCGGTCCAGCGATGGCCGCAGGCTGAACACAACGCGCCCGCCAAAGTTCCGTGCATGTGGATGACACCTTTTGCGCCGCCTGCCTCGTGCAGGCTGTCCACGTTCTGGGTGACAATCACGACGTCTCCGGGCCAGTCCCGTTGCAGCCGGGCCAGTGCTTCATGAGCGGCATTGGGTTGCACCTTGGAGGCCTGAACCCGCCGCGCATTGTAAAACCCCTGAACCAGTGCAGGGTCGCGGGCGAATCCTTCCGGCGTGGCGACATCCTCGATCCGGTGCTGGGCCCATAACCCACCCTCATCGCGAAAGGTGCTCAACCCGCTTTCGGCGGATATTCCGGCCCCGGTCAGAATCACGATCTTTTCCATTTCTCCTCCGCGCGGTACAGCTTGGTGCATGTCACACCGTATCCTCTTTGTCTGCCTGGGCAATATTTGCCGCTCACCTGCGGCAGAGGGCGTTTTTCGCGCCCGCGCGCCGCACCACGTAACCGATAGTGCCGGAACCATGGGCTGGCATGCGGGCAATCCGCCCTATGGCCCGATGCAGGCAGCTGCGAAGGTCAGGGGAATTGACCTGGGCGACCTGCGCGCCCGTCAGTTCACGGCTGCCGATTTTGACCGCTTTGACCTGATCCTGGGCATGGACGCCAACAACATCGCGGATATCGAGGATCTGCGCCCCGCCGGCAGTGACACCCCGGTGCGCCTGCTGACCGATTTCGCCCCTGAAACCGGCGCGGATCATGTGCCTGACCCATATTACACACGGGATTTCGATGGCGCTCTGGACCTGATCGAAGCGGCGGTCGAGGGGCTTGCCGCCCATCTGGACAGTTAACCGCCCATCACCCGCAGCGATCCGCTCAGCCAGGGCAGTTTGGCCAAAGCCGGGTCCACGATCTGGTTCTGCATCAGACGCCGTGTCATGCCCGCCACCTCCTGCGGTACCTGATCGGACCAGTCCGTACGCGCCAGCAATGATATGCTGCGCGAGAAATCCCCGAACGGGGCAGGGTGGGCCTCCAGCCCTTCATGGAACCGCGCGGCGCGCATGAAGCCCAGCGGCGTCGTGATCGCCCAACCCAGGCCCCGTGCAACCATGGCCATCAGCGCCATGTGCGAGCCGATCTCGAACCGTTCCTCGAACTCTAGCGCGCTGCGCGCCATATGCGCCTCGATCTGCCGGCTGATCAGTTGCTCGCGGGCATAGCGCAGATACGGCAGGCTGTTCTGTACCGCTTCCACTCCGCCCGACCCCTGTGGTGCAACCAGAATGAACGGATCCCGGACCAGAGGGTACTCGACCACCCCCTCCAGCACTTCTCCGCTATGGGCGGTTACGGCCATGTGCAGGCGTTGTTCGGCCAGGGCCCCGAACAGATCGAGGCTCGACAAGGTGATCAGTTTGAAATTCGAACGGGTCAGGCTGTCGGCCAGCAGCGTGGCCAGTCGCGGGGTCAGATCATTGTCGAAGTCGTCGATCAGCCCGATTGACAGCGTGGTCAGATGCCCCAGATCCATGACCGACAATTCGCTTTGTGCCATTTGCAGCTCGGCCAGAACCGCCTCGGCCCGCGCCAGAAAGCTGCGCCCGGCCTGCGTCAGGCGCATCGGTCGCCGCCCGTGATCGACCAGTTCGGTGCCCAACGCCTTTTCCAGATTGCGCAATTGCTGGGAAACGGACGGCTGGCTGAGCCCGGTGATCTCGGCGGCCTGTGCCACCGATCCCGTCCGCGCCAAAGCCTCGAACACCTCAAGGCCCCGCAGGGTCAGCCCTTTCATCACCATAAGATACACCTTTCGCTGCGCCTTTCTGGGGCGCAGCGTGGATCAGGTCAAGGTTTCAGAAGGACTTAGCTACAGATCGCCTGTGCCATCTGGCCAAAGTTCTGATACCGGTCCCACAGCGCATCGTCGCGCGCGGTCTGCGACATCTTCAACTCCTGCGCCTGATGGGGGTCGGTGAACCATTTGGCCACGGTCTTCTGATCGCTGCGGGTCAGCGCCTGATCCGCCACGCGCTGGATGCAAGAGCACCGATCCCGCGTCGCCGCCGACCGGTCCGACGCCAGACACGCCCGCTTGATCTGCGCCGCATCCGCGACTTGGGCCACCGCCGTCAGCGATGCCGCACAGAATGCGATAAGGAGAAACTGTTTCATACTCGAGCCTCGTTTTTGCCTGCCCGGACGGGTCTGATGCCCCTCTCGGTCTGCGGCGGAGTATGAATCAAAGTGGAATTCGGATCAACGGACAAGATACTGTTGATCAGGAATGTTGCCTCTTTTCTCTTCAGCGTCAGCCTCGCGGTTTCAACGGCACATGAAACCTGATCGACGAGGCCGCGAAAGAACAGATCATCCGGGTTCTGGCTGCTGGTGGACGGTGCCAGCAGCAAGCTCTCGGAAATTGCTCCGTTGGCGTTGATGGCGTTGTGTGTCTCAAGCAGCAGGTGATGGTAAGTTGCACTGTTTTCCTGGCACAGTGTTGCAATGCCCGCATCAACAAGGCTGACGGCTGGAACAAACACTTCGTTCTCTGCGCAAAGGATTTCAGCCAAAGGGTGCGTGACCAGCATTCTGTGTTGCTGTGACACTTTCAAAGGCGCGAAATTCGAAAGCGTTCCCTCGGGAATTTCGACCATTCTGAAACGACCGGCTGTGATGACAGCCTGTTCACCTGTCCAGATGACGGGTAAATAGCCATTGTCATGGGTCCATATCTCATCACCCGGCTTCAGCATTTCGATGGGCCGGTATCCGGATCTGGTTTCGATCAGTGTCCCGCGACAGTAACAAATGGGGCTGACATATGCGTTTGACGCGAAGTTGGGACCTTCCTGTGTACTGACCACCGTCAGAGGCACTCCGGCCGGCGGAAACTGTCCGGGTCCCCCGATGAATGCGATGCCCTCGACGGTACCATATGCCGGTGATGAGTTGTTCACGTTGAACGCAACCGCCTGCCACGTGGTTGTTCCATCTGTCAGCGTAATGCCATATTCGGCTTCAACACGCGTGCCGCTGGAGAAAAGTGTGCCATCGATTGTCTGATCGCCGTTTAACCGCTGATTGCCATCATTGTCGGAAAAATTGGTGTCCGATCCCGCATCCGTGATGAAAACTTCGGTCGGGGCGCGCGAATTGATGGTAATCGTCTCACCAATAAGATGTATCCCCGTGCCCTGATTGATCCCGTCCAGACCCTGCGCCACAGAGACGGACAATTGACCTTCACCCAAAACAAAGATCGAATAGTCGGCCAAGTCTTTCCTGCTTTCTGTTTTTGAAACGGCCAGATGATGCGATCATCTTAACTATTCATTGAATTCCGGTAAATGCCACTGAACAGAAAGGCGCGGGTGGGACCTTTTTTGCAACGCTTCAACGCTTGACGAGGGACAAAACTCCCGACATATCCCAACCCATGACAGACCTCGCTCATATCCGCAATTTCTCCATCGTCGCGCATATCGACCATGGCAAATCCACCCTTGCTGACCGGCTCATCCAAGAGACCGGAACGGTCAAGGATCGCGACATGAAGGAACAGCTGCTCGACAGCATGGATATCGAGCGCGAGCGTGGCATCACCATCAAGGCCAACACGGTCCGCATCGACTATACCGCCGACAATGGCGAGCAGTACGTGCTGAACCTGATCGACACCCCCGGCCATGTGGACTTTGCCTATGAGGTCAGCCGCTCGATGCGCGCGGTCGAGGGTTCGCTGCTGGTCGTGGACTCCACCCAGGGGGTCGAGGCGCAGACGCTGGCAAACGTGTATCAGGCCATCGACGCCGATCACGAGATCGTGCCGGTGCTGAACAAGATCGACCTGCCGGCCTCTGACTGCGACCGCGTGGCCGAACAGATCGAGGACGTGATCGGCATCGACGCCACCGACGCCATTCAGGTCAGCGCCAAGACGGGGCAGGGCATCCACGAAACGCTCGAAGCCATCGTGCAGCAACTGCCCGCCCCGCAGGGCAAGCTGGACGCGCCTCTCAAGGCGATGTTGGTGGATTCGTGGTACGATGCCTATCTGGGCGTCATCGTTCTGGTCCGCATCATGGACGGCACGCTGAAAAAGGGGATGCGGGTCAAGTTCATGTCGAACGGCACCCTGCACCATGTCGACCGCGTCGGCGTTTTCCGCCCCGAGATGGAGATGGTCGACAGCCTTGGCCCCGGCGAAATCGGGTTCCTGACCGCATCGATCAAACAGGTCCGCGACACCCGCGTCGGTGACACCATCACCAATGACCGCAACGGCACCGAAGAGGCGCTTCCGGGCTTCAAGCCCGCGCAGCCGGTGGTGTTCTGCGGCCTGTTCCCGGTGGACAGCGCCGAATTCGAAGACCTGCGCGATGCGATCGACAAACTGGCGCTCAACGATGCCTCTTTCTCGTTCGAAATGGAAACCTCGGCCGCGCTGGGCTTTGGCTTCCGCTGCGGCTTCCTGGGCCTGCTGCACCTCGAGGTCATCCGCGACCGTATCGAACGTGAATATGATATCGAGCTCATCACCACCGCGCCGTCGGTGATTTATCACGTCTACATGAAAGACGGCGAGATGATCGAGCTGCACAACCCCGCCGACATGCCCGACCCGTCGAAGGTCGACCATATCGAGGAACCGCGCATCAAGGCGACCATCCTGGTGCCGGATGAATTCCTTGGCGACGTGCTGAAACTCTGCCAGGACCGCCGCGGTATCCAGCTGGACCTGACCTATGCGGGCAGCCGCGCCATGGTCGTCTATGACCTGCCGCTGAACGAGGTCGTTTTTGATTTCTACGACCGCCTGAAATCGGTGACCAAGGGCTATGCGTCGTTTGACTATCAGATGACAGGCTATACCGAGGACAACCTGGTCAAGATGTCGGTACTGGTGAATGATGAACCCGTTGACGCACTGTCGACCATGGTTCACCGTGACCGGGCCGAGATGCGGGGCCGGGCGATGTGCGAAAAGCTCAAGGACCTGATCCCGCGCCACATGTTCAAAATCCCGATCCAGGCCGCCATCGGAGGCAAGGTCATCGCGCGCGAGACCCTGTCTGCCTTACGCAAGGACGTGACCGCGAAATGCTACGGCGGCGACGCCACGCGGAAACGCAAGCTGCTGGACAAGCAGAAGGCGGGTAAGAAGAAAATGCGCCAGTTCGGGAAGGTCGATATCCCGCAGGAGGCGTTTATTAGCGCCTTAAAAATGGACAGCTAAAGGCTGGCCATTTTTACGGCGGGTGGGCGAAAGCGGTTGGCATAGCCAACTGCGTGCCCACGCGGTAGCAAAATGTGTATTAGTTGAAACTTATTTCATCCATGATCTCGTGGACGCTCTTAGGCTGTAGTGCCCAACGATATGCGGGGTGAACCTCCCATTTATACCCGAAATCCACAAATTGGCTTTGTAGCATTCGGTTTTGATCAAAGTGCGTCCACCGAGCGTCACCTCGCTCGTCATCGTCGCGGGCTATAATGAAGTCGATTTTATAGAGAAATTCAGCGATTGCTTTGGGTGTGGCGGCTTTTCCATTCCTAAACGAAAGAGATTGACTCTGGCCGATGTCTTTAATTTTTTTGATCAGCTCGTCATTTGTGTACAACCATCTTTTGTCTTTATCTTGCTGCCTTTTTCCGCTCGGCTTCATATTATACAGGAGTTTTTCAATCTCCGGCATTTCAGATTTAAATTCGAGGGTAAGGTCCGTGATGCGCCCGTGTGAGTAATCAGAGAATGTCTTCTCCAAATCACTCGATTTGATTTTATCGTTTCCATTCTTGTAGGCTTCGCGAGCCGCTGCGGTTAGCAATTTAATCAGATCACGAGGTCTATTGCGGTTTAAAGATAAAAGAACGATGTGGATTGGTGCACCGGACCAATGTCCTTTCCCTACAGTAAACCGATCCTCAATTACCGGGTGAATCTCTTTGGCAATGTCCTTCTGCCCCAATTCTTCCAGTATCGTAGGGTCTATAATCTTCCCGAAGTAACTTGCGACACGGAGAGCCATGACGCTGATTACATCGTGCCGCGTCCATGAAAGTCTAACTACGTTGCCTTCAACTTTGTCAGTGCTCTCATCTGATGTTCTGAACAGATAGTACGCGTCGCTTCGCAGACCAATGCGTATCTTGATACGTTGATCCTCGTTTGTTAAATCCCTAGAAGCATTTACAAGGGCGGAAATATTGTTGATGTCATCCTGCGTCGCTTTCCAGCCGCGATCGATGTCATCAATGTAAATTCGTATCTCGCGATCCGAAGCAAAGAGGTCGCGCATCTTCTGAATTTCCAGATCAGTATCCGCGCCTGTATGGCTTAAGACTTTTTCAACTAAAGCTGAAATAATCTGTTTTCCAGCGTTTTGGAGAGTAATCGTTGGTGTGCTGGCGTCTTGAATGCCTAAGCTTTCCAATGCTTTGTGGTAGATGGCGCGGCTAATTAATTTTTTGTACCCGGAAATTTTTTCTAAAAAGGTTTTGTCTTTGGAGTTTTCCAAGATCAAATCGTTTGGTTGAATCCATAATGAGAGCGTTCCGTCATCTATATCCTCTAAGTGTGACATTCTTAAGAGAGCGCTCTTACCGATACCCTTGTGTCCGACTAGAATTCTGAGCGGCAAACTTGAGCGAATGTTTTGGTAACTTTTGTTTTTGAAGAAATACTCTTTTAACCTGACTGGGTCTTCGTCTTCCGCTGTATCTGTTCCAAATAGTTTTTGAATAGTTTCATCATCAAATTGTTTGACTTGTTCAAGCACGATTACCTCCAAGATTTTGTACCTCTAGGATAGTTTTGCGAAGAACAATGTTCAAGTAATGCGTGTGAAAAAACAACGACATAGAAGCCATTGATTGTCGGTGGTCTTGTCTGGTTGCTTTGAAAGGCAAGATTTGTGTCGCAAGGGTCCCAACCAATCACTTACCTCGCCAATGGCCGGACAACTCCTCACCACTATTCCCCCAACCACTGTGACCCACCTCACAGCCCCAACCACACCCTCCTGCTACACTTGACCCTACGGAACCCTCTGCAGGAGGCCCAAATGTCCACATCCATGATCCCCATCATCGCCCTCGGGTCGGCGGGTCTATATTCCGTTGCCATGATCTCGATGAAGTTCTGGTGGAAGATTCCCGGTGTTGGCCTGACCCTTTTGATTGTTGCCACGTTGCTGGCCGCCGCGACGCTGGAACTTGCCGCGCTGCGCAACGAACGATTGGGCATCATCTATACCGGCATTCTGGGGGCCGAGGTCGTGCTGATCGCTATCGCCTCGTATTTCCTGTTAGGCGAGAACTTTTCCTATCGCGAGGGGATCGGCATCGCGCTGGTCATTGTTGGGACGGCTCTGGACTGGGCCTGAAGCCCCATTCTAAGCCCCCGGTGAACCAATCATGAAGTTTCCCTCAGGTAAGTTGCAACCGCCACGTGCCCTCCCAATCTGTTGACCAGACGAACAGGAGAGAGCCATGACCAGATACATGACTGCCGGAGCAGCCGCTTTGGCCACGACCCTCGCCCTTGGAACGGCCGCGCTGGCCGATACCACGCCCGACCTGCGCGGCACATGGCTGGGGTCCTACACGACCGTCCAGCCCAGCCATTACTACAAAGGCGATCAGCCCCGGTTCAATCAGGCCGAATGGATGCTGGATGTGCAGCTTCAGGACGGCAACGTTTTCTGGGGGCACAGCAAATGGCGTCGCGATGGCGATACCGACTGGAATGAATACGAGGCCACCGGCACCATCAGCCTCGATGGGACGGGCAGTATCGGCATCGTCGAAACCTCACCTCTGCTGATCGGCGCGAATGCGTTGATCGATGCGCGGTACGAAGATGGCAGGATTTTTGCCGATTTCCGTAGCCTGCGGACCGGAACGACCTACAGCACCGTTTTGGAACGTCAGGTGAACTGAAGCGTGTCCGGCCCGGGCGATTGTAGGGGGTAAGTACCGCTGCTGCGATTATGACTGCGGCGGAGGTTAGTAGGTTGCCACGCGCGGGTCGGACCGCTTCTCAAAAACGGAACAATCGTCTCCACAGCGAGGAGACGGGCCGGGCGGCCAGTTCACCGCCTGCGACAGGATCCAGACCGCCCCGCGCAAGAATGCGGCGTTCCTCGGCGCGGGCCATCTGGATTTCGCGAACCTTCAGCGCGGCCTCGCGCGCGGTGACATAGCTGCCGTCCGGTCCCGGTTCCATTTCGGGGATGTTGCGTCCCCGCGACCACATCCCGCGAATGCCCGACAGCGGGTGTTTCCACCCGATCTCGTCATCATCCTGCAAATGCCAGATCCGCTTCGCCTCGGCGACCGAGACCAGAGCGGCCAGCGGTTTGCCGTGCCGGGTCAGAATGATCACTTCGCGCGGGTCCTGTGCACGGGTGACCAGAGCGCCCAAATTGGCGCGCGCATGGGAAATGGTGCAACGCATCGGCGAATCTCCGTATGTACGATTCGAAAGATTGGTGGTCCGAAGGTTGTACAAATCCTGCAATTCTCAACTAACGGCGCGTGCGGTGACCTTCGCGCCCGCAGCATTGGGCAAAAAACCGGGGTCAGGTTCAGGCCTGAAAATTTCCCGGGGCAAACATGCGTGGAGTCAAAACTTCTCGGATTATCCACAAAGATTTCCCGGCAGATACCAACAGTTTATCCCCGTTTAATTTTCATGCTGCGGTGCTATTTTCTTGTCAGATACAAGGCGTGCTGCAACAGTCTGAACACCACACAGGTTCTTCGGAACCGAAGGTGGGACGCAAAGGCCCGGGGGTCTTGGCAGAGAGACCGGATCTTAGGATTTGCGTTTAACTGCAATGGCTTACCGGTGGGTGATCGGCCGAGTGCGGGTTTCGTGCCCAAGTCGGATGGCCACCTTCTCAGAAGGCCGATGCACGCTGTGATGTTCCTTCGGGGGCAAAGCGGCAGCCGCAGCCTCTCAGGAGGCTGGGGCAACTGGATCGGGGTGCCCTTCGGGGCGCATCGAACCGGTAAGGCGTCAGGAGTGTCCGAAAGGATGCATGCAAAGACCGCGTCTGCGCACCTGACGCCTTTTCCTTTGCCGATTTCGGTTTCATACAGGCTACCACTCACCCCTGCCGAAAGGGACCGGGGCTCTTCTGCGTGTGCAAAAGAGCCCCGATTTAGCGTCAGATGATGCAATGCCGCGTCTATGCACCTGTAAGGGCAAGCTACCGCGGCATGCGAGATCTTTCAACCATATATTGATGATTGTTCTACGCCCGCCGCAAAATAAAGTGTCTTACAGGCTTTCCTGCACGTCGGTTGCTGCGCCCTGGATGGCATCTCCGGCTTTTTCGATGTCCTTGCCGGCGCCTTTTGCGGTTTCGCAGGCGGTCAGTGCAAACAGACTCAGGCCAATCAGAATTACGCGGATCATATTCGTCTCCTTGGTGCTCGATCTTTTTTTCGGTAGCACCTTTTTTCAGGCGGAGCCAGTTCTTAGGCCGAGGCCTCGCCGCAGAAGAGCTCGTAAACGACTTCGAGCATGCGGCGCGGACGTTCATCCGCCAGACGATAATAGATGGCTTTGCCTTCCCTGCGAGGTATCACCAGCCCTTCAAGTCGCAGACGGGAAAGCTGCTGTGAAACAGCGGCTTGCCTGGCGGACAGCAACTCTTCCAGTTCGGTGACTGATTTTTCACCTGACACAAGGTGACACAGGATCATCAATCTGCCTTCGTGGCTTATAGCCTTGAGGAAATTGGACGCGCGTGTCGCGTTGGTGACCATGCGGTCAAAATCTTCTTGTGACATGTCATTGGACAGCTGAGGAAGTGCCATCGATTGAGTTCCTTGCAAACCCGTTGGCCGGGCGTTGTTTCCGTTACGTAAAGAGACGTGAGTGTGAGCCCCTTCAGTACATGTTTCGTACATTCATTTCTATATGTATGAATCAAAATAGCGTGATGTGTGAAAGGCGAGTTCGGATTGAATGTTCCCGAAACGCAAGGGGCGTGTAATTCAAATGATGGCGATTGGCGGATCGGCCCTGGAAACAACAGATGGTTCGCTTTGACGATTGATGATGATCGACATTCGGTCAGCGTTCTCACTTGCCCCCCTTGCAGCCCCCCTTAGCCGACACTAAGACTCAGGTAACACTTGTTGGGATATTGTCCCGATCCATAGCTAAACAGGCAGGTTACGAATGTTCGATCCCGTAGAAACCTACATGAATACACTTGTCCCCATGGTCGTTGAGCAGACCAGCCGGGGCGAGCGCGCCTATGATATTTTCTCCCGCCTGCTGAAAGAGCGGATCATTTTCATCAACGGACCGATCCATGATGGGATGAGCCATCTTGTTGTGGCGCAATTGCTGCACCTCGAGGCGGAAAACCCGAACAAGGAAATCTCGATCTACATCAACTCGCCCGGTGGTGTGGTGACCAGCGGTTTGTCGATTTACGACACAATGCAATACATCAAGCCGAAATGTTCCACATTGGTTATCGGTCAGGCGGCCTCGATGGGCTCGGTTCTGCTGGCCGGGGGCGAGAAGGGAATGCGCTTTTCGCTGCCCAACAGCCGCATCATGGTTCACCAGCCCAGCGGCGGGTACCAGGGCCAGGCCAGTGACATCATGATTCACGCGGCCGAGACGCAAAAGCTGAAGGATCGCCTGTATGACATCTACGTGCGTCATACCGGACAGACGAAAAAGGCGGTCGAAAAAGCGCTGGATCGTGACAATTTCATGAGCCCGGAAGAGGCCAAGGAATGGGGTCACATCGACGAAATCGTCGAAAACCGAGCGAAAATGGACACGGAAGAGGCCTGAGGCCAATACCCCGCGTCACCGGCGCGGGGGTCATTTTGAGATTGTAGCCGCCAGAGTGCTGGCCTAAGCTGCACACACAGGTGTAAGCGCCCCCGAAAAGGGGTGCAGGGACGAAGCCCGAAAGGTAGATCATGGCGACGAATTCAGGCGGCGATGGGAAAAACACGCTCTATTGCAGCTTCTGTGGCAAAAGCCAGCATGAAGTCCGGAAGCTGATCGCAGGCCCCACGGTTTTCATCTGTGATGAATGTGTTGAGCTGTGCATGGACATCATCCGCGAAGAGACCAAGGCCAGCGGGCTGAAGTCTTCTGACGGTGTTCCGACGCCCAAGGATATCTGCGAAGTGCTGGACGATTATGTAATCGGTCAGGCCACCGCAAAGCGGGTTCTGTCGGTTGCCGTTCACAACCATTACAAGCGTTTGAACCACGCTCAGAAAGCGGGCAGCGATATCGAACTGGCAAAGTCGAATATCCTGCTGATCGGCCCGACCGGTTGCGGTAAAACGCTTCTGGCGCAAACGCTGGCGCGCATTCTGGACGTGCCGTTTACCATGGCTGACGCGACCACGCTGACCGAAGCCGGCTATGTGGGTGAGGATGTCGAAAACATCATTCTCAAGCTGTTGCAGGCGAGTGAGTACAACGTCGAACGTGCGCAGCGCGGCATCGTCTATATCGATGAGGTCGACAAGATTACCCGCAAATCCGAAAACCCCTCGATCACGCGTGACGTATCCGGTGAGGGCGTGCAGCAGGCATTGCTGAAACTGATGGAGGGGACAGTGGCCAGCGTCCCCCCACAGGGTGGCCGCAAGCATCCCCAGCAGGAATTCCTGCAAGTGGACACGACGAACATTCTGTTCATCTGTGGCGGTGCATTCGCGGGTCTGGACAAGATCATCGCGCAACGCGGCAAAGGTTCGGCCATGGGCTTTGGCGCCGATGTACGCGACAATGATGACCGCGGTGTCGGCGAGATATTCAAGGAACTGGAACCCGAGGATCTTCTGAAATTTGGCCTGATCCCGGAATTCGTCGGTCGTCTGCCGGTTCTGGCGACGCTTGAGGACCTGGATGAAGACGCGCTGGTGACTATCCTGACCAAGCCCAAGAACGCATTGGTCAAGCAATACCAGCGTCTGTTCGAACTGGAAGATGTTGAGCTGGCCTTTACGGATGATGCCTTGAAGGCAATCGCCAAAAAGGCCATCGAGCGCAAAACCGGCGCGCGGGGTCTGCGGTCGATCCTGGAAGATATTCTGCTGGATACGATGTTCGAATTGCCTGGAATGAAGAATGTCAGCGAAGTTGTGGTGAACGAAGAGGCGGTCATGTCTGACTCGCAGCCTCTGTTCATCTATACCGACGCTGCACCGGAGTCGGCATCGGCCGGTTGAGATCGGGCTATTTGCCGCGACGGTGGGACTTCACTTGAACCGGTTCAGGGGGCTCTGCCCCCGCTGCCCTTCGGGCATCCCCCCGGGATATTTTTAGCCAGATGAAGCTGTGGATCCGTCGCTCGCACATGAGTGTCGGTGCAGTTAGGCGGCGGAAGCTTAAGCAAGTTTTCGAACAACAAAGGTGACGAATTATGGCAGTGAAGCGCATTTCTTCGGGCGGTGAGTTCGAAGCCAAGGTCGGGTACTGCCGTGCGGTGGTCGCGGGCGGATGGGTTCACGTCGCCGGTACTGTCGGGCAGGGTGAAGACGCGGTTGAACAGTGCCGATCAGCCCTGGCGACGATCGAGAAGGCTTTGGCAGAGGCTGGCGCAGGCTTTCACGATGTGGTTCGGGTCACATACATGCTGCCCGATCGCAGTGAGTTCGAGCCGTGCTGGCCGATCCTGGCCGAAACTTTCAGAGCCAACCCTCCGGCAGCGACAATGATCGAATGCGGTTTGATCGATCCGAAATACAGGATCGAGATCGAAGTGACCGCCTTTCTGCCGGAGTGACGCAGGTGGTATCAGGGGCACTGGACCTTGGCGGGCCTTTGGTCCATACCTTTCCTCGACGAAATGCCGGAGGCACCCGATGGGAATCCTGAACAGTCTTTTGCGAGCCGTGACCTGGTGGAATGGGTCGACTTTGAACACTCAGATCTACACTGCACGCAAGGGCGTGAAAGTGGGCGAAGACAATGAAGGCAACGTGTTTTACCGCAATGCCGATGACAGCAGGCGTTGGGTTATCTTCAATGGCGAGGCCGAAGCCAGCCGGGTTGATCCTGAATGGCATGGTTGGTTGCATCGCACTTGGGACGAGCCTCCGACGGATAAACCGCTGCCGCATAAATCCTGGGAAAAACCACATCAGGAAAACCTGACCGGCACCGCGCTGGCCTATGCTCCGGCCGGATCTCTGCGTCGCGCGGAACCGGTTGAACGTAAGGACTATGAGGCCTGGAGCCCGGAATAGACGAGGCGATAATGTCGACCCATAACTGGACCGAAGTTCTTGTCGGCGGTGTCGTATTGGCCGGTGCCGTGGCGTTTGGTGTCTATGCCAGCCAATCGACGGGCTTGTCGCAAGGGGCCGCTGGATATGAGCTGGGCGCGTCTTTCAGATCACTGGAGGGCGTGGGTGTCGGCACGGATGTGCGCCTTGCCGGCGTCAAGATCGGAACCGTGACAGGCGTCACCCTGAACCCTGAAACCTATCGAGCTGACACGACTTTCACGATTGCGGACGGGATTCTGGTGCCGGACGACAGTGCCATAGTCATTTCGTCAGAAGGTCTGCTGGGGGGCAATTTCGTCGAGGTAATGCCCGGCGGCTCGCCATTCTACTTTGATCCCGGCGATGAGATCGAGGATACGCAGGGCGCGGTCAGCCTGATTTCGCTCCTGGTCAAGTTCGTAGCCGGAGACGGCAGCGAATGATACGCGCCGCGTTTCTTGCCTTGTTGCTGGCCGGCACTGGTGCGGCTGCGCAGCAGAAAGTTCAATCTGGACCCGGGGCAATGTTGCGGGGCCTCGACAAGGTGAACGGCCAGACTGTCGATGTTGAATTGCAGACCGGCGAGACGGCAGCGGTTTTTGGGCTGGATGTTGCCCTGGGGGATTGCCGTTATCCTGTTGACAATCCAACCGGTGACGCATTCGCCTATCTGACCATCTGGGAGAGCGGAAAGGCCGATCAGCTGTTTGACGGTTGGATGATCGCAACCTCCCCCGCGTTGAATGCGCTGGATCACGCGCGTTATGACGTTTGGGTCATACGGTGTATCACACCCGCCGCCGAATGATTCAGCGGTGCCGAGAAATCGGCGCTGTGGTTCAAGGCCTCTTCCAGTTCTTTCTTGTAGGCACCGCGCGGAATTTCGATTGCGCCCAAAGAGGCCAGGTGCGCGGTCAGAAACTGCGTGTCAAACAGGCGGAAGCCGGTTTGCCGCAGGCGGTCCACAAGATAGGCGAGGGCGATTTTCGAAGCGTCCTTGCGCCTTGAAAACATGCTTTCGCCAAAGAATGCCGCGCCCAGGGTCACGCCATAGACGCCCCCCACCAGCGCATCGTCTTCCCAGATTTCCAATGAATGCGCATGCCCGGTTTGGTGCAACTGACGGTACAGGTCATGAAGCTGGGCGTTGATCCAGGTATCGGCCCTGTCGGCACACCCGTCGACGACGCCTGAAAAATCCTTGTCGATCGAAATATCGAACCCGCAGTTTCGGATACGGCGCGCCAGGCTTCGAGAAATGTGGAATCCGTCCAGTGGAAAGACGCCGCGGAACTTGGGATCGACCCAAAACAGCTCGGGGTCATCGCGATGCTCGGCCATCGGAAAGATACCGATGGAATAGCCATGCAACAAAAGTTCGGGGGACAGGCTCATGTCAGGTATGAGGCAACCGGAGGGCATGGGCCCTCCGGTCCTTGGTGACTATTATTCCATGTTCTCCGCAAGCCAGCGCTCCAGCCAGTGGATGTTGTAGTCGCCGCTGCGCAGATCGGGTTCCTGCAACAGTGCGTGGAACAGAGGGACCGTGGTATCGATGCCGTCGACAATCAACTCCCCCAATGCGCGTTCCAGTCGGGCCAGCGCTTCGGCCCGGTCACGGCCCTGCACGATCAGCTTGGCGATCAGCGAGTCATAATAGGGTGGAATCGAATACCCGTCATAAAGAGCAGAGTCCATCCGAACGCCAAGGCCACCCGGTGCGTGGTACGCGGTGATCTTGCCGGGACAGGGCGAGAAATTCGGCAGCTTTTCGGCGTTGATCCGAACCTCGATGGCGTGGCCGTTGATTTCCAGATCGTCCTGACCGAACGACATCGGTTCACCCGCGGCGACAAGGATTTGCTCGCGCACCAGGTCGACGCCAAAGATACCTTCGGTGACCGGGTGTTCCACCTGAAGGCGGGTGTTCATTTCGATGAAATAGAACTCGCCATTTTCGTAGAGGAACTCGATGGTGCCGGCGCCGATATAGTTGATCTTGGCGACCGCGTCGGCGCAGACCTTGCCGATCTTGGCGCGTTCTTCGGGGGTGATGCAGGGGCCGGGGGCCTCTTCGAACACCTTCTGGTGGCGCCGCTGAAGCGAACAATCCCGTTCGCCCAGATGAACAGCCTTGCCTTTCCCGTCGCCAAACACCTGAATTTCGATGTGGCGCGGCGTGGTCAGGTATTTCTCGATATAGACTTCGTCATTGCCAAAGGCGGCCTTGCCTTCGGCCCGTGCAGTCATGAAGGCGCTTTCCATTTCGTCAGCGTTCATCGCAACTTTCATGCCGCGACCGCCGCCGCCTGCGGTAGCCTTGATGATGACCGGATAGCCGAATTCCTCACCGATCTTCTTGGCCGTCGCAAGATCAGGCACGCCGCCGTCTGATCCCGGCACACAAGGTACGCCCAGAGCCTTCATCGTGTCCTTGGCCGTAATCTTGTCGCCCATGACGCGGATGTGTTCCGCAGTGGGGCCGATGAACGTGATTCCGTGATCTTCGACGATCTGCACGAACTCGGCATTCTCGGACAGGAAGCCATAGCCGGGGTGGATCGCCTGCGCTCCGGTGATTTCACAGGCCGAAATGATCGCGGGCACGGACAGGTAACTCTGGGGGCTGGGCGGGGGGCCGATGCAGACCGATTCGTCCGCCATGCGCACATGCATCGCGTCGCTATCCGCGGTGGAGTGGACGGCTACCGTCTTAATCCCCATCTCGCGGGCGGCGCGGATGACGCGCAGGGCGATCTCGCCTCGGTTGGCAATCAGGATCTTGTCGAACATGGGCCCGCCTTACTCGATGATGACCAGAGGAGTGCCGAATTCCACAGCGTCGCCATCGCCGACCAGAACACGCTTGACGGTACCCGACTTGGGCGCGTGGATGTGGTTCATGGTCTTCATCGCTTCGACAATCAGCAGCGTGTCGCCTTCGGACACGGAGGCGCCGACCGAGATAAATGCGGGGGCGCCGGGCTCGGGCTGCATGTAGACGGTGCCAACCATGGGCGACGTTACAGCGCCGGGGTGGCTGGCTGGGTCTTCCTGGGCAGCAGGGGCTTCGGCCACGGCAGGCGCAGCCGCAGCAGCAGGAGCTGGTGCCGCCGCAGGGACGGCAACCTGAACTGGTGCGGCTGCGGCCTGTGTCATGCGGCTTACGCGCACGTTCAGGCTGTCTTCCTCGCCATATTCGCGCTTGACCTGCAATTCGGTCAGGTCGTTGTCACGCAGCAACTCGGCCAGAGCCTTGATGAATGCCACATCCGCTTCGTGTTTGGTGTCTGTCATGAGTGTCCTCGACGGTTCCCCTTTGGCCCGTCTGTTTCTTGCGGGCTCTGATCAAATTACGCAGGGTTATAGGCTAAGCGGCGGTGCATGAAAAGCGCCGACTCGCACCATCACAGGCGGGAATCCCGTATAATTTAAAGGGGCGGACAGGTTACAGAGGCATCCCTGACAATTTGGCGACAAGCTCCGGCAGTTTGCGGGCGCCGAATTTCTCAAGCAGGCGGGCGCGATAGGCTTCGATTGTGCGGTAACTCAGGCCCAGTTCGACGCCGATTTCCTTGGCGGACAGGCCGCGGCAGGACAGGATCGCCACTTCGCGTTCTCGAACGGTCAATTCGACAAGGGGACGTTCTTCCGAGATGTCGGAAAAGCTCCAGATTCCATGGCGGAAGGGGTCATCGGGCGTCAAAGAACGGCCACGGGCGCGGCACCAGAACAGATCGCCATTGCGACGCCGCATGACGCGTTCATCCGTGTAGTACCCGGTGTCTCGCATCACTTGCAGGCTGCGTTCCCCGATCCTCTCCCAATCCGCGACCGAGGGATAGAGATGCAACAGCGGCATGTTGCGGTAATCGGCCTCTTCCCCGCCGAAAGTGCGGGCGAATTGCAGATTGCAGCGTCTGATGATCCGGTTTTCCAGCTCAACAAGCCCGATCGGTGCATATTCAAAGGCGGGGTCACTCATCCGCTTATCGTGCCGGGAAACCACGCGGAATTGAAGGGGAGATGCGGTTTCTTGTGGCCATTGATGCGCATTGGCGGCTGCCGCTTTTGTCAAGGTTGTAAATACGGTTTGAAAATCCCTGGGTAAACCGGTGAAACACATGATATGTTCTGAAAAAAGAGGCTGAAGCCTGGTCAGGAGAATACGATCATGCGTGATATGTTGACGGGAAGCCGCATTCGGGAAAGACGGCAGATTGCCGGGCTTCGGCAGGCGGAACTTGCCCGCCTTGCCGGGATATCCGCGTCCTATCTGAACCTGATCGAACATAACCGCCGCCGGATCGGTGGCAAATTGCTGGTGGACATAGCGTCTGCGCTTTCCGTCGAACCCTCAGTCCTGACACAGGGGATCGAGGCGACCCTTGTGTCGGCCCTGCGGGAGGCGGCGGATGACGCCGTCGGGCAGCAGGCCGAAGTGGACGGGCTGGAGGAATTTGCCGGGCGCTTTCCCGGATGGGCCGGGGTGCTTGCGCAGATGCACCGCCGTGTTGTTTCGCTTGAACGGAATGTCGAGATCCTGTCAGACCGGCTGACTCATGACCCGCATCTTGCGGCATCAATGCACGAAGTGCTGTCAACGGCGGCGGCGATTCGTTCAACGGCGGCAATTCTTGCAGACACAGAGGACATCGAAGCAGAGTGGCGAGAGCGGTTTCACAAAAACCTGCACCAGGATGCAGAGCGGCTGGCCGGCAGTTCAAAGGCACTTGTAACCTTTCTGGACGAAAGCGACTCGTCAATTGATCCGCGCGGTGTTCCGCTTGAAGAGGTCGAAGCGTTCTTCGAATCCCGCAGGTACAGTTTTTCGGAATTGGAACAGGGCGAGGATGTGGATGCCGTTGATCTGAGCAGTCTCAACACGTCGGCTGCGCGAACTGTGGCGCGTGAAGTTCTGAAGATGTATCGCGATGATGCGATCGCTTTGCCGCTGGATGCGCTTCGATCACGTCTGCAAAAAGGCGACACGGATCCCATCGCGTTGGCTTATCGCTTTTCCGTAGACGTCGCCACCGTTCTGCGACGACTGGCGTTCATACCCGATGACGTGTTGCCGCAGCCGGTTGGCATGGTGCTTTGCGATGCATCCGGCAGCATATTGTTCATCAAGCCGATTCCGGGCTTTGCTTTGGCGCGGCATGGTGAGGTTTGCCCGCTGTGGCCGTTGTTCACGGCTTTGAGCCGCCCACTTGTTCCGGTGCGCAAGCAGGTTGTCCAGATGGGGCGGACCCCGGCTGAATTCGAATGCTTCGCCTATGCTTGGCCTTATGCGGTATTGGGGTATGATCAGGATCCCGTTTATCGTTCGGTTATGCTGGTCCGTTCGGGCAACGAGGCGGCAGGCGGCGCTCCGGTCACGCAAGTCGGGCCAAACTGCCGTGTCTGTCCCAGCAATGCCTGCAAGGCCCGCCGCGAACCGTCGATTTTGAGCGAAGGCTTTTGACACTTTCCCGACAGAAGGCTTAATCTGGACGGGACCGATCTGAGGATGGAGGAACGGTCTTGGGGAGGAACTGAAAATATGAGCCGTAAGGTTCTGTTGATCGAGGACGAGCCGAACATTGCCGAAGCAATCCGGTTTCTGCTGACCCGCGAGGGATGGCAGGTGGACACGCATGGCGATGGAACGGATGCGGTTCAGGTGATTCAGAGGGCACAGCCCGATCTGGTCATTCTGGACGTCATGCTGCCGGGCAAGAGCGGCATGGATATCCTGCGGGACATCCGAGAGATGGAAGAACTGGCAGGTTTGCCGGTTTTGATGCTGACGGCGCGCGGTCAATCGCGCGACAGGGAAATGGCGGAAAACGCAGGCGTCAGCCGTTTCATGACCAAACCGTTTTCCAATGCCGAAGTACTGACGGCCGTGCGCGATCTTCACGCGCAGGCGACACGGATATGATGTCTGGCGAGGGCAAAAAGGACGCACCACAGGGCGCACGCCCCTCGCTTTTTCTCGAACGTCAAAGCTATCGCCGACGTAGGCTGGCGGATGCGGCGCGGCTGCTGCCGTTCATGGGGGGGGCTCTGCTGGCGCTTCCGTTGCTGTGGCCCGATCAGCCCGGCAAGGGCGAGGCTGTCCCCCTGTCTTCAGCAATGTACTACATCTTTGTCTGCTGGGGCGCGCTGATCGTGGTTGGGTTGTTTTTTGGAATTGCCGCCCGCCGTTTGGGCGTGCGCGAGGATCAGGACGCGGACGCTGAGTGATGGCAACCATTAACACGCTGATCCTGGTCTGCCTTGGCTATGTCGTTTTCTTGTTCGCCGTGGCTTTCGCCGCTGACCGGATGGCTGCGGCAGGGCGGGGCAAGTGGCTGCGGTCGCCCCTGATCTATACGTTGTCGCTGTCGATCTATTGCACGGCATGGACATTCTATGGTGCGGTGGGCAATGCCGCGCGGTCCGGGTTGGAGTTTGTAACGATTTACCTTGGCCCAACCCTGGTGATGGTCAGTTGGTGGTGGGGACTGCGCAAACTGGTGAGGGTCGGGCGCAGTCAGCGGGTGACCTCGATCGCGGACCTGTTGTCATCGCGCTATGGCAAGTCGAACACGCTTGCCGTGTGTGTGACCGTTCTGGCCGTGCTTGGCGGGACACCCTACATCGCGCTCCAGTTGCAATCGATTACCCTTTCATTTTCGATATTCGCCGAAGCCGATCCATCAGGTCTGTATCGCGAAGGGGCCAGCGTTTTCTGGGTCGCCGCGGGGCTGGCCGTGTTCGCAATTCTCTTCGGTACGCGCAATTTGGACGTAAACGAGCGTCACCACGGTGTGGTCACCGCCATTGCCGTGGAAGCCGTTGTCAAGCTGTTTGCTCTTATCGCCGTGGGCGTTTTCGTGGTGTGGGGCATTGCCGGTGGCGTTGGCCCGATGATGGAGCGGATAGATGCCTCGGAAATCGGACAGTGGAACGTCGATGCCGGGCGCTGGACAACTTTCATATTCCTGTCCGCCGCGGCCTTTATCTGCCTGCCGCGCATGTTTCAGGTGATGGTGGTCGAAAACGATGACGAAAGCCATCTGCGAACCGCCGCTTGGGCGTTTCCGCTTTATCTGCTTTTGATGAGCCTTTTTGTCGTGCCAATTGCCGTCGTTGGTCTGGACCTGTTGCCAGAGGGGGCCAATCCCGACCTGTTCGTGCTGACGGTACCGCTGTCGCAGGGCAATGACTGGTTGGCCATGCTGTCCTTTATCGGCGGGTTTTCGTCCGCAACGTCGATGGTCATCGTCAGCGCAATGGCCTTGTCGACGATGGTGTCGAACCATGTGGTCATGCCGATTTGGCTGAGCACGCATGAAGGAACAGGGTCAGTCTCGGGCGATGTGCGCAGCATTGTTTTGATAGCGCGCCGTGTTTCCATCGCCGTGATCATGGCGTTGGGTTTCTTCTATTATCGGTTGTCCGGCGGGGGTGCGGCACTGGCCTCGATCGGATTGATCGCCTTTGCGGGCATCTCGCAGATCCTGCCTGCTTTGGTCGGGGGATTGTTCTGGCGCGGAGCAACCCGCACAGGGGCACTTGTCGGGTTGAGCGTCGGTTTCTCATTGTGGATTTATACGCTGTTGTTGCCGGGTATGGGCGCGCCGTGGATGCCGGAGGCCGTCATGCAGAATGGGCTGTTCGGCCTTGCCTGGTTGCGTCCTCATGCCCTGTTCGGGATCGAAGGGATCGACCCGATGGTCCATACCGTGATGTGGTCTCTGTCCCTCAATACCATTGCCTTTTGCGTGGCGTCCCTGCTGAGCTTTCCCAGCCCTCTGGAGCGTTTGCAGGGCGCGCAGTTCGTCAACGTTTTCGATCACTCGGTTTCACCGGGTGGCTGGTCCGGTTCGGTGGCGCAAAGCGAAGACCTGATGATCATGACACAGCGTATTCTGGGCACCGCCCCGGCGCAGGAGTTCTTTCAGGCTGAGGCTGAAAAACAGGGTGGCCGGTCGCATATGCCGGAACCGACCCCGGGTTTCCTCAACCGTCTGGAGAGAGAGTTGAGCGGGTCGGTTGGCACCGCCACGGCGCATGCGATGATCGCTCAGATCGTCGGTGGGTCTTCAGTTTCCGTAGAAGATCTGCTGGCGGTGGCGGATGAATCGGCGCAGCTTCTGGAGTATTCGGGGAGGTTGGAAGAGAAGTCGTCCGAATTGTCCCGTACGGCGCGCCAACTGCGTGAAGCAAACACCAAACTGACGCAGATTTCCGAGCAAAAAGACAGCTTCCTCAGCCAGGTCAGTCACGAGTTGCGCACGCCGATGACCTCGATCCGGGCGTTTTCCGAGATCATGCGGGATACAGAGGGCCTAAGCCGAGAGGAGCAGACCCGCTATGCTGCAATCATTCACGATGAGGCCTTGCGCCTGACCCGGCTTCTCGACGATCTGCTGGACTTGAGCGTGCTGGAAAACGGGCAGGTCAATCTGAACCTCAGCGATGACAGTTTGCGTTCGGTTCTGGACCGGGCGGTGTCCAGCGCACTGGCCGGAGCAGAGCGGAAAATCATGGTCCGGCGGACTTTTACGGCAGAGCGAATGCGCCTGCATACGGATCTGGACCGGTTGGGGCAGGTGTTCATCAATCTGATCTCGAACGCGCAGAAATACTGTGACGCGGAAGATCCGGTATTGGTCATTTCAGCCCACGACGTCGGCGGCAGGGTCATCATCGATTTCATCGACAACGGCAGCGGCATTCCCCCCGGCGCGCGTTCGATGGTGTTCGAGAAATTTGCCCGAGTCGGGGTCGACAAGGCAGGGGGCGCAGGTCTGGGCTTGGCCATTTGCCGCGAGATCATGCAACGGTTGGGCGGTGAGATCACATATTTGCCCGGGCAGGGCGGCGCGGCATTCCGGGTCAGCCTGCCTTTGGCATTCCAGCAGGCCGCGCAATGACACAGCCATAAAGAACTTCGTAACGCTCGGCAGGGTAAACCAATAGCCAGTTATTGAAGCAACTGGTGATCGGGCGCCATGTCACAAACTGTCAGCGCTGCTTTGGCGCGCAAACTGTCTGTTGGACGAAAAGATCTGGGCGATCGCCCGCGTTCGGTTCTGCGGGCGCTGCGCTTGGGGTTTGCGCGGGCAGCAAGTGAGCGATTGAACCTTCCCTTGGCCGTCATCGGGGCAAAACAGGCCAACCGCACGCAGGATGACATGGTGGAATCAGTCGCTCAGGATTGGCTGATGCTGGTGTTTGACGGGCCGGAGGCGCGCGCTGGGATTTGCCTGAGCCCGCACGTGGTGTCCGCCGTTGTGCAAACCCAGACCATCGGTCACGTACTGCCCGGTGATCCCGACCCAAGGGCCTTCACGGATACGGATGCCGCCATGGTGGTGCCATTTATCGAAACCGCTCTGACCTTGTCCGCCGGCTCCATAGACGCTGCGGCCGAGGAGGTCTGCCTGACGGGATATGAGTTCGCGGCACGTGCGAAAGATTCGCGCGGCTTGTCGTTGGCCATGACTGAAGATGAATACCGCGTCTTCGATCTGACGGTTGATTTGGCCGGCGGGGCGCAGCAGGGACAGATCTCGATCTTTCTTCCAGAGCATCCTGCCACCCCGGAAAAGGCAGAGGAGGTCTCGGACCCGGCCGGTCCCCGACTCGAGCAGGCATCAGGTGTTGTGCGGGCGGAACTGAACGCCGTCTTGTGCCGGATGTCGCTGCCATTGTCCGATCTGTCAGAAATTCAACCTGGATGTGTTTTGCCATTGCGCGGGGCGCGTCTGGACAGAACTGAGATATTGACCATCGACCGAAAGCCAACGGGTATTGGCCGCCTTGGTCAATGTGGTGGGTTGCGCGCCGTTCGATTGAACGAACATGCAGCCTTACCCGCCTTGTCGGGGGACGACGCGCAGGAGTTCATCGAGAGCCGAGGGAGAATGCAGCCGCACGACCACCTGGTCGAACCGGATTCCAGCGCGGTGGATGTCATGCCGCCGGCAATAGGGGACGAGGGTTTGGACCTGACGGACACCGATCTGTCATTGAACGATTCCGAGCGGATGGTCGCAGAGATTTCGCAACTGGCTGGCCTTGACGCCGCCGACACGAATCCCGACGCAGAATAGGGCCTAATCTGCCTTGCTGCGGAGTTGTTCCAGGGCAGGGCGCAGGTTTTCCAGTTGATACCCGGCATTTGTCGTGGCGGCTAGAATGTCGTCCGTGCTCATGCGGTCGCATTGACCAAGGGCCCAGACCACCGAACATCGAGTGCCCGAGGCGCAATAAGCCAGAACCGGACCATCGCAGTTTTCTGCCAGGTCACGCTGCCGCTTTGCGATCTCGGGCGTCATGGTCTGGTGGGTCAGCTCCAACACCTCGTATTCCATGCCCGCGGCACGGACGGCTTCACCGATCGCGTCGGATTGCATGATCGCGGGAACCTCAACATCGGGCCGGTTGCAGATCACCTTGACGAAGCCTGCCTCGGCAATTGCCGGGACGTCTTCAACCGTGATCTGCGGCGAGACAGCATAGCGGGGCGTGATCGGTCGAATCTCCATGCGAAATCCTTAGGCCGCGTTTGCGGCTCTGTCCAGTTGAGCCCCTAGCGTTGGTGCGATGAACATGCCTGCAATCATCGCGATCAGAAAGACCAGCCCACCCAAACCACCATATGTCAGCGAGGCCATCGCCGGTCCCGGGCAAAGCCCGGCCAAGCCCCAGCCCATTCCGAACAGGACGGAACCAATGATGAGCCTGCGATCAACCTCGGACCTCGCAGGGGGTGGAAAATCGCCTCCGGTCAAGGCCTTGCGCCCGGTGGTCAGCCTCCAGGCCAGAAGCATCGGCAGGATGGCGCCACCCATCACAAAGGCCAGGGTCGGGTCCCAGTTTCCGAAAACATCCAGCCAACCCTGAACTTTGGTCGTGTCCGTCATGCCCGAAATCAACAATCCGGCACCGAAAAGCGATCCTGCAAGCAAAGCAATCAAAAGGCGCATCAGATCAACCCCCAAACATGGCGCAGCAGGACGAGGGTCATTCCGCCGGCAAGGATATAGAATACGGTGGCCACGATGCCGCGCAGAGAAAACCGCGAGATGCCACAGACCCCGTGACCCGACGTGCAGCCATTGGCGATACGCGTTCCCACACCGACCAGAAGCCCGGCCACAACAACAAGGCCCAGATTGTTGGTAAGATGCGTTTGGGCCTCGGGGGCGATCAGTGGCCGCAGCAGAAGCGGCATTCCGATCAACCCGGCGATGAAGGCCAGACGTTCAGCTTTGGTGTCGCCGGCCTCACCATCGACAAGGCCACCCAAAATGCCGCTTGCACCCATGATCCTGCCATTTCCAAGCAGGTACACGGCTCCGCCCAGGCCAATCAGCAGGCCACCGCACAGCCCCCAGATCCACTCGATGTTCATGTGGGTTTATCCTTTTTTGATTGATTTGACTTGCGTCAGATTTTGTTCACCGGCAGCTTCAGGAATACATCGCCTTGCTCATCAGCAGGCGGCATTTGCCCGGCCCGCATGTTGACCTGCAAAGAGGGCAGGATCAGGCGCGGCATGGCAAGGGTGGCGTCCCTTGCGTCGCGCATTTCCACGAATTCTTCGATGCTCCGCCCTTTTCCGATATGGACGTTCAGCGCTTTCTGTTCGCCTACCGTCGTTTCCCAGGCATATTCATCGCGGCCCGGCGCTTTGTAGTCATGTCCGACGAAGATGCGCGTTTCGTCTGGCAGCGACAGGATTTTCTGGATCGATTCAAACAATGTGGCTGAGGAGCCACCGGGAAAATCGCAGCGCGCCGTTCCGAAATCCGGCATGAACAGCGTGTCGCCCACAAAGGCGGCGTCGCCTATCACATAGGTCAGGCAGGCCGGGGTATGCCCCGGGGTATGGAGAACATCGCCCCGCATCTGCCCAATGTGGAAACTGTCCCCCTCCGAGAACAAGGCGTCGAACTGGCTGCCATCGCGCTGGAACTCGGTTCCTTCATTGAAGACTTTGCCGAACGTGTCCTGCACGGTGACGATCTGAGCGCCTATTCCGATTTTGCCACCCAGTTCCTGTTGCAGGTAGGGGGCCGCGGACAGGTGATCGGCGTGAACGTGGCTTTCCAGAATCCATTCGACCTTTAGATCGTGCGCGCGCACAAAGTCGATGATTGCGTCAGCCGATTTTGTCTCTGTGCGCCCCGACGCGTGATCGAAATCCAGGACACTGTCGATGATGGCGCAGGCACGCCCTTGCGGTTCATGAACAACGTAGGACACCGTGAAGGTTTGATCGTCAAAAAACGCTTTCACTGTGGGTGTCATGATTTCCTCCGTATCGGTTGTCACAATCATATATGTAAAATGGAATGTGATGCAACATCGAACCTGTGTTTGATGCGGGTCAAGGCATTCGCAATTGAAACAGCCTAAAATTTGGGTCATCCGCGCCGGATTGCCGAAAACGCGAACGTGTTGGGCAATATCCCGCACAATTTCAGGTTAACATCAGCGGGTCTTATTCCCGTTACCTATATCTGGGATACTGGCGACACTTGGGAGGGTATTATGACATCGACAAGTCTTTTTTCCGAAGCAGAACGGCTTGAGCAAGAGCTCAGAAATGCGAGCCTTGATACGCGTTTGGCGCTTCAGCCGAGTGTGAGCAAGGTTGTCGACCGTATGCGACAGCAGGGGATGCAGGTGCCGTCCCGCCTGCGGCGTCTGGATGCAGCCCTGTGCGAAGACGCTATGGAAGCGCAGTTCGATAACCTGCCGGTTTGATACAAGAAGTCATCCAAAGGATATCCCGAGGATGACCAGCATCAATCCAAGAACGGACAGGAACAAAGACGCCAAGTTCCAAGGCAAAACGCCCTGAACGGTCGCGCGCAATTCGTCGTCTGACAGACCCGCTTTGCGCGCTTTCATCACGCGAAGAATGCACCAGATCAGGCCGGCGAGTCCGGCCAGAGAAAGGGCTGCGCCGCCCCAGGTGATGAATTCGAACATGGTGCCCTACATCTCTTCTTGAACTTCCCCCCCCCCGCGCTTACCGGATCGGATCGCGCCGTACAAGCACACTTGGGGTTTGGGTGGGATTGGGTGCTTGCGACCAGGGCGGCGGCATTGTATCCGGCTTCCTGCATCAGATTTCAGCCCGTGGGACGGACGCGTATGGAAGGCATCATCAACAATCAGGCTGACCCCAACTGTCGCGTGACTGCTGATGAAACGTGCCAGTTCATCGAACGGTTTGAGGGTCTGGATGCGGTGAAAACAACCTGGTGGAACAACGGAAAGAAGCCATGGCCGAGGCCCGGGCACGTCGTTGCTTCTGCCTCTAGAAAACTGTTTTGTGTGTAGCAACCAGAGTTTGAGACGAATACACGGGGTATGAACTGTATTCTCTTAGCGGTGATGATCCAGAATTGGGAAGAATTGGATGAGCATGTCGGAAGAAGCAGAAGCAAGTTACAAGGTCACCTCTGGGGAGCTGCGCCAATTTGTTGAGCGTATCGAGCGCCTGGAGTTGGAAAAGAAAGACATCGCGGATCAAATAAAGGAAGTGTACGCAGAGAGTAAATCACGCGGCTACGATGTGAAGGCTCTTCGCAGCATCATTTCTCTCAGAAAAAGAGATAAGGATGATATTGCCGAGCAAGAGGCTGTCATCGAGATGTACAAAGAAGCCTTGGGCATGAACTAAGACCGGTTCTTGGCAAAAGTGCTATTTCAGTCAGGCTGACGAAAGCTTTGCGAAGAAAAGCGCGTCACTGGCCAAGCCTGCAACATGTACAGCCAGACCGGGCGGAGATTTCAAAATCGAAGACCTGGCTGGCTGTCCGGTGATTGCTTATTGCCTCAGTGGCCTTGTGGGTTTGCAGGGTCCTTGCGGACGACCAAATCTGTTTTTCACAGGCAGATCTTCAATGTGTCAGAAAGCCGAAGCTGCGGTTGCTGAAGACCTTGTTGCCTTTTTTGATAGTTTATCCGAGGCAAGTCCTGCCTCGTGATTGCCCGAAGGCGTGCGGCTCAAGGGCTGGGTTTTTTTGGTATTGAAAATCGTTGAAGATTCCTAATCCGTATTTTAGCCGTGTGGCACATGCGACGGAGCTGTGCAGAATCCTCGATCGCCACTGAGGGCGCGAGCGCCGCAAAGCATCCTGTCGGTCAACCAAAGGCCGGTCATGCACCAACCAACAAAGCCAGACCACTCAAGAGGGGCTGATCGGCGCGACCGACACCTTTTCGGTATAGGGCTTGGTAGTGTTTTGAACTCAGCGCTCGGTAATGAAGGACAGTCCGGACACGAGCTGTTTCAGTCCAAGCGCCGCGCCCGCAAAGATCGCGGCGAATGTCACGGGCGCGCTGTAGGCCAGAAGTGAAAAGGCAGATATGCCTTGTCCGACGCTGCAACCGACTGCGATGATCGCTCCGGGGCCCATGATCGCCGCGCCCAGCATTTGCCGTTTCAGTTCACGTGGATCTTCGCAGGCTTCCCAGCGAAAATGGCCCTTTGACCAGGATCCCAAAAACGCGCCGATCAGAACGCCCGAGACGGATCCGACGGCAAAAGACAACGTGTTTCCGGACGCTGTCATCAAGTAGAATATCGTGTCACCCAAGGGTGCAGCGAAGGTGTGGGTTTGCACCGGCTCACCGTCAAAACCGTGGGTCGCTACCCAGTTCGTGCCAAGCCAGCCCGAAACGATCGCCAGTCCAACCACAGATCCCCAGAACACTTGCGCTGGCGTGCGGCGGAACTGCTGGTTCGCCAAAGCAAAGACCACCAAAACAATACCGACGGCAGAACCGAAGAGCCACGCCGGAACAGAAGTCATCCGTTCAGCAAGAAAGCTGACGCTTTGGGGGGCGCTGAGATCCATTTCGACTGGAAACAGCCAAACCCGAAGATATGCCAGGGGGCCCGACATTACGACATACGCCGAAAGACCCATGATCAGAACGATGACGAAGGATCGAAGGTCGCCACCGCCCAGTCTTGCCAACGCGCCATAGCCGCAGTTCCCGCTGATGGCCATTCCATAACCGAACATGAGGCCGCCCACGATCGAACCGATCGGGTTCCAGGTCTGGGCAAGGTAGCGTGTCCCGACAGGGTCAAGCCACCCGAACGCCATGGCGGTATGGCTTCCAACAATCGCAACGCCAATCGCAACCGCCCACATGCGAAGACGCCGATCATCATCCGCGTAAAGGTAATCTTCGATGGCACCCAACGTGCAAAAGCGCCCGATGCGTGCGGCCAGCCCCAATGCGATGCCTCCAATCAAACCGATCAGAGCAACGGCATTTGCGTCTCCCAATGCTTCGAGCATTGCCAGTCTCCTCCCAAAGCTGGCGGCGTCTTGACCGGCTTCTACGTGTCCCGGCAGAAAAGATCGTAGACGACTTCCAGTATTTGCGTCGAACGATCATCAGCCAGTCTGTAATAGATAGTCTTACCCTCGCGCCGTGTTTTGACCAAGCCTTCAAAGCGCAGTCGGGACAACTGTTGGGATACGGCGGCCTGTCTCGCCGACAGCATCTCTTCCATCTGGGTGACGGACTTTTCACCCGATGACAGATAGCACAAGATCATCAGGCGCCCCTCGTGGCTGATGGCCTTAAGGAAGTTTGATGCCGTTTGCGCGTTCTCCATCATTCGGTCCAGATCTTCTGCGCACATGTCTTTTGTGAACACTGGCAGTTTCGATGGTTTATCCAACAAGATCGCCTCGCTTTCTCAGCTTCACGCATTCAAAACAGTTTATGTAATATACCGTCGTTTATCCAGAAGTCTCAATCTGTACCCCTGCGTCACGTAGCAGCACGCCCAACATGCCCCAAAAAAAGTCTTCGCCGGGGTACCCTTCGATCCGGCCGACTTCGCGGCCGTTGTTCAGCAAAACAAAGGTTGGAGTGTAGTACAGAGGTCTTCCCAGTTCGATTCCATCCGGCATGGATGCATGGATGTCTATGCGCTGAAGCGGGGCGGCATTTCCTTCCGGTGTTTTCGGGTAGATCCCCGAGATTTCGGAATCCCATCGGGCACACCACATGCACCCATCTTCTTCGGCCATCAGAAGTGTCATTTCCGCCCGTAAAACCCGGGGCGAAACAAGCAACGTGACCGCAAGCACAAGCAGGAAAAGGTGGCGCATCTCAAGCTCCGATTGACCGCGGCGACATATCTTTATTACTTTGAATGTATGAATGATAGCGCGCCAGGACAGGTTTGACCATGCTCGACATTACATTTGCAGGAGCTCTGGTCGCTGGGCTGTTGTCCTTTCTGTCCCCCTGCATCCTTCCGATTGTGCCGTTCTACCTCAGCTATCTGGCGGGTGTCGGGATGGAGCAGATTTCCGCGAATTCCGCCATTTCCGGCAACGTTCGCCGCAGGGCAACGCTTGCTGCAATCGCATTTTCAGCGGGGATCATAACGATTTTTATGGCTCTCGGAGCCACGGCTTCGATATTCGGACAACTTGTTCGCGAATACTTCGATATCCTTCGTTGGATGGCGGCAGCCATCATCGTGACGATGGGTTTGCATTTCCTTGGGCTGATTCGCATCGGGTTTCTGTATCGCCAGTTTCGGGCAGACGTCGGCGAGACATCAAACCTGAGCCTGATCGGGGCATATGTTCTTGGACTGGCATTTGCTTTCGGCTGGACGCCCTGTGTCGGGCCGGTGCTTGCTGCAATCCTGTTTACAGCGGCCGGAACCGAGACGGCTTGGCGTGGAGCGGTTCTTTTGTTCGTCTACGGGGTAGGAATGACCGCACCGTTTGTTCTGGCGGCTTTCTTGGTTCGCCCCTTCATGCAGTGGATGGCGCGGTTCAGAAAGCATTTGCCTCTGATCGAGAAGGGGATGGGCGCGTTGTTGATTCTGTTCGGCGTCCTGATCGCAACCAACTCGATCAATCAAGTCGCCCAATGGATGCTGGACCATATGCCCTGGCTTGCGGCCATCGGATAATACGGGAGGAAAATATGAAGCGAACATTGTCAGTATTGATGGCATGCTTGTTGGGCATGGCGGTTTCCGCCGCCGAGCTTGGCGACGACGGGTTGCATAAAACACCGTGGATGCGCGACACGTTCAAAGACCTTCGCGAGGATCTTGAAGAGGCGTCAGGTGAAGGCAAGCGGTTGGTTTTGTTTATCGAGCAACAGGGCTGCATCTATTGCAAGAAAATGCACGAAGAGGTTTTCCCCCAGCCTGACCTGGCGGCGTTCATCGAAGAGAACTTTTTTGTCGTCCAACTGGATTTGCACGGAAGTACCACGGCCACCGACTTTGATGGGGAAGAGAGCGAGCAAAGAGCGCTGATGCGCAAATGGGGGATTCTGTTTACCCCGACCCTTGTATTTCTGCCGGAAGAAGTTCCCGAGGACGCCACCGCCATTGAAGCTGCGGTTGCAGTAATGCCGGGAGCGTTCGCCAAAGGAACAACTTTGGACCTTTTCACCTGGGTCTACGAGAAGCGGTACGAACTTGATAATGGTGAAGATTTTCAGCGATATCACGCGCGACGCATTCAGGAGCGAAACAATGTTTCGCAAGACTGAGGGTCGGAGTTATAAATAAAAAAATTCATTGTAATGAATTTAATGTTGCGACAGACCGCACTCGTCGACTACGGTACACAAATGCTTTGGGTCGCAAGGCGCCGTCGGCGTATTAGCAAATGGGAGGGATCATGAAGCTGAGACTCTTAACATTGGTCTGCGCAATGACGGGGGCTGCCGCTTTTGCTGCGGAGACAGACCCGGAAAGCGTAACCTATGGTGAATATGGTGAGGTAGAGGCGTCTTTGACCGGCACCGCCGGTGATGCGGCAAATGGCGCGCTGATCGTTGGCGACAAGTCAAAAGGCAATTGCGTGGCGTGCCACGCGGTATCGGCTTTGGCCGACATTCCATTCCAGGGCGAGGTTGGCCCGGCGCTGGATGGTGCCGGTGATCGTTGGTCCGAGGCCGAGCTTCGCGGACTGGTTGCAAACGCGAAAATGACGTTCGAAGGCACGGTGATGCCGGCATTCTACAAGGATGACGGCTATATCCGCCCGGGCGACGCCTATACCGGCAAAGCCCCGACCGAGCCTCTGACGTCGATCCTGACAGCGCAGGAAATCGAAGACGTGGTCGCGTTTCTTGCGACCCTGAAAGAGCAATAGTCGCGCTTCCAAAGTGTGATTGTCGAAGATTCAAAGGAGATTGAAAATGGAACTCTCTCGCCGCGAAACTCTGGCCCTTGGGCTGGGTGCCGCGTTCCTGACAATGATGCCGCTTCGTGCAAATGCGGCCGCTGAGGATGCGATTGCCGCGTTTACAGGTGGGGCGGATGTGGCTGACGGCGGTGTTACACTGACGGCACCTGAAATCGCCGAAAACGGAAACACGGTTCCGATCGAAGTAAGCGCCCCGGGTGCGGCGTCGATTCTGATCGTTGCAGCAGGCAACCCCGAACCGGGCGTCGCAACGTTCAATTTCGGACCGCTGGCTGCTGAACAAGCCGCTTCGACCCGTATCCGTCTTGCGGGAACGCAAGACGTGATTGCCGTGGCGAAGATGGCAGATGGCAGCTTTGCCAAGGCATCCGCGACCGTAAAAGTGACAATCGGCGGCTGCGGCGGCTGATAGCCACGCATGCCTCGAAGAACAGGAGACTAACCAATGGCATCCGGTGTGAAACCCCGCGTCAAGGTTCCGAAGAAAGCCGCTGCTGGCGAAGCCGTCACGATCAAGACACTGATCAGCCACAAGATGGAAAGCGGACAGCGCAAGGACAAAGAAGGCAACGTCATACCTCGGTCGATCATCAACCGTTTCACCTGCGAGTTTAACGGCGAAATGGTGATTGATGTGACGATGGAGCCGGCAATTTCTACCAATCCGTACTTTCAGTTTGAGGCAACCGTGCCCGAGGCAGGTGAGTTCGTGTTCACCTGGTACGATGACGACGGCTCTGTCTACGACGAGAAGAAATCGATCGAGATCGCCTGACGGCTCGACCACTAAGGCAGATCAGCGCCGGACATGACGTTTGGCGCTGGTCCACCAAGGGAGGAACGTAATGAATACAAAGGCATTAACGGCGATCGCGGCAGTTCTGGTTTTCCCAGCGGCAGCAATGGCCGGACCGGACGAAGACAATCTCGTGATCAATGGCGAGCTGGACATGACCTCGGTCACCGAAGCGCCGGCGCATCTGGAAAACCTGGACACGATCTATTCCGGTTGGCATTTCCGTACGGATGAAACCCAGGCCCTTCAGATCGATGATTTCGACAATCCGGCGATGATCTTCGTCGATCAGGCCGCCGACCTTTATGAGACGGTTGAAGGGGCTGCCGGCAAAAGCTGTGCCTCGTGCCACGACGGGGTGGAAAGCTTCAAGGGATTGCAGGCTTCCATGCCGAAGGTTGATGCCGAAACCGGCAAGCTGGTGGTCATGGAAGATCTGATCAACGAGTGCCGAACCGAGCGTATGGAGGCCGATGCCTGGAAATGGTCCGGTGGCGATATGCAGGGCATGGTCGCTTTGATCGGCCTTCAGTCACGCGGAATGCCCATGAACGTTGCCATTGACGGTGATGCAGCCCCGTATTGGGAACAGGGCAAGGAAATGTACTACACACGCTATGGTCAGCTGGAGCTGAGCTGTGCCAACTGTCATGAAGACAATTGGGGCAACATGATCCGGGCAGATCACCTGAGCCAGGGAATGATCAACGGGTTCCCGACTTACCGCTTGAAACAGGCCAAGCTGATCTCGCGACACAATCGTTTCCGCGGTTGTATTCGTGATACGCGGGCGGAAACCTTTGCCGAAGGGTCGGACGAGTTCCGTGCGCTGGAGCTTTATGTTGCCTCGCGTGGCAACGGGCTTTCAGTCGAAACCCCGGCTGTGCGCCAATAACGAACGACCCGCGTGGGCGATGTCCCGCGCGGGTTTTTCAGGAACGCAACATTCACACATTTATATGTGTAACAGGAAAGCTGAAAGATGATTTCTCGACGTGACTTCTTGCAGGTTTCAATGGCGGCATCGGCTCTGTACGGGGCGTCCGGGTTTGGCAATTGGGCCAGACTTGCAGCGCAGCAAAGTCTGACGCAGGATCAGCTGCTGGAGTTTGAAACCTTTGGCAATATCAGCCTGATCCATGTCACCGACATCCACGCGCAACTCAAACCGATTTACTTCCGTGAACCCGAGGTAAACCTGGGTATCGGCGAAGCGAAAGGGCAGATGCCGCACGTTACGGGGGCCGCGTTCCGCAAGGCCTATGGGATCGAAGATGGCAGCCCCTCGGCCTATGCATTGACCTATGACGACTTTGCAGCCCTGGCAAAAACCTACGGTCGGGTCGGTGGTTTGGACCGGGTTTCTACAGTCATCAACGCCATCCGTGCGGACCGACCCGATGCCCTGCTTTTGGACGGCGGCGATACCTGGCACGGATCTTACACCTGTTACCAGACAGCCGGTCAGGACATGGTCAATGTCATGAACGCGCTGAAACCCGATGCAATGACCTTCCATTGGGAGTTCACGCTGGGCAGCGACAGAGTGAACGAAATCGTCGAAGGGCTGCCCTTTGCCGCCTTGGGTCAGAACATTTTTGATGCCGAATGGGATGAACCCGCGGAATTGTTCAAGCCCTACAAGTTCTTTGACCGGGGCGGTGCAAAAGTTGCCGTGATCGGGCAGGCATTCCCATACATGCCAATCGCGAACCCGGGTTGGATGTTCCCTGAATACTCTTTCGGTATCCGGGATGAGAACATGCAGGCAATGGTTGACGAGGTTCGCGGTGCCGGAGCCGATGTCGTCGTCGTCCTCAGCCATAACGGCTTTGACGTAGATAAAAAAATGGCAGGCCGGGTGCAGGGGATCGACGTGATCCTCAGCGGCCACACTCATGACGCGCTGCCAGAGCCGGTTCTGGTGGGCAAAACACACATCATCGCGTCAGGCTCGAACGGCAAATTCGTCAGCCGCGTGGACCTGGATGTACGGGATGGGCAGTTGATGGGCTTGAAGCACAAGCTGATCCCGGTTTTCTCTGATGTTATCGCTCCGGATCCTGCGATTACCGCTCTGATAGATGAGCAGCGCGCGCCGTATGAGGCCACGCTCAGCGAAGTGATCGGTAAAACGGACTCGTTGCTCTATCGTCGCGGCAATTTCAACGGCACTTGGGATGATCTGATCTGCGACGCCCTGCTCAAAGAACGTGAGGCAGACATTGCCATGTCGCCTGGCGTTCGATGGGGCCCGTCGATCCTGCCGGGGCAGGAGATCACGCGCGAGGACATCTGGAACGTCACCTCGATGTCTTACCCGAATGCCTATCGCACGGAAATGACGGGTGAATTCATCCATGTGATCCTCGAGGATGTTGGCGACAACCTGTTCAACCCTGATCCTTACTACCAGCAGGGCGGCGACATGGTCCGTGTCGGTGGGCTGGGCTACCGCATCGACGTGACCAAGCCACAAGGGCAGCGGATCAGCGAAATGACTTTGCTGAAGACAGGTGAAGCGATTGATCCGTCGAAAACCTATGTCGTGGCCGGCTGGGCCAGCGTCAACGAAGGCACCGAGGGTCCGCCGATCTGGGATGTCGTCGAAAACCACATTCGCAATCTAGGCACCGTAACGGTGCAAGAAAACACCAGTGTCGATGTCGTCGGCGCTTAAGAAACAGATGGAGACCTAAGAGATATGGATGACGCGTTCAAACCGTCGCGCCGGGCCTTCCTGAAAGGCAGTGCCGCGGTCGCCGCGGGGTCAGTTGCAGGTGCGGCAGTGGCAGAAACGCCCGACCCCCTGATAACAGAGCTTCAGGATTGGGCATCGTACACGGGTGCAGGCGTTGACGAGACACCTTATGGCATGCCGATCAGCTATGAATCCCATGTCGTGCGCCGCAATGTGGAATGGCTGACCGCCTCTCCGATTTCGTCGATCAACTTCACGCCGATCCATGCGCTCGAAGGGACGATAACGCCGCAGGGCTGCGCCTTTGAACGTCATCACTCTGGCGCGATTGAACTGCGCAAGGAAGACTATCGGCTGATGATCAACGGGCTGGTCGATCGCCCGCTGGTCTTTACGTATGACGACATCGAGCGGTTCCCGCGCGAAAACCACGTGTATTTCTGCGAATGCGCGGCGAATACCGGGATGGAGTGGGCAGGCGCGCAACTCAACGGCGTGCAATTCACCCATGGTATGATCCACAACATGGAATATACCGGTGTCCCGCTGCGCACGCTGTTGCAGGAGGCCGGTGCCGATATCTCGCCCGACAAATGGGTCTATGTCGAGGGCGCGGACGCGTCGTCCAATGGCCGCTCCATTCCGATGGAAAAAGCGCTGGATGACGTTCTGGTGGCCTTCAAGGCAAATGGCGAAGCCCTGCGGATGGAGCATGGCTATCCTGTGCGCCTGGTCGTGCCGGGCTGGGAAGGCAACATGTGGGTCAAATGGCTGCGCCGGATCGAGGTCGTCGACAGGGCGGTGGAAAGCCGCGAAGAAACTTCGAAATACACCGATGTCTATGCCGATGGCACGGCCCAGAAATGGACCTGGGTGATGGATGCGAAATCCGTCATAACCTCGCCCAGTCCGCAAATGCCGATCAAACATGGGCCCGGGCCGCTGGTGATTTCAGGGCTTGCATGGTCAGGCCACGGACAGATTACCCGTGTTGATGTATCCAAGGACGGCGGCATAACGTGGGAAACGGCACGCCTTGGCAAGCAGGGCGACACCAAGGCTTTGACACGTTTCTATCTCGACACGAATTGGGACGGGGCACCCATGCTCCTACAGGCCCGAGCAATGGATGAGACCGGCTATGTACAGCCGACCAAAGACCAGCTGCGCGAAAAGCGCGGCGAAAACTCGGTCTATCACAACAACTGTATCCAGACGTGGTACGTAAGCGCAGAAGGGATCGCCGAGAATGTCGAAGTCTCTTAGTCATGTTTTCCTGCCGGTATTCGGCGGCACAGCGTTGGTGCTTGCGGGGGCGTTGGTTTCCGCCAACCGAAACTTCGGCCAATCGAAGATCGAAACTTTGGAAACCCGGATTGGCCAGGTTGAGGCCCACGCAGCAGCCGCACAGGAAAAAGCGAAGTCAGAAGCCGAACGAGCAGCCCAGCTTGAGCTCAAAGTTCAGGAAATTCAGGCTGCTGCCGCGGAACGGGTTGCGAATGGCGCGAACCTGACCGCACCCGCGCCCAGCCGCGAGGGTACCTATGGGCTTGGACGGCCTGCGCTGGAGGAAGAGATCGCGGCCTGGGACGTTGATGTTCTGCCGGACGGGCGGGGCTTGCCTGTCGGATCGGGCGACGTTTGGACCGGGGAAGAGGTTTTTGCCGACCGCTGCGCGTCCTGTCACGGAGAATTCGCGGAAGGTGTGGACAACTGGCCTGTTCTTGCCGGTGGGTTCGATACGCTTGCAAACGAAGATCCCGTGAAGACCGTCGGGTCCTACTGGCCGCATTTGTCTACCGCCTGGGATTACATCTCCCGATCAATGCCATTTGGCGAGGCGGGCACTTTGACCGCGGATGAGACCTATGCGATTGTTGCCTACATCCTGTATTCAAATGATTTGGTGGATGACGATTTCGAATTGAGCAACGAAAACTTCGCCGAATTCGAGATGTACAACAAAGACGGTTTTGTCGTCGATACACGACCCGAGACCGAGTACACTGAATGGCGCAAAGAGCCTTGCATGGAAAACTGCAAGGCAGAGGCCGCTGTCACGATGCGCTCTGTTTTTCTGGTCGAAACGCCGCCCGAAGGTGGGTCGAACTCGGTGATGAATGATGCAACCGTTGAGGGGTTGCCGACATTCACTGCGGACGGCCCGTCGTTCATTCCGGCAGCGGCACCCAAGCCCGAGGAAGAAGCCGCTGCGGAGCCAGCCGTTCAAGCGGCCGAAGAGACCGACGAAGCAACGGAACTGGTTGCCGCCGGAGCGAAAGTCTTCAAGAAGTGCAAAGCCTGCCATCAGGTGGGTGAAGGTGCAAAGCACGGCACCGGGCCGGCGTTGAACGGGATTGTCGGGGCTAATGCAGGATCGGTCGAGGGCTTCAATTACTCTAATGCAATGAAAGCCGCAGCCGAGGTCGGCCTTGTTTGGACGGATGAGGAAATGGCGGCCTTCCTGACGAAACCCAAGGATTACATGAAGGGCACGCGAATGTCTTTTGCGGGGCTCAGAAAGCCAGACGATGTTGAGGCCGTGATTGTCTACCTCAAAACGTTCGGAAGCTGATCATGCGGTGGCCGGACATACTGGCGTGCACGGCGGTCTTGGCGGCTTTCGCCACATCGACCTACGCAACCGAAGACCTTGGTGATGCCGAGGCCGGGAAAACCGTGTTCGCCAAATGCAAAGGCTGCCATCAGGTTGGCGAAGGCGCTGAAAACAAAATCGGTCCGCATCTGAATGGTGTTTTTGGGCGCAAGGCCGCAGGTCTCGATGATTTCAATTATTCCAAGAGTCTTATGCGCGCGGGAAATTCGGGTTTGGAATGGCACGCTGACACTCTGTCAGCCTATATCGAAAATCCCCGTGCATTCGCCTCGGGCACAAGGATGAGCTTTCGCGGTCTGAAAGACCCGGAAGACCGGGCCAATGTGATTGCCTATTTGCGGGGATTTTCAGACAACCCTCGGGATATTCCCGAAGCGGACCCAACCGCGAAAGGCACGGACCACTCCGTCGATCCAGCGATCTTGGCGATTCAGGGAGACCCCGAATACGGCGCGTATCTCAGCAGCGAATGCACGACATGCCATCAGATCGAAGGAAGTGACGAAGGTATCCCGTCGATCGTGTATTGGCCCGACGAGGATTTTGTCGTCGCCATGCACGCATACAAGGACAAAAAGCGGCCACACCCGGTTATGCAAATGATCGCCGGAAGGCTGAGCAACGACGAGATTGCGGCGTTGGCCGCATATTTCAATAACCCAGAGTAATTGTGCCTAAGGGGAGGAAACGCGATGACACTCAATAGACGAACATTTCTAGGAGCCGCCGGGGTGGTGGCAGCCGGACTATCTGCGCCGATGGTTCTGGCTCAGGGCAGACCCCGGGTCGTTGTTGTCGGCGGCGGCGCAGGCGGCGCTACGGCCGCCCGCTACATCGCCAAGGACAGCAAAGGTGAGATCGACGTGACGCTGATCGAGCCGTCACGGACCTACTACACCTGCTTCTTCTCGAACCTGTATCTGGGAGGGTTTCAGGAACTTTCGGATATCGCCCACAGCTATGGCACGCTTGCAGCTGAATACGGGATCAACGTGGTCCACGATTGGGCCGTCGGCGTGGATCGCGATGCCAAGACTGTTTCGCTGGCGGGTGGTGGCTCGGTCCCGTACGACAAGCTGATCCTGAGCCCTGGTATCGACTTTGTCGACGGGGCAGTTGAAGGCTGGGACGTCTCGGCGCAGAACAAGATGCCGCATGCGTACAAGGCGGGCTCTCAGACGGAACTTCTGAAGGCGCAGATCATGGCGATGCCAGAAGGCGGTACCTTTGCGATGGTTGCACCACCAAACCCGTACCGGTGCCCGCCCGGGCCCTATGAGCGGGTCTCGATGGTTGCGCATGTTCTGAAAGCAAACAACCCAACTGCGAAAATCATCGTGGCAGATCCAAAGCCGAAGTTTTCGAAGATGGCATTGTTCCAGGAAGGCTGGGCGAACCACTATGAAGGCATGGTCGACTGGATCGGCGAAGACTTCGGTGGCGGCAATGTCTCGGTAAACCCGGACGCGATGACGCTGACCATCGACGGAGAAGAGACCAAAGTCGACGTCTGCAACGTGATCCCGGCGATGAAAGCCGGACATATTGCGGAAATGGCCGGAGTGACCGACGGCAATTGGGCGCCGGTGAACGCCGCGGACATGTCCTCCAAGGCTGATCCGGACATCTATGTCCTTGGCGACGCCAGCCAGCAGGGCGACATGCCGAAATCGGGTTTCTCGGCCAACAGTCAGGCGAAAGTCTGTGCGAATGCCGTGCGGGGCGCGTTGACCGGATCCAAGGTGTTCCCGGCCAAGTTCTCCAACACCTGCTGGTCACTGATCGACACGGATGATGGCGTGAAGGTTGGCGCAACCTACGAGGCGACGCCGGAAAAAATCGCCAAGGTGGACGGCTTCATCAGCCAGACCGGCGAAGATGCCGATCTGAGAAAAGCAACCTACGAAGAGTCGCTGGGTTGGTATGCCGGGATCACCTCGGACATGTTCGGATAGAAGTTCGGGGGTTTTGACACGGGTCAAAGCCCCCGGAAGTTCAATCCGAGAAAATGCGGCTCAGGAGGAGGATCAGAACCATGAAACACTTTATCGTTACGGCCGCATTTTTTGCAGTCTCCGCCGGTCAGGGACTCACCGAGGATATCATCACCACTCCCTTTGACGGAAGTTTTGATGATGCCACCTTTGCCGTCGAATCCGCTATTGTCGGGCAGGGGCTGGTCATCGACTATGTGAGCCACGTTGGGGAAATGTTGAACCGAACGGGCGCTGATGTCGGCAGCGACAAACAGATATTCGCGGCGGCGGACATCTTTATTTTTTGCTCGGCAAAGATTTCGCGTGAGGTGATGGAAGCTGATCCGATGAATATCGGCTATTGCCCATACGGGATATTCGTGACCGAGGACGATGACGGGGTGAAGGTAGGATACCGAAGCTATCCGGACGGCCCAATGCAAAAGGTCCAGACCCTGTTGTCCGGAATCGTTGAAGAGGCTGTTGGGGATTGAAATGAACTACCAGCAGTATTTTCGTGATCAACTTGGTCAACTGAAAGACGAAGGAAACTACAGGGTTTTCGCGGACCTCGAACGTCAGTGCGGCGCGTTTCCAAAGGCGCGCAGTTACACGGGGAATGGTCCCGAAAAAGTCACTGTCTGGTGCTCGAACGACTATCTTGGAATGGGCCAGCACCCAAAAGTCCTCGCAGCCATGCATGGGGCGATTGACAAAAGTGGTGCCGGGGCAGGGGGAACGCGGAATATCTCGGGAACCACGCACGAACATGTGCTGTTGGAGCAGGAGCTTGCGGACCTTCACGGCAAGGACGCGGCATTGCTGTTCACGTCCGGCTACGTATCCAATTGGGCCGCCTTGGGAACCTTGGCGTCCCGCATTCCTGGCATCACAGTTTTGTCCGACGAATTGAATCATGCCTCGATGATCGAGGGGATTCGTCACAGTCGTTGCCAAAAGCGGATCTGGAAGCACAACGATCTTGCGGATCTTGAAAGACACCTTGCGGACCTGCCTGCAAATGCGCCAAAGCTGATTGCGTTTGAAAGCGTCTATTCCATGGATGGCGACATTGCACCGATTGCCGGGATCTGTGATCTGGCGGATCGTTACGGTGCGATGACCTATCTGGATGAGGTTCACGCGGTCGGGTTGTACGGTCCGCGCGGCGGAGGCATTGCCGAGCGCGAGGGCCTGATGGACCGCCTGACCGTGATTGAAGGGACTTTGGGCAAGGCGTTCGGCGTGGTCGGAGGATACATCGCGGCGTCAAAGGAGCTTGTCGACTTTGTCCGATCCTTTGCCAGCGGGTTTATCTTTACCACCGCGTTACCTCCAGCCGTGGCCGCAGGTGCTGCGGCTTCGGTGAAGCACCTGAAGCAAAGCAATGCAGAGCGGCAACAGCACAAGAAGCGCGTGCGCGAAGTCCGGGACAGGCTGGACGATCTGGGTATTCCCCATACACCGAACCCAAGCCATATCATTCCGGTCATGGTCGGCGATCCGGTCAAGTGTCGCTTCATTTCGGATGTGCTGATGCGTGACTATGGGATCTACATTCAGCCCATCAACTATCCAACTGTCCCCAAAGGAACGGAACGCCTGCGGATTACGCCGTCGCCGGTGCACACCTGTGAAGATGTCGACCGGCTGGTATCCGCATTGGGAGAGTTATGGACGCAATGCCAATTGGCGCGCCGGCCGATGGCCGCGCAATGACGATGACGAATTGACCAAAGGCAAGGACACATACGCAAGGAAGTGAGAGTTTCTGCCCATGGAGAGGCTCATCGATCTGCTGGGAGACCCGGGCGCATTGGCATTTGCCGGAGTGCTCGTCGGTATCTTGTTCGGCGTGACGGCTCAGAAGTCCCATTTTTGTTTGCGCGCGTCGACTGTCGAAGTTGCCGAAGGTAAGCTTGGCCCCCGTTTGGCGGTTTGGCTGATTGCCTTTACCGCGGCACTGACGCTGGTTCAGGCGCTTGTCTCGCTTGAATTGCTGGACCTTTCAGAAGCACGCGCCATCGCGTCAACCGGCAGCCTTAGCGGTGCGGTTATCGGCGGAGCGATGTTTGGCATAGGCATGGTTCTTGCGCGCGGATGTGCATCTCGCCTGTTGGTCTTGGCCTCGTGCGGCAACCTGCGTGCACTTGTGACAGGATTGTTTTTGACCTTGGTGGCCCAGGCAGCCTACACAGGAGTACTCAGCCCAGCCCGTGAAGCGATTTCCGGTCTGTGGACCATCTCAGGAGGCGCACAGCGCGATCTTTCAGCAATAATCGGGCTTTCGCCACCGGCCTATACAGCCGTTGCCGTAATTGGATTTGTTCTGGCAATTGTGTTCGCGTTTCATAGAAATGTCGCACCTGCAAAGATCGTGACAGCCGCAGGCGTGGGCGGGGCAGTGGCGCTTGGGTGGTTCATGACATATTCCATCGCGCAAGCTTCTTTCGAAGTCGTACCTGTGTCTTCAGTGACGTTTACCGGCCCGGCCACAGACACGCTGATGGCGTTGGTTGCAGAGCGAAATGTGGCGCTGTCTTTCGGCATCGGCCTTGTTCCCGGCGTGGCCATTGGCGCAGCAGGATCTGCCATCATTTCCGGCGAGTGGAAGATCGAACGTTTTGGCTCGGATACACCGATGGAACGTTACCTGGTCGGAGCTGTCCTCATGGGGTTCGGAGCGATGCTTGCCGGAGGTTGCGCCGTGGGCGCCGGGCTTTCAGGCGGGTCCGCCCTGTCATTGACAGCCTGGCTTGCCGTTTTCTTCATGTGGGTTGGGGCGATAGGCACGCACAGGTTTTTGATGCGGCTGCCGGTATTGCAGCATTCCTGACTTACTCGAACTCCATCTGTTCGAAAACGCGCCCGGCATTCTTGGTTGCCAGCTCTTCGAACGTGTCCAGATGGGCATAGGGGGACTGATCGACATAGTAGGCTTCGGTCAGATCGCCGCCTGCATCCATATGTTCTTGAATCCTGGTTCGCAGGTACACCAGGTAATCGCGTGTATAGCGGCGCACCTGATCCATATTTGTGGGATGACCGTGCCCGGGAATGACATACGTGGCATTCAAAGCCTCGAACTCGTTGTCCCAGGTTTCCAGCCAATCCGCGGTATAGGTATCCTGAAAGATCGGCAGCATGCGCTCGTGGAACGCCATGTCACCCGCGATGACAAGGCTTTGGTTCGGCAGCCAGATCGAGATATCGCCGGGGCTGTGGGCCGGTCCGAGGTATTTTGCTTCGATCCGGAAGTCGCCCATCTCAACCACGTATTCATCATCGAATGTCTCGGTTGGGCCTGCCAGAAACGTACCCTCTGCCTTGTCCTGATTGTATCGTTTCATTCCTTCCAGAATCTGAGGGCCATATTCCTCGAACTCAGCTGCTGCATCCGAATGGGCGACGATTGGAACTCCGATTTCTGACCAGTAGGCATTGCCAAGCATCGCGTGCCCCTGACCGTTTTCGTTGAAGACAAGCGTGACCGGCTGATCCGTAATCGCCTGAATTTCCTTGTGCAGCGCCTCGGCAAGGACATAGGCCGCACCGCCGTTGACAACGACCACGCCTTCACCGGTCACGATGAAGCTCAGGTTGTTGTTGTGACCAGAGTTTTCGTAGGTCGGTGGAGCGGTTGCGCCAATGGCGGAATAGACGCCAGGAATGAACTCGACCGGCTTGGAATACAGAACGCTTTGCGGATACTGGTCAGCAATATCCTCGCTTGCCCAAGTTGGCGTGGCGAAAGCAACCGCAATCATGAGTGATCGTATCATGACGCCTCTCCAATGAACCTGTAGGCCGAACCGGTCTTTTCGACGCGGCCAATTCCACCGTTCGGCAGGTGGAAGCCAATCATTCTCATTTTCTCTTCGGAAATCTGATCCAGAAGTGAGTAACGCGCAGCTGCGGCGACCTGGGGGTCCTGATCCGTTCCACTGTGCCAATCGGGGTGTTCAAACGCAACGTGCGGATTTCCGAGCGCGTCGCCTACGACCATCACCGACTCATCCCCATTTCGAAGCTCAAAGGCCATGTGACCGGGCGTGTGCCCAAAGCTTGCCCGTGCGGCAATACCGGGAAGGATCTCGTGCCCATCCTCAAAGAACGCGACCTGATCCTCGATTGCTTCCAATCGCCGTTTGGCACCGGCCGCGAACGCGGTGCGATCTTCGCCAATCGTGTCCACCGTTGAGGGGTTCCACCAATAATCCCATTCTTTGCGTCCAATGAGGTGCGTCGCATTTGGGAAAAGCAGGTCGTCGAAGTCATCCAGAACACCCCAGATGTGATCGGGGTGTGCATGGGTGAAGACCACATGCGTAACATCCTCGGGCGACAGGTCGATTGTTTCAAGAGTCTCCAAAAGCTTGCCAGATGTAGGCATGAAGTCCGGCCCCGCGCCAACATCGAACAGTACGGTGTTCTCATCATCTCGATAGAGCGTGACGTTGCACTCTGGCTCGTACTTGGTCGCGTCCGCTTGATTGCGGATCAGGATTTGCTCGATCTCCTCTTTGGGCATGGCTCCGAAAACAACATCAGGTGGCAATGACAGGTATCCGTCTGACACGGTTGTAATTCGGGCTGATGGGCCGAGCCGCAGCTCTGCCTGCACGATCCTGGTTTGAGCTCCAAGTACCGCGAGGCACGTGGCATTGAACAGGAAACTGCGTCGGGACAAAGAAATTCCATTCATACGAAATCAATAAATTGAATATTATTATTTGTAAACGATGGAAGTACCAACAAAGGATCATTCCAAGACGCTGAAAAACCGGTCGGGTCTTCTTTGCGATTGGGGCGAAGAACGGTTTTCAGTGGTGGTAAATAGAGGCGACACCAAGGTCATGCGCAAAGTGAACGAGCAGCGCAATCCGCGCCATGATGGTTTGCCGAGGAAGAGATGATGTCGGAAAGGCGATTGTTACGTGACCTCGAAACAGGGGAGAGGCCCAGCCGCTGAACGACGGCGACGGCAGACGCAGCTTTGCACCGAAAAATCCCGGCCCATCTGCGTCAAAGCGCATTGTTCTCATCCCGCTGTGCTTGTAAGGAAATTGCACGGCCCCAAGGGCTGCGCCGTGCGGGCGTGATGGAATGGTAGACATATCAGACTTAAAATCTGAAGGGCGTATGCCCGTGTGGGTTCGAGTCCCACCGCCCGCACCACTATTATTAAAATAATATAATAATAACAAGTATTTAGATTTTTACTTTGTGCCGCAGTCCCACTTTGAGGCCCACTCAAGGGCCTTGGTAGCCGCGTGATGGAGTAGGAATATGTAGGCTGTGGCCACCTCGATTCGGCGTTATTAGTTCGCCCCCATTTTTTCACCACTGTGAAAGGTAAGGTGGCGAAGTTTCCTCAATCTGTGGGAAGGGGGCTCCATAGTATGGATATGCGCCAGCGCCTTCACAAATCTGAACGCGACATCGGGTGCTAGCGTAGTACCTGCATCTGCTCAAAGCCATGATAGGCGGTCAAAAGGGCCCAAACAAAAAAAACCAGTGACACAATGGCCGAGAGTACAGCGAGCCAATGAAACGCGATACCTGCCTTAAGCAATCTTCCAGATGAGCTTTCGTAGAAGAATTGAGTAACATATGAACAGCCAGCTACCAGCGCTGCGGCAGCGACACCCATCGAAAACAACAGAAGCGCTAAAGAGAAAGACGATATCAAACCGGCCTGCACAGTGCCAAAATTACCAATAAATGTCATTACAGCGATTGCGGCACCGCCGTTGATTAGTATCAGCGCTCGGATCGCACCTTGACCGAACCCAATCGCCGCTTTTGTCATCTCTAGCCGTGTCTCTTTCCATAGCTCCATTCGGCGATTGTACTTCCGCCAAAGGTGTTCATTTGAGCTATTCGACTGCTCTAATATTCTATCAAGTTCTGCGGACAGCTTTAGTGGGTCAATCGTTGTGTCAGCCTCAGATACGAGTGACCGTACATCATCTCGTAGTTTTTCCACACGGCTCCTTAAGTTCATTTGCTCTTACCTCAAATCCAAAGCGCATAGATTGTTGCTGCGGTAGGTTACGACAGGAACCAACCCCACAAGTAGAACCCAGCGTGAAGTGCAAGACGATTGGATTCGCGAACCAGATTTACAGCTTCATCAGTGAGACTTTCGTATGCAAGCAACAGTGATGCCGCAGGCTTCTTTGTTTCATCGTTAGTCCACTCTTCAACGTGCTCCACCTGTATAGCCAGATGCTCTGCCAAGTATTCCAAGTTTGAGACAGGTTTGGTCATTTGGGTTTGGATTGCGCCTTTTGGAACGACCTTGGACGGACGGTTCCATGCTCTGAAACTTCTGTAGTCACCAAGCCAAGACAACAGGTGATTGATGGCCAAGAAAACCAACATGAAATTCGTGACTGTCGTCAATTGCGTAGGATTTGGTGACACACCTAAGAAGGTGAATCCTTCCAGAGACACCCCAGAATAAACAGTCAGAATCTTGGCAAGTGCCAGTGCCATAAGGCTTCTGTTAGAAACGTACGTCGCTCTCGAAATGAGTTCTTGTCCCTGAAAATTCACGATAGCCCCTTGATGGAATCTGAATGACTTGGCCTAATGATGGCGGGCGATGAATAAGCCCGAGCCAATTTCTGTTACTCTAGATTCAATAGCTTTCCGATTGCTAGTGCTCTAAGGAGTCGCAAGTGCACGAGACTGTAAAGAAGATGCTTGGAATGGTTGCTGGGGGCTTCCCGCTAAACCAACCAATAATAATTGATGACGGCAGCGGCATCCCGTCTGTAGTCGCTTTTATTTCAGATTTGGAATTGGATGTGGTTATGCTTCGCTTTGCCGACGAAGGCGCAGTTGAGATTGTCACTGAGGACTTCGAGCACATCACGTTCTCTGCGGATATCCTGGACAACATTGAATTCATGATAGCGGAAGGTGACGAGTTATGGCGAAAGCTGGACCCATTTTGGAGTGAAGACAAGCAAAACTGGATTGGCTGGGAACATCTGGCCACACAGCCAGAGAATATTGAATGAGCAACCGTTAATCCCCGTTAAAATACGGCAAGGGTACACTGCTTTCAGTGAAACAACCGGCCCAATTTTGGACCGGCTGCAAGCTGCGGCGTTCAGCTTGGTTCACGATATCAATCACTCACGTCTGCCAGTGTCTTGACTCCATCAGCATGGCGTTCTTCTAAGCCAACAGGCTTAAGGCATCAGCCTGCAACCTACGGTACTGATCCGTGTCGTGCGCGCCCTCAAACTGCAGGGCAATGACAACCTTGATTGCCAAGTCACGCGGGTCGTCAATCTCAAGCGCCATAATCTTGTCTTCCAGTTCGACCATTGCGATATAGGTGGGGTCCAAAAAGTTCGCTTCGTGGTCGCGGTCAATCTGGCGAGCGTTGGAATTACCTGCGACTGTGTTCCGTTCTATCTGTGCTTCGCTCTCACTTGCGAGCCGTTCGTACGTGGCCTTGGCTTCCCTCCAGCGGCTATAAAGCCGCTGCATGGGTGTTCCGGGGTCGGCAACAGCGCCCAGCGTGATTGACCCGACAAGGGCCGGAATGCTCGACTTTAGCAGCGTGCGGCGGTGAATAGTCATGTTCTTTGCCTTTCACGAAAAAGATTGGAGTGTGGTTAGAACGTTGCTCAGGGCTTTAGCATCGAAGTCCCCGGCAACACCGCCGATGAGGTCGAAGTTAGCTTCATCGCTTAGAGCAAATTCCAACTGCGCGGCTGCGCCTTCGACCGTCTGAGCTGGTGTAACGCTAATCAGTTCTTCCAGCTCCTGTCTGCGGATCCAGTCCGGGTTGGTCATTTCAACATCAGGGGTGTCCGATGCAAACATGCGCTGCAGTAGCGACTTGTGTTCGGCAATCCATCGTCTGTGAGGGTCAGTCGTGTCGGCCCATGCTACGGTACCAGCGGCCAAGGCAGCAAACGGAGCGGATTGAATAAGCGTGCGGCGGTCAATCATGTCAGATCCTTTCAAAGCGATTCGAGCTGTTGGCCATATATGGCGGAAACCCTTACTTGCTGTTTTGCATACGGTGTATTAATTATATGTACAGGGTATGTATAAAGTCAATACCTTGTTAGCACTTTTACATACGAGGTTTTCACAATGACACCTGAGCAGCTTAGAATGGCCAGAAATGCCCTTAGAATTGGGACCAGAGAGCTAGCGGATATTGCTGGGGTTTCATTCACCACCATCAACCGCTTTGAGACTGAAAAAGGCGGAATGCAACACAGTAACGCAGAGGCAGTGCGAAAGGCTTTAGAGGCTGAAGGCATCCAGTTCTTGGATAATGGCGACACTGCCAAAGGCCCAGGTGTGGTTCTGGTCAGAAAAGGTGACTAATGATGATGCGGCCCGCATTTTTCGCGGTTTTTTTTCTATCACTAAAGGTTGGGTTGGTGTTTCCCGACACCGCTATTGCACAGAACTTTTCTTGTAGCTTCGGGCAGCCTGCTTGTTTGGATTACGGGGACAAGATTTGCAGTTCACAAGGTAAATGCGTCAATGAGTATGCTATTTGCTTCGACCAATACACTTGCGACTACGAGGGCTTCACGTGCAAATCCAATTTGACTGACCTAGCTACTGAGTACGATGACTTGGTCTACGACTATAATAACCTGGTAAGCTCGCATAACGCGCTTCGCGATGACGCTGAAGAACTAAGTGAAAACTACCAAAGCCTACTGTACGAGTACGAAAGTGTGTTTTCCGACTACGAAAAAGCTGTTTCAGAGAGAGACGATATCGTGTCGTGTGTTGAATCCGCCTCTTCGATTTCGGAAGCTCAATACTGTTTCTAGTTGAGGGTTTGCTTCCATTGAAGCCTCAACTTCAAACGGGAATTAGCGACGCTGCTCATTCCAGCGGTATTCGACGATTTCGGTATCTAAGAACATGCGGAAATTATCATCGGATACCATTGTCAATCTGATTGCATTTGAAGTGTCGGACCAAACTGCAATGCCCTCTAAGTTGCCGTGGGTTCGTATTTTGGTCTGCAGCAGAGTATCGGTTTCGACAATTTTGTCTTCCACGAATGCGAAGCGCCTCACCTTATTTGAAAAACCAATCCCCCAAGCAAATCGTCGTTCCAGCAAATACAAATGACCATCAGGTCCAGTGTCAGCTCCCACCGGCACGTAGGAACCACTTTTCCGAATCTCGCCTGATACAGACCATTCGCCGTTCTCTAGGCGAAATACAGGAAAGGAATTTCCCGGCCATGTCTCTGGTATCGCAATGACCCGGCCCCGTGGGTCAAGTGAGAGCGCTTCTAGGCCCTGATTGTAGGGCAACGACCTGAACGCTTGGGTTTCGGTCTCGTAGTCGATATGGTTTGCCGTGTATTCTCCGGGGTTGAAGTACTCAACGTCGTGGTAGTTTTCAGTGCTGACCCAAAGCCTACCATTCTTTTCCAACGCGAGCGCCTCCAGGTCACTGTTTACTTCATCATGGTAATTCATTGATCCCGGAGTTCTGGGGCGAACAATCTCTATGTTTCGAATGCCGACGATTGAGTCACCTTGTCTTTGTACCTTAGCGAAAACCAGAACCGGCCTGTCTGACACGGCAATCAACTTTGTTCCGTCTTCACTTATTTCCAAACCAGATAGGCCGCCAAATCTTTCTTCTCCTGGCCATCTCCAACTCAGCTCACTCAACAATTCCAATTGTGAAACAGCACCGTCATTTAAATGAGCAATATATGCTCTCAAGGAAGCTAGGCTGACCAAAGCAGAGCACACCAGAATAAGAAGCGAAGTACGTTTCAAAGGAGTTTTCCGAACAAATCACATTTCTCGCATGACAATGACGAAACGAACAATACCGTCGCAATAGATTCCTGCAATCGTTCGCGCCAGTAGTGATAACCACCGACTGAGCATACTCAGTTTAAGTCTGGACCTACCATCACGATACTAGAGGATGCGCTCAAATTTGAGTTTCCCCAATGGAAGGCCTCACGCCGAGTGCAATCGGTGGGCCGGGCCCGGTAAACGGGCGGTTTATTCGCTTCGCTGCATTGGTGCACTTATTGGAACGTAGCGTCACTTTGGAAATCGCATCTGTTAAGAAGTTGACGCAAACGTCAGTTACGTAAAGGCTTTTTGACCATGCAGTCAAATAATGACGCAAAGCCCCTCTTTCTTCCCCCTTACGTCTCAAAGCGAAACTCTTACATCCGCCGTGTCGCTGCGGGTTGGCACTCACGGAAGGAGATCCTTGAGCCTGGACACCACTTTGGCTCGGATCGGGCCCGCAGCGACATGATTTGAGTGTCACACTGGGAGGGGAAGAACTTGGTGCTGAATGTCTTAACTGCCTTTCGGAAGATTCAAGCCAAAGAAAACCGTAGTGCTCATCTCAACGATGGTGATTGTGAGCTGTGCACGGACGAAGAAATGGGCGGCTCCAGACTGAGGAAAGAAACAATACGGAATCTGTTTCACAAGGAGTTTGTAGAGATGGACAGAGACCTGCCCAAGCCTCCTTTGTAATTCGTCAATAGCAAAAGCCCTCTCTGGTGATGCAGCTTGGCTACAGGTCAAGTTCCAAGTGTTATCGGCATACACAGGGTAAGATGTTTGGTGCTTAACTTGAGCGGGTTTGCGCTCCCGACACAGCGGGTTTCTGCGCCCAAATCTGCATCCGATTTGCGAGCGACCAAAATTGCTCTATGTCGAGCCAAACTGGGAGCTGCAAACAAAATGAAACTCAGCGGATTGGAAATCTTTTGCATACTGCTTGCCAGCTCAGTAGCAGCGGCGGGGTTTGTAGGAGCGGCAAGCGTATTGATTTCGGTCATTTGAGTTACCTTTTTCCAGCGCTGCAGAAAGGAATTATCTATTTCGTTCTACTTTAGACGTAGCCTGAATTAACCTATTTTACGCTCACGCCGTTTCCGCGCAGCCATCTTGCGACAGCCTTCCTTGCAATACTTGGCGTCGATCCGTTTCCATTCCGGCATGAGCTCGCCGCAATAGGCGCAATGCCAACCTCGGGAGTAATTTCGCGCCAGTGCCTTTGCTCGCTGCGCGATCCGGTGCGTGTTCTGCCAAGGGTAAGAGGTGGATGCCATGCGCACAAAGGGCGGGTCGAGTTGCTCTATCCAAATTGTTGAGTATTCCCGATCCGTCATTTTCCTGTGTACCTTTTCTGGGAACAAGCATTGAAATCATTGGGCTTTCTGGTTTGACCTACACGCGCGCGCGTAATGGTCGCGAAACTCTGCTCCATCACTACTCAGGCGGTCGAGCACTCGACTTCCCGCGCGATAGCCAGCAGGCGTTTGCGTTCGGCCCAAAGAGCCCTTGCGCACTCTGATTGACGCTTTCGGCCTTCGGCTGTCTTCGCGCCTGTCGATAGCCCGCCATGCAGGCGGCAACGGGCCTTGCCATCAACAGGGGCGTTCATGCAAATACCGTCCTTAGTGTTTGCACCGCAAATCCCGGTTTTACTCGTCATGTTGTACCTCCTGTCTGGACGTGGTGCGCCAGGACACTTACGTAATTGCTATGCGTAGATTGTTTGTTAATATTGCCATTATCCTCATTCTGCTTTGCAGCCCGGTTACCGTCCTCGCCGTTGGCTGGGGGTACATGCAGATTTATCATCAGTTCGGCATAGTCCCCTTTGTTATCGCCTGCCTCAGCGGTACGGTGTGCGTGCTAGGGGCCGCTTGGCGCTCTGATACAGCCCAATAGCACCAGCACCAGCCACCACACGCCCAATAAGCTGGGCCTGAGCGTCTTTGAGGGGCTGACCCTTCAACGCTCCCCTGACGGCCTTTAGCGCGTCCTGTGCATCCTTTCCCTTGATCCCCGTCAGCGCCTTGGCGATTTCAGCAAACATGCCTCTCTCGCGGGCTGACAGGCTGCGCGGGTCGATAGCGGCGATGGATTGCGTCACTTCTCGGGCCGCATCCAAGGGATTACCCATATTGCCAGCGGTACGCCGCGTAAGGCCGGGTGCGGTTTCGTCTGACACCTGTTCCTGAATGGACTGGCGAATTGCCGTCTTGGAGTTCTGAGCGACTGCCGCCCTGAGTTCCAGTGCCGTCGCTGAGCGGTCCAGTTCGTTCAACAGCCGATCCGCACGGGGTCCACCGAGAACAAGCCGCAGCTTCTCGACATTTGCGCGGCTCGACATTTCCTTGACCAGTTGCATCGCCTCACGGGCGTCCGTGTTGGGGTCAGTGATGGTCCGGCGCACGTTGGAAAGATTGTGCTCGATGCTTTCCCGCACACCTTGCCGGACGGCCTGGCGGGCTTCATTGGATACACCTTGGTTCAGGAAGGCCTTAACATCGTCGACCGTGGTGCCCTTGAACAGGAGGTTTTTGCCAAGCGCCAAGCCTTCGTCCTGCTGAACCTTGTCGCCACCGAGGCGCAGAGCGCGCCCATATAGGGGAACTGCCTGCTTTGTGGCCTCCCGTAGCTCTCCAGCCAGCTTGCGCGCTCTCAAGCCTGCTGAGGTGAGCCTGCCGAACCGGTCAACGGCCTCCCGCGCAATGCCATCCAGGGCCTTCTTGATTTCATCCAGTTGTTGAACGTTGGGCATCTCCCGGAAGGTCACGCTGCCATCATCGGCAATCTCAGCCATGATTTGCATATTGCGTTGGCCGTTGGCCGTCATGGCCTCGTTTGCTTCGGAAATCGCGGATCTGAGCGTGCGGGGTGGAACGCGTGAAAGAACGGATTCAATCTGTCGCCCGTGGGTGCCTGAATAGTCAATCGGTTGGGCATAGGCCGCGTTATAGGCCCTCTGTCTGGCGGAGGAAGTGCCCTGTGAGATTTCCCTGGCAGCGGTCTTGATGCCCTTGGATTTGCCAAGCACACTGTCAAGGACTTGAGGCAGGCGCTTTCCAACACGCGCCGCGCGCCCGTCTGCGGCGTTTCTGGCAGCGTTGAGGGCCTTTCCACCTGTGGTGGCCGCTGCATCCAGTAGAGCACCCGTAGACGGTCCTGCATCGGCTAACAGTGCATCCTCACCCAATTGGGCAAGTCGGGCCTGTGCTTCGTCCAGATTATCGCTGACAATGCCCTGCTTAACGATACGTGCCGCTGCTGGGGAAATGCCTAGTTCGTCTGCGATGGTGCGGATATCCAGTTTCTTCACCCGCTTTGCGATTTTCACAACCTGCTCACCTGTGGCAGAGGCCACCGGCCCGAGAAACGCCGCCAGCGTCCCTCCAATCCCCGCGCCCTTAGCACCTTCCTGAAACCTCTCACCGTCATGCGCGCGCCCCGCAAAGCTTATAGCTCCCTCCACGGCACCGGCAGGAGCGGCAATCGCTCCAGCACGGGCACCACGCGTCAGCATGTTCGCGCCTTTGGCAACGAAGTCAGCGGTTTTTGTTGCGCCAGCCCCCGCCAGAAGGGGCAAGCCGGTGGCAATTCCGCCGGTGACGTTCAGGGCTGCGGACTGGCCGGGGTATTGTCGCTCCATTGCATCGGAGGTCAGGCGCATGTTTTCTGCCGCCTGTGGGCTTACCATACCAACGGCCTCGTCTGCCCATTCCCCAACAAGCGGAGTGCCTTGAACAAATTCCTGCGCACGAGCGGCGATAGGGTTCTCAGAGATACGCTGTTGGTCAACATCGCGCTGCACCAGATTCACGGGCTTCGCGCCTTGCATGATTTCAGCAATACGGTCCTGGTCGTTGGTGGCATATCCCGGCGACTTGAAAGACAGCGAACCATCTTCAAGCCTGAACACCTGCCCGCCATCGTCAGTCGTGGCCACGACTTCACCAGAAAGCTGCTGCCTGCGCTTCGCGATGCGCTCTTGCATTCCTGTCATCTTGCCCTGCTGGGCTAGTTCTGCGCGCCGGTTGGCGATCCGTTGTTGAGCATCCCCATTCATTGGCCCAACTCCTGAAAGCGCTGCTCCATGGCGTCGAGCTGTGGCCCGGTCAGTTTCTCAATCGGCACCTGCGCTAGTGCGGCGGCGTCCATCTTCATGATATTCTCAGGCGTGTAACTCATGGCAGGTTGACGGTTCAGATAGCTTTGCCAATCTCCCTCCGGGTTGGCTTTGATGCTGCCCCCATCTTCCGCGATAAGGGGGTTATCCCGCATATATTCCGACCACACTTCTTGCGCGCCTTCGAGGCTGCCATGTTTGCGCGCCCAATTCTCAAAGAACGCTGCGCGGGATTGCGCCCGAGCAGCCCCGGCTTTCATGATTTGAGCAATTGCTGCATTTCCCTCTGGTGTCTGGCCAAGGTTAGGAACAGCAGCGCGGAACATGCCCATTTCCCGATCCGTGATTGCGCCTTTGGTCTTTTCAGTAAACGTCAGTTGGGCCTCCATTGCCAGCGACTTGAACGCGCCGCGCGCCCCACTGTCACCAGGAAGAAATCCAACCACATCGTCAACGAACCCATACACTTGCCCACCAGGGCCAGTGTAGCCCACCTGAGGCGCGACGGCCTCAAGCTGCGTGGCAAGGCTTTCAATTTCTGTTGCTGTGCGAGCTGCCGAGTTGATTTCCTCAAGTGCGGCGGCGTCCTTTTTGGACAACTCAGTGCTTAGTTTTCCCGGATCTCGCGGTGTTCCTGTGACATTCGGGTTCTGGCCGGGCGAAGTGTTGCCCTGCCAGCCGTGCGTCACCGTCGTGCCGTCGGGCGTGGTTACGCTGAACCCCGGCGTCTGCTGGCTGCTGCCGACAACTGCTGGTCCCCCCTCAGCGGACAAGTCATAAAGCTGATTGCCAACGACCTTGAAGTTGCTGAAATCCTGCGTGTCTGACTGATCCGCCTTTAAAATCTCCGCAAATTCCATGTGACGCCGAACATGGGCGTCTTTGTTCTCAAACTCACCCACTAGGTCAGGTGAACCGAACTGTGTAACCAGTGCGTCCCACTCTTCGGGGGTCTGAGCGCCGTACGCTGCTTTCAACCCCATTTGAATTCGCTCTGCTTTGGCCGCGCGTTCTGCTGCATTCATCTTTGCAACATGCGCCTCAGCATTTCTGCGCTCTTCTGCGCTCAGGTGAGCTTGTACTTGTCTGCGCTGAGCTTGGACTTGATGCTGTCCTTGAATTTCCGACGCCATTACGGGGTCGTATTGAGCAAGTACGTTCATTGAAGCTTGGTTTCCGGTAAGGATGCCAGGGCCATGTGTCTGAAACAGGCCCCGCAAGGCGTTCTGGTCCGCCATTTGGTCCTCACGCATCCGCAGCGCCTGACCCTGTGCCAATGCATTGCTAAAGTTAGGCTGTTGAGCCCCCAGAATAATTGAGTGGTCCATTCTGCTCATTGCATTGTCTCCGGCATGCCGCTTGTTGCGATTTGATCCATGGCTTTGCAGGCGGCTTCCTCACCAAATTGAGATGCAACGATGTCAACAAACCGAGCCTTCAATTCAGGTGTCAGAGGTTCAGAGCGGTCACTGTTGAGCCACTTGTATACGGCTTCGGTTTCCACTTCGGACTTTCGCACTGCGGCCATCATTTCTCTGATTTCCACGCTCATTTATCACACCGTTGTTAACTCAGCTCTTAGCTTTTAGGGTAACATATTACCCCAAACTTGGCAAGAACAATACGTGAACACTTGATGAGGCGACGGACGCCGAGGCTATGGTTGTATTTACCTTACATTAACCAACCGGCGGGCATCGTTCTGATAAAGACGAGCGAACTGGATGCATTGATGAAAAGCCAAATAATCAACCAGCTCAGACGAGTCATTGCCGGTGACCAAAAGCGATATGGCAGGTTGGTCGGACACGACGGGCAGAACGGCTTCTCTGAGGATGCCCTGCAAGGCCTTGCGGACCTAGATGCACGAATTCCACCACCTGACGCAATTGTAGAACCTGCATCGCCACCGTCGTATGTCTATCGTGAAAGACTCTCGGCCAAGAGCGCAGCAGGGGGCGGCTTAGTCAAAGGAGATGACGGTGCAAAACGTCCACACTATTGGGGTCACCGAGAACGCCTAAGAATCCGTTTTCTCAAGGGTGGTCATGAACCCATGCCCGAGTACGAGTTACTTGAGCTATTGCTGTTCAACGCAATTCCCAGGATCGACGTCAAACCGCTGGCTAAACGCCTATTGGCGGAATTCGGTGACCTCAACAGTGTGATTGCAGCTTCGAAGCATCGCGTCCTACAGGTCGAAGGGGCTAACGATTGGGTCTATTATCATCTTCGTGTCGTTGAAGCCTTTGGGCACAGAATGGCGCAAGCGCAAGTGATGAAGCGGGACGTTATGTCATCATGGGAGGATCTGGTGACCTACTGTCGCACTGCAATGGCGCATCGTGAAATCGAGCAGTTCCGCGTTCTGTATCTCGACCGAAAGAATGTTCTGATTGCCGATGAAGAACAGGCGCGGGGCACAGTTGACCACGTGCCGGTCTATCCGCGCGAGGTAGTCAAGCGTGCTCTGGAATTGAATGCCAGTTCGATCATCCTCGTTCACAATCATCCGTCCGGCGATCCGACTCCGAGCAAATCAGACATCACTATGACTGAACGTATCCAAGACGCCTGTAGCACCTTGGGTATTCTCGTCCATGACCACGTTATTATTGGAAAAAAGGAAGAATTTTCGTTCGGTTCTAGTGGTTTGCTACTCAAGTATTAGTCTGTAAATAGAGTTTGCGAGACGCGATTGATACGGAATCAATATTAGAATGAAGACCTTTTTGCCCGCTCTAGCACTTTTCCTCGCAACTTCCGCAAGTGCCGCCAGTCTGCATGTGCGAGACGCTGATACAATCGTCGTTGATGGAACGCCTGTGCGATTGAACGGTGTAGACGCTCCAGAACTAGGCACACAGTCTGGTCGGAACGCAAAGCGCTGGATGGTGAACTATCTGCGCGGTAAGTCGATATCCTGCGATTTGAACGGTGAGCGCACTTATGACCGCTGGGTAGGTGTCTGCTACGCGGATGGGCAGGACATAGGTGCCGCTGTAATTGCCGCTGGGCATGCTTTGGACTGCCGTAGGTACTCAGGGGGCCGATACAGGCATTTGGAGACTCCAGCAGCCAAATCACGGCTCAGGCGTGCAAAGTATTGTGAGTGAGAACTTGGCTGTTTTGCTCAGCAGCACGTCAGGCAGTGAAAAATTGCTGCCTGCCCAAACATCGAAGCTGAATTTCATATTGCCGTTCAGATGATTGCGATAGCTCTTCATAGTATCCTGAAAACGCCAAACTGGTGACATAGTCTTCATCGAAATTGATCTTGAAATTGCCAGCTTGCTACCAGCCTTGATTTTTGGCTAAATTGACCGAAATCATATTTTTCAAGACTAGATTGAGGATTCATCTCGTGTGCACGTTCCTTTCGACGTCATTTAGAAGTGGAACGATTATCAATGCCAAGAAGCGCGGCGAGGATACATCTGGCGCGCAGATAGTGAACACCTTCCGAGATGCTAGAAAAATTGGCCTTCAAATAGCTCCGCGAAAAGATGCCTATCTAAGTGCGATAACCACAGCATTTGCAGCAAAATCTGATGCCCGTGTTTTCTGTGCTGAAGACGAAGATGTTACAGCTAGGTTTGACCCGGGATTGATCCTGGACTTTCCATTGACAACAATCGAGGTTGGCGGGTGGACGCTGTCAGCGCGGTCCTGCCTGACCGTCTGTTCTGGACAAGCTCAAAGCAAGGTTTGGACCCGCGTTGTCGGTAATTCTAATTTTTCCCACCGCTCGCTTTCGGAGAGTGATGTGCGCGAACTGCATAGAATCTCGAAGTCCTATGCTGAAACTGCAAACGATATGATTGTGCAACTCTACGAAAGCGACTTTTCGAGCGCGCAATCGTTGGACGTCTCACTGGAAAAATCAGGCTGGATCGATGTCTTTGCTGTGGATTGCGCAGGGTCAGAGATATCCTCCGCTATTAGGGATTCATATTCTGAACTCTCATGGTCGGTTGAGACAAAATCGATAGCTAACTCAGAACTGGCTAAGACTCTTAGGAGAATTACTGCAGTTTCTATGCCAGAGAATGGGCAGGATGCGACGTCCACTCCTGAGTTTACGTTGAAGGAAAGCTCTGAATTTGTTCCGTTCCACGCAAGAAATGGGTCCGAATCCGTGTTCGTGGCTACTGCCGATGACTGTCACGCGTACATTTCAGGCCTTGTCGATGCGGGAAGTGACTCGACAGCCGAAGAAAAGGAAAACGAGACTGACACGCCCAAAAGCGTTGGGGCTACCGCTGAGTTGGCAATGCAGATAGGCGCAGCATATTAGTTGTACTAGTAACAAGTTAGGTTCCAAGATTGAGTGATTTCAAAGACCGCTTCCTTGAAGCATTAAAACCGTACCATCGAGCCCACGTGGCACTTCAGCAGTTTAGTCGTGAAGGTAGCGCATTAGTTGACGGAGAGCAGCTAGTCGAAGCAGCTTCACTCGGCGTTATACTCAAAGCAGCGGAAGACATAAGTCGGCCCGATAGAAAGAGGCTCTCAGAAAGCAAGAAAAATGCAAAAGAGCTACTCTCACAAGATAGCATTACTCTATCAGCGGTTGGATTTTCGCGAGATGATATTGCAAGCTTGAGAGACGTCGATGCTGGCCACGGAAACAGCTTTCGATTTCGAGTGTCAAAAAAAAATGGTTTCCAATTTGTAAAAGTTAACCCGGACGCGGACGAAGAAGTCTTGTTTGATCGTGACAAGTGGGAAAAACAACGTCTGAGCGCGCTCGATACAGCGATTGCGCAAGGTGCAAACATTATTAGTTTTGGCGAAACAGACTACCAAGAACACTCTGACCGGGCGTGTGAAGAGAAATTTCAAGAAAAAATCAAAGCTAAAATCGATGCGGTTGAAAGGCCTATTTTTCTAATTGCAGGCACCGACTATGACCATGAAGAGAATGAGGCGGCTTCCACGTGCCTCAACAGGGCTCGAATTTTTCCCAACAAGACCCTATTAAGCCAAGAACGCGATGACATTCCGAGCAGACCGATACTGCATCCAAAACTACACGCCGCCGAGCGCACTGACGAGAGAATATCTTCTCCGGAACGCCCTAGAATAGTCTACTATGAAACTATTCTGGGCAATATAGCCGTACTTATTTGTGTGGATGCCTACAACCCAACAGTTGTTATGTCTCTTTTACGAAACCGGGGAAGCCTCGACAAAGATCAAATAGACTTCATATTGGTGCCCTCCTATAACAAGAGCGCTAAGCTCTTTTATGCGTGCCAAGTTCTGAGCCTCTTGTCCGGAAGCGTTGTAATGCTGATTGACACGTGCGGAAAAGAAGCGACTAAACCAGCGCAAACAGCTGTTTTCGTTCATGGGCGACTTTTTTCAGACCTGCTTGAAGACCCTGATGTGGGTTTAGATACATGTGGTGAGTACCTTTCTGAGGATCCGCACTCTCCGGTAAGGACCTGTCGCCTGTCATTGGACTTTCTACGAGAACTGCGTTCCAAGGAGACTTCTCTGACACCGACATTCAACCAGGTAGTGCATCATTTTTTGCGCGCTCCATAGCCTTCAATCGAGAATTCCCATGTCTCAACCCAGGCGGATCTACTCTGAACGAAATTGAGCTTTTCGTCGCTCAGCCTGCAGGTGCTCGCCTTCTCCAAAGCAAATCCCTGACCCTACGACCGTCAGCGGCGATTTCGTTGGGCAACTCACTCAAGTCTCTAGAGTAACTAAGTCTCGGTCTTACATTGTATCGCTCGTTGATAACGCATTCTTCGAATGGACCTCTAATGTGGGAACGCGCTATGATTAGATAGCCAAAAGTTTCATCGGCTTGATGGATATCACTTCGATCCGCCTTTGAATCCGCCATTTGTCAAAATGACCTAGGCTTTGCCGTCTGACCTTTCCCCTTCGCCGGACCTCACAACGTACATGTCGTCTGAATCGTATGGCCTGAGCAGGCCAAACGCCTCATCTGCACTACCAACCATCCATTGTTCGTAGTCGTCAGGCTTCAGGATCACTGGCATTCTGTCCGGATGGATTGGTTTAACAATCTCGTTGGCAGTTGTCGTAATGACAGTAAATGTCTCGATTTCTTCAGGGCCTTCCTTGCCCTGGTAGCGAGATGTCTGCCACATTCCGGCAAACGCGAAAGGCGGGCGGCCTTCGTCGCCTTTGAGAGCAAACCAGTAGTAGGTCGCAGGATTGCGACCCTTGGCCTCGCAGAACGAACTGGCAGGCACGAGGCAACGCCGACGCTCGAAGCTTTCTTTCCACAGTCCGTTTGAGCGTACCTTGTCATCTCGCGCGTTGTTCCATGCTGCAGGCTGGATGATCGACCCTGTCTTTTTTGACTTCTTGGTTGTGCGAAACCCCCAACTAAGTGGTAAGAGTTCCCGTCTTCCATCCTCTGCCATCCTGACGACCGGCCCCATGTGTTTCGGAAAAATTGCAGGTAGGGGTTCAGCATTCCCGAGATAGTTCCGTTCAACGGAAACATCAAACAGTCGGCGCATCGCTTCGGCGGGGATCGTGTTGGAGTACAGATTGCACATGAGACGACGGTAAGCTTCTAAATCCGATTGGACAAGCTCCTGAAGTTCGCTATCTGTTCTTCATGTCAGATTGGCCTTATAGAATCCCCTTTGACCTCCACAAAGAGCTTGAATCCCGGCGAGTTGATGACTGGCAAGCTGCAATACGCACTTGGGCCAAATCCCATAGCCTAAGGTTCAAGTTACACTGGTGGCCTTCCCTTGAACGGCAGATAGCCGACTTGCATTCACGGCGGTACACAGCCGGACCACAGGACCACTGGGCAGCAATTCGTGATTGGCTAGTTCAGAATGACGTCCCAGCTCCAAGAAACCTGCCGGGATGGCCGGAACATTTATAGAGGCTGGCTGAGGGGGTCGAGGCCAGCCTCTATCTTCGTCACGAGGGGGTAAGTGGTTATTCTGATCCCACATTACTCAATTTGAGCGAAGCCCGAAATTGGGGGATTCCCGTAACGGCGCTGTTTCGGTCAAAATGGTTCGTTTCCGTGGGGTAAACAGTCAGTTGCCGAACGAGCTATGGACACAACTTTGCCACAATGCGATCCTCTTGACGTGGGTGGCATGCTTTTATTTTAGCACTTTCTGGTTTTTCCGACTGGATTTGAGGGGGTTACCTAGTACGGTGTGCCACCCCACGAGCTTTCCGTAAAACAGACCGAAGCACGAACCGTGTCTTTCAAATGTCGTGGCGCTTTCGTAATCTTCATTGAACGGTCGCATTCAGAACACTTCGCTCCCATATCACTGTTATGCGGCGCGCCATGATGGGGTTTAGCGATTTCAATGAGGGGGTACGAGTTTGGCGCGTCGTACCCCGACATGTTTTTCTGGCAAAAAACACCGGCTGTCTTGATATCAGAGTGACTGAATAAGAACGCGGGTACAGAGCACCAACGAATATCGATGAACCTAAATTAGTAATGTCAGACAAGTGCAAGTTCGAGCTTGTTGATGGGTATCGGTTCGAAATCGAAATGTATCGTCTGGACAACCAAAACCGGTGGACGTTGGAAGCGGTGGACTGCGAAGATGCCAGCTATGTCTGGGATGACAAGTTTGTTTCGGATCAGGAAGCCTTGGATACTGCGATTGAGATTCTGAACAATGAAGGCGCTTTGGGCTTCATGGGTAAGGACACGAAGCCTTAGGGAAAAGGTCACAGACGAATTTGCGCTATGAGATTACGTTCTTCAGATATTGATTTGAAAGGACGGTTTCATGGCAGTTTACAAAATCCCAAAGCAAGAACTCGGCGTCGCTCCAGGATTTAAAGTCACGTTTCATGGCAAAGTTAATGTAGAATTTCCCAAGGCTAGCATTGAAATACCCACGAAAGTGACGGGCTGTAACCCGTACACGTATCGCGTTAGTCTTGATCCCGCCAAGGGACGTTGGACAAGTGAAGACAGTCACAAATGGACGTTTCTTAATCACGAAGTTGTGGTTCGGATAAGTATCGATCCGGCAAGGCCAAGATACGTCGCCGCAGAAGTGTATCACCCGGTAAAAAACAAACGCCAGAGGCTGTGGCATGATGAGTTCGATATTTTTGGACCCTACAAAAAACGCAAGGTCGAAATGTTTGCGCAAGGCGCGTTCATTGATCCCATAAAATCAAATGCCGACCATACTTATGCTGTGGGATACAATGACGCCGGAAAGCGAAACTACCTTTGGCCATGTGGGGGCGACCACGATGAAAACCAGCGCTCTATTGGTCATGGGATGGCTTTTCAACCCGAATGCGACTGTCTTTCGCAAATGCGAACTGATCCAGTGACAAAGGGCCTAGCGGGAATTCGATACGGCCTTGACGGCGTCTGTCATCAAGCGACCAACAGAATTATGTGTACTGCTGGGCTCGAAGTAAACGACGCAAAGGGCTACAAATCTAAAGGCTGGGCCTACTTGACTCACACCCTCTATGGCAGGTTGGGATTACTGGCTATTGATGGGAAAGGGGCTGAGAAATGGCGCAGCATATGCAATGGATGCCTCACGAAAAAATATCCTAGATGCTCTGAAGAAACTGAATTTTTGGTATCGGAGAACGAGCATCCAGACCTCATGCAGATGCATATCGACTCCAATCAAGAGCTTGTTTTGCAAGTGCGCCGTGACCTTTTGGATGCATACAATGAGCTTGAGGCCGGCAATCTCGCCCCCAAAGAATACGCCGATGTTTTGAATGCCGTCATCAACGGTTACAAGGCAAAGATGCAGAATGTTTTGGGTTCAACCCTACACACAGAGATGTTTGACGAGGTCGCCAATGTCGACGTTGTGGTTGTCGACCCCAATATAGCTGAAGCTGTTTTTTCGCAGCCTGCTCTGTGACCCATCTCTGCTGTTACCGTTGGCCGCTGCTATCTAACAGTTGTTCCAGTTCGCGAGCCAGACGCACAAGGTCGTTGATGTCTTTCCTCATCTCCTGAGCCTCTCTGGTGCGCATACCGTGTTTGTAGGCGGGGTTGGCCTTGCCAGGACCGTGACCACCGCCAGCGCCATGCATCCGGCAAACTGTCCAGCCTTTTACCGCCGGGTTTTTACAAGGCAGGCCCGTGCGTTTGGACTTCGCCGTGCATCGGGGGGCCTCATGTGCCTTTTGCATGGGGTTGGAGGCATGTTTCATTTTTTGCCTCCCCCCGTCTCGACGTTACCGACAATAGCCTGTCCGCCGTCTTCAACGTTCACGTGCTGAACGGTGACCGTCTGTTTGCCGCCGTTTCGGTGCTTCCGAAGCGTCTCAACCTGGGCGGCGAATGTACGCGATAGTTTGTTGAATCCCGTGTAGTGGAGTTGGGCTTGAGGGATTGTCTCCGTGGCACCAAGCCACCGGGCCGACCGAATTGTTGCAACATGCGTGGCTGCCATCTGGATAGCCAGCATTCTCTCAACGGCATCTCGTGGCGCAATGTCGTGGATGATGGAAATCATGAATGCCCGCTCATCGTTTACTTCACCCGCGCTACCAGATTCCGCGTTGTTCAGTGCTTTTAGGCAGTGAGCCATCAAGGCACTGGCCAGTTCATCGCAGTCTGTTCCGAACACTTCCCTTAACCCGTCGTGCTTGGTTAGCTCGACAATGTTACCTTCTTTGTTGCTACCTTCGAATTTGACCCCCGTTTTGCTTGGCTCACTTTTCTTTGGGACGATGTCACCTTTGGTTTCGTCAGTCATTGCTCATGTCTCGCTTGTTGGATTGTTAGTGTTGAAGGTGTCTGTTTCCCCCAGACCCCCTGGTAGACTAAGGATGTCTTAAATATTGCGACGGGGACTTGCCGAAATCGGGTGTTTTCGTCGCAATTATTGATACGGCCCGTCGCATTTATTGCGTCGCCTCCGTCATTCTCGTCGCAAAATCTACGACGGTCTCGTCGCAGTTTTTAAGACAGGGTTTTGTTTTTCCGCCCTTGCCAGTCGGGTTGTGAACCGGGGCTTTCACAACTGGGAAATCTGCCCCTTCAGACCACTGCTTGTACAATCTACGGCCAGCCTCACCGTGAGCGGTCGGCAGCGAGATTTCGGTTAGTTCGAACAGCGGAGACGATGCGACGCCACTGGTGCCAAGTTTGGGCGGGCGTGTCACAGCAATGAAGCCCTTTGCCTGTAACTCGCGAAACCCTTTGGCGGCTGTGTTGTACGACACGCCTAACCGGTCAGCGGCTTGTCTGACGCTCAAGCTAATCTTGCCGTTGTTGTTGTTGCCCGCCCCGCGCCATTCTAGCCTTAGCCATGGATACAGTGCCTGCGCGGTTGATGAGAGGGCCCGCCAAGCGGGCTCCTCCATCATGTTGCGAACAAGCTTGGTCCAATGCTCAACGCGCTTCTCGTTTTTCTTGTCGCGCCCCATCTACGCAGCCTCCGCTTTGTTGAGCGCGTCTATGAACTCAGGCAGCAATTCAGCCTTGAAGGCGACACCTTGCTTTCCTGGCAGCATCTCTCCGTCTTTTGAGATGAAGAACACGCGGATGTTGTTGAGGTCATGCCCCTGGGAGTCATCCCGGCTGACGCGGAACTCCTCACGGCTGTTCTTTGGAATCTGGGTGATGAGGGCCATTAGCGACCCTCCCCGTAATACAGCGTTGCGACAATGCGGGCAGCGGCCTCTGTAAGACCATGCTTGCGACGAAGGGCATGGATTTGGAGGTCGCGGGTTCTCATGCCGCCACCTCCTGACCGCCAATGCGGGTCACACTGTCCAGAAGGTTGTACACGCCAAAACGGCTGCGTCCGGCCTTTGGGTCGTTGTCGAACCATACCGTCTCAATGTTCAGGCCCTGCTCATCTCGTAGACCCATAACGAGGTGACTCAAACGGCAGGGCGATGCGCAGTGAACCGGGCTGTCAATTAACGAATCTAGCATGCGGCGCTTATTCTTACTTACCCAGATGTTGCGAGTTTCACCGGACTCATCGGTTACCCGGTATTCAGCCGGTTCGGTGTCTGGCGACAGGTCACGCCATGCGGTAACCCACAATGCGTTTCTAACGAGTATTTCGGGTGTTTCGGTATTCATGCTCAATTCCTCAAGCTTGTGCTTTAGGTCAGAACACGTTACATTTCGCATAGTCCCGCTAAAGACTGTAAAACGAATGTCCCGTGTCCATGTTTGACCCATGGCGCGGGTTTTCGTTAAACGACCTCGGGGCGGCTCTCTAACCAACCACGGATCAAACTTTCTGGCCAGCCGACAGCTTTAGCGGTCAACCTGACCGGACGCGGGAACTCTCCCCGGTTCATCATGTCGTAGATAGTGCTGCGGCTCAGGCCGGTGATTTCTTCAACTTCGGTGCGCCGGTAATGCTTTTCCAACATCTCGGTTGCCTCCTGCATGAAATGGAACATGCTAGAAGGATGGGCAAAGCAAGAGTATTAAAAAAGACTGCATGAAATCAATAATTTGTTCGTAAATCCCGCAGGGGATATGGAGGTTATGGAATTTTCAGGCGTCGATTTGAGCGACGGCCATCAATCTCCCGTAGGGGATATGGTAGACTTCATGTCACGAATGCTCCGAGCCCGCTTTTCTACCTGGCGCTGAAAGATTGGGATTTACTTGACTTGCGGCCCACCAGTGCTTGTCAAACTCTCGTCCGCTCATTTCGGGAAATAGACGCTTCTTAATTTCGCTCTTGTTCGCTGGGTTATCCTCGAACTCCATTAGGATTAGTTCGCTGGGTTGTAGTTCATCAATTTGCAGAGAATTGTCGTTTTCTATTTCTAAACCCAACCAACTGAGCACTCTATCGTGCGCTGCATTGCTCAGCAAAACGGGTTGGCCATTGTGTGGAGAAAGCATCTTGAGGACGCTGGGCATTCTTTGGTCAGATCCGTAATGAGAGCGTGCGTATCTTTCTTCTCTATCTAATGTGACACCTGAAAGCCCAGATGTACGGTTGTAGTATTGCGTGCGGATATCTTCCAGTTCGTCGAATAAGGCGCTCATCTTGCAAGCAGATTCGAGCGCAGCTAAGTCAATGCAACCCGTCGTGTAGTTAACGACTACCCACCTAGCGGACCAAGGCCGTTGAATTGAAAGCTTGTAGAATCCGTCTGTGCATAGCGTTTCAATAAGCTCGCCGCACCGGAACATTTTTACTAAATCCAGTCTTGGCGATGCACCTTCGGGTGCCCCACTCTCCACAAGGCGCACAGATGGCCGGAGAAACGCTGAAGGTAAGCTAACTAGTGAAGAACCACTGCTGATAAAAAGATCTAGATTAAGCATTGGCTCCGCTATTGCACCTGCCACAATTTCATTAACAACAACCGAGAGCACTGAGTAACTTGGTGGGGTTAGGCGGTCGTTCAATAGGGTATCAATTCCCTCATGAATTTTCCAAGGTTCACCTCCAAGTGCGTCGCGAACTTGCTTTCTAATTTCAGGGTTTATTGCGTCCCTTAGGTCAGCGAGTGATTTGAAGCCTTCTGGCGCAATCATCATCCAATCCTCACTATATCTGCTTGCTTAGATGTCACGTAATCTGTCCACCGCTGCATGAGTATTCGGCGCTGGTCTAAATGATCCGTGCGTCGATAAGCGCGTTCAACAGCGCCGCCCACGACATGGCTCAAACATGTTTCCGCAACCTCGTGTGGGGTGTCTGTAGTTTCTGCCACCCAATCCCGGAAACTGGATCTGAACCCGTGAGGTCTCGCCTCCATTCCCCTGCGCTCCATCAAACGGGACATTGTTGCGTCCGAAATAACGCCCTTGCGGACGCTGGGGAATAGAAAGCCATCACGCGATTGCTTCTTGGCTGCCTCAATCACTTCCAAGGCAGCATCTGATAACGGCACACGGAAATCCTCTGTCGCATCCCTGCGACCCTTTATGATTCCGGCAGGTATCGTCCATACGTCATCCACAAATTGATACTCATGAGCTTTGCGCACCGGGCCCGAACGAACCGCAGTCAGGATCAACAGCCGTAACGCGAGGTGCGTTGTCGTACCTTCATCCAGACTGGCATAGAAACTTGGCACTTCCGCCCAAGGCAGCGCAGGGATGTTCTTGGGTTTGTGGCGTTGTTTACCTAGGAGCGCCCGCGCCTTCATGGTGGCTTGCAGGTCCACATCCAACCCAAGGGCTGCCGCGTGTTTCAGACAGATGCCCAGTCGGTCCATCGCCTTGCTGGCAGTTTCGGCCTTGTCATGCCAAATCGGGGCCAGGGTGTCCCGTATGTCAACCTGGTCGATATCGGCAACAGGCACTTTCCCCAGTTTCGGCAGTACATGTAGCTCCAGCGGGGAAAACCAGCGCCCAGCTTTGCCATCACCTTTAAGCTCAGCCTTGCGGGACTCGAAGGCATCAAGGGCAATGTCCCTTAGTAGATGCATGTTCCGCTCGGCCTGCCGGCGCTCCCGCTCCCGCTCTTTGATGGGGTCCAGGTTCTTTCGAACAACTGCCCGCCATTTCTCTGCTTCTTCACGAGCTTCTTTCAGCGATACGCCCGGATAGGCACCAAGACCCATCTCCCTGCGGCGACCGTGCACGGTGACGAGCAGCACCCACTTGCCCTGTTTTGGATCACGCTTGTGCAACCACAGCCCGCCACCATCGCCGTATTTACCGGCTTCGGCAGTTCTGACCTTGGCTCCACTGAGCTTGTTGTTCTGGCGCATAATAGATTGGGGCTTTCGAATAGTCCAACTTTCAGTCCCACTTCTATATCTTGTATATCATGGAGCACCTCGGAACAACCCGGAACGGCAATTATCAATGTTTTTAGATAATTGGGGTTTTTTACCGGATATCTCGGAATGTATCGCAGCGCGATAGAACGCTAGTTCAATGCCCACCGCCCGCACCACAAAAATTTTCAAAAGATGCCGTGACTTATGCGTGCGTGGCAGGACGCGCCGTGGGGGTGCACGGGTGCTGCGAAGGCCCCGCTCAACTCTGCTGTGCAACCGGCCCTAAACCGGAAACCCCAATTGTCGGATCAGTTTCCAAATGTCCCTGTTTGCGGCTGACAGCTGATCAACGACTGCTTCGATCTGGAGCAGAGCATCGTCGTCGACGGTATCCTCGCGGCCGAGTTTTATGTCGGTTTTGCGGTCAGCGATCCGCATGAGGATCGTTTTCGGGTTTCCGCTTTCAGGGTCGAAGGAATAGATGCAATGGTTGTACTTGTTGCGGATGCCGGAAAGCTTGGCCAGCCTTTGCGTGTGTTCAAGGATCGGATCGCGAACCGGGGCAGGGCGCCCTTCCATTTTTGCAAGTCTTTCAACCAGATCTATTCGCGCGCGGGTGGTGTTCAAAGTCAAAAAGATGATTACGGCCACGTCCTTGGACGTTCCGGTCAGGCCGGCGATCAGGTGAATCAGCAGGCTTTCGGTGTTTGTCCACATATAGTTCAGCCTGCCGACCAGAAGGATCAGGCGGTCGAACCGGGCTTCAAACGGATCAGTCAAGGGCGGTCTGCTGCGCCTCGTGAGGCGCTACCTCGAAATAGAAATGAGCAGCCGCAGTCCTGTTGCTGACGCCGATCTTTCCGACAACGTTATGCATGTGCAGCTTGACCGTGTGTTCCGTGATGCCCAGCTTGGCCGCAATCAATTTGTTGCTTTTGCCTTCTGAGACCAGTTGCAGAACCTGTTTTTCGCGGCGTGTCAGCTTGGAGTATTGTGCATGCCGATCCGCGCCGTTGGATGTAATGGCTTCCCGTTGCCGTGGTCTTTCAGGCGCGCGCTGACAGGGGGATGAGACACAGTCAGCCAGGAAGCTGGGAAGATACAGTTCCTCGTGCATCAGCAATCTGAGGATGGCCCGCCACGCGTCCGGCGCGACATTCATCGGCAGAAAGCCTACATCTCCAAACTGCGCGCGGTGCCAGTCTTCGAACAGGTGTCGGGCCGAATCCTCTTTGCGATAGGCGAAGGCAAGACAGCCGGAACCTGCACTTTTGGAGTATGCATTGGGGCGCGCCAAAAGGTCCTCGATCAACATCTGATCCACGACGACGATCTTGCCGCTGTCCGGAACAACTGAGCGCATGGCCTCGAGTGTTTCGAAGCGAAAAGCGCGGACGCCAAATTCAGTTTGAACGCTTCTTAGGGTTTGATTTGAATAGAATAGTTCTTTCCCGAGGAAGACAATCGAAAAATCTTCTGAATAAAGACTCTGATTGCCAGATTCATTGTTCAAAGACTCACTCATTATATTCCCTCACAAAACGGGGTTAACCGGAAATGGCTTTATCGAAATGGAATTGCCGGTGCAAAAGTAGTTAACTAATCAAAGAATTACGTAAGATTTATTGTAGCTGAAAACGTGATTTTCTACAACCAGACGGTATAGTTCAAGTGCCCGAGATATAGAACTATTGTTTAGGTTTTTCGGCTTGTCATTGTGTAACTGGCGGAAACAATTGCATTATTTTTTGTTGTTTTTCTTGTTTAGAACTTTTTGATCCAGGTCGGGAATAGTTTCGCGGTTTTTTAAAATAAACATAAAATACAACATGTTATCCATATCAGAACTTTCAGTTAGCTAGTCGCAAGCGTGCGTCGCTGCAAACATGGTCAGGCTTTAATTGTGAAAGCGTCTGTCCCTGCCGCGCCCGTTCCTTGCGTATTTCAGCATCGATTGTGAACGGCCGCGAATTCGGCTTAGCCGGGAAAGGAGGTGGCCTCAGGAAAACAATCGTGGACCGCATTCAGCGTGCTTGAACGCTGTGCGGGTATTTAAGTTTCAATCACGCCCGTTGCCGCTTTGTAGATGAATGGCGGTCAGGCGTTCCAGTAATGGGAATTTGTTATGAGACGTAATGTAAACAATACAAACGTAACGACCGTTGACGAAATTGTAGTCGAAAACCTCGAAGCTCCGGTGGATGTCGAAATTCAGGTTGATGAGGCCCTTGTCGAAGCCGACGTGACTGCGCAGCAACAGCAGCAGGACCAAAATGTAGAAAACGCCAACGAGCAAGGCCAGGATCAGGGTCAGGACCAGGGTCAGGATCAAGACCAGGGTCAGGATCAGGACCAGGGTCAGGATCAGGACCAGGGTCAGGATCAGGACCAGACGCTTAATGCCGGCGACAACACCAACGACAACTCCAACAGCAACTCAATCAACATCGATTTCGGCGGCGGTGAGTGGATTCCGCGCGACGATGATCAGGTTGATCTGGACCTCGGCGACTCGGCGACAGTGGGTGACGTGATCACTGCTGGTCGCGATCTGACCTATGATCCAGGCGATGACATGAATCTGGATGTCTCGATGGACGGCGCCGGAACAGCGATGTCATCCGTGAACAGCCAGGTCGCCAGTCTGAGTGATGATGACACGTTGGACTCACCAAGCGTATCCAACAATGCCGATTTCTACCAGAACGGCGATGCCAATGGTGGTACTGCTACTGCGGCTGAAGGTATCAGCTCGGATGCCGGCGGTGGAAAATCGGGCGACGGCGGAACCAGTTACGGCGGCGCGGCCGATTCATCGACGCTGGGCAGCCACGCGTGGGCTGACGGTGGCGATACCGGCAGTGCCGATGCCGATTCCAGCGGCGGCCGGGGCGGATCGACCGGTGACGCAAGCAATGCCAGCAACGGTGTTGGTATGGCGGGCGCAGGATCCGACGGTGACAGTGCCGGAGGAGATGGCGGTGCCGCGGATGGTTCCGCGTCATCTGACAACGATGGCAGCACAAGTGCCGATGGCAGCGGAACCGGCGGAGCCGGCGGCAGCGCGGATTCGTTTGGTCTGGGCCTGGGCCTGGGTCTGTCCGGTTCGAATGCATCCGGTAACGCAAACGGCGGCGACAGCGACTCCGACTCGACCGGAACGGGTACCGGAACGGCAGATAACGCCGCGGACGCGTCCGGCGCGGACGGTGGCGACGGTAATGCTGCGGCAGATGGTTCGGCTTCGAACACCAGCGACAGCAACACCGATGCAAATGATGCCACTGCGGGTGACAACACTGCGGATGGCTCTGCTGACAGCGGCGCGGACAGTTCGGCTGACGGCTCTGGCGGAACCGGAACCGGTGGTGACGGATCCGGCGGTGACGGCTCTGGCGGTGACGGCACCGGTGGCGACGGCACCGGCGGCGACGGCGAAGGTGGATTCGGCGCGATGGTCGAAGCTGCAATCATGGCTCTTCAGGAAGAGTTGGGCATGATTGACGCCGAAGCAGGCGAAGGCGGCGACGGAACCGGCGGTGACGGCACCGGTGGCGACGGCACGGCCGGCGACGGTTCGGGTGGCGACGGCTCGGGCGGCGACGGTTCGGGTGGGACCGCTGACGCGGATTCCGATGCTCAGGGTGTTGGCGATCAGTCGGCAAGCGGGCCGGACATCGACCAGAGCCCAGGCGACGTGAACGGTGCGGCCAGCAACTCGCAGGACACCGACGGCAGCGGCGGTGACGGCGGGTCGAACGCAGCAGATGGCGCAGCGGATGCGGCCGGTACCGGAACATCGGCTGCCGACGGCGACGGCGGCGCGGGCGGCAGCACGACGCCGACATCATCGTCTACCGGCAACGGAGCCGGGTCTGCCGACGCGGCCAATACCGCGGGTGGCGGCGGAGCTGCCGACATCTTCGGAGATGCCGACACAAACGGTGCGGCTGACAGCCTGGCCGAAGCAATTGCCGGATACGGTGGCGAAGGCAGTTCCGACAATGATGCCACATCGACTGGCTCTGGCGATGCAGCTGGTGCGGCCGACTCGGGTAACGGTGGTGCTGGTGGCGCATCCGCCGCGGACGGCGGAACCAGCGGGGCTTCGATGGGCACTGCAACGTCAGGCGATACCATGGGTGGCATGATCACCGGTGGTAACGGTGGCGGCGCCTATTCAGGTGACGGTGGTGCCGGCGGCAATGGTGGTGCCTGGGGCGCGAACAATGGTGGCGATGGTATCGTAACCGGCGAGTCCTATGCATCGGCTGCGGCTGTCGTTGATACGTCTGCGTTCAACCAGTCGATCATCATGGGCGCCAACGTTCTGGGCAACACGGTCGATACGACCATGGTGGGTGGTTCGATGACCATGTCCCACGCCAGCGACGACACTGACGTTTAAGTCAAAAGGCGGGGCTCGCATTTTCGGGCCTTGCTACCTTTCAAAAATGCCGGGGCCGCAAAACGCGGCCCCGGCCCAACTGAACCCAAAGCGGTAATTACGAGCCGCCGCGGGCAAAAAGGATAACCGACATGGCACTTGACGGTATTACGGAAACGATAGCGCATTTTGTTGGAACTTTTGAGCTTACGATAGAACAAGCCCGCCTGCGGGATCAGTACGAGGAGTTCAGCGCCCTGAGGCGGAAAGCTGAAATAGACGGGCTTGACGAGCCAACCTCGATTCACATCAAAGCTGATCTGGATATCCCGGCGGGCGAATACAAAGCCCTGCCGTTCAACTTTCTTCCCTCTCAGCCGGAGCTGCCGTTGCCAAAAGCTCCTGTCGGGCCGGTGCACGAGGCGGTCATCATCCTCAACGGTGACAGCGCGGAGTCCGCGCGATTTGTTCCAGACAGCATATCCGGCCCGTCTTCCGCACCTGAACTGATCATTCTTCGACCGGATACGGTGCCATTGGGGTCGGCAATGACGTTCACCGTGCAAAAGGTGGTCATGCGCGACAACGACACGGTGGGGGAAGGGGACTTTCGTGATACCGAGGCGCTGATCGCCCAAGGCGAAGAGATGCTGGACATGGCGCTGTCGCTTCATGCCGTGGCAGCCCCTTCGCTTTCGCTCGCGGATTACAAGTCGACCGAAATGCTCGAGGCGCTGGCCCAACAGATGACGGCCCCGGCAAACGCGAATATCGACGGGGTCACGGTACATCAGTTTCATGGCGATGATGCGTTGGGGGTGATCGTGAACGGCAAGTACGTTGACGACGCTCCGGTATGGACAGACATCCTGCCTGCGTTCCATCAACCGGAGGAAGCCGGAGAGGATGAGGCCGAGTCCATGCTTCCGGCCGAGTGGGATCAGTCGAAAGATCCTGACTTTGATGACGGACACCTGGTCGTGACCGGAGGAAACCTTGCGATCAATGCCGTTTCGGCATCTGTGGGTTGGGTTGATGCCCCCTATATCGCCGTCGGAGGGCAGGCGATCAGCCTGACCGCCATCAGCCAGGTTGCGCTTGTATCAGATTGGGATGTGGGGGCGCCGGGAACGGGCAGCGGCACCAACGTGATTCAGTCCTCGAAGATTGAAGTCGAAGGCCGAGATGCCCCCTGGCTGGACAATGGCGCCGGAACAACCGGACAACCTGAGTTCATCGTTGTGGATTGGGTCCACGGTGATCTGGTTGTGGCAAACTTCGTCAAACAAGTTATCGACGGCACGGATATCGACAACATACAGACCGAGATTTCGGCCGCATCGACATTGTACGCGTTGGGCGACAACGAAATGTTCAATGTCACCGACATCGTGCAGCTGGGCAGTTTTTACGACCTGATCATGATCGACGGGAATATGATTTCCGTGGACATGTTGTACCAGACCAACGTCCTGATGGATGACGATATCATCAGCGGCGGTATGCCCGGCGCAATGGCCGGAGATGATGACAATGTGATCATGAATGACGCGTCGGTCAAAACGATAGGCGAAGATACACATCAGGGTCTGCAACAGAACCTGTCCGATGCCATGGCGCTTGATCAAACGGACATGGATGCGTTGGAGAATGCGCTGCTCAACGATCCCCTGTTCGCAGGGATGGAACAGATGCGCGTGCTCAAGATCGACGGAGACTTGTTGCAGGTGAACATCGTTGAACAGGTCACCATGATGCTGGATCAGGATCAAATTGACCTGTCCGGTCCCAGTGCCGCCGATACCGAGGTCGTCGCAGGCAGCAACGCCCTGTTGAACTCGGTCAATCTGACCAAAATGGGCGTGGATTCGACGGTAATGGCCGCTGACGGATCTTACTCCGACCTGCTGCTTCATCAGGCCAGCCTGATCGACGTGCCAGACAACCAGGAAATCACAGATATGACCAACGAGGCGATCGCCGCAATCATGGCGGACATGTCTGTGCCGCAACCCGATGCGGCCCTGGCACTGCACGCACAATCCACTGACACAACGACACCAGATGACGGCCTGCAATCCATGCTGGCCTGACCCCCCCCCCCCCCAAGTTTTTATCGAGTGACCAGAAGGTTTGTATATGTCGATTGTTTTTTCGTCGCGCCGCCCACTCTTATCCAGTCCCCTGGACAGGCAGGGCGGTTTGGGCCCGAAGCGCCAGCGCGCAGGCGGTGGGGCAGATCCCGCAGCACGACGGGCCAAAGCCCGGTTGCACCTGACGCAGGAGATGCGCGTGTCTGTGTCAGATCCAGATTCGCCGGTTGAAACCGAACTACCACAGCAATCCGAAGACCGAAAACGCTCACGCGAACAACGGCGCGCTGATCCTCCCCGTCAGCGTGCGCAACCGCAACCCGCGCAAAATGAAGACCCGGCGGGTGGCGGCAATGGGGTGGCCGACGCCGACGGCCCGGATCCGGCATCTGCCGGGGACTCGACAGCGCGCAAGACCCCCTCTGCGCGCGCTTCCGGTGGGAACGGCATAGGCACCACGATCGAGGCCAAGGCAAACCAGCCACTGTTGCAAACGAATTCCGGCGGCGGTGATGGGAACGGGCCACCCCAAACCTTCCACAAACGCACCCCGCCCGAAGACTTCCAGCGCACGTTGCGCGTTTCGATGCGGGCGATCCGGCGCAATCTTGCGTTTGTTCTGGTCCTGACCTGCGCTACGAACATCCTGATCCTGGCGATCCCGATCTATCTGTTCCAGATCAGTGACCGGGTTCTGACCAGCCGGTCGCTGGATACGCTGATCATGTTGACGGCCATCGTTGCAGGGGCAGTGGTCTTCCAGTCAGCTTTTGATGCGGTGCGGCGGTTCATGCTCATGCGGACGGGGGTTGAAGTGGCGGCCCGGCTGGGCGCACCGGTTCTGAGCGCGGCGGCCCATGCGTCGCTGCATGGAAACGGGCGCGAGTATCAGACATTGGGCGATCTGCAACAGCTTCGTGGTTTTCTGGTCTCGGGCACGCTGCTTTCATTTCTGGACGTGCCGTTTGCGCCGCTGTTCATTCTGATGATTTTCCTGGTGCATCCGGAACTGGGCATGATCGTGGTGGTTACTGCGCTGATCCTGATGACGATTGCGCTGATCAACCAGAAAATGACTGCCAAGCCGTTTGCCGAGGCCAACAAGGCACAGTCCATGGCAAACCTGCATCTGGATTCGATGTCTCGCAACAGCCAGATCATCAACGCCCTGGCAATGATCCCCGAGGCCGTGCGGATCTGGGGGCGGGACACTGCCCAATCCCTGACCTGGCAGGTGCGGGCACAGGACCGCAACGTGATCTTCGCTTCGATCTCGCGCGCCGTTCGCCTTTTGACGCAGATCGGAATTCTGGGTTGGGGCGCGTTTCTGGCGCTGCAAGGAGAGATCACGGGCGGTATGGTGATTGCGGCCTCGATCATTGCCGGGCGTGCCTTTGCGCCAATCGAAGGTTCGATTGAAGGATGGAACAGCTACCTGCTGACGCGCGGAGCTTATGGCCGGATCAAGGCGCTGCTGTCGACTTCGGCCCTGCAATACGAAAAACTGCGCTTGCCACGCCCCGAAGGTCGTCTGGATGTCGAACGCCTGCTCTATGTACCGGGCGGAACCAAGCGTGTGGTTCTGAACGGCATCACGTTCTCGCTGGTTCCCGGCGAAACATTGGCCATCATTGGCAATTCCGGTGCGGGGAAAACCACGCTTGGAAAAACTCTGGTGGGATCCATCCTGCCCACATCGGGCAGCGTTAGGCTTGACCTGATGGACATCCGAAACTGGGACCCGCGCCAGTTTGGCGAAAGCATCGGCTACCTGCCGCAGGATGTTCAGCTGTTCCCGGGCACGATCAAGGACAATATCGGCCGGATGCGGGCGGATGCCACTGACGAACAGATCCATGATGCCGCCGTTCTGGCCGATGTTCATAACATGATTGCAACGCTGCCGCAGGGATATGAGACCGTGGTGGCGGCTGATGGCTCGCCTTTGTCCGGTGGTCAGAAGCAGCGTATCGCACTGGCACGGGCGTTCTTCGGCAACCCCAGAATGGTTGTGCTGGATGAACCGAATTCAAATCTCGACGTCGCGGGGGACAAGGCGCTGGCATGTGCGATCGAACAGGCGCGTCAAAGCAAGATCACCGTGGTCGTCATTACGCAAAAGCCAACGTTGTTGAGTGTTGTCGACAAGATCATGCTTTTGACCGACGGGCGCGTGGCCCTGTTCGGTCAGCGTGATCAGGTTCTTCAGCAGCTCAACGGGCCGCGCAAGCAGACTGGAATTGAAGGCCAGCAGGGGGGCTGACCATGAATAACCTCGTACCTGTGAACAACTCAGCCAATGATCCAGAAGTCTGGTATGCCGAGGTTCCACGCTCGATCAACAGGTTGATGGTGATCGGGCTGGTCATGCTTGTCGTGTGTTTCGGCGGTTTCGGGGTCTGGTCTTTCAGTGCCCCGCTGGCCGCAGCGGTCATCGCGCAAGGCAGCTTTGTTGCCACGGGCCGAAACAAGATTGTCCAACATCTTGAAGGCGGCATCATCGAAGACATCAAGGTTGTGGAAGGTCAGGCGGTTCAGGCTGGTCAGGTTCTGATGACCCTGGACCAGACCTCGGCCCAGGCCAATGAGCGTGAGCTGTTTATTCGCAAGCTGCGCCTTCAGGCCATGACCGAGCGGTTGCTGGCCGAGTACGGGGAACGCGACCGCCTCGTGTTTTCGCAAGAGCTTGTCGAAGCATCCGAAGATCCCGAAGTATTGGCCATTCTGGATGGGCAAAAGCTCAGCTTCGATGTGTCGCGCAAGACGCTGCTGAATGACTTGGCGCTGCTGGAACGCAACATGGAAGCGCTGAAAATCCGGTCCAGTGGATTTGAGGCGCAATTGGACAGCATGACCCGGCGTGCCGAGATTTTGCAGGAGGAGTTCGAGGCCAAAAACCAACTGTTCGAAAAGGGCCTTGTCCGCAAAGGAGAGCTGAACACCATCCGTCGTGTCCAGGCCGAAGCCGAAGGGCAGCAGGCCCGGTTGCAGGCGGAAGCCGCTGAAATCAACCAGATGCTGCTGAAATATGACGAACAGATTGCGCGTACGCGGTCCGCCTATCGTGAGGCCGCACTGGACGAACTGGGCGTGATCGAAGCCGATCTGGAAAGCGTCCGTGAAAAATCCCGTCAGGCCCGCAGCGTTCTTGATCGGGCCGTGGTGCGCGCACCGGTGACAGGAACGGTGGTGCGGTTGCATTATCATACGCCGGGCGGTGTGATTGAAACCGGGGAACCGATAGCCGAGATCCTGCCCGCGGATGCGCCCCTGATCATCGAGGCACAGATTCCGCGTACCGAGATTGACAGTGTTGTCACGGGGCAGACCGCCACAGTCCGCCTGATCGCATTGAACCAACGCACGACGCCTGTTTTGTATGGCGAGGTCTTCTATATCTCGGCCGATTCACTGCTTGAGGATTCGACCGGCGTTCCGCAGGAGGTCTATCTGGCACGTGTCTCACTGACCCCGGATGAGTTGCAGCGCGTGCGCGGCTTTGTTCCGACACCGGGGATGCCCGCTGAAATCATGATCCAAACCGAAGAACGCACCTTTGCGGCCTATATCGCCAAACCGGTATCAGACAGTATGTCGCGCGCGTTTCGCGAGCAGTAACACCTGCGTTCCCCTCCATGTCGGGACCTTCCGGAATTCGCATGTTAACCTCTGCGCGGTGACGTAAAGGAGAACTCGTATGACGGTGACGGTCAAAGAGATGATGGAGGCGGCCAACGCTGTGGTCGAACGTGTCGATGCAGCCCAGGCAAAGACGATGACCGAACAGGGGGGGCTGCTGTTGGACATACGCGATGCGAATGAGCTGGAACAGACGGGCCGCGCCGCCGGGGCGCATCACATACCTCGTGGCATGCTGGAGTTTCGGGCAGATGATACATTGCAATCACATGACCCTGAACTGCGCAAGGATCGCCCCATAGTGTTGTACTGCGCATCGGGTGGGCGCGCGGCCTTGGCCGGAAAACTTCTGAAGGATATGGGATACCAGAGGGTGTACAATCTTGGGGGATTGACGGACTGGGTGAATGGGGGCGGTGAAATCGCCAAATCCTAGCTTCGGAACCGTCTGCATCTGACACAAATCAAAGCGCAACATATTCGAATCGTGAAATATTTGGCCGGAAGCCATCAAAAGGAAAGCCCGGCCATGTTTCGCCTTGCTGCTATGCTGTATTCACTGATTGCAACTGCTCTGTCCGGTTCGGCCGTAATCGCCGTGCTTTCGGCTGGAATGGTGTCCGTCAGCGCAATTGTGGGCGCTGCGGCCGCGGGGGCCGTAATCGCCGCCCCGGCATCTTGGATGGTGGCCAAGCGGCTGTATCAAGGCGCTTGATCAGGCGTTCAGGAAGGTCCTGACGGCAGCTTCGAACTCGCGCGGTTTTTCGGCGTGCAGCCAGTGACCGGCACCGGGGATCTTGGCAAATCGCGCGCCGGGGAACAGTGCGCGGATTTTGGCTCGATGTTCCGGCAAGACATAATCTGACTCGCCCCCTGACAGGAACAGCGCGGGGCCTTGCCACTGGGCGTCCAACTCGGGAAAGCCCATGATATTTGGCATCTGGTCCGCCAACACGTCCAGGTTCAGCAACCAACGCTTTCCCTTGATGTCCAGCGATTGGGTGAAGAAGCTTTGCAATGCTTTTTCAACGCCTTGCTCGGCCAATTGCTGCTCGGCATCCGTGCGGCGCGCTATGCGCGAGAAATCCACGGCACGCATGGCCTCGATGAACTGAATTTGGCTGTGCTTGTATTTCACCGGCGCAATATCTGCGACCACCAGTTTGTTCACCAGCGCGCCGTGTTGCAGCGCAAGTGTCATCGCGGCCTTGCCGCCCATTGAATGCCCAAGTACGTCCGCCGTCCCGCCAATCCGCTCGATGACCTCGGCGATATCCTGCGCCAGGTGAGGATAATCATGGCAAGAATCCCACGCACTGTAGGCGTGGTTACGCATGTCGACGGCCACAACTTGCCGCTCGTCCGACAACCGTCTGGCAATCACGCCCCAATTTCGGGCCGATCCATACAGGCCGTGGGCAATGACAAGGGGCGGTCGGGCGGTTGGTTCGCCATGTATGATGGTGTTCAGCATGTACCGCGTGATACAAGTCAATGCCGGAAACGGCCAGCCCCATTGTAGGTCATTGACGCTGCCGTTAGATTGCCACGGCAGGAGGCCACCAATGTCGCAGGACCCAGACATTCAGACCCGGATCGCCGAAACGGTTGTGTTGCTGCGCGCAAAGCTCGGGGTGCGCGACAAGACGCTCGAGGCATCGATCCGCAAGGCCAAGCGCCGACTGCCGCGGCGCGTCTACAACCAAGCTTTGATTCTGGCCCGGGCCGAGGCGATGGCGTCTCATCCCAAACTGAGGCTGGTTCTGGATAACCCCAGGCTGATCAAGGCGTCTGACGTGGTGCAGGAACATCTGGGGTCCATCAATCTTGCGGATCGCAGATGGGGGTGGTTCCTTGGCCTGTTGGGGGGGCTGGCCTTCAACATGCTGGCACTGACGACGATTTTGCTGGTTTTTCTGTGGTGGCGCGGCTTGATCTGACCTTGGATTCTGGACTGCGCACCAAGTTCTGAACATGGTGCAAATCCCTGGGTGCGGTGACATCGAATGCACGGATTCGGTGTGAATAGCTGCGCGAAAGGCTGGTCGAGGCGAAAAAAGCGCGTATTGACCAGAATGGCCCGGGCGGCTTTGGGGGCCGGGACCTTGCCCAAAACACCGGATTTGCGCTGGGCGAGATCCAGAACGTTTTCAGAGATCTTACGCAATAAAACGGCGCCTCATGGCGCCGTTCTGTGTTGGAGGGTGGACCAGTTACAGGTTCGGATAGATCGGGAAACGTGCGCAGAGGTCTGCGACTTCGGCCTTGACCTTGGCTTCGACGGCGCCGTTGCCGTCTTCGCCATTGGCAGCCAGGCCGTCGACCACTTCGATGATCCAGTCGG
>NZ_JBQFTR010000004.1:0-356919 GCF_056538725.1 Ruegeria sp. BF10
GCCAGGATCAAACTCTCAAGTTGAAAGGCTATTGCTAACCTATCCTTGACGTTCGAACCTCTGCACATCTCATCAGGAGGCTAATCCTGATGAAGTCTTCTGTTTGATGTACACAGACTTCCTAAGAAATCAGTGAACCACTCAAACAGTGAAGCTGACACTCTATAATCGGGCCGAAACCCTAAGAGCGCGATATACAGACATTCAATCCGTCGAAACGAACCAAACCGCCCACATATCTCTTCAGTTATCCATCAATGTCAAAGAGCAATACACCCAGAGCCAAAAACCAGACCGTTGCGCCAATCCCTCAGCGCGCCCGCCTAAATCCTAACCTCAGATGCCCCCGGCCTCTCCCGGGCGTCTCAACCGTCTTTCCAGTCCGTCAGGCCAGCTATCCGACCCATCAGCACCGCCTCAGCAGCGCCGGTGAAGGGGTATTTACGGATTAGGCCTGAGACCTGCAACCCCCATTTTCAAAAAACTTTGCATTTCGCGTCGATTTCTTGTGTTTGTTAACTAAAACAATGAGTTAGTTTAACAAATCAAGATTCTCAGGCCATCTGGAACGTGCGGATTTCCCAAGAAGGAACCCTAAGACTCGCCCCTGCGGGGGAATCGAGAGGTTCGGCAGACAGAAACGATCTGCAAAACCTTTCCGCACCTGTCGTGCAGCCCGGACCTGACCCTCAAGAAAAGGCTGGGTTACGCAAATACTGACTTTGGGTCACAGTTGTTTTTTTGCTCCATTAACGCACTCTCACCGGGAAGGTGGTAACCTTGCCCGACCAGTCAATGAAACGAATACGTCGCAAGAGGTGCGTAAGACAGAATGGATTTCGACTATATCATCGTAGGCGGCGGTTCGGCCGGCTCGGTTCTGGCCAACCGCCTGAGCGAAGATCCATCCACAAGTGTCTGCCTGCTTGAAGCGGGTGGTGGTGGGAAAAGTCTTTTCGTCAGAATGCCTGCCGCTGTCGTGACCGCACTTCCGGGGCGCCCCAGAATCAACAACTGGGCCTTTGAAACGGTCCCGCAACCCGGTCTGAACGGGCGCAGAGGCTATCAACCACGCGGCAAGGCACTGGGCGGCTCGAGCGCGATCAACGCCATGCTGTATGTACGCGGTCAGCGGCAGGACTATGATGGCTGGGCCGATCTGGGCTGCGACGGCTGGGACTGGGACAGTGTAGTGCCATATTTCAAACGGGCCGAAAACAATGAGCTTGGCGCAGACAGCGTGCATGGTGACAGGGGGCCGTTACAGGTTTCACGGCAAAAAGAGCCTCGTCCAATCACCCATGCGTTCATTCAAGCCGCACAGCAGCTGCAACACCGCCATACCGAAGACTTCAACCGCGGCGACAACGAAGGCGTCGGCCTGTACCAGGTCACCCAGTTTCACGACCCGGCAAAGAATGGAGAACGGTGTTCTGCGGCGGCTGGTTATCTTTTTCCAGTTTCCGACCGCCCGAACCTGAAGGTCATCACGCATGCACATGCCAGCAGGCTGCGCTTTGAAGGCAAGCGCGCGACGGGCGTTGTATACCGGGCGAAAGGCAAGGGCGCAGACATCACCATCCGGGCGAAGCGCGAAGTCCTGCTGTGCGCAGGCGCTTTGAAATCGCCACAACTGCTTCAGGTTTCGGGTGTTGGTGCAACGAGCGATCTTGAGCCGCACGGAATCGCTGTTCACCACGAACTGCCTGGCGTGGGGCGGAACTTGCAGGATCATCTGGATTTCGCGTTGATCTTCAAAACCACAGACACCGACAATTTTGGTATCGGCCCCGCAGGGGCAGCGCGGTTGTTGAGACATATTCAAAGGTGGAGCAAGACGGGCGTCTCGATGGCGGCCACCCCATTTGCCGAAGGCGCAGCGTTTCTGAAAACCACCCCCGATCTGGAGCGTCCCGACATTCAGCTGCATTTCACCATCGCAATGGTCGATGATCATGCCCGCAAACTGCATTACGGGTACGGGTACAGTTGCCATGTTTGCAAGCTGCGACCGGAAAGTCGGGGGACCGTAGGCCTGAACAGCGCAGATCCCATGGCGGCCCCCGCCATCGATCCGGGGTTTCTGTCGGACAAACGCGATCTGCAAACCATGATCAAAGGCGCGCGAATGGCGCGGGATATCCTCAACGCGCCAGCTTTGGCCAAGTATCGGCACAAAGAACTGTTCGGCACCGATACCGCCCAGACCGATCAGGATTGGGAGGAGCACATCCGCGCCCGCGCCGACACGATCTATCACCCCGTGGGCACCTGCAAAATGGGCGTAGACGAAATGGCGGTCGTCGACCCTCAGCTTCGCGTACGAGGGCTTGAAGGCCTGCGGGTCGTCGATGCCTCGGTGATGCCGACATTAGTGTCGGGCAATACAAACGCACCCACCATCATGATAGCCGAAAAAGCGGCCGCCATGATCAAAGCGGCGGCGATGTAACGGCGCTACTTGCCTTTCATCAGGGCTTCCAACCCGACACGGTAATTGGGATAGATCAGATCAATACCCAGTTCTTCCTTGATCCGGTCGTTTCGAACCCGCTTGTTTTCGTTGTAGAAACTGCGCGCCATCGGCGACAGATCGGCGTCGTCGAACCGGACCGCAGGAGGCAGGGGCAGACCCTGCAACTCGGCAGCATAGCCTATGACATCCTGCGGCGGGACCGGTTCGTCGTCACATACATTATAGACCCGTCCCGGATTCGGCTTCATCATCGAAGCTTCCAGGATCTGCGCGATGTCTTCCACATGAATGCGCGAGAACACCTGCCCCGGCTTGATAATGCGCCGCAACCCACCACGCTTGAGCTTGGAAAACGGCCCGCGCCCCGGCCCGTAGATACCCGCCAGGCGGAAGACATGAACAGGCAGGCCCGGAATGGCCGACCATTGCGCCTCGGCCAGCATACGCCATCTGCCGCGCTTGGCGGTCGGTGCAGGTGGTGTGTCCTCATCCACCCAGCCACCCTGATGGTCGCCATAGACGGCCGTTGTCGACAAATAGCCCACCCATTCGAACTGACTGGACCGCTTGGCGATTTCACCGCCCAGCGCCGCCAAAACCGGATCACCCGCTTCAACTGGCGCAGTCGAGATCAGCAAATGGCTCACCCCATCAAGGTTCGGTGCCTCACCCGGCCAGATCAGCGGCTCGGCGCCAGAGGCCCGAATTGCGGCCATCCCTTCACGGTCTCGCGTAGTGCCAACAGTTTTCCAGCCTTTCGGGGCAAGGTTTCGGGACAGGGCCTGGGCAGAATAGCCATGGCCGAAGGAAAAGAGCGTCTTGGTCATGCCCCTTTGATGATCTGCGCCGTACCGGGATGCAAGCGCCGCATGGACGCACTTGAATCGAATCTTCGAATGCGCCTTTCTGTTGGTCATGAGCAAAAAAACACCTGACCTGCATTCGGCCTACGCGCTGAGTTCTCCGGACGAGAACAGACAGCTCTATGCGGAATGGGCAGGAGATTATGATGACGGTTTCGCCGCGCGTGAAGATTATCAGCTTCACACCCATACGGCGCGGGCATTTGTCGGCGCGGGCGGTCAGGGGCCCGTTCTGGATGTCGGCGCAGGAACCGGCCTGTGCGGCGCGGTGCTGTCGGCGCTAGGCGTCGGACCCATTGATGCAACCGATATCAGCGCAGAGATGCTGGATCAGGCGATGCGCAAGGACCTTTACCGGGACGCGATCGAGGCTGATCTGACACAGGGCATCCCCGTTCCGCGTCACAGATATTCCGGCATAGTTTCATCCGGCACTTTCACACATGGTCATTTGGGCCCCGAGGTGTTGCCCGAACTGTTACGCGTGGCGCGGCACGGGGCGCAGTTTGCCCTTTCGATCAATGCGCGCCATTACAAGGAACTGGGTTTTGCTGACGCTTTCCGCAAACTGGAACAGGATCAGATTCGCAACCTGACCCTGCCCGAAGTCCGCATATACGGAGATCTCGCGGCTGGCCCCAACAAGGATGACACCGCTTTGATCGCTTTGTTTGAACGGGTTTGAGTCCGGTTATTCGGATGCAATCAAACCCCCCGCTTCGACCAGGCGCATCGCTTTGCCTCAGGTCGCGTAGTCCGAATTTTCGGAATCAAGGATCGCTTTGATCTCACGCAGGTGCGCCTCGGCCTGATCGGGATAGGCATCCAGCTCTTGCGCTGTTTTCTCGGCAATCTCGTCGGACAATACGCGCAGGGGCAGCCCGGTCTGCAAGGCACGAATGTAGGTTTCGGCCGCGCGTTCGAAATAATACAGCCTGTTGAAGGTGTCGGCAGGGTCGCTGCCGATGACCAGAACACCGTGATTGCCCATGATCATGACCTTCTTCCTGGGATCTGACAGCATCCCGGCGCAGCGCTCACCCTCGCTTTCAAAGGCCAGACCTCCGAATTCTTCATCAACCACGTAACGGTTGTAAAAGGTCGCCGTGTTCTGATCGATCGGCGGCAATGAACTGTCGGCCAATGAGGCCAGAACGGTTGCAAAGATCGAATGCACATGCATGACGCAGCGCGCATGAGGGCAGTGGCGGTGGATTGAGCCGTGCAGCCCCCAGGCCGTCGGGTCCGGGGCACCGGGTTGTTCCATCACATGCGGGTCATTGGCATCCAGCAACAAAAGATCCGAGGCACGAATGCGCGCAAAGTGCACCTGACTGGGGTTCATCAGAAACTGCGTGCCGTCATCATTCACCGCCAGGCTGAAATGGTTGGCAACCGCCTCATGCATGTTCAGCCGGGCCGTCCAGCGGAAGGCGGCGGCCATATCTACGCGCTCGGACCAATGGTCGATATTGGGACGAAGACTGGTGAGGCTCATGCTCGGCTCCTTTCGCGGCTGGTCGTGGCCAAACCTGCATGGGGCCCGGCAGTTTGACCAACGAAAAAAACACGACTATCCCATTAGCTGAACTTATGCCGGAGTTATGTCGATGCAAAACAAGCTGCCGCCGCTTGGCTGGTTGCGCACTTTCGAAGCCGCCGCACGCCATCTCTCGTTTACCGGCGCGGCGCGAGACCTGAACATGACGCAAAGCGCCGTCAGCCAGCAGATCAAATCTCTGGAGGGGCATCTGGGGCAGCCACTGTTTCTGCGCCGCCCCAAAGCTCTGGAACTGACCGAGGCCGGAATCACCTATCTGCCAGTTGTGCGAGAAGCCTTTCGGACACTGATGCGCGGAACCCGGGCAGTTACCGGTGCGCAACCAAACGCGGTTCAAGTGCAATGCAACATCAGCTTTGCCGTCAACTGGCTGGCCCCGCGCCTGCCGGCATTTCGGGCGGAACATCCACATGTTCAATTGAACGTCTTCACCGAGCTTTGGGAACCGCGCGAAATGGCCGAATGCGCAGCGGTCGAGATTCGGTTCTCGCTTCGTCCGTCGGATACGGTCCGAACCGAGATTCTGCGCACCGAACACTATTATCCGGTCTGCGCTCCCGGATATCCGGTATGCCTGGAAAACCTTCAGGAACAGCCACTTTTCGACTGCTCCAACCTGCTGTCCAACTGGCCAAGTTGGGCGGAAGATAAGGGTCTGAATTGGGAAAATCCGCCGATAACCTACGCGACGACCTATCTGGTTTGCCTGTCAGCGGTCATGGCTGGCGGTGGTCTTTGCCTGGCACATGACACGATCGCCAGTCATCTGATCAAGCGCGGTCAACTGGTTGCGCCATTTGAGCACCGCGTTCGAATGCCCGAGTCCTACTATCTGCTGCTGTCCCCACAGGCCGAGGACACACCCGGCGCCGTGGCCTTTGCCAACTGGGTGCGGCGTGAGATCGGGTCTGCGGCATAAAGGGAAGTACTCCCGCCCAACGGCAATGCCCCGCCGGGGCATCTTCGTAGGTTGGGCCGGGCAGCGCTGACGCGCTGCGGGCGCGCTCGGACCAGAAAGCATACCCAATACACATGAGGAATCCCCAACACCGAAGAACCGGGGTTGCACCCGCTGGCGCATTCGTGAAAGTTGAGCCATGGAATACACACCTTTCCCAAGCTGGCCCGATGTCGCCCCCAAATTGATCGCAGTTGCAGCCGGACGTGAGGCGGCGGACACGGTCATTCAGGGCGGAATCTGGGCGAACGTACACAGCCGCGAATTGCTGCCGGATCATTCCGTGGCGATTGCTGCCGGGCGCATAGCATTCGTCGGACCGGATGCCTCGCATTGCGTGGGGCCGGATACGGAAATCATCGAAGCACAAGGGCGCTACATTCTGCCCGGCTTGTGTGATGCGCATATGCATATCGAATCCGGCATGCTGACCCCCGCCGAGTTCGCCCGGGCCGTCATCCCGCATGGAACCACCAGCATGTTCACCGATCCGCATGAAATCGCCAACGTGCTGGGTCTGGACGGCGTGCGCATGATGCATGACGAAGCGATGATGCAACCGGCCAATATATTCACTCAGATGCCATCCTGCGCGCCATCCGCACCGGGGTTGGAGACGACGGGCTATGAGATCACGCCCGAAGACGTGGCCGAGGCGATGAACTGGCCGGGTATCCTCGGGCTGGGTGAGATGATGAATTTCCCGGGCGTGATCCATGGCGATCCCAAGATGCTGGCCGAGATTGCAGCCACTCAACGGGCCGGGAAAACAGTCGGAGGGCACTATGCTTCGCCCGACTTAGGGCCTGATTTTGCTGCTTACGTGGCGGGTGGCCCCGCAGATGATCACGAAGGCACGTGCGAGGCCGACGCCATTGCACGGGTTCGCCAGGGGATGCGCTCGATGATGCGTCTGGGCTCGGCCTGGTATGATGTGGAAAGCCAGATTTCTGCCGTGACAGAAAAAGGGCTGGATCCGCGCAACTTCATTCTGTGCACGGATGACTGTCATTCCGGCACATTGGTAAATGACGGGCATATGAACCGCGTCGTACGTCATGCCATTGCCTGCGGGTGTGACCCGCTGATCGCGTTGCAAATGGCGACGATCAACACGGCAACGCATTTCGGGCTGGAACGCGAGATCGGTTCCGTGACTCCGGGGCGGCGGGCGGATATCATCCTCAGCTCGGATCTGACTGAGTTGCCGATTGAGATGGTGATGGCACGCGGGCAGGTGGTCGCGGAAAACGGTTCTATCAAGGTGGACTGTCCACATCTGAACTGGCCCGAAAAATCACGCAACACCGTGCATCTGGGGCATGAACTGACGTCGGCCGATTTTGAGATCAAGGCACCGGAAGGGGCCAACAAAGTTCAGGCCAACGTCATCGGCGTGGTGGAAAACCAGGCCCCGACTAAGGCGCTGAAAGCAGAATTGCCGATCATTGGCGGGCTGGTCGAGGGCGAAGGCGAAGTGTGCCAGATTGCGCTGGTCGAGCGGCACCAGGCCACCGGGGGCGTCACCAACGCGTTTGTTTCGGGCTTTGGCTATCAGGGAAAAATGGCCATGGCCTCGACCGTGGCGCATGACAGTCATCACATGATCGTCGTCGGTACAGACCGGGATCAGATGGCGCTGGCCGCCAACCGCCTGGCCGAAGTGGGCGGTGGCATCACCTTGTTCCGGGACGGGCAGGAACTGGCGCTGGTCGAGCTGCCCATCGCAGGCCTTATGTCCGACAGTCCTGCCGTCGAAGTCGCAGCCAAGGCCGACAGGATGGTGCAGGCGATGCAGGAATGCGGCTGTCATCTGAACAACGCGTACATGCAGCATTCATTGCTGGCGCTGGTCGTGATTCCCGAGCTTCGAATCTCGGATCTCGGGTTGGTCGACGTACGCACATTCGAAAAAATAGAACTTCTGGAACCATTGGCATGACCACACTCCTGACACCGCAAGCACCCGCGCCAGAACAGTTTACCGATCCCGCCGCCGCCGTTGCACGGCTGGAAGAGCTGTACGTGCAGGCCACCGATTTCCTGTGCGACAGCTTTGCGGCCGCCATGGGAAATGGGGCGCCCGCCGCGAGATACAGAGCCTATTACCCGGAAATTCGCATCAAAACCTCGACCTATGCCCAAGTCGACAGCCGCCTGAGCTTTGGTCACGTGTCCGAACCCGGCGTTCACGCCACGACGGTGACACGCCCGGATTTGTTCAGATCCTACCTGACCCAACAGATCGCACTGTTGATCAAGAACCATGGCCAGCCTGTGACGATTGCGGCGTCGGACACACCGATTCCGGTGCATTTTGCCGTGGCAAACAATCCCGATCTTGTCGTGCCTCATCAGGGCGCGGCCGACTTCACCCTGCGCGATGTGTTTGATGTTCCGGACCTGACAACCACCAATGATGACATCGTCAATGGCGTACATGACCATGATGATGCCGTTGGACCCTTGTCTCTTTTTACCGCTCAACGTGTGGATTATTCGCTTGCGAGGCTGGCACACTATACCGCAACTGACGCAGGTCACTTTCAGAACCACGTGTTGTTCACGAACTACCAATTCTATGTCTCGGAATTCGAAAACTACGCTCGCGAGCAATTGGCGGATCCTGCCAGCGGCTATACCAGCTTTGTTTCAACCGGCAATGCTGAGATCACGGACCCCAAGGCACCTATCGAACAACCGCTGAAACTGCCGCAAATGCCGACCTACCACCTGAAGCGCGAAGATGGTTCGGGAATTACGTTGGTGAACATCGGTGTTGGCCCATCCAATGCAAAGACCGCCACCGACCATATTGCAGTTCTGCGCCCACACGCGTGGCTGATGGTTGGTCACTGCGCCGGGTTGCGCAACACACAGGCATTGGGCGATTTCGTTCTGGCCCACGCCTATCTGCGCGAAGACAAGGTTCTGGATGACGATCTGCCGGTCTGGGTGCCGATCCCGCCTCTGGCCGAAGTACAGGTGGCGCTGGAACACGCCGTGGCCGAAGTGACCAAACTGGAAGGGTATGAGCTGAAGCGGATCATGCGGACGGGCACTGTGGCCTCGGTCGACAACCGAAACTGGGAGTTGCGCGATCAGTCCGGTCCGGTCCAGCGACTCAGCCAATCCCGGGCAATCGCGCTGGATATGGAAAGTGCCACCATTGCCGCGAACGGCTATCGGTTCCGCGTTCCGTATGGCACTTTGCTGTGCGTTTCGGACAAACCCCTGCACGGGGAATTGAAGCTGCCGGGCATGGCGTCTTCGTTTTATACCACTCAGGTCAGCCGACATCTGGCCATCGGCATCAAGGCGATGGAACATCTGCGCGGCATGCCGTTGGAGCGTTTGCACAGCCGGAAATTGCGCTCCTTCGACGAAACGGCCTTCCTCTGAAGCAAAAAAGCAACGTTTTCCCCATATTTTTAGGGGTTTCAGCGCTACTATTCGTTGTGTTTGGCCACAATATCCCGTTACAGTTACGCGGTGAGGCCCTATAGATCGGGCACGTTAAGGAGACCAAGAAATGGCAAAGCCTATGACAAAGACTCAGCTGGTTGCTGCTCTCGCTGAGGAAATGGGAACCGACAAGAAATCCGCGAACTCCGCGCTGGAGGCCATCACCGGCCTGATCACCCGCGAAGTTTCGGCCGGTGGCGCAGTGACCCTGCCCGGCGTCGGAAAAATCTACTGCCGCGAACGCCCCGAGCGTCAGGTTCGCAACCCGGCCACTGGTGAGACCTTCACCAAAGAAGCCGACAAGGTTGTGAAAATGACCATCGCCAAAGCGCTGAAAGACAGCGTGAACGGCTGATTTCAGCTTTTCCAGTCAACGATAAAGGGCCGCCTTCGGGGGGCCCTTTTTCTATCGTCTTGAATGTTTTGTGCCTGCGGGTTTTGAACCCGTTTCGCACAGCATGTGTCGGGCCGGAATTCGCCACCAAAGGGAAAATGCGCCTTCGAGGGCAGCCATTGACCTGAACCTGGGTCGGAGAACTGGCAAAATCTTGCCGTGGCGGTGGCGGGCCTCTTTTCAAGGCTTGTCCGATCATCTTACAACTTCGTCAATCTTCGAACCGGCAATGAAGCATCTTGCAAAACAGCGTCTGTAGAAAGAAAACGACTTGGCCGCGCTTGTCCGGCAGTGCCCGTTCCGCGATTGCGGTGGGTTTAATCACTCTTGTCTCTGCCTGTGCGCAAAACACCAACTATGAGAATCTCGATCCCGAACGTCAGTTGATGGCGCTGCAAGAGGTCTCGAAAAAGCGGGCCCGAGGGCAAAGAGTATGGTGCGTGCCCTACGCCCGAGACCTCAGCGGTATTGAAATTCGTGGCAATGCGAAGGACTGGTGGCGGAAGGCGCAGAAAGTGTTCGAGCGCGGCAAGGAACCGGTTGTTGGTGCGGTAATGTCGTTTCGGGCAACCCGCGGGATGCCCCTGGGTCATGTGGCTGTCGTTTCCGATATCGTCTCCGATCGTGAAGTCATCGTGAATCATGCCAATTGGCACCGCAACAAGGTGTCGTTGCAAATGGGCGTCAAGGATGTCTCGAAAAACAATGACTGGACGTTGGTCCGGGTTGAAAGCCAACCGGGCCGTTACGGCAATCCCTACCCGGTAAACGGGTTCATCTATCCGGCGGTTGACGAATAGCCTTGCCCAACCTCATTTCACGGGTCGGTTGATCGCACCGCGGGCAACGTTCCTTTTGATCGTATCGCAAAGGCAGCCGCCGCCCGGTTTGGGATGCCGCGTGGTTGAAAAGCCTGCAAATTGTTCGGAGCGGTGAGAGCGTGCGGTCAAAATAAAAACGGGCACCAAAGGCGCCCGTTTCTGTTCCGTGTCTCTGGTCCGGTCAGTGGACCGTCTCAACCTTGTGGAAGTCCAGATCACGGTCTTCTGGCATTGAATCGATACTCATCACCTCCTGGCGTTTGGTGATCAGGATATAGACGACGCAGGCCAGATACAGGCCAACCACGACCGCTCCGATCCACTGGATTTGCAGCCACTGGCTCTGGAACAGCAGGGTCAGGACAAACAGCAGCGCGACGTTGCCAGCCACATAGATCGCCTTTCCGAACCGCTCGACGGTCAGGTTCAGGTTGTCGGTGTACAGTCGGATCAGCGAGTCCAATGAGTTGATCACGAACGTCACACCCACGATCACCATCGCAATGTTGGTGATGCCTGCGGTACTGATGTCGTTCAGGTGGTAATAGTAAAGAACGGTGAACCAGATCCCCAGCGGGATGGACGGGAAGATCAACAGCGCGGCCAGCAACTGCCACGTGGTCAGACCACCCACGAAGCGCGACGTAAACTGTCCGATCATGATCGACCATGCAAACCACCAAAACAGATAGAACGCGTGATAGTCGGTCAATGGCAGGACGAACTTGTGCAGGTTGGCGAAATAGGCCCCGATATTGCTGCCGGTTTCCACGAACCCGGTCACGCCCATGCCTGCGGCTGCCCACATGCCCAGAATCAGGGCAAGGAACAGAAAGGTCGAACCGACGGACAGGATGCGAACGTATTTCAGATCGGTCGAGGAATAGGCCGCCGCCAGAATGACGACAAACACGATGATGTAGAAGGTGGTGACGACGGATTCACCATCTCCGACCTCGGGCAGATAGCCGGGCAGGTAGATCAGGAACAGGCTGGCGGTGAAGGCGCAGGTGCCGATGATGACCACGTTGTTGATCAGCTTGACCAGCGGGATCTCAAAGAACTTCACGCGGGGTTCGATCACGCAGAAGTAGAAGGCGGTCAGGAAATAGAAGGCCCAGATCAAAAAACCCCAGAATCCGAACTCGATGGCCAGCGGGTTCGCGAAGGCGTAAGCCGGGTCTTCGGCATATCCACCAAATTCGGTAAGTGGGAACATGATCAGACCGACATCCAGACCGGATGTGAACAGGATCGCGATGAACGTGAACAGATGAACCGGTGTCACGCCGACACAGCGCAGGTTCCACCATTTCACGACGAAAAAAGCGACCAGGCCCAATGCCAGCAGGACGCCGAAAGATAGAATGTACTCCAGAAGCACCGACAAACCTCCCTTGATATGTCAGATCGTGCCGCCGATATCTTTAATTGGCTAGTCAATCAATATAAACATGCACAAGGTTTTTCTTGCATCACGCATGTGTCTTTTTTGACGCGCACCGCTTGCGACCGATCCCGAAATCAGGGACAGTCCGCGCGAAGTGACAGGGGGTCTCCATGGATCTGCGCGCCATAGCCATGGGGCTGACATTTGTCCTGATCTGGTCATCTGCCTTTACCTCGGCGCGGATCATCGTGGAGGATGCGTCCCCTCTGTTTTCGCTGGCCTTGAGGTTTCTGATCTCGGGTGTTCTGGGGGTCATGATTGCCCGCTCGATGGGGCAAAGCTGGCACCTGACCCGAAACCAATGGCGCGCAACGATCCTGTTCGGGATCTGCCAAAATGCCCTGTATTTGGGTCTGAATTTCTATGCAATGCAAACGGTCGAGGCATCGGTCGCGGCCATAATCGCATCCACCATGCCCTTGTTGGTGGCGCTGGCGGGGTGGTTGATTTTCGGCGAAAAGCTGCGGCCATTGGGTGTTTTGGGTCTGTTCGCCGGTTTCGCCGGAGTCGCCCTTATCATGAGCAGTCGGATCAGCGCGGGCGTTGATGTGTTCGGGGTCGCGCTTTGCGGTTTGGGTGCTCTTGCCTTGACCTTCGCAACCTTGGCCGTTCGCGGCGCAACGTCCGGCGGGAACTTCATGATGGTCGTCGGCCTGCAAATGCTGGTTGGTTCAGCCGCGCTGTTTGTGGCTGCTCCGGTCTTTGAAACCATCTACATCCACCCGACGTTGCCACTGGCGCTGGCCTTTACCTACACAACCCTTTTCCCCGGATTGCTGGCGACATTGATCTGGTTCCTGCTGTTGGACCGGATCGGAGCCGTTCGCGCTGCCACCTTCCACTTTTTGAACCCTGTGTTCGGGGTCACCATCGCGGCGATTCTGCTGGGCGAGAAGCTAGGCGCCATGGATGCGGTTGGCGTTGCCGTTACAACCCTTGGCATTCTTGCGGTTCAGCTTTCACGCCAGCCCGCTCAGGGCAGCAAAGCTTCGACCTGAGACAGCAGTTTGCGGGAATCGGGTTTTACATTTGACCCGAAGGTCGCCGCGACTTCACCCTCAGAATCGATCAGGATCTTGTTGAAGTTCCATTTGGGCGTGAACCCGGTCTGCGCGGCGACGGCCTTGTAGAACGGGTGCGCGTCAGCCCCTTTGACCGGAGTGATATCCGTCATCGGCAGGGTTAGCCCATAGTTCATCTCGCAGAACTGTTTGACCTCACCTGCCGTTTCCAGCTCCTGATTGAATGAATCCGACGGAACCGCAAGAACGACCAGCCCTTTGCCGGAATAGGCCTCATGTACCTTTTGCAGCGCCTTGTATTGCCCGGTAAACCCGCATTGTGACGCGGTGTTGACCACCAGCACAGGTTGGCCGCGCCAGTCTTCGATGGCCAATGTGCCTCCGTCGATCGAGTCGAACTCACCGGTCAGAGGCGCCGCCTGAACGGCGCGGCCCAGTAAGATCAGGGCAGTCAAAAGCAGCAATCTCATCATGTCATGTCCTCCCTTTCATCCTGATACGCGCGTCTTTGTTGTTCAGATCACTTGCACGACTGCGAGAGCGGTTTGAAATATCGCTTTGCTTTCCTCCCCGCAGCCCCCAGATAATGGCGCAAACAATTATTCAGCCGGAGGATCCATGACTCGCTATACCAAAGACCCCACGGCCATTGCTGCGCTTTCGCCCGAAGAGTTTCATGTCACTCAGCGCAGTGGTACGGAACGTCCGGGCACCGGAAAATACCTGAACAACAAAGAACCGGGCATTTATGTGGATATCGTATCAGGTGAACCGCTGTTTGCCTCGACCCACAAATACGAATCCGGGTGCGGTTGGCCCAGTTTCACCAAGCCGATCGTGCACGAACATGTCGAAGAGTTCCGCGATACCACGCATGGCATGATCCGGACCGAGGTTCGCTCGAAACACGGCGACAGCCATCTGGGGCATGTCTTCCCGGACGGTCCGCGTGAACATGGTGGTTTGCGGTACTGCATAAACTCCGCCTCGCTTCGGTTCATTCATCGGGATGAGATGGAAGCCGAAGGTTATGGCGAATACCTGATTCATGTGGAGGATATCTGATGACCCAACAACGCGCTGTACTGGCCGGGGGCTGCTTCTGGGGGATGCAGGACCTGATCCGCAAACTGCCGGGCGTGTCGCGTACACGGGTCGGCTATACCGGCGGCGACGTGCCCAACGCGACCTATCGCAACCACGGCACCCACGCGGAAGGGATCGAGATCTGGTTCGATCCGTCTCGGATCAGCTATCGCGACCTGCTGGAATTCTTCTTTCAGATCCATGACCCGACCACGGTCAACCGTCAGGGCAACGATATCGGCATGAGCTATCGATCTGCGATCTACTACGTGGATGACATGCAGAAACAGGTGGCTTTGGACACCATCGCCGACGTGAATGCCAGCGGCTTGTGGCCTGGAAAAGTCGTGACCGAGGTCGAACCCGTCGGAGACTTCTGGGAAGCCGAACCAGAGCATCAGGATTACCTGGAGCGGATCCCGAACGGCTATACCTGCCACTTCCCGCGTCAGGATTGGGTCCTGCCCAAACGCTCAAGCGCAGCAGAGTAAAGCACCACCTACCCGGCCCCTCTGAAGCTTTCAGGGGGGCTAGCCTGCGGCCACCCTCGGACGTCCGCTTGCCTCGACCGTGATCAGGGCCTCGACAAAAACATCCTTTGCCTCGACTCGCGCGGTTTTGATGTCACGATCCACGATCACGCGAATGTCTTCTGCGCCGGCTTCTCGTACTGCGCCCTCTGCTTCGGACATCAAAACCTTTTCCAACAGGGCCAGGGCGTCCTCTGACGCGGCGAAATCCTTCGGGCCATCCTCCAGATGCACACGATATCGCCCTTCCGCCGGGGATGTGACCGTGCCCGAGCGACGCAGAGTCAGCCGCCCCACGACAGCACCAATCGCATTGGCCACGCCCGCATGTTCCGGCAGGATCATTCGGCAATGCAGCCGCTCACCTACGGCAGGGTAGTAACTGGGGGCCGACGCCCCAAGGCCCACCACATCCACATTCAAAGCAGCACTCAGCGACAGCAACCCACGGTGTTGTGCCAACCCGCGCTGTGTCAGCACATGACGCGCCAAGTCTTGCGAAGGCAAACCAAAACCAACCTGCTCTTCGTCAAAAGCAGCCTCTAACAAGGTCAAACTGGTCTGTTCCGTCAATTGATCCACGATCATCTGGGCCAGCGCTTCGGGAGAGTTTGCCAACATATCCCCTGACCCGACCCGTTTGCGCGCCATCAGGTCCAATGCCTTGCGCGCCGCATCGACGTCCCAGGCACGAACCCGCCCCAACACGTGGCTGGCATCAGATGGCGTAACCCCCGACACCTGGATGATTCCGCGATCGACAAGGCGCATCAGCGCCCCGTTCTCCATCCGCGACCGCAGCAGGGCGCTCAGGGGCAGAACGTGATCTCCCAGCCTCTCCAACAGGCTTTCTTCCCGCGCACCTACTCCTTCAGCATGGATGCCGGGCACGCGGCGGGCAAAGCGCGTATCATGCTCGCCCACGGTCGTGGCCCGCAATTGTTCATCCAGTACTGAATGCACAACGTCGGGTGCTTCTGATGCGATCAGCGAAACGGGCAACACGCGACGCGGGCCCAGGAAAACACCGCCCCGCAACCCTTCGGTCGCAACATGAACCTGACTGTCGCCGCCCAGACCGTGGGTTCGCATCGCCACGGCTTCGACCATGGTGCGAAACCCACCCACCTGCGCCCCGGCCGGGTCGATCGCGGGCTTTCCGTCCCGGATAAGCGCCACATCAGTGGTGGTTCCCCCGATGTCCGAGACCAGCGCATTCTCCGCTCCGGTAAGCCACCGCGCCCCGACGATAGAAGCCGCAGGCCCGCTGAGGATAGTCTCAATCGGCCGTTCCCGCGCCTGTTCCGCGCTCATCAGGGCGCCATCCCCGCGCACCACCATCATCGGTGCCGAAATCCCCAGCGCGTGCAGCTGATCCTGTGCACGCCCGATCAGGCGGTCGATCATCCCGATCAGCCGCGCATTCAGCACAGCCGTCACCGCGCGTTTCGGACCATTGAGCTTGGCGGACAAATGATGCGAACAGGTCACTGGCGCCCCGGTTCTTTCCGAGATCATGCGCGCCGCTTCCAACTCATGCGCCGGGTTGCGGGTGGCGAACTGGGCAGCAACCGCAAAGCCGGAAATCCCCTTATGCGAGTTCAAAAAGGCCTCAAGCGCTGCGATATCCAAGGCCGCAGCCTGCCCACCGGAATGGGTATGCCCACCGGCAATCACCAGGGCCGGATCGCCTTTCAACGCCTCTTTCAACCCGTGTTTTTCAAGATCACTGTCCTTGAACCCGATATAGATCAACGCGACACGGCCGCCCTGCCCCTCGACCAGAGCATTCGTGGCCAGCGTCGTCGACAATGACGCCATCGAGATCTGATCCGGCGTGACCTGCGCCTCTGCCAGCACAGACGAGATCGCCTTGCCCACACCAATCGCCAGATCCGCCCGGGTGGTCAGCGACTTGGCCGAGGCGATGACCTCTTTCTCATCCCTGATCAATACCGCGTCGGTATAGGTCCCGCCCGTATCTACCCCCAAAGACACCGTCATCGGGTCCTCCTCACTGTTCGCTGGGGATGGGTGTAGCGGTTATGCACGACACGTCCAGCCTGTTTGCGGCAATTATGACAGTTGTTCCACCGCCCAGCGCGCCGCGTCGGCCACGGTCTCGTCGGGGTCTTCCAACAGACGCTGAGCCACTGCTTTCAATTTCGACTGTCCCGAGTTTCCAATGGCATACAGAACGTTGCGCACGAACCGGTCCCGCCCGATACGTTTGATCGGCGAGCCCGAAAACTTTGCACGAAAAGCAGCATCGTCCAGCGCTGCCAGTTCTTCCAAACCGGGCGCTTTCAGATCGTCCCGGGCGGCATAGCGCATATCGCTCGCGGCGACGGCAAACTTGTTCCATGGACAGGCCGCCAGACAATCGTCGCAGCCATAGATCCGATTGCCCAACTTACCGCGCAGCTCATGGTCGACCGGGCCTTTATGTTCAATGGTCAGATAGGAAATGCACCGCCGTGCATCCAGTTGATACGGGGCCGGAAACGCATCGGTCGGGCAACTGTCCAGACAGGCGCGGCACGACCCGCAATGATCGATCTCTGAATTGTCTGCTGGCAGGTCCAGAGTAGAAAAAACAGACCCTATAAAGGCCCAATTTCCCCATTCGCGGCTTACAAGATTGGTATGCTTGCCCTGCCACCCCAGTCCGGCGGCATATCCCAGCGCCTTCTCGGGAACCGGCGCGGTATCGACAAATACCTTCACCTCGCCTCCGGCTTCGGCAATCAGCCATCGCGCCAACCGCTTCAGCCGCTTCTTGACCAGATCATGATAGTCCTTGTTCTGCGCATAGACCGAAATTGCACCACGATCCGGGTGTTTCAGAATCTCCGTCGGGTCATGTTCCGGCGTATAGCTTTCGGCCAACATGACCACCGATTGCGCCTCGGGCCAAAGGGCGGCAGGATCGCCACGCCAATGTGTGCGTTCGGCCATCCATCCCATTTGCCCGTGGTATCCGGCGTCCAGATATGCCCGCAAGCGTTTCGGCACCTGTGGAACATCCCAAGGGCGGCACACGCGACAGGCAACAAACCCCTCTGCCAAGGCTTGTTGCACCAGCTTTTCCTTAAGATCCGATCCGCTCTTCATCTGGCCAAAAATATCCTCGGGGGGAATCGCGCCCACGGCGCGATGGGGGGCAGACGGCCCCCCTTGCGCACCCTATCAGAAATCCAGATCAGCGTAATGGGGCGGCGGTCGGAACCCTGGCACCTGATCCGCCAGAATTGACCGAAATGCTGGTCGAGACTTGATCTTGGCATACCAGTCCTTGACCACCTGACTGCGGTTCCAGTCCACGTCCGAGATGTAATCCAGCGAAGACAGATGCGCGGCGGCCGCGAAATCCGCCAATGTCATCTGATCCCCGGCCAACCAACGGCGGTGATCCAGCAGCCATGCCATGTAATCCAGATGGTACTTGATCGCCTTGGCACCTTGTTTGACATTCTTGCTGTCCGGATACCCCTGCCCTGTCACCTTTTTGTTCACTCGCTCATACAACAGCTTCGATGTCACCTCGTGGTGAAACTTGTCGTCAAACCACCCGACCAGCCGTCGCACTTCGAACCTGGCTTCGGGGTTTTTCGGCATCAAAGCTGGCTCAGGCCGGGTTTCTTCGATGTATTCGCAGATGGCCGCGCTTTCCGACATGATCTGGCCGTCCAGACGCAAAACGGGTACTTTTCCCGCCGGGTTGCGCCGCAGAAAGTCGGGATCCTGTTCCCAGTATCGCTCTTCTACCAGCTCAACCTCGATCTTCTTCTCCGCCAGCGACAGACGGACCTTGCGGCAATACGGAGAGAGGGGAACGTGAAACAGACGCGCCATGGACTTCCATTCGAACCAGTGAATACCCGACAGATTTACCCTTGTCAGATAGCGGGTTTCAATCCTCGAAACAATCCGCGCGACCATCTGCGCGGATGGTGGCCGCCCCATCGAGGATTGAAGCCGCCCGTCTGCGGGTGTGCGCAGTCGGGTCCGTGACCGACCGGTTGCGCGGGGACGGCAGGATTGCGGCAATCCGTGCCGCCTGAACCGAAGTCAGCTTTGCCGCGCTGGTGTTGAAATAGCGTTGCGCCGCAGCTTCGACCCCAAACACGCCATTTCCGGTTTCGGCGACATTCAAATACACCTCAAGAATACGCTGCTTGCTCCAGAATATCTCAACCAACGGCGTGATCGAGGTTTCCAAAGCCTTGCGCACCCAGCTGCGGCCCTGCCAGAGGAACACATTCTTCACCACCTGTTGCGTGATGGTCGACGCACCGCGACTTCCGCCATCCTCAAGCGCATCGCGAATGGCTTCAACGTCAAATCCCCAATGCAGACAGAAATTTGCGTCCTCAGCCGCCACAACCGATCTTGCCATGATCGGGGCCATGTCCTCGATCGGCACCCATTCGCGTTCAACCTTTCCCAGCCGGCGCCATTCCGACCAGATGGTATGAGTCACGGGCGGGTTCACGACCGAATAAATCAGGACCAGACCAACGACGAGACACACGACTGCCATGGCCGCGCGCGCTACCCAGCGGCGAATCTGCCGCGCCACCGGTACTTTCTTTCTGGATGCCTTGCTTTTTTTACCGCCGGATTTGCGGGCTGCTTTCTTCGCCATGCCTCAGCTATACGACGCAGGGTTCCGGTTTGAAACGGCCTAAATCGCGAAAACACGCGCCTCGCGCGGATGAACGATCGGGCGCGCGGTTTTCAGCGACATCGGATCAAGCCCGGTCAATTCGGGAAACAAGTGCAGCACCTCGCTTTGCGTTTCACGATCCGAGGCCGACAACGCGTGCCCGGGATAATAGCTTTCGCTTTTCGCTCCGTTGGCGAAAATGATCTCATGCTGTTTGAACAAGAGGTGGAAATATTCAACCTCACCGCCCTCGACCCGTGTCACCGTGTCATCGTTGACCAGGGTATGCGCCGGAACCAGAGCTTCGGTATGGCCGAACAGATAGGACGCCTGCCAGTCTTCGATCAGCATCCGGTGCTGCGGTGAAACCAGCAAGGGGCGATCCAGACCGAACACCCCGGCATCGAAACGGATTGGAGCCAATTTGCCTTCGGCTGCGACGGTTTTAGACCCGACCCAGATCAAGGGTTGCGGTCCGTGATCCACCGTGATGACCAGATCACCAGCCTTCAAATCCTCAACCGCGCGCTCACCTTCCGGTGTCGCGATCATGGTCCCTGCCGTAAAACACGGCGGTCCCAGATTTCCGACATTCAGGGGGCCCGATGTATTGACAAAAGTGGTCGACACCAGCGTTCCAGGCTGAAGCACCTGGTTGTCTGTGGGGGTGAAAACCCGTGATCCATCGGCCAGGTAGAAAGTGGTTCCTGTATAGGTCACGTTCCCGACGCCTGACACGTTGATCGTAACAGTATCCCCCGGCCAGGAATTTGTTACGTCTTGTCCGTTGACCGTATCGCCACTGGGCGCGTCAATAAGATTGTCATCATTCACGTCAGTCAGGTTTAAACTGCTGACAGTGACGGCGGTTCCTCCCGGTGGCGGGTTTGCGGGATCAAAGGTGAAGAACTGATCGCGATATGTCGTTGGCATCCTTTTGCCCCTACTCTGTCACCATTGGAAACCGAAACAGGCCATGGCTATCACTACAAGGTAAAAAAAGCATGGCGAAATTCGGGAGAGCAGGCAAGAATCCCACTGAAACCGCTCAAAAGTCGGGGCCCCGCGTGCTGCAAATGGCACGCGGGGCCGGTTTTTTGATGGGATTTCGGGTTACTCCGCCGGAACTGCCGTGACTTCTTCGCTCAGCGGGTGGCTGAGCTTGTTCAGCATTTCCTTGGGACAAACCTGTAGGAAGTTGCCCTTTTCCACATCCCAATGCTGGAGAATATCCGCGGCCTTGCGGCTGTAAGTCTCCTCGGCGTGACGCATGATCAGGGCTTTCAACTGATCCACCCAATGGTCCACGGTGACGGGGCAGGTCACAAGCGTTTCCTTGTTCATCAACGCTTCGGCCTTGCCTTCGGGATCATAAAGATATGCCATGCCACCGGTCATCCCGGCACCGAAGTTGGCCCCGATGTCGCCAAGAATCACGGCCACACCGCCGGTCATGTACTCACACCCGTTCGAGCCACATCCTTCAACCACAACTTTGGCGCCCGAGTTGCGCACGGCAAACCGTTCACCCGCGCGGCCGGCCGCAAACAGATGGCCGTCAGTTGCACCGTAGAGAACCGTGTTGCCGATGATTGTGTTGTCGTCTGCCTTCAGCGGGCTGACCTGCGGCGGGCGCACAACGATCGTGCCGCCAGACAGGCCCTTGCCAACATAGTCATTGGCATCCCCCGACACTTCCAGCTTCAGACCCGGGGCAGCGAAAGCCCCCAGAGACTGACCGGCCGAACCCTGGAGTTTCACGTGCAGGTGGTCATCCTGGAACGTGTTCCGCATGCCGAAGTTCTGCACAATGTGGCTGGAAATACGGGTTCCGACAGTGCGGTGCGTGTTCTGGATGGCATATGACAACTGCATCTTCTCGCCGTCCTTCAGGAACCGTGCCGCATCGCGCACGATCTCGGCATCCAGCGTGTCGGGCACGGCGTTGCGGTCCTTGTCGCGATTGTACACGATGTTATGCGCACCATCGACGGTGATCAGCAGCGGGTTGAGATCCAGATCGTCCAAATGTGCCGAACCCCGGCTAACCTGCGCCAGCAGATCGGCCCGACCGATGATTTCATCCACGGAACGCGCGCCAAGGCTGGCCAGCAGCTCGCGCACTTCCTGCGCGTAGAAGGTGATCAGGTTCACCACCTTGTCCGCGTTGCCGGTGAACTTGGCACGCAGCGATTCATCCTGCGTGCAAACGCCGACGGGGCAGGTGTTCGACTGGCACTGACGCACCATGATACAGCCCATGGCGATCAGTGCGGCGGTGCCGATGCCGTATTCCTCGGCCCCCATCATCGCCGCCATGACGATGTCGCGCCCGGTGCGCAGGCCGCCATCGGTGCGCAGAGTCACCCGGTCGCGCAGGTTGTTCATCGCCAGAACCTGATGCGCCTCGGTCAGACCCATCTCCCATGGCAGACCGGCATATTTGATGCTGGTCGCGGGTGATGCGCCGGTACCGCCATTGTGACCCGAAATCAGGATAATATCCGCTTTCGCCTTGGCCACGCCGGCGGCGATCGTGCCGACGCCCGAGGACGCCACCAGTTTCACCGTCACCTTGCAGCGCGGGTTGATCTGTTTCAGGTCATAGATCAGCTGCGCCAGATCCTCGATCGAGTAGATGTCATGATGCGGCGGCGGAGAAATCAGCGTCACGCCCTTGGTCGAGTGCCGCAGGCGCGCGATCAGGTCGGTGACCTTCATGCCCGGCAGCTGGCCGCCCTCGCCCGGTTTCGCACCTTGGGCTACCTTGATTTCCAGCTCTTCGCACTGGTTGAGGTATTCAGCGGTCACACCGAACCGGCCCGAGGCCACCTGCTTGATCTTGGCCGAGGGGTTGTCGCCATTGGGTTCGGGCACGAAATGCGCCGGGTCCTCGCCGCCCTCGCCGCTGTCGGACTTCGCACCGATCCGGTTCATCGCCACGTTCAGCGTCTTGTGCGCCTCGGGGCTGAGCGCGCCCAGTGACATGCCCGGCGTGACGAACCGCTTGCGGATCGAGGTGATCGATTCCACCTCTTCGATCGGCACCGGCTTGCCCAACGGTTTGAAATCCATCAGGTCGCGCAGATGGATCGGCGGGTTCGATTGCATCTTGGCTGAATACTGCTTCCACAGCTCATAGGACGCCTTGTTGCAGGCCATCTGCAACATGTGCATCGAGGTCGCTTGCCACGCGTGGGTCTCGCCCGTTGCGCGGGCCTTGTAGAAACCACCGATGGGCAGAACGTCCAGACCACTGTTCCAGCCCTTGGCATGGATTTCTTCGGCCTTTGCCTGAATGCCGGTGACGCCGATGCCGGAAATCCGGCTGGTCATGCCCGGGAAATATTCTGCCACCATCGCGCGGCTCAGTCCAACAGCCTCGAAGTTCAGGCCTCCGCGATAAGACGAGATCACCGAGATCCCCATCTTGGCCATGATCTTCAGCAGGCCCTGGTCGATGGCCTCGCGATAGCGGGCAACATTTTCGGTCAGGGTGCCATCCAGCAACCCGCGTTCGATCCGGTCGGCCAGCGAGTCTTCGGCCAGATAGGCGTTCACAACGGTCGCGCCACAGCCGATCAGAACCGCAAAGTAATGCGGATCGACACATTCAGCCGAGCGTACGTTCAAGGAACAGAACGTCCGCAGGCCCTGACGGGTCAGGTGCGAGTGCACTGCGCTGGTGGCAAGGATCATCGGCATCGCCACACGATCTTCACCCGAGTTCATATCGGTCAGCACCAGATGCCCTGCGCCAGACCGTACCGCCTCTTCAGCTTCGGCTCTGACACGGGCCAAAGCAGCGCTCAGCGCGCCTTGACCGGGCTCAAAGCTGCAATCGATCTCGGCCAGCGGAGCATTGAGGTTCCCAACCAGTTCATCCCATTGTGCGTTTCCGACAAAGGGGCTTTCCAGAACGATGATCTCGGTCTGGCTGCTGTCCTCATCCAGCACGTTCTTCAGGTTCCCGAACCGGGTTTTCAAGGACATGACGCGGTATTCGCGCAAACTGTCGATCGGCGGGTTGGTGACCTGGCTGAAATTCTGCCGGAAGAAATGGCTGAGCGGGCGGTATTGCTTGGACAGAACCGCCGAGGGCGTATCGTCTCCCATGGACGCCAGCGCTTCTTTGCCATCTTCAGCCATGGGCGCAAGAATCTGCTCCAGCTCTTCGACTGAATAGCCTGCCGCGATCTGGCGCTTGCGCAGATCTTCACCCGAAAAAATCGGCTTTTCGGTCACGCCTGCCAACGCCTCGTCCAGATCGTTGATCTTGCCGACCCATTCGCCAAACGGCAATGCGCTCGCCAGTTTGTCCTTGATCTGCTTGTCGCGGTACAGCTTGCCCTTTTTCATATCGACGGCCAGCATCTGACCGGGGCCCAGCGCGCCTTTTTCGGTCACTGTGGACTCATCAATCGGCACCATGCCGGCCTCGGATCCTGCAATGACAAGACCATCGCCAGTCACGACGTAACGCATCGGACGCAGGCCGTTACGGTCCAGCCCGGCGCAGACCCAGCGGCCATCCGTCATGGCCAGTGCGGCAGGGCCGTCCCACGGCTCCATCACCGAGTTGCAGTAGGAATACATGTCACGCCACGCCTGCGGCAGTTCCACCGCCTGCTTGGACCAGCTTTCCGGAACCAGCATGGTTTTCGCCATCGGGGCCGAGCGGCCCGCGCGCACCAGAACCTCAAAAACCGAGTCCAATGCTGCCGAATCCGACGATCCTCCGGCGATGATCGGTTTGATATCCTCGGCATAATCCCCAAACGTCGAGGACGCCATGCGGATCTCGTGGCTTTTCATCCAGTTGATGTTGCCTTTCAGCGTGTTGATCTCACCATTATGCGCCAGCATGCGGAAGGGCTGCGCCAGCCACCATTGCGGGAAGGTGTTGGTGGAATAGCGCTGGTGATAGATGGCGAAGGCGGATTCAAACCGTTCGTCCATCAGATCGGGATAGAAGACGGCAACCTGCTCGGCCAGCATCATGCCCTTGTAGATGATCGAACGGCAGGACAACGACGCCAGGTACAGCCCGGAAATACCGGCAGCCGAGGCGGCCTTTTCAATACGGCGACGAATGACATAGAGCTCGCGCTCGAAGGTTTCTTCGTCCACGCCCTTGGAATTCGAGATCAGGATCTGCTCGATCTCGGGCCGGGTGGCGTTGGCTTTTTCACCCAGACAGGTGACATCGACCGGCACATGACGCCAGCCGTAGATGTAATAGCCCATGCGCAGAACTTCGGTTTCCACGATGGTCCGACACTGTTCCTGTGCGCCAAAGTCGGTGCGCGGCAGGAAAACCTGACCAACGGCGATCAGTTCATCCAACTTGGGCTCGTGGCCTGTGCGCCTGATCTGATCGTAGAAAAACGACACCGGAATCTGCACGTGAATGCCCGCGCCATCGCCGGTCTTGCCGTCCGCATCAACCGCGCCGCGGTGCCAGATCGCCTTGAGTGCGTCGATACCGGCGTCCACAACCTTGCGCGACGCTTTCCCATCCACGGACACAACGAGACCTACGCCACAGGAAGAATGCTCTTCCTCCTCGGAATAGAGACCATTTTCAGCCATCCATTTGCGCTTGGCTTCTTCGGCCCGCACCCAATCGGCATCATATTTGGTCATTGGCTGTCTCCTTCGTCAGAGGGGGCATACATGGCTTCGACCTCGGCTTTGGTCATCTGCCGGCGTTCGCCTGCGAACGCGTAGCCCTCGGGCTTTTTGTCGATGTAAAGTTCAAGTTTCAGCGGGTTGCCTGCGGCGTTGTCGAACAGGCCGGCCGCCATTTGTGTCTGGCCGTGCATCTCGCCCGGAAGCGTGATCCGATACCAAAGCGCCGAGCCACAATCGGCGCAAAAGGCGCGCTCGGCCCAGTCAGAGGAAGTGAAGGTTTTGACCGGGCCAAGCGCGGCATAGCCTTCTTCGGCCTGAAACGTCACAAGCATGGAACTGGTCCAGCGGCGGCATTGGTCGCAATGGCACGCCCCAAGCGCATCCCGCGCCGGAGTTGCCGTCACCGTGACCGCGCCACACATGCATTGGCCTTGCAATTCAGGCATTTCAAACCCTCCTGGTCGCCGGGATTATTCAGCCGCAACGGCAGATTTTGCATTGAAGCGTTCGATGATCGCATCAGCGCAGTCACGACCGTCCCGGATCGCCCAGACCACCAGCGAGGCACCGCGCACGATGTCACCGATTGCATAGACTCCGTCCATTTCGGTCTCGCCGGTTTGGAACGCCGCCTTGATCGTACCCCAGCGGGTGACCGGCAGGTCGGGTTGTCCAAACAGCGTGGGCAGGTCTTCAGGTTCGAATCCAAGCGCCTTGATCACAAGATCGGCTTCTTCGACATAGTCCGCGCCCTCGATGACTTCGGGGGCCTGACGACCGGACGCGTCTGGCTGTCCTAGGCGCATCTTCTGAACGATAACACCCTTGACCGTGTCTTCACCCGTGAACCCTTTGGGTGCGCTGAGCCATTCGAAGATCACACCTTCTTCTTCGGCGTTCTGTGTTTCACGCTGTGATCCCGGCATGTTGGCGCGGTCCCGGCGATACAGACATTTGACAGAAGTCGCGCCCTGGCGGATCGAAGTGCGGACGCAATCCATCGCGGTGTCACCGCCGCCAATCACGACAACTTTCTTGCCGTCGGCGTTCAAGCGACCGCTGTCGAAATCTTCGACCTCGTCGCCAAAGCTCTTACGGTTCGAGGCCGTCAGGAAGTCGATTGCCTTCTCGATCCCGGCCAGACCGCTGCCCGGCATTGCCAGGTCGCGCGACTTGTAGACACCGGTCGCAATGATAACGGCATCATGCCTGGCCCTGATTTCCTGGAACTTGGCCGCGTCCACGTCGCAGTTCAGAACAAACTCGACCCCACCATCTGCCAGCAGGTCATTGCGGCGCTGAACAACGTCTTTTTCCAGCTTGAAACCCGGAATGCCATACATCAGCAGACCACCGGCCCGGTCATAACGGTCGTATACCGTGACCTGGATACCAGCCTGGCGCAGCATATCCGCGGCGGCCAATCCACCGGGGCCTGCACCAATGATACCCACGCTTTCAGCGCGCTCGACCGATGGAGCGACCGGCTGGACCCAGCCTTTTTCCCATGCGGTATCCGTTATGTATTTCTCGATCGAACCAATCGTGACCGTTCCATGGCCCGACTGTTCGATCACGCAGTTGCCCTCGCACAGGCGGTCCTGTGGACAGATGCGCCCGCAGATCTCGGGGAAGGTATTGGTGGCCTGGCTTACCTGATAGGCTTCTTCCAGACGTCCGGTCGCAGTCAGGCGCAACCAGTCGGGAATATTGTTGTGCAACGGGCAATGCGACTGGCAGTAAGGAACACCGCATTGGCTGCACCGACTCGCCTGTTCGGCTGCTTTTTCAGCGGCGAACTCGGAATAGATCTCGTCAAAGTCGTCCTTGCGGTCATTGGCAGCACGCTTTTCCGGCATGACGCGGTCGATCTGCACAAATTTCAGCATCGGTTGCTTGGCCACGGGTCAGACTCCATGAATTGGCTAGGTTCCGTTTCTTTACGGGATGAACTTTTGGATGAAAAGTCAATTATACTGACCTAAATTGAAAAAATGCGGCGCGCCTTTAAGAAAAAGGAAAAATAATTGGAAATTTTAGATCCGTTTCGGACCTATATGCGCGCTTTCCTTTTTTCCATCGCCCTTATACCCATAACCCACAAAGAACACGTGGCAGCAGCACGGCAGGGCAGATGAGTTTGTTTCACCTGATTCTCGTAGCAATCATTCAGGGAATCACTGAGTTTTTGCCCATATCTTCATCCGGTCACCTGATCCTGCTGCCCAACCTGTCGGGGTTGCAGGACCAGGGTCAAGCCATTGATGTCGCGGTGCATGTGGGAACCCTGGGCGCCGTGGTGCTGTATTTCTGGTCGGATGTGAAACAGGCCATTGCCGGGTTGCCGCGCGCGCTGACCGGACGCGCGGATACACCGCAGGCCCGGCTTGCTCTGGGCCTGATCGTTGCAACTGTTCCTACCGTGATCGCGGGCCTCATTCTGCATGTCACCGGGTTGAGCCAGGCCATGCGCTCGATCACGGTCATCGGATGGACAATGCTGGGTTTCGGTCTGCTGCTGTATTGGGTGGATCAGAAGGCTCCTGAAACCAAAGGGGCCGAAAACTGGGGAATACGCGACGCGCTCATAATGGGTCTGTGGCAGGTTCTTGCCCTGATCCCTGGCACGTCCCGTTCCGGGATAACCATAACCGGCGCGCGGCAATTGGGATACACCCGTGAAGACGGCGCGCGGATTGCCATGCTGATGTCGATCCCGACGATTCTGGCGTCGGGCACTCTGCTGGCATTGGATGCCGTGCGCGGGGCCGATATGCAACTGGCCCGGGATGGGGCCATTGCGGCACTGTTTGCCTTTCTTTCGGCCCTGCTGGCGCTCAGCTTGATGATGCGGCTTCTGCGCAGCGTCAGCTTCACACCCTACGTCATCTACCGTGTCATTCTAGGCCTGATACTTTTGATCATGGCCTACAGCTGATCAGATGCGCAGGTTTTTGGCCGAGTTCTGAATGTCGTCATACTGACCCGAGGGGCGGAACTTCCACAGGTATTCCGGCAGCACCGATTCCAGCGTGGTCGGTTCAATCCCAAGATCTGCAAATGACTTGGCACCCTCGGCGACAACATTGTCATGGCGCAGGTTCTTGAGCTGGTCGCGGGTCAAAATGTTGTTGGGGAACAGCTGGAAGCTGACAAACTTAACCATGTCCAGCACACCGGCCATGATCCGGGCAACAAAGAACGGCAGACCGATGATGACGCGGCGACGGTGAATCACTTCAAGCATTTGCTGCATCAGGGCGCGGAAGGTTTTCACCTCGGGGCCGCCAAGCTCGTAGATACCCGGCTCTGCCTGTCCCAGAACACCTTTGACGGCAGCCTGCGCCACATCGTCTACATAAACCGGCTGGAATTTTGTCTCGGCCCCGACCAAAGGCAGGAACGGTCCCAGGCGGGTCATTCCGGCGAAACGGTTGAAGAACTGGTCTTCGGTGCCAAAAATCACCGAAGGACGCAGGATCACGGCATTTGGCATATGCTTCAAAACGCCCGCTTCGCCATGTGCTTTGGTCCGGGAATACGCGCTGGCTGAATTCGCATCTGCACCGATGGCCGAGATATGAACCATCCGCTTGATGCCCTGCTCGGCCGCCAAACGCGCGATGCGTTCAGCTCCTTCGGTCTGTACGGTATCAAAACCGTTCTTGCCAAGCTCGTTCAGCACACCCACGCAGTTCACAACCGCATCGGCGCTCTGCATCGCCAGCGCCACCGAGGCATCATCCCGGATATTGCACAGCACCGGTTCGACCTGACCCACGGCACCATAGGGTTTGACGAACATGGCCTCGTTCGGGCGACGTACGGCTACCCGGACACGCCAACCCTCTCTCGCCATGCGCCGCGCGATGTAGCGACCGACAAATCCCGATCCGCCAAAAATCGTCACCAGTTTCGACATGAGAGGGCTCCTGCTGAGAAATTGCGCCCTAGAACTAGCGCCCGCAGGCCAGGCAAACAAGGCGCTAATTCGCCGCGACAGTGTTGAAAATCATGGGCTGAAAACACCGGCCGGGAACCGAAATAAAAAAACTTCAAAAAATCTCACCGAATCTGGTTGACGCCCCCCACGACTAGGCTTAAACGCCCCTCCACGACACCTGCCCAGGTGGCGGAATTGGTAGACGCGCTAGCTTCAGGTGCTAGTGTCCGTATGGACGTGGAGGTTCGAGTCCTCTCCTGGGCACCATTCATCCGAACATAGATGGCCTTGAACGCTCTGTTTCATTGAGTGTTTTACCGAATCTCAATTACCGCCCTGAAGGTGGTGGAACGCTCCACACCCGCGGAAAACACGACACTAGAGGGTTTGATTGGGGCTTCACCCCAAAAAGCACGAGCTTGATGCCCCAATGGCACTTTCCGATCTTTGGATTCGAAAGGCATGGCCAAGTCCAAAACCATTCAAATTGGCGGATGCTGTCGGCTTGTTCGCATTGGCAAGGCCAAGTGGCTCGGGACTATGGCACCGGAACTATCGTCATCTTGAACTTTGCCGAACGCATGGCAACGTCCTGCCGCACCAGCAGCCGGTTTTTCGTTCACGAAGCCTGGGTAAATGCCTGCAACGCGAGGCAAGGCCGAAGATTGTTTTTCTCGACAAGCGCTTTTGCGCACGCGTTGAACGCTGCAACCCGGGATCTGACTGCTTTGTCCGGATCAAAAACCTGCATGAATTGCTTGGTGTTCAAATCCGTTTGAGCGTGATGACCGACTGAGCAAACCTGGATTTGTCATCTATGACGTCAACGACTTTGAAGTCCGGGGCCCAGTTCTCTTCGATATAGGAAACTGGCACGATCGTATCGCCGTAAGTCTTGTTGCCATCTGTGCCTTCCATGAAGACCAGTTCGCCGCTGTCATAACGCGCGGCAAACTCGGGCACCCTATCTGCGGACTCTGCAAGCAGCTTGTGCCAAGCGTTCGACCCTCTTCGTTTTCCAAGTTGGAAGTGACGAAGCAAACCAATTCTGCTTCCAAATATTTTCGGACCCAATATCTCGCGCCCGCGATTTTCAATGTATCTCAGGAACCGCCTCGGCTGGACCGTGATCACCAGCACAGCGCCGGGTTTGGTAACGCGCGCGAGCTCGGTACGCCAATGCAAATGAACATCCTCTGGCAGATGCGTGAAAACTGAATACGCCATTGCAGACGAAATCTTGCCATCGGGCAGGGAAAACGCGCCCAATGGGGAAATATGCATGAACTCGCCTGGCAGAGCTCTTTTCCGGCACTCATCAATGATGTCGGCATTTACATCAGCGGCGAATATTGATCGGCTGGGATAATCTTTGGAAAACAGACGAATATACCGTCCCCAACCACATCCGAAATCCAAAAAGCAATCGTCCTTGCTGGGGTTTTCGCCGTGCGTTGAAAACATCTGCTTTGCGTGCACGTAAAAACCATGCGCTTCTCTGATTGCACTGGAAAGCGCGCTTCCGACATATTCGACTTGAATATCATTTGGAGGAAAGTCCGGCAGAGCGCTTGCAAGCTCGCCGCCTTTGTTTTCGGCTTTATCCAGCCATAGCTGAAGCCATTCGGCATCGGTCAGTTCGTTGAAGCTCTTATACAGGTCTTTCATGTCCGCTGCCCAGTAACTGGAATAATGCTCTTTGGATACGATACGAAATGCGCGATTACAATTGATTGAATTTCTGGCCTTCAGTCGACGGCCCAAGTCTTGCCAACGCACCTAGCGCGAGCGGGTGCACGTTGAGTGCCCGAGCCGAAAGATCAACCGATTTGGAGGCGGCACGACGGTGCGGGACGTCGATGGATAGAGTTCTGTGTCGGCCAAAGGTGGCGCCACAGCACTTCCGTCATGGGCTCGAAGCATTCATCTGACGGTTCAGGCGGGTCGATCCGGTTCGAAGGGCGGTAAAACCGGACAAACCCGCCTTTGCTGTGGTGTCAGTGCCAACCCATCATATACGCGCAGATTCAGCAGCTTGATCGCTGCTGACGGGCTGACAAGATAGCCAACGCATCACATCTGCCGTTATCTGCCGGGATAGCTTCTCAAGCAGAACGCGCATATTGCCTCTCATGAACCCGGCCGCGTTTGCAGGCCCAGCCGGCCTCTGGAAGCTTCCCGATCACTTTGCTTACGTCTTTATCGCCGCAATACTTCTGCGCCGAAAAGCTCATCGGTAACGGTCGGCGAAACCGAGCGCCGAGAATCCGACAGACTCCAAGGCAGCACCCGGACCAGCATCCAGTATGGGTCTGCTGTATCGGTATCCTTCCTTCAGGGTATCATTGTGGTTCTGGTAAAAACGGCCCTTCGGATCGATCATCAGGTACGACCCCAGCATGTCTGCGTTGTCTTCAACGCGGATGATGTCCTTCAACGAGCGGTGCCTGTGCACAAAGGCCCGGAACTGCTTATCCGTCACCATGCCGGCCGTGGTTGTCATCGGAAGCGCCCGGAGGATCTTCCACTTGTGGGGTGCCAATTGCGCAATGACTCGAGCCAAGTCCGCCTCATGGTTCTGGGAATTCACGACCGTATTGATCTTCAGCTTCAGGTCAGGGTTGTCTGAGCGCGCCATTGCGACGCTGTCCCTCAAAGCCTCTAGATCCAACTGCCGAGCGCGACGGTCTTCGCGGCCGATCGCCTTGTTCGTGTGCATGTCGGCCGCGTCCAGGCTTACTCCCAGCCAATCGAGATGCGGCGCCAGGGCAGACATGGTTTCCGCATCAAGCCTGCTGCCGTTGGTAATGATCGAAACATCGAACCCGATTTGGGCGGCCAGCTCAACGGCACGGATCAGGTCAGCGCGACACAACAATGGCTCACCGCCAGCAAAATTGAGACGGACACGCCGCCAAGTCAAAGTGCCATTCAAAGGGTTCTTCAAATTCGCAGGATCGAAAAAAGCCCAGAGCGACCGCAGCAATTTGGCTGTGTTGTCCGGCTGGCGGATCACGTCGCGCGCTGAAGACGGTCGTTCCCACTTGGCATAGCAATACACGCATCGGTAGTTGCAAGCTTCGTTGACGTGCCAATTGATGACCAGTTGGTCGATGCTGTGTTTCAGGGAAGTTTCCACGTTTGGTTCTCCATGTTCATTACATGATTCGAACCTGCCACCGGCGCGCTTCAAAATATCTGACACAAAACGTGCAAACCAATTTCCCGGCGTTGCCCCCCTTCATAATAATACTTATTGTCAAGCAGTTACACTGTTTATGAGGGTTCTCTTGGCACTTGTACCTCCTCCGGAAGCCATCTTTGTCGAACTGTCCCGGTCTTTCTTTGGCTCGGTAATGGGCAAGCGAGAAAAAACGCGCCTTCTTCGGCGAGAGCTTTCGATGAAGCAGATCGAAAAAGAGCACCGTAGAAGTTGTAGAGAGCTCTGCGTTGCTCTTGAGTTTGATGAGAGCGCAGTCCGGGATGCCGAACAAAATATCTGGGAAGTGGTAATGTCCTTTTGGCGGATCGAGCAGGAGCTTTGGACATTCGACGCGCCGATCCAACATATTGTCTGGGAGCTTTTGATTCACCTGTACGTGCCAGGCGCTGCCCGACGGGCCGCATTCTGGATGATCGACGACCGTTCGGATGATGGTTTGCCGGACGGGCGGTTTTGGTTTTTGCCGGAACCGGATCCCGCGGACCCATCAAGGCTTCAGCTTCCGGTTCAACAGGTTTTGGATTGGGCTTTCGATCTGATCGGTCTGTCAGTTGAGGGTTACGCCGTTCGATTGGCGGAAGATCAGATCGAAAATGGAATCTGCAACCCGGACAAAGACCCCAAAGCAAAAATCGCACGGGCGCTTTACCGCTGGCAACAAGGCATAGCTCTTCCTGACCAGGACAGTATCAAACGCACATTTCCGGACAGGTTGGCCGAGTCCGGGGATACAGGACCAAACCCGAAATCCCGGCTACCGTTTTCCGGATGTTGGGAATACGACAAGGGCGAAGATCTGGAATACAACTACCAATCGGCCCGGGATTTCATTCAGGCCCGAAATCTTTCCATCCCACGGCTGCGTTTTGACCTGGGCATTTCAGAAGACGCCCTGAGCCGCGCCCTCGATGGGCATCCGCCCGAGGACGAGAAGGCAAGATTTACCTTTCTTGTAAGTCGGCGCTTTGCGCGGCCCAGCATGAAGACCATTCGCCAAATGTTGTTGCTCGCGCGCGCGATGCAGGACGGTTACTTGCGCCTTCTCAAACTGCTTTGCCCGGATGTTCAGCCCACATGCGCCGATCCCCGTGAAAACCGCGTTCTGGAACTGACCCACATCTTCAAGCTGGTCTACAACCTGACACTGGAAGCCTATCGCAGCACGGCCGGGCACGAAACAGGGGCTCAGGACCAGCATTTCGAGGCCAAACTGAAGGCTTGCGTTCCTTGGATGGAGAGTGCGTTTGCGACGATCATACCCTCGAATTTTCGGTATCCGGATGCAACACGCACGGGCATCTGTGAACGCCTGAGCCGACGCTTTTCCGAGATACAAGACGGTGATCGACTACAGGCTTACCTCCCCGGCTCCGGGGATCGCGACGAGCTCAGGAAAATTGTCGAGCGCGAATACCGGTCATCAAAAAACGTCGTGGCCGAATTTCAGGATCACCAGCGGCATTGTGAAAGACTGGATCATCAGGCTGCCGCGGAAGAAATCGAAAAGGAAACGCGCCTTTGGTTTCTGAACAATCTTGCGCAGGATACGAACGTTCCTGGCGTGATCCGAGCCGCCTCGACGAACCGACTCGCGACAATCGCAAAGGGGACTGCGCTGGAAGGCGTTTGGTTCCGGGACGCGCTTGAAGCGGCTCGTCAGAGGGGCGACAGGACACGCGTCGACAAACTGCTGAGTGAGACGAAAGAGCTTGACCCTTCGGACCGCTGGCGTCCGGTTTGGCTTCACCAAAAAGCACGGCATCACATCAATCTCAATGAATGGAACCAGGCAAAAACATGCTTGAAGGAAGCAATCGAGCTGACGCGGATACAAAGCTTCGGCCCGACCCGCGGCCTTCTTTCACTTGACCTGCTTGGGCTGGAGTTGACGAAGTCAGCATATAACCAGCGAAATCACGGCGGACTGGTCAGAGATGTGATCATGTTCGGAGTCGTGGACGTCCCGCCAACGGACAAGTGGGTAGTTGTCACGGCGGAAACCCATTTCTGGGAAGAGGTGTATCAACCCTACGCAGGGACGACGAGGCGAAAGAGGGCGAGCAAACAGCGCAGCCAGAGGCGCTAACCACGAACAAAAGCATGTACCGTCAAGATCTGGGCCGAAAACTGCGACAGACCACCGAAGGGGCACCAACACGATCAATGGCACCGCTGTGGCGGATCATGTGTTTTGCCCAGAAAAGCCTGACCCTCGGAACGCAGAGGAACAGGCCGGCTGCAAAGCGGGCGTTGCGTGGCTCAGGCCTGTTTGTGAACCTCGGCTTCCTCTGCCACCTCTGCCGACTCAGGTGTCACTTCGACCACATCGTCCTCGTCCGCAGGCTCCATGACGTCTGGCTCTTCGGTTTGATCTTCAAGCGCTCCAACAATCAAAGGCAACATATGTACGCCGGTCGCGCTTGCGATTTCGGGTGTTTGCGGCGTTTGCCAGCTAAGCGTGTCGAAGCTGCCGCAGTTCTGGCAGACCGGTCCCCATTCAGGTTGGATATCATGGCAGTTGGTGCACACCCATTGCGGACCACGCGGCGCATTCAGCGCCTTGGCCAACCAGCCTTGCACAACCGCGTCCGAGGCCCCCTCGCCCCGTTCGATAGCGGCCATCAACGTATAAGCGCGCGCATCGCCCTGCTTTTCGACCACATCGCCCAACGCACGGCGGGCTTCGGGGAAATTCTCGGCCACAATGTTCAATTCGGCGAGAATCAGACGCGTTTCCAAATTCTCGGGGTGAATGCGGGTCAGCGCCGTGAACCTCTTGATACGTTGCTCGGGAGTTTCATCCGGCACGATTTCGGCAAAGGCATGGGCCAGATCCGGATGCGGCTGAGCCTCCCATGCTTTTTTCAAAATCTTGGTCGCGGCCCGGGGTTTGCCTTTGGCGATATACGCGCGCGCGGCCATGGCGGCGGCAGGCACCAGATCAGGTGACAGGCGATTGGCTTCGATCGCGCGTTCCTGCTGTTCAACGGTCGCACCTTCGTCCAGAATGCCTTTGGCTTCGGACAAGGCCAGAACAGCATCGCGCCTTTTGAAGACATCGCGCGGCAAATACCCGGCCTTCAACTTGGCCGTCAGGGTCGAACGCGCCCCGGCCCAATCCTGCGCCTTGGTTTGCAGGTTCAGCAGCACGTCCTGCGTTTCTTCATGACGCGGTTTGATCGCAAGGGCCTTCTCGGCCAGTTTGCGGGCCGTTTCATCATCACCTTCGGCCAGCTTCTGCTTCATGATCCCGCGTACGCCGACAAACCGAGTCGCGTTGTTGGTCACCAGTTTTTTATAAGTATCCGATGCCTTTTTCGTGTCACCGGTCATCTCGGCGGCCTGTGCCACCAACAGATCAGTCAGCTCAGGCTTGTTCAGCAGTTTTTCGGCCTTGGTGGCTTTGGTCATCGCCACGCGCCCTTCGCCCGAGGCCAGCGCCATCAGGCCATCAGCCAGCGCCTGATATCCCTTTTGCTCGCGATTGCGGTCAAAGTACCGGGACAAGGCAGTTTCGTCACCGTTCAGGAATTTCAGCGTTGCGATCAGCAGGCTGAGCAACTTGAAAAACAGCCAGACCGCAAAAACCAACACACCCAGCGCGATCACCGACTGAAGCGGCCCCAGCGTGAATTCCGTGCCCGCGACGGTGATCTGAACCCCGCCACTGGTTTGCATCAGGAAGTGACCGCCCAGCGCCAGCAGGCCGATAATCGCAACAAAAACAAGGATCTTAAACAGTGACCACAGCATGGCAGGTCCTTCAGTTCGAGTTCAGGCTGGAAGCCAGTGTATTCACCGCATCGACGGCGGCGACCCGTGTTTGGGCCGCCTGTTCCCAATCGGCCATTGCAGCCCGTGCCGCCTCGGGAAGTGATTTCAGTTCGCTCAAGGCTTTGGCCAGGTCTCCGTCCGCAAGCGCAGCCTGCGCACGAGACAGGACGGCATCTGGCCCATCCCCTTCCTGGGGCGTGACCGAGCGCGCGCCCGTTTGACGTTGCAGGAATGCGATCAGGCCGGTGCCCTTGTCGGCTTCACGGGCTTCGGCCAGCGCGGTTCGGGCCGCAGGCGCGAAACTGTCCCGCAGAGAAGAGAGTGTTTCAACGCCCTTCTCAGCCGGCCCGGACAGGGCATCCGGCACATCCACACCGCCTGCTTTCAGTTCTGCAACCAGATCGGAATAGGGCTGACCCGCATCCAGTTGCCCACGCAAGCGGGACAGAACGGCGGCATTGGCCGCGGCCTGCGCGTCGGCAGATGCTTTTGCCTCCAGCGCATGGGCGTCGGAAACCATTTTTTCAACCTCGGCCCGTTGCGAGGCCAGCGAGTCCTGGAGCTTCTTCAGCTCAGCTTCGAAGGCGGCCATGGATTCGGGCGACACGTTGGATTCGATCGGGGTTTTCTCAAGCGTCGCGATGCGCTCTGACAATGGTCCGATCTGGCCTGACAGCGTTTCCACAGTGGATTTGATCGCACTCAGGTCACTTTCCACGGGTGCCAGTTTGTCGGACAGCGCATTGACCTGATCCGTCAAACCGGCAACATCCGGACTGTTTGCAAGCTCTTGCGACAGCTTGGCAATCTGGTTGGATTGGTCTGCCAGTTTGGATTCCAACGCCGCCAAGGTATCCGAACTGTCCGAGCCCGTTGACAACAGCCCGCCATTGCCCAGCGCAAACCCGACAGCGGCTGCAATGGCACCGCCCAGCAAAGCGGGAACAAATCCGCCACGCTTTTCAACAACACGCTCGACCACTTTTTCTTCGGCCGGAGCAGTATCTTCAGTCAACGCTTCGGCTTCGGCTTCGGCTTCGGCTTCGGCTTCGGCTTCGGCTTCGGCTTCGGCTTCGGCTTCGGCTTCGGCTTCGGCTTCGGCTTCGGCTTCGGCTTCGGCTTCGGAAAGTTCTTCTTCTACGGTCTCAGTCGGGTCAACAGTCGCATCGTCCTGTTGCAGTTCGGGTTCGACGACGTCATCTGCCTTGGGGGTCTCCACCGGCTTTTCTACGGACTTTTTCTTACCAGCCACCGCAATATTCCCCTTATCGAATCCAAATTCAGATGAATAACAGCCCTGGTTAAGTTAATCGGGGACCGCGCCACCCTCAACCCGCAACGCATGTTTCACAAGCTTTTTGACAGCCTTACGCATTTTCTTTGGTGTCGGCTTCTTTGCGATCTTCAGGCGCGCATAGTCCAATGAATAAAGGGGATCCGCCGTAGCCTGACTGATTGCGGCCAACCACAAAGGCGCGGATCCGGTCCAAATATCGGCAAAATGTCGCGCCGTTCTTGGCGAAAAAAGCGGTGTGATCACCGGCGAATCCAGATCTGCCACCCGGGTCGCTTCGGATGTTAGCGGCAACAGCAATTGCTGGTAGACCGGCAGTTCCCGCACCGTCAGGCCGGATTCGGTCAGTCGACCGGCAACATTGCCGCGCGTGTTCTCACCCCTCAAATGCAACAGCGGGCTTTTGGGCCTCCGCTTGAGCAGATGTCCCACCAGTTCTTCCGCCGTGGCCCCGACCATTTCGGCCTGCCAGCCGCAACCTTTTGCGGTACTGGTCGTTGTCGGTCCGACGCAGAAAGCGGGCAGGTTGCGGTCCACACCCTTCAAGACCGCCGCGTTCACCGCATTGGCCGATGTGAAAATCAATCCCTGCACACCCTCGGTCTCAACGGCAACCGGCAGAGGTCGGATTTCCATGATCGGGGAATAGATGGCCTGAACCCGAGTTCTGGTGCGGGTAGGCAACTGCGCAACGAACCTTTCAGAGGCGGCGCGCGGGCGGGTCATCAACAAATACAACGTGCGGCCCCTTGGCCCTTCAGGATTGTTTGCATCCGCGCAGGGTGATACCCCGCCGTAGGATCATGATGCAACGGATCAGGGTGATGGTGCAAACACTTACCGTACTGGGATTGGAAAGCAGCTGTGACGATACGGCCGCAGCCATCGTGCGCCAAACGACGGGCGCCGAAGCCGAAATCCTGTCATCCGTGGTACATGGCCAAACCGAACTGCACAGTCCTTTTGGCGGCGTCGTGCCTGAGATCGCAGCCCGGGCGCATGCGGAAAAGCTGGATGTCTGCGTTCTGCAAGCACTGGAAGCCGCGGGGCTTTCCCTGAAAGACATGGACGCCATTGCCGTCACCGCCGGGCCGGGTCTGATCGGAGGGGTCATGTCCGGCGTGATGTGCGCCAAGGGGATCAGCGCGGCAACCGGTCTGCCGCTGGTGGGTGTCAATCACCTTGCCGGTCATGCGCTGACACCGCGACTGACGGACAACATTGCCTTCCCCTACCTGATGCTTCTGGTGTCGGGCGGCCACTGCCAGTTCCTGATCGCCCACGGGCCCAAACATTTTACCCGCCTTGGCGGCACCATCGACGATGCGCCCGGTGAAGCCTTCGACAAAACCGCCCGCCTGCTGGGCCTGCCGCAACCTGGTGGCCCTTCCGTCGAAGCCGAGGCGCGCGCCGGTGATCCCAAACGATTCCGGTTTCCAAGGCCGCTTCTGGACCGGCCCGGTTGCGATCTGTCCTTTTCGGGATTGAAAACGGCTTTGATGCGGATGCGCGACCAGATCGTGAACGAAAAGGGTGGTTTGACGCGCCAGGACCGCGCAGATCTGTGCGCTGGATTCCAGCAGGCGGTTGTGGACACATTGGCCGAAAAAACCCGACGCGCAATTGATCTGTATCTGGAAAACTCTCCGTCTGAACCCGTGATTGCCGTTGCCGGAGGGGTTGCCGCCAACTCGGCCATTCGGTCCGAATTAGAGTCTGTTTGTGCTGAAAAAGACACCAGGTTCACCGCCCCCCCGTTGGCGTTGTGCACGGATAATGCTGCGATGATTGCCTATGCTGGCCTGGAACGCTTTCGTACCGGCGCACGGGACGGGCTGGATCTGACCGCCCGCCCTCGCTGGCCTCTGGATCAGCACAGCCCGGCCATGCTGGGCGGCGGCAAGAAAGGGGCCAAGGCATGAGCGTATCCGTTCTGGGATCCGGTGCGTTTGGTACTGCTCTGGCAATCTCGCTGGCAGGCAACGGGCCGGTGACACTGTGGTCAAGAAACGCCGATCAGGCGAAGCAGATGCGCGCGGCGCGCGAAAACGCAACCCGGCTGCCCAACATCGCCCTACCCGCGGACATCACCGTGACCGCGGACATCGCCGAGGCGCTGAGGGCTGACACGCTCTTGTTGGCTGTGCCAATGCAGAAATTGCGCAGCGCTTTGCAGGATCACGCCCCGGTCCTACGTGGCAAGACTCTGGTGGCCTGCTGCAAGGGAATTGAACTGACCTCGGGGCTTGGACCTGTCGCCGTCATCAAAGAGGTTGTCCCGGATGCCCGCATCGCGTTGCTGACCGGGCCCAGTTTTGCAGATGACATTGCACACGGCCTGCCCACCGCGTTGACGCTGGCTTGCGAGGATACGGAACTTGGCAAGGCGCTTCAGGCCGAACTGACGACGGCGAACCTGCGCCTCTATCGCACCACAGACACGGTCGGCGCCGAACTTGGCGGCGCGCTGAAGAATGTCATGGCCATTGGCTGCGGGGCCGTCATCGGCGCAGGTCTGGGAGACAGCGCCCGGGCGGCCTTGATGACTCGCGGGTTTGCCGAGATGCAACGCTTTGCCGCGATGCGCGGCGCGCGTCCCGACACCCTGATGGGTTTGTCCGGGCTAGGAGATCTTGTGCTGACCTGCTCGTCCGAACTGTCCCGAAACTATCGTTTTGGCCTGAGTTTGGGTCTGAATCAGCCCTTCGACAGTCAAACGACGGTCGAAGGCGTCGCCACCGCCCGCGCCATGTCGGACATAGCCGCCAAGGAAGGGCTGGATATGCCCATCAGCACCACGGTGGCGGACCTGAGCCATGGCGCCTACAGTGTCACCGAGGCCATTCAAAACCTGCTCAATCGACCCCTCAAGGAGGAATAACATGCTGATCGCCCTCATCGCTCGTGACAAACCCGGCGCGTTGCAAACCCGATTGGACAACCGCTCGGCCCACCTGGCTTATATCGAAGAAACCGGCGTCGTGTCACAGGCCGGACCACTGCTGGACGGCGATTCCATGATCGGCTCTTTGATAATCCTCGACGTGGAAGACCTGGCCGCCGCACAGTCTTGGGCCGATGGCGACCCCTACGCGAAGGCTGGATTGTTCCAATCGGTCGAACTGATCTCGTGGAAAAAGGTGGTCGGTTGATGGCCTATTGGTTGTTCAAATCGGAACCGTCGACCTGGAGCTGGGATCAGCAAGTCGCGAAAGGTGACGCGGGCGAGGAATGGGACGGCGTTCGCAATTATCAGGCGCGCAATTTCATGCGTCAGATGAAGATTGGGGACCGGGGGTTCTTCTACCATTCGCAAAAGGACAAATCCGTTGTGGGCATTGTCGAGGTCTGCGCCGAGGCCCACCCCGACAGCACCACCGATGACGAACGGTGGGAGTGCGTGGACATCAAGGCCGTGCGGCCTTTTTCCAAACCCGTAGCGCTGGATCAGATCAAGGCGGACGAGCGCCTGGCCAATATGGTGCTGGTGAAGAACTCTCGCTTATCGGTGCAACCCGTGACCGAGGATGAATGGCGGATAATTTGCATGCTGGGTGAAACGCAGCCTGACTGAATGGGAACATGTCGTCAGGTGCAGAACTTCTCAAACACCTGTCAAGATGGTATCTTTCCTTGGGCTTTGCCGAGTGGGGGCTTGTCGATCGCTAATCCTGCAATAGCGTACACTTGGCAGTGTTCGAATAAAGTTCGGTCTTTCTTGAAAGCATGGACCCATGTCTGACGAAGAAGGCGGCAATGGGGTATTCGAAGACGCCGTTGCTGCGAAGAATTCAAAAAACTGGGAAGCGCGCCTGAAAGAGGCGCGTGAAAAGCGTGCCAGAGTGCTCAGCGGGGCGCAGGGTGAAGCGCAGGAAAAACCCGCCCTGAAACCTTCCGAGACAGAGCATCTGTCCCGGCCCGACGAAACCAAAATCGAAGAGATCGTATCAGACCGGGTCCGTTCCCTGCATTTGGAAGAACCAAAAGACAGGAAAAAACCCTTAGTTAGAGCAGGTATTATTCTGGCCGCCTTGGTTTGCGGTGCGGTGCTGCAATGGGGTGTCACCAATATTGCCGGAATTTGGCGCTCTACCAGCGGAACGCCCCCACCCAGCCTGGATGCGGCTACGGAAACTTTGCCTGAAATCGAGGAACTGCTTTCAGACAGAGCGTCCATTGTCAGAATTGATGAGCCACTGGCCCCACGAGACACACAAGCAGCAGAAGAACCCACCGATCCAGCGTCTTCGCAGGGCGCACCCGTTTCCACCCCCCCGATCATCGAAGAGGCCGAGGATGCGATCACAGGCGCATCTCGCGACCAGAGCGTCTCGGTTGAGGCGGTTGTGACGTCACCGGTTCCTGCTGAAGACATTTCGAATGCGGATGGCCAAGGCGAGTTGGAACCAGGATCCCCAGGCCCGGAACCGGCCTTGTCTTTGTCTCCGCCAGCCATTTTCATTCCGCCACAGCTCGAGCCCATCTTGGCCACCGATTCTTCAGCGGATGTTCAAACCTTGCATCCAGCTTCTGCGGAACCTCCGTGGCGCTACTCCAACCGGTCGAACAAAGACAACTTTTCGCAGGTATCCTTGATGATTTTGGACCCTGCCCTGCAAGAGATCACATTATCTGCGGCCCCGTCTTATGCAGAGGTAAAACCGCTTTCGCCCGCTCAATCCCCCATTGATCTGGAAGTTTCGCTTTTTGTCCCGTCGAGAGTGTCACAAGAAGCCAGTAGCCGGGCTTACGAATTGCTTACACAGGGCCGTGCGACAGTTGTATCAACAGACCGCGTGGGTTTCCGCGTCCGAGAAACACAGGTTCGATTCTATCATCCAAGCGACGCTGAAAACGCGGCGCTGGCGGCTGATGCTCTTGACGGTGTTCTGAGGGACTTCACGAATTCAGGCAACAAAACCCGCCCGGGACGGATAGAGGTTTATCTGGCAGGCAGCGGCGGTGCTTCGCAAGGGAGATCGGACCAGAAGCCCACCGAATTCGACAATTTCATTGCGCGCATTCTTGACGAACTCAGATGAGAAACGAGGGAAGGCTCTGACGATACAGAACCTTCCCTACCCCCGCGTGCTCCCTACTCACCACACGCGTATGGAAATATCTGGTTCTGACCGTCCTGGTCACAGGTTGAACTTAGCGCAGCCGCGCCCCTGGTTTCAAATGCCAAGTCTTTAAATTGAAACTCAAATTAAGTACGCCCGCCAAAATCTCGGCGGGCGCTTGGTGAATTTCGACCGGGTCAGCTGTAAACGGATTCTTTTCCGAAATGCTTGGTCAAAATATAATAGACAACGGCACGGTACTTGTTGCGCTCGGACATGCCATAGGTTTCCATGGCTTTGTTGATCCCTTCCATCAGCTCGGGGCCATCTGCCAGACCCAGCTTTTTGATCAGGAAGTTGTTCTTGACGGTTTCCAGTTCCGAGTCCTGGCTGGCCGCGACAGTTGCCGCATCTGCGTCATAGATCGCCGGACCACAACCGATGGTGACCTTGGTCAAAAGGTCCATATCGGGGTCCATGCCGCATTTGGTTTTCAGGTCTTCTGCGTATTTGGCGATCAGATCGTCGCGCTTGCCCATATCCTAGTCTCCTTGATCCGTTTACCCGGCACCTTTTACCGATGATCAAAAGACTAGCCGCGTCCAGGGCTTTTCCAAAAGGAAAAAAAACCGCGATTTCTCCCCCTTGGTCGCAGCCAGCAAGTTTCTTTCCGAAAAATTCTAGCGGCAATAGCCCCACCCCGGGCCTTGCAAGTGGAAATGATCCGCGTGCAAGCGATTGAAGTCGGGCCCAAGAACCACACGAAACCAACCGCAGGCCCCGCGCCAGATCAGTCGAAAAAAGGCGCCTTCCGGTCCGGAGCCCTGCCAGTTTGACAGCAAGGTCAGCGTTCGACCGTCAACGGTATCCACACCGACGATATCTATCGAATCCGCGCGGGCATGGCTGCTCCACCCACTGTTTTGACCCTGCGCGGTGCGTATGCGGCGGCAATTGTAACTGCCGATGTGGCGCAGTCGGGAAATGTCCGCCCCAAGCAGATCGCGTGCGGCGGGCTGCACGACGTGATGTTCCCACATGGTCAGGCGCAACGCCGTGGCGCAACTGGTTTCAACATCCTCGATCCGCGATGTCACCAATTTGGTCAGACGACCCCGACCGGCGATGCCGCAGTTCTGATCGACAATCAGATCCTCCATCGCCTCAAACTGAACACCTGCGTCTTCCAGAGCGGCCCTGCACCGTGCTTCGCTGGCCAGCGCGCGGTTCAACTGGACCTTTGTGACGGGTGTGATCGGGGCGGTTACCTTTAGATCACGCAACGGGTTCCAGTGCGACGGTATCGGCGTTTCGGGATGCGCCAACACCCACCAGACACCACCGCCCAAAAGGATCACAACAACCGCCAGCCTGAAAAGGAAAGACGCCGCCAGGTAAAAATACCGGCGGCGCCCAGAATTCTGCGTCATACCAGACGGCGATCAGTAGCGGTAGTGTTCCGGCTTGTACGGACCTTCCGGTTTGACACCGATGTAAGCGGCCTGATCCGCATCCATCTGGGTCAGCTTCACGCCGATGCGGTCCAGATGCAGGCGGGCCACTTTCTCATCCAGATGTTTGGGCAGGATGTAGACCTTGTTCTCGTACTGGTCACCCTTGGTGAACAGTTCGATCTGGGCCAGAACCTGGTTGGTGAACGAGGCCGACATCACGAAGGACGGGTGCCCGGTGGCGTTGCCCAGGTTCAGCAGACGGCCTTCGGACAGCAGGATGATGCGGTTGCCCGAGGGCATCTCGATCATGTCCACCTGTTCCTTGATGTTGGTCCATTTGTGGTTCTTCAGGCTGGCCACCTGAATTTCGTTGTCGAAGTGGCCGATGTTGCCGACGATGGCCATGTCCTTCATCTCGCGCATATGCTCGATGCGGATCACGTCCTTGTTGCCGGTGGTTGTGATGAAGATATCCGCGCTGGCGACTTCGTCTTCCAGCAGGGTCACTTCGAACCCGTCCATCGCGGCTTGCAGGGCGCAGATCGGGTCGACTTCGGTGACTTTTACACGGGCACCCGCACCACGCAACGACGCGGCCGAGCCTTTGCCCACATCACCGTAACCGCAGACCACGGCAACCTTGCCGGCCATCATCGTGTCGGTGGCGCGGCGGATACCGTCAACCAGCGATTCCTTGCAGCCGTATTTGTTGTCGAATTTCGACTTGGTGACGCTGTCATTCACGTTGATCGCCGGGAACGGCAGGTGGCCTTCCTTGACCAGTTGATACAGGCGGTTCACACCGGTGGTGGTTTCCTCGGAAACGCCCTTGATCTGGTCACGCATCTTGGTGAACCAGCCCGGGCTTGCCGCCATACGCTTGGCGATCTGCTTCTTGATCACTTCTTCCTCTTCCGAACCCGGAACAGGGATGATGTCCTCACCCGCTTCGGCACGGGCGCCCAGCAGGATGTAGAGCGTCGCGTCACCGCCATCGTCCAGGATCATGTTCGGGCCGTCTTCGAACAGGAAGGATTTGTCCAGATAATCCCAGTGCTCTTCCAGCGTCTGGCCTTTGACGGCGAAGACGGGAATACCCGCCTCGGCGATCGCGGCGGCGGCGTGGTCCTGGGTCGAGAAGATGTTGCACGACGCCCAGCGCACATCCGCGCCCAGCGCCACCAGAGTTTCGATCAGAACGCCCGTCTGGATGGTCATGTGCAGCGATCCAACGATCCGCGCACCTTTCAGAGGTTTGCTTTCGCCATATTCCGCGCGCAGGGACATCAGGCCCGGCATCTCGGTTTCGGCTATGTCCAGTTCTTTGCGGCCAAAGCCAGCCAATGAAATGTCTTTAACGATATAGTCCCCGGCCATCAGGTGCTCCATTTTCCGGTAATTCACAGTCCTGGCTGCCCCTAGCATTCCTTGGGGCAGGTGGCAACTTTGAAGACTGTGATCGGAAACGATATGGCCAATATCAGCTTGGTGTGCCTTCAATTTCGATCTTTGGTATCGCTTCAAAAAAATCGGTACCAACGGCAACAATACAACTGATACCGTTCGCATTGGTTACCAAAACGGTATAACTTCCCGTTTCTTTCGAGGTCCAAACCTCCATCACCGATTGCGCGCCGCGTGTTTTTTGCAGGCCGCCAAAGGCCAATTCCTCGGCATAGTTCTCCTGCAATTTGGATATGATGTCGTCCCGTGCCGCACAATTCTGGGCAAAGGCAGGCGGCGCGGTGGCGGCCATTCCGAAAGTCAGTGCGATTGCGAATAAACGTTTGAACATAGGGTGCTCCTTTCGATACGTGTTTCCGTTCGAGAGGGGCACACTGGGAGGAGAATGCACCCCCCTCAGTCTTTAATGTCGGGATCCTACCGCGCCGTTTCAAAGCACGAACGCTCAAGAAAATGTTGGCAGCATGTGACCCAGACAGGTACATCATACCATAAAAACGCGAATTGAACGTGTCCAACTTCACAAGGCATGGCAGAATGGCAACACAACCCAGAGCGTGGCAAAGGATGCTGTCGGGCCGCAGGCTGGACCTGCTGGATCCGACACCGGTGGATATCGAGATTGAAGACATCGCACACGGCCTTGCCTTTGTCGCTCGTTGGAACGGTCAGACAAACGGCGATTTCGCGTATTCCGTGGCCGAACATTCCCTGCTGGTTGAAGAGATTTTTGGCCGTATTGCCCCCAAAACACCCATGAAATGGCGTTTGGCCGCATTGTTACATGACGCGCCCGAATATGTGATCGGCGACATGATCTCGCCTGTGAAATCCGCCGTCGGCCCAGACTATGGCGCGTTGGACGACCGGCTGGCGGCAGCAATCCATATACGGTTTGGACTACCGGCTGAGGTCCCAAAAACGGTGAAGCGCCAGATCAAGAAGGCCGACAAGATCAGTGCCTGGATGGAGGCCACACAAATCGCGGGCTTTTCCGAGGCCGAAGCCACGAAATTCTTTGGCCGTCCGGACAGGGGGGTCATGGCGGGTTTACAGATCAGGCTGCGCCCCCCGGTCGAGGTGCGGCACGCCTTTACAGCACGGCACGCAGAGTTGATCGCACAGATCTGAGAGACGCTGTCCGAAGGCGGTGAGTGGTACGGGGGACTGGTGGAAAAAGATGAAAACAAAGACCGGAACCCGAGCTTTTCTTGTCGTCAACGTCGTGCTGACTGTTGTTCTTGCGGCAGCGTTGGTCGAAACCGGGTATGTTTCGAAGGCACTCAGAAAAATCTCTGGCGCGTATGTCCCGGTCACGGAAACCGATCACTACAAACTCATGGTCTGGCTGCACGAACGGCCAATTTCTCAGGCGCTGGCTTCACCGGATATTCAGATCGCTTTCATCGGTGATTCCATAATCGAAGGGTGGTTGACCAGCAACATCCTGCCCAACTCGCTGAACCTTGGGATCAGCCGCGACACCACCCCGGGCCTCATCGCGCGGGCAAAACCGGATCTGATTGCCCATGTTCCGACATGGTATCTTGGAATCGGGGTCAATGACGCTCTGACTGCCACACCTCCGGAGGAGATTGCAGAGTATGTCGCACAGTTGAAGACCGTGTTCATGCCCGCCGAAAGGTTGATCTGGCGTGCTGTGTTGCCCGTCACCGGTGCAAGCTGGACCCCGGAGAAAGAGGCGTTTCGAACGGCCTTCAATTCGGCTGCCCAACGCGCCTGTCAGGAGATGGCGAACTGCACATTTCTGACCCCGCCGGACGGGTACGGCGAGAACACCGCCGAATGGACATCGGACGGGCTGCATCCCAACGCTATCGGATATCGTCAGCTGGCGCAGCAGCTCTGCGCAGAAATCTCCTGCTCACCCTGAAGGTACTGAACGGAAACTGCCCGCAGAACTGTCCGAAGCTTGGACAGGGTTTGTTGTCACCCTGTTTCAGCCAAAGACGTAGAAGCACAATTTGTTGCCATCCGGGTCACGCACATAGGCACCATAGAACCTGTCGGGGACACGTTGACCGGGTTCGCCTTCGTCCACCGCACCCAGGCTGATTGCCTTGTCGTAAAGTTCCTTGACCTCATCCTTGGAGGCGGCTGCAAAGGCGACCATGTTGCCATTTCCGGCGACGCAGGCATCACCGTCGTAGGGCTCGCACACCGCCAGCATCGGCGCGTCTGGTCTGTTGCCGATGAACGCGATCCGGCCTGCGTCTATAACCACTTTCGCGCCCTTGCCCGCGAAAAGTTTGGTATAGAAGTCCTTGGCGCGTTCCATATCCGAAACGCCTACGGTTACATATCCGATCATCGAGTGGTCCTGTTCTGACAAAAGTTTCCAGATAGCCGAACAGTCCTCGACAGGGTCCAAGGTTACAAGTCACTAAACCGTCATCGAGCGGCCGGCCGACCTAACGAGGGCTGCGTTTCGCCAGTATCCGCTGCAACGTCCGCCGATGCATATTCAACCGTCGCGCGGTTTCAGAGACATTCCGGTCACACAGCTCATAGACGCGCTGGATATGTTCCCAGCGCACACGATCCGCGCTCATGGGGTTTTCCGGCGGCGGGGGCATCTCGTCGCCCTTCGCCAGCAATGCGTTCGTGATATCGGTGGCGTCCGCCGGCTTTGACAGATAGTCGGTCGCGCCGATCTTGACAGCCGCGACGGCGGTCGCGATCGCACCATATCCGGTCAGAACAACAACGCGGCTGTCAGGGCGTTTTTCCCGCAACACCTCGACAACGTCCAGGCCGTTGCCATCCTCAAGCCGCAAATCGACCACGGCATAAGCCGGGGGCCGGGCGGTGGATATCGCGCGCCCTGCCGCGACGGATCCTGCGGTTTCAACCTCGAAGCCACGCTTTTCCATGGCCTTGGCCAGACGTCTCAGAAACGGCTCGTCATCATCAACCAAAAGCAGGGATTTATCAGGGCCGATGTCAAGCTGAGAAGTATCTGCCATATGTTAGGTCTTTCGCTATTTCATGCTTTTGGCTCGAACATGAGTAATAGCAGCGCGGGAACAAAGGTCAAACAACCTTGTTACGACGCGCCCTGCTTCAGAAAGCATTCAACCTTGTCCGCCATCTGTTCTGCCGTGTCTTCGCGCTTGAAAAACTCCAGGAATCCATCTTCGGGTGTGACCAGATATGTGAAAGTGGAATGGTCAACCAGATAGAATTCGTCGCTTTTGTCATGCGCCTTGTAATAGGTCTTGTAGGCCTTGCTGGCCGCCTTGACCTGTTCGGGCGAGCCGGTCAGCGCGATCGTCTTGCCCCCGAGGTTGAAGGCATAATCGGCCATCACTTCGGGCGTATCGCGATCCGGGTCGATTGAGATGAACAACGGTGTCACCGACAACCCGCGTTCGGCCAGAATATCGACGGCCTCGGCGTTGCGGGACATGTCGAACGGGCAAACGTCCGGGCAGAACGTATATCCAAAATAAACCAGTGTCGGTTCGGTGATCACGTCTTTGTCCGTGACCGTCTCGCCCTTGCCATTCACCAGTTCAAATGGCCCGCCAATTGCGGCGGAACCCCCGGCGATCTGGCTGGACCGGCATTGTGCGAACTTGTCATCGGACCCGCCGCCCGACGTCAGAAGCCACATGGCCCCAAGTCCGCTGGCCAGAGCAAGGGTTGCGAGAATTGCGTACAGTAGACGGCTCATTTCGATTATCCGGTCGCAAGGGGTTGTTGATCGTTCCGGCCGGGACACCTATCAAGATGACCAGCCGATGCAACAGGACATAAGCAACCGATGGCAGAATCCAATCAGACTTTTTGGCGCGGCCAGGAACGCAGCAGCTGGATTCGTCTGCGGACCCTGATCCTTTTGCGATGGGTGGCCATCATCGGCCAGCTCACCGCAATCACGGTGGCGCAGCGATACTATGACGTGCAGCTGGAACTGGGCCTGTGTTACCTGGCCATCGGAATCTCGGTCATGGGCAACCTGACCGCCATTTTGCTGTTTCCGCAGAACAAGCGCCTGACCGAGTTTGAAAACTTCCTGATGGTTCTGTTCGACCTGCTGCAACTGTCAATCCTGCTGTATTTGACAGGCGGGCTGAACAACCCGTTTGCGCTGCTTCTGCTGGGCCCGGTCACGATTTCAGCCAATGTCATGAGCACACGATCGACCCTGATCGTCGGCGCCGTTGCAATCGTTCTGACAACTGTTCTTGCGGAATTTCACCTTCCGTTGCGGACAAGCCTCGGGCTTGTTCTGGATATCCCGGATATCCTTCTGTTCGGAAACTGGGCCGCAATCATCATCGCCATCATCTTCATCGGCGCCTATTCCCACCGCGTCAGTTCCGAAGTCCAATCCATGTCGGAAGCGCTGGCCGCCACGCATATGGCGCTGGCGCGCGAACAGAAGCTGACCGATCTGGGGGGCGTCGTTGCCGCTGCCGCGCATGAACTGGGCACGCCTCTGGCGACGATAAAACTGACCAGCGCGGAACTGATCGAAGAACTGGACGACCGCCCGGACCTGAAAGAAGACGCCGCTTTGATCCGCGAGCAGGCAGACCGTTGCCGTGACATTCTGCGCGACATGGGGCGGGCGGGCAAAGATGATCTGCATCTGCGGCAGGCGCCGCTTTCGACAGTGGTGAACGAAGCGGCCGAACCACATGTCGGTCGCGGCAAAGAGGTTCATTTTTCAGAAGGCCCCGCGCAGGACGGGGATGTTCAGCAGCCCTCGATTCTGCGCAAACCCGAGATCATTCACGGGTTGCGCAACCTGATTCAGAATGCGGTGGATTTCGCCCGTGCAAATGTCTGGGTCGAGGCCGAATGGACCGACGGCCGGATCACCGTCAGCATCATGGATGACGGGCGTGGATTCCCGCCCCACATGATCGGACGCATCGGCGACCCCTTTATGCGCCGCAGACGGGCGGAATCCGATCAGAGAGCACGCCCGGAATACGAAGGCATGGGCCTGGGATTGTTCATCGCCAAAACCCTGCTGGAACGCAGCGGTGCCGATCTGGAATTCGCCAATGGTTCTGACCCTTACCAGCATCTGACTGACAACCCGGATCGGCGCGGGGCCATCGTCAAGGTGACCTGGCCTCGCAAATCGATTGACGCACAAAAAGGCGACACGCCCGTCCCTTCCGGTTCCAACACGCGCATCCAGGTGTGAATTAAGAGACCGTTAACCAATCCCACGCATAGTCTGTCCGGATATCGTTCAGGCTTGGGGAGTTTGATGGCCGATTGGATCATTCTGGCCGCGATCAGTCTTGTTTCGTGCTGTTTCGCCGTTCTGTGGCTGCTGCCGCGCCGGGCGCAGCGCGACAAGTCTTTTGGTCTGTTTTCACACACCTCGCTGTTTGACGCCGTATTTCTGTTCGACGGTGATCGACTGATCAGCCATTCTGATTTCGCTCTGGCCGGGTTGGAACATGTTGGAAACTGGCAGGACCTGCGGCGCCTGTTGCAAAGGGATTTCCCCACTTTCCCCGAAACGCCTGACATAGTGCGCGATCAGGGTAGAATCGTGGTATCGGCCATTGACTGCACGATCGAACGAGAAGTCGTGTGTGAGTGGATTGATGGTATCGTCCGCGTTCGACTTTGCGAAAGCGCAAAGGCCTCCCCGGCAGGACCGGCCACCCCAAGCGAACCGACCCGTCTGGCAATGGATCTGGCCCCTTATCCGGTATGGCTGGTGGACAATGACAACCGGGTGCAATGGTGCAATGCCGCCTATGTCGCACTTGTTCAAAAGGCACGTGATCAGGACACCGATCTGACTGCGCCGCTTTTTGAAGGCCCGGAAGATGCCAAAAGACCCACCGGAAAAATTCGCGTGTCGGTGTATGTGGCAGATACTGATCGCAAGCTTTGGTTCGACTTGACTCGGATCGAACACGAGAATGGTCATCTGTGCTATGCCGTTGACGTCAACGCGATTGTCGAGGCGGAGACCGCCCAGCGCAAATTCGTGCAGACCATGACCAAGACCTTTGCTCAATTGTCCATTGGTCTCGCCATTTTTGACCGCAATCGGCAACTGGCCCTGTTCAACCCGGCCCTGATCGACCTGACCTCGTTGCCGCCTGATTTCCTCAGTTGCCGCCCCAGCCTGAGCAGTTTTTTTGACCGTTTGCGCGATCAACACATGATGCCCGAGCCGAAGAATTACCGCAGCTGGCGGCGTCAGATGAACGACCTTCTCGAAGCGGCTGAAGATGGAAACTATCACGAGACGTGGTCGCTGCCATCCGGATCGGTCTATTCCGTCAGCGGGCGCCCTCATCCGGACGGAGCAGTGGCCTTTCTGTTCGAGGATATCACCGCCGAAATCACGCTGACGCGGCGCTTTCGATCAGAAATGGATCTGATGCAATCGATCCTGGACAAACTGGCGGATGCGATTGCCGTCTTTGCGGATGACGGCACGCTGGCCTTTACAAACTATGCGTATCAGAAACTGTGGGGAGACGCGCACGAGGTCGGGTTCCAAAGCGAAACGGTCACCGATGTCACGCGACGCTGGCAAGACCTCTGTATTGCGACGCCGGTTTTGGGTGAGGTTCGGGATTTTGTCGAAATGCGGGAAAACCGCGCCGAATGGACCGCTGAAATCCAGATGAGAACCGGCATTACCGTGGATTGCACCGTCACACCGGTTCACAACGGCGCGACAATCGTCCGGTTTACGCAATCCGAGTTTCCGTCGAAATCCACCGCGATGGAACAGATCAGCGCCTGAACCGGGTTGCAGCCGGTCAGGCGCAAGGCCATTGTGGCGGCATGACACAGACCGCCCGATCTTTTACTTTCAAATCGCCCGAAGAAACCGCAATTTTCGCACGGCAATTGGGAACATCACTGCGCCCGGGCGATGTCGTTCTGCTGGAAGGCTCGATCGGCAGCGGCAAGACGCATTTCGCGCGCAACCTCATTCAGTCATTGATGGCTGAACCCGAAGATGTGCCCTCGCCAACTTTCACTTTGGTCCAGGCTTACGACACGCCATCAGGGGAAATATGGCATTGCGACCTGTATCGCCTGAGCGCGGCGGAAGAAGTTGACGAACTGGGCCTGACGGAAGCTTTTGATACGGCAATCTGCCTTGTGGAATGGCCGGACAAGCTGGGCCCGTTGGCGCCCCGGGGCGCGTTGACGCTGACCTTTGAAACAGACCCTAACAATACTGAATTCCGCCATGTGACCCTGTCTTGGACTGCTCCGAAATGGGTGGAAAAACTGGAGAATACTGCATGACGAACAGGACGGTCCTGGCCGAGGCCCTGATTGCACAAACACCCTGGGCCGAGGCAACACGTACGCCACTTGCAGGCGATGCCTCGAACCGGCGATATGAACGGCTGATTGATCCAACCGACGGGCGCACTGCGGTTTTGATGGACGCGCCACCTGAAAAAAGTGACGATGTTGAACCCTTCGTGCGCGTTGCGGAATACCTCCGATCGATTGGTCTGAGCGCTCCGGAAATCTACGCAGAAGATACCCGGTACGGTTTTCTGTTGCTGGAAGATCTGGGTGATGACCTTTTCGCGCGCGTCCTGAAAAAAGATCCCGACAAAGAACGCGAATTGTACCGGGCCGCCACCGACGTGCTGCTCCACCTGCATCAGGCGCCTTCGCTGTCCTTGCCGTCTTATGATCCGTCCCTGATGACGGAACTGGCCTCATTGGCCTTCACCAAGTATTCGGCCGGTATCCTGGGAGCATGTGATGAAGACGCCCTGTCCCGGTTCGAGCACCGGTTCGCGGACATCCTGCATCGTGAAACATCCGGTGCGAAAGTTGTCATTCTCAGGGATTATCACGCGGAAAACCTGTTGTGGCTGCCGCAGCGTGAAGGCGTGAAACGTGTCGGTTTGCTGGACTTCCAATTGGCCATGCTGGGGCACCCGGCCTACGATCTGGTGTCGCTGCTACAGGATGTACGCCGAGATGTCTCGGCCGGGATCGAAATGCAGATGATCAACCACTACATCTCTGCGTCAGGTATGGACGACCATGATTTCCGCACGGCCTACAGTGTTTTGGGGGCCCAGCGAAACCTGCGCATCCTTGGCGTCTTCGCACGTCTGGCGACGGAATATGGCAAGCCTCACTATGTGGACATGATCCCGGCCGTCTGGGCACATCTGATGCGCGACCTTGATCACCCTGCCCTGGTTTCGGTGGCGCCCCTGCTGCACGAAGCTTTGCCCAGGCCCACACCGGAAAACCTGGCCAAGTTGAGAATGCAATGACCGGATCGCCATTTGCCGTAATGCTGTTCGCAGCCGGGTTCGGCACCCGCATGGGCGTGTTGACCAAAGACCGGCCCAAGCCATTGATCGAAGTGGCGGGGCGACCACTGATTGATCATGCGCTGGACCTTGTCAAAGATCTTGATCCTGTCCGTACCGTTGCCAACCTGCATTATCACGCTGATCAGCTCGCAGCGCATCTCGGCCCCAAGGGCGTTCTGCTGTCTCGGGAAGACCCTGAAATCCTGGAAACAGGCGGCGGATTGCGGGCTGCTTTGCCGATGCTGGGCACCGACCCCGTATTCACGTTGAACACCGACGCGATCTGGTCCGGGCCAAATCCTTTGACCCTGTTGCAGAAAGCCTGGGACCCGAGCCGTATGGACGCGCTGCTGGTGTGTGTTCCAGTTGCGCGAACCGTTGGTCATATTGGATCGGGTGATTTCACGGCCGAAAAAGATGGACGGATCACGCGTGGTCCCGGTTTGGTGTATGGTGGAGCACAGATCCTCAAGACCGATGGATTGCATTCGTTCTCGCAAACGGCGTTTTCGCTCAACCTGCTTTGGAACCAGATGCTTGATCAGGGTCGGCTTTTTGCGGTCGAATACCCCGGACGCTGGTGTGACGTAGGCCGCCCCGAAGGTATCGCTCTGGCCGAGGGTTTGCTGGCTGATGTTTGAGTCTGGTACCCTGCCCCGAGTTTTTGCCGTGCCCCCCGGTACGGATTTCCCAAAAGCGTTGGTCGATGGCCTGCGGCAGCGCTGTTCGGGCCCGCCCGAAGCTTTGGCGCGGATAGAGTTGGTTCTGAACACAAGACGCATGGAACGGCGTGTCCGCGATCTGTTCAATCAGGGGCCGCCATGCCTTCTGCCCCGTCTCTCGTTGGTAACGGACCTGGGTGAAAGGGTTGATCTGGCACAGATTCCACCAGCCATACCACCCCTGCGGCGGCGTCTTGAGTTGACTCAGCTTGTGTCCAAGCTGCTGGAACAACAGCCGGATCTTGCCGCCCGATCCTCGGTCTTTGACCTGTCCGACAGTCTGGCCTCGCTGATTGACGAAATGCAGGGCGAGGGCGTGTCGCCCGAGGCGATCCGGCAACTGGATGTCAGCGACATGTCCGGACACTGGGCGCGGGCACAGGCTTTTATCGGCATCGCGGATCATTTCATCGACACCGGCGGGCAGACGATGGATGCACAGGCCCGCCAGCGCCGCGTGGTCGAAAACCTGGTCGCGCGATGGCAGATTGCCCCCCCGCAACACCCGGTCATTCTGGCGGGCTCTACCGGGTCTCGTGGCACCACCTTGATGCTGATGGAAGCCATCGCGCGCCTGCCACAAGGGGCACTGGTGCTGCCTGGATTTGATTTCGACCAGCCGGATCACGTTTGGCAGGGGTTGGATGATGCGTTGACGTCTGAAGATCACCCACAATACCGTTTCCGCAAGTTGATGCGCGCGCTGGAACTTGCGCCGGGTCAGATCACCCCATGGACGGATTTTTCAGCCCCCTCACCCGCTCGTAACCGACTGGTATCCCTGGCTTTACGTCCGGCGCCCGTCACTGACGCATGGATGACCGAAGGCCCCAAACTGTCCGATATCAAAGGCGCGACCGACGGCCTGACGCTGGTCGAGGCGCAATCACCCCGCGCCGAGGCATTGGCCATCGCTCTGCGCCTGCGGCAAGCGGCGGAAACAGGACAGACCGCCGCTCTGATCACGCCGGATCGCATGTTGACCCGCCAGGTCAGCGCCGCGCTGGATCGGTGGAACATCGTGCCGGACGACAGTGCTGGCCTGCCGCTGCAACTTTCTCCGCCGGGTCGTTTTCTGCGCCATGTGGCCAACCTGTTCACGCGCCGTCTGGAAGGCGAGACGCTGCTGACCCTTTTGAAGCACCCGCTTTGTCATGACGGCGGTGACCGCGGAAACCATTTGCTGCTTACGCGTGATCTGGAGCTTGACCTGCGCCGCCACGGCCCGCCCTTTCCTGACAGTGCAAGCCTTACGGCTTTTGCGGTACGCAAAGAAGCCCCGGAAAGCTGGGTCAAATGGGTCGTGCATCACTTCTGCGACCAGCAGATCACCAATGAACTGCACCTCGCTGACTGGGTAGAGCGTTTGATCGAACTGGCCGAGGCGATCTCGGCTGGCAGCACGGGTGAAACAGGTACTCTGTGGGACAAAAACGCAGGCCAAAAGGCGCTGGAGGTGCTGAATTCGCTTGGGGCAGAGGCGCAGCATGGCGGCCTGATGACGGCCCATGACTTTGCCGATCTGCTGGGCGCTCTGCTTGCGGGCGAAGAGGTTCGTGACCGCGATGCGCCGCATCCGCACATCATGATCTGGGGCACGCTCGAAGCACGGGTGCAGGGTGCCGACCTGCTGATCCTTGGAGGGTTGAATGAAGGAAGCTGGCCAGAGGCGCCAACACCCGACCCCTGGCTGAACCGGCAGATGCGTGACCAAGCCGGCTTGTTGCTGCCCGAGCGCCGGATCGGCCTGTCTGCGCATGACTTCCAGCAGGCCGTCGGCGCACCCGAAGTGTGGTTGACCCGCGCGACCCGCTCGGATGATGCCGAGACGGTTCCGTCACGTTGGCTGAACCGGCTGACCAACCTGTTGCAGGGTTTGCCGGGTCAGGGTGGCCCCGAAGCTCTGGCCAAAATGCGCGCTCAGGGCGAAAAATGGCTGAACTGGTCCGAGGCACTGGAAGATGCGCCGCCTATCGACCCCGCACCGCGCCCATCTCCGCGCCCACCGGCTGCCGCACGCCCGCGCCGACTGTCTGTGACCGAGATAAAAAGGCTGATCCGCGACCCATACGCGATATACGCCAAACATGTGCTTCGGCTGAGACCGCTTGATCCACTTGTGCAAGCCCCCGATGCCTTGCTGAGAGGGATTGTTATTCACGAAATCCTCGAGCATTTCATCAAGGACAGCGTCCTCGACAGCGCTTTGCTGACGCGGGAAAACTTCCTGAAACGGGCACACGCCCTGTTGGATCAGCATGTCGCCTGGCCAACCGCCAGAAAACTGTGGCTGGCCCGGCTGGAACGGATCGCGGAGGACTTCCTTGGCGCAGAACTCGCACGCCGGGCTGATGGCGGGCCGGTGGCATTTGAGGCGGCGATGAAGCTGGTGCTGAACCCTCTGGATTTCACCATTGTCGGGCGCGCGGACAGGATCGATTGCAACAGCCGGGGCGCGTTGCGGATCATCGACTATAAAACCGGCGCACCACCCACGGAAAGTCAGCAATCCAAATTCGACAAGCAGTTGCTGATCGAGGCGGCCATGGCCGAGCAGGGCGGGATTGAGGGCCTGGACCCGACAGGCGTGGCCGAAGCCATCTTCATCGGTATGGGTGGCAGCTACAAGGAGGTTGCCGCGCCCTTGGACAAAGAACCAACCGACAAGGTTCTTGCCGAGCTGAAAGAGTTGATTTCCGCTTATTTAGAGCCTGATCAGGGATTTTCGTCCCGTCGTATGCTGCACAAGGATTCAGATATCGGTGATTATGATCACCTGGCTCGGTTCGGCGAATGGGACCGGACAGCCGAAACATGCCCCGAGGATCTGTCATGAGCCCGCGCAACGATGCAACAGAACGGCAGGTGCAGGCCGCGCGCCCCGATGCCTCGACCTGGCTGGCGGCCAATGCCGGGTCTGGCAAAACCCGGGTTTTGACGGACCGGGTGGCGCGTTTGTTGCTGGACGGAGTCCAGCCTCAGCACATCCTGTGCCTGACCTACACCAAAGCCGCCGCCAGCGAGATGCAGAACAGGTTGTTCAAGCGCCTTGGTGAATGGGCCTTGCTGGATAACAGCTCTTTGCTGGAACAGCTGACCGATCTCGGTGTACCCGGTGAAATCAGCTCGGACAAGCTGGCGCAAGCACGCACCCTGTTTGCCCGCGCCATCGAAACGCCGGGAGGTCTGAAAATCCAGACCATCCACTCGTTCTGCGCCTCGTTGCTGCGACGATTCCCGCTCGAGGCTGGCGTCAGCCCGCAGTTCACCGAAATGGAAGACCGCGCAGCAGCCTTGTTGCGAGAGGAGATTGTCGAAGATTTCGCCGCAGGCCCTCAGGCCGGGTTGATTGAAGATGTGGCCCGGTTTGTCACGGACACGGGTTTTGACAAACTGACTGCTGCACTCACGCAAAAACGCAACCTGTTTGCGCAGCCGCTGGAGTGGTCCGATCTGCTGCATCGCTTCGATCTGCCCGCCGGCTTTGACGAAACCGCGCTGCTTGGGCGGGTTTTTCTTGGTAGCGAAGTCGACCTGATCCGGTCCATGCTGCCCGCTTTGACCGAAAGCGGTGGCAACAACGCCAAGGCCGCCGCGAAACTGGCCGGGTTCAACGAAGCCAGATTGGCACATCTACCCATGTTGGAAAGCGTGTTTCTGACAGGGAAGGGCGCAAAGGAACCCTTCACGGCCAAACTCAACGCTTTTCCGACCAAACCCCTGCGCGAAGGTGTGCTGGCCGACCGGATGCCGCAGCTCGAGGCCTTCATGCTGCGGATCGAAGCCGCACGAGAACAGCGTCTGGCGCTGGTCGCGGCGCAGAAAACCGCGGTTCTGCACCGTTTTGCCGCAGCCTTCCTGCCGGAATACGAACGGCGCAAGCAATTGCGCGGCTGGCTGGATTTCGACGACCTGATCCTGCGCGCGCGGCAGGTGTTGAACGATCCGGCAGTGGCCGAATGGGTGCTGTACCGACTGGACGGGGGCATCGATCATATTCTTGTGGACGAAGCACAGGACACCAGCCCCGATCAATGGGACGTGATCGAGAAACTGGCGCAGGAATTCACCAGCGGGGAAGGGGCCCGATCCGGGGTTGAACGCACGATCTTCGTCGTCGGTGACAAGAAGCAATCGATCTATTCCTTTCAGGGCGCCGATCCACAGGCCTTTGACAGAATGCAGGAAGAGTTTGGCCGGAAACTGGCTGAATCAGGCTCTAAACTGTGGGATTCGACGTTGGAATACTCGTTTAGATCCTCCAGCGCGATCCTGACTCTGGTCGATATCCTGTTCGAAAACCGCTCTGATGCGGGGTTTCACAAGGACAGTCAGCACCGTGCTTTCAAGGCCGATCTGCCAGGTCGTGTTGATCTTTGGCCCGTGGTTGAAAAGGTTGCAGATACCGAAGACGGGGATTGGACCGATCCGGTTGATCGTCCCGGCGCACGGCATCACACCGTCATTCTGGCCGAAAAGGTTGCACAGTCGATCAAAGACATGATCGAACGGGGTGAGACGATCCCGGAAGATGGCAAACCCGGCCAATTCGTTCGTCGAAAGGTGCAGCCGGGGGATTTTCTGATCCTTGTGCAACGCCGCTCGGACCTGTTTGCCGAGATCATCCGTGCCTGCAAGGCGCTGCACCTGCCCATCGCCGGAGCAGATCGGTTGAAAGTGGGCGCTGAGCTGGCGGTCAAGGATCTTGCGGCATTGCTCAGCTTTCTGGCCACGCCCGAAGACAGCCTGTCCCTGGCGACGGTTCTCAAATCCCCCTTGTTCGGCTGGTCCGAACAGCAGCTTTTCGATCTGGCGCACCGTCGCAAGGAACAGTTCCTTTGGGCCGCACTGCGCAACCGCGCGGAAGAGTTTCCCGAAACTCTGTCGGTGCTGAACGATCTGCGCAGCCAGATCGACTTTCTGCGCCCCTATGATCTGATCGAACGTATCCTGACCCGCCATGACGGGCGGCGCAAGCTGTTGGGGCGGTTGGGGGCGGAAGCCGAAGATGGCATCAACGCGCTGCTGTCCCAGGCACTGGCCTATGAGCGAACGGATATCCCCAGCCTGACGGGGTTTCTGGTCTGGATGCAGACCGACGATCTGGAAATCAAACGACAGATGAGCGGCGTCGGCAACAGGATCCGGGTGATGACCGTTCATGGCTCAAAAGGGTTGGAGGCGCCGATCGTCATCCTGCCGGACACCGGCAAACGCCAGCCTCCGCGTGATGCCGAGATCATGCTGGCCGGCGGCACGCCGTTGTGGAAAGTGTCGGCGGACGCGTCACCAAACCTGATCTCCCAGGCGCGGGAAGAGGCGCGCAGCCGCGAGGAAAACGAACGGCTTCGGTTGCTGTATGTGGCTCTGACACGGGCGGAAAAGTGGTTGATCGTAGCGGCGGCAGGCGATTTGGGGAAAGACGGCAACAGCTGGTATCAGATGGTCGAGGCGGCGATGAACCGGGCCGGGGCCGCGCAGGTTCCGGGTTCCAATATCCGCCGCCTGTCCCACGGGGATTGGGACGCGCTGCCCTTGGTCGATCAACCGAACACTGACGTTGGGCCAGTCGATTTGCCGGACATGTTTCACCATCCGGCTCCGGATCCGGTTGCGCCTGCCAGCACGCTCAGCCCTTCGGATCTGGGTGGCCCAAAGGCGGTGCCCGGTGATGCCGGCCTGGATGAAGAGACGGCCAAACTGCGCGGAACCCGCCTGCACCTGCTGCTGGAACACCTTCCGGAGGCAGAGAAAGACCTTTGGCCAGAGCTTTGCGCCCGGTTGCTGCCCGATATGCAGGAAACGGACCGGCAAGAGATATTGAACGAAGCCGCAACTGTTCTGACAGCAGAAGGCTTGCAGCCCGTCTTCGCGCCTGACACGTTGGCCGAAGTGCCCATTGCTGCCGCTCTGAACGGGCAGCGGATGCATGGTGTTGTCGACCGTCTGATCGTATCGGGAACGGAAGTGCATGTGATTGATTTCAAATCAAATGCCACCGTTCCAGACCGCGCGGAAGACTGCCCTGAAGGCCTGTTGCGACAGATGGGGGCGTACGCACAGGCGCTGGCTCAGATCTATCCGGACCACGGCATTCGAACCGCCATCCTGTGGACTCGAACGGCAAGCCTGATGTGGTTGCCACACGATCTTGTGACAGATGCACTGGCCCGCACCCAGATATCTTGACCTTACCCGAAGCGGCACCTACGTTCTGTTCCCAAGTTTACCCCATTCAGGAGACAGAATATGTCGACCGTAGCCGTAACCGACGACACCTTTGACGCCGAAGTCAAGAATTCGACCGTTCCCGTGGTCGTGGATTTCTGGGCCGAATGGTGCGGCCCCTGCAAGCAAATCGGCCCCGCGCTGGAAGAACTGGCAGCCGAGTATGGCGACAAGGTAAAGATCGCCAAGGTCGATGTGGACAGCAACCCGAACGCGGCGGCCGCGATGGGCGTGCGCGGCATTCCGGCACTGTTCATCTTCAAGGACGGTCAGGTTGTTTCCAACCGCGCCGGCGCGGCGCCCAAAGCCGCCCTGCAAAGCTGGATTGACGAATCCATCTGATCTGGTCCTAACAGATTGTCTCGAAGGCGCCTCAGATCGGGGCGCCTTTTTTTTGAAGACGTCGGAGAAACCAATGGCAAAAACGCGGGTCCTTGTGGAATTCGGGATGGGCACGTCCCTGCGCCGGATGGACTATACCCAGGCGTCACTGCGGGCGATCAAGGATGCGCTTTGGCACAACTCGGTCAACATGGCGGAGCTGTTCGGTTTCCCGAAAGAGGCGATGATCATTGATGCCGAAATCGGGGTTCAGCAACCGGATCAGGTGGACATCGACGCGCTGAAAGCTGTCTTTCCCTATGGTCATCCCAACATCACTGTCACCAAAGGGGGCTTGGACATCGCAAAGCCCCACAGTGACGGGCACACGGTCATTGCCAACGCCGCCCTGATCGTTTCCTTCGACATGGAGCCCGCACAATGAGTGAAAAACGCATCATTCTGGAGATGGGAACAGGCAACGACCTGTACGGCCGGGACTATACCAAGGCAGCCCGCCGCGCGGTGCAGGATGCCTTGCACCATTCATCCATCACGTTGTTTTCGAAACTGGGGATCGACCATTCCGAAATGCGCGTCAGCGTCACGATCGGCGTGCAGGACCCTGAACAGGTAGATTGCGATCTGGTTGCCTCTGATCTGCCGCGGGGCAGGGCCGAGGTTCGCGCAGTCAAAGGTGGGCTTGACGTTGTCGATGAAGAAGCGGGAACGCGGCACGTGGTTGCAACTGCGGCGATCGAGGCATTTCTGCCTGATCTTGCCGGAAAATACGTTCAAGGCTGAACAAAGAAAAAGCCGCTCGGAAAACCGTGCGGCTGTCTTGAATTGGTGATCTGTGGGAACATCAGAGATCGGCGATGTCTGCGCGGCTCAGGCCGATATCGTCCAACTGAGCGTCGCTGAGTTCCGACAGGAGTTTGCGGGTTTTGCGGGATTCTTTCCATTCGACAACGGTGTTGACGACATTGATGAACGCGTCCACTACGTGCAGGATGGTAGCTGCTCCGAGCGGCGCATGAATGTTAGCTGTGGTTGCCATGTGCGCGGTCCTTTGTGAAGAAACAGCCGACCCGTTGTCGGTTGTGAGCCCCATGTAGTCCCGCATGCCCGGACTCACAATTGCTGGTCCGGTAACCCCGGAATGCGTTTTTTGCATATCTTTTGGGCAATTGAAGAACGGGTTGCGCCAACCTGCGACCCGGCCCATATATACCGCCAGCGAAAACGGAGACGATCATGGCAGACAACGACTTTCCCGGTTGGCACGGCACGACGATCATTGGCGTCAAGAAGGGCGGTCAGATCGTCATAGCCGGTGATGGGCAGGTCAGCCTGGGTCAGACCGTGATCAAGGGCACGGCGCGCAAAGTGCGCCGCCTGTCCCCCGGAGGGTCCGAAGTTGTCGCCGGCTTTGCCGGGTCGACGGCCGACGCCTTCACATTGCTGGAACGGCTGGAGGCCAAGCTGGAGGCGACACCGGGCCAACTTGCCCGCGCTTCGGTGGAATTGGCCAAAGACTGGCGCACCGACAAATACCTGCAAAAGCTTGAGGCGATGCTGATCGTCACGGACGGCAAGGACATGTTCGTGATCACCGGGGCGGGTGACGTGCTGGAACCTGAACACAACGTGGCCGCCATCGGATCCGGGGGCAATTTTGCACTGGCCGCCGCGCGCGCGATGATGGACAGCGACAAGTCGGCGGAAGAGGTCGCGCGTCAGGCAATGGCCATCGCGGCCGATATCTGCGTCTATACCAACGGCAAACTGACGGTTGAGACGATCTCAGGCTAGCAGCGCCGAGATTTCCTTGCCTTTCCAGCGGCGATGCATGCCGATCAGGCCAATGATCGCTGCGATGATCACGACATAGTAGGGCACGCGGATATCGATGCTCATCAATCCGCCCCCTATCAGCGACATGATCCCGCCCGCAAGGCAGAACACCGCGGTTGTCACGCCCATGACCCAGCCCTGATCCGCCTCGCTGACGCTGGAAGAGAAAAGCCCAAGCATGGTGGGGTAGGCGATTCCGAACAGGAAGTAGAAGAAAAAGACCGGCACGTAACTGAACATGCCACTTGGGCTGAAGGCGAATGCGAATCCGCAGATCACCATGACGATGAGTGACGTGTAGATAATCGCATATTTGCTGAACTTCTCCTGCGCGGGTTTCACCAGAAACGTGCTGGAAAAGGCCAGCGCGACGCCGATGACGACCATCGCCATACTGCCACCGATGACTCCGTATCCGAAGGCGCTGGTCAGGAAATTGTCGACAAACACGTAGAAGGTGACGTTGGCAATCATGAAGAACGAATAGACCGGCAGGATCTTCAACACGATCGGGTGACCACGCACTGCTGCCAGGCTGTCTGTTATGTCACGGGGACGGAACACAAAGGGTGCACGATCGGTTCGGGTATCCTGGAAGAAAAACAGGACCAGAAAGATAGCAATCATCACAAGGACAAAAGCGCCGTAAAACGGCGTTCTCAGCGTGGCGAAGCCGCCCAGCAGGGCTGCGTCTGACAGGACCGCGCCGATGATCGGCCCGCCCACCAGGCCAAAGCTGACGCCCGTCACGATATAGCCCATGTTCCGGTCCCGGTCAGTCGCGTCGGTGCTGCCGTCGATCATCGCCGCTTGCGCAATGGGTTGGTTGCCCGCAGTAAACCCGGTGATCGAACGCCCGACGATCAGCAGAAGAAGGCTGTTGAGGTAAAGCGCGGCAATCGTCAGGGCATAGCCGGCCAGAGCACCGCCCAGGCACACCAGCAAAGCGTTCTTGCGCCCGATCGAATCCGATACTTTCGAAACATAGACAACGCCCAGAAACCACGACAGGAAAAAGCACCCGATCACGAGGCCATAATAGAAATGCCTGCGCCCCTCGGGCGTGTTTTCGGGCAGAAACCCGGATTTCGTTTCCATGATCAGCGAGTTGATGATGGGAAAGACCAGCCCCTGTCCGATCAGATCCACGAACACCACAAACAGAAGGGTAATCTTGGCAATATTCGTCATGTCTTACGCTCCTGGCCTTCAAACCCTCGATACACCGTAGCAGACGGATCCCGCATTCCCCAAGCAAAGCATTTGCAAACCTGAGCCTGCATTGCTAACCAACACGGCCATGAATACAGGCTTGGTTGTTTTCGCCCGTACCGTGATTACCTAAGCCGCATGAAACAAATGCCGACCGAAAGGACCGCCCTTTGACCGACCTGACCCCGCGCGAGATTGTCTCGGAACTGGATCGCTTCATCATCGGGCAGAAGGATGCCAAGCGTGCCGTGGCCGTGGCCCTGCGCAATCGCTGGCGCCGCAAGCAATTGCCGGACGACATCCGGGAAGAGGTCTATCCCAAGAACATCCTGATGATCGGACCCACCGGTGTCGGCAAGACCGAAATCAGCCGCCGTCTGGCGAAACTAGCCCGCGCGCCGTTTATCAAGGTCGAGGCCACCAAGTTCACCGAGGTTGGATATGTCGGTCGCGATGTGGAACAGATCGTGCGCGATCTGGCAGACGCGGCTATCCTGCAAACCCGCGAATTCATGCGCGAAGACGTCAAGGCCAAGGCGCATCAGGCCGCCGAAGACCGCGTGATCGAAGCCATTGCTGGCGCGGATGCGCGCGAAGGCACGCGCGAGATGTTCCGCAAAAAGCTGAAAGCCGGTGAATTGGACGACACGGTGATCGAGCTGGAACTGTCCGACACCTCGAACCCGATGCCGATGTTTGACATTCCGGGGCAGCCGGGCGGTCAGATGGGCATGATGAATCTGGGCGACATTTTCGGCAAGGCCTTTGGCGGACGCACCGTCAAGAAACGCCTGACCGTCGCCGAAAGCTATGATTTGCTGATCGGGGAAGAAGCCGACAAGCTGCTGGATGACGAAACCGTCACCCGCACCGCGCTGGAATCCGTCGAACAGAACGGCATCGTATTTCTGGATGAGATCGACAAGGTCTGCGCCCGTTCCGACGCACGCGGCGGCGATGTCAGCCGGGAAGGGGTGCAACGCGACCTTCTGCCCTTGATCGAGGGAACCACAGTCAGCACCAAGCACGGTCCGGTCAAAACGGACCATATCCTGTTCATCGCCTCGGGTGCGTTTCACATCGCCAAACCGTCGGATCTGTTGCCGGAATTGCAGGGGCGCCTGCCGATCCGTGTCGAACTGCGCGCCCTGACCGAAGAAGATTTCGTGCGCATCCTGACCGAAACCGACAATGCCCTGACATTGCAATACACGGCGTTGATGGGCACCGAGGACGTGACCGTCAGCTTTACCGAGGACGGCATCGCGGCATTGGCGAAGATCGCGGCTGACGTGAATCAGAGCATCGAAAACATCGGCGCGCGGCGGCTCTATACGGTCATGGAACGGGTTTTCGAAGAACTGTCCTTCGCTGCACCGGACAAGGCCGGTACGAAAATCACCGTTGACGCGCAATTCGTCAGTGACAATCTTGGAGAATTGACCAAGTCCTCTGATCTGAGCCGTTACGTTCTGTAACACGGCCAGCCGTTTTTTGCCGTTGTTCTCGACTTGCCATGCTGGACGTTAGGCAAGAATAGGATAGCGTGTCCACAATTCACCCAGAGGGTTGGCCCGTGCTGCGCTATTTCATCATTCTGCTCGTATCTCTTTCGCTCGGCGCCTGTGTTGACCGGACGGTGTCCGAGGTCGTGCCAAGTGCCATGAATGTCGGCACACCCGAAACCATCTTCACAAGCACGACCCGCGCGCGTGAGGCTGACGGATCTTATGGATTCCGACGCGGTGAAACGCTCAAGTTTCTGGAAACGACTGTTTCGATTCCACCGACGCATACGCCGGGTACGCTCCGCTTCTCCTACGCGAATCCGAATCCACAGAAAGAGTTCGTTCTGGCTGATGTGACCGAGTTGGATGGACCGCAGGGGCTGCACAAGCACCTGCGAGGACAGGATGACGTCACGATCTTCGTGCACGGCTACAATTCGACCCAGACCGAAACGATCTTCCGAGCGGCGCAGCTGACACATGACATCGGCCTCCCTGGATCAACGCTGGTGTATTCGTGGCCAAGCCGTGCGACGGGATATGGATACGCCTATGATCTGGACAGTATGCTGTTCGCCCGCGACGGGTTGGAACAGACCATCCGCGAGTTGAAAGCCATGGGTGTCAAACGCGTTATTCTGGTCGCGCATTCCATGGGCGGTGCGTTGGCGATGGAAATGATGCGACAAACCGAACTGCAAGAACCCGGCTGGGCCAACCGAAACATCGATGGGGTCGTGCTAATCTCGCCCGATCTGGATCTCGATCTGTTTCGCTCGCAGATGAAACGTATCGACAACCCACCCGATCCGTTCATCGTAATGGTGTCCCAAAAGGACAAGATACTGAACATCTCGGGCCGCTTGCGTGGCACTGATGAGGGCCAGCGATTGGGGAACATCAGTTCGATCGACTCACTCAAGGAATTTCCGATCAGTGTGATCGACACGACCGCTTTCAACAGCGACGCGGCATCCTCTCATTTCGTTGCCGCGACCTCCCCGGCTTTGTTGTCGATCCTCAACTCGTTGCGGCGTGTCAACAATACCTTCGGGCGGGAAGACCGACCGGCCATCGATATTCTGGTGCCACCTACCGAACGCAATCCAGATGGTGCTACTGAAATTGTTCTGACGGAAACCGGGCAGGCACAGGTCAGCTCTCCGTGACGCGGTTCAAGCTGCGTCAGTATCTTCTGGACAATGCCACCTGGCTTGGCGCCGGCGTTCTTCTGACGTTTTTGTCCAGCTTCGGGCAGACCTTCTTCATCTCGATCTTTGCCGGTGAGATCCGCGCGGAATTCGGTCTCGGCCACGGTGCATGGGGTGGGCTGTACACATTGGGCACAACCCTGTCGGCCATCGTGATGATCTGGGCCGGAGGGCTAACGGACATCTTTCGCGTCCGGGTGCTGGGTCCGGTGGTTCTGACCGGGTTGACCCTGGCCGCCCTTGCCATGGCGCTGAATACCTGGCTGCTACTGTTGCCGGTGGTGATTTTTCTGCTGCGCCTTCTCGGTCAGGGGATGAGCACGCATCTGGCCGCGGTCGCCATGGCGCGGTGGTTCACGGTCACGCGGGGCAAGGCGCTTTCCATTGCATCCATCGGCTATGCCATCGGTGAGGCCTTGCTGCCCCTGATCTTTGTTGCGGCCATGGTTTACATGGACTGGCGTTGGCTGTGGGTCGTCGCGGCGGGGATGACCGCCTTGGGAATTCCCGTGTTGATGCGACTGTTGCGCGAGGAACGAACACCGCAAAGCCTTGCCAGCAAATCCTCTGCCATTGGGATGCAGGGTCGCCATTGGAGCCGTCGCGACGCGCTGTTTGACCCCTTGTTCTGGTTCATGGTGCCCGCCGTGCTTGCGCCATCGGCATTCATTACCGCGTTTTTCTTCCATCAGGTCTATTTCGCTGAGGTCAAAGGCTGGCAGCATATTCAACTGGTCGCTCTGTTCCCGATCTTTACCGGAGTATCGCTGCTGTCGATGTTTGCTGCGGGCTGGGCATTGGACAAATGGGGCACTGCGCGCATCATGCCATACTATCAACTTCCGATGGCGGTTGGGTTCGTGGTTTTGGGCATGACTGAATCAATCAGCGGCGCGACGGTTGGGTTGGTGTTTCTTGGCCTGACGGTCGGAGCAAACAGCACTTTGCCCAGTGCGTTCTGGGCAGAATTCTATGGGACCCGGCATATCGGCGCCATAAAGGCGTTGGCTGCGGCTGTCATGGTACTGGGGTCAGCCATCGGCCCTGGTTTGACCGGCATTCTGATTGACCTTGGTATCCCGCTGAGCATTCAGTTTTTCTGGATAGGCCTGTTTTTCGTGCTGGTATGCGCCTTGGTTTGGGTCGGTATTTCCCGCGCGCGCCGCGACCTTTAGCGCGCGCGCCTGAGATATACGTAATACGCCCCGTCTCCGCCGTGGCTTATATGAGCCGGCGTGACCTGCAACACCGCCTGGGCCAGCGGTGGGATCGACAACCAGTGAGGAACCTGATTTCGCAGAACACCACGCGGCGTCGGAATCGGACCGGGCTCGTCCCGATCCTTGCCTTTGCCGGTCACGACCAAAACCAGACGCTTTCCCTGTGCCTGCGCGCTCAGGATAAATCGGATCAGCGCCGGATGGGCCGAAGCGACCCGCATACCGTGCAGATCCAGCTTGCCTTCGGGCTTCAGCTTGCCGCGCTTCATCCGGCCAAAGGCCTTGTTGTCCATCTGAACCGGTGCATTGCGCAGCGCATCCGTCACCGAAGGTTTCAGATCATTCGGTTTCGGTTTCGACTGAAAGGTCTGTCCAAGTTCGAATGCCTGAAAACGCGGTTTCGGGGTTTTCTTGGGCTTGGGTTTCGGCAAAGAGGTCGGATGGACCGTCTGCGGGATTTCCGGGTGCAGCCTCTCGGCCTGTTTGGCGACCTTGCGCCACAGCTCGATCTCTTCGTTTGTCAGTTTGCGCCGGGTCATCAGAATTCATCCGGCAGCAGGGCATAGGCACGCTGGATGGGCAGCAACAGCACCATCCGGCCCGGATCCTTCAGCTTGCCCGCGGCCTGACCGGCTTCGTCCCCCGTTCCGAAAAAGATATCAGCCCGTTGCGCGCCTTTGATGGCCGCACCTGTATCCTGCGCGATCATCAGGCGGCGGATCGATTCCTTGCCGTCCTTTTCCACCCAAACCGGCGCACCCAGCGGCGTATAGGCCGGATCGACCGCGATGCTGCGCATGGTCGTTATGGATCGGTTCATGGCACCCAGCGGTCCAAGCTCGGGCGCGACACGTGAAACTTCGCGGAAAAACACGTATGAGGGGTTGTGGAGCAGCAATTCCGCACCGGCCTCGGGGTTCTTGCGCACCCAGGCGCGGATCATCTGCGCGCTGACCTCATGCGCGCCAAGAATACCGCGCCGCACCAGTTCCACGCCAATTGACCTGTAGGGATGCCCGTTCGCACCACCATACCCGACGCGCAAAGCCCCCCCATCCGGCAATCGAACACGACCCGAACCCTGGATTTGCAAGAAAAACAACTCTACGGGGTCATCGACCCAGGCAATCTCAAGCCCGCGGCCCTGCATTACATCACTGGTCAGGATTTCTCGCCGGCTCAGCCAGGCCCCCTCAGCGCGGGCCTCGGGCGGCATTTTGTAGATGGGGTACCTGAAACGATCCGTCCGGGTACGCGCACCATCAAGTTCGGGTTCGAAATACCCCGTGAACAGGGCATCCTCACCATCCTCGACCAGAACAGGGCGAAAAAAGAGCTCAAAGAACGACCGTGCCGCTTCGGCATCATAGGTTCTTGCCACACCGCACAGGGCCCGCCAATCGGGATCTTTCAGATCACCGCAGGTGTTCAAAAAAACCGAAAGGGCTGCACCGTGGTCATCCTCGGCCCAGCCATGCAGATCATCGAACGACAGAATGGATCGCGTTGCCTCGGCCCCGGCAGCGCTGGCAGCGGTCATTGCACCCACCAGTAAAAGCGACCGGAGCGTGGCAATCATGCGTCCGTGGCAACAAGCAGCCAGTTCGGATCGTCCTTGCCCATCACACGGGCAAAGGTCCAGCTGTCCTTTTGGCGTTTCACGGTATTGGGGCTGCCTTCGACGATATCGCCACCGCGATCCCGCACGACCGATGTCAGTTCACCCACGAATTTCACGGTGATTTCGGCCTGATTGGTATCCTTGTCGAACTTCACATCCGTCAGGGTCGTCTCTCGGACACCGATAAACTCGGCCTCGATCGTCAGGCCCTGATCTTCTCGTGCGGCGACGCCCGCAACGAAGGATTCAAAAACTTCTTCCGACAGGAACGGTTGGATCTCGTCCAGGTTTCCCTTTTCATACCCCATCAGGATCATTTCATAGGCACCGCGCGCACCCTGAACAAACTCGGTGACGGAAAAACTGGGTTCAACGCGTTTCATCGCCGCCAGCGTCTGTGCCAGCTCGCTGTCTTCCGGGACATGGTCTGTGATGTCATGATCCGGGCCGCCTTCGATCACTTCGAAATCGCGGCGCGACTTATGCGCTTCGGGCTGCTGCTGCACAGGCGGTTTTTCAAAACCTTCACGCGTGCCCAATACGCTCTTGAGGCGCAGGATCAGGAAAACGGCAATTCCGGCCAGGACCAGCAACTGGATCATGGGTTCGTTCATTTCATCCTCTTTTCAGAACCGCGGCTTTGTATACGCGGCCTCATGCCACTATGTAGGTGACCGTAGGTGGCAAGTCCACAGCCCGGCCTAAGGGAAAGGATAACGCAAATGTATCTGTTCTTGGCATTTTTGTTGGTGCCCATCATCGAGATTGCGCTGTTTATTCAGGTTGGCGGGTTGATCGGCTTGTGGCCAACCCTTGCCATCGTAGTACTGACGGCGGTTTTGGGCACTGTTTTGGTGCGGACACAAGGTCGCATGGCGTTGGGAAACCTGCAACGGTCGTTTGCCGAACTGGACGACCCGACCGAGCCGCTGGCGCATGGTGCGATGATCCTGTTGTCGGGTGCTTTGTTGCTTACACCGGGATTTTTCACTGATGCCATTGGATTTGCCTTGCTTGTTCCGGGCGTACGGGTTGCGGTTTTCAGGTACCTCAGATCGAAAGTCACCGTTACCCAGTTTCAGATGGGTCAGGGCCCCGGTTTTCGGTCACGGGAAAATCCGTTCGATCAGGGTGACATCATAGACGGCGACTTTACCGAGGTCCGCCCGAAAAATGATCCGTCAAAGCCGTCTAAATGGGTGGAAGGCCCCCACCGGCATTGAGGTGCCGCGCCCAACTTGATAAGCAGTGGCGAATTTCATTTTTGGAGTAGATCCATGGCCGAAGAAAAAGCTGCAGAAAACACTGCGGCCAAAGCCGCCCCGCAAGTTCAGATGCGTGTTCTGGGGCAGTTCATCCGCGACATGTCCTTTGAAAACGTGATGGCCCAGAAGGGTGTTTCCGGTGACGTACAGCCCGAAATCGCGGTTCAGGTGAATCTGGACGCCAAGAAACGCCCGGCAGACCACCAGTTCGAAGTGTCGATCAAGCTGAACCTGACATCCAAAGCCAAAGGTTTGGAAGACGTTCTGTTCCTATGTGAGCTGGACTATTGCGGCCTGTTCCACGTGGAAGGTGTGCCGGAAGACCAGCTGCACCCGTTCCTGATGATCGAATGCCCGCGGATGCTGTTCCCGTTCCTGCGCCGCATCGTCAGCGACATCACCCGTGACGGCGGTTTCCCACCGGTGAATCTGGACAATATCGATTTCGTCGCCCTGTATCGCAACGAATTGATGCGTCGTCAGGCCGAACAGTCCCAAAAGACAGACGCCTGAGGTTTTGGCCCGTACCTGACGGGATCAGGTGCGGGTCCACAGGGCATTGTCGCCCAGTTTTTCGATGAACGCGTCATGTGCCGCGCGTTCATCCTCGGTAATACGAGACGGCAGCGGCGTGGCTCGTGGTGCCGGTCGCCAATCATCGCCGCCGCCTGCCACGGATGATGCAGATGTTGACAGTCCAAAATCGGGCTGTCGTCCTCCGATCAGCTCAAGATAAACCTCGGCCAGAATTTCAGAGTCGAGCAACGCGCCGTGCAGAACACGGTTCGAGTTGTCGATATTGAAGCGGCGGCAAAGCGCATCCAGTGAAGCCGGCGAACCGGGAAACCGTTTGCGCGCAATCGCCAGCGTATCCAGCGCCTGTTCCATCGGGATGAGCGGGGCACCCATCCATTTCAGTTCGGCATTCAGGAACTTCATGTCGAAAGATGCATTGTGGATCACCAGCCGCGCATCGCCGACGAATTCGCGAAAAGCGTGTCCGATCTTGGCGAAAACCGGTTTGTCTTTCAGCGTCACTTCGCCTTTTTCCGGCGGACGCGGGTTTTCCAACAGGTCCGGGCCGATGCCATGCACGCCAAATGCCTCTTCCGGCATCGAACGTTCGGGGTTGATGTAAACGTGATACGTCTCACCCGTTGCGACGTGGTTCCACAGTTCGACGGCGCCGATTTCCACGATCCGATCACCGCTTTCGGGATCGAAACCCGTGGTTTCGGTGTCGAGTACAATTTCACGCATCTGCCATCCCCGCCCGTATCTGCCTGACCACATCCTGCACCTGCGCGCGGGCGTGGTCCAGAGTGTCGGTCACGATGACGTAATCCGACCGCGCGCATTTTTCTTCATTCGGCATCTGCTTGGCGCGGATTTGCTCGAACTGCGCCTCGGTCATTGTGCCCCGTTCCATGACACGCCGCTTTTGCTCGTCGGCCGGGATCGAAACACACGCCACCGCGTCCATCGCCGCGTCACCGCCCGTTTCAAACAAAAGCGGAATATCGAACACCAGGATGTCGTGTGTCGCGGTTTCACGATATGCTGCGCGGTCAGCAGCGACCAGAGGGTGAACGATGGCTTCGATGGCCTTCAGCGCAGCGGGATCGGCGGCAATAATCTGTTTCAGTGCCTCCCGGTTGACCGCACCGTCCTGTATGGCCGCCGGAAACAGTCGTTCCATGGGGCCAACAGCCGCGCCCCCCCTGGAATACAGACGATGCACCGCCGCATCCGCATCCCACAGGGCACAGCCTTCTTCGACGAACATCTGCGCCGTTGTGCTTTTCCCCATGCCGATGGAACCGGTCAGGCCAAGCGCGAAACTCATGCCAAGGCCGCCGCACGCGCATCAGCATCAACTTCGGGGCGCACACCGAACCAGCGTTCGAAACCGGGTACCGCCTGGTGCAACAACATGCCCAGCCCATCGACTGCGGTGCATCCTGCCTGTTCTGCGGTTTGCAACAGGCGGGTTTTCAAAGGTGCATAAACCAGATCCGTTACCACGGCACCGGGCTGCAACCCATCGAGTGGAACCCGCAATTCCGGTTGACCCTGCATGCCCAACGAGGTGGTGTTCACCACGAGCTCTGCGTTTTCGATGACATTTCCGGCCTGAACCCAATCCACCACGCGGATACGTTGGCCGAATTCCTCTTTCAGATGATCCGCACGGGCGCGGGTTCGGTTGGTCAGCAGGATTTCCGGGACACCCGCGTCAGACAATGCCTGCAACACGGCGCGCGCGGCCCCTCCGGCCCCGAAGACAACAGCCGGCCCGTCCTTTGCATTCCAGTCCGGTGCACCGGTGCGAAGATTCTCCATGAACCCGTACCCGTCAGTGTTATCCGCGTGGATCGAGCCATCTTCACGAAAGACCAGAGTGTTCGCCGCACCTATCACCGTCGCACGGTCAGACGCATGATCCGCGATCTTCAAGGCGGCTTCCTTGTGGGGAACGGTCACATTGGCGCCGACGAAACCCGCCTTGGGCAGGGTGCGCAGCACGGCTTCCAGATCGGCGGGTGCCACATCCATCGGGATGTAATGACCGGCAAGACCGTATGTCTTCAGCCAATGACCATGCAGTTTGGGGGATCGTGAGTGACCAATGGGATGTCCAATCACACCGGCCAAAGGAACCCGATAGTCCGTCATTGATCGATTACCCCTTTGACAGCCAGAAAGTTGAGCAGCTCCAACAGGGGCATACCCAAAACGTTAAAATAGTCGCCGTCAATGGTGGCGAACAGGCGGACACCTTCTTCCTCCAGCTTGTAGGCTCCGACGGCATGCCGGATACTGTCCCAGTTTCGCGCCACATAGTCTTTCAGATAGGCGTCGGAACTGGCCCGCATCCGCAACCGCACCTGCCCTACATGCCGCCAGATCGGCTCTCCATTCTGATAGATCACGGCCGCGGACAAAAGCATGTGCCGCTTGCCTCGCATGGCTTTCAGCTGGGCCAACGCCTGTTCGGGGGTTTCCGGCTTTGACATCAGCTGACCGTCAAAGTCCAGTACCTGATCACATCCCAGGACCATGGCACCGGGGTTTTTGTCGCTGACCTTCCGTGCCTTCATTTCTGCGAGTGTATCGGCAATGTCCCGTGGAGATGCGTTTTCAGCCAGCAGGGCGCGTTTGGCCGTCTCTTCATCCACGCGCGCGGTTTGAACCACAAACGGTACGCCTGCATTTTCAAGCAGCTGCGCGCGAATGGCGGACCCGGAAGCAAGAAGAATGGGGACAGACATGTGGAAAACCCCGTGCGCAAATCATTGAGAGTTCAGGGATGCTTTGTATGGGTTTCCGGTTGACACGCAACCCCGTGGATTTCGCGCCAGAGATCCCCGAGTCGCTCAAATCCCATCCCGTCCGGACAAGGATAAGTCAGTTTCTCTGGAAAACCTCGATATCCCGAATTCTCCTACCAGTTATCCCCAAGTGAAACAAGGAAGGATGAGAATAAACCATTGATTTTAAATGTTTAAAATATCCACCAACAGAATCACCTAAAGAATTCCGTGATCTGTCCACCTGGGGAAAACGCTTGTGTAAAAAAGTAATCCACGGATTTTGCTCACCCTACAAAACCATCATCCTTTTTCTTTTCTTATTTTTTTATTAGGGAGGGTTCCGAACAACGCCCGGAGCCGAAATGACCGATCTTCTTTTCACACTGTATCCGTGGGTGAAGTCACTTCATATCATGGCGGTGATTTCCTGGATGGCAGGCCTGTTCTATCTGCCCAGGCTGTTTGTCTATCACGTTGAAAAAGCTCAGGCCGTCGATGGCGCACAGGAAATTTTCTTTGAAATGGAAGAAAAGCTGCTGCGTGTGATCATGGGCCCGGCGATGATCGTAGCGTGGGTCTGTGGTTTGATCATGGTGTTTACGCCGGGCATCGTGGGGTGGGAATGGAGCTGGCCCTGGGTCAAGGGCGCCGCCGTGATCGGCATGACATGGTTTCATCACTGGTTGATGGCGCGACGCAAGGATTTCCTGGAAGGGCGAAACAAGCTCACTGGGCGGCAGTTTCGCATGATGAACGAGGTCCCGACCGTTTTGATGGTTGCCATCGTTCTGGCGGTCGTTCTGAAGTTCTGAGGGCCTGTTTGACTCCGAACCGCACTGCGCTTATGTAGGGATCAACACGCCCGTCCGGGCGGCGTATCTTCCATACTGAAATTCCACTTCGTGCCGCGCTGTGAGCGGTGAAGGTATATATCATGACAACCGAATCCCTGAATCTTGCTGATCTGAAAGCCAAAAGCCCCAAAGACCTTCTGGCGATGGCCGAAGAACTGGAGATCGAAAACGCCTCGACCATGCGTAAGGGCGAGATGATGTTCCAGATTCTGCGTGAACGCGCGGATGAGGGCTGGACCGTCGGTGGCGATGGCGTGCTTGAAGTGCTTCAGGACGGTTTCGGTTTCCTGCGCTCGCCCGAGGCGAACTATCTGCCCGGCCCGGATGACATCTATGTCTCACCCGAGATGATCCGCCAGCACTCGTTGCGGACAGGGGATACCGTCGAAGGCGAGATCAAGGCTCCGGATGAGAATGAGCGCTATTTCGCGCTGACGAAGGTGACCAAGATCAACTTCGAAGATCCGGAAAAGGCCAAGCACAAGATCCTGTTCGACAACCTGACGCCGCTCTACCCGGATGAGCGGCTGAAGATGGAGATCGAGGATCCGACCATCAAGGACAAGTCCGCCCGCGTGATCGACCTGGTCGCGCCGATCGGCAAGGGCCAGCGGTCGTTGATCGTGGCGCCGCCGCGCACCGGTAAGACGGTGATCCTGCAAAACATCGCGCATTCGATCGAACGCAACCATCCGGAATGCTACCTGATCGTGCTGCTGATCGACGAACGCCCCGAAGAGGTGACGGACATGCAGCGTTCCGTGAAGGGCGAGGTGGTGTCCTCGACCTTCGACGAACCGGCGTCGCGTCACGTTGCCGTGTCGGAAATGGTCATCGAAAAAGCCAAGCGTCTGGTCGAACACAAACGAGATGTTGTTATTCTTCTCGACTCGATCACAAGACTTGGTAGGGCCTTTAACACCGTGGTCCCATCCTCGGGCAAGGTTCTGACCGGTGGTGTGGACGCAAACGCCCTGCAACGGCCCAAGCGGTTCTTTGGTGCGGCGCGGAACATCGAGGAAGGCGGATCGCTGACCATCATCGCAACCGCACTGATTGATACCGGCAGCCGGATGGACGAAGTCATCTTCGAAGAATTCAAAGGTACGGGTAACTCGGAAATCGTTCTGGATCGCAAGATCGCAGACAAGCGTGTGTTCCCGGCCATCGACATCCTCAAATCCGGCACCCGGAAAGAGGACCTGCTGGTCGACAAGGGCGACCTGGCCAAGACCTTCGTTCTGCGGCGTATCCTCAACCCGATGGGCACGACCGACGCAATCGAGTTCTTGCTGTCCAAGTTGAAGCAGACAAAGACAAACAGCGAATTCTTCGATTCCATGAACACCTGACACTGGTCTTTAACTCTAGCGAGGCCTTCGAATGGATACGATATTCGCCTTGGCCAGCGCGCAGGGCAAAGCCGGGGTGGCGGTCATCCGCCTCTCGGGTCCGGACTCCCATTCAGCAGCGGCGCGCCTGACGGGTGGTGCGCTGCCAAAGCGTGGCATGGTCCTGCGCACTCTGACCGATCATGGCGGAGCACGTTTGGACGACGGATTGATCTTGACCTTCCAGGCCCCGGCGAGCTTTACCGGTGAGGACGTGGCCGAGCTTCAGATTCATGGAAGCACCGCCTCGGTCAACGCCGTGCTGCGTTGCCTGTCGGATACGGAAGGATTGCGCATCGCTGAACCGGGTGAGTTCACACGCCGGGCACTGGAAAACGGCAAGATGGACCTGACTCAGGTTGAAGGCCTTGCCGATCTAATTGATGCAGAAACGGAAGCACAACGTAAGCAGGCGCAGACCATTCTGGCGGGCGAGCTGGGCACATTGGCCGAACGGTGGCGTCGGGATCTGATACGGGCTGCGTCCCTGTTGGAGGCTGTCATCGACTTTGCTGATGAAGAAGTTCCAACCGATGTGACGCCGGAAGTACGCGCGCTGATCCAAGGTGTCATGTCGGACCTTCATCGTGAAGCAGATGGCGTCAAGATTGCCGAGCGAATACGTACAGGGTTCGAGGTTGCGATCGTCGGCCTTCCAAATGCGGGAAAATCCACTCTTTTGAATGCATTGGCAGGCCGTGAGGCGGCCATTACTTCGGAATATGCCGGGACCACGCGTGATGTGATCGAAGTTCGCATGGATCTGGCTGGTCTACCGGTGACCTTGCTGGATACGGCGGGGTTGCGACAGACCGAAGATCATGTCGAAAACCTGGGCATCGAGCTTGCGCGCAGCAGAGCGGAGGCTGCCGATCTTCGCGTTTTCCTGTCTGAAACGCCGAAGGACCTGGGGGTGGAGATGCGGGAAGATGATATACATGTTTTGCCCAAAGCAGACCTTCGGGGGATCGAGGGGAAGGGTGTGTCAGGGAAAACAGGTCAGGGAATAGATGCGCTAGTAGACCAGATATCGTGTGTGCTGAGTCAACGAACTACTACCCATGGTATTGCAACTCGGGAACGTCACCGCATTGCAATCACCAGAGCATTGGACTCACTCAAATCTGCAATCTCGGTTCTGGAATCAGGCCCAGACCTGTATGATATAGCGGCAGAGGAGCTGAGAACCGCCATTCGCGCCCTTGAATCCCTGGTGGGCAGAATAGACGTGGAAACTCTGTTGGATGAAATCTTCTCCAGCTTCTGTTTGGGAAAATAAGGAGTGTTTCACGTGAAACATTCGAAGTTTGATGTCATCGTCATCGGCGCAGGTCACGCCGGAACCGAGGCTGCTCATGCATCAGCCAGAATGGGCGCAACAACTGCGCTGGTAACGCTGTCTGCAGCCGACATTGGCGTCATGTCCTGCAATCCGGCGATTGGTGGTTTGGGGAAAGGCCATCTTGTGCGTGAGATTGACGCTTTGGATGGCGTCATGGGGCGCGTGGCGGATCAGGCGGGCATTCAGTTTCGTTTGTTGAACCGTCGAAAAGGGCCCGCCGTTCAGGGGCCGAGAGCGCAGGCGGATCGCGCCCTTTATCGTCATGCCATGCAACAGGTAACGGAGAAACAGGATAACCTGTCCGTCGTTGTCGGAGAGGTTGTCGATTTCCTGATGAACGGCGAAAAGGTTGCAGGTGTTGTTCTTTCCGATGGATCAGAAATTTCAGCGCGCGCCGTTATCCTGACGTCTGGTACGTTTCTAAGGGGCGTCATCCATATCGGTGACGTGTCTCGCCCAGGTGGGAGAATGGGGGATCGGCCTTCCATCAAGCTGGCCGAGCGGTTGGATGGATACGATCTTCCCATGGGGCGATTGAAAACCGGCACGCCGCCGCGTCTGGATGGACGAAGCATTGATTGGTCCGATCTTGAAAGGCAGGACGGCGACGATGAGCCAACCCTGTTTTCTTTCATGTCGAAAACCGTTGTCGCGCCCCAGATTTCTTGCGGAATTACGCATACAAATGCGCGAACACATGAGATCATTGCGGCGAATCTTTCGAAATCTGCCATGTATGGTGGTCACATCGATGGGGTAGGCCCGCGTTATTGCCCCTCGATCGAAGACAAGATCGTACGCTTCGCGGACAAGGAATCGCATCAAATCTTTCTCGAGCCCGAAGGGGTCAATGATCACACGATCTATCCGAACGGTATATCGACGTCATTGCCGCAAGACGTTCAGCTGGACTATGTGCGATCGATTAAGGGTCTGGAGAATGCAGAGATTCTGCAACCGGGATATGCGATCGAATACGACTATGTTGATCCGCGCGTCCTGAGCGCTTCTTTGTCCTTGCCAGCTGTTCCCGGACTATATCTAGCGGGTCAGATAAATGGAACCACAGGATATGAGGAAGCTGCGGCTCAGGGCATGGTGGCCGGCCTCAATGCGGCGTTGGAGACCCAAGGGCGGGAACCCATCCATTTTACGCGATCCGACAGTTATATTGGCGTGATGATCGATGATTTGACAACTCGAGGAGTTGCCGAACCTTACCGCATGTTCACGTCACGCGCGGAATTCCGGCTATCCCTGCGCGCCGACAATGCCGACCAACGGCTGACACCGCTTGGTTTGGAATTGGGGTGTGTCGGACAGGAGCGTAAAGTTCAGTTCGAAGAAAAAATGCGCCAACTTGAGAGTGTGAAGTCAAAGCTGACGGAACGGACTTATACGCCCAAGGAAGTTCTTGCCGCTGGTATAAACGTTAATCAGGATGGAAACCGTAGGGATGGGATGGCAATTCTGGCATTCCCCGATACCTCGTTTGAAGATTTGTTGCCCCTTGTTCCTGATTTACAAGACGTTGATCCAAAAATCCGCCTCCAGATCGAGCGGGACGCCTTGTATGCCAATTACATTGCCAGACAAAAGCGGGACGTCGAAGCAATGAAACGGGATGAATCCTATGTCATCCCCCATGAGTTCGACTATTTTGCTTTGGACGGCCTGTCTTCGGAGATGAAACAGAAGCTGTCGCAAGCCAAACCCGCAAATATCGCTCAGGCAAGCCGTGTTGAGGGGGTCACGCCCGCAGCGCTGACGCTTGTTCTGGCAAAACTGCGCCGGGATCAAAGAGCTCGCCAAGCATGATGGTTGATTATTCGAAGTTTGAGGACCTGAATGTTTCACGTGAAACATTCGAGCGCCTTGTAACCTATGTTGATCTGGTGAAACGTTGGAATCCTAAGATCAACCTCGTGTCGCGGAACAGCTTGGAGAATATCTGGGACCGGCATATTCTGGATTCCGTGCAAGTCTATCGGTGCGCTGACAGTTTTGACACCTGGGCGGACCTGGGAAGTGGCGGCGGATTCCCTGGTATGGTCTGCGCCATCATCGCTGCGGAAGAAAACCCAGGCGCCGCATTCAATATGATCGAGAGCGACCAGCGGAAATCGGCTTTCTTACGCAGCGTTGCGCGGGAATGCGGCATAAAATGCGCGGTGACTTCAAAACGGATTGAATCGGTTGATCCTTTGGCTGCTAGCATAGTTTCCGCCCGAGCACTGGCTGACTTGCGCACCTTGTTGTCCTTTTGTGACAGGCATTTACGCACCGACGGGACAGCGTTGTTGCCCAAAGGCGCAAATTGGAAAAAAGAGCTGGAAGACGCACGTGAGGAATGGAATTTCGAGGCTGAGGCGATTACAAGTTTAACTGAACCTCAAGCCGTTATCCTTAAGATAAATGGAGTATCACGTGGTTGATTTGTCTCGACCTTCAGGGCCTCGGATAATTGCTGTTGCCAATCAGAAGGGTGGGGTCGGGAAAACAACCACAGCTATCAATCTTGCCGCTGGATTGGCAGAGGCCGGTTGCAGAGTTCTGGTGGTTGATCTCGATCCACAGGGGAACGCTTCGACAGGTTTGGGTGTCGAAGATCGAGACTGGACAACTTATGATCTGATCCTCGACGACGCGCCATTGGAAGCCGTTGTTCAGGAGACTGAAATTGAAGGTCTTTTCGTTGTCCCGGCCACCGTTGATCTGAGTTCCGCCGATATCGAACTGATCTCAAACGAAAAACGCAGCTATCTTTTGCATGATGCTTTGCGGCAGACAGCCATAGACGCGTTTGAACTGGATTTCGTGCTTATCGACTGCCCGCCGTCCTTAAATTTGCTGACCGTGAATGCAATGGTCGCTTCGCATTCGGTGCTTGTGCCGTTGCAGAGCGAATTCTTTGCCCTTGAAGGCCTGTCGCAATTGATGCTGACGATTCGAGAGGTTCGTCAAACGGCGAATCCAGATCTGAGAATCGAAGGTGTTGTGTTGACCATGTATGACAACCGCAACAACTTGTCCCGCCAGGTTGAAAAGGATGCGCGTGACAATCTGGGTGAGATGGTTTTTAAAACCAAGATACCAAGAAATGTGCGGGTCAGCGAAGCGCCGTCATATGCGCTGCCTGTTTTGCAATATGATTCGGGCTCGCTTGGGGCCATGGCCTATCGGCATCTTGCTCGCGAGATCATGCACAAGAACAATAAGACCGCTGCCTAAGCGGGAACGAGGAGGGCGACATGAGCGCCAAGAAAGCAAAGTCCAGAGGTTTGGGGCGGGGCCTGTCTGCCCTAATGGCGGATGTGAATCCTGAATCGGAAGGTCGGATTCCAACGGATGCACGCAGACCTGATCTGAAAGTCCCGATTGAAAAACTGAAAGCCAACCCCAACCAGCCGCGCCGGACATTCATGCCCGAGCAGTTGGACGAGCTGGCAGCGTCGGTTAAGGAAAAAGGCATCATTCAGCCGTTGATCGTTCGCGCGACGGGTTCCGACGAATATGAAATCGTCGCGGGGGAACGCCGTTGGCGCGCGGCGCAGATGGCGCAGCTGCATGATATCCCGGTGATTGTACGTGATTTCGATGATACGGAAGTGTTGGAAGTTGCGATTATCGAAAACATCCAACGCGCGGATCTGAACGCTGTGGAAGAGGCCGCCGGCTACAAGCAGTTGATGGACCGGTTTGGTCACACACAGGAAAAGCTCGCCGAGGCCCTGGGTAAAAGCCGAAGCCATATCGCAAATCTTTTGCGGCTTCTGTCCTTGCCGTTGGACGTGCAAACTTTTGTTATTGAAGGTAAATTATCCGCGGGCCACGCAAGGGCACTGATTACGGCGGAAAATCCGTCGGAACTTGCGAAACAGATTGTCAAGGATGGCTTGTCGGTGCGCGCGACCGAGGCTTTGGTCAAAAAACAGCAACAAGGCAGTGCCGAGCGCTCTGCACCTCGCGCCAGAAATCTGGATGCTGGAAAGGATGCAGACACACGTGCGTTGGAAAAAGACCTGTCTGCGATCCTGGCGATGAAAGTGTCGATCAATCACAAGGCCGGAACGGAAACAGGGCAAGTTGTTCTGACCTACGAAAACCTGGATCAGTTGGACGACTTGTGCGCCAAGCTCAGCCGTTAGGCCGTGACCAGATAAAGATCATGACGCCGCCCAGCACAACCGCCTGAATGATCAACACAAAAGGCGGTGCTGACAGCAAAACAGAGAGTCCGAAAACGGCGGCGATCGAGACGGTTGCCGCCCTTTTTGCGACCGGGCGAATGGCACCGGAGCTTTGCCAATCAAGAATCAATGGCCCAAAAAGGTTATGGGTCACAAGCCAATTGTGCAGCCGCGAGGATGAGCGGGCGAAGAAAAACGCGGCAAGCAGAAGAAAAGGCACCGTTGGAAGAAGGGGCAGGACAACCCCAACAGCCGCCATGGCAACACAAAGCAATCCCAGCCCGGCCCAAAGATACTGCATGCTCAGTCCAACAGCTCCCGGATGACTGCGTTCAATACGGCGCGCCCGTCTGATGTGGCGATGAGACGCCCGTTGCTGTGCCGAACCATGTTGATGTCGGTCAGGTGATCTATGGCCTCAGAGGGAAGAGGGCGGCCAGAGAGGGCTTGCCACCTATCTATATCTAGCCCCTCAGCAATTCTCATACCCATCATAAGGTATTCATTTGCCTGATCTTCAAGTGGCAACGCGCTGCGGTTCTTTTCACCATTGCCTTGATTGGCGGCATCAAGCCAACGCTGGGGGTTCAGATGCGTTTCGGTCGCGTATTTCTGACCATTCAGGGTAATCCTCCCATGGGCACCGGGGCCGATGCCGACATAATCGCCGTACCGCCAGTATATCAGGTTGTGCTGCGATTCTGCGCCCGGGCGTGCATGGTTCGAAACTTCATAGGCCGGCAAGCCATGTGCTTCGCATATTTCCTGAGTGACCAGATACATGTCGGCGGCACTGTCATCTTCGGGCAGGCCGCGTAACTTACCTAGGGCATACCGATCCCCAAAGGCCGTCCCGTCTTCGATCGTCAATTGATAGAGCGACAGGTGATCTATGGCCATCGACAGCGCTTCGGTCAGTTCTGTACGCCAGGCGTCCAGCGTCTGGTGTTGGCGCGCATAGATCAGGTCAAAGCTGACCCGGTCGAAACAGGTGCGGGCGATGTCAAAGGCGGCGCGTGCTTCTGCCACGGTGTGGATGCGGCCCAGTCGCCTGAGATCTTCGTCATTCATCGCCTGAATGCCCATCGAAACCCGGTTCACGCCCGCATCGCGATAGGCGGCGAACCGTCCGGCCTCGACCGAACCGGGATTGGCCTCGAGGGTGACTTCCATGTCATTGGCGGGCCGCCAAAGGGCGCGGGCGGTGTCGATCACGGCGGCCACGGTCTCGGGCGCCATCAATGACGGGGTGCCGCCGCCAAAGAAGATCGTGTTCAGAACCCGGTCGGGCGTTTCGGCAGCAGATCGGTGAAGCTCGGATAGATAGGAGTCAAGCCATTGTTTTTGATCAATATTTTTGGAAACATGGCTGTTGAAGTCGCAATAGGGGCACTTGGCCTCGCAAAAGGGCCAATGCACGTACAGGCCAAAGCCCCCGTTGCGCCAATCATCCGCCAAAGCAGCCTTTCACGAACATTTCCACCGCGCGACCGCGATGGCTGATCTTGTTCTTTTCCCAGCGATCCATTTCGGCAAAGGTAATGTCATATCCTTCGGGGACAAACATCGGGTCATAGCCGAACCCGTCCTTGCCACGAATCGGCCAGACCAGATGACCGGGCGCGACGCCTTCGAACACTTCGTCGTGCCCGTCGGGCCAGGCCAGAACCAGTGTGCAGCGGAATTGGGCCGTGCGCGGATGCGGCGCGTTTTTTGCTTCGAGCTCATCATGGGCGCGGGTCATGGCCATCAGAAAATCGCGCCCGTTGCCGGTTTCTGCCCAATCGGCGGTGTAAACACCCGGTGCGCCGTTCAGCGCATCGATCGTGATCCCTGAATCGTCCGACAAAGCGGGCAGGCCGGTGGCTTTGGCGGCCGCATGGGCCTTGATCCGCGCATTGCCGACAAAGGTGTCCTCGGTCTCTTCGGGTTCTGGCAGGTTCAGTTCGCCGGCACCGACGACTGTCACGCCGAAGGGCTCGAGCAGATGCGCCATCTCCTCGAGCTTGCCTTTGTTGTGGGTGGCGACCAGCAATCTGTCGCCGTCGAACTTGCGGGTCATGCGGTGGCGGCCTTTTGCGCGGCCGCCAGTTCCGACACGCCTTTTTCCGCCAGATCCATCAGTTGATCCATTTGGGCGCGGCTGAAGACCGAGCCTTCGGCGCTCATCTGTACTTCGATCAGTTTGCCGGATCCGGTCATGATGAAGTTGCCATCTACGCCCGCTTCGCTGTCTTCGGGGTAATCAAGGTCCAGCACCGGCTGACCTGCATAAATACCACAGGACACGGCCGCGACCGGATCAACCAGCGGGTCCGAGATCACATCGCCGGCCTTCATCAACTTGTTCACCGCCAGCCGCAGCGCGACCCAGCCGCCGGTGATCGAGGCGCAGCGGGTGCCGCCATCGGCCTGGATCACATCACAGTCCACGGTGATCTGACGCTCACCCAGAGCAACCCGATCAACGCCGGCACGCAGGGCGCGGCCGATCAGGCGCTGGATTTCGACCGTACGACCCCCCTGTTTGCCCGCGGCCGCCTCGCGCCGCATCCGCGTATTGGTGGCGCGGGGCAACATGCCGTATTCGGCTGTGACCCATCCCAGGCCCGAGCCCTTGATAAACGGCGGCACGCGATCTTCGATCGTGGCGGTGCACAAAACATGCGTGTCGCCCATTTTGATCAGGCAGGAACCTTCGGCATGTTTCGTGACTCCCGTCTCGATTGAAACGGCGCGCATTTCACTTAAATCTCTTCCAGAGGGTCGCATCGGAATTCCTTTGTTTGCTGGGTTGGGGATAACGCCCCGCAGCGTTACGATGCAACCCCGATTGACCTTTCATTTGCCTGCTATTTAATGACAAGCGAGCAGGGGAACACGGATGAGCGAAGCGAGCAAGATACTGGACGAGATGAACGACCGGTCACGAGAAGTGTTCCGGCTGATTGTCGAGAGCTATCTGGAAAGCGGAGAGCCCGTCGGCAGCCGTACTTTGACACGTACGTTGTCCGAAAAAGTCAGCGCCGCAACTGTCCGCAATGTGATGCAGGATCTGGAGTTTCTGGGCCTTCTGGACAGCCCCCATGTCAGCGCCGGTCGAATCCCGACGCAGCAAGGTCTGAGAATGTTTGTGGACGGATTGCTTGAGGTCGGCGACCTGGGTGCAGATGACCGGCAGAAACTGGAACAGACACTAGGCTCTAACACGGGTGATGTTGGTGGAATGCTGGACCGTGTCGGGTCTGCCTTGTCAAACGTGACACAAGGGGCTTCGCTGGTTCTGACGCCCAAGCATGAATCGGAAATCAAGCATATCGAATTTGTTTCTCTGGGCCATGACCGGGCTTTGGTGGTTTTGGTTTTCTCGGACGGACATGTGGAAAACCGGCTGTTCACGCCGCCGCCCGGGCAAACGCCCAGTTCAATGCGCGAGGCCGCGAATTTCCTGAACGCACTTATCGAGGGGCGGACACTCAGCGAAGTGCGGCGGCAGATGCAGACTCAGATCGATGCGCGTAAGCAGGAAATCGACACCCTGGCGCGTGAGATGGTCGAAAGCGGAATGGCCGTTTGGGACGGAGACGGAAGCGACTCGGCCCGATTGATCGTGCGCGGGCGCGCGAATCTTTTGAACGAACCCGGTCAGGCCGAGGAACTTGACCGCATCCGCACCCTGTTCGATGACCTTGAACGCAAGCGAGACATCGCCGAATTCCTTGAATTGACCGAAGAAGGCGAGGGTGTGCGCATTTTTATCGGGTCTGAGAACAAACTTTTCTCACTTTCGGGTTCCTCTTTGGTGGTGTCTCCTTATATGAACGCTGATCGAAAGATAATCGGTGCGGTTGGGGTTATCGGACCCACCCGTCTGAATTATGGGCGGATCGTACCGATCGTGGATTATACGGCGCAACTGGTCGGCAAGCTGATATCCGACCGGAGCTAGAGGGTAAAAGATGGCAGAGCCGAAGAACGAAGATTTTCTGGACGATATCGCAACCGCCGAGGCCGAAGAGCTGGCCGAAGAGCTGATGGATATCAGCGAAGAAGAACTGGAACTGGACGCGCTGCGGGCCGAACGGGATGACTATAAAGACAAGTTCATGCGCGCGCTGGCGGATGCCGAAAACATGCGCAAGCGCAGCGACAAGGCGCGCCGCGATGCGGAACAGTATGGCGGGTCCAAGCTGGCCCGCGATATGCTGCCCGTCTATGACAACATGAAGCGCGCCCTTGAAGCTGCGACGGATGAGCAAAAAGAAGTGGCTGCTGGTTTGCTGGAAGGCGTCGAATTGACCATGCGCGCTTTGAAGGACGTGTTCCAGAAGCACGGAATCGAAGTGATCACACCCGAAGTGGGCGACCGGTTTGATCCGAACGTGCATGAGGCCATGTTCGAGGCACCTGTTCCCGGAACCAAGGCAGGAGACATCATTCAGGTGTCCGCCGAAGGGTTCATGTTGCACGATCGTCTGCTGCGCCCGGCACAGGTGGGCGTGTCGTCAACCCCGGCAAGCTGATACGCGCCCAAGGGCACGGCCTTCGGCGAGAGTATTTGGGAAAAGATGAAGGGGCGGTCAGGATCTGGCCGCCTCTTTCAGTTTGTAGATCAGATCGAGGGCTTCGCGCGGGGTCAGGTCGTCCGGCAGGATCTGGTCCAGCATATCGGTGACGGGCGATGCTTTCGGGACCGGCGGCGGCGGGGGTGGTGCGGCGGAAAACAGCGGCAGATCATCGATCAACGCCTTTTGTTTGCCGCCCTCGCGCTCGGTCTTCTCCAGCTGGTTCAGTACCACACGGGCGCGCTCGACCACGGATGCGGGCAGCCCGGCCAATTGCGCGACCTGCACGCCATAGGAGCGGTCGGCGGCGCCCTTGTGGACCTCGTGCAGGAATATCACCTCGCCGTCCCATTCCTTGACCGCGACAGTGGCGTTTTCGACGCCCTCCAGCTTGCCGGCCAGCGCGGTCAGCTCGTGGTAATGGGTGGCGAACAGCGCACGGCAGCGGTTGGCGCCGTGCAGATGTTCCAGCGTGGCCCAGGCGATGGACAGGCCGTCATAGGTGGCGGTGCCACGCCCGATTTCGTCGAGGATCACCAGCGCCCGGTCATCGGCCTGGTTGAGGATGGCGGCGGTTTCGACCATCTCGACCATGAATGTCGACCGGCCCCGCGCCAGATCGTCAGAGGCGCCCACGCGGCTGAAAAGCTGGCTGACCACGCCGATATGAGCCTGCTCGGCCGGGACGTAGCTGCCCATCTGGGCCAACAGGGAGATCAGCGCATTCTGGCGCAGGAAGGTCGATTTACCGGCCATGTTCGGGCCGGTCAGCAGCCAGATGGCGGCGCCGTCCTCGGCGCTGAGGTCGCAGTCATTGGCGATGAAGGCATCACCGGACTGCTGGCGCAGCGCGTGCTCCACCACCGGGTGGCGGCCCGCGACGATATCAAAGGCGCGCGAGCCGTCCACCTGTGGGCGGCACCAGTTCTCTCCCCGCGCCAGATCGGCCAGCGCGGTGGTCAGGTCCAGCTCGGCCAGCCCGCGCGCAGCCTGATTGATGCGGGCGGCTTGCGCCAGAATCTCATCAGAAAGCCTTTGATAGAGCCGCTTTTCGATTTCCAATGCCAGGTTGCCGGCATTCAGGATGCGGGTTTCGATCTCGCTGAGTTCAACCGTGGTGAAGCGCACCTGGTTGGCGGTGGTCTGACGGTGGATATAGGTCTCGGAAAAGGGCGGGTTCAGCATCTTCTCGGCGTGGGTGGCCGTGGTTTCGATGAAATAGCCCAAAACGTTGTTGTGCTTGATCTTCAACGAAGCGATGCCGGTATGTTCCGCATATTTCTGCTGAAACCCGGCAATGACCGAGCGGCCTTCGTCGCGCAGGGTGCGGGCCTCGTCCAGTTCGGCGTCGAAACCCGGCGCGATGAAGCCGCCATCGCGCGCCAGCAGCGGCGGGTCGGCGACCAGCGCCTGATCCAGGAGGTCGAGCAGATCGTCAAAGCCCACGAGGTTCTGCACCGCAGTCGCCAGCAGCACGGGCAGGTCCTGACCTTCGCAGATCTCGGCAATTGCCTGCGCCTGCGCCAGCCCGTTGCGGATGGCGGCCAGATCGCGCGGGCCGCCTCGGTCCAGCGACAGGCGAGACAGGGCGCGGTCCAGATCCGGCGTTTTCCGCAATGCTTCACGCAGGTCTGACGCGACAAGACTGTATTCGGCCGCAAAGCTCACCGCGTCCAGTCGGGCGTGAATGACATCCAGATTGCGTGAGGGGCTGGACAGGCGTTGCTCAAGCAAACGCGCACCGCCCGGGGTCACGGTTCGATCGACTACCGAAAGCAGTGAACCGGCACGCCCGCCAGCCAGGGACCGGGTCAGCTCCAGATTGCGGCGCGTTGCAGCGTCGATCTGTACAACGCGGTCTTCGGATTCCTTCAGTGGCGTTTGCAACAGGGGCAGTTTACCCTTCTGTGTGATCTCCAGATAGTCGATCAGCGCGCCCATCGCGGACACTTCGGCGCGTCCAAAGCTTCCGAAAGCATCCAGCGCACCCACGTGAAACAACCCGCAGATGCGTTTTTCAGCCGCCGTGCTGTCAAAACTGGCCCGCCCGACCGGGGTGATGGAAATACCCAAGTCACGGACCGGCTCGTTCAGTTTGTCTTGCATGCCATCAGCCACGATCAGTTCCGACGGCGCCAGTCGGGCCAGCTCGGGGCTCAGCCGGACCGAGGTCAGCGGCATCACGTGGAACGCCCCGGTCGAAATGTCGGCCCAGGCCAGCGCGGCCTCATCCCGGACTTCGGCATAGGCGGCCAGAAAGTTGTGGCGGCGGGCTTCCAACAGCGCGTCTTCGGTCAGGGTGCCGGGGGTGACAAGGCGCACGACATCACGCTTTACGACTGATTTAGAGCCTCTTTTCTTGGCCTCGGCCGGGCTTTCCATCTGCTCGCAGACAGCCACGCGAAAGCCCTTGCGGATCAGCGTCAGCAGGTAGCCCTCGGCGGAATGCACCGGCACTCCGCACATCGGAATGTCTTCGCCATTGTGCTTGCCACGTTTTGTCAGGGCGATGTCCAGCGCCTCGGCGGCGTTGACGGCGTCTTCAAAAAACATCTCATAGAAATCGCCCATGCGGTAAAACAGCAGGGCATCCGCGTGGGCCTCTTTGATTTCCAGGTATTGCGCCATCATCGGCGTGACATTGGACAAGGCTGCTCCCCTCTGGCGTATTCCGGCGCGACCTTACAAACCCGGCCCCTGCGACGAAAGGTGAAAACGTATTGTCGTTGAGACGCGCCTTTGCCTGCGCTATGAGGCAAAAGCCCAACAGATGTAAAGAAACGACATATCCGATGCCCAAAGCGAAGATCACCAAAGAAGAGGCGCTGGCCTTTCACCTCGACCCGACCCCCGGCAAGTGGGAGGTGCAGGCAACCGTCCCGATGACCACGCAGCGGGATCTTTCGCTTGCCTACAGCCCGGGTGTGGCCGTTCCATGTGAAGCAATCGCCGAGAACCCAGAAACCGCCTATGACTATACCAACAAGGGCAACCTGGTGGCCGTTATCTCGAACGGGACGGCGGTGCTGGGGCTTGGCAACCTTGGCGCGCTGGGCTCGAAACCGGTGATGGAGGGGAAATCCGTTCTGTTCAAACGGTTCGCCGACGTGAACTCGATCGATATCGAGCTGGATACAGAAGACCCGGATGAGTTCTGCCGCGCGGTTCGACTGATGGGGCCGACCTTCGGCGGGATCAACCTGGAAGACATCAAGGCGCCCGAGTGTTTCATCATAGAACAGCGCCTTAAGGAAGAGATGGACATCCCCGTCTTTCACGACGACCAGCACGGCACGGCGGTGATCTGTGCGGCGGGGCTGATCAACGCGCTGCATATTTCGGGCAAGAAGATCGAGGATGTGAAGATCGTTCTGAACGGGGCCGGTGCGGCAGGGATCGCCTGTATTGAACTGCTCAAATCCATGGGCGCGCGGCACGAGAACTGTATCGTCTGTGACACCAAGGGCGTGATCTACCAGGGCCGGACCGAGGGCATGAACCAGTGGAAGTCGGCCCATGCGATCACCACGGATCTGCGTACTCTGGAAGAGGCCATGAAGGGCGCGGACGTCTTTCTTGGTGTTTCGGTCAAGGGCGCGGTCACGCAGGAGATGGTCGCAAGCATGGCCGACAATCCGGTGATCTTTGCCATGGCCAACCCCGATCCGGAAATCACCCCGGAAGAGGCGCACGAGGTCCGCGTGGACGCCATCGTGGCGACCGGGCGCAGCGACTATCCCAACCAGGTCAACAACGTTCTGGGCTTTCCCTATTTGTTCCGCGGCGCGCTGGACATTCACGCGCGTGCCATCAATGACGAGATGAAGATCGCCTGTGCCCATGCACTGGCCAATCTGGCGCGCGAAGACGTACCGGATGAGGTCGCGATGGCTTATGGCAAATCGCTGACCTTCGGGCGCGACTACATCATTCCCACGCCGTTTGATCCGCGCCTGATCCACCGTATTCCGCCCGCTGTTGCCAAGGCGGGGATGAATACCGGCGCGGCCCGCCGTCCGATCATCGACATGGATGCGTATGAGCTGAGCCTGAAGTCCAGGATGGACCCGACCGCAAGCATTCTGCGCGGGCTGAACGCCCGGGCGCGACAGGCGCAAGGCCGCATGATTTTTGCCGAGGGCGATGACCCCCGCGTGCTGCGTGCGGCGGTCATGTATCAGCGCTCGGGCTTCGGAAAGGCGCTGGTCGTTGGTCGCGCCGATGACGTCAAAATCAAACTTGAGGCTGCCGGGCTCGGAGATGCTGTGCGTGAGCTGGAGGTGGTGAACGCCGCCAACACCACTCACCTCGATACCTATAAGGAATTCCTCTATAAACGCCTGCAACGTAAGGGGTTTGACCGCAAGGATATCCACCGTCTGGCCGCGCGCGACCGACATGTGTTTTCGTCTCTGATGCTGGCACATGGGCATGGCGATGGTCTGGTTACGGGCGCAACCCGGAAATCAGCGCATGTGTTGGATCGGATCAATCACGTCTTTGACGCGGATGCGGCTCATGGCGCTGCTGGTGTCACGGCATTGCTGCACAAGGGCCGGATCGTCCTGATAGGTGATACGCTGGTTCACGAATGGCCGGATGAGAATGATCTGGCCAATATCGCGGAACGCGCAGCCGCCGTTGCCCGCCATATGGGTCTGGAGCCGCGCGTTGCTTTCGTCAGCTTCTCGACCTTTGGCTATCCGGTGTCGGAACGTGCGGAAAAAATGCATGTCGCACCGGAAGTTCTGGACGGGCGTGGTGTGGATTTCGAATACGAAGGCGAGATGACCGTCGATGTTGCCCTGAACATGGATCAGCAAGAAGCTTATCCATTCTCGCGCCTGACCGGTCCTGCGAACATTCTGATCGTTCCCGCGCGGCATTCGGCCAGCATCTCGACCAAGCTGATGCAGGAAATGGGCGGTGCCACCGTGATCGGGCCGATCCTGTCGGGTGTCGACAAGCCGATTCAGATTTGCTCGACCGTCTCGACAGCGAACGATATTCTGAACATGGCCATTCTGGCCTCGTGCGACATCGGATAAACCATGACGATCTGGAACCTCGGCTCGATCAACGCGGATATGGTCTATGACCTGCCGCATCTGCCTGCGCCGGGGGAAACTCTGGCCGCCCACGGGCTGGATCGGTTCCTTGGCGGAAAAGGTGCCAATATGTCAGTGGCGGCTGCGCGGGCCGGATCGCGCGTCAGCCATATCGGTGCCGTCGGGCATGATGGCCGCTGGGCGAAGGACCGACTGACGGAATATGGCGTGGACACACGCTATATCTCGGAGGTGGACCTGCCGACGGGGCACGCGATCATTGCGGTGGACGCCGAGGGCGAGAATCTGATCATCCTCTATCCGGGGGCCAACCATGCCTTGGATATCAGCCATCTTGGGCAGGCCCTGTCATCGGCAAGCACCGGTGATCTGCTGATCTTGCAGAATGAAACCAACGCACAGGTCGAAGCCGCGCAGTTGGGGCGCAAACTTGGACTGACCGTATGTTACGCCGCCGCACCGTTTCAGGCACAGGCGGTTCAGGCGGTTCTGCCCTATCTGGATTTCCTGATCCTGAACGAGATCGAGGCCGAACAACTGCGGCAGGAAACCGGGATGGGTGCGGCTGACCTGCCCGTGCGACATGTCATTGTCACGCTGGGCTCAAAAGGTGCCCGGTATTTGCAGCAGGGCAAAGACCCGGTGGAATTTGCGGCCCACAAGGTTCAGGCCGTGGATACCACCGGGGCAGGTGATACATTTACCGGCTACGTGCTGGCTGGAATGGATCGCGGAATGCCGATGGAACAGGCCATTCTGCAAGCGAACCGCGCCGCTGCCCTGATGGTCACGCGGCACGGAACCGCGGATGTCATTCCTGACCTGAGAGAAGTGCGCGACGCGACCTTTGATTAAGACCCGGCGAAAGGCGCATCTGAACCCCAAAGCTGTTTGACACGCGCGTCACGGCCACAGGCTTTGCGATATGCTTTATAGGCGTTGTGCTGACGTTTGGGCCCAAAGCGGGTAAGGATCAGCTTGTTCCCTTTGTAGTAATCCTGATGATAGGCCTCGGCAGGGTAAAACGTGCCCGCCTTCAGGATCGGGGTGACAACATTTTGACCCAGGGCTCGTTGTGCTTCTTTCTTCGCCTGTTCAGCCAACGCTTTTTCGCCTGTGTTAGAGACGAATATCGCAGTTCGATAGCTGTCGCCCCGGTCGCAGAACTGGCCGCCGGCGTCCGTCGGATCAACCGAACGGAAGAACATGTTCAGCAGTGTTTCACGTGAGACGCGGGCCGGGTCAAAAGTGATCTGAACCGCTTCATAATGGCCGGTGCCACCTTTGGAGACCTGATCATAGGTGGGGTTGGCGGATTTGCCGCCGGTATAGCCCGACACGGCCCCGATAACGCCCGGTACAGATTCAAAATCGGACTCGACACACCAGAAACACCCCCCTGCAACTGTCAGCGTTTCGGCACCTGCCGCGGGGGCAGGCAGGGCGCGCAACATCATCGCAAGTGTGATCAGGGCAAACAAAATGGCCGGTTTGAAGGCGTCCAGATAAGCAGTCCGTGACATGTCGGGTCTCCTTTCCGCACCAAGGTGACCCGAACCCGGATGACATTCAATTGCCTGACATCTGATGTCACGGGCTGGTGAGGCAAGTTTATCGGCGCCGGATGTCGGTGGAACACCTTGCGCCGAGCCGTCTTGGCGGTGGGACAGGGTGCCCCGGCGGGGGGCAGTCCGCGATGAACCTGCTTTCGGCTTAACCCAGCAACTGCCCCAGTTTCATCGCAACGCCCATATTGCCCGAGATTTTGAGCTTGCCCAAAGCGACACCTGTCATCGGGTTCAGTTTTCCGGTCAAAAGCTTGGTCAGGTTGTCCTGCGAGATGCGGATCGTGCAATCCGTTTCCTGATCCAGTGTCGATGCCTGACTGTCGGCCAGAACAATCACGCCGTCCTCGCCACAATCGAATTTCAATGAGCCGTCAAAGGTTTTGCCGTTCAGGCCTTTTTGAATTTCGTCGGCGATATGCTGAAGCATCCGGGTTCCTTTCGCAGTTTCCGAATGCGTAAAGCGTCAGGTATCGAACAGGCAAGGCTGACCCAACTGGAACTTCCGATCACGATGCGCCAAGGCTCTGAACGGTTCGTGCGCAAGGCTCGCCGTCGTAGAAAGCATCAAGAACGGCCTGAAACTCTGCCGGAGCATCTGCCACCGAGGAAAACAATGTCATCGAAGAGCGAAGCTTTTTTGCGTCAATCCCGCCCAGAATGTCGCTGGCGTCGCGCCCCTGATGCAGCAACATCAACGAGGCCGCTTGTGTCAGACGGCGGCGCAGTACGGGGTGGTTCAGATAGCGCGTGGCTTCGTCCAGATCTTCGATGCCGTAAAGCTGCGCCATATGGGACTGGCCCAGCTCGGCCAGTTGCGGAAACACGAACCACATCCAGTGGCCGGTTTTCTGCCCCTGTTCCAGTTCGCGCAGGACATCGGCCCAAACCGTGTCCTGCGCCTCGATGAACATATCGAGTTCGTCGTCGTTATCGTCTTCGTCGATCACTTGGACAAACGCTTGTCACGTGCGGCCAGCAGTTTCAGACGCAGCGCGTTCAGCTGGATGAAGCCTGCCGCGTCGGTCTGATCATAAGCACCTGCATCTTCTTCAAAAGTGACATGTGCCTCGGAATACAGCGAGTGATCCGACCAGCGGCCCACGGTCGAGGCCAGACCCTTGTACAGCTTCACCCGTACGGTGCCGGTGACATGTTCCTGGCTCTTGTCGATGGCGGCTTGCAGCATCTCACGTTCAGGTGAGTACCAGAAGCCGTTGTAGATTAGTTCCGCATATTGCGGCATCAACTGGTCTTTCAGGTGCATCGCGCCGCGGTCCATGGTGATGGATTCGATGCCGCGATGCGCCTCAAGCAGGATGGTGCCGCCGGGCGTCTCATAGATACCGCGCGACTTCATGCCCACGAAACGGCCTTCCACAAGGTCCAGACGACCGATGCCGTGCTTGCCGCCATATTCGTTCAGCTTGGTCAGCAGGGTGGCCGGGCTCATCGCCTCGCCATTGATGCTGACCGCGTCGCCTTTTTCAAAGCCGATCTCGATGAACTCCGGCTCATTCGGGGCATCTTCGGGGTGGACGGTGCGCTGATAGACATAGTCTGGCGCCATATCCGCAGGGTCTTCCAGAACCTTTCCTTCGGACGAGGTGTGCAGCAGGTTGGCATCGACCGAGAAGGGCGCCTCGCCGCGCTTGTCCTTGGCGATCGGGATCTGGTTCTGTTCGGCAAACTCCAGCAGCTTGGTGCGGCTGGTCAGGTCCCACTCGCGCCAGGGTGCGATCACTTTGATATCGGGGTTCAGTGCGTAAGCCGCCAGTTCGAACCGCACCTGATCGTTGCCCTTGCCGGTCGCACCGTGGGCGACCGCATCGGCACCCGTCGCTTCGGCGATCTCAACCAGACGCTTCGAGATCAGCGGCCGCGCGATGGACGTGCCCAGAAGGTACAGACCCTCGTACTGCGCATTGGCGCGGAACATCGGGAAGACGAAATCGCGCACGAATTCTTCGCGGATGTCCTCGATATAGATGTTCTCGGGCTTGATCCCCAGCAGCTCGGCCTTTTTGCGAGCAGGCTCCAGTTCCTCACCCTGACCCAGATCGGCGGTGAAGGTAACGACCTCACAACCATACTCGGTCTGCAGCCATTTCAGAATGATCGAGGTATCAAGGCCACCGGAATAGGCCAGAACAACTTTCTTGGGCGCGGACATCTGACTTCCCTTTATGCGTAGAACGATTGGCCCCTAGCGGGTTTTGCGCGCGGGGGCAAGTTGTGAGGATTGACGCAGTACCTGAATTGGGGTGAAACGGGTGCAGAGAATAACAAGCATTGGTTGAAGGGGCGGTTTCAAATGTTGGGATGGCAGATTTTCTTGCATTCTGTGCGGATGGTATTTGGAAACATCAAGCAGGTGCTACAGATTGCGGTTGGCCCTGCCCTGATTGCGACGATCATCATCGTGGGCGTGTTCTTGGCGCTTGGTATTCCGCTTGAGGCACTTGAAGACAACGCAGGCGCGTTGCCGTCAGGTGCAACCGCAGGTTCAGTATTTGTTTTTGTGGTCGTTTTGCTGGCGGTAATGTCCGTCACGATGTTCTGGATTGCGGTGTCATGGCACCGCTTCATCCTGTTGGAGGAGTATCCCACGGGAATACTCCCGACATTCCGCTTCGACAGGATTCTTGCCTATTTCGGTCGCTTTCTGATGTTGGGGATTTTGATGGTGATCGCTTATATCCCCATGGGTCTGGTCGCTGCTGCACAAGGCGAAGGTCTTGCGGGGCTTTGGTTCATTCTGATGATTGTTTACACCGTTTTTCTGGTCGTGTGCTTCTATCGCCTTTCAATTATTCTGCCCGCGGCGGCGATAGGAAATCCCATATCGATCGGTGAGGCATGGAACAACACATCCGGGGTCAGCGGTGCAATCTTGTTGCTGCTACTCGTCGCCCTCCTTTTCCAGATTCTGGTGCAGCTGGCTTTCGCCCTTCTGGCAATAATACCTGTGCTGGGCGTATTGCTGACCGTGTTCTTTGGCACGCTCATTCTGCCGATGATCAATGTCAGTATCCTGACCACGATGTACGGAATCTTCATCGAAAAACGCGAACTGTCCTGAGCGGCGTACACATATGTATTCCTTGCCCTTATCGCGATGATGGGGCAGGGAAACGGGCATGACTGATTTCATGACCCGCGCCCGCGCCGCCGAACAGGCGATGCGCTCTGTGTTTCCGGCGACGCCATTGCAGCGGAATGCCCATCTGTCTGACCGCTACGGCGCCGATATCTGGCTCAAGCGCGAGGACCTCAGCCCGGTGCGGTCCTACAAGATCCGCGGTGCGTTCAACGCCATGCGCAAGCAGCAGGGGCAGGACCTGTTCGTCTGTGCCAGCGCGGGCAACCACGCGCAGGGCGTGGCGTTCATGTGCAAGCATCTGGACGTCAAAGGCGTGATCTTCATGCCGGTGACGACCCCGCAGCAGAAAATTCAAAAGACCCGCATTTTCGGCGGCGACAATATCGAGATTCACCTCACCGGCGACTATTTCGATGACACGCTGGCCGCCGCGCAAGCGTGGTGCACACAGCAGGGCGGGTATTTTCTGTCTCCGTTTGACGACGTGGATGTAATCGAAGGCCAGGCATCATTGGCGGTCGAGATCGAAGAGCAAATGGGCGGTGTGCCGGATCACGTCGTTCTGCCGGTTGGCGGCGGCGGCATGTCCTCGGGCGTGGCCACGTGGTTCGGGGATCGCAGCCATTGTCTGTTTGTCGAACCGGCCGGAGGTGCCTGTTTGCGCGCTGCGCTGGCTGCGGGCCATCCTGTGTCGCTGGATCATGTGGATACCTTTGTCGATGGCGCTGCGGTTGGACGGATCGGTGAGAAACCGTTCGAACTGCTGAAATCACGCCATCTGTCGGATGTGCTGGTTCTGTCCGAGGACCGAATCTGCACCACCATGATCGAGATGCTGAATGTCGAAGGCATTGTTCTGGAGCCCGCTGGCGCGCTGGCGATCGAAGCGGTGGGCGATATCCAAAGCTTTGTACGGGGCAAAACCGTGGTCTGTGTAACGTCGGGCGGCAATTTCGATTTCGAACGCCTGCCCGAGGTCAAAGAACGCGCCCAACGCTATTCCGGGGTGAAGAAGTATTTCATCCTGCGCCTGCCGCAGCGCCCCGGCGCGTTGAAAGAGTTTCTGGGTATTCTGGGCCCCGAGGACGATATCGCCCGTTTTGAATACATGAAAAAATCGGCGCGCAATTTCGGGTCGGTCCTGATCGGGATCGAAACCCGCAAGCCTGAAAACTTCATGCGTCTGTTCGCGCATCTGGATGAGGCAGGGTTCACCTACACCGATATAACCGAAGACGAAACGCTGGCGCAGTTCGTGATTTAATCCAGATTCTGGCGCAGATCAGCCTCGAATTTCTGTTTCGAGCTGTCAAATACGGCCAGAATAGCGGGCAGATCGACATCCTCGCCCTGACCCGCGGCCGCCTGCCGTTCGCCGTCCTGACAGAGTTTCGAGAACTGATCGAATCCAAGACTGAGCGCGCTGCCTTTCAGGAAGTGCAGGTTCTGTTCCAGTTCGGACCGGCTTGTATCCTGATGCAGGCGGGCGATGACCTCCTGCACTTCTTCCAGAAAGATGTCGACCACTTCATCAAACTCATCCGGGCCAACCTCGTCCCGCAATTGTCGGACTCTGCCCCAGTGGATCATACTGCGTCACCTGCCGTTGAACATGCGTTTTCAGGAATAGGCAACAGCAGTAAAAACCGGGTTAACGGCCAAGCGGGATTGCTGCCTTCGGTCTTCACCGGATGTTAAAACCGCCGCCACTAGGATCGCCCTGTGTGAATGAACGCATCAGGTCAGAGGGTAAATGGTGCCAAGGGCGAGTCTTGAGGAAACCAGATCAGATCTGGATTTCGGCGCGATCCGTAAGGTGCTGGTTGTTGATGACAGCCGTCTACAGCGGCGCATCCTGGTCGCATCGCTCAGAAAATGGGGCTTTGAGGTGGTCGAGGCCGATACGGGCGATGCCGCTTTGGCGCATTGTCTGGACGATCCGCCCGATCTTGTTCTCAGCGATTGGGTCATGCCGGGGATGAGCGGGCTTGAGTTCTGCAATGCGTTTCGCGCCCTGGATTCCGATCAATATTGTTATTTCATCCTCCTGACTTCCAAAAGTGAAAAGCAGGAGGTTGCGCGCGGGCTGGATGCCGGGGCAGACGATTTTCTGATCAAACCCCTTGAGGCGGATGAATTGCGGGCGCGCATATCCGCAGGCGCGCGCATTCTGGACATGCAGCGCGAGCTTTCGCAGAAAAACCGCCTGATTGAATCCGCACTGGAAGAACTCAGGCTGGCGCATGACGCGATCGACAAGGACCTCATGCAGGCCCGTAAAATCCAGGAATCGCTGGTTCCGGAGTTTACGCGGAGCTTTGGAAAATCCCGGGTCAGCCTGTTGTTGAAACCCTGCGGCCATATCGGTGGGGACCTTGTTGGCATGTTCTCGCCCGGGGTCAATCGGCTGGGGTTCTACAGCATAGATGTATCCGGGCATGGCATCACCTCGGCCATGATGACGGCGCGTCTGGGCGGTTATCTTTCCAGCAAGCATTTCGATCAAAACGTCGCAATGGAGAAGAGGTTCAACAAATTCTACGCTCTGCTGCCTCCGGAAGATGTCGCCAGTATGCTCAATTCCCGATTGATGGCGGATGAAGGGATCGAGGAATATTTCACGATGGTCTACGCCATTGTGGATCTTCGAAACGGGCATCTCAAGATGGTGCAGGCCGGGCATCCGCACCCGCTTCTGCTGCGGCAGGATGGCAGCACTGAATTTCTGGGTGATGGCGGGTTGCCGATCGGGCTGATCGAAGACGCGAGCTTTCAGCAAATCGAGATTCAAATGAAACCTGGCGACAAGTTGTTGGTGTATTCGGACGGGTTTACCGAATGTCAGCTTGCCGAAGGCGGTTTGCTGGAGGAAGACGGTTTGCGGCAGATGGCCCAGCAGTGCATTTCTGAAAAGGGCGGGTCGGAGTTTCTGGACGACATGTTCTGGCGATTGACCCAGGAGATTTCGCCCAAAGATGGCATTGGGGATGACGTATCCGCCGTTTTCTTTGAATATAACGGGCCTTAAAGCGAATTGAGATGCATTTCCGCAAAGTGCCGGTCACCGTCATTGCCCAGCAATTCAACAGCATCGGTGGCTTCCATCCACAGTGCTTCGTGGAATGCCTCGCTCGGCGGGCCTTTGCGGCGTACGGGGCGGGCGCGGTAGATCAGGCAGACCTTTTCGGCCCACAGATCGTATTCGGGCATATAGGTAAACCGACGGAAAGCGCCGACGCGACGCGGGTTGGCAACGTGCCACCCGGTTTCTTCATAGACTTCGCGATGCAAGGCCGAAATCGGTGATTCGCCCGGATCGATGCCTCCACCCGGCAATTGCAGATCCGGGCCCGGCTCGGTCTGACAGGTCAACAGCAACTGGCCGCCACGTGGCAAAAGGGCATATACGCCAACCCTTCGGGTGTATTTCCGCCCCGTCTCGGGGGTTTCACCGAACCGCCTGATCATGTATGGCCCCTTTCAACCCGATCTGTACGACCTATATGGTGCCGGTATGCCAACCCGTGGCGTGTAAGGAAACCCCATGTCTCTTGGAACAAAAATCGCGTGGGACGATACCGTCCTGCCCTTTCAACTTGATGCATCCGACATGCGCGGTCGCGTGGCCCGTCTGGATGGCGTGCTGGATGGTATCCTGAAACAGCATGACTATCCTGAACAGGTCGAGGCGCTTGTGGCCGAGATGGCCTTGCTGACCGCGTTGATCGGCCAAACGGTTGCGCTGCGCTGGAAACTGTCGTTGCAAGTACAGTCCAAAGGGGCGGTGCGCATGATCGCAACCGACTATTATGCGCCGCAGGAAGAGGGCCAGCCCGCCCAGATTCGGGCTTATGCCAGCTTTGACCGGGACCGGCTTTCCAATTCCGCGCCTTTCGATCAGGTGGGTGAAGGGTATTTTGCCATCATGATCGATCAGGGTGAGGGCACGCAGCCGTATCAGGGCATTACCCCACTGGCCGGTGGATCGCTGAGTGCCTGCGCCGAGGCGTATTTTGCGCAATCCGAACAGCTGCCGACGCGGTTCTCGCTGAGCTTCGGCAAATCGACCGAGCCGGGCGTGGGCGAGCATTGGCGTGCAGGCGGCATCATGCTGCAACACATGCCCAAAGCGTCGCCCTTTGCCGCGTCGGGCGAAGGAACCGGCGACATCCTGACCGCTGCCGACCTGGTCGATGGCGAAGAAGGCGAAAACTGGGGTCGCGTCAATATCCTGCTGGATACTGTCGAGGAATTGGAGATGATCGGCCCCTCTGTTGCGCCGACCGACCTTCTGGTTCGCCTGTTTCACGAGGAACAGCCACGTGTCTATGATGCGCAATCTGTGCAATTTGGCTGCACCTGTTCCGAGGATCGTGTGCGACAGAGCCTGTCGATCTATTCGGCCAAGGATATCGAAAAGATGACCACGCCCGAGGGCGAGGTCACCGCGGATTGTCAGTTCTGCGGGGCTCATTATGTGTTGGACCCGGCAACTGTCGGGTTCGATGCCGAAGACCCCAAAGGTGCATGACCCGGTTGAAAAGATCCGGGCGGCCCTGCGCCGCCCCGGTCAAGGATCAAGCGACTTTGACCTGAACCCGGATACCGTTCTGCCGCCCGGACGACGGTTGCGACCCGCCGGTGTTCTGGTGGCCATTTCCCTGGTGGACGACACACCGCAGGTCATCCTGACCAAACGCTCATCCGCGCTGAAACATCACCCGGGCCAGATCGCCTTTCCCGGTGGCAAACAGGACGAAACTGATGCCGATGTTACGGCTGCGGCTCTGCGGGAAGCTCAGGAAGAGATCGGCCTGCCCCCGGGAATGCCCGAAATCCTGGGATTTCTGCCGACGCATGAAACCGTGACCTCGTTCACGGTGACACCGGTTGTCGCAGTTTTGCGGGACAGGTTCCAACCCGTGCCTGAACCCGGCGAAGTGGACGAAGTTTTCTCGACCCCCCTTGCCCATCTTTTGAATCCTGAGAATTATCTGGTCGAGTCGCGCCGATGGCGTGGCCAGAGACGCAGATACTACGCAGTTCCGTACGGCCCCTATTACATTTGGGGCGCGACCGCCCGCATATTGCGCGGGCTTGCAGCACGGGTGAATGAATGATGCTGATTAACGAAGCCTGGATCAGTGAACCAGCGACCCAAAAGGTCTGTTCGGCGCTGACCTCATCCGGGGCTCAGGCGCTTTTCGTGGGTGGATGCGTGCGCAACGCGCTGCTTGGCGCACCAGTGTCGGATATCGACATTGCCACCGATGCAAAGCCCGGGCAGATCGTCGAATTGACGCAGGCTGCCGGGCTCAGGGCCATTCCGACCGGCATCGAGCATGGTACGATCACAGTGGTCAGCGCGGGTATCCCGCACGAGGTCACCACCTTCCGCCGTGACGTGGAAACCGACGGGCGACGCGCGGTCGTGGCTTTTTCCGATCACGTCGAAGAAGACGCGGCGCGACGGGATTTCACCATGAACGCGCTCTACGCCCAACCCGATGGCACAGTGCTGGACCCTCTCGGTGGTTTTCCCGACCTCGAGGCCCGGTTGGTGCGGTTCATCGGAACCGCCGAGAACCGCATTCGCGAGGACTATCTCCGTTCGCTTCGCTACTTTCGTTTTCACGCCTGGTACGGGGATCCGGATGGCGGTTTCGACCCCGATGCGCTGGCCGCCATCGGCGCCAATCTTGACGGGCTGGAGTCGTTGTCGCGCGAGCGGGTCGGGGCAGAGCTGCTGAAATTGCTGGCATCGCCTGATCCGGCCCCCGCCATTGCGACCATGCGCAGTACCGGTGTTTTGGCCCGGGTGTTGCCGGGTGCGGACGACCGGTCTTTGGCCCCTTTGATCGCGCTGGAACAGGCGGCTGGCGCCGATCCCGATCCGGTGCGTCGCCTGGCAGCTATTGCCACGCCCGATGATGCCGCGACTTTGCGGTTGAGCCGTTCGCAGTTGCAACGCCTGACAAGGATGCGTGAAGAGGCACAGGCCGAAACCAGTATAGCTGAACTGGGATACCGCTATGGCGACGAAGGCGGATTGCACGAAACGCTTTTGCGCTGCGCCTTTCTGGAACAACCCTGGTCCGAAGATTTGCGGCGCGATCTGCACGCCGGGGCAGCAGCGCGTTTCCCTGTCCAGGCCAGGGATCTGATCCCCAACTTCACAGGCCCGGCGCTGGGCAAGAAGCTGGCCGAGCTGGAAAAACGCTGGATCGCTTCCGGTTTTGCGCTGTCTCGCGAAGAGTTGCTGGCACACTAGTGCGAAGTCTCAAAAAGGGATGACAACTTTGATCCTTTGTGCTTAGGTGCGCCTGTTACATGGATGGAGGACTGCGAATGTATTACGGGATCTGGTTCGGCTAAAGCCGGGACACTTGCCCCGTAAAGGGTGGTGTTCAGGCGCCATCTTTCTTCGCACGTCTTTGTTTCTGCTCAATCGGAGCACTCTCCATGTTTCGCTATTTCGAAAACCTTGTTGACCCTTTTGTTGCCTACCGCGAGGCTGACATTCCGCCGACGCGCTTGTGGCCCTTTATGCTGGACTATTCGCGACCGTTCTTTCGGGTATTTGTATGGGCGGCGCTGATTTCCATTGTCGTCGCGGGTGTTGAAATCGGGCTGATCTACTACATGGGTCGCGTAGTGGATCTGTTGGCCGGCACGCCGGCAGATGTCTGGCAAAATCACGGAACGGAATTGTTGTTGATGGCGGCCTTTGTATTGCTGTTGCGTCCGCTTCTGCATTTGGTCGACGTACTTCTGCTGAACAATACGATTTTGCCGAACTTTGGTACGCTGATCCGTTGGCGTGCGCACAAACACGTGTTGCGTCAGTCGGTTGGCTGGTTCGAAAACGACTTTGCCGGGCGGATTGCAAACCGGATCATGCAGACACCGCCCGCGGCGGGCGAAGTGGTCTTTCAGGTATTTGACGCGATTTCATTTTCGCTGGCCTATCTGATTGGTGCGGCGATCCTGCTGTATGCGGCGGATCCGCGTTTATTGATCCCGCTGCTGATCTGGTTTGCGTTCTATGCGGCACTGGTTCGTTGGACCGTTCAGCGTGTCGGCCCGGCGTCAAAGGCGGCATCGGACGCGCGTTCGACGGTCACGGGACGGGTCGTGGACAGCTATACCAACATCCATTCGGTCAAAATGTTTGCCCATGGCCCGCAAGAGCTGGACTATGCCCGTGAAGCGATCGAGGAAACCCGCCGGACATTTCAGATCGAAATGCGGATTTTCACCATCATGGATGCCGTTCTGGTCACTTTGAACGGCATGCTGATCGTGGGTGTTGTGGGCTGGGCGATCGCGTTGTGGATGCAGGGCAGCGCTTCGGTCGGAGTTGTTGCAGCGGCCACGGCGCTGACCCTGCGCCTGAACGCCATGACCGGATGGATCATGTGGGCCCTGACCAGCTTTTTTCGCCAACTTGGTATCGTGGCCGAGGGGATGGAGACCATTGCCCAGCCCATCGATTTGATCGACGCACCTGATGCAAAACCCTTGCGGCTCGGCAAGGGAGAGATCCAGATCCGCGACCTCTCGCATCACTATGGACGCGAGGCCGGCGGTTTGGACCATATCAACCTGACCATCCAACCGGGTGAAAAGATTGGCCTGATCGGTCGCTCCGGCGCTGGCAAGTCAACCCTGGTAAAGCTGCTGTTGCGGTTCTACGACGTCGAACGCGGTGCGATTTATATTGATGGTCAGAACATTGCGAACGTCACCCAGGACAGTCTGCGCAGCCATATCGGTATGGTTCAACAAGACAGCGCCTTGCTGCATCGCTCGGTCCGCGACAACATCCTTTATGGCAGGCCGGATGCGTCCGAGGCGCAGATGATCGCCGCCGCCAAGCAGGCCGAAGCGCATGAGTTCATCCTCGACTTGCAAGATCCGCAGGGTCGGACCGGGTACGACGCGCATGTCGGTGAACGGGGGGTGAAACTGTCAGGTGGTCAGCGGCAGCGCGTGACGCTGGCGCGGGTGATCCTGAAGGATGCGCCGATCTTGTTGTTGGATGAGGCGACTTCCGCCCTAGATTCCGAGGTCGAAGCGTCAATTCAGGAAACCCTCTACGGCATGATGCAAGGAAAAACCGTGATCGCCATCGCCCACAGGCTCAGCACCATCGCGCAGATGGATCGCATTCTGGTTATGGATGCAGGCCGTATCGTCGAGGAAGGCACGCATTCCGATCTTCTGGCGCAGGGTGGCCTTTACGCCCAATTCTGGGCGCGGCAATCTGGTGGCTTCATGAACCCGGAGGCCGCTGAATGAGGATTGCCGATCTCATCTATCCGTTCAGGAACATCGAAACGCCCCCACCGCAGACGTTGGGGGCGTTCATCCGCTGGAGCCTGTCCGGGGCGTGGCCGATGCTGTTTGTTGCGGCGTTCTTCTCGGCCATTGCAGGCGCGATGGAGGCGGGGACAGCATGGATTCTGGGCCGCGTGATTGATGTAGCGACCGCCAGCGGGCCCGAGAATTTTCTGACCGCTTCCAATATGTGGATGATCCTCGGTGCGGTCGCCTTCTTCATGTTGCTTCGCCCGATCCTGTTTGGCCTGTCATCCTTGTCGAACAATTACATTGTCATGCCAAACATCACACCTTTGGTTCTGGCCAAGCTGAACCGTTGGACCCTGGGTCAGTCGGTGACCTATTTCGACGATGATTTTGCCGGTCGGATCGCGCAAAAGCAGATGCAGACATCGAACGCGATGGCATCGGTGGTGTCGGAAACCATCAGCGCGATTGTGTTTGCCCTGGCGTCTCTGATGGGGTCTTTGCTTTTGTTAGGGTCTATTCATCCTTTGGTGATGCTGCCCTTCGCGGCATGGCTGGCGGTGTATTTCATGCTGGTGCGCTGGTATCTGCCGCGCATCCGCAAACGTTCCGCCGCGCGGGCCGGGGCGCGGGCGATGGTGTCCGGGCAGGTGGTCGATACGATCACCAACATCAAGACCGTGAAGCTGTTCGCCCACTCAGAATTCGAAGATCAGGCGGCGCGCGAATCGATGGTGGATCTGCGCGAAAAATCGCTGGATTTTGGCAAGTTGTCGGCCAGTTTCCGGTTCATCCTGATGACGCTGGCCGGTGTCCTGCCCGTCTTGCTGCTGGGCGCGACCTTGTGGCTGTGGCAGGGCGGCATGGCGACCGCCGGGGATATCGTGGCTGCCGGGGCTGTTTCGATCCGTATTGCTCAGATGACCGGTTGGGTCAGTTTCACCTTGATGGGGCTGTATGCCAATGTCGGTGAAATCGAAAACGGGATGAAAACGCTGACCAAGCGTGACCGGGTCGAAGATATGCGCGGGGCTAAGGACCTTGATGTGACCGAAGGGTCGATTTCATTCGACGGCGTCAGCTTCGCCTATGGTCGCGATATCGGTGGCGTCACGGATTTGACCCTGACCGTCAACCCGGGTGAAAAACTGGGCATCGTCGGTGCCTCGGGGGCGGGGAAATCCACGCTCGTTTCGCTGTTGCTCAGGCTCTATGACAAGGAAAGTGGCGCCATTCGCATCGACGACCAGGACGTGTCGCAGGTGACGCAGGACAGCCTGCGCCGACAGATCGGTATGGTTACGCAGGAAACGGCGATGTTCAACCGGTCTGCTCGTGAGAACATTCTGTATGGCCGGCCGGCCGCCTCAGAGGCCGAGATGATCGAGGCCGCAAAGAAGGCCGAAGCGCATGACTTCATCCTGAGTCTTGAAGATGCTCATGGTCGTAAGGGCTATGATGCCCATCTGGGGGAGCGGGGCGTGAAACTCAGCGGCGGGCAGAGACAACGGATCGCTCTGGCGCGCGCCATTCTGAAAGATGCCCCAATTCTGGTTCTCGACGAAGCGACATCGGCGCTGGATTCCGAAGTTGAAGCCTCGATTCAGACCGCGCTGCATCGGGTGATGCAGGGCAAAACCGTGCTGGCCATTGCGCACCGTCTGTCCACGCTCAGCGAAATGGACCGGATTGTTGTTTTGGACCAGGGACGGATCGTGGAAACCGGAACCCATGAGGCGTTGCTGGACCTGGGCGGGCTGTATGCGCGGTTCTGGCACCGCCAGTCGGGCGGGTTCATTCAGGCAGAAGCTGCGGAATAAGGGTTTTTTTGCTGTGAAAGCCCGGCTATCAGGCCTCTCATGACGCAGCAATTCACAATCACACGGCTTGGACATCAGGGCGACGGTATTGCCGATGGCCCCATTTACGCCCCACGCACCCTTCCGGGCGAAGTCGTAAGCGGCACCCTTGTTGGCCAGCAATTGACCGATATCCGGGTCGAGACACCGTCCGAACACCGCGTCAAAGCGCCTTGCCGCCACTACAAAGCGTGCGGTGGCTGCCAGTTGCAGCACGCATCCGATGCATTTGTGGCCGACTGGAAACTGCAAATCGTCCGCAAGGCGCTGATGGCGCAAGGTCTCGAAGCGCAACTGCGCCCGATACACACATCGCCCGAACAGTCGCGGCGGCGCGCTACGATTGCCGTGAGGCGCACGAAAAAGGGCACGTTGGCGGGGTTTCACGGTCGTGCATCCGGCACGATCACCGAGATACCCGATTGCCGGTTGCTTGACCCGACATTGATCGCGGCCATTCCGGTGGCCGAGGCGCTGGCCACCCTGGGCGCAAGCCGCAAGGGCGTTCTGGCTGTCACGCTTACACTGTCCGAAGGTGGTCTGGATGTGGCCGTAACAGGCGGCAAACCGCTGGACGGCCCGTTGGAACTGGCGTTGGCCCAGGCGACCGAGAAACATGGGCTGGCCCGGCTCAGCTGGGATGATGAGGTTATTGCCATGCGGCATGCGCCGGTTCAGCGTTTCGGGACAGCCAGCGTCACGCCACCCCCCGGGGCTTTCTTGCAGGCAACAAAGGACGGAGAAAAGGCTCTGTTAAAGGCAGTTTCCGAGGCTACACGGGGTGCAAAACGTATCGTAGACCTGTTTGCAGGCAGCGGAACGTTCTCTCTGCCGTTGGCGGAAAACGCCGAAGTTCACGCAGTTGAAGGCGAGGCCGCCATGGTCGAGGCGCTGGATCAGGGCTGGCGTCGGTCACAGGGGCTGAAACGCGTAACGACCGAGGCCCGCGACCTGTTCCGCCGCCCGCTGATGCCGGACGAGCTGAAATCCTTCGGTGCCATTGTCCTGGATCCGCCTCGTGCCGGCGCCGAAGCGCAGGTAGATGAGATAGCACAGGCGCAACGCCCGGTGATTGCCTATGTCTCGTGCAATCCCGTCACCTTTGCGCGCGATGCGAAAATGCTGGTTAACGCGGGTTACACCCTTGAATGGGTACAGGTCGTTGACCAATTTCGATGGTCGTCACATACGGAACTCGCTGCGCGGTTTGTCCTGAGCGCCGCATCTTGATCTTACTGGGGAAGCTGACACATGGGGTCCAAACAGCGTTTGCTGAATTTTATCGAAGCGCCCGTTTTCGGTCGGTTCATAACGGCCGTGATCATTTTCAACGCCATTCTTTTGGGGATGGAGACATCGCCGACCCTGATGGAGCTGGCAGGCCCTTTGATCGTGGCGCTGGACCGGCTTTGCCTGACGATCTTCGTGGTCGAAATTGCCATGAAGCTGATCGCCACCGGGCGCAGGTTCTTCACAAATGGCTGGAACATATTCGATTTCCTGATCGTTGGAATTGCCCTGGTTCCCAGCGCCGGAGGTCTGTCGGTGCTGCGCGCCCTGCGAATTCTGCGGGTTCTGCGCGTGATTTCCGTGGCGCCTCGTTTGCGTCGCGTGGTCGAAGGGTTCATCTCGGCCCTTCCCGGAATGGCCAGCGTGTTTCTGCTGATGGCAATTCTGTTCTATATCGGGGCGGTTATCTCGACCAAGCTGTTCTCGACATCCTTCCCGGATTGGTTCGGCGATCTGGGCCTGTCTGCTTATACGCTGTTCCAGATCATGACACTGGAAAGCTGGTCCATGGGCATCGTGCGCCCGGTGATGGAGGTCTATCCCTATGCCTGGGTCTTCTTTGTTCCCTTCATCATGGTCACGACCTTTGCGGTGGTGAACCTGTTGGTGGGTCTGATCGTCAATTCGATGCAGGATGCCCACCACGCCGAGGATGAGGTTAAAACCGATGCCTATCGTGATGAGGTTCTTGTGCGGCTGGAAAGCATTGAACGTCGACTGGCCGAGCAGTCGAACATCAAAAAGTGATTTCAGTTTTTGCCTTTTTTGGCATAATGATCGAAAAAAAGCAGAGCAGGCAGTGAAACATGGATCGTCGAGTATTCGGTTTGGGGGCGTTGGCAACGCTGAGCCTTTCGGCTTGTGCCTCTGGCCGCCCAAGATTTCTGACTTATGACGGGCCCGAGGTGACCTCTTTGGTGGTCAACAAAGGTGCGCGCAAGCTTTACTTGTTGCACAACGATAAAATCCTCAGGGAATATGACGTCGATTTGGGGTTCGCGCCGAATGGAACAAAGAACCAGCGCGGTGACGGCAGAACGCCCGAGGGCACTTATCTGATCGACCGTCGCAATCCCAGAAGCCGGTATCATCTGTCCCTGGGCATTTCTTATCCCAACTCGCAGGATGTCGCCAAAGCCAAGGCTGCGGGCGTTGATCCGGGTGGAGATATATTCATCCACGGTGAACCCAATCTGCGCTCAGAGCGGAAGCGCGCAAAAAAGAAGCGGGATTGGACAGCAGGATGCATCGCGGTCAAGAATGACGAAATCGAAGAGATCTATGCGATGGTCAACAAAGGTACGCTGATTACCCTGCGCCCCTAGGCTGTTTTTGGCGCCCAGTCAGTGAACCCGAATGCTTCATAGTCGCGCTGGTACGCTGCAACCGCCAGCGCTTCGAGGTTTTCGTCGTAGATCTGGTCCAAAGCGTATGGTTCATCCGGCGCGCAGGAGCCAGGTTGAGGCGGGTTTGAATGCCCCATATTGCGCGCCAGATCCGGCAGGGCGGTCATCAGATCCTCTTCTCTCAGAATCAGATCCGGCATGGTGAAGGATGCGATTCCCTCCAACGTCCTGGACTGGCTGCACCACGTGCCGTCTACGCGGATCGGCGTCTGCCCGTTGAGGTTGAGGCGCAGAAACTCCAGAAAGCCCGAAAAAGCTTCGCGGTGTTGTTCAACAGAATAATTGGTGTCCCGCACTTGCCCCGGGATCGGCAGCTTGAGCCGGTTGCGAAGATAATTCCGCACCATCTTGTAGCTGCCTGGTCCGGTATTCAGAATGTGACTGCAAAACGCCGTATGTGCCCGCGCCAGAGGGTGACGCAGAACCGTAAACTGCCGATGACCGGGATGGCCCTGCTTCCATGAGCGGACCTGTTTGCGATTTCGATCCGTGATCAGTTTGTCGGTCTGACATCCGTCCAGATCAGCCAGCCATTGCACAACAACAGGCTCTATTCCGCCCCGAATGGGCAAATACATCAAAGAAGACCGCGCAGCGGCAACATAAAGCGGCACAGCCGCGCCGCGCTGCGGCTCAAAACTTGTTGACCGATGCAATCCGAACCGATCCTGATCGCACAGGGCTTGCTTCATTTCATCAGGATTCGTGACCTTCGACAAAGCCGGCGCCGGGTTTTGCGGCTTCAGGGTATCATCCAGTCGGGTCAGCCGCCCGTCAACACCCAGCCATGCAGCCAGCCCGTTTATGACATCCAGCTCGGTCAGGTCGTCATAGTGAATGAAGAACCCGGTTTGACCTGTCTTTTGCAGGTGCCGTTGCACCGTAAGCTGATAGTCTTGCAGCTGATCCAGGTAATCCGAAAACTCGTCGGCGTCGAAGTCAACCTGCGCGTCGACGCGGCGTTTCACATTCTTCAGCAACCACTGCTGCGTTTTCCGTGCTATTTTCAGCGACAGATAACTGTCCAATGGATTGCGGGTCAGAATGATCTTGGCACAGCGCGGGTCGTTCAGCATGGGTTTCAGGATACGCGGGTCATGGTCTTCAAAATATCGAAACCCATTGATGTCACCCGGTGCTGATTTGATGGCCTTGAGCATTCGCATCGGATCCGCATCCCGGTCTTCCAGTGAAAGGCCGAGCAGGTGGTCGGATTTCAGGCTGCCCGCAAAATGCGGATTGAACGCCTCTCCGTGACAGGTAACCCCGTCCATCGCATTCAGGTTGGCTTCCAGCAGGTTCGAACCTGTGCGCATGGCGGCCAGAATGACGAAGTAATCAAAATGGGCTGACATGGGCAATCACTGCACCAGATACGGTTTTCGGTATGGCTTTTTCTGGCGACCGAACACATCGTCCGCCGGGAAATCACCCATCAGATATGGGTGCATTCCCTGATTCTTGAGGTTTTGCAGGAACTTCCCGAACCCGGACAGGTCGACCATGGTTGGCACTTCGGTCAGATGGCTGGTCTGCTGCATGCCGATTTCTTCAAGAATGCCCTGCAAGGCATCCATCGGAGATTCAATGAAGTCGGCCAGCGTCCAGCTGCGCATCCGCGCCTTGGTCCAGACCGATGTCAGCACCTCCAGCTGTTTGGTTTCAATTTGTTGCAGGCGCGCCGCCTCACACCGGATTTCCGAGAAGTTCATATTGGACCGGAACAGTGGGATCGCCCAAGCGCCGGTGATAACCGAAATCTGAGCGTTCTTGTCCCGCGCCAGAAACCAGTTGATTTCCTGAGTGTCCCGCGGGCTGAACTGGAAACACTGGCGTTCGCCCCGCGTATTCCAGATCAGGTTCGACAAAAAGGCGGTCGGGTTGTAGTCCCGCAGCGTCGCACTGTCGCTGAGAGCACCATTCGTTATGGCTTCCCCCTGCGAAAATTCGGCGCGTTCGGGGCCGAAAAGATGCCCGTGGACTCTGGCCCCAGTGGTTGCGGCCAACCATGGCTCGAAATCCTCGAACAGTTCCGAAAAGCCTTGGAATACGGAATATTGTGACGATGTCAGACCGTTTTCACTGCCATGGCGGGGAAACCGGCTTTGCATATACAGCCCGTCGCGCCCGCGGGTTCGCCGTTCCACCGCTTTGGAAAATACCCGATCGATCTTGCCCGGATTGGGCTCTGCCGGTTTCATCGCCCCGGCCTGATCTGTCAGGAATGCCTGGTACAATCGCTCTGCGCGGGGCCAGATTTTTCGGGCGACAAAACAATCCGATCGGCGCAGCAATTGCAGATGATCGTCATAGAAGATGTGTGGGCGGCCCTGGTAATCGAATTTGGACAGGGTCAGGGACCTGCTTTCAATATGTGTGGAATACAACCGCGCCAGCGTCTGGAAATAGCTTTCATCCGGAATCCAGACATGACGGAAATACTTGTCATACAGCTTGCGTCTGGGGTCCTGAAGGATTGCAGACAGCGTTTGGCGGGTCAGGCACCACCATTGGCTTCCCATATGCGGAACCAGGCCGTCGGGGATTCTCCTGCGAAACCCCATCAGGCGCTGAAGTTTTACATATGCGTCGAATAGTTTGCGATGTTTGCGCCAGGAAAACGGAAACCGCAGGGTGAACCGTTCATGATCCAGCCCGCCGATGGTCCAGCTGACATCGGATGTCGTCGCGCTTTCGATGAAATCGACACGTGGCCGGTCTGACAGGTAGTCTATCAGCTCCTGAACCGGTCGCAACGGCAGGCAGGCCCCCGAGGCAAGAAACACATGCCGAACCTCGGGGAATCGCTCCAGCATCAACTCGGACGCGCATTGCGAGGCAGCAACGATACCCCAGCCACCCCAATCGCACCGATGCCGGTTTGAAAACACGATCGAGGGATTGTTCGAACAGGACGCAACAAACCGGGAATAGACATTGTCGGACACCTTGCGATCCACATGGATGACCACCGGGCACCCCGCTGCCGTCCAGTGGCGCGCGACCTGCTCGGCGCAGTCCAGCGAGGTATGAACCAACATGACAATACCCAGACTGCTCATGCCCAGTTTCCTTTCGACATGAGGCCTAGGATCTCAAGCTGTCGCCAGTTGATATAGGCCTCGGACCATTCGCACCAGAAAACAGGCTTGTCCTCAAGCCGGGTTGCATATGCCTTGTATTCGCCAGAGCTCCGGTAATGCTGGCCACGCTGCAACTCTTCGCGGGCTTTTTCCCCAAGAGTGTTGATCAACTTGGCATGAAGCAGTGATCCGCTGGCCTTTTCGCCGCCCCATTCGTCGTAAACCTGATTGAGCCCGCGTGGCAAAAGCGAATGGGTCGAGCTGACATAGACATAGCGCCGGTTCCATTTTACCAGCGGAATCTTGTTCAGCGCCGGTGCCTTCGAGGGGTTGTCCTGAAAGAACACGCGCGCCCGTGGACCCCCTTGAATCCAAAGGTTCTTATACTCGGGGTTCTTGGTGATCATGTAATTCCCGGGATCGAACCAGCGCGCGATTTCGAACGGGTTCTGACCTTCGGCATAGGGTTCGGCGTCCACCGGACCTTCAGGGTACATGTCGATCAGCATCGTGCCAAAACTGCGCACGGCACTGCCGTCCAGCCAGTCCGTCAGGGCACGGATTGGACGGGTGTCGCAGAACGGATAGACGAAGAATTCGTCCGGATCGACGCTCAAAACCCAGTGACCGTGCGCATATTTGCGCAGCAGATAGTTCGACCAGTCCAGACCATAGCTTGCCCGTTTGTAGCTGGTCGTCGTCCGCCAGACCGAAACGTCAGCCTGTTCTTTCAAAAATTCAAAACTGCCATCATCGCTGTTGTTGTCGACAAACAGAAAATGGTTGATGCCCAGTTTGCGATAATATTCAAGAAAGAAGGGCAGGCGAATTTTCTCGTTCCGTATAACGCTGATCAGCAGGATATCATCACGCCGTATGGCCTGTGTGTTGTTGCTGACCGGCTTGAGTTCGCGGCGTCGTTTGAGGCAGCGCAGAATACGGCGCTTGCGCCGCAATCTCATTTTGTAGGACTCAAACAGGCTCACGTGACTGCCCAACCTTTTTATAACGCGAGCTTTCCCCGAACCCGTCGTGACCGTTGGCACGACATGGCATTACCGGTTTATGCCATCTTTGCATCTTCTGACGCAACGTCTTTAAAACCGATAAACCGTAAACGTGCGGTTGATGCCCTTGTTTTCGTTTTCAATCCCAGCCTCCGCCGTTCATCAGACCCAACTGTTCCAACTGGCTCCACCCGGTGTAGCGTACCGACTGTGGGGTCCACATGTCCGGCTGGTTGATTATTCCATCGTAGTATGGCCCGAATTGGTCCGGATCATGAAAATGCTGGCGTCGCTGCTTTTCGGTATTGGATTTCTCGATAACGTCCGGCAGGAATTTCGTGTGCAGCAACACGCCCGACGGGGTATCGCCGCCCGGCCCATCATAGGTTTCGTTCAGACGGCGCGGCAGGGCGGAATGGCATGAGTTCACATAGGCATAGCGCCGCGACCAGCGCATCAGCGGGATCTTGTTCAGCGTGGGTGATCTTTGCCGTGTCTGCGTAAAGAACATCCGTTCCCGCGCGCCACCCTGCACCCAAAGGTTGCCCATCGGGCTTTGCCGCTGCGCGCGATACGGTCCTGCATCGAACCAGCACAGCAGATTTGTGGGGTCGGTGTCCGGGTCATAAGCCGCATCCCCCAAAGGACCCTTGGGATAGAGGTCCAGCATCAGCGCCCCGAACCCGATCTTCCCGCGCCGGTCCAGCCAGGCCGTCAGGTCATGCAGGGGCCGGGTGTCGCAGTGGGCATAGACCAGCAGTTCATCCGCATCCACCATCAGGCACCAGTGGCGGTGGCCATAGCGCATCTGCAACCAGGTCAACCAGTCCAGGCCAAACCGCGATCCACGATAGCTGGAATGGGTTCTCCACACGGAGACGTCCGGTTGATCCTCCAGATACTCGGACGATCCGTCATCGCTGCCGTTGTCGACGATCAGAAAATGATCGACACCCAAAGCGCGATAGTAACGAAAGAACCACGGCAGGCGGATGATTTCATTGCGCAAGGTGACAAAGGCCAATATGTCACCCCGCTGGATTTGGGATGTCTGATCCTTCTGGCAGATCAACTGATGTCGGCTGCGCAGCGACCTCCAGAGCAGCCGCCGGCGTTTCCAGCGCAACCTGTACTTCCGATCCCATCCGATCCGGGGAAGTGTCAATGCAGTACTGGATGTCACCGGGTCCTCATTTCTCGTAGTGGCCGTTCTGGTGCCAACGCCAGGCATCTGCGATCATCGTCTCTAACGTTGATCTTTTGGGCTTCCATCCCAGTTCGTTTTCAGCCCGTACAGAGCCGGAGACCAGCTTGGTGCAATCTCCTGCCCGACGAGGGCCCACTGTATACGGCACGGGACGGTTGGTGACGGACTTGGATTGCTCGATCACCTCAAGAACGGAAAACCCGGACCCGGTGCCCAGGTTGAAGACACGGCTGCCTTTGCCCTGTTCCAGCCAGCCAAGCCCCAGAATATGCGCATCTACCAGGTCACAAACATGTACATAGTCGCGGATACAGGTGCCGTCGGGCGTGTCGTAATCCGTGCCAAAGACGGTAAGACCTTCGCGCTTGCCGTCAATCGCGTCCAACATCAGCGGGATCAGATGCGTTTCAGGTCGGTGAAACTCGCCCACGTCCCCTTCGGGATCGGCGCCTGCAACGTTGAAATAGCGGAAGATGACATGGCGCAGCCCATGAGCCGCCTCGAAATCCTTGAGGATATCTTCGATCGCGCGTTTTGATGCTCCGTAGGCGTTCAGGGGATACTGCGCGGTGGATTCATCAAGAACCACGTTGTCGTGCTCGCCATATGTGGCACATGTGGACGAAAACACGAAATCCAGACAGCCGGCCGCAACGGCGGCTTCAATCAGAGTCAGTGACCCCGTGACATTGTTCGACCAATACACGCCGGGCTGACGCATGGCATCGCCAACCTGGCTGAGCGCCGCGAAATGCATCACCGCATCTGGTTTGTGTTTCGCGAACACCGCATCCAGGCGGTCCCGATCCAAAAGGTCGCCCTGTTCAAAAGGGCCAAACTGCACCGCATCCTGCCAACCCGTGATCAGATTGTCGTAGGTCACAGGAAGATAGCCTGCCTGCGCAAGCGCCTTGCAGGCATGTGAGCCGATATACCCGGCACCACCGGTGACAAGAATTGTCTTCATGGGATATCCATCGGGGCTGGTTGAGGCACAGTTTCCACAGGGGCGCCGTCCGAGTCATGGGGAAAAGACGTCACTCCAGCCCCATGGCTGCCATCATCTCTTCGATCTTGGGCACGTCCTGCGGGTTGTTCAGTTCCCAGAACTGACGGCCCCTTGCCTCGACCTCGACGCACAGAACCTTGCGCCCGTTTTCCATGAACCTGAGCTGTTCCAGGCCTTCCTGCTGTTCCAGAGGCCCGGCTGGCCAGCCCGGATACGCCGCAAGGGCGTCGGGCCGATAGGCGTAGACGCCGACATGGTGAAACACGGGTGTCGCTTCATCGCCGGCGTATGTCCGGGACGTAAAGGGCACGACCTCTTTCGAGAAGTACATTGCACTGTGATCGCGTCCGAACACTGCCGTCGTGCCGCCTACACGGCCATGCTTGCGGTCGTTCAGCAGACTGTTCAACGCACTGCCGTCGCAGCGCAGGACAGGGGTCGCGACGCCGGCATCCGGGGCCGCGCGCAGGCCGGACACCAGATCTTCGACAAACCAATGCGGGGTCAGCGGGGCGTCCCCTTGCAGGTTGACGATGATTTCATACCCGCCGCCCAGAACCTCATGCGCTTCGGCGCATCGTTCGGTGCCGTTTTGACAGCTTTCCGAGGTCATCACGACGTCGGCCCCAAAGCCCTCGGACACTTCGCGAATGCGTTCATCATCCGTCGCAACAACTACGCGATCGACGCCCGAGACTGACTTGGCTGCACGCCACGACCGTTCAATCAATGTCATGGACTCGCCCGTCGCGCCTGTCAGAGGAACCAGAGGTTTGCCGGGATAGCGGGTCGAGGCGTAGCGGGCAGGGATGGCAATCAGAACAGACATCAGGCTTCCTTCAGTTCAACACCCGGAGCGTAAGCAATAAAGAACGGATTTGCATAGCCATCTTTGCCATAAACCAACGGAGTATGGTCGTCAAAACGCACAACCCGGCCACCGGCTCCGGCCAGTACTGCATGGCCCGCTGCTGTATCCCATTCCATCGTGCGTCCGACGCGCGGGTAAATATCCGCTTCGCCCGTGGCAACCAGACAGAACTTGAGTGACGAACCCGCGCTTTTGCTGTCCTTCACATGGTATTTGTTGATGTAGTCCTCGGTGGCCTGATCCCTGTGGGACTTCGACGCCACAACCAGCAGCCCGGAATTGTCCGGTTCAGAGACTGATATGGGCGTCAAAGGACCTGTCACGTTTTTGTCGAAAGCACCTGTTTCCTCGACCGCACGGCCATCAGCCAGCGTGAAGAACATACGACCCCGCGCCGGGGCATAGACGACACCCCGGGTCGGCACTCCGTTTTCGACAAGTGCGATGTTGACAGTAAAATCACCGCGACGGTTGATGAACTCCTTGGTGCCGTCCAGAGGGTCAACAATGAGGAAAGTGTCGCCTTTTTCAGAGTGCGAAGCGGCCTGTTCTTCGGTGACCAGAAGAATATCCGGGAAGGCCGCACGCAACCCTGCCGAAATCAATGCGTCGGCGGCTTCGTCTGCCTCGGTCACAGGGCTGGAGTCGGATTTGACTTTGACATCGAAATCATCCGCCTCGTAGATTTCCATGATCTTGTCGCCTGCCTCCAGAGCCAGTCGCCGGATGACGGGAATAAGCGCGTCGTAGGTCACAAAAAAGCTCCGTTCCTGTGGTTTGTTGATCCAAACTCGCGATCGACTTATGATGCGGCGGTTACGGAACGGCAAGATATTCATGCCAGTTTTGAGGCGACGAAGCAGAAAAGACCCTTTGAATGTTCTATTTCAAGCGTAACCAAACGCTGCTGGGCAGCGCTTTCACGACGGCTGAGCTGGTGTTCCATGCCACCGTACGAAAGGTGCGCTCGCAACACCCGAATGCAATAGTCGCCATCCTGATCAATGTCCTGCAACTTGTGGTGATGGGAACCACTTTCTACCTGCTCATGTCACTGATGGGCCGGGGCGGAATTCCAAAGATCAGGGGCGAATTTCTGCTGTATGTTCTGTCCGGCGTGTTCCCCTTCATGCTTCATATCCAGTCAATCGGTGCGATTTCAGGGGTTGGGTCCGCGAACAATCCGATGATGCTCCATTCGCCGATGAATGTGATGGTCACGATCCTGTCTGCGGCGCTCGGTATTCTTTACAAGCAATTGCTGGCGATGTTCGTGATCCTGTTCATCTACAGCGTCGCGGTCGCCCCGATCGAGGTGCAGGATCCCGGCGGTGCTTTCGCGATGCTGATATTGGCCTGGTTTACCGGATGCGCCGTGGGTTTGGTGTTCATGGCGATGAAGCCCTGGTTTCCGACAACCGTTGGAATGCTCACCAATATCTATCGTCGCCTGAACATGGTGTTTTCAGGAAAGATGTTCGTTGCAAACACGCTGGGCGGCGGATTGCTGATGATGTTCGCCTGGAACCCGCTGTTTCATATTATCGACCAGTGCCGGGGCTTCATCTTTCGAAACTATTTTCCGCGAAACACGAGTTGGGATTACGCATTGTGGGTGGGGATCGCCCTGCTGATGATCGGTTTGATGGGTGAATTTTTCACGCGCCAGCATGTTTCACAAAGCTGGAACGCGCGCCGCTAACGTGCGACCCGCAGCGTCAGGTTGATCCGCCCGCCTTTTGGCAACAGCCGGGATGACCCGTATCTGATCCGGTCGATCCCGTGATAGGCCAGCCGTGCCGGGCCGCCCATGATCACCACGTCGCCCGAGCCCAGCCAGATCGACTCGGTCTTGCCGCCACGGGTCGTATTGCCAATTCGGAACAGGGCGTCATCGCCCAGGGAAACCGACAGAACGGGCCAGGAAAAATCTGCCTCGTCCTTGTCCTGATGCAGGCCCATTTTGGCGCCTTCCCCATAGTAGTTGACCAAACAGCAATCCGGTGCGCGCTCAGAGCTGACCAGATCGCGCCAGATATCAAGAATGACCGGGGGGATTTCAGGCCAGACCCCGCCTTTCGGATGCTTGTCCTGATAGCGATAGCCCGCCTTGTCGGTCACCCATCCAAGATCCCCGGCCGAGGTCATTCGCACCGACATCTCTTTGCCCGACGGCGTGACGGGCCGAAACAAGGGTGCCGCTTTCAGAATCGGTCGCAGGGCTGCGATCACCTGTGTCTGGGCGGCGGGATCAAGATAGCCTTTTCTGATTTCGAACCCTCGCAAGATCACCCGCGTCATTCCGGAAACCCCAAACCTTTCCAATTCCTTGCCAAAAAAGACCTCAAATTCCCGAAAACCTGCACTCTACGGTGCTTGCAGGCCTCTTGCCTCGCCCTTATATACGCCGGGACGCGCGATGGTAGTGCTGTCGCGCACATCAGATCGGGGGTGGGATGCCATAACGGGTCCGACCCTCGGGACATCGCCTTGAAGAGAAAGGGATTGAAAAAATGGGAAAAGTAATCGGGATCGACCTCGGAACCACAAACTCCTGCGTAGCCATCATGGAAGGCTCGCAGCCGAAGGTCATCGAAAACGCCGAAGGGGCGCGGACCACGCCTTCGATCGTCGCCTTCACCGAAGATGAGCGACTGGTCGGTCAGCCGGCGAAACGCCAAGCGGTCACCAACCCCGACAACACGATCTTTGGCGTCAAACGTCTGATCGGGCGTCGTGTGGATGATGCCGAAGTTGAAAAAGACAAGAAAATGGTGCCGTATGCCATCGTCGATGGCGGCAATGGCGACGCATGGGTTGAAGCCCGCGGCGAAAAGTATTCTCCAAGCCAGATTTCCGCTTTCATTCTGGGCAAGATGAAGGAAACCGCCGAGAGCTATCTGGGCGAAGACGTCACCCAGGCCGTCATCACCGTTCCTGCATATTTCAACGACGCCCAGCGTCAGGCCACCAAAGACGCCGGTAAAATCGCCGGTCTGGAAGTGCTGCGGATCATCAACGAACCGACGGCGGCTGCGCTGGCCTATGGTCTGGACAAGGAAGAAACCCAAACCATCGCGGTTTATGACCTTGGTGGTGGTACCTTTGACGTGACCATCCTGGAAATCGACGACGGCCTGTTCGAGGTCAAATCGACCAATGGTGACACCTTCCTGGGTGGTGAAGACTTTGACATGCGCATCGTCAAATACCTGGCGGATGAGTTCAAAAAGGAACACGGTGTCGACCTGTCGCAAGACAAGATGGCCTTGCAGCGTCTGAAAGAAGCCGCGGAAAAAGCCAAGATCGAACTGTCCTCGACCTCGCAGACCGAGATCAACCAACCGTTCATCTCGATGGGCGCCAACGGTCAGCCGCTGCACATGGTCATGAAGCTGACCCGTGCCAAGCTGGAATCGCTGGTTTCGGACCTGATCAAGAAGTCGCTGAAGCCCTGCCAGGCCGCTCTGAAAGACGCGGGTCTGTCGGCTGCTGACGTGGACGAAGTTGTTCTGGTCGGTGGTATGACCCGGATGCCGAAAGTGATCGAAGAGGTCACCAAATTCTTCGGCAAAGAGCCGCACAAGGGCGTGAACCCGGACGAAGTGGTTGCCATGGGCGCCGCCATTCAGGCCGGTGTTCTTCAGGGCGACGTCAAAGACGTGGTTCTGCTGGACGTGACTCCGCTGTCGCTGGGCATCGAAACGCTGGGTGGCGTGTTCACCCGCCTGATCGACCGCAACACCACGATCCCGACCAAGAAGTCTCAGGTCTTCTCGACCGCCGAGGACAACCAGAACGCCGTGACCATCCGCGTGTTCCAGGGTGAACGTGAAATGGCTGCGGACAACAAGATCCTGGGTCAGTTCAACCTTGAAGACATCCCGCCGGCACCGCGCGGTATGCCTCAGATCGAGGTGACTTTTGACATCGACGCCAACGGCATCGTCTCGGTTTCGGCCAAAGACAAAGGCACTGGCAAAGAACAGAAGATCACCATCCAGGCCTCGGGCGGATTGTCCGACGAGGATATCGAAAAGATGGTCAAGGACGCCGAAGAGAACGCGGAAGCCGACAAGGAACGCCGCGAGCTGATCGAGGCGAAGAACCAGGCGGAAAGCCTCATCCATTCGACCGAAAAGTCGATGGAAGAGCATTCCGACAAAGTCGACCCGACCACGATCGAAGCCATCGAGCTGGCGATCGCCGCGTTGAAGGACGAGCTGGAAACCGAAAATGCCGACAAGATCAAGTCGGGCATCCAGAACGTCACCGAAGCCGCGATGAAGCTGGGCGAGGCCATCTATAAGGCGCAAGCCGAAGAAGGCGAAGAGGAACCTGCTGCCGCAGATGCTGCACCAGGCGACGATGACATCGTCGACGCCGAGTTCGAAGATCTCGACGACGACAAACGCGCCTGACGCGTTACTCGGTTCCGGCAGGCCTGGTTCGGGCCTGCCGGAACGGTCTTCACCATGCAGCACGCGTCTCCGAAGCCTCCATATGGCACTTACGTTCTTTCACATCGGATGGAAATCTTGCGCCGGTGGTCCGAGGGCATGCCACGTCAATGGATGTCGTCCGGAATTCGCAGGATAGTCATGGCCTCTCGGCGAGAGCCTTGCGATTATGCCTTTGTCGATGCCGGTGCGAATGTCGGGCTGTACACCCTGTGGGTCAGATCAGTTGCGCAGAAGTTGGCACGCAACCTGAAAGCGCTTGTGGTTGAACCGACTCCGGTCGACAAGGCTCGCCTCGGTACCACTCTGGCTGCCAATCAAGCCAGTGAGGACATCCATTGCGACAAGGCCTTGTCTGACGAACCCGGTGAGATGTGGTTCGAATCCGCGAACCTTGGCGACCAGGATCATGCCAAAGTTGCCGAGTCGGGCGATCTGTGCGTTCAGGCGATTCCGTTGCTGGACGCGACACGTGATGCCGGGCTGACCAGGGTTGATGCCATGAAAATGGATATCGAAGGTCAGGAAACCCGTGTATTGCGCGCTTTTTTCGAAGACGCACCGCGGGAGATTTGGCCCGAAGTGCTGCTGACGGAAATCAAGCATTCGGACGACGGGCTGGACGAGGTCTTGAATAAGGCAGGTTACATGGCCAGTTTTGCAAACAACACCAACGGCGTGTAAAGGCTCAATGAAAGCGCCGCGTCCGGCGGCACGAAGGAATAACAAATGTCAAAGCGCGACTATTACGAAGTGCTCGGCGTGTCCAAGGGCGCTTCGGCGGATGAGATCAAGAAGGGTTTTCGCAGGAAAGCCAAAGAGCTGCACCCTGACCGCAACAAGGACAACCCGGATGCCGAGGCGCAGTTCAAGGAAGCCAACGAGGCTTACGACGTTCTGCGCGATGCCGAAAAGAAGGCAGCTTATGATCGCTTTGGCCATGCCGCATTTGAAAACGGCATGGGCGGCGGTGGCCGCCCCGGTGGCGGTTTTGGCGGTCAAGGCGACTTCTCCAGCGCATTTTCGGATGTATTTGACGACCTGTTCGGTGATTTCATGGGGGGTCAAAGGGGTGGCGGTGGGCGTCGCGCCGCGCGCGGCTCGGACCTGCGCTACAACCTGCGTGTGACGCTGGAAGAGGCCTACTCGGGCCTGCAAAAAACCATCAATGTGCCAACGGCCGTGGCGTGTTCGTCCTGCGAAGGTACCGGGGCTGAAGGTGGCGTTGAGCCCACGTCCTGCCCCACCTGTTCAGGCATGGGAAAAGTGCGGGCACAACAGGGCTTCTTTACGGTGGAACGGACTTGCCCCACCTGTTCGGGACTGGGTCAGATCATCAAGAACCCCTGTAAATCCTGTCAGGGGGCCGGCAGGGTCGAAAAAGACCGGGCTTTGTCGGTGAACATTCCTGCTGGTGTCGAAACCGGAACGCGAATTCGTCTGGCGGGCGAAGGTGAGGCCGGAATGCGTGGCGGCCCTCCGGGCGATCTGTACATTTTCGTCGAAGTGGCCGAGCACAAACTGTTCGAACGCGACAGCGTGAACCTCTATTGCCGCGTGCCGGTCAGCATGGCCAAGGCGGCGCTGGGCGGATCGATCGAGGTTCCGACCATCGATGGCGGTCGCGGCCGCGTTCAGATTCCGGCCGGAAGCCAGTCGGGTCGGCAAATGCGCCTGCGCGGAAAAGGCATGCCTGCGTTGCGCGGCGGTGGCGTGGGTGACATGTTCATTGAACTGGCCGTGGAAACCCCGGTCAACCTGACCAGCCGCCAGAAAGAACTGCTCCGGGAATTCGACGATCTGGGTGAAGATAACCATCCGGAATCGAAAAGCTTTTTTTCGTCCGTCAAATCTTTCTGGGACGGTATGAAAGGCTGAACGACCGGGAACGGGGGCGCTGCCCCCGCCGCCCTTCGGGCGACTCCCCTGGGATATTTTCAGCCAGATGAAGCAAGGGATCCTGTATTCATCTGGCCAAAAATATCCCGGAGCGCGAGGCAGAGCCTCGCATGTCACTGTCTTACACATGCAGTCACATGCAGTTTTGGCCTTAGCAGAAAGCTGAAAGTGGCAATACATCTGGAAAATTGAGACTTGATTCCGGCCCTCGACCCTGAGAGTGTCCGCCTCAACCGTTGGGGTGCCCTTTGACAGGGCTGAGAGACGCAGCCGCGTTAACCCATCGAACCTGATCCGGGCAATGCCGGCGTAGGGAACGGTCTCTTGAACACAGACGTTTTCTCTACTCCGTTGCCCATAGAAGATGGAGCAACGACATGGCGGCAATTGCCCTGACCATAGCAGGATCCGACAGCGGCGGCGGCGCGGGTATTCAGGCTGACCTGAAGGCAATGTCGGCGTTGGGTGTTTTTGGCGCAAGCGTCGTCACCGCCGTTACCGCGCAGAACACGCAAGCTGTTACCGCGGTGCATGGGATTCCCCTGGATGTGATTTCCGCCCAAATTGACGCGGTTCTGAGCGATCTGGACGTTAAGGCCGTCAAAATCGGCATGCTTGGCACACCTGAGATCATTCATACGGTTGCCAGGGGGCTGGCGGCGTTCGAGGGTCCCGTAGTTCTTGATCCGGTCATGATCGCCAAATCCGGCGACGCTCTGTTGGCGCAAGAGGCGGTCCGGACGCTGCGCGATGTGTTGTTGCCAACGGCGACGGTTCTTACGCCGAATCTGCCTGAGGCGGCGTGCCTGCTGAACATGCCAGCGGCAGAAACGCGCGAGCAGATGGCTGAACAGGGCCGGGCATTGTGTGCCTTGGGTGCGGGTGCAGTCGTGATGAAAGGCGGACACGGGTCAGGTGATATCTGCCACGATTTGCTGATCGATTCGTCGGGTGTCATGGCCGAGTTTCAGGCCCCGCGTCAGGATACGAAAAACACCCATGGGACAGGATGCACCCTGTCGTCATCCATCACTGCCGGTTTGGCCAATGGGCTGACCCTGAGGGACGCGGTTGCGCAGGCGCATGACTATCTGCAAGGGGCCATCGCGCGCGCGGATGAGCTGAATGTCGGCGCTGGGCACGGCCCGGTGCATCATTTCCACCGGGTTTGGCCCGCGTGACGCTTTGGTCTGTCATAGGGGCAGGGGTTGCCGGTCTTGCCGTTGCCAGCGAACTGGTGTCGCGCGGTGCGAAGGTGCAGATATACGACCCCGGCGGGCCACCGGGCCCGCATGGGTGTTCGTGGTGGGCCGGGGGAATGCTGGCGCCGTGGTGCGAATATGAAAACGCAGAAGAACCGGTGCTGCGCCTGGGTCAGACGGCGATCGAATGGTGGGCTCAACGCACCAAGGTGATCCAGCGGGGAACGCTTGTTGTCGCAAGCGCCCGCGATGTACCGGACCTGCGCCGCTTCGCGCGTCGAACAAAAGAGTTCACCAAGGTCGAACGGGCAGAAATAAAGGAATTAGAGCCTGATCTGGCAGGGTTTGGCCAGGGCCTGTTTTTCGAACGCGAAGCCCATGTCGATCCGCGTCAGGCGCTGCGCGATCTGTATCGTCAACTGCAAACTCAGGGCGTGGAGTTCCACCGGAAACTGGCCCCCGCTCAGTTGGAGAATGCCATTGACTGCCGTGGTCTTCACGCGCGCGAATACCTGCATGACCTGCGCGGCGTGAAGGGCGAGATGCTGGTCATACGATGCCCTGACGTGGAACTGACGCGCCCGGTTCGTTTGCTGCACCCGCGGATGCCGCTTTATATCGTTCCGCGCGGCGACGGCGTCTATATGTTGGGTGCGACCATGATCGAATCTGAGGACAGCAGCCGCATCACCGCCCGTTCGATGCTGGAACTGCTCAGCGCAGCCTATGCCGTGAACCCGGCTTTTGGCGAAGCCGAGGTTTTGGAGATAGGCGTCGATCTGCGCCCCGCCTTCCCTGACAACTTGCCGCGTATCCGGCGTTTGGGTCGGACGATCTATGCCAACGGGCTCTATCGCCACGGGTATCTGCTGGCACCGGCGCTGGCGCGGGGTGTTGCGGATCTGGCGCTGCACAACACACATTCGGAGATGGTCGATGAAGATCGTGCTTAACGGCGAGGCGCGCGAGGTACGCGCCGAAACCTTGTTGGAATTGTTGGACGAATGCGGTTTCTCGGGCCGTGTGGCCACCGCCGTGAACGAAGATTTCGTGCCCTCAAGCCTGCGCGTCGCTCACAAGCTGGCCGAAGGTGACCGGGTTGAGGTCGTCGCACCGATGCAGGGGGGCTGAAGATGAAGACGTTTTACGGCACTGAACTGCCCAACCCGTTGATGCTGGGTACGGCGCAATATCCAAGCCCGGCCATTCTGGAGCAGGCGTTTCGCGAAAGCGGTGCAGGCGTTGCCACTGTATCCCTGCGGCGCGAAGCGGGTGCGGGTCAGACCTTTTGGAACATGATCCGCGACCTGGGTGTACGCATCCTGCCCAATACCGCCGGTTGCCATACGGTGAAAGAGGCCGTGACGACCGCCCATATGGCCCGCGAAGTGTTTGAGACCCGTTGGATCAAGCTGGAACTCATCGGACATACGGACAGCCTGCAACCAGACGTTTTCCAACTGGTCGAAGCCGCCCGCATTCTGACCGAGGACGGGTTTGAGGTGTTTCCCTACACCACCGATGACCTGATCGTGGGGGAACGCCTGCTGGAAGCGGGGTGCGAGGTGCTGATGCCCTGGGGCGCACCGATCGGCTCAGGTCAGGGGCTGAACAACGAATACGCCCTGCGTGCGATGCGGGCGGAATTTCCTGACATTCCCCTGGTGGTGGATGCAGGTATCGGATTGCCCAGCCACGCGGCCCGCGCGATGGAACTGGGCTTTGACGCGGTTCTGCTCAACACCGCTGTGGCCCGTGCCGGAGATCCGGTTCTGATGGCCAGGGCGATGGCGCAGGCAACCCTTGCCGGGCAATTGGCCCATCAGGCCGACCCGATCGAGCCGCGCGATATGGCTGAGCCCTCTACTCCTGTTGTTGGAAAGGCTTTCCTGTCATGACGCTGGACCGTTTCTATCCGATCTTTGATCACTCGGACTGGCTGCGGCGGATGCTGCCGCTGGGTGTCAAACTGGTGCAGCTGCGCATCAAGGATCAGCCGGATGATGTGGTGCACGACCAGATTGCCGTCTCACGCGATCTGTGCCGCGACCATGAGGCGGTTCTGGTGATCAATGACTATTGGCAGCAGGCGATCGATCTGGGTTGCGACTGGATTCATCTGGGGCAGGAAGATCTGGACGATGCAGACCTGAAAGCCATTCGAAAAGCGGGTCTGAAACTGGGTGTTTCCACCCATGACGATGATGAGCTTGAGCGTGTACTGGCCATGGATCCCGATTACGTGGCATTGGGACCGGTCTACCCCACCATTCTGAAAAAGATGAAATGGCATCAGCAGGGCCTGCCCCGCGTAACGGAATGGAAGGCGCGGGTTGGTGATATTCCCTTGGTTGGTATCGGCGGCATGAGTGTTGAGCGCGCGGCCGGTGTGCTGGAGGCCGGGGCGGACATTGTCTCGGCGGTCACGGATATCACACTGAACTCCGACCCCGAAGCACGGGTGCGCGCGTGGATCGAGGTCACACGATGAGCCGGTATGCCCGCCAGACGCTTCTGCCCGAAGTTGGGGCACAAGGGCAGGCACGTCTGTCAGAGGCTCGTGTTCTGGTCGTCGGTGCGGGCGGTCTGGCTGCTCCGGTCCTGCCGCTTTTGGCCGGGGCCGGGGTGGGGCAAATGACTATTATGGACGGTGATTCCGTCGATCTGTCGAACCTGCACCGTCAAACGTTTTTCTCCGAGGCCGATTGCGGGCAACCCAAGGCGGAAACCGTCGCCGCCCGCTGCCGCGCGCTGAATGGTGAAGCTGATGTCATCGGTCTGAATCAGCCTCTGACCAGTGAAAATGCGCCTGGTACGGTGTCGCAAGCCGATATCATTCTGGATTGCGCTGACAGCTACGCGGCCAGCTACATCCTGTCGGATACTTGTCTGGCACAAGGCAAGCCTTTGATCAGTGCCTCGGTTCTGGGGCTTTCGGGTTATGTGGGCGGGTTCTGCGGCGGGGGCCCATCGCTGCGCGCTGTCTTTCCCGATGCGCCGGACAGTGGCGCCAGCTGCGCCACTGCGGGGGTTCTGGGCCCCGTGGTTGGCGTGATTGGGGCGATGCAGGCGCAGATGGCGCTTAACGTGATCCTTGGGCTTGATCCTTCGCCCCTTGGGCAGTTGGTTCAATATGACGCAAGAACCTTGCGCAGCACCGGGTTTCGCTTTGATGACGCACCCGAACCCGGCAACTGTTTTCGCTTTCTGTCCACAAGCCAGCTGAAGGACACGGATCAGATCATCGAACTGCGCAGTTCGCAGGAAGCCCCTGTTCCCATCCATTCGAACGCGACGCGCGTATCACCGGATAATTTGCACGAAATAGACCCTAACAAGGGAAAAAGGCTGGCTCTGTGCTGTGCCACCGGTTTGCGGGCATGGCGTGCCGCCGAACAGATTCAACCAGATTGGCCGGGCGAGATTGTTCTCGTCGCGGCCTCAACCTCGTGAAGAAAAGGGAAACGCGAGACATGAAAAAGCTGATGACAGCCATCGCCCTTCTGGCCGCCGCGCCGGCATGGGCCGAAGACAAAATGACCGTCCTGCTGGACTGGTTCATCAACCCTGATCATGGTCCCATCATCGTGGCGCAGGAAAACGGCTATTTTGCCGAACAAGGGCTTGAGGTCGAGATCGTTCCGCCCGCCGACCCGTCCGCCCCGCCCCGTTTGGTGGCTGCCGGTCAAGCCGATCTGGCGGTGTCTTACCAGCCGCAATTGCACTTGCAGATTCACGAGGGCCTGCCACTGAAGCGTGTCGGCACGTTGGTTGCGACGCCACTGAACTGCCTTCTGGTGCTGGAAGACGGGCCAATCAAGTCGCCGGCCGACCTCAAGGGTAAAAAAATCGGGTTCTCGGTTGCAGGGGTCGAAGAAGCCATCCTTGGCACCGTTCTGGGCAAATATGATGTTGCGCTGGGCGATGTTGAGCTGATCAACGTCAACTTTTCCCTCTCGCCGTCGCTGATGACCGGTCAGGTGGATGCGGTCATTGGCGCATATCGCAACTTCGAGCTGAACCAGATGGATATCGAAGGTCGTCCCGGCACCTGCTTCTATATCGAGGAAGAAGGCGTTCCGTCTTATGACGAACTGATCTATGTCGCCAATCCGGATACGATGGACAAGGACAAGATTGCCCGGTTCCTCGCCGCGACTGAAAAAGCGACCCAATATATCGTCAACAATCCGGAAAAAAGCTGGGAGATCTTCGCGGCCACCTCGCCCGAACTTCAGGACGAGCTGAATGCCCGCGCCTGGGTCGATACACTGCCGCGTTTTGCGTTGCGTCCGGCAGGTTTTGATGCCGGTCGTTATGCCCGGTTCGAAACCTTCCTGAACGAAAGCGGGATGATCGACAGCGTCCTTCCGGTCAGTGACATCGCCATCGACGTGACCGCGCAATGAGCAACTATGGCAAAGCCTTCGCGCTGATGCGTGATGCTGCGGCGGGGCCGTGGCGGGATTATACCCGCCACGCCTTCGTAGAGGGCATGAAAGACGGAACGCTGCCACGCGAGGCGTTTCTGCATTATCTGCGGCAGGATTATGTGTTCCTTATCCACTTCAGCCGCGCGTGGGCCCTGGCGGTGGTGAAATCGGAAACGCATGAAGAAATGCTTGCCGCATCGCGAACCGTGAACGGTTTGATCAGCGAAGAGATGAAACTGCATATCGGTATCTGCGCGGCAGAAGGCATCTCGCAGGCAGAGCTGTTTGCCACGCCAGAGCGTCACGAGAATCTGGCCTATACCCGGTTTGTCCTGGAAGCAGGCTACAGCGGAGACCTTCTGGATCTGCTGGCGGCGCTTGTTCCTTGCGTCATGGGATATGGCGAGATCGGTACACGGCTGTCCGCCGAGGCAACGTCCGGGACATATCGCGGCTGGATCGACACGTATTCCGGTAAAGATTACCAAGGCGCATGTGTGGCGGTCGGCGAGTTGCTGGATCAGGCTCTAACAAGACGTATTGGGGCTGATTTTCAGGGTTCGCCACGCTGGGATCGACTGTGCCAGACCTTCCGCAAGGCGACAGAGCTTGAGATTGACTTCTGGCAGATGGGATTGACGCCATGACCCCTGCGCCCGATCTGACCATCAGCGGCACCGCCACAATCGACGGCGCGACCCTGTTTGCGCCGCTGACCCTGACCCTTGGGGCCGGGGCGTGGACGTGCCTGCTGGGCGGTTCGGGCGTGGGAAAAACCACGGTTCTGAGGTTGATTGCGGGGCTCGAGACCGGGGCCGCCTTCGCTGGCCACATCACGGCCAGTGATGGCTTGCCTGTGGCTGAGCGTGTCTCATACATGGCGCAGGATGATCTTCTGTTGCCTTGGGCGACCGTCGCGCAGAATGTCTCGCTGGGCGCGCGTTTGCGTGGTGAAACCGTTGATCTTGATCGACGCGACCGCCTTATAAAACGTATGCGGTTGCAGGATCACATGAACAAGAAGCCCAACGCGTTGTCCGGTGGGCAACGCCAGCGTGTCGCTTTGGCCCGGACCTTGATGGAAGATCGTCCCGTTGTTTTGCTGGACGAACCCTTTTCGGCGCTCGATGCCCGCACCCGCGCTGACATGCAGGATCTGGCCGCCGAAGCTTTGAACGGGCGCACCGTCCTTCTTGTGACCCATGATCCGGCGGAAGCTGCGCGTTTGGGGCAATCCATCGTGGTGATGACGCAGCACGGATTGACGCCCTGCGATCCGCCCCGGGCCCCGGCCCCGCGCCGCGTGGATGATCTGGAGACACTGGAAACCCAGGGTGCCTTGCTGCGTCTTCTCCGCGAGGGCGCGCCATGAGGTATTTTTCTGCATTGGCCGCAACTTTGTTTGCCTTGCTGATTTGGCAGGGCATCGTGACCCTGACCGGATTGCCTAAGTTCATCCTGCCCGGACCCGCCGTCGTGGCCGAAACCTGGTGGCAGAACCGCTGGGTGATCGCCGAGCACACCTGGATCACCGCGATCGAAGTGGTGATCGGTATGGCGTGCGGGACGCTGCTGGGTGTCGTCACCGCGTTGCAACTGGCGAATTCGCGGGCGGCGCGGGTGCTGGTGCAGCCGATGCTCGTGTTCACGCAGGCTCTGCCGGTTTTCGCATTGGCACCGTTGCTGACGCTGTGGCTGGGCTATGGGCTCTGGTCCAAGGTCGCCATGGCGGTGTTGATCATCTATTTCCCCATCACCTCGTCTTTCTTCGACGGGCTGATGCGCACCCCTTCGGGATATCTGGATCTGGTCCGAACGATGCAGGCCAGCAAGCGCGCCGTATTGTGGCATATCCGTATCCCGGCGGCGCTGCCCTCGCTGGCGTCGGGGATGCGGTTGGCGGCGGTGTATGCTCCGATTGGGGCAGTGATCGGTGAATGGGTCGGCTCGTCGCAGGGGTTGGGATATCTGATGCTGCTGGCCAATGGGCGTGCCAAGACCGATCTCATGTTTGCCGCGATGCTGACGCTGGGTGTGTTCTCGATCCTTCTGCACATGGTTGTCCGTCGGGCCACGGCACGCATGGCGGGCGAGATGCGTTAACCAATCAGAAACCGATTCTGGGTCAGGGTGAGCCCATGACACAGGACGCCTTTGCCGAAGCCCCGATGCTGTTTGATACGGACGAAGCGCCGGCGCAGCCGCTGCCCTCTGGTCGGCTACCCTCCTACATAAAAGACCACCGCAAGCGGCTGCGCGAACGGTTCATGACCGGCGGGTCCGCGGCGATGCCGGATTACGAACTGCTGGAGCTGGTTCTGTTCCGGTCCATTCCCCGGCAGGATGTGAAGCCACTGGCGCGGGCGTTGATGGACACTTTTGGTGATTTCAATCGTGTCCTGACCGCGCCCGAGGAACGACTGCGCCAGATCAAGGGCGTTGGCGATACCGTCGTTACCGACCTGAAAATTCTTGAGGCCTGCGCCCATCGGATGGCGCGCGCCCGGGTGATGCAGCGGCATGTGATCTCGGGCTGGGATGCACTGCTGGATTATTGTCACACCACGATGGCACATCGTGAGATCGAACAGTTTCGCGTGTTCTATCTGGACCGCAAGAACGTAATGATCGCGGATGAGGAACAGGCCAAGGGCACCGTGGATCACGTGCCGGTTTACCCGCGCGAGGTTGCCAAACGAGCGCTGGAACTGAATGCCTCGGCCCTGATTCTGGTGCACAACCACCCGTCGGGTGATCCGACGCCCTCGCAATCGGATATCGACATGACAAACCGTATTCAGGATGCCTGTTCGGCGTTGGGCCTGACCCTTCACGACCACCTGATCATTGGAAAATCGACCGAGTTGAGCTTTCGCTCCGAAGGGTATCTGTGACCTTCACTGCACCCAGATTTCAACCCGGCGGTTGACCTTGCGGCCCCATTCGGTGTCGTCACAGGCCATCGGCATTGCTTCGCCAAACCCTTCCGCGACCACCTCGATACTGTCTGATATCGATGTCTCGGCCGCAGCCAGAACCGCGTTTCGTACGGTCTGTGCACGCCGCAGGGCAATGCGGGCGTTGGTGGCGGCCCCGCCATCCCCGTCGCTGAAGCCGGCAAACACCAGCTTGCGTGCCTTCAGTGTTCCGGCGTCAAGCATATGTGCCAGTTGCTGAATATTGGAGCGTGACTGCGCATCCGGACGGGATGATCCGGGCTCGAACCGAACCGACAGGGACAGGCGCGACAGCGGGCGCAGGGTTTCGATCATGCGCTGAAGCTCGTCCAGCCCAACTTCGGGCCCTCCGGTGGCGATGGCATTGGCAAGCCGGTCGCCTTGTACGCCAACCGGCAAGGTTTCAGGCGACTGATCCACATAACCTGCGTCACGAATGGCCATCTGGGCCCCGGGGCTTAGACTAAAGGCCAGAAACTGCCGTGCGATCCGCGGCAGGCGGCGTTCGGGCAGATACAGGAACATCGGCAGATTCAGCGGATAATCTTCGGTCTTGATCGATTGACGGGTTGCGGTCAGCGGATGCCCACACCCTCCGGTCAACGGCAGGGCGCGGGTATCGCCGGCTGTCGCCTTGCTGGCGATTCCGATGGAAAACGGGTCTTTTGCCACGGCCTTGGTCAGGTCGCTTGTTCGAATATGACGAATTGCGGTATCGGTCAGTTCCACACCAGCGGTCTTCAATACCTGATCCTCGACAGCCTGCGCCAGCCCCGAACCCGGATCCGGCACATGCAAGGCGATCGGAGCATCCGGCCCGCCCAGGTCCACCCAGTTCTTCACTTCACCTGACAGAATGCGCGCCAAATCGGCCAGCGAAATCTGACGCATCACACTATCGGGCGCCACCACCGGAACCATGGCGTCCAATGCAACAACCCTGGATCGCCGGGCCCGTTTCAAATCACCCAGCCCCGCGGCTTCGGCTGCATCCCGCTCTGCCTCGCGTACTTCGCGCAGGGCCATCACGATATCTGTCTGGTCTTCGATCAGCTTGGCGAATCCACGATCCGTGGTCCCAACGTCAAAGTAGAACCGCGCCAACGGGGCGTCACGGCCTGACTGAAAAAGTTCATAGACGAAGGTGTCCGAATCCACGCGGGCAGGCGTTGCGGTCAGATCTTCCTGCCGCGCAAACCCGATGATCAGGGCGGGCAGGACCGTTTCGGCCGTGACAGACGATCCGGAAAACCACAACTCGGCTACGAAATCCGTCAGGCTGGGGCACGCAGGTCCGTCGCATGTGACGCCCGAACCATCAACGGTCAACTCACCGAACTGCGTATCAACGCGGTAGAATTCGCCGTCAAAGCCCAGCAGGTTGCCTGTTACTTCGACCTTGCCGTCATGAGACTTCAGCGTGATGTCCTGCGCCATTGCACAGGTCGCACCTGCAACGGTAAACAGCGCGGTCACAGCCGCACGAAAGAAAGTCATAAGAGAGTCGAGCCTGCCTGCGGATTACTTTGCCGCAATTGTCAGGTCTGAGAGCAGATTATTCAACACTAGAAACTCACCGGCCTGCGAACAATCCGGAAGGGTCAGGGACATGTCGCGCGACCGCAGGCGGCTATCTGACAGAAGTTCCAGCGCCTGCACATTCAGCGTTTGCCCGCAGTTGGCTTCGGTTACTTCGGCTTCGACCGTCAGGTCGATGGTGCCGGACCGGCCCGACGCGCCTGTCGGAAAAGAATAGACTTCGATATTCTTGGCACTGCCCAGACCCGTCTGGCCCAGGCGCAGAACCTCTCCTGCGCCATTTGCCGAGGACTCATCCCACACATGGCCGCTGCTGCCATAGCTTGCCCCGAATTCCAGCGCGTGAATCTGCAACTCGGTATCACCCTGCCATTGCAGGACGACGCGGTCATATTCGGCAATGTCGGTCACGTGAGTAGTGGCGACCGTACCGGTTTCATCTTCGAATGAAATCAGGAAAATCGCGTATTCCGACAGTGCCGGGATGGTCATGCCCAAGGCACCGTAATCGTCAGTGTTCTGGCTGACCGTCAGGCCGCTGTGATGAATTTCAACGCGTTCGTTTCGGTGGCAGGGTGCCCGCAGCGACAGCTGTGCCATGGCGCCGGGGACGGCGACGGCGCGCGCGCTGATGTTGCAATCCGTCGTTTTCGGGGCTGACGGCACCGCGCGGGGTTCGGGCGCTGCCGCCCCGGAATCTGCGTCAGACGCCGGAGCCGAAGTCAGTACGATAGCATCCAACCCCGACAAAACCGAAGATTGCTGAGATGCCGAGGCAACATCAACACTATCCCCCGCGTTCGCCGGCTGCGCGGTTGGTCCGTTCTGCATCAGGTAGCCTATGCCCAAAGCACAAGCGACCGTGCCGCACATGGTCACGTAGTTTCGAACTACAAACAAGACACCCTCCCCAGTTGAAGGAGCAAATCGCACATTCGCCACGAATCGCGGCCAATTTGTGGCCGCGAGACGAACACATTGTGGATTCGGAGGGTGACGTTAGGTCAGTCGGCCATGGCAGTGTTTGAACTTCTTGCCCGAGCCACACGGGCACGGATCATTTCGCGACGGGTTGCCCCAGGTCGATGGATCGCTTTCGTCGAACCCGGGAAGCGCATCGCCCGAAGCCGCAGCCTCGGCCTTGGCTTCGGCCTGTTTCGCGGCCTTGTCCACGGCCTCCTGCGCCTGCGCCTGCTGCCCTGCCATCTGCGCCAGCATTTCTTTCTGTTCTTCTTCGGTCAGCGGACGTACGCGTGACAATTGCTGTGTCACGGTTTCGCGCAGGGAATCCAGCATGCTTTCGAACAGCTGGAAGCTTTCGTTCTTGTATTCGTTCAGAGGATCGCGCTGGGCATAACCGCGGAACCCAACGACCGAGCGCAGATGTTCCAGGGTCAGCAGATGCTCGCGCCATTTGCTGTCGATGGTCTGAAGCAGAACCTGCTTTTCGATGTTGCGCATGTTTTCAGGGCCAAAGGCGACGGCCTTCTGCGCCATCATCTCATCCGCAGCCTTGATCAGACGTTCGCGCACCTGCTCGTCATCCACGCCTTCTTCGGCGGCCCAGTCCTGAACCGGGACGTCCATGTTCAGCTTGTCCTTTATCGCCTCGTGCAGGCCCTCGGTATCCCACTGATCCGCATAGGATTTCGGCGGCATGTATTCGTCAATCAGGTCGTCAATCACCTGTTCGCGCATATCCGAGACGATCTCGGACAGGTCGTTCGCAGACATGATTTCGCGGCGCTGGCTGAAGATCACCTTCCGCTGGTCGTTCATCACGTCGTCGAACTTCAGAACGTTCTTGCGCATGTCAAAGTTGCGGCCTTCGACCTTGGATTGCGCGCGTTCCAGCGATTTGTTCACCCAGGGGTGAATGATCGCCTCGCCTTCCTTCATGCCCAGCGTGGTCAATACCTTGTCCAGCCGTTCCGAGCCGAAGATGCGCATCAGGTCATCCTCGAGGCTCAGGTAAAACACCGTTCGGCCCGGATCGCCCTGACGGCCGGAACGGCCGCGCAGCTGGTTGTCGATTCGACGGCTTTCGTGGCGTTCGGATGCCATGACGTAAAGGCCGCCAGCAGCCAGAACCTTTTCCTTTTCCTCGGCGTGGCGTGCTTCTTCGGCGGCCCGCAGTTCAGAAGGATCCGCGTCTGGATTCTCGGCAATCGCTTTCAGCACCTTCATCTCTACATTGCCGCCAAGCTGAATGTCGGTGCCGCGACCGGCCATGTTGGTGGCGATGGTTACCGCGCCCAGACGACCGGCATCAGCAACGATCTGTGCCTCTTGTTCGTGCTGGCGGGCGTTCAGAACGTTGTGCTTGATACCTTCCTTGGTCAGCATCTGGCTGAGCAGTTCGGATTTTTCGATCGACGTGGTCCCCAGCAGAACCGGCTGGCCCTTTTCCTGCGCCTTTTTCGTCTCGGCGATCATCGCGTTGTATTTTTCGGCGGCCGTACGATAGACCTGATCATCTTCGTCGATACGGGCAATCGGCAGATTGGTCGGAACTTCGACCACGCCCAGACCGTAGATCTCGGCAAATTCTTCGGCTTCGGTCAGCGCGGTGCCGGTCATGCCGCTCAGTTTGTCATACAGGCGGAAATAGTTCTGGAATGTCACGCTGGCCAACGTGACGTTTTCCGGCTGGATCTGAACCTTTTCCTTGGCTTCGATCGCCTGATGCAGACCTTCGGACAGGCGACGGCCCGGCATCATGCGGCCGGTGAATTCATCGATCAATACGACATTGCCGTCGCGCACGATGTAATCCTTGTCGCGCTGGAACAGCTTGTGTGCACGCAGCGCCTGGTTGACGTGATGCACGACGGTGGTGCTTTCCGGATCATACAGGGAATGGCCTTCGGGAATCAGGCCGGCCTGAAGCAACTGTGCCTCAAGAAATTCGTTGCCTTCATCGGTGAAGGTCACATTGCGCGATTTTTCGTCCAGGGTGTAATGATCTTCGCTCAGCGTCGGGATCAGGGCATCAATCGCGGTGTACAGGTCAGACCGGTCCTGCGCAGGACCCGAGATGATCAGCGGCGTCCGCGCTTCATCGATCAGGATCGAGTCGACCTCGTCCACGATCGCAAAGTTGTGATGTTTCTGGTAAACCTGCTCCAGATCCGCCTTCATGTTGTCGCGCAGATAGTCGAAGCCCAGCTCATTGTTGGTGGCATACGTGATGTCACGGGAATACGCGGCCAGTTTTTCCGCATCGGGCTGGCCGGACCAGATCACGCCGGTGGTCATGCCCACGGCCGCAAAAACCTTGCCCATCCATTCCGCGTCACGCTTGGCCAGGTATTCGTTCACCGTGACGACGTGCACGCCTTTGCCGGTCAGTGCGTTCAGATAAGCCGGGAAGGTGGCGACCAGAGTCTTGCCCTCGCCCGTCTTCATTTCCGCGATGTTGCCCTGATGCAGGAAAATGCCGCCCATCAGCTGCACGTCAAAGGCCCGCAGGCCAAGTGCGCGCTTGGCGCCTTCGCGTACGTTGGCAAAGGCCTCGGGCAGCAGGTCGTCCAGGCTTTCGCCATCCAGCGCGCGCTTGCGCAGGTCTTCGGTCTTGTCGATCAGACCTTGATCTGAAAGCTTTTCAAACTCTGGTTCCAGCGCATTGATCTTTTCGACCAGAGGGCGGGTCGCCTTGATCTTGCGGTCGTTCGGTGTTCCGAACACCTTTTTGGCGAGCGTTCCGAGTCCCAGCATGTTCACTCCAGAGGATCTGTTCTTTTCGTGGTTGCGACAGGCTTGCCCACCTTGCGCGCAACCCATAGATACGGGGGGTGAAAGGCGGCCCTGTCCAAGGCTTCAAAGCGATGTAAGCGGCAGGTTCCAGAGTGTCAACGCCGCGCCCTGTCGCGGCAAGAAAATAGGATGATTCAATGCCCAAAGGTCTCACTTTTCTGCCATCGCTGGCCCTGGCCGCCGTGATGGCCCTGCCGCTGGCCGCCGAAAACCAGCCGGATGCGTCGACCGTTGTCGCTCGGGTAAACGGGGATGAGATCACATTGGGTCACGTGATCGCCACCGTCGCTTCTCTGCCACCGCAATATCAGCAGGCGGAAGACGACGTGCTGTTCGACTTCGTTCTGGAACAGCTGATCCAGCAGCAATTGCTGGGACAGCAACAGGATGGCCTGAACAAGCGGAACGCGCTGACACTCGACAATGAAAAGCGGTCGCTTCAGGCGGTTCAGACGGTCGCGGCCCTGACCAGCGATGTTGTTACCGACGAAGCCATTCAGGCCGCTTACGATGCGCGTTTCAATGAATTTGCGGGTGAAGACGAATTCGACGCCAGCCATATTCTGGTGGAATCGGAAGAAGAAGCCAAAGCGCTCAAGGCACAGCTTGATGATGGTGCCGATTTTGCGGAACTCGCCCGCGAGAACTCGACCGGTCCGTCCGGCCCGAACGGTGGCGCGCTGGGATGGTTCGGAAAAGGCCAGATGGTACCCGAATTCGAGGCGGCAGTGATCGCGCTGGAAAAAGGGCAGGTGTCGGATCCGGTGCAAACTCAATTTGGCTGGCATCTGGTCAAGCTGAACGACAAGCGCAAAACCGAAGCCCCCGAACTGGACGCGGTGCGCGATGAGCTGGCGCAATCCATTCAGCAAGAGGCCATTCAGGCGCGGATCGACGAGTTGACCCAGCAGGCACAGATCGAACGCCCCGCGCTGGAAGGCGCAGGCCCCGAGATCATGCGCCAGCTGGACCTGATTCAGGAGTAAAGACCCGTGGCCACGATCACAAAGGTTTCGCCGCTGGCGCCCGCGTCTTTCCCTGAACTGCCTGCGATTGACGGTGTGCGTTTTGCCACCGTCGAAGCGGGTGTGCGCTATCAGGGCCGCACGGATGTCATGCTGGCTGTTCTTGATCCGGGCACGTCGGTGGCGGGCGTCTTCACCCGCTCGGCCACCCGTGCGGCACCGGTTCTGGATTGTCAGGAGAAAATCGGCGGCCCCAGCGACAGACCCGCTGCGATCCTTGTGAACTCGGGCAACGCCAACGCCTTTACCGGGCATTACGGCCAGACATCGGTTGCCGAGGTGACGCAGGCCGTTTCCAAAGCGACCGGTGTCCCGGTCGAGCGGGTCTTTACCTCATCCACCGGAGTCATCGGTGAACCGCTGCCGCATGATCGCATCATCTCGAAGCTTGAGGCGTTGAAATCCGGCCTCAGCCGCCATGCAATCGAAGACGCCGCGCGGGCGATCATGACGACGGACACGTTCCCGAAAGGGGCGGGTGCACAGGTCGAAATCGGCGACAAAACAGTCTCTATTGCAGGGATTGCGAAGGGGTCTGGCATGATCGCGCCAGACATGGCGACGATGCTGGTCTATATCTTCACCGACGCTCAGGTCGAGCAATCCGCGTTGCAGGAAATGCTGAGCGCCCAGACAGACCGCACCTTCAACTGCATCACTGTGGACAGCGACACTTCGACCTCCGACAGCCTTCTTCTCTGCGCGACCGGAGCCTCGGGCGTCGATGCCACCGGCAACGCCGCTTTCGCAGAGGCGCTTGAAACGGTGATGCTGGACCTCGCGCAACAAGTGGTGCGCGACGGCGAAGGCGCCACCAAATTCGTGGAAATCCGCGTGACCGGTGCCGCTTCGGATTCGGATGCCAAGGTGCATGGTCTGTCCATCGCCAACTCGCCCTTGGTCAAGACCGCGATCGCGGGCGAGGACCCGAACTGGGGCCGCATCGTCATGGCCATCGGCAAATCCGGCGCCGCTGCCGACCGTGACCTGCTGAGCATTTCCTTCGGAGATATCCTGGTGGCGGAAAAAGGCTGGGTCAGCCCGGATTATCGCGAGGAAGACGCCGCCGCCTATATGAAAGGTCAGGACCTCGTGATTGCGGTCGATCTGGGGCTGGGCGAGGGGAAATCCACCGTCTGGACCTGCGATCTGACTCACGGGTATATCGAGATCAACGCGGATTATCGCTCGTGAAGACCTTACTGGTATCTGCTGTCGCCCTGATCGACATCGAGGGCCGCGTGTTGCTGGCCCAACGCCCGGAAGGCAAATCCATGGCCGGTCTGTGGGAATTTCCCGGCGGCAAGATCGAGCCGGGCGAAACCCCCGAGGCCGCCCTGATCCGCGAATTGCACGAGGAACTGGGCATCGACACCTGGGCATCCTGCCTTGCGCCGCTGACCTTCGCCAGCCACAGCTATGACGATTTCCACCTGCTGATGCCACTGTTTGCCTGCCGCAAATGGGGGGGCATCCCGCAGTCGAAAGAGGGTCAGGCGCTGAAATGGGTGCGGGCGAATGACTTGCGCAACTACCCGATGCCAGCGGCGGATGTGCCACTGATCCCGATTTTGCGGGATTGGTTGTAACAATTCGTAAGATTCCGGAAAACATCACGAAAAAGTTGACGCTGATCTTTCTCCTTGTCCTTAATCGGGGCAGCGGCGCGCGGGTCTGACCCGGCGGTGCCGTTCCGGCCCAAACTCGGGCCGGATGGGGAGGAGAGATAGAATTGGCTCAGACGCAGTCGGGCGCCGAGGGGATGCACTCCCTTCCGGCGCTGCTACACCGCAATGCGACGCAGTTCGGGGATGCCCCGGCTTACCGCGAAAAGGAATTCGGGATCTGGCAATGCTGGACCTGGGCGGAAACGGCCGCCGAGATCCGCGCGTTGGCGCTGGGATTTCTTGAACTTGGCGTTGAAAAGGGTGACCACATCGCCGTGATCGGGCGCAACCGTCCGGCACATTACTGGTCAATGGTTGCGGCGCAGATGGTCGGTGCCGTTCCGGTTCCTCTCTATCAGGACGCGGTTGCCGAAGAGATGGCCTATGTGCTGGAACACTGCGGCGCGAAATATGTCGTCTGCGGCGATCAGGAGCAGGTCGACAAGGTCATCGAGATTCAGGAAAACCTGCATCAGGTCAAACACATCCTCTATACCGACAAGCGGGGGATGCGGAAATACGACCACAGCCAGATGAATGCCCTTGATGACATCAAGGCCGAGGGCAGCGCCGGTCATGCGCGTTTCGACGCCGAACTGGACAGGCGCATCGGTGAGATCACCTATGACGACACCTGCGTGATGCTCTATACCTCGGGCACCACGGGCAAGCCCAAGGGCGTGGTGCTGTCGAACCGCAACGTGATCGAAAGCGCCAGGAACTCGGCCGAGTTCGATCACCTGACCCGGAACGAAGACATCCTGTCCTATCTGCCGATGGCCTGGGTTGGTGATTTCATCTTTTCCATCGGTCAGGCTTATTGGTGCGGGTTCTGCGTGAACTGCCCCGAAAGCGCAGACACGATGATGACCGACCTGCGCGAGATCGGGCCGACCTATTTCTTCGCCCCGCCGCGCGTGTTCGAGACCCAGCTGACCAATGTGATGATCCGCATGCAGGATGCCAGCGCGCTCAAGCAGCGGATGTTCAACTTTTTCATGGACCACGCCAAGAAGGTGGGCGGGCGCATCCTGGATGGCCAACCCGTCGGCTTCATGGACCGCCTGAAATACGCGATCGGCAACATGCTGGTCTATGGGCCGCTCAAGGATACGCTGGGCTATGGCCGGATCCGCGTGGGTTACACCGCGGGCGAGGCGATCGGGCCCGAGATCTTCGAGTTCTACCGCTCGCTGGGGATCAACCTCAAACAGCTCTATGGCCAGACCGAGGCGACCGTGTTCATCACCGTCCAGCCCGACGGCGAGGTGCGCGCCGACACCGTTGGCGTCCCGGCCCCGGATGTCGAGCTGAAGATCGCCGACAATGGCGAGATCTACTATCGCTCGCCCGGCGTGTTCGTCGAGTATTACAAGAACCCGGACTCGACCGCATCAACCAAGGACCCCGAGGGTTGGGTGGCCACGGGCGACGCGGGGTTCATCGAGGAACGCTCGGGTCATCTGCGGATCATCGACCGCGCCAAGGACGTGGGCAAGATGGCAGACGGGTCGATGTTCGCGCCGAAATATGTCGAGAACAAGCTGAAGTTCTATCCCGATATTCTGGAGGCGGTGCTGTTCGGCAATGGCAAGGATCGCTGCGTGGCCTTCATCAATATCGATCTGACCGCGGTCGGCAACTGGGCCGAGCGCAACAACGTGGCCTATGCCTCGTATCAGGAACTGGCGGGACATCCGCGCGTGTTAGAGACGATCAAGGCCCATGTGGAAGAGGTGAACAAGTCGGTTGCCGCTGACGAGATGCTGTCTGGCTGTCAGGTGCACCGCTTTGTGGTTCTGCACAAGGAACTGGATGCAGATGATGGCGAGATGACCCGGACCCGAAAGGTGCGGCGCGGGTTTGTCGAGGACAAGTTCAGCGACATCATTGCCGCGCTTTATGACGGTTCCAAGACGGTTTCGACCACGACCGAGGTGACCTATGAGGATGGGCGCAAGGGGTCGATCTCGGCGACGCTGGAAATCGTCGATGCACCGGTTGTTCCCGTCGCCCAACACAAGGTTGCCGCAGAATGAGGGCCGTACGAGCGCCGCTCGACCTGCGGTCATCGCCCCGCCCGCCGTCCCGTTTTCGCGCAAGTCAGGGAGTGACCGATGCTGGATAATTCCGAAGGATATGTCACCGAAGACGGTCGCAAGATCGGCGGTGTGGTGATGGAAATGAAGAACATCACCCTGCGCTTTGGTGGTGTGGTGGCGATCAAGGATATCTCGTTCGACATTCGCGAGGGTGAGATCCGTGCGATCATCGGGCCCAATGGCGCCGGTAAATCCTCGATGCTGAACGTGATCTCGGGCTTCTATGTTCCGCAAGAGGGCGAGGTCTGGTTTCATGGGTCCAGGCGCCCGCCGATGCGGCCCTTTGAGGTGGCGCAGCAGGGCATTGCCCGGACGTTCCAGAATATTGCTTTGTTCGAAGGGATGAGCGTTCTGGACAACGTGATGACCGGGCGGCTGGGGTACATGAAGACCAATATCCTTCAGCAGGCACTGTGGAAGGGCAAGGCCGAGAAGGAAGAGACAGAAAACCGTGAAGCTGTCGAGAAGATCATCGACTTCCTTGAAATTCAGCACATCCGCAAGACGCCGGTGTCGCGCTTGCCCTATGGCCTGAAAAAGCGCGTCGAACTGGCCCGCGCGCTGGCGGCGGAGCCCAAGCTGTTGCTGCTGGATGAGCCGATGGCGGGCATGAACGTCGAAGAGAAAGAGGACATGAGCCGCTTTATCCTCGACGTGAATGACGAATTCGGCACCACCATCGCCCTGATCGAACACGATATGGGCGTTGTGATGGATCTGAGCGACCGGGTGGTCGTGATGGATTACGGCAAGAAGATCGGTGACGGAACGCCTGACGAAGTGCGCAACAACCAAGAGGTTATCGACGCCTATCTGGGGGTCAGCCATGATTAACCTAAGACACAACACTGGTTTGACGTACAGTAGGTTCCGTCACTCTTGGATTTCTCGCCCACAATCGGCTGGTTTTTTTGTTGCCCTTTTGGTGCTGATGTCCCTTGCGATACCGGTGCAATCAGCGCAAATGACGGAACAGATTAACTCTGTTACAGAACGATGCATGAAGACTGTCCTAGAGGTGGGCGGATACAGGGGCTTCCGAGGGGCTGAGTTTTTAGGGATTTTGGACGACGGCGTGCATGTGGCTGAGGGCGATATCGACGTCTTTTTGCGTCTTCGCACAAAAGAAATTAGGCGCCGCAGTGATCAATGTAGTTTCGAAGCAGAAGATGTGACCGAACGAGAGTTTGGTATGCACGCTGCATCTTTGTCTCAAGTTGCAGAACATCTTGGGCTATCGCGTGTCAGACCCGCTACGACTACCAATTTCACCTATGCGGGTTGCATTGAAGACGACATCAAAGGTCCGACAAGTTTAGAAATCAAAACAGTTTATCTTCGAAAATCGAAAGTCACACTCTTTCGTGTGGAATCCTCTTTCGGTGGATTCTCCAACTGCGGTAATTGAGGAGCGCCGACATGCCTGAACAACTCGTATTTGCGATGGAGGTCATCCTCAACGGTCTGATGGCCGGGGTGCTTTATGCGCTGGTCGCTCTGGGCTTTGTACTGATCTACAAGGCGTCTGGAATTTTCAATTATGCCCAAGGGGTTATGGCCCTGTTCGCGGCGATGACGCTGGTCGGGATCATGAACGGGCAGGTGCCGTTTGCGCATCTGATCAACGCGACTTTCGGCACCCATATCCACTATTTCGGGTGGAATGTGCCCGCGTTGCTGGCGATCATTCTGACGATGGGTGTGATGGTGTTGCTGGCCTGGTGTGTGCAGCGGTTCGTCATGCGCCATCTGGTGGGGCAGGAACCAATCATTCTGTTCATGGCGACCATCGGTCTGGCGTACTTCCTTGAAGGCGTGGCCGACCTGATGTGGGGGTCCGAGATCAAGACGCTGGATGTGGGCCTGCCGCAGGGGATCAACCTGTGGATTGACGAGACGACGTTCAACATCTTCGGCTATGGCTTCTTCATCGACAATCTGGACATCGTGGCGACGGTCATCGCGGCGCTTCTGGTCGCGGCGCTGGTCGCGTTCAGCCAATACACAAAGCAGGGTCGCGCGATGCGGGCGGTAGCAGATGACCACCAGGCGGCGCTGTCCGTTGGCATCTCTTTGAACTTCATCTGGGTCATGGTCTGGTCGGTTGCGGGATTTGTCGCCCTGGTCGCAGGTATCATGTGGGGCACCAAGTCGGGCGTGCAATTCTCGCTGTCGCTGATCGCCCTCAAGGCGTTGCCGGTGCTGATGCTGGGCGGGTTCACCTCGATCCCAGGCGCTATCGTGGGCGGCCTGATCATCGGCGTAGGTGAGAAGCTGTTCGAGTTTGCCATCGGCCCGATGGTTGGCGGCGCGACCGAGAACTGGTTCGCCTATGTGCTGGCGCTGATCTTTCTGGTGTTCCGACCGCAGGGCCTGTTTGGGGAGAAGATCATTGAGAGGGTTTAGGAGCCGTCTGATGTTCGCCGTGGCCGTATCGTGTGTTGCAGCTATTGCGTCAGGTATCGCTGTCCATTCGGGCGGCAAGTATCGCGGACCCGGCGTAGAACCTGCACTTGATACGGTGGATACGATTGCGCTTATGGGGATTTCAGCTGCCGCGATGTTCGTATTGGTGATGTGGTTCACTTGGTGGGGTTCATCATGACCAAGCTGATCGCCATCATCAACGTGATCGCATGGGCGGGGTTCTGGGCCTTTGGCTACATCGCCCTGACCTCGGACGATCTGACCGAAGGCCAACTGACGATTGCAGCGATCCTGGCCTTTGCGGGGCTGATCATGGGGGTTCTGGCCTACCTGAAACTGGTGCGCGCCTCGGAGGCGAGCGGATATGCCAAAGGGTCCAATCAACTGGACGCCGAAGCCCGGAACCGGGCGCAGGAAGAATGGGGAAAGTAAGACATGTTCTATCGTGAGGCCGGAGATTTCAAAACCTCCTACGTGGATGACAGCCAGACTTTCCCGATCAAGTTCGATCGGTATCGGTACTATGTCGTCCTTGCCGTAGCGTTCGGGATCATTCCGTTCATCATCAACGACTATTGGGCCAATGCACTTCTGCTGCCTTTCCTGATCTATGCCATTGCGGCAATCGGTTTGAACATTCTGGTGGGGTATTGCGGGCAGGTCAGCCTGGGTACCGGGGGGTTCATGGCCGTTGGGGCCTATGCCTGCTACAAGCTGATGACCGCTTTCCCGGATGTCAGCATGTTTGTTCACGTGTTGCTGGCCGGCGGGATAACGGCCATCGTCGGTGTGCTGTTCGGCTTGCCATCCTTGCGGATCAAGGGGTTCTACCTTGCGGTGGCGACGCTGGCGGCGCAGTTCTTTCTGGTCTGGCTGTTCAACCGGGTGCCGTGGTTCTACAACTATTCGGCCTCGGGGCAGATCAACGCGCCGGAACGGGATGTGTTCGGCATCATCATCACTGGTCCGAATGCATCGGCCTGGGCCACCTATCTGTTCTGTCTGATTTTCCTGACCTTCTGCGCCATCGTTGCACGCAACTTGACGCGCGGTACGACAGGGCGGACATGGATGGCGATCCGCGACATGGACATCGCCGCCGAGATCATCGGGGTGAACCCGCTCAAGGCGAAACTGACCGCCTTTGCCGTAAGCTCGTTCTTCGTGGGCATCGCGGGCGCGCTGTTCTTCGCGGTCTATCTGGGCGCGGTCGAGGTTGGCGAGGTGTTCGGCATCCAGAAATCGTTCCTGGTGCTGTTCATGGTCATTATCGGCGGATTAGGGTCTATTTTCGGATCCTTTGCCGGAGCCGCCTTCCTGGTGTTGCTGCCGGTTGTTCTGAAACTTGTCGGCGTCGATTTGCTGGGCTGGCCCACTGACATCGTGGCGCACCTCAACCTGGTGATCGTGGGTGCGCTGATCATCATGTTCCTGATCCTCGAACCACACGGGCTGGCGCAGCTGTGGCGTGTGGCGAAAGAGAAACTCAGACTCTGGCCGTTCCCGCACTAAGGGGCAGGCCCAAGGAAAAGACGGGTGCGAAGCCCGAAACTCAACATCGGATCAATCAAGGGAGGACACACCCGATGAACAAGAAACTGGCAACCCTGGCGCTGGGCGCCGTGATGGCCGCAGGTCCGGTCATGGCCGACCTGGTGTTTCCATCGCTCAGCTACCGGACTGGCCCATACGCAGCGGGCGGTATTCCGTTCGCGGATGGCTATGCAGACTATTTCACCCTGCTGAACGAACGCGATGGCGGTATCGGTGGCGTTCCGGCCAAGGTTATCGAGTGCGAAACCGGCTATAACACCGAAAAAGGTGTGGAATGTTATGAATCCACCAAGGGTGAAGGCGCGCTGGTCTATCAGCCTCTGTCAACCGGCATCACCTATCAGCTGATCCCGAAAGTAACGGCAGACGGTATCCCGCTTCACACGATGGGTTATGGCCGGACCTCGGCTGCCAACGGCAAGGTGTTCAGCCATGTGTTCAACTATCCGGCCAACTATTGGAACGGTGCATCCGGCGCGATCAACCATCTGCTGGATGAAAATGGCGGAGATCTGAGCGGCAAGAAGATTGCGCTGGTCTATCACAACTCTGCCTACGGCAAAGAGCCGATCCGTACGCTTGAAACCCTGGCCGAAAAGCATGGCTATGAACTGACCCTGCTGCCCGTTGACCATCCCGGTCAGGAGCAAAAGTCGCAGTGGTTGCAGATCCGCCGTGAAAAGCCTGACTATGTCATCATGTGGGGCTGGGGCGTCATGAACCAGGTTGCGGTTCAGGAAGCCGCCAACATCCGCTTCCCGATGGAAAACTTCATCGGTGTCTGGTGGTCGGGCGCGGAATTCGACGTTGAGCCGGCAGGTGAAAAAGCCAATGGCTATAAGGCGTTGACCTTCACCGGCCTGGGTATGGACTATCCGGTATATGACGATCTGAAGAAGTACGTTGTGGATGCGGGCAAAGCCGCGGGCGCAGGTGATCAGCTGGGAACGGTTCAGTACAACCGCGGTCTGTATGCCGCGATGCTGGCGGCCGAAGCCGTGAAGACCGCGCAGGAGATGCACGGAACCGCCGACATCGACGCATCGATGATGCGTGACGGAATGGAAGCGCTGGAGATCACCAATGCCAAGATGGAAGGTCTGGGCATGGCAGGTTTTGGACCCGAATTCTCGGTAAGCTGTGAAAACCATGGCGGCCCCGGCCTTGTGGGCGTCGTTCAGTGGGATGCGGCAGCAGGAACCTGGAACCCGGTTCAGGATTTCAAACCGACCGATGTCGAGGTGATCAGTGCGCTGATCGAAGAAGACTCGGGCGCATATGCGGCTGAAAACAACATCACACCGCGTTGTGAATGATAAACCCATCGCCCCGGACATTCCGGGGCGGTGCAGACAACCGGAGCGGCGGTTTGCCGCCGCTCCTCACGAATAGTCCCGAAGGGGACAGGCATGAGGACACGCGCTGATGCTGGATGCGGCACAAACCACTGACGTGCAGGCGGAAACCCTGCTTGAGGTCAACAATATCGAAGTGATCTACAACCATGTGATCCTCGTGCTGAAGGGCGTAAGCCTGACTGTGCCCAAGGGCGGTATCACGGCTTTGCTGGGGGGCAATGGCGCGGGCAAGACGACCACGCTCAAGGCAGTGTCGAACCTGCTGCATTCGGAACGCGGCGAGGTCACGAAAGGCACGATCAAGTATCGTGGCCAGAACGTACACGAAAGCGACCCCGCCGTTTTGGTGGAAAAAGGCGTGATTCAGGTGATGGAAGGCCGTCATTGTTTCGAACACCTGACGGTCGAAGAAAACCTGCTGACGGGTGCCTATACCCGCAAGGACGGCAGCGCGGCGATCCAGCGGGATCTGGAACTGGTCTACAATTACTTTCCCCGCCTGAAAGAACGCCGCCGCTCGCAGGCCGGCTATACGTCGGGTGGAGAGCAGCAGATGGTTGCCATGGGCCGGGCATTGATGTCGCGCCCCGAGACGATCCTGCTGGACGAACCTTCGATGGGGCTCGCGCCGCAGTTGGTCGAAGAGATTTTCGGCATCGTGAAGGACCTCAACGAGAAAGAGGGCGTGTCCTTCCTGTTGGCCGAGCAGAACACAAACGTCGCCCTGCGGTTTGCGCATTACGGGTACATTCTGGAATCCGGGCGCGTTGTGATGGATGGCCCGGCCGCCGAACTGCGCGAGAACCCGGATGTCAAGGAATTCTACCTTGGTATGTCTGACGAAGGCCGCAAAAGCTTTCGCGACGTGCGGTCCTATCGCCGCCGCAAGAGGTGGCTGTGAGCGGATGGAGGATATGGCGATGACCTTTTTCGACGCACTCGAAACACGCTCGGCGGACGAACGCGCTTCGGATCAGGCCGCAGCGCTGGTAGAGCAGATCAAGCGTGCGGCATCGGCCCCCGGGTTTGCTGCACATTTTTCTGAATCAGACACTAACAAGGTGGTTTCGGCAGATGATTTGCCGATGTTGCCGGTGCTGCGCAAATCGGACCTGATCCGCGCGCAGGCAGAGCGCCCCCCATTTGGTGGGTTCACCGTGAAGCCTGCGCGCCACTTCCATCACGTGTTCCAGTCTCCCGGTCCGATCTATGAACCGGGCAGCACTGACCGCGATTGGTGGCGCATGGGCCGGTTCCTGCACGCCGCTGGTGTTGCAGCTGGTGATATCGTCCAGAACTGCTTTGGCTATCACCTGACACCGGCAGGCATGATCTTTGAAAACGGTGCCCGCGCTGTTGGTGCTGCCGTTCTGCCGGCGGGAACCGGGCAGACCGAATTGCAGGTGACAGCCGCGCGTGACGTTGGTTGCACCGCCTATGCGGGCACCCCTGATTACCTGAAAGTCATCCTGGACAAGGCCGACGAGATGGGCGTTTCGCTGAATTTCTCCAAGGCCGCCGTTGGTGGTGGCGCGCTGTTCCCGTCCCTGCGTCAGGAATATGCGGATCGCGGTATTTCGTGCCTGCAATGCTATGCGACGGCGGATCTGGGTAACATCGCCTATGAAAGCGCTGCGATGGAGGGGATGATCATCGACGAACACGTGATCGTCGAAATCGTGACGCCCGGAACCGGTACACCGGTAGCGCCGGGCGAAGTGGGCGAGGTTGTCGTGACCTCTCTCAATCCGGATTACCCGTTGATCCGCTTTGCGACCGGAGATCTTTCGGCCGTCATGCCGGGTGTCTCACCCTGTGGCCGGACCAATACCCGGATCAAAGGCTGGATGGGGCGCGCCGACCAGACCACCAAGATCAAGGGGATGTTCGTACGCCCGGAACAGGTAGCGGCCCTGGTCGACAAACACGAGGAAATCGTCAAAGCCCGCGTTATCGCAGCCCGTCAGGGTGAGATGGACACGATGACAGTCCGGATTGAAAGCCCGCGCGGTGACGACCCGGCATACGCCAAGTCGGTGGCCGAGGTGTTGAAGCTGAAGGGCGCGATCGAGGTCGTGGCCCCCGGATCCCTTCCCCGGGACGGGGTGGTGATCGAGGATCAGCGCGTCTACGAATAATGACCTTTTTCAAGTCTGCGGCAGTTTGCGCCGCAGATTTGTTGACCGATGCACTGGTGTTTCCGAGCTTTTTGGTCGATTAAAGGCGGACCCTTCGCCTTTGCCAATCACAAGCCGGGATGATGGCCGAAATCGAGTTTTCACAGAATGGATCGCGCAATCGCGGTGTGCGTGGTACCCGACTGCTGGCGGGGATCGCCTATGTCGTGGCTGCCGCGTGTCTGTTGCCCATGATCGCCGTGGTCCTGGCGGCTGTGACCGGGGGAACGGACACAATCTCGCACCTGATGGAGACGGTGCTGCCCGGCTATATCGTGACGACCCTGATTCTGGTGGTGTTGGTCGCGGCGGGTACGTTCAGTATCGGCACCGGGGCGGCCTGGCTGGTAACGATGACCCGTTTTCCCGGAGTGCGGTTTCTAGAGATCGCACTGGTCCTTCCGCTGGCCTTTCCGGCCTATGTTCTTGCCTATGCCTACACCTTCATTCTGGATCACCCGGGCATCGTTCAAAGCACGCTGCGTGATGTAACCGGTTGGGGCCCGCGCGACTATTGGTTCCCGGAAATCCGCTCGACCGAGGGTGCGGCGGTCATGTTGATCCTGGTGCTTTACCCTTATGTCTACCTTCTAGCGCGGGCTGCGTTCCTGCAACAAAGCGCGACCGCATTTCTGGCGGCGCGGGCGCTGGGCAACAATCCATGGCTGGCGTTTCGGCGCGTGTCACTGCCAATGGCGCGGCCTGCCATTGCAGGCGGCGTTCTGCTGGCCGTCATGGAGACCATCGCTGATTTCGGAACCGTGTCGTATTTCGGCGTGCAGACCTTTGCCACCGGGATCTACACAAGCTGGTTTTCCATGGCCGACCGAGCGGCGGCTGCACAACTTGCGCTGTGCCTGCTGGTCTTTGCCCTGATCATGGCCGTGGCCGAGCGCACCCAGCGCGGCAAGGCAAAATACTATCAGGCCGGGAAACAGCATGTGGCGCAACCGGCGGCAAATCTGACGGGCCTGCGGGCCTGTGGCGCATTCCTGCTTTGCGCGATACCTGTTCTTTTCGGATTTTTGCTGCCTGTCATCATTTTGGTCGAGATGGGCCTGGAATCCGAACAGAACCTGCTGTCGCAGCGCTATATCGGCTTCATTCAGAATTCGCTGATCCTTGCTGGTACGGCGGCGGTCATCACCGTTTTTGCGGCGATCAGCGTCGGGTTCTTTCAACGTCTGAGACCGGGGCGCGCCTCGTCTGCGACCGCCTATATGGCGCGTCTGGGATATGCCGTGCCCGGTGGTGTCATCGCGGTTGGTTTGATCGTCCCCTTCGCGAGCTTTGACAACGCGCTGGATGTGTGGATGCGGCAGACCTTCGACGTGTCCACGGGGCTGTTGGTTACAGGTTCGATCTGGCTGCTGGTCGCTGCCTACATGGTGCGGTTCCTGGCTGCTGCGCTCAGCGCATATGAGGGTGGCCAAAGCACGGTGCACGCCAATATGGATGCCGCAGCCCGCTCACTTGGTCAGACGCCGTTGGGAACACTGCGGCGTGTTCACCTGCCCATTCTGACCCCGTCTCTGCTGACGGCCCTGCTGATCGTGTTCGTTGACGTGATGAAGGAGCTTCCGGCCACGCTGATCATGCGCCCGTTCAATTTCGACACGTTGGCGGTGCAGGCATATCGATTGGCCTCGGACGAGAGATTGGAGGGCGCAGCTGTGCCTTCGCTGGTCATTCTGGCCGTAGGTCTGCTGCCTGTAATCCTGATCTGCCGTCAGGTCGGCCGACGGTAACACTTGTGTCGTAATTGTAAGACAACAGCGCATCAGGCTTGATTCAAATACGATTTCCGGCAAGGCTGAAGGTATGAATATGCAGCCTCCCAGCCGGCTCTCGGCAAGCGCAGCGCAGATGCCCGTGGCTTTCGACCGGCATGAGATGTCTCAAATCCTATCCGTTTACGGTCGGATGGTCGCCGCCGGGGAATGGCGCGACTATGGCATTTCCAACCTGCGCGACATGGCGGTGTTCTCGATCTTCCGGCGCACCGCGGAACACCCGATCTACCGAGTCGAAAAGCATCCGCGCCTGCGGTCGAGACAGGGAATGTATTCCGTCATAGGTATGGATGGCCGTATCCTGAAGCGCGGCCACGATCTGCGAGCAGTCCTGCGGGTATTGGAGCGCAAGCTGATCCGGGCCGTAAACCCGGATTAGAGCCTTTTGTGGGCTGTCACAGGCCCGTCACCCTGATCCATTATGCGGTGGATCGCCTGATCCATTGGCTCGAATACCACCGCCATATGGCTGGCGTTCGCATGCAGCAGCATGTTGTCGCCCGAAACCCAGGCCACATGCCCTTTCCAGAACAACAGATCACCCCGTTGCGCAGGGGTCCCTTCGATCACGGTATTGCCCAAAGCGCGCTCCTGATCGCCGCTGTCGCCGGGGCAAGGCAGGCCGCAAGCCAAAAGCCCTGCCTGCACCAACCCGGAACAATCGATGCCGAACCGGCTGTTGCCGCCCCATAAATAGGGTGTGCCCAGAAACAGCTTGGCCACTTCGACCGGGTCGTCAGGCTTTACGGTCATCGGCGCCGTGTGCACCTTTGGGATATAACCCAGTTCGGTTTCAACAAACCGGTCCGTCTCGGTCCTGGCTTGGATTCTGCTTCCGAAACTCAGCGACACCAGATCGCGGCTTTTGAAATCCGCTTCCTGGTAGGCATGCGTTGCAGGCGCCGTGATCCAATGGGTCGCAGGCGCATCCGCCGTCAGCTGATCCGTTCGCAACCAGCCGGTATACCCGTCTTTGTCTGCGATGACCCTGTTCCACCCTGACTTTGTTTCCTCGATCCGAACCGTATCACCGAACAACAATTGCCGGTCGCGTGGTCCGTCTGGGCTGCGCAGCAAATCGACAACGGGTGCGGATATGCGGTGGCGTGTCACAGTCCCAATATCTCTGGCAAGGCCGCCAAAACGGCACGTGGCCCCTGACCCAGACCGCCCTTGGTGCGCCCCGGTTCTTTGCTGGGCTGCCAGGAATAGATGTCAAAGTGTATGTAGCGGCATGCGCCCACGAACCTGCGCAGAAACAGGGCGGCTGTGATCGACCCTGCAAACCCGCCCGACGGCGCGTTGTCCAGATCGGCGATACCGGGTCCAATCATCGCTTCATAGGGCGTGTGGAACGGCATGCGCCAGACCGGATCAGCCGAAGCCTCTGCGGCATGCGACAGGGCAGACGCGCAGCGCTGATCATCGGTGTAGAACGGTGCCAGATCGGGGCCCACAGCCACACGGGCGGCCCCGGTCAGCGTCGCCATCGAGATCACCAGATCGGGCTCTCCTTCAGCCGCCAGCGCCAGCGCATCAGCAAGCACCAGACGCCCTTCGGCATCCGTATTGTTGATCTCGACCGTCAGCCCCTTGCGAGAGGTCAGGATGTCGCCTGGACGGAAGGCATTTCCGGCAAGCGCGTTTTCGACCGCCGGTATCAGGACCCTCAATTGCAGGGGAAAACCCAGCTGCATGATCATCCGCGCCAACCCCAGCACATTGGCCGCGCCACCCATGTCTTTCTTCATCAGACCCATGGATGCGCCCGGTTTCAGGTTCAATCCGCCCGTATCGAAACATACCCCTTTGCCGACCAGAGTCAGCTTGGGGCCGCTGCTGCCCCAATTCAGCTCGATCAGCCGGGGGGCCTGTTCGGCGGCGCGCCCTACGGTGTGGATCATGGGGAAATTCTGTTCCAGCAAGGCCGCGCCGCTGATCACGCTGCACGCGGCACCGAATTCGCCGGCCAGAGCCTCGGCCGCCTGCTGCAACTGCTCAGGACCCATATCCGAGGCTGGCGTATTCACCAGATCGCGGGTCAGAACTTCGGCATTGGCCATCGCTTCGATACGGTTGGCGTCGACACCTTCGGGCGCAACCAGCGCCGCGGTTCCAGCAGATTGAGACGCGTAGCGATCGAAGGTGTAACCTGTCATCAACCAGCCAAAGCACTCCATTTCCAGACGATCAGCGGGAATTCCGGACGCGATATGATAGGTTCCTTCGGGCAATGCCATGGCTGCGGCGGCCAATGGGAACCTTTTTCGCGCGCGCTTGTCTTCTGTTCCATACCCGGCCAGCACAAAATCAACCACGCCATGCGCGCCTGGCACCAGCAGGGTCTGCCCCATCGCACCTGTAAACCCGCTTGCGGCAACCCAGGCCCGGACGGTATCCGGCTGGTCCTGCAACCAACTGTCCAAATCCGGCTGCGCAATCACATGAAGCGGTATGGACGGGTCAGAGGATGGGGCGAAGGACAGGGTCATGGGCGTCTCGGCTGATGGTTTCTGCGCACAGACTAGCCGCGCATGATCTGCCCGCAACCCCTGTCAGACGGAAAGGTCCTGCTGGTCCCAGACGGCGGTCAGCGATCGTTCGCCCACGCGGATCAAACGCCCAAGCGTCGCGCCCGCCGCAACGGCGTCACCGGCATCGACGGTGTGGGCCACGTCACCCGCCACCCGGGCCAGGGCCGTCATCCCGATCTGTTCGGATATAGCGACCAGTGACCTGGCGCATTTGCGCAGGTCCGCCCATTCGCGCTGACGCCAGTAGCGTTCGCAGTTTGACAGGCGCACGGCAAGCTCTTCGACCGTGCGACACAGAACATCCAGCGCATTCTTGTCGCCAAGTTGCCGGTACAGCCCGCTCAGTTGATCCGAGTCCAGACGGACGGATTCCTTATGTTCAAGCGTGATAATCTTTTCCACCACATTCACCCTAGTTCAAACGCCCCCACGGCGCGGTGTTGATCCTGGCAGAAAATTCCTTTGCAAAACCTTGCGGGGAAACTGGATAATGGCTCGAATTTTCGTTGAATTCGGTTTAGATCATCCTTCAGCGACAAGAACGGGGACATTGAAATGGAATTTGCCAAACCTCTGCCGAGCTACCTTGTAAAACGGTATCACGGTTGGAAGGCCACAACATATTCGGAAAACCAGGTCTGGTATCGCCGTCTCGCCGATGAAGGGCAACGCCCCCGCGCCATGGTCATATCCTGCTGCGACAGCCGGGTTCACGTCACGTCCATGTTCGGCGCTGACCAGGGCGATTTCTTTATTCACCGCAATATCGCCAACCTGGTGCCGCCCTATGCACCGGACGGGGACCACCACGGCACCAGCGCCGCGATCGAATACGCTGTAACGGCGCTCAAGGTCGCTCATTTGATCGTGCTGGGGCATTCGCAATGCGGCGGCGTGCAGGGCTGTATCGACATGTGCAAGGGGCAGGCGCCGCAGCTGGATGCCAAGGACAGTTTTGTTGGTCGCTGGATGGATATTCTCAAGCCGAAATACGAACTGGTCGCGGATATCGAAGACAGTGTCGAACAGGCACGACAGTTCGAACGTCAATCGGTCGTCGCATCACTGGAAAACCTGATGACCTTTCCCTTCGTCTCGTCAGCCGTTGATCAAGGCGCGCTGAGCTTGCACGGCTTGTGGACGGATATCGGTGCAGGCGGGCTTGAAAGCTATGACCCTTACCAAAAAAAGTTCGTCCCGGTCTGACGACAACACATCGGCAAATCCGAAACGATAAAGATAGCGGCTCTGATTCAGAGCCGTTTTTGGTATACTCCACTCATTGCATTTGAAGATCGGAGCCTACCATGAAAGTCATCAAGCGCATCTTCGCAGGATTGGTCGTTTGCATTCTGGTTCTGGTCGCGGCTTCCTATCTGTTGCCAGGAAAGGCAGAAGTTTCGCGTAGCATTGCGATCGATGCGCCGCCAAAAGCCATCTTTCCTTACGTGAATTCGATGCAGGAAACCGAAAAGTGGTCTCCGTGGCTGCACCGCGATCCCGAAACCAAACTGACGTATTCCGGCCCTGCCGCCGGGGTCGGGAACACTCTGAACTGGGCGTCGGATCACCCGCAGGTCGGCACGGGATCACAGGAAATCGTCGAGAGCGTGGAAAACCAACGGGTCAGAACGGCGCTTGATTTTGGTCCGATGGGTACTGCCGCGGCGTCCTTCATCCTTGAGCCTGACGGGGCGGGAACCAGAGTGACCTGGGGGTTTGATTCGGATCTGGGTCTCAACCCTATCTCCCGCTGGATGGGGGTGATGATGGATACATGGGTGGGCGAGGACTATGAACGTGGTCTGACCAATCTGAAGGAACTGGTTGAAACCCAAGGCTAGGCCGCTTGTTTGTATGGAAGCATGCGGCGGTGTGCTTTGCGGAAGTCCTAGCCCAGTCGAAACCGGGCAAGCTTTCCCAGGTGATCGGATCCCATGAAGGGGCGCAGCTCTACCGTTCCGGTTGTGCCTTTGGGGAACAAAAGGTTGTCTATCGGCAATGGGATTTTCCAACTGCCGAGGTTGTGGGTGTTCAGGACGGTTCCAAAGCTCTGGTTGTTTGCGGCCGCTCCGATCCGTCTGACGCTTTCGCCCCAGGGCACCATGTTGAAATCCCCGGCAATCAGAACCGGTCCTTCAAGTTGGCTGATGCGGTCGGCAATCACCTGGCTTTGCCTGGACTGGTCGTAAGGAAATGGCCAGTTCAGATGAACTGAAACAACCCAGATCAAATCACCGCCGGGCGCTTTGACCTGTAACCCCACAAGCCCATAACCTTGCAGACAGAATTCGGAGTTCTCGACGATCGGCAAGGTCGTCAGGATGGCGACGTTTTGTTCAGGGCGGAATTCACAGATCGCCTTTTCGGGGTAATGCTCGAACAGGTTGCTCATGTACTTGCGATTGTGGCTGGAGACTTCCTGCAACGTCACGATCTGTGCATTGGACTCAATGATGTCTTCGGCCAGTGAATACCGGGGCCAGGCTTTGCTCATGAGGTTCTTCTGGTACAGCGTCAGGCAGGATCCGTTGCAATCGTCCGAGGGCGCGGCAACGCTGGCGGCGATGGATCCAATGGCCGCCCCGGCAAAGACCAAGGTGGTCAATGCAAGAAATCTGGCACGCATGAAAAGAAGTATCACGGCGCAGGCCAGAAGCAGAACACCAGCCTGAGGACGGAGCAGAGCGATTGAATCTCCTACGGCAAAGACCTGCCCCGTAAAGCCGATGACGATCAGTGCCATCAGAACGCATGTGCATCCGATGGTCAGGGACTTGGCAATCCTGCGTCTGGTCGAAATTTGCATGCCCTGCCTCTTCCGCCTTGCACCGGGCAGTATTTTTTCCGGACTTCCGGCATCCGCCACGAACAAGGTTCAGTTTTAGGTGGCAAGCGTGTCTGGTTTTGTCAACAGCTTGGCGATTTTCAACGCGGGCAAGACTGTGCGGCTGCACAGGTTTCTTTCGAAGCTACAAGTAGAGGTGAAGTTTGACTGGCAGACAAGACTGAGAGCAAATCCGATTTGGATTTGATAGTCCTCTCTTGAGCTCAATCTGGACATTGACGAGCGGCTATGCGCACCGTGAAACATGTCGCTCACGGAAGATCTGAACCAAATTTTGGAAACTGTGCTGCCAACCGATCCCAGCTTTCGGAGGATCGAAAGGGCCGTGATAGACAGCTGTATTTGTGAAACCCGGCGACACGCCTTGGAGGGCTCCAACGAAGCCTTCCTGATGTCAGCGATGCGTCTATTGGCACTTCCCGACAATGGGCACACACGGCTGATCCCGAACGATGCGATCGAGGTGCTGCCGCTGAGGTTCGTGACCGTAGGGCGTTCCGTGCAACTCATCGGCGCGGCACCAGAGATAACCGCACCTCGAGGAGAGCTGATAGCGGTCAATGGCGCAGATCTGAGCCGGATTGAAGCCGCTGCTGAGCAGTTTCTGGCGGGAAGGCACCAAAGGAAACGGGTCATCGGACCGATTCTTTTGGCTTGGCCGTACGCTCTGGCACGTTTGGGTTTTGCGTCAGGCAGCGGAACGACCGAGTATCGTCTGCGGGACGAAAATGGACAGATAAAGAATCTGAAAGTGGCCAATGGACACACCGTTCCCGGATCCGTGCTGTACCCCAGAAACGAGCATGGCAAGGATGATCCAACCTGGCAGCCTGAGGCTTTTGCGGAGATAACGGACTGGCAGGACCTTGGGCTATCAATTGCGTTGCCAAGCTTCTTTGATCCGAACGAAACTGCGCTGCTTGCAGCCATCTCAGCCGCAGTGGAATGCGTGCGCGCCTGCTCGAACAAACCGCTCTTGATCGACGTTCGCGGAAACACGGGGGGCGACTTTCTTCTGACGATGCCCTTGATCGACGCGATCTCGGAAAGCGCAAACACGCAGATCGTTGTGCTTGTCGATAAATTCACGTTTTCCGCAGCGATCGTGTTTGTAGCCATCCTCAAACATCGATTGGGAAACAGGCTCACACTCATTGGAGAGGAGATGGGTGATGGCTTAACGTTCTTTGCAGAGGGCGGGTTGCTCGATTTGCCGGCCAGCAAAGCGGTCGTTCGATACTCATCAGCCTTTCACGATTGGAAGAACGGAACGGCTGACGAAACCACCCCGCCCGAAGTTGCGCGCAAAATCGTAGCTGTAGGTGCACTGAATTTGGATTTGGAATGGGTCCAAGGGTCTGCGGAAGAGGATGCGCAAGGCGAGTTCCATCAACGCGTTCTCAAGAGCATGAGCAATTGGATAAACGACCGTTGAATTCGCACGACGGTCGTCCAGCCCGCAAACCTGGCACTTATCAAAAAACCCGCTGAAAAATCAGCGGGTTTTCTGGTTTTCAAGCCTTGGCGAAAATCGGGATGTCAGCCCTTTTTCAGAACCTCGCGGCCCAGAAGTTCCGCGATCTGCACCGCGTTCAGGGCGGCGCCCTTGCGCAGGTTGTCGCTGACGCACCACAGGTTCAGACCGTTCTCGATGGTCGAATCCTGGCGGATACGGCTGATGAACGTGGCGAAATCGCCCGCGCATTCGATCGGTGACACGTAGCCACCCGCTTCGCGTTTGTCGATCACCATGATGCCCGGTGCTTCGCGCAGGATGTCGCGGGCTTCGTCTTCGTCCAGAAACTCTTCGAACTCGATGTTCACGGCCTCGGAATGGCCGACGAAAACCGGCACGCGGACGCAGGTCGCGGTGACCTTGATCGACGGGTCGACGATCTTCTTGGTCTCGACGACCATCTTCCATTCTTCCTTGGTCGAGCCGTCTTCCATGAAGACGTCGATCTGCGGGATGACGTTGAAGGCGATCTGCTTCTGAAACTTGTTCGGCGGCACGTCCGTTGTCGGGTTGTAGATCGCCTTGGTCTGATCCCAAAGCTCGTCCATGCCTTCTTTACCGGCGCCCGACACCGACTGGTAGGTCGAGACCACGACGCGCTTGATCTTGGCGCGGTCATGCAGCGGCTTGAGTGCCACCACCATCTGCGCGGTCGAGCAGTTCGGGTTGGCGATGATGTTCTTGTTCTTGTAGTCGTGGATCGCCTGAGGGTTACATTCCGGCACGATCAGCGGAATGTCCGGGTCATAGCGATACAGCGACGAGTTGTCGATTACCACACAGCCAGCCGCAGCCGCCTTGGGGGCATAGGTCTTGGTTGCGTCCGAGCCGATGGCGAACAGTGCCATGTCCCAGCCGGTGAAGTCGAAGGTGTCGATGTCCTGGGTGGTCAGTGTCTTGTCGCCAAAGCTCACCTCGGTCCCCAGCGAACGACGGCTTGCCAGCACGGCAAGTTCATCGACCGGGAACTGGCGTTCCGCCAGGATGTTCAGCATTTCGCGGCCCACGTTACCCGTGGCGCCGGCGACAACGACGCGATAGCCCATTTCATGTCTCCAATGTTAAGGACGCGCGTTCATAGCCGCGTTGCAGCGAAGAAAAAAGGGCTATCACGGGTGAATTGGCCGAATTGACGTCGATTTTAACCCGAATGCGCGTTTTCGCCTGTGTTCAGCAAAGACCGATAGACCCGCACGATGGCCTCGGCCTCACCTTCGATTCGAAAATGCTGCTCGACACGCTGTCTTGCGGCCTGACTGGATTGCACCAGCTTGTCCGGATCGCTCAGCATCTGTTCCAGTGCTTCGGCCAGTGCCCCGGCGTTGTCCTTTTCGATCAAGCGGCCGGTTTCCCCGTCCTCGATCTGGGCGCTGAACGCGCCAACCCCGTGGCAGGCGATTGCAGGCACGCCGGAAGCCATCGCCTCAAGCGGTGTGAGGCCGAACCCTTCGTGACGGGCCGGGGCCACGAACAGGTCAAGGGCGCGGTAGGTTTCAACGATCTCCTCCCAGGGACGCTCGCCCAGGAAGTGCACCCGGTCCGACAGACCGGCAGCTTTGAGTTTGGCCTCCTGTTCCCGTTGGAACGCTTCAAATTCTTTGGTGGCGCGCCCGGTGAATATTATGCTGGCGTCGGGATGGTTCGGCAGAACCTCGATCGCCGCATCCACCAGCAGATCGACGCCTTTCTGAGGTCGAATGCGCCCGAAACACCCGATCAAGGTCCCTTCTGGCAGCCCCAGTTTCTGCCGCAGGGCGGTTTTGTCCTCGACCGGGTGAAACAGTTCGGTGTTCACACCGTGCATGATGACGGTTGCGGGATGTTCCAGAAACGACGCCGCTTGCGGCGTTGTGGCGATCAGCGCATCCATCTTCGAGATCAGCCACTTGGTGAACCCCGAATGATTTCGTTGCGCAGCCGAAGTGAACAGCAGTTTCAGATTGCGTCGCAGCACATGTTTCAGAAACAGACCCATCAGCATTTCGGTATTGCGCCGCGCATGCCACACCCGGGGCGTCCTGTTCGAAAGGAATGGAACTTTGATCAATCGGATGTGGGGCAGATCATCCGGCAGGCCGGGTCCCGTGGCAACGATCCCGATCATATGCTTCTGGATCGGCAGCAGGCGGATGACGGTTGTGGTGACGCCGGAGAGGCTGTGTTTCAGGTTCGGCGCTATAACCTCGATTTCCTGCACGGCTTGCTCCGCAATTGCTTCAATCCACATTATCCCGGCTGAATAGATAAATCACGCAACCGATGGCAAGGGTTACCGCAAAAAACCCGAATATCGCGGTATAGGGCGCGGTTGTCCCGATCTCAGCGGTGGCGGCATGAATGCGCCCGGTGACAAATTGGGCAATGCCGACCCCTCCGATCCCGAAAAGGTTCAACAGGGTCACGCCTCGGCCCACCAGATGGGGGGGGACGAAGGCCCGCCCATGGGCCATGATGACCGGAAAGCTGGCCCCGGTGAACCCAATGACGGCCAACAGCAGAACGGACAGCCATGTGGTATGGTCAATCCACACGCAAAGCAGGGTCAGCGCCACCACGCCCAGCACGTTGCCCGTGAAGATAACCCACTTCCGAGTGCCAAATATGCGATCCAGCGGTCCGTAGACAAAGGTACCGACAATCATCGCAGACCCCATGACCAGTGTCGCGGTGCCGATCTGGGTGGTGCTAAGCCCGAAGACATCGTTCAGATACGGCCCGGCCCATAGCCCGCGCAGCGCGGCAGAGGGCGCATAGGCCACCAGCATCAAGGGCATGATCAGCCACAGTGCAGGCTCTTTCAACAGGTCCAGCAGCGTACCCTTGTGTTCCGTATCAACCTTCGCGGGATCACGCAGGCTCAGCCAAATACCCAAAGCAATCGCAGCAGATATCACGGCCAGCCCAACCATGGTGGCGCGCCATCCCATCCATTCGACAGCAAGCGCAGTCGGATAGGAGGCCACGAGATTGCCCACCGAGCCGACGCCCAGCATGACGGCGGCCAGTGTCGCGAATTTCGCGGGCGGGTATTCGCGGGCAAAGATGAAATAGGATGCCATCAGAACCGGAGAGCACCCGACGCCGATCAGGCCCATGGCAACGCTGACATGCAACGGTGAGGTCGCGACCGCAAAAATCGCGGATCCTCCTGCACCACCAACCAGAAGAAGCGCGGCTGCGGTCAGCCTGGGCCCAACCTTGTCCAGCGCCCAGCCAACCGGGATTTGCATTGCAGCGAACACAAGAAACCAAAGGCCCGACGCAAAGGCCAGATCTTCGGGTGTGGCGCCGATGTCGCGTTCAAGATCCAGGCTGAGCACAGCCAGAAATGCACGGAAAAACTGGCTGAGCACATAGCCCAGGCACAAAACCACCAAACCCGCCTGCATTTCCCGCCTCTTTTCCGCTCATCCGAAGGGAATGCTTGGCACGCAATGATGCAACGCACAAGCATGTGTACTATGTTTCAGTAGCAGGACTTGGGCCGCATTCCGGCTATCATTGTCAGAAGTTTGATTTCGAGGGGGAAAATGAAAGACCTCCATTCTGCATTTTATGAAAACCTGCCCCTGTTGCGGGATTTCACCCGCCTGGCAGACCCGGCGCAGTTTTCGCCGGTGCCCGACGACTGGTTTCTGGGGGTCGCCGACATTGTCGATTCAACCGGCGAGATCGCACGGGGACGATACAAAACCGTCAACACCGTTGGGGCTGCCGTAATCTCGGCGATGATAAACGCGATGGACGGCAAGTTGTTTCCCTATGTCTTTGGCGGCGACGGGGCGGCGTTTGCGGTCCCCCCCAGCGAAGTTGAAGCAGCGCGGGATACTCTTTCAGCTTTGCGGCGCTGGGCGGAAGAGGAGTTTTCCATGCCGTTGCGTGCGGCGCTGGTATCGGTGGCGGAAATCCGAAAAGCGGGCAGGGACTTGCGTGTCGCCCGTTTTGCTCCGTCCTCCGGCGTGGATTATGCCATGTTTTCTGGCGGAGGATTGGCCTGGGCCGAGGCAGAGATGAAGGCGGGTCGTCATATGATCGCGCCTGCCGAACCGGGTGCGCAGCCGAACCTGACAGGCCTGTCATGCAGATGGTCCAACAGCCCGGCGCGGCATGGTCAGATCGTGTCACTGGTTGTTGAACCCACCGCGTCAGCAACTGAACGCGATTTTGCAGACCTTTCGCAATTGGTTCTGTCTGCGTCAGAAGAGCTGGAGCGCGCAGGTCACCCGGTGCCGATGAATGGTCCGCCCATGACGTGGCCGCCCCCCGGCCTCGACATTGACGCGCATGTTTCGCGCAACGGGAGAAATTTGTTTTTGCACAAGCTCGTTCTTCTGATTCAGAACCTGCTGATTGCGATACTCTTCAAGACTGGTAAAAAGCTGGGACAGTTCGAACCCGAACATTACAGGAATATGGTCAGCAGCAATGCCGATTTCCGCAAGTTTGATGACGGTCTGAAGATGACATTGGATTGTGATCCGGCCACTTTGCGACAGATCGAACAGATGCTGGAAGAAGCGCGCGGGCGCGGCAAAATCCGATACGGTCTGCACGTGCAGGACGAGGCGATGATGACGTGTTTTGTCCCGTCGGCCACGCGGGACGATCATGTTCATTTCGTCGATGGTGCCTCGGGCGGATACGCCCAGGCCGCAGCGGCCATGGTCCGTTGAACGTTCAGTCGGCTTTCCATCGTGCGGCGAGATCACGTGCCGTTTGCGTCAGCAGCATCACATCAATGCCAACCGCCAAGAACTGTGCGCCCATATCCAGATATGCCTGCCGGGCCTCGTCATTTGTGGCCAGAATGCCCGGCGCTTTGCCTGCGGCCTTGATCCGGGTCAGTGCATCGCCGATAACCTCTCGCACCTCGGGCGCCGCACTGTTGCCCTGATGGCCCATATCGGTCGACAGATCGGCAGGGCCAATGAATACGCCATCCACGCCGTCAACCTCCAGAATGTCGTCCAGAGCAGCCATTCCGGCGCGGGTTTCAACCTGCAACAACAGGCAAATCTCCTGATCTGCGGTCTGAATATAATCTCCGACCGATCCGTACATCGTCGCCCGCGATGCCATCGCGCCCACGCCGCGGACACCGGCGGGGGGATAGCGGCAGGCCCGAACCAGCTCTTGCGCCTGCGCGGCGCTTTCCACGATCGGAACCAGAATGGTCTGAGCACCCGCATCCAGAACCATCTTGATCAGCCAAGTCTCACCCACGGGGACCCTCACAACCGCATGAGAATTGCTTGCTTCAAGGGCCAGAAGCTGGTCCCGGATCGACCGGATATCGTTAGGGGCATGCTCTCCATCGATTACCAACCAATCAAAACCCGCGGTTCCCATCATCTCGGCCGCTACGGGCTCCGCAAAGCTCATCCAGCACCCGATCTGCATTTCTCCCTTTTTTAGAGCCTGTTTGAACGCGTTCTGCTGCGCAGCCATATTGTTTCCTTTTGTTGCAAAACCTTCGGCGCGACGTGGTCGCGAAAGTGGCCGTTTCCTCATCTTCTTCCGTGGCACGAAATTGTCCAGTTTTAATGCAATTTGGCGTCATCGGATCGACGGCGGCAAAGGCGCGTCACGCAAGGGTGGCGACATTCCGGCGGTTCTTGTGCTTCAAACCGAAAACTGAGGGTTCCCTTGCGTAAATCACGGATTTCGGCGATAATTTTGGCATGACCGACGACCTCCCACTGACGTCGCGATCTTTGCCTATTGCGCTTTTGCGGGCGCGGGAAAAGGTTATGGGACCCATCCGAGCAATGCTGGCCGACGCCTGTGTCACCGAACAGCAGTGGCGCGTATTGCGGGTTTTGAATGAAGAAGGCCCGCAGGAGCCCACGCATATTGCCGAACGAGCCTGTCTATTGTTGCCAAGCCTGACACGGATATTGCAGAAGTTGGAGCATCGCGGCCTGATCTCCCGACGATGCCATCCAGCGGACCGGCGTCGCCAGATTGTCGAGATCGGCGAGCGTGGCGTTCAGATCATTCACGCCAATCAGCCCGCCAGCATGGCGCAGGCGGAACGCATTCGGTCCCGCCTGGGGCCGGAAAAACACGAACTGTTGCTGGACCTTCTGAACGAGTTGAACGACCTGGATACCTGATGCCGGTCGCAAAACACTTGTGTCATCTGCCAGGACCCCGCCGGAGATTCTAGGGGCGATCTCCGACGGGGTGGCCAGACTTGGATTTGGGTTAGGCCTGGCCTGAGGCCGGTTGCGTCACGCCTTGCCTGACGGTCCGGCCTGCGCATCGGAGTATATGGCGAGCCGGAAATGTGGCTCTGATTAGGGCTATTTGGCCTTTGGGGGAAAGGCCTTGCACCCATGCTCTCCGAAACAGACTTGGGCAATTGCCGAACGAAAACCGGTCCCGCAAGGGATGACTTTGCGTCATACTGGCCGAATGCCTCCGCATGCGCGGTGTTTTGCTGCCTTCGCACCCCTCAAGATGGATGCACCCTGCAATTCCAATTCAAAACCTAGCCCGACTTGCGCCAGAGCCAAGTTAATTTCCGATCTGCCCAAGTTCCGGTGCATCAATAAAGACGGATGTGAAGCTGCTTTGGAACGGCACTGGCCGTTCAGGTCAGAATTGAGCAGGTTCGCGCTGAAACAACTCGTGGATACTGGCGAAATCCAGCGTGCATTCCCCGCTTGCTGGCAGCTCTGGCAGGCGTAAGATGGCAGCGATGAAAAATTCAGGAACCACGATGTCAAACAGCCTGTTTTCCCTTCCCGATCCCTTAACCATCCCTGTCGTCGGCGAGACAGCCGGGTACCCTGTCGGTCGCATTTTCTGCGTCGGGCGAAACTATGCCGCGCACGCAGCAGAGATGGGGAATGAGGTGGATCGCGATGCGCCCTTCTATTTCACCAAGTCCGCGCCAAACGCGATCCTGTCCGGCGCGACGGTTCCGTACCCGGCGGGGACGAAGAATTACCATTACGAAATGGAGCTGGCGCTGGCAATCGGAAAACCGGTGTTTCGCGCCTCCGGCGCGCAGGCTTGGGATGCGGTTTATGCCTATGGCTGTGCGCTCGACATGACCCGCCGCGATCTGCAATTCCAAGAACGGGACAAACAGCGTCCTTGGGATCTGGGCAAAGATGTCGAAAACGGAGCAGTCTTCGCGCCGCTGACCCCTGCCACAAACTGGTCGCCTGACGATGCCAAACACATCCGGTTGAGCGTGAACGGTGAACTGCGCCAGGACGCTACTTTGGAAGAGCTCATCTGGAAGATCGATGAAATCGTCAGCCATCTGTCCGGTTTCTACCATCTGCGCCCCGGCGATCTGATCCTGACAGGTACACCGGCCGGCGTAGGCCCGGTTGTGCCCGGCGACGTGATAACAGGAGAGATTGACGGGCTGGAGCCGATCGAACTGACACTGACTGACGCGGAATAAACCCTATTTAGGGTCTTTCAGCCAGCCCCTTGCGAATTCGACCTGTTCAACGCCTGCCAGCCGGCGTATCCGCTCCAGCTCGGCGTTCAGGCGGCGGCTGCGGGCGTCAGACCATCGCACCCCGCGTTCGGGCCAGAGTGCCTTGACATGCAGCAGGTCGCGATCGCGATGCGCCTTCATGTCGATCCGGCCGATCAATCGATCACCTTCAAGCAAAGGGAAGACGTAATACCCATATGTCCGCCTGGCTTCGGGCACGAAAACTTCGATGCGATAGTGAAAGCCAAACAGCCGCTCGGCCCGGTTTCTGTCCCGAAGCATGGGATCAAACGGGCTGAGCACTCGGATCCGTCCGGGCGGTTGCGGCAAGTCGGCCGCCCGATCCATCAAATCAGGGCGGGCAAAGGTTTTGCGCAGGCGTCCATCGGCGCAAGTGATTTCGATCTCTTCGATGTTTCCCTGAGCCAACGCCGTGGCACACCAGTTTTTGGCTTCGGCGGCGCTGACCGTATCCCAGAACGCGGCCAGCTCTCCGGACGTGGCAAACCCCAACCGGTCCAGCGCTGCGTTGCACAGCCAATCCACGGTCGCCGTCGCATCACAGGCCATGTTCCCGGGGCACAGGCGGGTTTCAATCACACGTTCAGTCAGATCATAGCGTTTCTTGAACCCATCGCGACCCACGACGGTCAGGGCCCCGGAACGCCACAGAAACTCCAAAGCGGTTTTTGACGGGTGCCAGTCCCACCAACCGCCCGAGCCTTTTTTTTCATCCTTGCCAACGTCTGACGAACACACTGGTCCATGGTCGCGGATGTGTTTCAAGACAGTCTCAAACTGCTGTTCGAACCCATCCCGCCGCCAGTTCTTCCATCGCGCCTTCAAGAGATCCGCATCACGCTGAAAGCGCAGATGCCAGTGCGGATAGAATGACATCGGGATCACGGCCGCATCATGTGTCCAGTGTTCGAACAGCGCTTTTTCCCTTTCATAGAGCCTTTTCAGGTTGGCGCTGCGATACGCAGGCCGTCGGGAAAACAGGATCATGTCATGGGCGCGGGCAACCGTGTTGATGCTATCGAGCTGCACGAACCCCAGCCGCTGGACAAGGTCCAGAAGCCCGGCGCCCTTGGCCGCGCCCGCGGGCTGTTCGGCCAAAGCGTGACGATCCATGAAAATGGCCCGGGCCGTCCGATTGTCGAGCCGTTTCAGGGGGGTGTTCATCGTCGTTTCAGAGTATCGCCATAGCTGATCTTGGGGGTCAGGGTGACCCGTGTCTCGATTTCAGACTCCGGATCCTTCAGGCGTTCAGCGATGATCTGTGCGGCCTGACGTCCTATGTCCAGACGACAGGCATCCATCGTCGCCAGTTTTCGCGGCAGACCCTGCAAAAGTTCCACGTTGTTGAACCCGGCCAGACCGATCTGCCCCGGAATATCCACGCCCTGTTCCAGCAGGTACAACAGACCACCAGCGCCGATCATGTCGTTGGAATAATACAGGAAATCCAGATCTGGCGACCGTTCAAGCATGGCCTGCGTCATCTCGCGCCCTTTGGCCAGGGCAGAGCCGCCGGAATAGAACTCGCGATCTTCGATCTCGATCCCGTGTTTGCCCAGCACTTCGGTAAACCCTTCAAAGCGTTTTCGGGCTCGGTGATCCAGCGGCATCTTGGTACCCATGAAGCCGATATGCTGATACCCGGCCTTCAGAATCGCCTGCGCCATCTCGCGCCCGGCCCGGCGGTGTGAAATGCCCACCATCGCGTCGACAGGTTTGCCGTCGGTATCCATGATCTCGACCACGGGAATGCCCGCTGAATCCAGCATGGCGCGGGCCGCGTCGGTGTGTTCCAGCCCTGCAATGATCACGCCCGAGGGGCGCCACGAGAGCATCTCGTACAGCACTTTTTCTTCTTTTTCGGGCAGATAATCCGTCACGCCTACCACGGGTTGTAACTCGGTATCTTCGAGCACCTGATTGATGCCGGTCATAACCTCGGGAAATACCATGTTCGAAAGCGAGGGGATGATTACCGCGACCAGGTTGACCCGGCTGGATGCCAGCGCGCCCGCGATCTTGTTGGGGACATATCCCAGCTCTTTGGCGGCGGCCAGAACGCGGGTGCGGGTGGCGTCGGAAACATCCCCCCTGTTACGCAGAACCCGGCTCACCGTCATCTCTGAGACACCGGAAGCCTCGGACACATCACGAAGGGTAAGCGGGCGTTTGGTTTCACTGTTCACGGGAGGCACCTGCGTAGTTGTTTTGTCCGATGCTAGCGTGAACAGGTCGGTGTGTACAACAATTGTGCAAAGGCGATGACAACCCGGAAAATCCCGGTTACAGAAGGCAGCGCGCGGCCCCGTGGCTCAACTGGATAGAGCAGCCCCCTCCTAAGGGGCAGGTTGCAGGTTCGAATCCTGCCGGGGTCGCCAGTTTTCCCAAATGCCCATTTTGAGGACAAATATTCCGTGGTGTGGCAATACGGTGGAGTTACACCAACAATCCACACCACATACGAACAAACTCTGAGGAGCGGAAGGAATCCCGAGCGGCCATGCGGTGTGGTGAAACATGACGGGTTTGGATCTGGCCGGTTGTGTCAACACCAGCACATGACGACAGCCGATAGGACGACCGTGGGACATCGGTCCTGTCGGGTTTCAACGCGTTGCCAGTTTTTTTGTCTGCCGAACGTTTTCGCGCGGCATGGATCTCGCCATATCGGATTTCACACGCGACTTGCGCTTTTTGCGCCCGGGATACAGGCGCATATCCCGTTGCCTTTCAACGCGCCTGCCAACCAGAGACAGGCAAACCCTTTGACCGAATTGTCCGGTGCAGTCTTGGGGATCGCCACCACTTGGCAACTGCACTCAATGGGCGGTGAACCCGTCGCCTAGCCGGAGCCCAAAATCGCTTCAATCTTTGACAGGGTTGCGGAGTTCACCGCGACTCCCGCTTTGCCTGACGAAAGCCGGTTCTTGCGGCGGCCATCACCGGGCAGATGCGCGCCGTCCTGAGATCTGATCGACTCAACCAGAGTTGCCATGGCATTTGAAAACAAACCTGCGGACGACGCCACGGGATCAATCGCAATGAAAAACTGCCCTGTCTTTGGGGGGCCACCGGCCGTTCCGGAAAAAGGCGATGCGTTCAACCCAAGTGTAGATCCCGTAAGGGCAGCGGCCATGACTTCGGTCAGCAAAGCAACACCCACGCCTTTGTAGCCGCCGGACGGGGCCATGCTGCCTTTCAGACCGACGTTAGGGTCCGTTGTCGGGTTGCCGTCGGCGTCCAGCGCCCATCCGACGGGAATGGCCTTTCCTTCCCGTGCATGCTTCATCACTTCGCTTTTGGCGATGGTGCTGGCGCTTTGATCAATCAGCAGTGCGGGTTGACCATCCGTACCCGGTGCCGCGATCGAGAAAGGATTGGTGCCAACAACAGGTTTCGATCCGCCCGAAGGTGCGATGGATGCTGGCGCATTGGTGAACCCCAATCCAACCAGCCCTGCCTGGGCCAGCCGATACGTGTGATAGCCAAGCACACCGCAATTGTAGCTGTTTGTAATCGCCAATGCGGCGATGCCCTGTTCCTGAGCCGCTGGGATCAGCGCCTCGAAACCCAGATCAATGGCTGAATGTGCAAACCCGGTTTTGGCATCGACGCGGATGAGGCCCGGACGCGGGGTTTCAAGGGCGGGTTTTGCCTGACCGTCCACCTTGCCGCATTGAACATGCTCGCAATAGATCGGGATATACGCCAGCCCATGGCTGGCCACGCCGTCCGCTTCGGTCGCGGCTGTGGCAACAGCCAAAGGGCGCGCGTTTTCTTCGCTTGTGCCGGCGGCAACCAGCGCATTGAATGACAGCTCTTCTATTTCGGCAAGCGAGAGAGTTCTGGTTTCGGTCATCGGGTGGTCCTTCAATCGTTGTCTGACAAGCCTGAACCAGCGCCAAGCAGCCGGGATTCTTCAGTTGCGGGGGCATAGGTGCGATGCGCCACAGTGTTGAGGAATTGCCACGCCCCCGGATCCGGGTCAGCGCGGCTGTGCAAGGAACGGGTGGGTCTGATTTGGTCGATTTCGGTTATCCCGACGCGGTTTGCCCTGTCCATTCCGAATTCTTCACAGCTGAGATGAACACCATCAGTGGTCGTGGAAACCCCGTCCAAAGTGATTTCCACAGTCGATTTTCGCTTTTTCGCCATGGTGGCGACAAAGGGCAGCAACAGAAGAGGTGCGGCAACATTGGAAATCAGAACTTTGCCCTGCGACAGGGCGTTCGGGAAATCGGATAATACCGATCCGGTCATAAGGGGGCACAGATCCCGGGCGCCGGACCACATGCCGTCCCGGGCCTCTGGGATGTGATGTTCCAGGTGGGGCGCAAATTCCTGCTCAAGCAACTGGGCCAGGATCGCAGGCCCGTCAAACCCCTGGATGCACAGCCATCGGGTTGCTTTCGCGGCTTCCTCCGCCACACCCCAGGCATATCCAGCCCCACGGGTTGCGCGTTTGGCGGTGGCTTCCACTTCGTTCAACGAGAAGGTCATTGCGCAACCTCCGGATAAACCCAAAGATCGGCGTTCGCGGTGTTCAGCTCTTCCGGGTAGGGCGCGCCCGCATACATGCAGATACGCACCCACCGATCCGAACGCGGGTCGAAATGCGTCGCCCCAAAGAAGGACAGTTTGGCGCGCAGCATATCAATGGGCATCACCTGCGCGCTGATCGTGTTGTCTCGAATTTCACCGTAGGGAGCGATACGGCTGATTTGCGCGCGGCGCACGCTGTGGCGGTGTTCCGGATGGCGCAACAGAAACTCTGCTATCGGCGCGTCATCAGGCCAGTTCTGTAACGCTTCGAAAGCCAGAGTTGCATCCCGCGCCGGTGCAAGAGGTTGTTCATAGTCCGAGATCGGCTCTTCGAACCGCTCCCCCAGCCGGGGTTCCAGCTTTTCTTCGGATACGTACCAGGCCCGCGCGCAGTTTTCGGCGGCGGCCCAATCAAGGTTCAAAGCCCAGTCAAAACTGTTCCGGATCAACGCACGCACCGCCGATACCGGCATGGTCCCATCAATCACCTGTGCAGAGGCGTCGGTGTCTGCCATGCAGCTCGCAAGCCCGTCAACAAGCGCGCCGTAAGGTTCAAGGATCAAAGAGGCCAGCAGCTCCTGACCTTCTTCGGTCAGCGTGGTTTCGGACCAAAGGATCAGACGGTTCCAGGGGTGGTCCTGTGTCAGGTCATCCTTGGCCAGATACTCTTCGATTTTATCCAGATCCGAATTCAGGGCCGCCAGCTTTTCCATCTGCACCGGGTGTTCAGATCGCCACCAGGAGATTGACTGTTTGCAGCGTGCAAAGACATCGCAAAAGACACGTGCTTCATCTGCCGAAGCCGTCCCAATGGACCGAACGCGCGAGATTGCTTCTTCGCGCACCATGATCCAGTTGTTGAACAGTACCGGGTGATTGACGATGAACGGGGCCATACCCAGGCCGGTCGAATTCCCGATGCCCAGCCAGCGCGCGATGTCTGGATCAAGCTCTGCGGTCCGATCCCCGCCTTTGACCTGCGCCATATGCTGTACCAGATCGCGCACAAAGGCGCGGGTCAGATAGACTGACAGCATCTCGATCTGGAACGGACCACTGACTTCGGCCCGGCCGGCTGTCTTTTCCCGGTCTGCTGCGCCAAATTTGCCCGACCCATAAACGGCCGTGGTCCGCATCAGGTAACCGACTTTGTAGATCTGTTCGAGATCGGGTTGCTGCCCCGCCGCAAGACGATCCACTACATGTGTCCAAAGCCGCACGGAACGGTTGGCCCGAGACAGGGACAATTCGGCTTCGCTGACACGTCCGGCTTCTTGCAACGGAACATTCTGCGACAGACGGTCGATATCCTGTGCCGTTGGAATGCCGTCAAACAACGCAAAGGTGGCATCCCAGGCCTCGGCAATCACCCGGTCAGATCGCTGTTCGGGGGGCAGGTCATGGGCAAAGGCGACCAGCGAATAGGCCCGATCGGGGCCTTGCGCGGTATAGACCGCATGGCCCACACCCTTGTTGTCAATTTCAAACGCAGGGCGCGAAAAGCTCCAGTTTTCTTCGGCCATGCGGCGCGTCAGTTGCCGCATAAAGCTGAGCCGGCATTGGTGCAACGATCCCAACCGTGACAGCCGCATGACCGTGGATGGGTCACGTCTGGCGATCTCTGTCTGCGCGTGTGGTTCCATTTGGTTACCTTTGTGGGACGAAGTTCTCGGCAAAGAACCGGTACCAGTTCCTGCCCATGATCCCGGCCACTTCGTCATCGTTCAGGCCGGTCGCGCGTAACCCTTTTTCGATGTTGCCAAAGTCTCGGTTGTCCTGAAACCAGCCCGGCATTGGTGGGAATCCCGGAGCCGAGGCCGAGCCTTCGCCATAGTCGATTTCTTTTGTCCAACGCCCCACACGCATCCATTCCACGACGCTGTCGGGCTGATCCTGACACAAGTCAGTGCCGATCCCCAGGTGTTCGGCCCCGTATTTGTCGGCAGTGCGGGCGATCATTTCGCAGAAGCTCTCCAGCGTGCAATCGGACTTGTCTTTCAGGTGGTGAGGGTAGACCGAAAAGCCCAGCATCCCACCTTTTTCCGTTACCGCGCGGATGACGTCATCCCGCTTGTTGCGCAGGGCCGGGGACCATTCGTGCGGATTGGCATGTGTAATCGCGATGGGCCGGTCCGAGACTTCAGCCGCCTCGATCGTGGAACGGTCTGCCGAATGGCTCATGTCGATCACAAGGCCCACGCGGTTCATCTCTTTGATGACCTGCTTGCCCATGCGGGTGATGCCGGTGTCTTCGGCCTCGTAGCAACCGGTCGCCAGCAGGGATTGGTTGTTGTAGGTCAGTTGCATGAACCGCGCGCCCAGATCGTGCAGGATTTCGACCAGCCCGATATCGTCTTCAATGGGCGACGGGTTCTGAAATCCGAAAAACACGGCGGTCCGGCCCGTTTCGCGTGCCGTGTCGATGTCGCTGGCCCACCGGCCTTTCATGATCAGATCCGGGTATTGCTCGAACCAGCGGTTCCATTTCTCGAAATTCAGAACCGTTTCGCGGAAATTCTCATGATAGGAGATGGTGACGTGGATCGCGTCCACGCCCCCTTCGCGCAGCTGGCGGAAGATCTTTTCCGACCAGTTGGCATATTGCAGGCCGTCGATCCGCATCAGACGGGGCCGGCGCTGATATAGGCGGTTTTGACGGTCGTGTAGAACTCGGCTGCTGCTTTGCCCTGTTCGCGGGGACCGTACGAACTGTCACCCCGACCGCCGAATGGCACGTGGTAATCGGTGCCTGCGGTGGGCAGGTTCACCGTCACCACGCCGGTGCGTGCGTTGCGGCGGAAATGGGTTGCGCGAGCCAGCGACTTGGTCACGATGCCCGAGGTCAGGCCGAAATTGGTGTCGTTCACGACGCTCAGCGCCTCGTCATAGCTGCCGACCTTGATGACACTGGTCAGCGGTGCGAACATTTCTTCGCGGTTGATGCGCATATCGTTGGTGGTGTTCAGGAACACCCCCGGCGACATGTAGAAACCGTCATGGGGCATCTCCAGCCGCTGACCACCACAGGCCAGCTCGGCGCCTTCGGATTTGCCCAGATCGACATAGGCGAGGTTTTCATTCAACTGCTGCTGGCTGACGACCGGACCCATCTGAACGCCGTCCTCCAGCGCGTGGCCGACTTTCATCGCCTGTGCACCGGCCACCAGCTTTTCGACGAAGGCATCATGGATGCCCGCGTGGACGACCAGACGCGACGAAGCCGTGCACTTCTGACCGGTGCCGCCGAATGCCCCGCCCAGCGCCAGCGTCACCGCCAGATCCAGATCGGCATCGTCCATCACGGCCAGCGCGTTTTTGGACCCCATTTCCATCTGCACCTTGGTCAGGTTCTGGATGGCCGCAGCAGCAATGCCTTTACCCACGGGAACCGATCCGGTGAATGAAATCGCATTGACCTTGGGGCTTTCCACCAGACGCTGACCGATGGAACGGCCCGAGCCCATCACCAGGCTGAACAGACCCTTGGGGATGTCTTGCCGCGCGATGATTTCGGTCAGGGCCACGGCCGAGGCAGGGGTGATGTTGGCGGGCTTCCACACAACCGCGTTGCCATAGCAAAGCGCCGGGGCGATCTTCCACGAAGCCGTTGCGGTGGGGAAGTTCCACGGGCTGATGATGGCAACCACGCCAACAGCCTCGCGGCGCACGTCAACCTCGATGTCCGGGCGCACGGAATCGGCGTTCTCTCCGATCTGTCGCAGACATTCGGCCGCATAGTAGGTGAAGAACTGACCGGCGCGGTAGACCTCGCCCTTGCCCTCGGCCAGCGGTTTTCCTTCTTCACGGCTGAGCAGAGTGCCGAGTTCCTCGGCGCGGGCCATCAGTTCATTGCCGATGGCGTTCAGTACGGCCTGCTTGCGCTCCAACCCGTAAGCCGCCCACTCCAACTGTGCCACACGCGCCTGATCCAGCGTTGCCTCAAGCTGATCGGCACTGGCCTGCGCGAACATACCGACCAGATCGCTCAGGTCCGATGGATTGCGGTTTTCAATTTCGCTTTCGCCCGCCAGCCATTCGCCGGCAATCAGATTCAGTTTGGTCACGTCAGGCCCCAAGTTCGCAAAGTTCAGTCTGCGAAAGAATGGAACTTGCTGCCGATATCAGTCAAACTAAAATAACTTTAGAAAACTTCAGAAAGATTGAAACATGGCCGTGAAAGTGGAAATGCTGCGGTGCTTTTGCACCGTGGCCCAAACCGGAAACCTTGCCGAGGCAGCCAGCCGTCTGGGCCGGACACAATCTGCCGTCTCAATGATGCTGAAACAATTCGAAGAGCATCTGGGCAAGAAACTGTTTGAAGGCGAACGGAAAAACCACCTTTCACCGCTGGGTCAGCAAGTTCTCGACCTCGCACTCAAACAGGTGCGGGATTTTGATCAGGCCGTTCAGAGCATTGAACTGGCGGCACAGGCCGAGCATGGGTTGATCCGTATCGTATCCGTGCCGTCCGTGGGGGCGTTGGTCTTTCCTGCCCTGCTGGATCATATGACGTCTCGCTTTCCCGGCCTGAAGATCGAGTTGCGTGACGGAGATTCGCTGCAGGTTCTGGATGCGGTTGCCGGCGACACGTCTGATATCGGCATTGCGTCCGGCCATCATCCACTGAACGGGGTCAGTGCAGAGCCGCTGTTTCAGGATCGCTTCGGGCTGGTTGCGGCGTCGGATCATCCGCTGATGACGCGGGCAGAACCGCCAGCCATTTCGGATCTGGTGGCTGAGCCTTTCGTTCGAAACGCCCTGTGTGACTTTATCGAGTCCGCGCCTTTCCGAGAGATTCTGGACGGGGCCGAGGTTACCATTCACAACACGCATTCCCTGATCACGACGGTCAGAGCAGGCCAATGGATCACGGTCCTGCCGCAGACCGTCGCGCAATTCATCCCGGACGCAGTTGCCTTTCGTCCGATTTCGGATTTGCCGGACAGGCGCGAGGTGTATCTTTATGTCAGGGAACGAGCGCGGTTTCGAGAAATCTCCGAGGCCTGCCGTTCATTTGTCCTGTCGAGCGGGTTTGGAAATGCAAGCCAGGTGAACGCATGAAAAATGGATTAACCCTGCTCAAAATCACGAATTAATTTGGTTTTTGCAGACTCGGGCCCGCTGCCATGCTAGGCTCTCGCTTGAAGTGGGGGACTTCAGAGGGGCGATATGTCTCAAGACCTGAGGGGCTGGTTGAGCGCAAATGGATTGAACGAGTACGCGCAGGCCTTCATTGACAACAAGATCGACTTTTCCATTCTGCCAGATTTGACGGCAGAGGATCTGATCGAAATCGGTGTGACTGCTGTCGGCGACCGTCGGCGGCTTTTGCGTGCCATCGAGCAACTTGATTCCACCCACACCGCAGCCGAGCCTGAACCAACGGCACCGCATGAACCCGCGCGGCGGCAGGTCACGGTGATGTTTGCTGACCTGACCGGGTTCACGAAAATTTCCAGCGAGCTGGATGCCGAGGATCTGCACGCGCTGCTCAATCAGTTCTTCAGCAAAGTGGACAATGTGGTCGAAAAATACGGCGGTCGTATCGACAAGCATATTGGTGATGCGGTCATGGCTGTTTTCGGGGCGCCGATCTCACATACCAACGACACGGAAAGGGCAGCACGCGCTGCGGCTGAAATTCACGCGGTTCTTCCGACGTTATCGCCGCCGCTTTCCTGCCATATCGGCATCTCTTCGGGTCAGGTCATTGCCAGTTCAACCGGCAGCCAGTCACATACGGAATACACGGTGACAGGAGATGGCGTAAACTTGGCCTCCCGTCTCACGGACATATCAGCGGCAGGGGAAACGCTGGTCTCACATGACATTCAACGCGCGCTGGGTCCGTTGTTCGTGGGCGACTCCATCGGGGTCAAGGCGATCAAGGGGCTGAACGAACCGGTTGAGGTCTGGCGTCTGGACCGGCTGGCCAGGAACATTCGAACGAGACGGCACAAATTCATCGGGCGCGAGCGCGAGATGTCGATTTTCTCGGCCACGTTCGACCGGTGCCAGCGCCATGGCAAAGGAGAAGTTCATATCGTTCTGGGCGAACCCGGAATTGGAAAAACCCACCTGTCCGAGCAGGTGGCGGAACTGGCCACCAGCCTGTCCTACAAAATCCACAACGGCGTTGTGGTGGATTTCGGTGCGCGCGAAGGTCATTCAGCCATTCAGACCGTCGCCCGCAGCATTCTGGGACTTGAAGCGTCGGATGGGGCGGAAACAGGGGCGGCTGTCGCAAAAGACGCGATCAGCAGGGGCTGGGTCAGTCCTTCCAACGCCGCGCATCTCAATGCCTTGCTTGAGCTTGAGCAAGACCCGGGTCTGGCCGAGGTCTATGCGGTGATGGACAACAAGACCCGTCTGCGGGGACGGCGTCAGGTTCTTGAGGAACTGCTTTCGGCCAGCAGCCAGGAATCGCCCCTGCTTATTCAGATTGAGGACATCCACTGGGCGACCCCTGACATCCTGACGGCGTGTTCGCATATCGCCGCAGCGACACGGAACATTCCCTGTGTGTTGATGATGTCCAGCCGGGCCGAAGGCGATCCGATCGACAGGGACTGGCAGATGGCGACGGACGGCGCGCTGGTGTCAAAGCTGGAACTGGCGCCTATGGGAGAGGAGCATGTCAGACAACTGGTCGAAGAGTTCCGGGCCATCGATCAGGATTTGCTGGAGACATGTGTCCAACGGGCGGGCGGCAACCCGTTGTTTCTGGAACAGCTGTTGCGCAACACAGACGTACTCAAGCAGGAAAGTGTGCCCGGAAGTATTCAGGGTATCGTCCAGTCGCGATTGGATGCGTTGGATCGCGCCAGTCGAACCGCCCTTCAGGCCGCATCGGTTCTGGGGCAAAGGTTCTCGCCCGAAGTTCTGAATTTCATTCTGGGCGAAGGACATCTGGATACAAGTAACCTGATCCGGTCGGCGCTGATCCGAGAGGCCGGACCTGATCTCATGTTTGCCCACGCGCTGATCCGGGACGGGTCCTATGCTACTTTGGTCAAATCCGAACGGGCCCGTCTGCATCGACAGGCGGCTCAGTGGTTCGAGGATCGAGACGCCACCTTGCGCGCCCAGCATCTGGACCGGGCCGGGGCCAATAACGCAGCGCAAGCCTATCTGGAGGCTGCGGATAAATTGATCCAAGCCTTCCGGTTCGACGATGCCAGCCCGCTGATCGAGCGTGCTTTGGAATTGCCGTCCCCGGCGGGTGTCCGATTTGACCTGCTGTGCGCGCGGGGCGAAACGCATCGGTTGCAGGGGTTGTCAAACGAAGCTTTGGACGAGTTCAAGGACGCGGCCAGTTTGGCGGAAACCGATGAACAAATCGCCCGGGCCCATATCGGGCTGGCGCAGGCGGCGCGGCAAGCAAGCCTGTATCAGGACGCGCTGGAAGCGCTCGACATTGCTGAGGCAGCAGCACAGCGCTGCGGGTCCGAGGAAGATGAGGCCCAGATAAGCTATGTGCGCGGCAACGTCTACTTCCCGCTGGGACGGAACAAAGAAGCGCTGAAGGCCAACGAGCGGGCGCTCTTGCTTGCCCGCAAGCTGGAATCCCCGCGCCTTGAAGTTGGGGCGCTGAGTGGGTTTGGCGACGCCAATTTCATGAAAGCCTCGATGAAGACGGCGGCGGGGTTCTATACCCAAGCCGCTGAACGGGCGCGTGAAAAAGGGCTGGTTCGCGACCTTGCGGCAAATCTGCACAATCTCAGCGTGGCGCGCAGCTATACTGGGGATGTCGGTCAGGGCCGAGCAGATGCCAATGAGGCGATTGAAATCTCGCAGACGTATTTTGCCTTCGTTCCGGAATGTGTTGCGCAAACATGTCTTGGTGTGGCCGAAACCTTTCTGGGCAGTCTCGACCGTGCGCTTGAAGCCTTTGGCGTCTCTGCCGAAATTGCCGAGCGCGTGGGCGCAAAACGCCTTGAAGCGCAGGCGTTGGAACACATGGCCAGAACGCAGGTGTATGCCGGCCAGGTCGGGCGCGCACGTGAAACCGGTCTGCGAGCGGTCGAAATCGCGCTTGAACATGGCCGGAACTTTGTTGGACCCAAGGCCCTGTCAGCCCTGGCGATGGCCGAAACGGACCCGGATGAGCAAACACGCCTTTTGAAACTGGGTTCCGAGATCATCGCCGAGGGATGTGTCGGCCACAGCCATCTGCATTTTTTCCCCGATGCCAGCGCTGTCATGCTGGCGCGCGGTGATTGGGATGCCGCGATTGAGTATGCGGATGGGCTTGCCGCGTTCACCAAGAATGAGCCTTTGCCAATGGTTGACTTGTCCATTCGTCAAGCACGGCTATTGGCCGAGAGCGGGAAGCAGAAAATCCCACCCTCACAACATAGAGGATTTGCCGATCTGAATGAGCAGTTTGCAGCTATGGGCATCACGCAATCGTTGCTGGGCCGAGCGGATTTTCTGGCGGAATAGGCGGCAAGGCAGGAGGCTGAATGAGCGTCGAAGGAAAGGTGTGGCTTATCTCGGGTTTGCTGACCTTTGGGTTGGCCGCTTTGTTGCTCAAGCTCTGGATCGAACTGAACCACTTCGAAGGAGACCCGACGCAACTGCCTGACCAGGCTGCGGTAGATGCATATCTGTGCAAGCTGGACGTTGCACCGGACTACCGTTTGAGAACGGGGATTTTCATAAAGTCTTTCAGCTTTCTTGGCGCCAGCGATGTACAGCTCACCGGCTATATCTGGCAGCACTACAAAGCAGGTGAACATGACGCGATCATTCCTGCCGAAGGTGAGGCCGGGTTTCTTCTGCCCGAAGCGGTCGATACGGCAAACGGCCTTATCGAACAGGCCTATCGGTTGCCGCAACCCGACGGCGTTTTGATTGGTTGGTATTTCGAACAAACTCTGCGCCAGAGCTTCGACTACACCAGTTACCCGTTCGACCACAAAACGGTTTGGGTACGGTTCTGGCCGGCCTCTTTTGAGGCCAACGTCGCGCTGGTTCCTGACTTCGACGCTTATCCGGCGACCGGACCGGATGACATTTTTGGGATCGACAACCGGATCGTGATGGGCACGTGGGAGCGTGAAAACACCTATTTCGATTACAAGCTGTCAAATCTGGATACGACGCTGGGCATCCGGCAGAATGCTTACCAGACCAACACGCCCGAGTTGCATTACAACTTTGTCATCAAGCGCAATTTCGCAAACGCGTTCATCGTGCACATGATTCCATTGCTTGTTGTGGTGATGCTGCTGTTCGGTGCGGTCATGACCGTCACGCGCCGCGAGGGTCTGGTAGAGCGGCATGACTTCAGCACGTCCAGCGTGATCGGCACCTGTTCGGTTCTGTTCTTCGTGATCCTGCTGGCCCATGTGCAACTGCGCGAAGGGTTCGCCGGATCGCCCGTGATCTACATGGAGTCGTTCTTTTTCCTCATGTATTTCATGCTGCTGGCGGTTTCGATCAACACCTACCTTTTCGCGTCCGAGGCGGTGCCGTCGCTGCGGATCATCCATTATCGGGACAACCTGATTCCAAAGGCCAGTTTCTGGCCTTTCGTGCTGCTGTGCATGGTGGCGATCACGGCCTATAATCTCAGCATCAAGAACAGTTCCGAACCGCCACCGATCAGCACGCGGGAGTGTTAGGCCACCGGTTCAAACCCGGGTTTGGGTTCGCCCTGCGCCATATCCAGCGTATAGTCGCTCACCACTTCGGATGTGCCCTCGCGCCAGCTTTTCAGGTACTTTTCCGGATCCGCGATCACATAGGCATAAGCGGGTTTCATCGCCCCCTCGACGACGACGTTGATCTTCTTGCGCACATAGACATTCTCGGGTGAGCCGGGGCCGTGATACCCCTCCAGCCTGTCCAGTTCGCCGAGGCCGGATTCGGTGACACGGTAGACCTCTCCAACCACTTGCTTGCCCATCCCCTGCTGATCCACAAGGGTTGCCATGCGATGCAGATACCCACAGTTGGGATTGTCGCAGAATGGTTCCTTCGGGATGATCAGGGGCATCGGTTGCCGGGTGCGCGCCGTTCCCACGAAGTCGTTCAGAACTTTGCTGTGTGCGTCATGATTGGGGAATCCCTGCTTCAGGGATCCATAGGTGAAATACAGGTAAGAAGGTTCTTTGACGGCCACGAAGCTTTCGTCGCGCCCCTGTTCGGGGTCTGCCATCTTCAGGTTGTGATCTTGCGCCCATCTGTCCAGCATGGAACGGATTTCCGGTTCGATCTGCATGCCCTGAACGAACTCGATGCACGGGGTCGCATCCATGTCATCAGCACCCAGCAGAATCTCGACCATCTTCGGTGCCTTGTTCATCACCGCCACATGCAGCGCCGTGAACCCGTGGTCATTGACGATGTTGACGTCGATATCCCGGTCGATCAGGTCCTGGGCTGCCTCATAGTCGGGCTTGCCCAGATCATGGCCGCTTTCGCCCAGTTCGCCTTCACCGCCCGCTGCATAGTGCAACAGTGAATCTCCGTGGGCCTCGTCCACGATGTTGACGCCGACCACGCCTTCGTCGATGGCGCGGAACACGCGCTTCCATTCGTTGATGTCATCGGCGGCAGCGGCCTCGCGCGCCCATTTGCAGACGCGATACTTCTGGTCGTCCAATTCCTCGAACGCATCCGCCAAAGCTTCCATGATCTGGTCCGGCGTTGCCATCATGCCGATGCCCATCCGGCCGTTCGACAGGCGACCTTCGCGCGGTCCGACGAAATCGACCCCAAGCGTCCTAAGCTTGTCGACGTTGTTCTGCGTGGTGATATTGTTCCACATATTCGTATTGCAGGCGGGGCAGAGGATCACAGGTTTCTTCTGATATTGCCAAGCCACGAAGACCGAGGTCAGAAGGTTGTCGGCGATGCCATTGGCAACCTTGCCCATCGTATTGCAGGTGATGGGGGCCACGATGACGCAATCTGCCCAGTCACACAGTGCCAGATGCGAAGCGCGCACCGGCATGTCAAACTTCAAATAGCGGAAATTCCATTCGTCGTCGTCGCGGTAATAGTCGTTATGGGTGATCTTGGCGTCGATCCGTTCGGCCCCGAAATCGCGAAAGAATTTCTCGGCCGAAACAGACGGGATCAGTTTCACGTTATGCCCCGCATCGACGATGCGTTCGACCAGCTCGGGGATCTTGTCCGCCGCCGACGACCCGCAGGCGCAGAGCAATACGTTTCGCTTTCCGGCGTTTACCTGATTCATCACCCCTTTTGGGTAGCCGAAGGGGTTTTTCTCAAGGCTGGGGGTTTCGTTCAGATCGGATACCGGCAGCCCTTCCTTGCGCATCCTGGCCTGCAATTCACCGACCTGGATCATGTCGACGATGTCTTCCAGCTTTTCGCTTTTGCTGATGCATTTCCCTTTGAAAAACAGATACGGCACGTCCGGTCTTTCCCCAAGCGTCACCAGTTGCCGCCGCATCCTGATCATATTGGGATCCCGCCCGCCCACGTCGATCTGCTTGACGGTCGTTGCCCCGATATTCGAAAGAATGCTGCGCAGCATATAGGACCACGGGTCCTCGTCCTCGTAGAACAGAACCATCGTATTGTGCTTGATGATGCTGGCAACATCGCTTGGGTTTTCGGGCGGCTCGACCTCTTCGATCACCAACAATGCAGGGTCTTCGAGATCCCGCAGACCACGGAAAATGTTGCCGCGCGGCGCTTGCCAGACCTGCGAGGTCGCCGGACTCATATCAACTATGGTCACAACGTCTTCATCCTCGTCATAGTCTATGCACAGGCACCAGAACTCTTCGAGCAACGCAGTTTCCCGAAACACGTTGTCCGGCGGGCGGATCGCCTCGATCCCGGTGACGCGATTGAAGTCGATGTTGATCATCAGGTGGCGATTGCTGTTCGTGGTCAGGCTTTTCAACTGCGCCTTGAACCAGTCCTCGGGGGTCTGGATTGATTTGTCGTCACGGGTTCCAAAGCTGTGGAACGAGCTGCTCAGATGCAGGTTCTCGGATTGGCTGAGATACTTTTCGACCATGTCGTGCATGTCTTTGGCGGTGGCGACCCGGCGGACAGTATCCGTGAACGACACCTGGGCCGCCCGCAGCAACTCGTCCTCGTCCACCCTGTAGTCGCCGTGGATAGCGAGGCTTTCCACCAAAACGCCGATCGAGTTCATGTTGGGCGTTGCCCGGCGGAACAGGTTGCGGCGTTTCTTGGGATCTTTCGCCAGATAACGTGTGCTGTCGACGTAGTTGCACCGCTGCTTGAAGGTCTTCAGATGCGTCTTGACCGCTGCCCGTGCTGAAAACCGCAACAGGCCGCGGGACCGCATCGAGGTTCCATCACGATCCGACATGGCTTGCCACAACCGTTCGACGATTGTCACCCAAAGCTTGCCGTATTTTTCAGGGTGCACATCCATCATATGCACCAGCCCCGTGCTTGGATTGCACTTGGCGATGACGGCAAAATGGCCGCCGGGCATGTTCTCTTTGCCATGGGCAAGACCGACCTGGAAATTCGCCACCAGAATGTCGTTGTCACCGCCCAGCCGGTTGGATTCGTCGATCGCCTCAAGCAGCAATGGCACACTGGTTGTGTCTTCGTCCATGAAATAGGCCTGAACCTGAACCCTCTCGCGCAGCCCCTGCGTGTGAATGTAGGTGCAGGCGACGTCAAAAAGCTCGCCCAGCGAGATTCCGTCGTTCACGACAAAGGACGAGGGCAATGCGCATTCGCGGAAGATGTCATTGACTTCGCAGCTGAACCCCAGCGCCGACATGCTGAGAGCGGCCGCCGTGACGCTGCAACAATTGATTGGCTGCTGAAAATTCTGCAACTGAACGCTGACCAGATCACCAAACATCGTTGCAAAACAGGGTTGCCGGACGCTCTCTGGTATCTGAAGCCAGTTCTTGCTGGACAGATACGCCAGCCGGGTTCCATCCAGCGCAAGCGCTTCAAGGCTGACAGGGATATCCGAGATTTGCAGGTGCTCTTCATAGAAGTAATCACCGACATCCGCGCTGGCCAATGGATTCCCGTTCTGGCGCAGCTGAACCACGCCGCGCAGCACGATATACATGCCGTTCGCCGGCAGAACCGCGTTTCCGGTCACTTCGATACATTCGAATTGTGGGTTGATGACGGCTGGGTCAGCGATCTGCGCCTTGCCCGGAAGGACATCATATATCATCTTCCAGTCTGCGTCGCTTGGGGTGTAAGGTCTGGATTTGGAAATTTGATCTATGGTCACAACTGTGTCCCCCCGGAGTTGCGTTGCAATATTTCAATCTTCGGTCAGCCAGTGCTTCTGGTTCTTCGAAGCTCAGACACCGGTCATTCAGAATAAAAGACCTGCCTGTTTTCCGTGCGTGTTCCTGGCAAGGGCCGTGTTGCTGATAGAAAAAGTATGAACAAAATGGCCCAATTGGCTGCACAATATCCGATATTTGAATAAAAATCACGAGTGCAGTTGCAGCGGCTGCTGCTGCCTTGCGTGGCGGAACACTTGCCATCCGCGATTTGGATTGCGCAGGGCACAGGTGCCAGCCTTTGGGCAGACAATCTGTGAAGGGCTTTGGGGATCAGTCGAGGAAAAGATAATCCAACTGCATGATGGCTTGGGCTTTGTCTTCGCCAACCCCAAGAAACCTGGCAATGACCGCTTCGTTCTCGGCGCGCGGGGCCGTTTCCGGCAGGCGCAGGTAATTGTCCAGCCGGGCGGCGCGGATCCGTTCGGATTCATAGCCTAGATCGTTGCGAAGGGTCGGCAGCAAGGAAGCAACGGTTTCCGTTGGACTGTTGTCTCCGGCCAGCCCGACGCGACGCGCGTGGCCGATCAGATAATCGTCCGAGTATTCGCATTCGATCTCAAGCACGTGGGTTTTGGCCTGGTCGCCGCAGAAATCCTCGAGCGCGTCAAGATTGGCCGGGTCAAGGCACAGCACCAGCTGATCCGACCCGAAACTGTCGAACAACAGGCGCAGAACGGCGCGCCGGTGACGAGAGCGCTTGGTCAGTGTGGATTCGATCCCGCCCAGGTCCGGCAGCAACGTGTTTTCTTCGTTGAACAGGTATTCGACGCAAGGAATTTCCGTTTCAGATGCGATCTGATCGACAAGACGTTTGGCGACATGCCATTTCTTGCAGACGATCACGAACAGTTCCCGTTCCGGGCCGAGTACGCTCCCGGCTTCCCAGAAGCGTTGTCCGAACCGGCGGCCGATGCGTCCGCGACCGGTGAGAAACGCGTACAGATTGCGCCCCTCGTTCGAGATCGGGAAATCGACGCCCTCACTTGCATAGAGCGAACCGAGCCGGGCCTTCAACTCATGCGCCTCGGCGCTGATCTTGCGTGCGAACAGATAATCCTGGCCCAGCAACATGTCATAGTGGTCATTGTAGAACGTGACCGGCATTCCATAGTCCGAGAACATCAGGAATGTCGGCGTTCGGTTTTCAATCTCGTTTTTCGGGATCAGGTGACGCACCAGCGTCTGAAAGAAGGTTTCATCAGGGATCCACGTGGTCGAAAAAAACCGTATCACATCCCGGCGCTGACGCAGGAAATCCAGAATCATTTCGACGGTTCTGCGACGCAGGCACCACCATTGGCTGCCGATCATCATCTGAATGTCCTGGGGGATGCCCCGCGTCAGACCGAAGCGCTTCTGCAATTCATAGGCGGCATAGAACAGCTTGGACTGCGTACGTTCGTTGAAGTAGTGGCGATAGATCAACCGGTCTTCTTTCATGCCGGTCTTGATCCAGTTGCTGTCAAAGAAATCGTGGCTTTCGATGAAATCCTTGTCGTGATCGTCGAGGTAACGGTGCGTGTATTCAGCGGTTTTGATCGCCATGCAGTCACCCGACAGCATGTAGAAATGCGTGGCGCGGGGGAAGGTTTCCACGGCGGCTTGCAGGGCGTTCAGCGTGGCCTGCACCAGCGACCATTCTCCCCAGCCGCATCTGACGCGCTTTTTCGCAAAGGTAACATTGGGGTTCTGATCCAGTGCGGACCGAATGCGCTCATAGGCTTCGGTGCTGGCGCTGGCGTCAAAATGGATGGCCATGCAATCGCCGACAGCTGTCAGTTGTTCGGCCTGAGCAATGATGGCCTCAGGGTCCTTGTGACACAGCAATATATAGGCGACTTTTGCCATAGAGATAACGCAATATCCGTTTCTGCCTGATTTCAACCGTGATACTGAGGATGAACGATTGAATAAACAGAATAATTTTGGTTCTTTGTAACCAAAAGCTGGCGTATCGCATCGAGACTTGGCCAGCGGAGGAGGCACAGCAGATGGGGTTTCCCGGTACCTGGATGACCGAGAGCGAAAGCATGGTGTACCGTGTGGTGCCCAAATGTGCCTGCTCGACCATTGGTCAGATCATGTATTTTTCGGATCACGGTCAGTTCTTTGACGGTGATATCCATGATGCCAAGGACGGCATGCACAAATGGGCATTTGATCAGAGCCAGGAGCTGATCTCGAACAACGTGCGCAATCACGCATCCTATTCGTTCACTTGCGTGCGCAATCCCTACACCCGCATTCTCAGCTCATTCTTTGACAAAATCTGCGGCATTCAGCGCAACGGCAAGAGATACCGCGGCAATCTGGTGCCGACGCTGATCTACAACTACGGGATCGAAGTGGGCGGTGACGACGGCAAAGGAGAGTTTGACCAGATCGCCAGCTTTCGCCGGTTTCTGCTGTTTGCGCGTGATACGATCCGGTGGCGGCGCCCGATGGACCCGGACATTCACTGGTCTGCGATGTCAGGCCACGTGTCCACTTTCATCGTGAACGGCGGTCACTATGACCGGATATTCTGGACAGAAGCGTTCAATGACGGGATGCAGGATGTTCTGGACAATGTCGAGCTGAAGCACCCGGTCAAATTGTCCGAGATCCCACGGTTCAATGAATCCGAAGGGCACGGACCAAAACGTGCGCATCCGGTTGAAGACTACTTTGACGATCTGTCAATGCATCTGGTCTACGAGATCTACAAGCAGGATTTCGAGCTGTTCAAATACGACTTCGAAAACCCAGCCAACAAGATGCCGATCGGCGAAATCGATCTGGACGAAATCCATGCCAAACTGGGCGACTGACGGTGGGGTGCTCCCGCCCGTCGTCGTTTTTTCTTGCGAAACATCTCCTCCGGTTGGGCCCGGCGCCGCGCGTTGCGCGGCGCCGGGCCCAAGGCCAAACGTGGCATCAGCAAAGCTGATGGTGCGATTTGGGCGCGGGAGTTCTTGAGGACGGTCGAAATCCCGGCTCGCCGCCTCAGCAAGCCGGTCCCGCAGGTGCTCAGACTTGGCGAACAGCCCCTTTTGCTGCGCTGGTCGTCAGCTTTGCATAGGCCTTGAGCGCAGTGGACACCTTGCGTTTGCGGGGCGCGGCGGGCTCCCACCCCTTTGCGTCCTGTTCCGTGCGGCGGGCGGCCAGCTCTTCATCTGACACAGCCAGATGAATGGTGCGGTTGGGGATGTCGATCTCGATCGTGTCGCCATTCTGCACCAGGCCGATCTCACCGCCTTCGGCCGCCTCGGGTGATACATGTCCGATCGACAGGCCTGATGTGCCGCCCGAGAAACGACCATCGGTCAGCAGCGCGCAGGCTTTGCCCAGTCCTTTGGACTTCAGATATGACGTCGGATACAGCATTTCCTGCATCCCCGGGCCGCCTCGCGGGCCTTCATAGCGGATCACCACCACGTCGCCTTCTTTTACCTTGCCGGTGAGAATGTCGTTGACCGCCTGATCCTGACTTTCGCACACGTAAGCCGAGCCGGTAAACTTCAGGATATTGGCGTCCACGCCAGCAGTTTTCACGATACAGCCGTCGCGGGCGATATTGCCGAACAGAACGGCCAGACCGCCATCCTGGCTGAAAGCGTGTTCTTTCGAACGGATCACGCCGCCTTCACGGTCGGTATCCAGTTCCTTGTACCGGTTCGACTGGCTGAACGCCTGTGTGGTGCGCACGCCGCCGGGGGCGGCCTTGAACAGCTCCTGCGCCTTGGGATTGTTGGCGACCTTGATATCCCAGTTGGCGATCGCCTCGCCCATCGTCGCCGAATGTACCGTGTTGCATTCCTCGTGCAGCAGGCCTGCGCGGCTGAGCTCTCCGAGAATCGAGAAGATACCTCCGGCGCGGTGGACGTCTTCCATGTGCACATTTTCGGTGTTGGGCGCGACTTTGCACAGGCAGGGAACGCGGCGGCTCAGGCGGTCCATGTCGGTCATGGTGAAATCAACGCCACCCTCATGCGCGATCGCCAGCAGATGCAGAACCGTGTTGGTCGATCCGCCCATGGCGATGTCGAGGCTCATGGCGTTTTCGAATGCTTCGAAGGTGGCAATCTCGCGAGGGAGAAAACCTTTTTCATCCAGATCGTAGTGGCGCTTGGTGATCTCGACGATGCGGCGGCCTGCCTCAAGGAACAGCTCTTTGCGGTCTGCATGTGTCGCCAGTGTCGAGCCGTTGCCCGGCAGGGCAAGGCCCAACGCTTCGGCCAGGCAGTTCATCGAGTTCGCAGTGAACATGCCCGAACAGGACCCGCAAGTCGGGCAGGCATTCTCTTCGATGTGCTGAACCTGTTCGTCGGTGAATTTGTCGTCTGCCGCGGCGACCATGGCGTCAACGAGGTCGATTTTCTTGGCATCCAGATCAGCGATATCGATCTTGCCGGCCTCCATCGGCCCGCCCGAGACAAATATGGCCGGGATGTTCAGGCGCATTGCGGCCATCAGCATGCCGGGGGTGATCTTGTCGCAATTCGAAATGCAGACCATCGCGTCGGCACAATGCGCGTTGACCATGTATTCGACCGAATCCGCAATGACTTCGCGCGAGGGCAGCGAATACAGCATGCCGTCATGGCCCATGGCGATTCCGTCATCCACCGCGATCGTGTTGAATTCTTTTGCAACGCCACCGGCGGCCTCGACCTCGCGCGCAACCATCTGGCCCAGGTCCTTCAGGTGGACGTGACCGGGCACGAACTGGGTGAACGAGTTGACGATGGCGATGATCGGTTTGCCGAAATCGTCGTCTCCCATGCCGGTGGCACGCCAAAGGCCGCGTGCGCCAGCCATGTTGCGGCCATGGGTTGAGGTTCTGGATCGGTACAATGGCATGATGCTGTTTCCCTGTTGCCTCGGGTTGCATGTCTTGGGGTTCGTGCGTTATAGCGCACGTACCACATGTGCGCTATAACGCACAAGAGGATTCGCGGGACGATGAGATGGACTCTGACGATATAACGCTGAAACTGCGAGACGTGCGTGCGGCATCGGGCCTGAGCCTGTCGAAAGTGGCCGAGATGACGGGCGTGAGCAAAGCCATGCTGGGGCAGATCGAGCGCGGCGAATCCAGCCCGACCATCGCAACACTGTGGAAAATTGCCAAGGGGTTTCAACTGCCGCTCAGCGCGTTGATCGATACGATGAACGGGGATCCTTCGGTTTTTCAGACCGTCACTTTCCCCGGCACGATCGAGGTCAAGATCGTCTTTCCCTTCGATCCCGCTCTGGGGGCCGAGACATTCCACGTCAACCTCACACCGAACCAAAGCCACGAGTCGCCCGCCCACGCGACAGGCGTGACCGAGGAGGTCTTTGTTCTGAACGGCACGCTTGAGATCCTGCGCGGAGACGAGTGGGTTTCCCTACAGGCCGGGCAGGGGTTGCGTTTCGCGGCGGATCTTCCGCACGGGTATCGCGCCGGTCCAAAGGGGGCGGCCTTTCTGAACATGCACCATTACGCCCAACACACCGAGTTTGTAGAGAACGGCAAGGCCCATTCATGACCGCATTTTTCGACAGTCTGACCATCGTTGACGCCATCGGCTCTTTCGGGGCCCTGATCGTGGTCGCCGCGTATTTCGCGACACAGATGCGGATGATGAACTCGGATGATCTGGCCTTTCCGGTGATCAACCTGGTTGGCTCGGTGCTGATCGTCTATTCCCTGCTCCAGAATTTCAATCTCGCATCGATGTTGATCGAGGGGTTCTGGATTCTGATCAGCCTCATTGGGATTATCCAACATTTCCGCCTGCGCAGCGCCAGGTGAGCGCTATCCAGCCTTGAACCCCTATGCTGCCGGGTATAGGGAAAAATCAAGCGCGCTTAGGGGAGGCTTTGATGCAGGACGATCCAAAAACCCTCGTATCCACCGAATGGCTGGCCGCGCATATGAAGGATCCGGATCTGCGGATTCTGGACGGGTCGTGGTACTTGCCCGCGCAAAATCGTGATGCAAAGGCCGAATATGATGCAGGCCACATCCCCGGTGCGCGGTTCTTTGATATTGATGAGATATCCGATCACCGTTCCGACTTGCCGCACATGGCGCCTCCGGTCGAGAAATTCATGTCGCGCCTGCGCGCGATGGGGGTGGGCGATGGTCATCAGGTCGTGGTCTACGATGGCGCCGGGCTGATGTCGGCCGCGCGGGTCTGGTGGCTGTTCCGTCTGATGGGGCAGGAAAACATCGCGGTTCTGGATGGTGGATTCCCCAAATGGCAGGCGGAAGGGCGCGAGGTTGAAGACCTGCCGCCGGTCATCCGTGATCGTCATATGACCGTTCGGGTGCAAAATCAGCTTGTCCGGGACGTCACGCAAGTGTCCGCCGCCGCCAAGCTGGGTGATCATGAGATTATCGACGCCCGCTCGGCCAGCCGGTTTTCCGGGGCCGAGGCCGAACCGCGCGAGGGGCTGCGCTCGGGGCATATCCCGGGTTCACGCAATGTCCCCTTTGGCCAGTTGCTGAACGCCAATGGCACCATGAAGTCGCCGGAAGAGTGCCGCGCCATATTCGAGGCGGCGGGCGTCGATCTGTCGAAACCGGCGATCACTTCGTGCGGGTCCGGCGTGACTGCCGCGATCCTGAGCCTTGCGCTGGAGCGCATGGGCAAGAAAGACCACTCGCTTTATGACGGCTCATGGGCTGAATGGGGTGCCTTCCCGACCCTGCCCGTCGCAACCGGAGAGACCTGATGTTCGAGAACCTGAAACCGCAGCCTGCCGACAAGATCCTGGCGCTGATGCAGATGTACCGCGAAGACCCGCGCGATCAGAAGATCGACCTGGGTGTCGGCGTCTACAAAAACGCAGAAGGCATTACCCCGGTCATGCGCGCCGTCAAAGCGGCCGAGCAGCGCATCTGGGAAGAGCAGGAAACCAAAGCCTATACCGGGCTGGCCGGCGACCCGGCCTATGCGGATGCGATGATCGGTCTGATCCTCGGCACCTCGGTTCAGCGCGGCAATATCGCGGCTGTGGCGACACCGGGCGGCACCGGCGCCTGCCGTCAGGCGTTCGAGATGATCCGCATGGCGAACCCGTCGGCCCGCGTCTTCGTGTCGAACCCGACATGGCCGAACCACTTGTCGATCCTGAACTACCTTGGGATTGAGACGGTTCAATACCGCTATTTCGATGGTGACACACGTGGCGTCGATTTCGACGGCATGATCGAAGACCTGAAGACCGCCAAGGCGGGTGACGTGGTTCTGCTGCACGGTTGCTGCCACAACCCGACCGGCGCCAACCTCAACATGGTTCAATGGCAGGAGGTCGTGAACCTGATCAACGCACTTGGCCTCGTTGCAATGATCGACATCGCCTATCAGGGCTTCGGCGACGGTCTGGAAGAGGATGCGCAAGCAACACGTCTGGTCGCGTCTTCGGTCAAGGAATGCCTGATAGCGGCGTCATGTTCGAAGAATTTCGGCGTGTATCGCGAACGCACCGGTTTGCTGATGGCCATCAGCGCCGATGCCGGGCAGACCGCTTTGAACCAGGGTACATTGGCATTCCTGAACCGCCAGAATTATTCGTTTCCACCTGACCATGGCGCACGTGTTGTGACCACGATCCTGATGGACGAAGCCCTGCGCGCCGACTGGATGGCCGAACTGGAAGAGGTGCGCCTGTCGATGCTGGGCCTGCGTCGCCAACTGGCCGATGAACTCCAGCGTCTGAGTGGCTCGGACCGCTTTGGTTTTATCGCCCAGCACCGCGGCATGTTCTCGCGCTTGGGTGCGGCCCCGGAACTGGTCGAGAAACTGCGCGTTGAACACGGCATCTACATGGTCGGCGACAGCCGCCTGAACATCGCCGGTCTGAACGCGACAACCGTGCCGATTCTGGCCAAGGCCATCATTGACGTCGGCGTCTGACTATCAGACATTCCCAAACAAGAAACCCGGGCACGAATGCCCGGGTTTTTTTTTTGGTTGAAGTGGGCTCAGCCTTTCGAGAACTCGGGATAGGCTTCCATACCCAGTTCGCCCATGTCGAGCCCGTTGATCTCTTCTTCCTCGCCAACCCGCAGGCCGACAGTGGCCTTGAGGATCGAGAACAGGATGAAGCTGACCACGAAGACGAAGAGACCGATGGCCGCGAAGCCGATGATCTGGGTCACGAAGGACGCATCACCGTTGGTCCATGCCACGATGAAGGTGCCCCAGAAGCCTGCGATCAGGTGAACCGGGATCGCACCGACCACGTCATCGATCTTCATGCGGTCCAGCATCGGAACGGTCAGGACAACGATCACACCGCCGATTGCGCCAATGATCAGTGCCTGAAACAGCGACGGTGCCAGTGGTTCAGCGGTGATTGACACCAGCCCGGCCAGCGCGCCGTTCAGAACCATGGTCAGGTCGACCTTGCCGTACATCACCTGCGTCAGGATCAGGGCGGCGACGGCACCGGCGGCAGCGGCCATGTTGGTGTTGGCGAAGATACGGCTGATATCGGCCATGTCACCGATCGTGCCCATTGCCAGCTGCGAACCGCCGTTGAAGCCGAACCAACCCAGCCACAGGATGAACGTCCCCAGGGTAGCCAGCGCCAGGTTCGAGCCGGGGATGGGCACAACTTTGCCTTCCTTGTTGTATTTACCGATACGCGGGCCCAGGACGATGGCACCGGCCAGAGCGGCGAAACCACCTGCGGCGTGAACCAGGGTCGAGCCGGCGAAGTCGCTGAAGCCCATCTCGGACAACCAGCCGCCACCCCACTGCCAGGACGCTTCGATCGGGTAGATGATGCCTGTCAGGACGATCACGAAAAAGAAGAAGGGCCACAGTTTGACGCGTTCGGCCATGGTGCCCGACACGATGGACGCGGTGGTGGCGCAGAACATCAGTTGGAAAAAGAAGTCTGAACCGACGGACGCATAATCCAGCGCGGTTTCGGTGTCGGCCAAACCAACCGGCTCGAGCGACGTTGGCGAGAACGCGCCCAGAATGCCTGTGATGGTCCAGCCATCACCTGGGTACATCAGGTTGAAGCCGACCAGCCAGTACATGATGGCCGCAAAGGAAAACAGGCCCATGTTCTTGACCAACTGCATGGCCACGTTTTTCGAACGCACCAGACCGGCCTCGAGCATGGCAAAGCCCGCGGCCATCCAGAATACCAGAAAACCGCCGACCAGAAACAACAGCGAAGTCAGGATGTATTGCGTATGCTGTGCGGTCTCGCCTGCGGCCTCTTGCGCCAGGCCCATCTGCGGCAGCGCGGCAATCGCGGCGGCAGGGATGAGAGATTTCATCAGGTTCATGTGTCTTCCTCGAATGAGTGTGATTGGGCGCGCTTTACAGCGCGTCCTCGTTGGTTTCCCCGGTCCGCACGCGCAGCGCCTGCTCGACATCGAGGACGAAAATCTTGCCGTCGCCGATCTTGCCGGTCTTGGCGGTTTTGGTGATGGTCTCGACGATCTGGTCGGTCATCGCGGCGGGCACCACGATTTCCAGCTTGATCTTGGGCACGAAGTTCACCGCGTATTCGGCCCCCCGATAGATTTCGGTGTGGCCGGATTGCGAGCCGAAGCCCTTGATCTCGGTCACCATCATGCCGCGGACGCCGGCCTCGGTCAGTGCCTCGCGCACCTCCTCCAGCTTGAACGGCTTGATTGTCGCAATGATCAGTTTCACGTCTTTCCCCTCTGGTTCTCCGGTGGAGCCGGTTTGTTTGCACCCGCAGAAAAATGCGCGACTGAACGTGGTAAGAAACGGCTCTTGGGGGCGAAAGGGCTGCCAAATGGCGGAAAGTTGCACATTTTTTGCACATGTCGGGTGCATTGATTAAATAACAGGCGGTGTTGTGAGGGGAATTTTCGGAAAATCGGACCTCTACATACTCAGGTCAGCGGGGTATGGTGGCGCAAAAGAAAAACCGGGCAGAGTTTGAGCATGACTGAGTCCAAGCGACGCAAGCCGAAATTGGTTGCGGATAGAAGGTACCCGTCAAAGGGCCGTAAACCGTCGGCGTCCAAGCGCCCGGCGGGCAAGAAGGCGACGGCCCGCAAGACAACCACGCGCAAAACCGCGCGCAAGAAGACGCGCAAGAGATCGGGCGGCAAGGGCGGCGGGATCTTGCGTCGCTTTTTCCGCTGGGTCTGGCGTATGGTCTGGGGTCTGACCTGGCGGGTTGGCGCAGTTGTGGCCATTGTGATCGCTTTGGCAGTGGGCGTCGTCTATACCTCTTTGCCGGACCTGGACGCCTTGTTGGACGGGCGTGCGCGCGGATCGGTCACGCTGCTGGACCGGGACGGCAAAGTGTTTGCGTGGCGCGGCGACCAGTTTGGCGGGGTGATCACGGCTGATACGGTGTCCCCGCATCTGAAAAACGCCGTCATCGCGACCGAGGACAAACGCTTCTATCGCCATTTCGGTGTCAGTCCGCGCGGTGTGGCAAGCGCCGTACGCATCAACCTGAGCGAAGGGCGCGGCCCGTTGTCCGGGCATGGCGGGTCGACCATAACGCAGCAAACGGCCAAACTGCTGTGTCTGGGCGTGCCTTATGATCCGACTGAATGGGAATCCGAGGCTGCCTATGAATCCGATTGCCGTCAGGGATCACTGTGGCGCAAGGCCAAAGAGGCTGTTTACGCAATGGCGATGGAGGTGAAATACTCCAAGGATGAAATTCTGACCATCTACCTGAACCGGGCTTTCCTTGGTGCAGGCGCGCGCGGGTTCGAGGCCGCAAGCCAGCGATACTTTGGCAAGTCCGCGGCCGAAGTCTCGCCGGCCGAGGCAGCGATGCTGGCCGGGCTACTGGTTGCGCCCACACGCTATGCGCCGACGAACAATCTGCAACGGTCTCAGGACCGGGCCCGCCTTGTGATCGGTCTGATGGAGGATCAGGGCTATCTGACCACTGCGCAGGCCAGCGAAGCACGAGCGCGACCTGCGCAACTGTCCGAGGCGGCAGCTGCGCGGGCCGGGGGGTACTTTGCGGATTGGGTCATGGCCAGCGGGCCCGAGTTCTTTACCCGCAACACGACCGAAGATGTGGTGATCCGGACGACCTTGGATCAGCGCATCCAGACTTCTGCGGAAGAGGCGCTGAAGTTCATCTTTCAGGAAAAAGTCCGCGAAGGATCAAAGGCGCAGGCGGCCATTGTCGTGATGTCGGCAGACGGCGCGGTACGTGCGATGGTTGGCGGGCGCAAGACACGCGTGTCTGGCGCGTTCAACCGGGCGACACAGGCGCTGCGTCAGACGGGATCGTCGTTCAAGCCGTTCATCTATGCCACCGCGCTGGAACTGGGATATTCGCCGCTGGATACGGTGATGGATGAACCCTATTGCGTCGATATTCCGGGGTCAGGCCAGTGGTGCCCCAAGAACTATACCAACAAGTATTATGGGCGGGTGACCTTGGCCGATGCGCTGAAAAACTCGCTGAACATACCGGCGGTGAAAGTGGCCGAGATTTCCGGCCTGGACAATGTTCGGACGGTCGCCAGCGGCTTTGGGATTGCCAGCGACCTGGCACAGGGGCCCGCGCTGGCGCTTGGTGCCTCTGAAAGCACGTTGATCGAGATGACCGGCGCATATGCGGGCATCCTGAATGGCGGGTCACAGGTTGAGCCTTATGGGCTGACCGAACTGAAACTGCTGGGCGACGAAACACCCGTCATGGTCACGACGACCGGTATTGGCGAGAGGGTCATCAATGAAAAGGCTGCCAGACAGCTGACCTGGATGATGGAACGTGTGGTCTCTGAAGGAACCGGCGGGCGGGCCAAATTGCCCGGCTGGCAGGTGGCGGGCAAGACCGGAACGACCCAGGCCGCGCGCGATGCGTGGTTCATCGGGTTCACGGCGGATTATGTGGCCGGGGTCTGGATGGGATATGATGACAACACGCCTTTGTCCGGCGTAACCGGGGGCGGGTTGCCTGCCGAGATCTGGAAGGAAACCATGCTGCGCGTGACCGAGGGGATGACACCCACACCCCTGCCGATGATGGCGCCGGAACCACCGGTTCAGGTCGCCCAGCCGCAGCCCCGCCGAAAGCGCGGAGGTTTTGCCAACGACATCAACAATCTGCTTAAGAACATTTTCGGCGGCAACTAAAGCAAACTCGAAAACGACAGAACAAAAAAAGGCGGTGCACCGGGCACCGCCTTTTCTTCTTTGTTTCGTTGCTTAGACGCTTGCGTCCAATGCAGACAGGATTGCGTCGCCCATTTCGCTGGTCGACACGGGCTGAACGCCCTCATCCGCCAGCAGGTCGCCGGTGCGAACGCCGTCGGCCAGAACTTTCTCGATCGCAGCTTCCAGCCGATCCGCTTCCTCGCCCTGATCAAAGCTGTAGCGCAGAGCCATCGCAAAGCTGAGGATACAGGCGATCGGGTTGGCTTTGCCCTGACCTGCGATATCGGGGGCCGACCCGTGTACGGGCTCGTACATCGCCTTGGGGCGTCCATTGGCCATCGGCGCGCCCAGCGACGCCGACGGCAGCATACCCAGAGACCCGGTCAGCATCGCGGCGCAGTCCGACAGGATGTCGCCGAACAGGTTGTCGGTCAGGATCACGTCAAACTGCTTGGGTGCGCGCACCAGCTGCATGGCACCGTTGTCAGCGTACATATGGCTCAGTTCGACCTCGGGGTAGTCAGCGGAAACGCGGTTGACGACTTCGCGCCACAGGATGCCCGATTCCATCACGTTGGCCTTTTCCATCGAGCACAGCTTTTTGTTCCGGCGCATCGCCAGTTCAAAGGCCGAGCGCGCGGCGCGTTCAATCTCGGATTCGGTGTAGCGCTGGGTATTGATGCCAACGCGTTCATTGCCTTCCTCGAAGATGCCGCGCGGTTCACCGAAATAGACGCCCGAGGTCAGTTCGCGCACGATCATGATATCCAGACCGGAAACGATGTCTTTCTTCAACGACGAGAAATCGGCCAACGCGTCAAAGCACTGGGCCGGGCGCAGGTTCGAATACAGGTCCATTTCCTTGCGCAGGCGCAGCAGGCCGCGCTCGGGCTTCAGGCTGAAATCCAGATCATCGTATTTCGGGCCGCCAACGGCGCCGAGCAGAACGGCGTCGACCTCCTGCGCCTTGGCCATCGTCTCATCGGACAGAGGCTTGCCGTGGGCATCATAGGCGGCACCGCCGACAAGGTCCTCGCTCACGTCAAATTGAAGACCGCGATTGGCGCCGAACCAATCAATGATTCTGCGCACTTCGGCCATAACTTCCGGGCCAATTCCGTCTCCGGGCAGGATGAGGAGCGAGGGGTTGGACATCGACAGTCTCCTTGCGTTTTGTTGCACAGGGCCTAGCGTCTGCGTTGCATCGGGTCAATGAGACGAACCTGCCAAATCAGAGGGAAATCACATGCTGACACCTGGAATTCCGGTTCCTGCGCTGAAAATCGATACTGTTGCCCATGGCAGCTTCGATCTTGACGTGGACAAGGGCGAAAACGGGACGCTGGTGATTCAATATCGCGGGCTGCATTGCCCGATCTGCATCAGGCAGATGGCCGAGGTCGAAGCGGCGCTGGATGACTTTGCGGCGCTGGGCGTCGAGGTCATCATGATCACCACCGATACAGCCGAGCGCGCGGCGGAAACCACCGACAAAGCCGGAGCGTCGCGCCTGCGTGTGGGTCACAGCCTGCCGCTGTCTGCTGCGCGCGACGATTGGGGACTGAACATCTCGATCAAGCGCGAAGGCAGCGCCGAACCGGACCTGTTCGCAGAGCCCGGGCATTTCTACATCGCACCCGACCGGACGCTGTACTATGCGTGGCAACAGACCACGCCTTTCGGTCGCCCGTCCATGGCGGATATTGCGGGTGGTTTGAAATTCACATTGGGCAACAACTATCCCTCGCGCGGCACTTATACCGGCCCTCTTTGATCGTCAGAGACTGGCTTTGAGCCCTTCGGCCAACAAATCCCAGACCCTGCGAATGCGTGGGGTCTGGCGCATGGCCTGAGGTGCGGCCAGCCACACCGGTAGAATCGGGATGTCCACATCCAGCGGCAGGATTTCCACGTCGGGGTCGGCTTCGGCGACCTGTACCTGACTGAAGCCTATGCCACAGCCCGCCCGGATCAGTTCCCAATAGGCGCTTTGCAGGTCACAGCGGGTGGCAAAGCTGTCGCGGCTGGCGGGCCATCCCTTTTCACGCATGGCCTTGATGATTTCCTGGTTCGCGTCAAAACCCACCAGGTCATGCGTAAACAGTTCTTCCGGCGTCTTGGGGCGCCCCTTCCGGTCCAGATAGGACTTGGCGGCACAAAAACACAGCGGCACATCCCCGAGATAGCGGGAAATGAGATCCACCTGAGCAGGGCGATACATACGCACGGCGATATCCGCCTCGCGATAGAGCAGATTCTCGGTGGTGTCGGTGGCCACCAGTTCAAGCTGAATCGTGGGTTCCTGCTTGCGGATGGACGCCAGTATCGGTGGCAGCAGGTGATGCGAGGCAAAGACCGATGCGGTGATACGCACCGAGCCTTCAAGCTGTTGCGATTGCCCCGCGGCGGCAAGACTGAACGCGGTCATGGCGCTGTGCATCTGCTGGGCCATCGGCAAAAGCTGTGAACCCGCTTCGCTGAGCTTCAGACCGCGCGCATGGCGATCGAAAAGCGAGACACCCAGCTCGTCCTCGAGATTTTGAACCTGTCGCCCCAAAGTGGGTTGGCTGCGATTGAGATGCCGTGCGGCGGCAGACAGCGATCCGGTCTCGGCCACGGCCAGAAAGCATTGGATCAGAGACCAATCTGCATGTGTCAGTGCTTTATCCATTCATAAATGAATACACGTTCTGCGTTCTGCGGCAATTCCTTGCGCGAAGTGAATGGGTAGATTGATCTCAGTCAGGAGGCAGACATGGCACGATCAGCACTGGTATTGGGCGCATCAGGTCGCTTTGGATGCAATGCAGCACAGGCATTCAGGCACGCGGGCTGGGACGTGACAGAATTTGACCGCAGGTCCGATTCGCTGTCACAGGCGGCGCGCGGCGTGGATGTCATCGTGAACGGATGGAACCCGCCCTATCCCGATTGGGCGCGCGATGTGCCTGTGCTGACCAAGCGGGTGATAGATGCGGCCTCAGATACGGGGGCGACCGTGATTGTGCCGGGCAATGTCTACGTATTTGGCGAAGATACGCCGGGCCCGTGGTCGGGCGGAACCCCGCATCGGGCCACCAATCCTCTGGGTCGGGTCCGGATCGACATGGAAGAGGCCTATCGCGCGTCGACCGTGCGCACCATCCTTTTGCGTGCCGGGGATTTCATTGACACCAATGCATCCGGAAACTGGTTCGATCAGGTCATGATCAAGCGTTTGTCGCGCGGTCGGTTCGTTTATCCCGGTGATCCGGAGGCGCCGCACGCTTGGGCCTTTCTGCCTGATCTGGCCCGCGCCGCCGTCGCGCTGGCTGAGATTCGCGAAGACCTCCCCCGATACTGCGATGTTCCATTTGAAGGGTATACTTTGACCGGGACGCAGATCGCTCAATCGCTTTCGCATGTCACCGGCCGGACGGTTGCAGTGCGGCGCATGAAATGGTGGCCATTGCAATTGGCCCGCCCATTCTGGCGCATGGCCCCTCATTTGATCGAGATGCGGTACCTCTGGCACGTGCCGCATCAACTGGATGGCGGCTATGTGAAAGAATTGCTGGGCTCGTTTCCCAAAACGAATTTGGAGGATGCCTTGCGTTCCGCCATTCCGCCCCAACGGGCCGCTTCATCGCCGACAACCGGGAACAGGGGCGAGGTTCTAGGGTAGGATTATGTCAACCCAGACCAGTCGATGCCTGCTGGCGCGTCGGGCACTGTCGTACAGCGTGTCACCTTCCACGGGCCAGACAATGCCGGTTTCCAAGATTTGCAGATCACTGGACGGCAACACATAGTCAACGCGCATTTCTCCGGTGGCTTTCCATTCGACTGTTGCTGATGAACCCGATGGGTCCTTTGGCATCGGGTCCTGCACCTGGGGATCGGTCAAAAGCGCGCGAATGGCCTGCTTGTGGCCTTCTCCGCGGGTCGGGTCGAGATTGGCGTCCGCAGCTATCACGAAGGGGCTTTGAGGAACTGGCCCCAGACCGCCATTCAGCAAAACCGACCACAGGCGAATCTCATCCCTGTTGCGCAGACCATTGCGATCTTCGGGGCCGTCAAAAACCGGTGGGGCAGCGTGAAAGGTCATCAGGCTGAAACGCCCATTCGGGGTTTCGATCGGAAGCACCCAATGCACGGTCGAGGACAGGCGCTGAATGTCGTGCGCAGCTTCAGACGGGAAGGGAAGGCCGTTTTTGCTTGGTAAAGTGGCCCCAGGCAGGTCTTTCCACCGCAGATTGGTGTAATCCTGAACGTCATCGGTCAGGATTTCGAAACGGGACAACACCGCTACCCCTCCGTGGCCGGTGAACTTTCCCCAGCCCTGCGCGTCGCCGGGACCTTGCGTTTGGCCATCTCCGTCCAGATCCAGCGGTGTTTCCAGCCCTGCATTTGGTCGGGCGGAAAAGTGATAGGGGAAATCCAGACCGGCATCGCGCAGTTTTTCGGACAGGGCGCTCAGGGCTGCGCTTTCCAGATCCCAGTCGATGCCTTGCAGGGCTATGACATCAGGTCGCGCGGCGGAAATGACCTCGACGACAGCGGCAACCTGCGCATCATCCCGCTGAATGTCGCGCAGCAGCAGGCCGGGGCCGTTTCTGCTGAGTTCAGTGTTGTAGGTGGCGATGCGATAGACCTCTGCCTGTGCCGAGAAAGGCAGCAGCAGCAAAGCAAGGGCGCGGATCATGCGGCCTGCGTTGTCTCGCTTGTCGAATAGGCGCGGCGCTTTTCCACGATCAGACCTGCGATGCGAAGCGTCGCCATGCCGCGCATGATCATGCTGGCGGGCAGGAAGGCCCAGGCGCACATGGTCCAGATCAGCGTCTGCGGATTGCTCAGCGAGATCGGGGCGACAACGCTGCTCATGAGCTTGATGACAGCGGGGATGACGAAGGGAAGCAGAACACCAATACAGATATTCAGGCGTCCGTCACGTTGCAGGCGGGTAACAACATCGCCGCCCTTGGTGGGATCAAACAGCGGTAGATTGGTCCACACGTTGAAGGCGCCATTGCCCGTGGGCCAGCCACGCACCTTGACCGCATAGGCAAAGCTGGCGACGGTGACCAAAGCAGCGACGTAGGCTACGCTGGCTGCGATCCGAACCAGTTCGATCAATGGCTGGCCCGCATCCAAGGGGAGCATCAGCACGATCAACCGAACCGGGGAATAGGGGAAGTCCGCGACATTCGCGACGGCCAGACCCACAGCATAGGCAAACGTGGTCAGTTCAGTCGGTTCATAGGCGTTTTTGCAAACCAGCGTCAGAAAGGTGACCATCGACATCAACCCGACAAATCGCAGGCGGTTCACCGGTGGAGCATCGCGAAATTCAATAAAGCTGGGAAAGGCGGAATTGTACTCGGCGAACGTCAGGATGAACGCGAGAATCGCGAGGAAGACCAGAATCTCGGTCCCGTTCGTCGATGATACAGGCAGGTACAACGCGGGTGTCAGCACCATCAGTGCCACAAGTATTCCGCGTATCGCCGCCCCTGTTGTGCGCGCAATCACTATCCGAACCCTTTTTCAAACCGGATAAGCCGATCTTCGCCGACTTACATTCCAACTTGTTCCCATCGTCTCGAGTTTTGACGGATGCCTCTTTAGCGCCAACATGGACGATAAGCGGCATTTCGCTCAAGACAGGGTGCAGAAAACACGTGATTTCGGGCAAAATGATGGCGCAACTGGTGCGGGATTGCATCATTTTCGACGCAAATCCGACGTGTATCTCAATGTGAGACCAAGATGTTGTGGTTCTGGTAAAATCAACCCCAAGAATGAGAGCGGGGCCGCCTTGGCGACCCCGTTAGGTTGAGTATCCAAAGAATCGGCTAAGGCCTTACACCCAGGGGCGGGCCTGACTTGCGTGATCCTCGAATTTGTCGATGTGGTGGTCTTTCTCCATGGTCAGACCGATATCGTCCAGACCGTTCAGCAGACAGTGCTTGCGGTGCGGATCGATGTCGAATTCGATCACGACCCCATCCGAAGTGGTGATCTGCTGATCTTCCAGGTGCACGGTCATGCGGGCGTTCTCACCCTTATGTGCGTCTTCCATCAGGATCGCGTGGTGTTCTTCCTCGACCACGATCGGCAGGATGCCGTTCTTGAAGCAGTTGTTGAAAAAGATGTCGGCAAAGCTGGTCGAGATCACGACCTTGATGCCGAAATCCTTGATCGCCCAGGGAGCGTGTTCGCGCGACGAGCCGCAGCCGAAATTGTCGCCGGCGACCAGAATTTCGGCCTCGCGATAGGCGGGCTTGTTCAGGACGAACTCTTCGTTCTCCTGCCCGTCATCATGATAGCGCATTTCATCAAACAGCACGACGCCAAGGCCGGACCGTTTGATGGTTTTCAGATGCACTTTGGGAATGATCATATCGGTGTCGATATTGATCAGTGGCATCGGGGCGGCCACCCCGTGGACTTTTTCAAACTTTTCCATGTCTGCACTCCTGCAGGAGAGGGCCGCGCCCGTTTCCCGCGATTAAGCTTCTTTCGCTTCTGTTGTTTCGTCCTTGGGTGCGTTCTTGACGAAGAACGCCATGAACACCAATCCGAACCCGTTGAACAGCATCTCGATGCCCAGCAGGATACCCAGAAGGCTCAGCAAAGCGGCGGGTTCGCTGCTTGCATAAGACCAGATGATACCTGCGAGGATGATCGACAAGATGCCTGAGATCATCGTGGGCCAGAAAAACTGTGTTCCTTTCATCTGGAACGACAGAATGACCCGCGCGATGCCGCCTGCCATGAACAGGATCAGCATCACGGTTGCCAGCGTCAGTGTTCCCTGAAGCGGGTGATCCAGAAAGGACCAGCCCAGGAACAGCATGACCGCACCCATGCTGAGTGACAGAATCTTGTTGCCTGTGCCTTCGACGGTGAAACCGCCGACCACCTGCATCGCGCCCGCAATCAGCAGCAGCGCACCGGTCACGACCGTTACAGCAAGCGAAGCCGCAATCGCATTGCCCAGCGCAAAGACGCCGAACGCAATTGATAGAAGCCCCAGCAGGAGCCATTTGACCCAGTCACTCATTTGTTCAATCCCTCAAATATCTAGATATGAGGGCACCTTACATCAATTCACGGACGTCTGTCAGCCGTCCCGTGATTGCCGCTGCGGCAGCCATTGCCGGGCTCAGCAGATGTGTGCGCCCGCCCCGGCCCTGACGGCCTTCGAAGTTGCGGTTCGAGGTCGCGGCACAGCGTTCGCCCGGTTGCAACTGGTCGGGGTTCATCGCCAGGCACATCGAACAGCCTGCCAGACGCCATTCGAACCCGGCCTCTTTGAAGATGTCGGCCAGGCCTTCTTCTTCGGCCTGGGCGCGGACCAGCCCCGAACCAGGCACGACCATGGCGCGCATCCCGTCCTTGATCTTCTTGCCTTTCAGGATTTCGGCCGCGGCACGCAGGTCTTCAATACGTCCGTTGGTGCAGGACCCGATAAAGACGGTGTCAATCTCGACATCGCTCAGCTTCTGACCGGCTTTCAGACCCATATACTCGATTGACCGGCGGGCCGCCTCGACCTTGCCGCCTTCGAAATCCTCAGGGTGCGGCACGGTTGCAGTGATCGGCAGAACATCCTCGGGGCTAGTGCCCCAGGTGACGACAGGCGCGATGTCTTCGCCACGAATCGTGACAACCTTGTCGAAATGCGCGCCTTCGTCGGTGTAGAGTGTTTTCCACCAATTCATCGCGGCTTCCCACTGCGCACCTTTCGGCGCATGCGGACGGCCTTTGACATATTCGAACGTGGTCTCATCCGGTGCAATCAGTCCTGCGCGTGCGCCGCCTTCGATGGCCATGTTGCAGACGGTCATGCGGCCTTCCATCGACAGGTTGCGGATGGCTTCACCGCAATACTCGATGACATAGCCGGTGCCGCCGGCGGTGCCGGTTTCGCCGATCACGGCCAGGGTGATATCCTTGGCGGTCACGCCCGGCTGCAATTTACCGGTGATTTCCACCTTCATGTTCTTGGATTTCTTCTGGATCAGGGTCTGCGTGGCCAGAACGTGTTCGACCTCGGACGTACCAATGCCATGGGCCAATGCGCCGAATGCGCCATGGGTGGCGGTATGGCTGTCGCCGCAGACGACGGTCATGCCCGGCAGGGTCCAGCCTTGTTCGGGGCCGACGATGTGCACGATGCCCTGACGGACGTCATTCACCGGGTAGTAGTGAATGCCGAAATCCCGGGCGTTTTTGTCCAGCGCTTCGACCTGAATGCGCGATTCCGGGTTTTCAATACCGTTCACCCGATCCGGCGTGGTCGGAACGTTGTGGTCCGGCACGGCAATGGTTTTTTCTGGGGCGCGCACCTTGCGGCCTGCCATGCGCAGGCCTTCGAACGCCTGCGGGCTGGTGACCTCGTGGACCAGATGGCGGTCGATATACAGCAGGCAGGTGCCATCATCGGCTTCGTGCGCGACATGGGCATCCCAGATCTTGTCATAGAGTGTTTTGGGGGACATGTGTCCTCTCCCGTATGAAATGAGAAATAGCTGGCGAGTTGGCTCAGGCGACGGGTAGGCGCGCCAGGACCGTGCGGGCAGCCCCAAAGAACCGTTCGCGCAGACGCGCGCGGTCTTCCAGATTCTGTTCTTGGGCCACATTGAGTCTCATGCGGTTCAGATATACCGCGCCTTTGCTGCAATCAAGGTTCAAAACCGGTGTCAGACTTGCATCGCCTAGCATTGCTGTCCAAGCTGCCGTGCAGGAGGCGCGTATGAACCAAGACCTGATCCCCAGCTCGCTGACAGACCTTTACAACAACATGGTCGCGGGGTTCTCTTCCGAGCTTCAAGAACTGGTCGAGTTGGTGATTACGCCGGGCTGGCGGCAGTATCAGTTGATCATCATCCTTTTTCTTTGGGCGCTGGCTTTCCTTCTGAAAACTCTGACACAGCCGCGATGGGATGCCTGGACGCGTGCCCGCACCGGATGGCCGAAATGGCGGCTTCGCATCATGGTGCAGATGATGCAGCGGCTGACACTGGTCTATTTCGTGCTGCTGTCCTGGTTCCTGTATCAGGTTATGCAGCATGTCACCTGGCCTTCGCGCAGTTACCTCATTGGGATCATTGCAACTCTGGCAACTGCGTGGCTGGCTATCGCATTGGTCGCGAGGCTTGTCCGCAACCGGACGCTGCGCCGGATATTCAAGTGGGCAATGTGGGTCTATGCAACGCTTGTTGCGTTGAATCTGACGGATGACGTGGCCGAGTTCCTCGATGGGGTCGCGATTTCCGTCGGGGACCTGCACATTTCTTTGCTGGGCATTCTCAAGGCCATTCTGCTGATCGGAGTCCTGTTGACGCTGGCCCGCATCGGCACCCGCGCGGCCGAGCGTGGCTTGCAGAGCAATGACGACATCACCCCGTCTATGCAGGTGTTGTTGGCCAAGGGAATTCAGGTGCTGCTGTACGGTGCGGTCTTTCTGGCCGCGATCCGCACGCTGGGCTTCGATCTGACCGGCATAGCGCTGCTGTCGGGCGCAATCGGAGTGGGCATCGGGTTCGGCCTGCAAAAAGTGGTGTCGAACCTGATCTCGGGGATCATCATCCTGATGGACCGGTCGATCAAGCCGGGCGACGTGATCTCGCTGGGTGACACGTTCGGTTGGATCAACGCGCTGGGCGCACGCTATGTCTCGGTCGTCACGCGGGACGGGCGGGAATACCTGATCCCGAACGAGGACCTGATTACCAACCAGGTGGTCAACTGGTCGCATTCCGACAAATTCGTACGGTTGGATCTGGATTTCGGCACCAGCTATGAGGATGATCCCCACAAAGTGCGTGCAACGGCGATCCGGGCTGTAAAGGCGGTGACCCGCGTGCTGAGTGGCGGAAAACATGAACCGGTTTGCCATATCACCGGCTTTGGTGACAGCAGCGTGGATTACGTTCTGCGGTTCTGGATCAGCGATCCGACCAAGGGGCTGACCAATATTAGGGGTAATGTCTATCTTGCGCTATGGGATGCGTTTCAGGACGAAGGCATCTCGATCCCCTTCCCGCAGCGCGAGGTTCGGATTTTGCCCGAAAACGCAAACATGCAACAAATCGCAGAAGAGTGATCACCTGTGGACGGGGCCGGACGCGCTTTCATTGAAATGTTGCATTCCCCTTGTTACCTTATTAGTACCCCGGCGCCGGGGTTTGGCGGCGCGCAGCAAAGGAGGACTATGTCCTGTCTCTACATACACAGGCGGGTTTGCCCGCCGAAGACGGGGCCGGTGTAATGGCCCGCTCTCAGTCAATCAGCGACAAGCTGCTTGAGCGTATCCTTTCCTCACTTTCCGATGACAAGGCCGAAGACGTCGTGCAGATCAACCTGCAAGGCAAGTCGTCTGTCGCGGATCACATGGTGATTGCTTCGGGTCGGTCGACCCGTCAGGTCTCGGCCATGGCGGAAAAGCTGACGGATCGCATCAAGCAGGAATTCGGTTTCACCTCGAAGGTCGAAGGCAAGGATGCCGGCGACTGGGTGCTGATCGATACGGGCGACGTGATCGTCCATATCTTCCGCCCCGAAGTGCGCGAATTCTACCAGCTGGAAAAGATGTGGCTGCCTCAGGGCGGCAGCGCCTCGGCGAACTGAGGCGCCATCCCGGCCCGTATTGAGGGGCCGGAGGCGAGAGAGATATGCGTATCAGCATAGTTGCGGTCGGGCGATTGCGCGCCGGACCGGAGAAATCCCTGCTTGATGATTACCTGACCCGCTTTGACCGGACCGGCCGTGGCCTGGGTCTTGGTCCTGCGAAGGTGATCGAGGTTGAAGACAAGAAAAACGCAGGCATGGGGGCCGAAGCCGCGTTGCTGCGCAAGGCGCTGCCCAAGGGCGCGGTGATCTGTACGCTGGACGAACGCGGGCGCGTGATGTCTTCGCCCGATTTTGCCAAGAAACTGGGTGGTTGGCGCGATGCGGGGCGGCAGGATCTGGCGCTGATCATCGGCGGGGCCGACGGAATAGACCCTGCTTTGCGGGCAGAAGCCGACTTTTCCCTCTCGTTCGGGTCGATGGTCTGGCCTCATATGCTGGTCCGTGTGATGCTGGCCGAGCAACTGTATCGGGCCGCGACCATTCTGTCGGGCGGTCCCTATCACCGGGTCTGACATGGCGCAGCTTCTGATCGTTTACCACTCGCGCACAGGCGGTGCCCGGCAGATGGCCGAAGCGGCGGCTGAAGCAGCGCGGGGTGAGGCGGACACGAAACTCGTTCCCGCGGATCAGGCCGGGCCTGAAGATGTACTGGCCGCCGACGGCTACATCTTCTGCGCGCCAGAAAATCTGGCGGCGATTTCGGGCCTGATGAAGGAATTTTTCGACCGCTGCTATTACCCGGTGCTGGGAAAGATCGAAGGTCGCCCTTATGTGCAGATGATTTGCGCCGGATCAGACGGACAGAATGCCGCCCGCCAGATTGCCCGGATTGCCACTGGCTGGCGGTTGAAAGAGGTTCAGCCTCCGTTGATCATCTGCACCCAAGCACAAACGCCCGAGGCCATTTTGGCCCGGAAAGCCATTCCGGAAGATCAACTGGATCGGTGTCGCGAGATCGGTTCCGCGCTGGGTGCGGGTCTTGCCATGGGGATATTCTGAAGGTTAGTCTAATTTGACCAATGTGGTGTCTTCATTCCAGCCATCCACATTGCACCGCGCCTGAATCTGCACCTGCGAAACGCTTTCCGGAATGACCACGCCACCAAGCGAGCGTGTAAAAGGCTGCTCGGTCTCATGCGGATGGTGCAGCACACGCATTCCCAGCTCATTCCCGTCCATGTCCAAAACGCGCCATCCGTCGGCGTAATGATCCCAGCCTGTATCGGGATGCCGGATCGTCACGTCGAACCGCCATGTGTCACCTGTGGCACTGGCGCGGACCTGTTCGACTGTCGGCGGGTCGGCAAGGGCAGGGGCAGCCAGAAGGGCACTGAGAATCACATATCGCATGGATCGAACGTACGGTGTAACGCGGCGCATGGGGATCACGTCTCTGTGTTTGAGGTTTGGGCCATGAGGATCGCGCGGGACTGCGATGCAAACTCGCGGCGATACAGGACACCGAATGTGATCATCGTGCCCAACACCAATGCCATCGGCCCAAGAAACCATGCCAGCGAAGCAAGGGCGAAATAGGTGGCGCGGAGACCACGGTTGAAGCTTCGGGCGGCGGTCACGCAGATCTCGGCCGCCTGACCGGCCCGAGGATAGGCGTTCGGGTCTTCGGGGTCGTTGGGGACCGAGGCCATCAACACGGCGCAGTAGCCAAAAAGACGATGTGCCCAGACGTATTTCAGAAAAGCATTGGCCAGCAGCAGGACGACGACAAGTATCTTGATTTCCCAGACCATCGCCGGAGCGCTGCCGATGGCAAGATCCGTAGCCACTCCGGCCAGCCGCTCGGTATTGCCCAACAGGGCCAGACCGCCCCCGATGGCAATCATCGTGGTTGAGGCGAAAAAGGTACTGCCTTGACGCATGGCGGCCACGACCTGAGCGTCGAACATGCGTGGCTGGCGTGTGACCATTTCGTGCATCCAGCCGCGGCGGTAGCCATCCATCACAAGGGCGACGGACGGCTTTTGTGGTGACGGGTGTTCGATCTTCCATCCGATCCACAGCCACGCACCCAGCAATATTGCCATGGCAGCATAATCCAGAGGGGAAAACAGGGCGGCACGTTCGATCCAGGTCATGGCGCGACAGTACGACCGGAGATCGGAACTTGCCAGTGCGGTAAATTGGTAATATTATTTTACCAAAGGGAGGGACGCCATGGAAATGCCAAAGCCAAGCCCGGACGTACTGAACCGGAAAGGCGCGATCGTTTCGCGGCTGTCGCGGGTTCTACCAGATACGGCAATTATCCATGATCCGGTTGAAACCCGAGCCTATGAATGCGATGCCCTGACGGCTTACAAATGCCCTCCGATGCTGGCCGTGCTGCCGTCGAGCACGCAGGAAGTCTCGGACGTTTTGCGCATTTGCCATGAAGAAGGCGTGCCGGTCGTGCCGCGCGGTGCGGGTACGTCGCTGGCCGGCGGGGCGTTGCCGACGGCCGATTGCGTCATTCTGGGCGTCGCGCGGATGAATGAGGTGCTGGAAGTTGACTATGACAACCGTTTCATCAGGGTGCAGACGGGGCGCACAAATCTGAGCGTCACCGGTGCGGTCGAGGAAGAAGACTTCTTCTATGCGCCGGATCCGTCTTCGCAACTGGCCTGTGCCATCGCCGGCAATATCGCGATGAATTCAGGTGGTGCCCATTGCCTGAAATATGGTGTGACAACGAACAACCTTCTGGGCGTGACCATGGTGATGATGGATGGCAGTGTCGTCGAGATCGGCGGCGCGCATCTGGATGCGCCCGGGTTGGACCTGTTGGGCGTCATTTGCGGCTCGGAAGGTCAGTTGGGCGTGGTGACCGAAGCGACACTGCGCGTTCTGCGCAGACCCGAAGGCGCCCGGCCGGTTCTGATGGGGTTCGACGACAACGAAGTGGCGGGCCGGTGTGTCTCGGACATTATCAAATCGGGTATTCTGCCGGTTGCGATCGAGTTCATGGACACGCTGTGCATAAAAGCATGCGAAAGCTTTGCGCATGCCGGATACCCCGACTGCCATGCGCTGTTGATTGTCGAAGTGGAAGGGTCTGAAGCGGAAATCGACCATCAGCTATCGAAAATCATCGAGATCGCCAAACGCCACAACCCGGTCGAACTGCGAGAAAGCCAGTCTCCCGAAGAAAGCGCAAAAATCTGGCTTGGTCGGAAATCGGCCTTCGGCGCCATGGGGCAGTTGAACGATTACATGTGCCTGGACGGTACGATCCCGGTGTCGGCCCTGCCGACGGTGCTGCGCCGCATCGGTGAGTTGAGTGAAGAATTCGGTCTGCCTGTCGGGAACGTTTTTCACGCAGGGGACGGGAACATGCATCCGCTGATCCTTTTCGATGCCAACAAACCGGGTGATCTGGAAAAATGCGAGGCATTCGGGGCCGAAATCCTGAAACTATGCGTGGACGAAGGCGGTTGTCTGACCGGTGAGCATGGCGTGGGCATCGAGAAGAGGGATCTCATGTCGCATCAATATGCCCCTGTCGATCTTGAGGCGCAGATGGCGGTCAAAGATGTGTTCGACCCCAAGTGGCTGCTGAATCCTGCGAAAGTTTTCCCTTTGGATGTGTCTCGGGCGCGGCGCATTGCGGCGGAGCAAGGGGGCTCTGCCCCCTTGCCCCCGGAGTATTTTGGAAAAGATGAAGCAAATGAGACCTGAGACGGAAGCTGAATTGGCCGAACTTGTGGCCGGGCTGAGCGGTCCGGTGCGGATTGCCGGAGGTGGTACGCGCGGTGTGACCGGGAGGGAGCCCGAACTGAAGGTATCCGGGCTGAGCGGTATTACCCTCTATGAACCCGGGGCGCTGACACTTGTGGCAAAGGCGGGTACACCGCTGGCTGAGATTGAGGCGGCGTTGGATGGGGAAGGGCAACAACTGGCCTTTGAACCGATGGATCACCGGGGTTTGCTGGAGACTCGGGGTGAGCCGACGATTGGCGGTGTTGTGGCGGCCAACATCTCGGGCCCGCGGCGGATTCAGGCCGGGGCGTGCCGGGATTATCTTTTAGGAGTGCGCTTCGTCGACGGGCGCGGGCAGGTGATCAGGAACGGCGGGCGGGTGATGAAGAACGTCACCGGCTACGATCTGGTCAAGCTGATGGGTGGGTCTTGGGGCACTTTGGGCGTTCTGACCGAGGTGTCGTTGAAGGTGCTGCCCAAGCCGGAGCGAAGTTCAACCCTTTCCGTTGCAGTCTCAGACATCGGCGTTGCTGTGCGGGTTCTTTCGGCAGCACTGAAATCTCCATTTGAGGTGACGGGCGCGGCCTATGACCCAAGTCTTCAAAAAGCCTTGATTAGGGTCGAAGGTTTTGTGGATTCGGTTGCATATCGGACAAGCAGATTGACAGCTGAGTTGGAAGGTTTTGGGGACGTTGCTGAGGAAAGCAAGTCCGAGGCGCTTTGGGCTGGAATACGTGACGTTCACCCATTTCAGGGCAAGGACGGGGACGTCTGGCGGCTTTCGATAAAACCGGGTGACGCGGCGGAGATTTCGGCGCGCGCCGAAGCGGATCAAGCGCTGTTTGACTGGGGCGGTGGTCTTGTCTGGCTGCGGGTCCCGGCCGGCACGGATGTGCGTGCCCGGCTTGGTGCGTTTTCAGGTCATGCCACTTTGGTACGATCCGACTGCGAAACAATCAGAAAACAGGGGCGATTTCATCCGGAACCCACATCAATATCGGCTCTGACAAAGGGCTTGCGTGCGAAATTTGATCCGCGCGGTTTGTTCAACCCAGGACTGATGGGATAGGGCGATGCAGACAAAATTCACGGAAAAGCAATTGCTGGACCCGGCAATCCAGCGCTCGAACGAGATTCTGCGCAACTGCGTCCATTGCGGATTTTGCACGGCCACGTGCCCGACATATCAGGTGCTGGGAGATGAGCTCGACAGTCCGCGTGGGCGCATCTACCTGATCAAGGACATGCTGGAAAACGAGCGTGTGCCCGACGAAAAGACGGTCAAGCACATCGACCGCTGCCTGTCCTGTCTGGCCTGCATGACCACCTGCCCGTCAGGCGTGCACTATATGCATCTGGTCGATCATGCGCGCGAATACATCGAGGCAAACTACAAGCGCCCGCTGACGGATCGTGCGTTGCGTTGGGTTCTGGCGCAGATCCTGCCCTATCCCATGCGATTCCGTTGGGCCCTGATCGGGGCCAGGCTGGGCCGTCCTTTCCGGTTCCTGATGCCTGATGCCCGGCTGCGCGCGATGTTGGACATGGCGCCCAAGCATATCCCGCCTGTCAGCCGCAACGATGATCCGCAGAGTTTTGTGCCCGGCGGCGAACGAAAAATGCGGGTGGCGCTGATGACGGGCTGCGCGCAAAGGGCGCTGAACACCGATATCAATGACGCCACGATCCGCCTGCTGACTCGATTGGGGTGCGAGGTCGTGATCGCCGAAGGTGCCGGGTGTTGCGGAGCTTTGACCCATCACATGGGCAAGGTGCAAGACAGTCATATGGCGGCAAAAGCCAATATCAGAGCCTGGAAGCGGGAAATGGACGGTGATGGGTTGGACGCCATAGTCATCAATACCTCCGGCTGTGGCACCACCGTGAAAGATTATGGACACATGTTTCGCAATGACCCGCTGGCCGAAGATGCGGCGCGTGTGTCTGCAATCGCCATGGATATCAGTGAACTTCTGATCAAGTTGGATCTGCCGACGGGCGAAAACCAAAACCTGACCGTCGCCTACCATGCGGCCTGTTCGTTGCAGCATGGGCAGAAGATCAAATCCTATCCCAAAGATTTGCTGAAACACGCGGGTTTCTCGGTTGTCGAACCCGCCGACAGTCATTTGTGCTGCGGTAGCGCGGGAACGTACAACCTGATGCAGCCGGAAATATCGGGCCAGTTGAAACAGCGAAAAGTCAGAACACTTGAGGCGAAAAAGCCTGATATCATTGCCGCCGGCAATATCGGGTGCATGATGCAGATCGGTTCTGCTACGCAACTACCGATCGTTCATACGGTAGAGTTGCTGGACTGGGCGACGGGCGGGCCAAAGCCACCGGCCTTGCACAGAGCAGGGAACGCCGTTCCCGTCCTGCGGTGAATCGTGCTGATGCCAGCGCGCATCATTTTCCAGGGAAATTCCTTTGGTGCCTGACCGCCCTATTTTCGCCCAACGCGGCACGTAGGACAAAAGCTTCGAAGTGAGTCTCGGAGAACCGCGTGCGCAACTGGATCAAGGCGATCGTGCTCTGTGTCTTGCCATTGGCGGTCACGGCGCAGGACACCGGGCTGGAAAGCCTGGATACGTCGGATTCCGGGCGCGAGTGGATGGCTGTCGGGCGGTTGGATATCGCCGGGGCAGGGTTTTGCACCGGAACGCTGGTGTCGCCGACGCTTGTACTGACTGCGGCGCATTGCCTGTTCGACAAGAGATCCGGTCAACGGATCAACCCCGCGGATATCGAGTTTCTGGCCGGGTGGCGTTTGGGACGTGCGTTGGCCTATCGGACCGCGCGCCAGGCAGTGATCCATCCGGACTACCAATATGGCGTCGATTCAACGGCCGACCGGGTAAGCGCGGACGTGGCCTTGATCGAGCTGTGGCAGCCGATCCGTAATGCCGCGGTAATTCCATTTGAGTCGGGCGATCAGCCCAAACGCGGCGCTGAAGTGGGCGTTGTGTCTTATGCGCATGACCGGTCAGAAGCTCCGTCTCTGCAACAGGTCTGCTCGGTCATGAACCGGCAGGCCGGGGTTTTGGTCATGTCCTGCGATGTTGATTTCGGGTCTTCGGGGGCACCGGTTTTTTCTTTCGCGGGCGCGCGTCCTCAGATCGTATCGGTGGTAGCGGCCAAGGCCAGCATGGACGGCCAGAGTGTTGCAATCGGAACCGCGGTTGAGCATTCGCTGCAATTGCTGCGCGACGAACTTTCTGCGGGGCGGGGATTTGGGCTTTCCTCGTCCGGATCGGGAGCGAACAAGAACATAGGCGCAAGGTTCATTCGACCATGATGAGAGTCTTCTGGAGCCTGTTATTGGGCCTGAGCGTCCTGGCGACAGCACCGCATGCGCAATCCAACAAGCGTATGCTGACTGACCGAGAGGATCTTTTGGGTTGGGAGGCTGTCGGACGGCTGGATGTCCGCGATGCCTCGTATTGCACCGGTACGTTGATCGCGCAGGACATGGTGCTGACCGCGGCCCATTGTGCGGTGGATCGTCGTACCGGGAAGACTTACGTGCCCGAAGACATCACGTTTCGTGCAGGCCTCAGCAACGGCAACGCCTTGGCCGAACGTCAGGTCACGCAAATCGCGGTTCATCCCAGCTATGGTTCGCAGAACCCGCTTTCGCACGAAGGTGTCCAGTTGGACGTCGCACTGATGCGGCTGAACGAGCCTATTCCGTATTCGGTCGCCGACCCCTTTGCGCTTCACAGCGGCCGTGTTCCGGGCAACGAGATCAGCATTGCCTCGTATGGGCGGGGCCGGTCCGAGGCGATCACCCGAGAACGGTCGTGCCGTATCATCGACCGCAGGCAGGGGCTGATCACCTTTGATTGCGACATTACGTTCGGGTCTTCGGGGTCTGCAATTCTGGCGAAAAACGGTGCGCGCTGGCAGATCCTGTCCGTGGTTTCGGCGGTAGGGACAAACGGCCGCAGAAAGGTGGGGTTTGGTATGGAGCTTGACGGGATAGTCGCAGAACTCAAGGCCATCATGCGGCGCGACGCACCTCGGCCCAAGGCGTCGATCCGACGGTTGCAGGTCGGGTCCGGCAAGTCAGAATCCGGTGCTAAATTCATCCGTTCCGGCGGGGGTTGAACTCGGCGAAATCGCTACCCATGTGATGAGTATCGGACTGCCTGAACGGGGTCCGGTGTTTGATATCGCCCGTCCGATGCGAGGGCACTGATCACAAATCGCTCAAGAATGAGGATATGACACATGCGTACGTTTGATTTTGCACCGCTGCACCGCGCCACCATTGGCTTTGACCAGATCGCCGACATGATGGATCGCGTTCTGACCAACGATGGGGCCCAGCCCAGCTATCCACCTTACAACATCGAAAAAACCGATGTCGACACCTACCGAATTTCGGTGGCCGTTGCCGGTTTTTCGGAAAACGACCTGACCGTAGAAGTGAAAGAGAATTCACTTGTCGTGTCAGGCAAGAAAGCCGCTGAAGACAAAGAGCGTACCTATCTGCACCGTGGCATCGCCACCCGCGCGTTCGAGCGTCGGTTTGCCCTGGCGGATCATGTCCGCGTCACCGGTGCGAGCCACGAAAACGGTATGCTGAACATCGAACTGAAGCGCGAGGTTCCAGAGGCCCTGAAACCGCGCCGGATCGAGATCACCTCGGCCAAAGCCATCGAAAAGGATGTGGTGGACGCCAAAGCCGTGAACTGAGGCTTCTAACTATCCCGTGGCAGTCCACTCCTCCCGGGCTGCCGCATCACACGCCCCGCGTTCCTCCAGACGCGGGGCGTTGTGTTTTGGGCGTGCGCGAAAATCGGTTCCCAGCAAATTATCCGCCTGATAGTCTTGGGTATTATGGAAAGCCGACCAAAACGTCGACTAGCAGCTATCCTGGCAGCCGACATCGCCGGCTACTCAAGATTGGTTGGTCTGGACGAAGAAGGTACCATCGCAAGGCTTCGCCTGATCCGCAGCGAAGTCATAGAGCCGGCGATCGCCCGGCATTCAGGACGTATCGCGAACACTGCTGGAGACAGCTTTGTGATCGAATTTCGCAGCGCCGTCGATGCGGTTCACGCCGCCGTCGAAATTCAGGCCGAGCTTGCAAAGAGAAATGCGGGAACCGATCAGGATAGCGTCATCACGTTTCGGATCGGCCTGAATGTCGGCGATGTGGTTTCGAACGCGGGTGACATCCTTGGCGACGGGGTGAACGTTGCCGCGCGGCTCGAGGCACTGGCAGATCCAGGTGGTATCATTGTTTCACAATCCATCGTCGATTATGCGCGCAACAAAGTGCCCTATGGTTTTGCCCCGATCGGGCCACAGAACGTCAAGAACATCGCAGACCCGGTTCAGGCCTTTCGCGTGGAAGCGGAAATTTTGCCTTCCCCGCGAAAAAGCCGCACACTGAGGAAATCCCGCTGGCTGCCACTGTCGGCTCTATTGGTGATGTTGGCGGCCGTTGGGCTTTTTCTGACGAAACCGTGGAAGGCTGGCCAATTGCGTGCCTCAGAGGCGCAGATGGTTTACCCCTTGCCGGATCTACCTTCCATCGCAGTGTTGCCGATTGCGAATTACACCGATGACGCGTCCAAGGACATGCTGATCAACGGTATCTCTGAGGATTTGATCACGGACTTGTCCCGAATATCCGGTTTGTTCGTCATCGCGGGCAACTCATCCTTCGCATACCGCGACAGAAACATAGATATCGCACGTTTTGCCGAAGAGCTGGGGGTTCGATACGTCGTTGACGGCAGCGTGCGACGTGCGGATGAAGATTTCCGGATCAATATTCGCCTGACCGACACATTGAACGGGCGATTGATCTGGGCCGAAAGACTCGATGGTGCGATTGATGACATCTTTGAGGTACAGAAAACCATTGTTCTCGCAATTGCTCAGGAGCTGGATCTTCCACTCGACCCTCAAAGCCGGCAAGCCATCGAAAGCGTGGAAACCCAGACCATTGCAGCACGCGAAGCCTTCCAACGCGGGTGGGAGCTGTATTCGCAGTTCAATGAACAGGACAACCTTGCGGCAATTCCCCACCTTGAGAAGGCCGTGGAACTGGACCCGGATTATGGGCGTGCCTGGGCGACGCTTGCCCTGGCGCATTTGCGACCGCACATCTTTCATCATTGGAATGGGTTCGCAGGGTCAGGCGCGCAAATGCACATTGGCCTGTTTTTCAAGTATTACCGGGATGTGATGGAGCAGGACACCGCCCTGGTGCACGTCATCCGGGCTATTGTCAGCCTCAGTCTTCCGGATTGGAACAGTACCGAAGGGGTAGGCCGGGGAACGGAAGACGCCAGACGAGAAGCGGCGAAAGCCATTGCGCTGCAACCCAGTGACCCCGAGGCGCATCTGACGATGGGATGGGCCTTGATTGCAGCGGGTGAGCCCGAGGAAGGACTGGCCTTTGTGCAGGCCGCGACCCGGCTGGATCCCAATTATCCCAGCCACTACGCGCTGTTTGAAGCGGCGGCTCTGTACGCATTGAATGACCTGACGGGCGCAGCAGATGTGATCGAGAAAGAGTTGAACAGAAACCCGCAGGCAACTGAGTTGATGCCATTTGCGGCCTCGGTTCTGGCCCTGAATGGAGATCGCCGTGCGGGCAGGGCCATCATCGACCGATGGCAAAAGGGCAAGCATGCCGGTGTCATACAGGACGCTGTTCAGAATTACCTTTTTATCATCCACTGGGTCGGAGAAAACCAGCATCTGAACGCCCGGCTGAACGATGGGCTTCGTCTGGCGGCGCTGCCTCCGGAAAAAACCATAGCAAGTCTGAGGGCAGATCTGTCACGGGGGGATGCCAAAGATCAGAGGACGGCAGCCCAATCACTGGCCCTGTTTGGTCCCGAGGCAGAGCCAGCGGTGCCGGAATTGATCGCGCTTCTTGAAAGCCCGTCGGTGTTTGTCCGGAAAGAGGCAGCCATTGCATTGGGGAAAATAGGTGGCGCGGCGTCCTCTGCATTGCCCGCGCTGGAAGCCATGGTGGACGGTTCGTTGCAGGGAAAGTTCGCGACCCGTGCAATCGAACAAATCCGCGACAAATCCGCAGAATAGCCGTGTCAGCGTCGACTGGGCCGCCGCTATACACTTGTTTTTACAACGACGCGATCGCGTTTCCGGATGCGGGGTCTCTGCCCGCCGCGATGGGACAGAGACCGTATTGGATCAGACCGACATGCAGACGTATTTCATCTCCAGATAGTCTTCCATGCCGTGATGGCTGCCTTCGCGGCCCAGACCGGATTGCTTGACGCCGCCGAACGGGCCCAGCTCGGTCGAGATGATGCCGGTGTTCACGCCGACGATGCCGTATTCCAGCGCCTCGGCCACCTTGTAGACGCGGCTCAGGTCCTTGGCATAGAAATACGAGGCCAGACCAAAAATCGTGTCATTGGCCATGGCGATCACGTCGTCTTCGTCTTCGAACTTGAACAGCGGGGCCAGCGGGCCGAAGGTTTCGTCCTGCGCCACCAGCATGTCCTGAGTCACGCCGGTCACGATGGTTGGCTGGAAGAACGTGCCGCCCAGATCATGGGGCAGGCCGCCTGTCAGAACCGCGCCGCCCTTGTCGGTCACGTCCTTGATATGTTCTTCGACTTTGGCGACCGCGTCGGCATTGATCAGCGGGCCGGTGGTGGTGCCTTCGGTCAAACCGTCGCCGATTTTCAGCGCTTCCACTGCCGCTTTCAGTTTGGCCGCGAACGCGTCATAGACACCGGCCTGCACATAGATTCTGTTCGCGCAGACGCAGGTCTGACCGTTGTTGCGGAACTTGCACAGCATCGCGCCTTCGACGGCGGCATCCAGATCGGCATCGTCGAACACGATGAACGGCGCGTTGCCGCCCAGCTCCATCGAACACTTCATGACCTGATCTGCCGCCTGCCGCAGCAGGATGCGCCCCACTTCGGTCGAGCCGGTAAAGGTCAGCTTGCGCACGCCGGGGTTTTCGCAGAACTCCTTGCCGATCTCACTGGCCCGGGATGAGGGCACCACGTTGAACACACCCGCAGGCACACCGGCCTGTTCCGCCAGCAGCGCAAGTACCAGCGCCGACAGGGGCGTTTCGGTGGCCGGACGCGCCACAAAGGCGCAGCCGGCGGCCAAAGCCGGGCCTGCCTTGCGGGTGATCATGGCATTGGGAAAATTCCAGGGCGTGATCGAGGCCGCAACGCCGATTGGCTGTTTCATCACCATGATCCGCTTGTCGCGCTGATGGCCGGGAATGGTCTCGCCATAGACCCGCTTGGCCTCTTCACCGAAGAACTCGATGAAAGACGCGCCATAGCCGATCTCACCGATGGCCTCTGCCAGGGGCTTGCCCTGTTCAGCGGTCAGGATCTTGCCCAGATCCTCGGCGTTTTCCATCATCAGATCGAACCAGCGCCGCAAGATGGCTGCACGTTCCTTGCCGGTCAGTTTGGCCCATTCTTTCTGCGCGGCTTCAGCCTGTGCGATTGCTCCGGCGACCTGAGCACGGCTGACGTCTGCCACCTCGGCGACCACATCGCCCCGAGCGGGGTTTGTGACTTTGAACGTGCCATTGTCACCGTCTACCCACTGACCGCCGATATAGGCTTTGGTTACAAGCAATTCGGGGTTCTTCAGGATTGACTTCAGATCGGTCGTTGCGTCCAGCATGATAAGCCTCCGGCGTGAATTGGGTCGCGCGCACCCAATCAGGTGATGTCTCAATTGTCTATGGCCACTCTGGATGTGGAATCAATCCAGATTTGATCAAAAATTTACTTAACAAGTTAATCTAATGAGGTCACTCGATATCTGTTTCTTTCATTCGGCGGTCTCGCCTTTCCTTTTGCAAAGGAGTTTGTCAAAGTCTGGGTGAATTTTGAGGCCCAGGGGATGTAAATCGGTGTAACATTCCCTATCTTATTGGGTAATTAAAGAAAAAGAGGACAGCAGAGATGTCGAACCAGCAATTCGAAGCGTTGATAGAAGAGACTCAAGCCAAAGTGCGCGAAAGCCAGTCTCAGATCGAAGGGCTGACTTCGCGCATTGAAGCGGCGCGCGCCAAGATCGGCACGGCCGAGGCGGATATCGACATCGAAAACGCCACGCTTGAGGATGTGCATGCCCATACCGAGGTGATGAACGCCAATATTGCCGAGCTGATTATGGGCTTGGATGATGTTACCAGTGCGTTTTCGAAGGATTTCGACGAGATGCGCTCGAAATCCGGGTGGGAGACGTTTGTCGGTATCTTCTCAAAAGGTAAATCCGAGTCGATGCGGCAGGAGCGGATGCGCACCGCTAATATCGACGACAAGTTGCAGGACCTGATCGCCAAGTCCGACGTGATCGTGAAGCTGTTGGAAGGCCAGCTTTCCGTTCTGGAAGAACAGCGCGTGAAGGTTGAAGAAAACCTGACCGGTACGCTGGACGACCGCGAGGCCACTGTGGCTGAGCTGGAAGCGCTGCGGGCTGAGATTCAGGGCATGGACCCGACGATCATCACGCTGGAAAACAAGATCAGCGTTGAACAGGACGCCGCAGCGCGGACGCAGTTGGAAACCGAACTGGCCGAGCTGAACAAGCAATACAACGCCAAGGTTCAGGAAGAGCAGGTCAAGCTGGCCAAAAGCCAGACGCTGGAGCGCTATATCGAAAAGGGCAAGACCTGGGTCGACTCCCTACAGAACCAGGCGGCGACGCAGATGGTGTTGATCAACAAGCTGCAGACAGACACGCAACAGCGCGTGGTGCTGTATGACGCCCTGACCAAGTCGTTGAAAACCGCCCAACAGCAGGACGTGGCCCACCGCATCAACGAGATCGGCGTGCAAACGGACCAAGAGGCGCAAACCGCCATGGCCGCCATCGGCACCGCGACCAACCAGAAAATGGCCGACATGCTTGAGGCGCATGAGGACCACATGGTCTTCGCCCGCGACGTGCTGGAGAAAAAGGCCAAGGCGGATGAACGCTTTGCGCGCCGGTTTGCCTCGATTGTCGAGAAGCATGATAAGAATTTGTATGGCGGGTGAGGCGCTTCAGTGACGTTCCGTTCCAAAGGCAAGCCAAAAGGAATACGCTACAGGTTCAGGATAGGGATTCTCTTTGTTGTTTTTGGCGGGTTCCTGACTTTGCTTCTTCTGACAGCTGATTGGATGCCAGACCATTTGGTGATCAAACTTGTGCTGATCGTGGGTGTTCTTCTGGCAACGTTCTGCCTCTGCGTATTGTTCGCCAACGGTCTGATCAAACTTGAACAGCTTGATGAGAAGTTATTCGGCCACCGACAAAGAAAAGAGCGCGTGGATAATGACTGACCCCACCCAAGACCATGTCGGCCTGACCGACATTTTTGCCTCGCGCCGCTATTTCCGCAAATTCGAGGTGATCACCGTCCACCTCCTGCGCGTGGCCGCGACGATGGAGGCGGAGGGTGCGATCTCGAAACAAGAGGTGCGGATCGTGTCGCGCTACCTCTCGGGGTTGCTCTACACCTTCCGCGCGCTTTCCATGAAGTACCTGCTGGTCGGGCGCGACACGGGGCGGTTCTTTGGCAGCCTCGCCATGGACAAGCGCGATAGCGGCTTTCCGGTGGCGGCCGAGTTGCTGACCATGGCCAACGACGCGCAGCAGGCGCAGGTGCATCTGGCAAACATGCCCTCGGAAGAGGACCTGAAAACCGACATGGTGCGAACGATCATCGGCGATCAGGAAATTCCCACCAAGCTGCAATTTGCGCTGTCCCAAAGGCTCTATTATGAGGAATTGCTGAAAGGTCAGCTGTTCTGGGCCCGTAATGATCCCGAGTGCCACTGGATCGGAAATGAGGGGGACCGACGCAAATTCCTGATCCACTGGGCGGTCTATGACAGCCAGATCAACCTGCCCGTCATCTATCTGATGCAGCTTGAGGACAGCGGCAAAACGGCCCTGCCCAAGGATCAGCGCCGCTGGCCCGAGGTTCAGGCGCATCTGATGGCGCAAGCGCTGGGTGGGTTGAAACTGGTGACGATTGCCAAAGGCTTCGATCAGGATTTCGACGACCTGCATCCCAAACACCTGCGCCGCATCCATGTGGGTCCGATGTATTCCTCGGCCTATACCGAGCAATCCGGCCCCCTGCGGCAGGTGCTGGAGGACGCGCAATCTCCGCAAGGTCAGGATTGGGCACTGGCCTGGACCACCGAAGAACTGGAAAGCGAAGAGGTGATCGAAGAGCGCTCCGGGTGGTTCTCGACCGTTGAGCGCGAGATTTTTGCGCTGGACCCGTTCGGCGGGCAGGGGGCCGAGACCGGGGCCACGCGCACTCAGCGCTCGATCATCCTGCCCCAGCGTCCGTTTCAGGTGCTGGCCGAGCGCAACCCGCCGGGTTTTGCCGATGTGCGCAAGTTCGTCGTCAGCAAGACCGGGCAGGTGTTGAGATATTGAATTTTTCGCCTCCGGCGGGAGTATTTTTGAAAAGATGAAGCAAGGGCGGTTTTTGAGATGAGTTTGACGTCAGATCAGATGGAATTGCGCGAAGACGACATTCGCAAGCATTATCCCGCAGCAACCGCCTTGCTGAACGGGTTCGAGCATGCACCGCGGATTGCCAAACCCCTTGAGGCCGCCGTCGAACGCTCTCCGGGTGTGTCAACGGCACGGCGGTTTCGGTCGACGACCCCAGGGTTGGTGACGCGGCGCACGGTGCGCGCGGATGGGGTACATCTGGTCGAACGGATCGAGGCGTCGGATGATGGCGATGCATTGGTCTCGCCACCTCAGGCCACAACGCAGCAGGCCATTCGTCGGGCCATTGCCATCGCGCTGGCCGTGGCTGAAGCTTATGCCGAACAAACCCCGTTGGCCGATCTGAAGCGGGCGAATCTGGCCGGGGATCTGCCCGCCGCCCGCAAGACCGAATTCTCGGAATTGCTGACCGCTGAGGCTTTGATCACGCTACATACGTTCGGCAACGCGCTTGCCTATCTGATGTCTTCGCATCTGGGCGAAATCACGGTTGATCTCGGTGAGATCGAAGAGGTTCTGACCGACAATGGCCAGCTTGCCCTGCATGGCGCGCTGTGGGAGCTGGATCAGGTGCTGGCCAAACACGCCCCCGACGACGCCCGTCTGATCGCGGCCACCAGCGCCTATGCCGAACAACTGATGGAGAAAGCCGCCCTGCGTGCAGGGTCGGCAGGCCATCTGGCCCCGTTCCAGAACGCCGCCTGGCATATCGAGGCAGACGATCTGACGATCCGGGGGTTTGAGCCGGCCTCAAAAGCCAAATCCACCACCCTGACCATGACGTTCAAGAAGCCGAACGAGGTGGTCGGCAACCATATCGCCAAATATCAGGCCATGAAGCTGGCCAAGATGGTGATGGCCTATGATTTCGACCGCCGCCTGAACCCGTTTGCCGAGCTTGGCGGGTTCATCTTTACCTTCATGGGCGACGGCAAACCGGGCACCGGTAAGACCACCCTGATCCAGATGATGGCCGGGCTGATCAACGACTATTGCCAGAACGCGGGCTATCCGTTCCGCTATCAGAACCTGAGCACCGACAATATCGACAGCTATCAGGGCAAATCGGGCCAGAACGCCAAGGCGTTCATCAACACGATTATCGACCCCTCGGTCATCGGGTTCGGCACCATCGACGATATCGACCAGCTGGCGGGTAAACGCGGCGACCGGCAATCGTCAGCCGGGCAGTTGGAAATCACCGCCGTGCTGATGGAGAGCTTTGCGGGCGCCAACACCGTCGTGCGCGGCAACTGCACCTTTGGCATGTTCTCGAACTACCCCGAGAATGTGGACGACGCCCTGCGTCAACGGGCGGGTGCGCGGTTTCTGGTGGACGGGCCACAGACGCGCGAGGATTACATCGACATCCTGCATCTGCTGATGGGCCGCAACCACGATATCCCGCTGGGTGAACACGAAGCCTATGCCGCGCAGGAAATCAAAAAGGCTGTCGCCGCCAGTTTCGAAAGTCACTCCCGCCCGCATGAGGACGCGCTGTTGCAGGTCTATGACCGGGTGTCCGGCGATATCGGCCAGATGGATACGATTGCCAAGATGGGCACCTACCTCAAGGCGATCCAGCAGGCGGATGAGCGCTTTACCGGCCGCGCGATCAAGAACATCACCGACGCGGTTAAGGTCCGCGCGATGGATTTCGAACTGCCCGACGAATGGATGGAAACCCCCGACCTGTTCCTGTTCCGCGACTACGACACCAAGAAGGCGATGATCGAGGACCTGCGCCAGCCGATCACGGTTGAGATGGTGATCCAAGAGATCAACCGCTATGCGGACAGCGAATTCCGCTATGCCGACAAGAGCGACGAGGTCGCTATTGAAAACGCCGTCCGCGAGATGGGCCGGATGGAAGAGGCCAAGCGGCGGTATCTGGAGGGTAAGGTGTGATGCTTGTTCTTACTACCGCCGGGCTTGCCCTGTTTTTGGGCTTCTTGCTGCCGTTGCGATGGGGTGTGTTTGGCTTTGTTGGTGTCGTGGCGGTGCTGTTCCTGTGCCAATTTGGCGTGAACGTTGGTAGTGGTTTTGAGGGGACCTCATGGGAAGAGTCGCTGATCCTGTTTGAGGGCAGTGTGGTGTCTTACATCGGGTTCAATCTGCAAATTACAGCGCGAGCATTTGCGCTGCAGTTGTTGGTGTTGGCGGTGGTGGTTGTTGGACGCAGCAGCGCGAGAGTAAGCTGAATGCTGTGCAACACAAACCAGTCAGAGGGAGTGCTTAAGTGCTAGATTTTGTCTACCTAGTAGGATGTGCGCTTTTCGCCTTTGTAGGGGTCAAATTTGTGCTTTGGGTGATTAGGCGCAGTTTGCCCGTTCCTCGGGGTGGATTCATGTGGTTGCGGTTCTTTTTCTGGTGGTCGGCCAGTTTGGGTGTGGCGGTTGCGTCGTATTTCTTTTTGATAGTTGCATCTGGTATTTTTATTTTTGATTTCTGGAAGTTGGATGAAGGACTGGACCCTTCAGTGGCATGGTTTGGAGGCATCATCTTGTCTGCGCCCTATTGGGTAGGTTTGATCAAAGGAATAGACATACAAGTCACGCATCGGTGGTCACAGTGATCCGCCTCATCGAAAAAGGCCTGATGTTCGGCAACCTCGTCCACATCTCCAGCCCGGCTCTGGTCGAGCGGTATAACCGCGCGTTGCAGCATCTGGCGGGCAAGACCACTCAGCTTTCGGATTTTCATGTGGATATCTCGGGCTATTCGCCGGAGGTGGGGATTGAGCTGGAGGACGAGCTTTACCTCAACCCCAACGGGGTCAACCGGCAGTTCATTCTGCTGACGACCGAACAAAAACGCGCGCCGTTGCTGAACGTCAAATTCTCGACCTCGCGCGATATCCTGCGTGAATTCATCGAGATGAACGAGGCGCAGCTGTTCGCCCTGACCGCCACCGATGCGGTGGCCGGAGAGTTGGTGAACTCGGTCATCAAACTCAGCACGCCCCGCGATCTGCTGAACCTGCGCAAGATCGAGATCGAGGCAGACACCGCAGGCGGCACCCTGCGCAAGGCACAGCAACTGGCGGGCATGGTCGAACGGTTCAAAACCGAAGAGGACGCCTGGTTCGATGATGTGCTGATCGCGAAAATGATCGAGACGGCCAAGGAAACCGGCGACGTCACCCGCAACCCGGTGCGCCTGCGCCATACGGATTTTGAGCAGCGCAATTTCTGGACGGCACATTTCGGCGGGCTGTACCTGTTTCCCGATCTGGACCACCCGGCCGCGATTTGCATGGGTGAAAAGCCTGACGACCTGCCGATCAAGTACACGTTTGACCCGTCACAGCGTAACCAGATTGCCAAGTTTCTGGATTACAACGATCTGGTTGAGCCCATCGTCAAGGCGCGCGGCGTGGATGCGGCCGCGATCCTGCAACAAAAGATGGATTTCCTGACCGTCGACGCGGCGGCGGATGCGGATGTCGACCTGACCGGGTTGGACCGCAGCGACATGCGGCGGCTGGCGCGAAACCACTCGGATCGCCTGCCGCAGGCCTATCACGGGCTTGCTCAACTGCTGCGCTGGGCAAGTGACGGCGGGCCGTGGCCGCGCATCACCTCGGACCACCCGGCCTATTTCTACACGCTTCGCGCCGCCGATACGCCGAACCGCGATCTGGTCAACATGCTGCTGTCCGAATTGGCCCCGCTGGATCCGCGCCAGATGTTCATCTGCCACAAAGAATTGTTCTACCGAACATATTCGGGCTGGCCCGAGAGCAAGAAGGCCTATGTGGCCGACTTCCTTGCGCGCGAATATCAGGTGGACAAGCAAGGCGCCCGCGCCGCCTTGTTCGGACATGAGCCGGATATGAGCGGCGACGATCGCGTCAGCGATGACATAATTGCTCGGGTTGGTCCGTGGGGTTCGGTGAGGAAAGGTTGAAATGTTTGGATTATTGCGCCTTTTGCTGATCTTGCTGGTGATCCAGACGATTGCCTATGTCGGGCTGTCTTTCTACTCGCGCGGCATACGCCGGCGTAAACTGGAAAACTGGTGGGACGAAAAGGGCAAGACGGGCAACAAAGAAGCCTTTGTCGAACGCGGATTGCATGTGTATGACAACTCGTTTCGGCGTAAACTGATCCTGGGTGTCTATATCGTGCCGTGGGTGGCGATTGGCGCGCTGATCTACATCGTGAATTACATGTGAGGGTTTAGGCATGGCCTATGTGAAATGGGCGTTCATTTTCATTTTCTGGGGCACGATTGCCGTGATCCTGCAATATTCTCTGCCCCAGCATGACATTGTGCGCATCGTCAACACCTATGAAGAACGGCAAGATCTGAACGACTGGACCCGGATCTTCTGGTCAGAGCCGGAAGATCAATCCACCAGCCTGTCCAACCGGGATGTGCAGTTCATTCAGGCGGTGCGGGCCAATGGAAAACCCATCGTGTACCGAAATGAGGATACCGGCTGGGGATGGCCGCCGTATTTCAAGTTCGACACGGCGAACCTGTATACCGAGGCCAATGATGCGAAATCGACCAAGGAGAACCCGAAATGGGTGGTCGTGACCCATTACGGGTGGCGCAATGAATTCATGTCGATCTTTCCCAACGCCATTTTCATCAAGCATGTGGATGGTCCGGATGTGCGGATCATTCCATGGTTCAATATCATCTTCCTGACGATCTTTGCGGCGTTCGTTTGGGCGGTATGGGTGCGTTGGCGCAGGTTCCGGCAATCCCGGATCGATCCGATGATCGAAAACGTTGAAGACGGCCTGTATGCGGCCGGTGATGCCATTGAAGAGCGGCGCAACAGGTTTCGCCGCTGGCTGGACAGCTGGAAATCGAAATAGACCGCAGCTGAGGCGGGCGTGGCAGCAGCACGCCCATCCGGCTGGCTGTGCCCTTCACCTGACGATGAATTCCGCATGCAGCGCGCCTGCTGCCTTGATCGTTTTCAGAATGTCGATCATGTCCTGAGGCGAGACCCCAAGCGCGTTCAGGCCTGCGACAACCTCGGACAACGTGGTGGCCTCGGGGATTTCGGCGAGGCCGGTTCCCTCTTCTTCTTCGATCCCTGCGATTGTCCGTGGCACGACCACTGTTTCACCTCTGGCGAACGGGTTGGGCTGCACTGCAATCGGCGCTTCCTGAACCGTCAGTGTCAGGTTGCCTTGAGACACCGCAACACGGGAAATTCGGACCTCTTGCCCCATTACAATGGTGCCAGAGCGCTGATCGACAACAACGCGCGCTTTCGATTCCGGTTCAACCAGAATGTTTTCAATGCGCCCAATGGCATGGGCTGTCGAAACCGCCTGAGTCGCCGCGACGTTGAGCTCAACCGTGCCGGAATCCCGCATAATCGCCACGGCTCTGTTGAACTCGGTGTTTATCGCGGTTTCGATGCGCGCGGCTGTGGTGAAGTCTGGCTCTCTGAGTGCGAGGCGCATCTGAGTGAGAGTTGACAAGTCGAAGTCAATTTCACGCTCGACCCTCGCGCCGGATGGGATCACGCCCGAAGTTGGCACCCCGCGCACGACTGAAGCTGCCTCTCCTTCAGCCGAAACGCCGCCCGCAAGGATTGTGCCCTGAGCGACCGCATAGATTTGGCCGTCGGCCGCGTTCAGCGGGGTCATGATCAGAGTGCCCCCCAAGAGGCTGCTGGAATCGCCTATGGCTGAAACCGTTACATCGATTTGACCACCCACCCGTGCAAAAGGCGGAAGGCTGGCCGTGACCAATACCGCTGCCACGTTTTTGGGCCGGAAATCCTCACCGGTGACGTTGACGCCAAGACGTTCGAGGATGTTGGACATGATTTCTTCGGTGAAGGGCGCGTTGCGTAACCCATCACCGGTTCCGTTCAAGCCGACCACCAGGCCATAACCCACCAGATCGTTGCCCCGTACACCGTCAAAATCCACGAGGTCCTTGAGACGGATTGTCCCTGCCCAAGCCATGCCGGGAAGAAGAAGCAGGAGAAGTATCAGCGCCCTCATCTCAGAAAGTTCACCAGTGAAAGGTTCGCATTGCGAACGGTTACGGAATACAGGCTTTCCAATTGAAATTGCACCGTTTGCAGTTTTGCTGCCGTCTCATAAGGATCGGCCGCGATCAGTTCATTCCGGCTGAATTCCAGGCTGGTCCGGGCCGAGGAATTGCGTGTTGCAGCCTCTTCGATGCGGGCTTCGGCCGCTCCGACTTTTGCCCGGAGTTTTACGGTGGCATCCTGTGCGTTGGCCAGATCGACCCCTAACTGCGTGAACAATGCGGTGCGCTGATCGGGCGAAAGTGCCAATGCGCTGTCGGTGGCCAGCGCCGCAACGGCGACATCCCTGAGTGCGGCCTTGAACGCCGGATCCGTTGCCGTGATCGGCAGCGTGACGCTTTCGTTTTCCGAAATCTGCATCGGAGACAGTGTGCTGCTTGACCCCTGATAAATCACGGCGTCGAAACCGGCCGGGTCATTGAACCAGTTTTCTGCCGCCAGCCTGATATCAGCGACCGTCGCAAGCCCCGTCAATTGCGACTTCAGCGCCGTCAAAAGATCGTTCGAAGATTGCAGAGGCGACACATCGGTGGCGGTGCCGGAAAACAGGCTGCGCCCTCCCACGCGTGTGTTCAGTGCCGAGATCATCGTGTCCAGCTCGTTTTTCGCCTGTTGGGACGCTTGTTCATGATTGACGGGCTGATTGGCGGTTCCGTAGGCCAGCAAAGACGCGGTCATGTCTCCGACCGAATCTCCGAAGGTTTTCAGGCTCAGTTGCATGGTGTCGGTGAACAGGGCGGCTTCGGACGTTGCGATGCCAAAGGCGTCGAGTCTGGCGAGGCTGCGGTCGAGATCCAGAATTTGCGAATAATCCCCGCCAAGCCGACCCGAGACGTCCTGTACCCGCCCGGTGGACATCTCGTAAGAGAGGGTTTCGATCTGGGTTCTGATATCTGTTGCGCGGGTTCGCAAGGTCATTCCTCGCGCCAAATCGCCGATAGAAGTGATGTTCATGGTCACAACCTCAGAAGAGTTTCCATAAGCTCGTCAACAACCGAGATGACACGGGCGTTCGCGGCATAGGTCTGTTCGACCTGCATGAGCCGTTGCAGTTCCTGATCGGTATCCACGCCCTGCGCGGCCTCGATCTGCGCCATTTGCTGCTGGAAGCTGTTTGCAAAAGTCTTGCGTTGATCCGCGGCATGGGCGTGTGCGCCCGCTTTCGACAACAGGGCCTCGGTCAACTCGGCAGCGCGCATGTTTCCCGTGCCGAACAGCCCGCCGGGTACCGGGCGTGCGTCGTTCAATGTGTTCCCGAACGCGCGCAGTTGAGCCGCCTGCCCGGGGTCACCCGGTGTTGCGGCACCCAGACCCGCGCGCAGTTTCCAACTGTCCCCGCCATTGTCAGGGTCGACCGTCGAATTGAGTGAGATCCGTGATGCAAGTCCGACAACAGATGCAGGATTGAATCGGTTGCCGTCGTCGGTGAACAGACCGGGATCTGTCGCAAGAGCGGTCGAATCCAAACCGGGCGTTTCAAATCGTTCGATCAGGTCCCTTGCAACCGTGTCGAGCTGAACTTGTGCCTCGACTGCCAAATCGTCGCGAATGGTGAACTGCGCCATCAGTGCCCCGCCGCGGATTTGAGCGTTGTCTCCGCTTGTCCGCACCGGGTTGCCGTTCATCTCCAGACCGGACAACAGACCATTTGCCACGGTCATGTGAGGCTTTGTTTCACCGGTTGTGGAAAAAGTGAACTCCGAGGCCGTGCCTTCCAGCAGGATCAGCCCGCCCTCCGAGTACAGGGATACCTGATCATTGGCGCGGGGCACGACATTGACCGGGATCAGGGTATTGACCTGGTCGATCAGGACATGCCGCTGGTCCAGCAGGGCACCGATGTCACCGCCAGAGTTTTGAATGGCAGGAATCTTGGCGTTCAGGTCTTCGATATCTTTCAGAGTCTGATTCAGGGTTTCGATCTGAGCGCCAATTTTTCGATCAGCATCCGAGCGTGCCTGGCGTACGCCTTCTGATGCTGCGTTCAGCTCGTTGGTCAGATCGCGGGCCGAGCGCGCAACCTGATCCAGCCGTTCGATCGAGTCAGGCAGACTGGCCGCCGTGATGAAGGCGTTTTCCAACGAGGACAGACGAGTCGACAGCGAAGGGCCGTCATCAGGAGACCCCACCAGCTGTTCGAACCGAGCGTGAAAATCTGAAACGTCCGACCGCAAGGCGAGTTCAGCATCAGACGAACGTCTGTTGGCTGTCAAAACCGGATCCTGATGCCGGATCACGCCTACGGTGCGTACGCCATTTCCGGATATAGGGCTTGTTGCAAGCTCGAGGGACCGGCGCGCATAGCCGGGGGTCAGCGCATTCGCGATGTTTCCGGACACCACAGCGGCCCCGCGACTGGCCGCAGTCAGCCCGCCCAGTGCGTTATTGAGTGCTGTCGACATGTTCATGAGGCCGCTCCTTTCTTTGGGTCAGAGCTGGATTAACGTTTCAGGTTTGTCGTTTCCTGCAACATCTCGTCCACCGTCTGGATCACCGTGGCGCTGGAGGAGTAAGCACGTTGCGTCTGAATCAATGAGGTCAGCTCGGTCGCTACATCCGTGGTGGATTCCTCACGCGCGAAAGAAACAAGATCCCCAGTGGGGCCTTCGCCCGCATTCCAAAGAAAGAACGTACCGCTTTCACGGGAAGGCGCGTAAGTTTGGCTGTCCAGCGCGGTCAAACCGTTGGGATTGGGGACATCTGCCAGCGGAATCTGATACATTCGGCGGCTGACGCCGGTGTCGTACAACGCATAGACATATCCGTTCTCATCAACCTGGACGCTGGTCATTGTGCCAACGGCAGAACCATCTCGTGTGATCGAAACGGGCGCGAACGTATCGGACAATTGGGTTATACCGTCTGCATCCCCGATCAGGCCAATATTTACCTCCATCGGTCCGCCGGCGACGTTGACCATGATACTGCCCGTTGCTGGATCATAAGCACCGCCTGAAACAGCTGTGACGCTGGCCAGAGTGCCACCTGCCGTTCGGTTGTCGGTGAATGTCAGCGTGTATTCACCGATGATCGCGCCACCCGAGGCCGAGTCACGCAAGACCATGGTCCATTCGTTGCTGCTGCCGGTTGCGGGAACAGTTGGAACCAACTGGATATCGACGCTTTCAGACTTGCCGAGATTGTCGAAATACTCAACTGACAAAGGTTGAATGTCGCCCGGCGCGCCCGCATCTGTCGCCGTGGCCGGAAGGTTCATACGCAGTTTCATTTCCGTGGTTGGGGAACCCGACAGCTGATTCACGCTGAGCTGAATGGGTTCAAGCGCGGCGGGTGTGTCGCGCGAAACCGGTGGAATAGTGCCATCAGGTGCCGCCCGCCACCCCAGAAGAACAAGACCGGATTCGGTAACCAAATACCCCTCGTCGTTGGTGCGGAATGACCCGGTTGTTGTCAGCAGCATCTCGTTCGAGCTATTCCCGATCTGCGAACTGGGGCGCACAGGCAACATGCCGCGCCCGCGAACTGCCAGATCGGTTGAGTTGCTGGTCGTGACCAGGGGCCCGCGTTGATCAATCATGCGCTGGCTTGTCGTCCGCACGCCGCCTGCCGAATAGCTGCCACCCTGGCCCGACGTGACCATTGAATGAAAATCCGTCTCGACCCGTTTATACCCATAGGTCGAAGAGTTCGCGATGTTGTCGGAAATCGTCGCCAACCTGTTGGCATTGGCTTTCAGCGCCGCCACACCGGCATTGAGCGAAGAGGAAATGGTCATGGGTGCGCCCTTCTGTTGCGTCCGTCTTTGATGCAACAGGTAACGCGCTGCCCCTTAACAGCGCGCTAACATGTAAAATACGCTCTATCATTTAGGGCTGGCGCAGGAAGATCACTTCGATCCTGTTGTTCCGCGCAGCCATGGGATTTTCGGCGAACAGTTCTCTGTCGGCATGGCCCGTAACACGATCCATCCTTTGTGCCGCAACGCCCTTGTCTTGCAGCAACTGGCGCAATTTTTGGGCCCTTGCCGTGGACAACTCCCAGGCTGTGTTGCGCGCCTGTACGACCGGAGATGCGCTGACATTCCCTTCGACAGCGATCGAATTGACGACAAGATCCGAGGCTCGGGCGAGGATCAGGGCCAGGGAGCGCAGAAAGCTGGTTGGTTTGTCAGAGCCCGATTCGAACAATGCCTGATCGTCGGTGTCGAACAGTTCCACCACCAATCCTTCATCTGTGACCCGTGTGACGATATGCTTGAGCAGCTTGTCCGAGACCTCGCTTTCACCCGTGCGCCCCAGCAGTTGCGCCTCCAACGTAGTGAAGTCTTCCTTGTTCCCTTTGCCGCCGCCCTCGGCATTCACTCCGATCGAGCCGCGGGCCTGATGCGATTCGGTCGGGTGTGTGGTCGTGGCACCCTGACCGTCCCGCAGCAGCACTTCTTCAGACAGCATGCTGTCGCCGCCAAACGCCCCGTCTCCGCCGCCGGATTCCGGGCTCAGCGGGATTGTTGGCGCGAAATAATCCGCCAACCCTTTTCGTTGCTGTTCCGTTGTTGCGTTCAGCAGCCACATCAACATGAAGAAGGCCATCATGGCCGTCACAAAGTCGGCATACGCGACTTTCCACGCGCCACCGTGATGGCCATCGCCACCCGATACACGCTTCTTCTTGATGATGATTGGCGCCGCATTGGTTTGCGCACCCATCTCCACCACCTTTTTATCACCCGACTATCGGGATAGCAGCGCAGGTCTTAAGGTGGCCTTAACACTTAAAACTGTTCAGAGTTCGCTAACGCGGCAGGCCGGCCGAAGCACGGCGCAGAATCAGGGACAGCCGGTTAAAGCTGTTTTCAATCCCTTCGGAATCGGGTTTGCCGAAAAATGCGTCCAACTCCTCATGAACGCGCACGGCCTGATCCAAGAGCGGGTCTGATCCTTCTGAATACAGCCCGGCCTTTATCATGACTTCGGATTGTTCGTAGCTGCCGACAAGTTTGCGGGTTTCGTTGATCATCTGGTTCTCGGCCTCGGACGCGGCCTCTGGAAGGCTGCGGGATACGGATTTGCTGAGGTCAATGGCCGGGAAGCGCCCGCGTTCGGCAATCTCGCGGCTGAGTACGATATGCCCGTCCAACACACCGCGCAGTATGTCGGCGATGGGTTCATCCATGTCGGAGCCCGCAACCAGGACACTGAATACGGCGGTGATATCACCCTGCTCCTGCGTGCCGGGGCCTGCGCGTTCACACAGATTGGCAATCAGGGGGGTGACAGAGGGCGGATACCCTCGGAGCGACGGGGCTTCGCCCATGGCAACGGCGATTTCACGGTGCGCTTCCGCGAAACGGGTTACCGAATCGGCCAGAAACAGGACGTTCAGCCCCAGATCCCGCAGAAACTCTGCCGCCGACATGGCCGACCACGCGCACCGTCTGCGCGCCAATGCAGACTGGTCGGACGTCGCGGCGACTACGATAGTGCGCTTCATGGCTTCCGGGCCTATGGCGCGGGCAACAAATTCGTTCACTTCACGCCCGCGTTCGCCGACAAGAGCCACCACAACCACGTCAGCCTGCATGAAGCGCGCCAGCGTCGACAGCAGCGTTGATTTCCCCACACCCGATCCCGCAAACAACCCAACGCGTTGACCGCGCACAATCGGCAGCATGGTGTTGAGAACGGATAGTCCGGTGGCCATCCGCTTTCCCAATGGCTTGCGCGCCACCGCAGGCGGGGGGGCTTGCATGATATCGCGATCCTGTGGCCCGTTCAGCAGGGGTTTTCCGTCCAGCGGTTTGCCAAACGGATCAATGACGCGCCCAAGCCAGTGCGTTGCGGGCGCGAATCCAGGCGAGGGATCAAGGTACACACGGTCCCCGAGGCTGACACCGTCAGGGGCGGACCCCGGAATCATGTGGATATGGTCTGCACCGACATGCAGCACTTCACCGGCCAGATCGGGCCCCGCGCGCCGCCGCAATGTAAGCAGGTCTCCGATTCGCGCATGTTCATTGAGGCCACTGATCTCGATCAATCCTTGTGCGACACCACTGACCAGGCCGACGTGGCGGATCGAAGTCATCCGATCGAATTCATGTTTCAGAAGCATCGGGTCGAGATCAGACATCTTGGGTTCTCCAATTGGGTTCTGAAAACGGTTTCTAAAGGAATCGGGGTTAAGCCTTGATTGAAATTGATCGAGGGAGAAGCCCCGATGTTCTATGACTTGAACGTCCTTAAGACTGCGTACGCAATGGCAACCCATGCCGGGCAACGGCAGGCGGTGATTGCGCGCAACATGGCCAATGCGGATACGCCGGGCTACCAGCCGCGCGATATCGAACCCTTCCATACAGCACTTGAAACCTCGGGACGCGAAGTGACCATGGTGGCTACGCGGCGGGGTCATCTGCACGGCGGTACAGGTGCGCAGCCCTGGGCAGAGCATCAGGCCGTTCCGTCGGGTGATCCAAATGGCAACGGTGTATCGCTTGAAGAAGAGATGCTGAAATCGGTCGAGGTCAAACGACAGCACGACCGCGCGTTGGCGATCTACAAATCCTCGATGAACATCCTTCGCACCAGTCTGGGACGTGGATAAGGGGGCCGAGGATGAGCGATTTTTCCCACTCATTGGCTGCATCCGCCAGCGCCTTGCGTGCGCAGGCAGCCCGTCTGCGCCACGTGTCCGAAAACATATCGAATGCGGATACGCCCGGGTATCGGCGCAAGACGGTGCCGTTTGAGACCATAGAAAAAGATGGTCAGAACGTGGTGCAAGCCGGCCGCGTAAAGCTTGATCGACGCGACCTGACACGAATTTTCGACCCCGGCCACCCGATGGCAGATGCCAGTGGTCACTATCTGGGATCGAATGTCGATCTGATGATCGAAATAGCCGACGCGCGCGAGGCGCAACGGAGCTACGAAGCCAACCTCAAGATGTTCGATCAAACACGGCAAATGTCGTCGTCATTGATGGAACTGCTCAGAAAATAAAGGACAGCCAGAATGGACATCCGATCATTGAACGCCGCGCAGAATTATGCCGGCGCCCGTCCTGCAACCCAGGCCGACCCAGATCACTCGGGCATGGTGCAGGGGCTGAAGGCAAGTTTTCAGGACTTTGCATCCACGTTGAAACACAGCGAGCAGATGTCGCAGACCGCGATGGTCGGGCAAGCCGACCCGCACGCGCTGGTGCAGGCGCTGGCACAGACCGAACTGGCCGTTGAGACAGCTGTGATCGTTCGCAACAAGGTGGTCGAGGCCTATCAGGAAATCCTTCGGATGCCGGTCTGATACGATGCTGAGCGAAGGTCTTTTCTATGACATCGTGCGTCAGGCTCTTTGGATCGCCGTCATCACATCGGTCCCGATTCTGGCAGTTGCTCTGGTGTCAGGCCTGGTCGTTGGTCTGTTTCAGGCTCTGACGTCGATACAGGAAATGACGCTGACCTTTGTTCCCAAACTGATCGCCATCGTCGTCGTGTTCTGGATCTCGATGGGGTTCATGACTCAGACCCTTGTTACGTTTTTCACTGGTACGCTTGTTCCATTGATCGCAGGAGGTCGCTGATGGACACCGCCTATGTCACCCTGTCCCGCCAGTCCGGGCTGATGAATGAAATGCGCCTGGTGGCGAATAACATCGCAAATGCCAACACGACCGGTTATCGCCAGCAGGGGCTGGTGTTCTCGGAATACATTCGAGATATGCCGAACAGCCCCTCCCTCTCCATGAGCCGGGCCGAGGCGCGAAATACGTCAATGCAACAAGGCGTGCTGACGCAAACCGGCGGGCAATTTGATTTTGCCATCGAAGGCGACGGTTTCTTCATGGTCGAAACCCAGGATGGCAACCGGCTGACGCGAGCTGGCAGCTTTTCTCCCAATGCCGATGGCGATCTGGTTTCAATGGATGGCGCGCGCGTGCTCGATGCCAATGGCGCGCCTGTGTTCATCCCGCCTGACGCGGCGTCAATCGATGTCGGCAGCGACGGAACGCTGAGTGTCGATGGTCAGCTTCTGGGTCAGCTGGGCGTTTTCAACGTCGCCGATACGAACGAACTTGTACGCGAAGGAAACACTCGTTTCCGCACCGACGGTGCAATTGAGCCGGTCGACGAGCCGGTGGTTTTGCATCGCTTTCTCGAAGGGTCAAACGTGAATGCGATTCAGCAAGTGACCCGTTTGGTGGAAATCCAGCGCGCCTATGAGCTGGGGCAAAGCTTTCTTGAGAGTGAAGATGAGCGCGTGCGTGGAGCACTCAAGGCGCTGATGCGCTGATTTGGATGAGGAGAGTTGGACATGCGGGCCCTTAAAATTGCCGCCACCGGGATGACAGCACAACAGATGCGGGTCGAGACGATCTCGAACAACCTCGCGAATATGAATACCACCGGCTACAACGCCCGACGGGCCGAGTTCGCCGACCTGCATTATCAACAGATGGCGCGGGCCGGCACCGTGAATGCGTCGGACGGAACGGTTCTGCCCACGGGTATTCAACTGGGTCTGGGTGTGCGACCGGCAGCGGTGACAGTGCAATTGGAACAAGGCGCCTTGTCGGCCACCGGGAGCGATCTGGATGTTGCAATCGAAGGTCGCGGATATCTGGAGGTGACCTTGCCCAGCGGTCAGGCCGCTTATACGCGCGACGGCAGCTTGAAGCGGTCGGCGGAAGGACTGATCGTTACCTCTGACGGGTTTGCGGTTTCGCCTGAAATCACCATCCCCGACGATGCGCGTTCTGTTTCGATCAACGCGTCGGGCGAGGTCTATGCATATTTTGACGATTCCCCCGAAGGTCAGTTGCTTGGCGAGTTTACGCTGGCCAGTTTTTCGAACGCCAAAGGGCTGGAAGCCGTCGGAAGCAATCTGTTCAAGGAAACCGAAGCGTCCGGTGCTCCGGTTCTGGGTACGCCAGGCGAAGACGGTCTGGGAACTTTGCGGCAGGGATATCTGGAAGACAGCTCGGTTGACGCCGTTCGCGAAGTTACCGAGCTGATCGAAGCGCAACGCGGCTATGAGATGAATGCCAAAGTCATCACCGCGGTGGACCAGATGATGAGCGCGACAACGCAGGTACGGTGATGCGACATCTGGTTCTTTCTCTGGTGCTGCTGGCGCCAATTGCCGCCCAGGCTGACATCGTGGTGCCGACACGCACGATCCGGGCCAAGGAAGTCATTTCTGCGGCCGATCTCGAGTTGAAGCCAACAGATGTTGCGGATGCAATTTCAGACCCTGACCTTCTGATCGGACAAGAGGCCCGGGTGGCGCTCTACCCCGGTCGGCCAATTCGCGGCTCTGATGTCGGGCCACCTGCCATCGTGGATCGAAACGATCTGGTCGTGTTGGTGTTCAGCAGCCAACCCTTGTCGATCACCACAGAGGGCCGGGCCTTGGGGCGCGGTGCGGCGGGGGATCGCATTCGGGTCATGAACCTTTCATCCCGAACAACCGTAACAGGCCGAATCCGTCCGGACGGTCAAATCGAGGTACAGTGATGCACGGATTGCCAAAAACCCTTGTCCTGACGGCTTTTGTCTTGTCCGCATGTGGTCGAATGGATCATTTGGGCAAACCGCCAAGTTTCACACCCAACGAGGATTCCCCGGAACAGGTTGCAATGTTGTGGCCGGGTTTGCCATTGCACACCCAACCCCAGCGAAACGTCGACCGGTCCTCTTTGTGGAGCGGCGGGCAGCATTCGCTTTTGGGCGACCAGCGCGCGATCAAGAAAGGCGACATCCTGACCGTTGTCATCGAGTTGGACGAGAAGGCCGAAATTTCAAACAACACCAGACGATCCAGATCCGGGTCCGAGAATCTTGAAGTCCCCAGCCTCTTTGGCCTGCCTCAGCGTGTACAAAAGAACCTGCCCCAGGGTGCGTCCTTGGATGAAGCCGTTTCGATTGAGGCAGATTCCTCAAGCTCTGGCCGCGGATCCGTCAGGAGAAACGAAAAACTGACTCTGCGTGTTGCCGCAACAGTGCTGGATGTGTTGCCGAACGGAATTCTTTCAATATCGGGATCCCAGGAGTTGCGGGTCAACTTCGAGCTGCGAGAGCTTCTTGTCACGGGATATGTCCGCCCGCAGGACATCTCGCGGCAAAACGAAATAACCTATGACAAAATCGCGTCAGCGCGCGTGTCATATGGCGGCAGAGGGCAGATAACGGATGTCCAGCAACCCCGCTATGGTCAGCAAGTTCTTGATTCCCTTTTGCCGTTCTGAGGTGAGACCGTGGTTGCGAAATTGATTCCCGTGATTTTTCTGATTGTTGGACTCGGCGCGGGTATTGGCGCGGGGCTGGCTTTTGCACCTGCGAAAAAACCTGAAACCGCGGTTGCCGAAGAAAAAGCAGTCAAAGAGGACAAGGCGGCCGGCAAGAAAACAGGAAAATCAAAGGAAAAGGGCGAGGCGAAAAGCTTTGAATATCTGAAAATGACCAAGCAATTCGTCGTCCCCGTTGTGAAAGACGACCAGATCGAAGCCATGGTAACGCTGTCGCTGAGCCTTGAGGCGAACCCGGCAATTACAGAAACCTATTATGCAATCGAGCCTAAACTCAGGGATGGCTTTCTTCAGGTTCTTTTTGACCATGCAAACACGGGTGGTTTTGACGGGGTTTTTACAGAATCCGGGAACCTGGATGTATTGCGGAAATCCTTGCTGGAAGTGGCGCGCAAAGAATTTGGCGACGACGTGTCCAAAGTGCTGATCCTGAGTGTAAACCGACAAGACAGCTGACACTGGTCAGCCCGAAACTTCGGGCCGGTCAAGCTATGGCCCGAAGTGCTTTCTGGTTTTTGCTTTTCGGTTTGCCTGCTGAACTTTCTTCCGCAATGTTTCCACTGCTTGTTTTCGCCCAAAAGCAGCACGTAAAGCTTCCATTCCGGCCAGTTTCTGCGCGCGGGTTCGTGCCAGTTGCAGGTTCAATTGTCTCCGCGTCGCGGACTCCCAACTATTCCAGAGAACGTCGGTACCTGAAACCTGATAGCCTTCGACCTTGGTGCTGTCTTGGCGCGCCTGATGGAGTTGACTGTCCAATCTGGCAAGTTGCTGCCTGATCCGTGCCTCGGCCTCCAGGATCGGTCGCAGCGCTTGAAACTGCTTCTGAAACGCTGCGTCGGTCACTTTTTCCAGATCGGGTAATTGCGTGCGAGTCATCGAACTTGCTCCTTCGCGCGTTTCCGCATCGCTTCGGCAAACCGGATCGCGGCGGCAACAGGACGATAGTGCTCTTCGGCGATCTCCTGACCTATGTCCACGGTCGCGTGAAGTGCGCGCGCTGTGGGAGGGTCCGAATGGATCGGAACGCCTGCTTCTCCTGCGGCGGATCGGATGGTGGCGGCGATTTCGTCCACCCCCTTGGCAACACAAACCGGGGCGCTGCCCGCAACCCGTGTCCATTTCAGCGCCACGGCATAATGGGTGGGGTTTACGATCACGACATCCGCGCCGGGAACATCTGCCAACATTTGGTTGGTTGCGATTTCCTGTGCACGCTGGCGCCGGTGTTGTTTGACATGGGGGTCGCCCTCGGCATCCTTGGTTTCATCCATGATCTCCTTGCGCGACATACGGTTCTTGCGCATGTGCTCGGCATATTGCCAAAGGAAATCGACAACCCCGATGGCCAGTGCGATTGCGATCACGATGAACAGAAAGCGAAACAGCAGGTTCATCATCAGCAGAATGGATGATTTTGCCGGCGCCGAGCTGGCAGACAGAATCTCGGTTAGATTGACCTTCAGAAACAGCGCAAGGCAGGTGCCGTAGATCAACAGTTTGGTGGTGCTTTTGGCAAACTCGAACAACCCGCCCCGCCCGAACTTGTTCTTTGCGTTCGAAATCGGCGAGATACGCGAAAGTTTTGGTTTCAGTTTGCTTGGGGCAAAGATCAGCGCGCGCTGGGCGATCAAGTTCAGCAGAACAGCCGCGGCAGGAAGGCAGAACAGCAAAGCAACAGGCAGCAGGGCACTTTTCAAAACCCCCGCAACCGGAGCATGCGATGGTCCATCCGTCAGAAGCCGTGCAAATGCGTCGGACTGATCGATCAGGACCATGAAAACGGTGCCCATATGCTCGACGGTGTATTGACCGACTGTAAGCAGGGCGATCAGAAGCCCGGTATATGCCGCCACAACCGACAAGTCGTTGGATTTTGGAACCTCACCTTTCTCGCGCGCTTTCAGCAGTTTTTGCGGTGTCGGTTCGTATGACTTGTCGCTTTCGTCATCACCTGCGCTCATCTTTGCGCTCCCATCGGGTTGGTGAAGAAAGCGACCAGCACGTCAGCCCACACGGAAAGGATCAGCGGTGTGCCTGCGAACAGCAGAAACAGCCCAGCAAAGGTAATCGCCGGAGCACCGACGAAGGCTACCATCAACTGCGGCATTGCCCGGTTGATGACCCCAAGTGCCAGATTGTAGATCAATGAGGCGATGACGAACGGCGTTGCCAGTGCAAAAGCCAGCCCAAAGCTGTTGGCGACCTGATGCAATCCCCAGCGCGACACATCCGAGGCTTTGGGTGCCAAACCTATTGGAAACAGGGCATAACTCTGGATCAGGAACTGTGCGGCCCGGACGTGCAGGTCCATGATTACCGCGAGTGTCAGCCCTGCCAGGGTTAGCAGGTATCCCATGGCGGGGACCGGATCGGCCGCCGCGCCACCCAGCAGTTGCGACAATGACGTGGACTGAGCCGCAATAGACCCTGCGGTTTGCAGTGCGAGAACGAAAAGGCGCAAGCCTATCCCAAGGACAAGCCCGATCAGAACTTCGGTGCCGACCAGCCGCACGGTCGCCCAAAGGCTGGGGTCAATTCTGACGGGAGGCGCAGCGGGCAGTATGATCAGCGTGAAAGCAACGGAAGCACCAAGCTTTACCCGTGTCGGAATACTACGTTCACCGAAAGCTGGGAGCAGCGAGACAAGAGCGGAGACGCGCAGAAACACGACAAAGGCCTGCCACATTGCTTCGGCCAGCTGCGACAGCATTTCTGGCGGCAGGGCAATCACGCTGCAACAGTTCCGACCAAGGCAGGTTTGGCTTCCAGCCCGATTTCTTCGAAGGACAAAACCGGGTTGGACACGCCGCGTGCCTGCATGACGGTGCGCAGCAACCGACGGCGCCGGGTCGAGGTCACGACAGCCGGAAACAGGCCGTTGTCAGCGGATTTGGCGATGCTGTTCACAACTCCGTCGGCCAGTTTGTTGAACACGTTCGGGGGCAGCGCGACGTCCATGCCGGTATTTGGGGCGTCGATCTGGTAAGAGGCGAATGTGTCCTCCCATTCCGGGGCCAACTGGATCAGAGGGATCGAACCATCCTCGCGCTTCATGTCCGCGACCAGCTGAAAGCCAAGACGCTGACGCACCAGTTCACAGATGCCTTCGGGCTGGGTTGTGGTCAGCCGCGCCTCGGCGACACTTTCAAGGATCAGCGCCATGTTCCGGATCGACACACGTTCGTCAAGCAGCAGGCGCAGAACCGCGTGCAAAGTGTCGATCGGCACTTTGTCGGGGATCAGTTCATCCAGCAGTTTGCGGTTGGCTTCGGCGCGTACCGGGTCGCTCAGACGGGTCATTTCCGACAGCAGGCGACGGAGGGATTTCAGGGTCAGCAGGCGCGAGAAGTTCTGTTTGATGATCTCGAGCAGATGGGTGGCAAGAATTTCGGGCGGTGAGACTATAGTGGCTCCATTCAGCGCGGCGTCCTCCTGATCCTTGGGCAGGATCCAGCGTGCCGGAGCACCATAGACCGGCTCGGTCACGTCATTGCCCTCCGGCAAAAGGTCAAAACCGTCCTGCACGAGCGCCAGGATCAGATCGGGGTGCAAGACACCGCGTGCCTGTTCGACGCCCTGAACCTTGATCACATACGTTCCGGTCGGCAGGTCGGCGCGGTCGGTCAAGCGGATTTCGGGCAGGATCAGGCCAAAGGTCGACGCCACATAGGTCCGCATATTGGCAATTCGGGCGTCCAGCCCGGTGCCCGGATTCAGAACCATGCTGACCAGATCCGGCGCGAACTCCAGATGGACATCATCCAGGTCCAGGATGTCGCCGATAGCTTGGGATGTCGGCGCTTCGGTTTCGGTCGAGGGCAGGTTTGCCGATGCGGTTGCGTCTTTCTGTTTTCGGTGAACATTGTAAGCCGCGTATCCCAGAATGGCCGCGCCAAGGATGAATGGCAGAAAAGGGAGACCGGGCACCAGTGCGAACAGGACCATGAGCACCGCGACAGTGGACAATGCTGCCGGGTGGCGGCCGAGTTGAGAAAAGATGGCGGTGTCTGTTGCCCCCTGCGTGCCGCCCCGTGCCAGCAGCAGGGCAGACGCTATGGAAATGATGACGGCGGGAATTTGCGACACCAACCCGTCGCCGACGGTCAGAATCGCATAGGTTTCGAACGCCGAGGCCACGGGCATTCCATGCACGACGACGCCCATGACCAGGCCCATGACGAGGTTCAGCAACGTGATCAGAAGCCCGGCGACGGCGTCTCCCTTCACGAATTTCGACGCACCATCGAGAGAGCCAAAGAATGTCGTCTCCTGCTGTTCCAGCTCTCGCCGTTCCTTGGCTTGCTGATGATCGATTGCCCCGGCGGACATATCGCTGTCGATCGCAAGTTGTTTGCCGGGCATCCCGTCCAACGCAAAGCGTGCGCCTACTTCGGCCATGCGGGCAGCGCCCTTGGTGATGACCATGAAATTCACGATCAGCAGAACGCCGAACACCACCAGCCCAAGAAAAATGCTGCCGCCCATGACGAAACTGGCAAAACCTTCGATCACGTCTCCTGCCGCATTCGGGCCGGTGTGCCCCTGCCCGATGATCAGTTTCGTCGACGATACATTCAGCGACAGGCGCAACATCAGAGACGCCAGCAGAATCGTCGGGAAGGACGAAAAGTCCAGCGGGCGTTCAATGAACAGGGTCAGGGTGAAGATCAGGATCGCCAGCGCAAAAGAGGCCGCCAAACCCACGTCCAGAACCCAGGCTGGCATGGGCAGGATCATCATGACGATGACCGTCATCAGCGCAATCGCCAGCAGGACAGTAGGCGAAAACAGGGACTGGATGTCGATCTTGGGCACGCGAAACTCCTAATTGAAGGCGATAAACGCTGTTGCGGCACCTGCGGCTGGCACCAGAGACCCAAGCGCGCCGGTCCGGGGCGATGCCGCCGGAATGGGGATCAAGGGGAGTCCGGCCCCGGTGAACGGATCCCGAGTTGTGGCCGCAACCCGGGTTCGGGGGCCCCCTTCGAGCTGTGCCAGCACCGTTTGAAACCGCTCTTTGTAAGCTTCGGCAAGGGGTGATGTGCGGGAATGGTAAGCCCCCGCTGCCGCGGGCCACGATCCAAGCTCGGCATGGAGTTCGTTCAGGAACCGGGCGGCGTAGGTTGCATTCTCATCTGGATCGAACATCGCGTCTATCGAACGGAAGGCTTTGCCGTGCCAGCGATAATTGATCTGAAAACAGCCCACATCAAAGCTGCGTGCGCCGGTTTTAAAGATTTTGAACGCATAGGCCTTGGCTTCGACCTCGGACTTGAACCAGTACCCCTGACCGCCGACATTGATCGTCCAGGGCCAGGGCTGCAACCGGCCGTCCAGCCTGCGCCCGGTTTCAACGCGCGAGATGGCGCGCAGCACGTCCAGGGGCACGCCTTCGGACAAAGCGGCGCGGCGCGCGGCCTGATCGCACAGGTCACCGGTTTTGGCATCTGGCATGGCAAACCCTGCCTGCGCCAAAAGCACATGCACCAACATGAGTAACAGCGGGAACTTCTGATTTGGCATTCTGCCGGTCCGGGATTCTGATCTGTCCCGGCCAAGCTAGCCAACGATCGGTTTACAGAGAGTTATCGCCGCTTCAATTTCGATCTATCCTGCGCCCGAACACGACGCTGGTATTGGTGCGCAGGACACCGGGGATCTTCGCCAGGTCGTCGACCAGAATGTCCAGATCCTCCAGCCTGGGCGCCTCCGCCGACAGCATAAGATCGAACTCTCCGTTGATCGACAGGCATAGCTTGACCTCGGGGTAGGCTTCGAGCCGCCTGATGATCCGGCTGGTTTCCTTTTGCTGCACTTCAAGCATGACGATGACCTGCACTTTCGGCGTGTCTTCGGTGGACCCGAGGCGCACGGAATATCCTTCGATCAGGCCACGCTGTTCCATCCGGTTTATTCGCTCGTGCACGGTTGTCCGGGCAACACCCAGCGTGGTCGCAATCTGCGTGGTCGAGGCGCGTGCGTTGGCTTGCAGGGCGGTGATGATGCGGCGGTCAAGCTGGTCCATTGGGGCTCTGGTTCGTGGTCATTCCGGGTTGAGATCAGATCGAAGCGCCCGCTCAGGGTTCGCGCGGGATGCGCGGGTGCAGATCGTCGATGATGATCGGATGCGCGTGCGGGCCTGGCCCGGCCAGATGTGGGTGATCGGGCGGCAGGTCGGGGTGATCATGGGTGATCGGTTCCTGGTCGAGGCGCGGCCAAAGGCCGATTGCACCGACGACGCCGGCCACGGACAGCGTCGCCATGCTGCTGAGTGTGACGGTCGGACCAAACACGGTCATCAGCCACCCTGCCAGCGGGTAAAGAACCAGCCAGCAGCCATGCGAAAGGGTAAACTGTGCGGCGAAGACGGCAGGGCGATCCTCGGGGTGGGCCGACCGGGTCAAAAGGCGGCCCGAGGGTGTCAGGGTGGTGGAATATCCGAAACCGGTGAATGCCCACAACGCGGTCAGCAACCCGAGCGACAGAGGAGCAATTGCGGCCAGCATCGCGGCGACGGCCATGGAACCAGTGGCAAAAACGGCGCCCGCGACCATGACCCGACGGTCCTCGATCCGATCCAGAAGGCGGGGCAAGGTAAAGGCCGCCAGCATCGATCCGCCCCCGAAGCCGGCCAGGGCAATGGCCACGGCGCTTTCCGACAGGCCCAGATTGGCACGCACGATGACCACGGTGTTCACGATCACCATCGAGCTCAGTGCCGCCGCGCTCCAGCTGAGTGCAAGCAGCCCGCGCAACCGGGGTGTTTTCAGATAGATACGTATGCCGCGTGTGGTGCGGTCATAGATGCCGCGGGGCCGGCTTGGCTTGGGTGACGGAAGCACGACCGAGACAACCAGCATTGCCGATGCGACAAAACCCAGCGCAGTACCCCAGAACAGGCTGTTGAAGCTGACCAGCAGCAGCAATGCGGCGGCGAACATCGGGCTCAGCAGACTTTCCATATCGTAGGCCAGGCGCGACAGCGACAAGGCACGCGTGTATTCAGCTTCGTCCGGCAGCACGTCCGGAATCGTGGCCTGAAAGGCGGGCGTAAAGCCCGCCGACGCAGATTGCAGCACGAAGATCAGCACGTAGATCTGCCAGACTTCGGTCACGAACGGCAGGCACACTGCCACCGCAGCGCGGATCAGGTCCAGCACGACCAGCATCTTGCGACGATCCAGACGCTCGGCAAATGCAGCGGCGAGTGGGGCAACGGTGACGTAAGCCACCATCTTGATCGTCAGCGCGGTGCCAAGGACAAGGCCCGCGGCATTCCCGGCCAGATCAAAGGCGAGCAGCCCCAGTGCAACCGTGGCCAGCCCGGTTCCGGTCAGGGCGACGATCTGGGCCGCGAACAGGTGGCGGTAGGTGCGGTTTCTCAGAATGCTCAGCATGGCTCAGAGGTACTTTGTGATCGCTTTGAAATCTGCGATCCCGCTGCCATCGTCGTCAGAGGACAGGCAGTGTTCGATATGATCATGAATCAAAGCGCGTTTGGCATTGGTGACAGCCTTTTCAACAGCAAACAACTGTTGTGCGACGTCCGAACAGGGGGCTTGCCCCTCGAGCATGGCAATGACCTTGGCCAGATGCCCATGGGCCCGCTTCAGCCGGGCCATGATCTGTGGATGTGACTCGTGGGCGTGATTTGACATGGCTTATCCATATCCCCCCGATGGGGATATGGTCAAGGATTTGGCATCGAATGGCCCGCGACTTTTGGACGGCGTTGAGTTTGGGGGCCAAACCGCCTATCTCGGGGGCGATATCGCACAAAGGAATAGTCGCGTGGCGAACCATTTGTACAAAAACGATCTGCCGGATGGGCTGGATCTGGGCCCGGTTGTGGCCATTGACTGTGAAACCATGGGGCTGAACCCGCATCGCGATCGCCTGTGCGTGATTCAGATGTCAGGTGGTGACGGAAACAGCCATATCGTTCAGGTGGAAAAAGGCCAGACCGAGGCGCCGAACCTGAGTGCCATGCTGGAAAACCCTGACGTGCTGAAGCTGTTTCATTTCGGGCGTTTTGACATTGCCGCGATGTATCACACCTTTGGCGCCCTGGCCGCACCGGTTTACTGCACCAAGATCGCCAGCCGGCTGGTGCGCACATACACCGACCGTCACGGGTTGAAGAACCTGTGTCAGGAACTGATTGGCGTGGATATCTCGAAACAACAGCAGATGAGCGATTGGGGTGCTGAAACCCTGACGGATGCGCAGCTGGACTATGCGGCCTCGGACGTTCTTTATCTGCACCGCCTGCGGGACGAGTTGAACAAGCGGCTGGCGCGCGAGGGTCGGGCCGAGATGGCGCAGGCCTGTTTTGACTTCCTGCCGATGCGTGCGAAGCTGGACCTCGCCGGTTGGCCCGAAACGGATATTTTTGCGCACTCATGACCGATACCGAAGCATTCCTGAGAACCGCCCGCCAGGTCGTCACCGATGAAGCCCGTGCGCTGGACGTTCTGGCCGACAGCCTTGACGAACATTTTGCCGAGGCCGTGCATCTGATCCTGAAAGCCACCGGGCGTATCATCATCAGTGGCATCGGCAAATCGGGCCATATCGGCCACAAGATTGCCGCCACTCTGGCAAGTACCGGAACGCCTGCCTATTTCGTGCACCCGGCCGAGGCCAGCCATGGCGATCTGGGCATGGTTTCCAAAGGCGATGTGGTGCTGGCGATTTCGAATTCCGGCGAAGCGCCCGAGCTGGCCAACCTGCTGGCCTTTACGCGCCGCTTTGGCATTCCGCTGATCGGGCTATCCAGCAAGCCAGAAAGCACGTTGATGAAACAGGCCGATGTGCATCTGCTGATCCCGTCGATGGGCGAGGCCTGCGGTTATGGCATGGTGCCTTCGATCTCGACGACGCTGACCCTTGCCATGGGCGATGCGCTGGCCATTGCGCTGATGAAGTATCGCGATTTTCGCCCCGAGGATTTCCGTGCCTTCCACCCCGGCGGCAAATTGGGAGCGCGGCTGAGTACGGTGGGTGACCTGATGCATACCGGCGACGCCCTGCCTCTGGTCGCCGCGAACACCCCGATGAGCGACGCGTTGATCGAAATCAGCCAAAAGGGTTTCGGCGTGGCCGGTGTAACGGATGCGCAGGGGTATTTGTCGGGCATCATTACGGACGGTGACTTGCGGCGGCACATGGATGGCCTGCTGGATAAAACGACCGAGCAGGTCATGACCGCCAATCCGACCACCATAACACCGGGCGCATTGGCGGAAGAGGCGGTGGCGATCATGAATGATCGCAAGATCACTTCGCTGTTCGTGGTTGACGAGGCTTCATCAGGTCAGCCCCTGGGCCTTCTGCATATCCACGACTGCCTGCGCGTCGGCCTGGGCTGAGGGAGGCTGAAGTGGACAGGTATTCCCGCATGGTACAGTTCCTGAAGGTTCTGTTGCCGCTTGCGGCCATTCTGATGCTGTCCACCGTGTTCCTGCTGTCCCGCAGCATCGAAACCAACGTATCGGTGCCATTTGCAGAGAAAGACATTGACGAGCGGCTGGCGCAGCAGGTGGTCACACAGCCGAAATATCGCGGGACAACCCGCAAAGGCGAAGATGTCCAGATCGAAGCCATCCAAGCCAAGCAGGGCGGCGAAGACGAGACTCCGACCGCATCCGAATTTCGGGGCCGTCTGGGGCTTCTCAGCGGTGGAGCGATATTTCTGGATTCCAATTCAGGTTTGATCCGCCCTGATGAGGGCACGGCAACTTTTGTCGGCGACGTGGTGATTACAACCGCCGACGGTCTAAAGGTCACAACGGATCTGCTCAACACGTCGCTGGACGAAATCCGGGGCGACACGCCGGGGCAGGTAAATGGAACCGGGCCGATCGGCAACTTTTCCGCCGGACGCATGACCTTCGGGGCTGAAAAAAAGGACGGACCGGTCCATATTGTTTTTACAGACGGCGTGAAGCTGGTATACGAGCCTGAAAAAGCAGAAAGATAACCTGTGTTCGATTTTCGTTTTGTTCCTTTGTGCCTTGCTCTGGTTGCAGGTGCCGTAACCGCGACTGCGCAGGAGGCGCAGGTGGCTTTTGGTTCTGCAAATGCCGACCCAAGCCTTCCGGTCGAGGTCACGTCCGAAACGTTGAACGTCAACCAAGAGGACGGTTCTGCCGAATTCCTCGGAAATGTCGTCGTCATCCAGGGCGAAATGCGGCTGACCGCTGAACGGGTTCTTGTGATCTACAACGAGGAACGATCGGCGATTGAACGGATGGAAGCCACCGAGAATGTAGTTCTGGTCAGCCCGCCGGATGCGGCAGAGGGCGATTGGGCAGAATACACGATCGATTCCGGTGTGATCGTCATGAAGGGTAACGTCCTGCTGACGCAAGGCCCCAGCATCATCAGCGGCGATCAGATGAACGCCAATCTGACAACCGGCACAGCGACCATGACCGGGCGCGTCAAAACGATCCTTCAACAGGGAAACAACTGATGGCGCGACCCGACCTGTCAGTGGCCGAAGGCAATTCCGGGCTGCGCATCGAGAAGCTGCGGAAATCCTACCGTAAGAAAACGGTGATCCGCGATGTCTCGATGACGCTGGACCGGTCCGAAGTCGTTGCCCTGTTGGGACCCAACGGGTCGGGTAAGACCACGACTTTTTATTCCGTGGCAGGGCTTGTTTTCCCGGAGGCCGGCAAAGTCACGATAGATGGCCAGAATGTTACGACTTTGCCGATGTACCGGCGTGCGCGAATGGGAATCGGTTATCTGCCGCAGGAAATGTCGATCTTTCGCGGCATGAGCGTCGAGGACAATATCGCTGCGGTACTGGATATCACGGTTCCTCATGCTCACAGGCGGAAAGAACGGCTGGAAGAGCTGTTGTCGGACTTCTCGATCGAACATCTGCGCCGCGCGCCGGCTCTTGCCCTTTCCGGCGGTGAGCGCCGCCGCGTTGAGATAGCGCGATGTTTGGCCGCAGACCCGAAATATCTTTTGCTGGACGAACCATTTGCGGGTGTTGATCCGATCAGCGTCGGCGATATCCGGCATCTGGTGGCCGACCTGAAAAAACGGGGGATCGGTGTTCTGATCACCGACCATAACGTGCGGGAAACGCTGGAAATTGTCGATCGCGCTTACATCCTGCATGACGGGCAGGTTCTGATGTCCGGCACACCTGACGAGGTCGTCGAGAACGAGAATGTCCGCCGTGTCTATCTGGGCGAAAACTTCCGTATTTCATAGGCTTGCTCTGGTCTGCGTCGGGTGCATGGCGGAAATCGCGTATATACACATCTGTTTTGATTGACTCTTCCGTCGTCTCTTGCCTCAATTGTCCCATGGCATTTACCCGGTTTCAGTCTGGAGATCGTTGTCCCTTCGTTGAAGGGCTGGAGTTAAGACAACCGCGGAAAGTGCCTCGACCCCCCACCCGATAAAAACAAGTTCGTCACGCAACGTGACGTCAGAATGGGTGTGAATTGTGAAGGAGATCACATGCGTTACCAAATCAGCGGAAAACAGATCGACATCGGTGCGGCGCTTCAGACTCACGTGCAGACCGAATTGGGCGAGGTTGTGAGTAAATATGCTCAGCGGCCTACCGATGCCAACGTCGTCTTTTCCCGTTCAGCGCATGAATATGTATGCGAAACAACAGTGCACCTGTCCACCGGGCTGACCGCTCAGGCCAAGGCGCATGCAACCGAAATCTATGCAGCGTTCGAGGCATGCTGCGACAAAATGGAAACACAACTGCGGCGCTACAAACGTCGTTTGAAGGACCACCACAAGGATCGATCCGAGCCGGTTGAACTCTTTGGGGCGTCCTCTTATATCCTCGCCTCTGACGAATCGGACACGGCCGATGAACCCGAATCGCTACAGCCCATGATTGTGGCTGAGATGGAAACTAAAATCCCGTCTTTGAGCGTTGGTGAAGCCGTGATGCAAATGGAACTTGCCGGTGCCCCGGTGCTGGTGTTCAGAAATGAGAACAAGGATGGATTGAACGTCGTGTATCGTCGCGAAGACGGTAACATCGGCTGGATTGATCCTTAACAGGCAAGGACACGGGGCCGCACCCGCCGAGGCGGGTGCCGTTCCCATGGAGCGTGATCATGGAGCTTTCGAGCATACTGAAGCCCGAAGCAGTGCGTGTACTATCCGCCGCTTCCAGCAAGAAGCGGTTGTTTCAGGAAATCGGCGATGTAGCAGCCGCCAATCTGGGGCTCGACTCTCAGGCGGTCGTTGACTGTCTGCTTGAACGGGAAAGCCTGGGCCCGACCGGTGTGGGGCATGGCGTTGCGCTTCCGCACGCGCGTTTGCCCGAGCTGGATTCGGTTTCGGGCGTATTCGTCATGCTGGAAAAGCCCATCGACTTTGGGTCGGTTGATCGTCAACCCGTCGACATCGCCTTTGCACTGTTTGCACCGGAAGAGGCCGGCGTGGATCATCTCAAGGCGCTGGCGCTTGTGTCGCGCACGCTGCGGGATACTTCGGTGTGCACCAAGCTTCGGGCGAACCCTGATCCGGTCAAACTCTATGCGATCTTGACCGAAGCGCAGTCCATGCAAGCAGCGTAAACTGAAAAAAAAGCCCCCGAAATCCGGGGGCTTTTTCTGTGTAAGCGGTGATCGGGATCAACCGCCGGTTCCCATTTCCAGCGTCCACCAGATTTTCCCGCCTTTTTCCTGATGCCAGGCGAACCCCATCTGCGTGGCCTTGGGGTCCATGATGACGGCGCGCGGTCCGGGTTCCTGCATCCAAGCAGCAAGGGTTTCGGTTTCGGTTTCGTAGGTCTCGGAAATGGCTTCACCGAGGAATGTGCCGAAATATCCGACCCGTGCAGCCCGATCGATCGGAGAAGAACCGTCGGACCCAAAGTGCCAGGGCCGGTTCTGCCTTGCCATGTCCTTGGAATGGGTCGCCGCCGCCGCGTTCAACTGCGCGTTCAGCTGGACAGGCTGCAATCCCTGGGCCTGACGCAGGGCGTTGACCGAATCAACCATGCGGAACTGTAGTTTTTCCGGGTTGCCGCGAATTTTGTAGACCGTGGGCAGCGGGCGGCCGTCCGCACCAATGGTCGTGGTGCCGGTGTCTGTACATGCCGCCAGCGCGACAAAGCAAATCAAAAGTAAAGAAAGGATACGCGTCATGATCGACCTGGTTATTGTGTCTTTACAGGGCATAGCGCGCCTGACAGCTCTGAGCAAACGCGCAATGGCCCTAACTTGCGTGATTCTGCCGGTTTGATTTGCGACTGAAGCATTCTGGCAATAGAATGTCACGGATTTCAGACCTCACTTGAACACAGGACCCGTTGTCATGGTCAAAAAGCGCATTCAAACGTCTACACGCAGGGGTTTTCTGGCTGGGGCCACCGCGACGCTGGCAACCCCCGCACTGGCACAGTACACCCCCGGTGATCCGCTGCGTCCCGCACCCGAACCCGAGCCATCGGTGCGCCGGAACGTATCGGGTTTTCGGGCACTGGATTGGCAGCCGTATTTTTCGAACACCAGAAACGGCGCCATTCTGGTCGATACCGTATCGCGCGCGCTGCACTATTGGTCGGATGATCAAACCATATACAAACTCTACCCTTCATCGGTTCCCCTGACCGAGGAACTGACCCGCCGGGGGCGCACCAGCGTGATCAGAAAGGTTGAAGGGCCCAGCTGGTCTCCGACTCCGTCCATGAAAAAGCGAAATCCGGAATGGCCTGACTATATCCCTCCGGGGCCGGATAACCCGCTGGGAACACATGCTTTATACCTGAGCTGGAAATACTATCGCATTCACGGAACGCACGATACGCGCAAAATCGGTCGCCGGTCGTCGAATGGCTGTATCGGTCTGTTCAACGAAGACATTGCCGAGCTGTTCTCGATGGCGAAGGTCGGCACGCAAGTGTTGCTAATTTGACGACATTTTCGTGTGGGAACCCGCTTAGCGGTCAAGTTGCAATTGCATTCCAGCGTCAATGCTGATTAGAAAAAACCACGAGGTAAGTCTTAGATGTGCGGTTCCGGGCATTGGAACTGCGCAAATTCTGGAGGTTAATATGAAGAAACTCGTTCTCGCTGCTGCTCTGACTGCTGCTGCTTCGACCGCTTATGCTGGTAACCTGGAAGAGCCGGTTGTTGAAGCACCTGTTGTTGTAGAAGAAACTCAGGGTTCGTCGCAGGGCATCCTGCTGCCGCTGATCCTGTTGGTCGTTGTTGCTGCTGCTGTTGCTGCAAGCTAATCCGACACGGAATTCATGAAAAAGGCGGTGGAGCAATCCACCGCCTTTTTTGTTTTCCCAAGGCTGTGCCGGTCAGTCCAGCCAGCCGCGCAAGTTTTCTTCGATCACCGTGCCCAATGCAGCAATGTGCGCCGCATCGTCATTGAGGCATGGAATATAGGTGAAGGTTTCGCCGCCCGCGTCTTCAAAGCTTTCCTTGATCTCTTCGTTGATCTCTTCCAGCGTTTCGATGCAGTCGGCCGAGAATGCCGGCGCGATGACCGCTATGTTCTTTTTGCCCTGCTTGGCCAAATCCGCCACATGATCCACTGTATAGGGTTTCAGCCATTCCTCGGGGCCGAATCGCGACTGGAACGTCGAAACCAGTTGATCGTCTGACCATCCCAGCCGTTCCTTCAGCAGCCGTGTCGTCTTGGCGCACTGGCAATGATAGGGATCACCCTGTTGCAGATACCGTTCCGGCATCCCGTGATACGAGCAGACCAGAATATCGGGTTTTGTCTCTGCCGCTGCATAAGCACGTTCAACCGATTGCGCCAGGGCGTCGATATAGGCGGGTTGGTCGAAATAGGCCGGTACGGTTCGCGAGGCGGGCTGCCAGGTTTCGTCCATGAGTGCGCGGAAGAACTGGTCATTGGCGGTGGCCGTGGTTGCGCCCGCGTATTGTGGGTAAAGCGGGAAGAACAGAATACGGTCACAGCCTTCGGCAACCATCTCGCGCACTTTGGATTTGGTTGACGGGTTGCCGTAGCGCATACAGAAATCGACCATCACCTGATCCCCGTACCGATCCTGCATCGCGTCGCGCAGTTTGGCAGTCTGGTCCTTGGTGATCGTCATAAGCGGGCTTTCGCCCTTCTCGTGATTCCAGATCGATTTGTAGGCTTCACCCGAACTGAATGGCCGCTTGCTGAGGATGATCCCCTGAAGAATCGGTTGCCATTTCCATTTCGGATAGTCGATGACCCGCTGATCCGACAGGAACTCGTTCAGATAGCGGCGCATCGGCCAATAGGTGTAATCGTCCGGCGTGCCCAGATTGGCCAGCAAAATGCCAACGCGGCCCATCTTGACCTTCGGATGGTCGGCAGGGGCATGAGCGGGGCGAGTGGCATCAAACATGTGGGCATTCCTGAGTTATCGTGTTCTGACCTGAGATAAAGGGATTTGGTTGCGCGTCAATCCGGCAGTTTGCCCTCTTCCGTGCGCAAGGCATCTGCAAGACGCATTTGGGCTGACCCCGGGCGCAGCGGCTTTGGTTGGCTGCCATCGGGGGACCAACCGGTCAGGCAAATCAATTCGAAGGTTGCGGCAAGGCGGCCTGTTTCCGTCGAAAAGTGATCGGAATAGACGCGCTGCGCGGTTTCGAACACTCTGCGTCGCGTCGGGCATTTCAACCGGGCAGCCAAAGCGTTGGTTTCACCCATGTCCCTCAGATCGTGCATCAGGTGCCAGATGTCGCGGTATTCTGCCGTCAACGGTACGGCATCGGCCACTGGCAATGCCAGACCGGCCCGTTGCAGCAATCCACCCAGATCGAGCAGCTCGGCCATGGGGGCGATTCGGGGGCTGAGCCCGCCCGTGACCTCGATTTCGGCCTGACCCAGCGCGGCGCGCAATTCGTGAAGGGTCTCACCCCCGAGGCACAGGACAAGCACCAGCCCGTCTGGCTTCAAAGCCCTTTTGCATTGGATCAGCTGGCCGACCGGGTCATTGGCGCAGTGCAGCGCCATCGCATGAACCGCCAGATCATGCGCACCGGGTTGCAGTGACAGCACATCGTCATCCGCGACAATGGCGGCATCCGGAAAAACGTCTGCCCAAAGCTGTGGGAAAGGGGTCACAACCGCAGGTGCCGTAAAGCTTCTGTTAACCATGGAGAGCCGATCCTGAACCTCATCAATGGCGGCGCGGTGCAAGAACAGGGCGTCGTCCTTCGCGCGGGCGCGATGATGCAGAATGGCGTTACGGTCGAAAAGAGAGGATGCGGTGGGCTCGGGCAGTTTCATAGGTCGCAAGTATCGCATTGCGCGGCGGATTCAAACTGCCCTTGCATTGATCTATCCGCCGCGATGCATGGGTTGCGGAGAGCTGACGGGATCCGATTTCGGCCTGTGTGGGGCGTGTTGGCGGGATACGCCGTTCATCGGTGGTACGGTTTGTGAAAGCTGCGGTGTGCCAGTGATCGGAAGCGCAGACAGGTTCCGGACCGAGTGCGACGATTGTCTGAAAACCCCTCCGCCGTGGAAAGCGGGTCGCGCTGCGCTGATGTATGATGGGAAGGCGCGGTCACTTGTTCTGGCTTTGAAACATGGTGACCGGACCGAACTGGCCCGCCCCGCTGCGCGTTGGATGGCGCAGGCCGGACGCGAGCTGTTGCGTCCCGGGATGGTGATTGCTCCGGTGCCGTTGCATTGGTCGCGCCTGCTGAAACGGCGATACAATCAGTCTGCGCTGCTGGCACGCAACCTGGGGCGAGAAACCGGATTGGACTGCGTGCCGGATCTGCTGGTGCGCAAACGGCGGACCCCGGTGCTGGACGGAAAGACCGCGCGGGAAAGGGGCGAGACCCTGGAGGGCGCAATTGACATCCACCCAAGGCGGGCACTGCATTTGAAGGGGCGTGATATTCTGCTGGTGGATGACGTGATGACATCCGGCGCGACGTTGGCGGCGTGCACGCGTGCGTGTCAGGCCGCAGGGGCAAATCATATTTTCGTGTTGGCACTGGCGCGCGTTGCCAAGAATGCCTAATTCGCCCAAGATTGCACGAAATCCAAAGGGACCGGAACATGAAGCCCGTAGAAATCTATACCTCGCCGCTCTGTGGTTTTTGCCACGCGGCCAAGCGTCTGCTGAAGCAGAAAGGCGTTGAGTTCAAGGAAGTTGACATTCTGATGCACCCCAAACGCAAACCCGAGATGATCCAGCGCGCAGGCGGCAAACGCACCGTGCCTCAGATTTTCATCGGGACACAGCATGTGGGCGGCTGCGACGACCTTTACGAGCTGGAGCGGCAAGGCAAGCTTGACCGTCTGCTTGCGGCCTGATGAAGACCGCGCTGCTGCAAATCACCTCGTCAGATGATCCGGTCGAAAACCTGGACATGGTGCGCGCCATGGCGGCCGACGCGGCAGGGCAGGGGGCGCGGTTTATCCTGACGCCAGAGGTCACGAATTGCGTGTCAAACAGTACGACGCGGCAACACGAGGTTCTTCAGCACGAAGAAGACGACATCACCTTGGCCGGCCTGCGGGATCAGGCCGCCCGACTGGGCGTTTGGGTGTTGATCGGATCACTGGGGATCAAGACTCATGACGCTGACGGGCGGTTTGCCAACCGCTCTTTCATGATCGATCCGCAAGGTCAGATCGTGGCGCGCTACGACAAGATCCATATGTTCGACGTACAGGTCACGGAAACCGAGACGTTCCGCGAATCGAAAAACTACCGCCCCGGCGAACAGGCGGTCATAGCCGAGACCGACTTTGGCAAGGTGGGTCTGACCATCTGTTACGACATCCGGTTTCCATACCTGCACGCGGCTTTGGCACAGGCAGGCGCACGGGTTTTGACTGTGCCGGCGGCGTTTTCACCGGTAACGGGCGCCGCACATTGGGAATCACTGTTGCGGGCCCGGGCGATCGAGACGGGCTGTTGGGTCTTGGCTCCGGCACAAACGGGGGAACACCCGACGACGCGTGGAAAGACACGTTTTACCCATGGTCACAGCATGGTTGTGGACCCTTGGGGAAAGGTGCTGATCGACGCAGGGACAGATCCGGGCATTCACATTTTCGATTTGGATGATAGTTCTGTGACAGAGGCGCGCCGTCGCGTGCCGTCGTTGACACACACCCGGTCTTTCACGGGACCCTGACAGAACTGAACAATGACAGAAGACACCAATGCCCTTGCGGTTACGCTGTTCAGCGAGATCCTGACCGCAGACCAGTTGTTGCGTAACCGGCTCAGCCGGGTGCTGCCCAAGGGCATGGAAATTTCGCATTTCTCGGTGCTGAATCATCTGGTTTTTGTCGGCGACGAGCGTAGCCCCGCGCAACTGGCCAGCACATTCCACGTGACCCGAGGCGCGATGACCAACACCTTGGCCAAGCTGGAATGGTCCGGGTACATCCACATCCGCCCCGACTGGGACGACGCCCGCCGCAAGATGGTGGCGATCAGCCCCGCAGGCCGACGGGCGCGGGATCAGGCGATTTCCTCGATTGCACCGCTGATCAACCGCGTGGTCGGAGAGCTGGGGCTGGAGCGGGTCCGCAGCGCCCTGCCAGTACTGCGGGATTTGCGGTTGCAGTTGGAGGGGGAGTAGGGATCAGCGAACCGTTGTCCCAAGGTGGATCCAGGACTGGTGTGGTCGGGCGCTGGCAGGCTTGATGCTCATGCAATGTGCCGCGGACTAAACGGCCACTTCATTCTAAGAGCATTCTATCCAGAAGCTGCCGTAAATCACGGGGATGCAAAGCAGGAAGATCAGCCAACCAAATTCCGGCCGAAGCCGCCGCCGCAAAAAGAAGGCAGGATTCAATTCCTTCTTTGCCCTCATATTGCCCACCATGAACAAGCCATACCAAATACTCTCCTTTTTCTTCTTCATTCGTGGAGAATATTCTCCCTACATTGCATCCTTCGTCAGAGAGTTCGTGTTTGGAAAATGGTTCTGTCGCCTCCTCCGTCAGTTCTAATTCGACTGGTTTCACAAACTTGCCATCCGAAACTATCTCGGGGTCAATAAAGACGAAAAAATACAACGCCCTTACCAGATCATAGTTGTTCGAGTTCGAACCCAAGTAACGATCTGCTATTTCCTGAGTCGCCTCAGAGACTTTAGGATCGCTAATGTAGCCAAATAGCGGAACGCCTTCATGTTCGTACACGAACACGCCCGCATTCTCTTCTGCTGTGGCTCGTGTGTTATCGAACAAGGTAGCAGCGGAAATTGCCGCACCAAAAAATACCGCGCGCCACGGCGCGTAACTTAAAGATCGAATCAAAAAACCTACCTCACCCCGGCTTCACACTCGCCGTCACGTAATTCACGCTCAAGTCCCGGTCCGAGATCGACCAGCTCCACAGGATCGGGTTGAAGACAAACCCCTTGCGGTCCACCGGGTCCAGCCCGGCCTGACGCAGCAGGTCGAACAGTTCATCCGGGGTGATGAACTTGTTCCATTCATGCGTGCCGCGCGGCAGCCAGCGCATGACGACCTCGGCCCCGAAAATCGCCATCGCATAGGATTTCGGGTTGCGGTTGATGGTTGAACAAATCTCCAAACCGCCGGGCTTAAGCAACTGTTGTGTCGCGGTCAGATAGGACAGAGGATCAGCCACATGTTCGACCACTTCCATGTTCAGCACCACATCGAACTGCTCGCCCGCAGCGGCCATGTCCTCGGCCGTGGTGTGGCGATAGTCGATTTGCAGTCCCGATTGCTCGGCATGGATGCGGGCCACGGGCAGGTTGCCCTCGGCGGCGTCGGCACCCACAACGTCAGCACCGAGCCGCGCCATAGGTTCGCTCAGCAGCCCGCCGCCGCAGCCGATATCCAGCAGGCGCAGGCCTTCGAACGGCGTCGGCGACTTTAGGTCGCGATCGAATTCACCGGCGATCTGCTGCGTGATATAATCCAGTCGGCACGGGTTAAGCATGTGCAATGGTTTAAATTTTCCGTGCGGGTCCCACCATTCAGCCGCCATCGCCTCGAATTTTGCGATCTCGGACGGGTCCACCGTGTTCGGATGCGCTTGCATTCCTGTCTCCGTGTGCTCTTTTACGCTTAAGGACTATATAGGGCCATAATGGACAAGTACCCGGACCAAAAGCGCGCAGTTCAATATCTGTACCCGCCGATCGACCCTTTCGATCAGCGGATGGTCGATATGGGCGATGGGCACCGTATCTATGTGGAACAATGCGGCAATCCTGACGGCATACCCGTCGTGATCCTGCACGGGGGGCCGGGTGGTGGGTGCAGCCCGGCCATGAGGCGATACTTCGATCCACAGGCCTACAGGGTGATTCTGTTTGACCAGCGCGGATGTGGCCGGTCGCGCCCTACCGCCTCGGTCGAAGACAACACGACGTGGCATCTGGTGGCCGACATAGAGCGGCTGCGCAAACTGTTCGAGATCGAAGAATGGATCGCATTTGGTGGCAGTTGGGGTGCGACTCTGGCGTTGATCTATGCCCAGACTCATCCCGACCGGGTCAGCCGGTTGGTGTTGCGCGGTGTGTTTCTGGCGACTCAGGCCGAGCTTGACTGGTTCTATGGCGGCGGCGCCGGGCGGTTCTGGCCCGAGCAATGGCAGAAGTTCACCTCGCTGCTGCCCGAGGTTGAACTGAACGACACCATTGCCGCCTATAACAAACGTCTGTTCTCGGGCGATCGTGCGACAGAGATCCTGTACGCGCGGGCCTGGTCGCATTGGGAAAACGCGCTGGCCTCGATCCACACCAACGGATCGGTTGGCGAAAGCCCCGGCGAATACGCGCGCACCTTTGCGCGGCTCGAGAATCACTATTTCACCAACAAGGCGTTTCTGGAAACGGACGGGCAGATTCTGGATCAGATGGACCGGATCGCGCATATCCCCGGCCATATCGTGCAAGGGCGCTATGACATGATCTGCCCGCCCCAGGCCGCATGGTCGCTGGCCGAACGCTGGCCGAATGCCGAGTTGAAGATGGTTCGTCAGGCGGGGCACGCATTGTCAGAGCCGGGCATCAGCGCAGAGCTGGTACGGATCATGGATCGTGTGGCGGAGGGTATCGCATGACCCGGATTGACCGCCGTGCTCTCTTTGCCTCTGGTGCCGCGGCTGCATTGCTGGCAGCGACAGGAGCATCCCTTGCCGGGACGCCCAAGAAAGGCGGGACATTGCGTCTGGCCGTTCCGCGCGATGACAGCCTCGAGCAAGTGGCGCGTGGAGCCGTTTTCGACACAATGACCGAAATCGCCCCGGATGGTACTTTGCGCGGTGAGCTTGCGACCGGCTGGCAAACCGACGCCGACGCACGGGTCTGGAGCTTTGATTTGCGTGATGACGCGGTCTTTCACGATGGCGAACCCTTGCAGATTGCCGATGTCATGGCCGTTTTGGCCGAAATCGGAAGGCCCGAGGCCCTTGCCCCCAACCGCCTGCGGCTTGAACTTGCCGAGGCAAATCCCGGATTGCCTTTCCTGCTGGCCGACAGCCGCTTTGTTGTTGCGCGCGCCGGTGAAACCGTAACACCGTTGCGCAACGCCAACGGCACCGGCTGCTATCGTGTCGAACGGGCTGAGGATGGGCGCCATTTTCTGGGCCGCCGTGTCGAGGGGCATTACAAGGATGGTCAGGCCGGATGGGCTGACGCGGTCGAAATCATTGTAATCCCGGACCCGGCTGTGCGGGCCGAGGCGCTGCGGGACGGGTATGTCGATATCGCGGCGCTTCCGGATCGGGCCGGAATGCGAGGCACGCGCGGTGTCCGGTTCCACCCCTCCGAGGCCGACATGGCCCTCGCCGTTTCGGATGCTGTCGGGATGCCGCGGCAGATTGCCGGGAACGCTGCACTGGACGATGGCCGCATCGCCGAACGATGGTGGATGGTGTAAATCCGATCGCGAATCCCGCTGGGGGTTGCAGACTCGGACCATCCTGCGTATATGCAGTTTCAACAGCGGCGCGTTGGACTTCTGGCCCAAGGCTCCACCGGAAAATTCGACGGGCCGCGCGCCCGTTTTTTTGTGCCCGACTGACAGGGTAGAGTACCAGATGACAAACGACCTGATAGCAAAAGCTGCCATTGACCGGCGACTGGCCGAGATCATCACCCCGGTGATCGAGGATCTGGGGTATGAGCTGGTCCGCATCCGCCTGATGAGCGGCAAGCAGACCACGCTTCAGATCATGGCCGACAAGCCCGATGGCGGTATTGAAGTGGATGACTGCGCCGAAATTTCTAACGCGGTCAGCGCCACGCTGGATGTCGAGGATCCGATCCTTGACGCCTATACGCTCGAGGTGTCGAGCCCCGGTATCGACCGCCCTCTGACCCGTCTGAAGGATTTCGAGACCTTCGAAGGGTATGAGGCCAAGATCGAGACCGCCGAACTGATTGACGGCCGCCGGCGCTTCAAGGGCGAATTGGCCGGGATCGAAGGGGACGAGGTTCTGATCAACATCCCCGAGGGGGATGAAACCATCACCATCGGTCTGCAATTCGACTGGCTGAGCGATGCCAAGCTGGTCCTGACCGATGACCTGATCAAGGAAATGCTGCGCCAGCGCAAGGATGCCGGCGCCCTGAACGAAAACGCTTTCGACGAGATTGAGACCGAAGGGTCCGAAGAGGAGACGAACTGATGGCAATCACCTCAGCAAACCAGCTGGAGCTGTTGCAGACCGCCGAGGCCGTGGCCCGCGAAAAGATGATCGACCCCGGCCTGGTCGTCGAAGCGATGGAGGAATCGCTCGCCCGTGCCGCCAAGAGCCGCTACGGCGCCGAGATGGACATCCGCGTGTCCATCGACCGCAAGACCGGCAAGGCGACTTTCACCCGTGTTCGCACCGTGGTCGAAGATGACGAGCTTGAAAACTATCAGGCCGAAATGACCGTCGAGCAGGCCAAGCAATACATGGAATCACCCGAAGTTGGCGATGTCTATGTCGAAGAAGTGCCTCCGGTTGAAATGGGTCGGATCGCTGCTCAGTCCGCCAAGCAGGTCATCCTGCAAAAAGTGCGCGAAGCCGAGCGCGACCGTCAGTACGAAGAATTCAAGGATCGCGCGGGCACCATCATCAACGGTGCGGTCAAGCGCGAAGAGTTTGGCAATGTCATCGTCGATCTGGGCGGCGCCGAGGCGGTTCTGCGCCGCAATGACAAGATCGGCCGCGAAAGCTATCGCCCGAATGACCGGGTGCGCGCGTACATCAAGGAAGTGCGCCGCGAAGTACGTGGCCACCAGATCTTCCTGTCGCGCACCGCGCCGGAATTCATGGCCGAGCTGTTCAAGATGGAAGTGCCGGAAATCTATGACGGCATCATCGAGGTCAAGGCCGTGGCCCGTGACCCCGGTTCGCGCGCCAAGATCGCCGTGATTTCCTATGACAACTCGATCGACCCCGTCGGTGCCTGCGTGGGTATGCGCGGCAGCCGCGTGCAGGCCGTCGTGAACGAGTTGCAGGGCGAAAAGATCGACATCATTCCGTGGAACGAGGATCAGCCGACCTTCCTGGTGAACGCGCTGCAACCGGCCGAGGTTTCCAAGGTGGTTCTGGACGAAGAAGCCGGCAAGATCGAGGTCGTCGTGCCCGAAGAACAACTGTCGCTGGCCATTGGCCGCCGCGGTCAGAACGTGCGTCTGGCCAGCCAGCTGACCGGTCTGGACATCGACATCATGACCGAGGCCGAAGAATCAGCCCGCCGCCAGAAGGAATTCGAAGCCCGTACCAAACTGTTCATGGACAGCCTGGATCTGGACGAATTCTTTGCCCAACTGCTGGTCTCGGAGGGCTTCACCAACCTCGAAGAGGTTGCCTATGTCGAGATTGAAGAACTGCTGGTCATCGACGGCGTTGACGAAGGTACCGCGCAGGAACTGCAAACCCGCGCCCGCGAGTATCTGGAGGCACAGGCCAAAGCGGCACTGGACGCGGCGCGCGCACTGGGTGCCGAGGACAGCCTCATTGAATTCGAAGGTCTGACACCCCAGATGGTGGAGGCACTGGCCAAGGACGACGTGAAGACTCTGGAAGACTTCGCGACTTGTGCCGACTGGGAACTGGCCGGTGGCTGGACGACAGTCGATGGTGAACGCGTCAAGGACGACGGTGTACTGGAGCCTTTCGGTGTAACGCTGGAAGAAGCGCAAGACATGGTCATGACCGCGCGTATCCTGCTGGGCTGGGTCGATCCGGCCGAGCTGGAGCAGGCGGAAGAAAACGTCGACGGTGACGCAACAGACGAGGAGGTCGAGGCCTGATCTCAGGCTTCGGGTGGCGTGTATGAGTCGCGGTGGCGCCCATAAGGATCGGTCCGACGGACCCGAGCGCAAGTGCATCGCCACAGGCGAGGTTCAGCCCAAATACGGGCTGATCCGCTTCGTGGCGGGGCCGGACGGTCAGGTTTTTCCGGATGTCGCGGCGAAACTGCCGGGACGAGGGGTCTATGTGGCGGCGGATCGTGCCGCTCTGGACAAGGCCATCGGAAAGAAACTGTTTGCGCGGGGGTTCAAGGCACAAGTGACCGTGCCCAAGGACTTGGCGGAAGAGGTTGAAAAGCAGATCGCACGCCGCGTTGTCGAGCTGCTCAGTCTGGCGCGCAAGTCCGGCGACGCGGTTGCCGGGTACGAAAAGGTCAAGACGTCGCTGGACCGGGAAGAAGCACAGGTGCTGATTCAGGCCGCAGATGGATCGGGGCGCGGTAAGTCCAAGCTGAGTACGCCGCACTTCGGAAAATACATAGGTTGGCTGACCGCAGACGAATTAGGACAGGCATTTGGGCGCCAAACGGTGATTCATGCTGCCGTGGCCTCTGGCGGACTCGCCAAACGTGTTGTAGAGGAAGCGCAGCGCCTGCGTGGCTTGCGCGAAACGGATGACGGCGGCAGGGGCCGCACGGAAGGGTAAATAGCTTTATGAGCGATAATGACGGCAAAAAGACATTGGGTCTTCGTGGCGGGGCACGCCCCGGAAATGTGAAACAGAGTTTCAGCCACGGACGCACCAAGAATGTCGTGGTGGAAACCAAACGCAAACGCGTGGTGGTCCCCAAGCCGGGCGCAGCAAAGCCGGGTGGCGGTGCTGCACCATCGGGTGATCCGTCGCGTCGTCCTGCGGGAATTTCCGATGCGGAAATGGCGCGCCGCATGAAGGCGTTGCAAGCGGCCAAGGCACGCGAGGCCGAAGAGGCCGCAGCGCGCGAGGCTGCTGAGAAGGCGCGCGAAGAAGAGCGCGCACGCCGCCGTGCGGAACAGGAAGCCAAGGAACGCGAACAGCGCGAAGCCGAAGAGCGTGCGCGTCAGAAGGCCGAGGATGAAGAGCGCAAGCGCAAAGAGGCGGACGAAGCCGCCAAACGCGCCGCTGCCGCGCCCGCACCGGAAGAGCCCAAGGCGGCTCGCGCTCCGGCCAGCAAACCTGCGCCGGCAGCCACGCCGCGCAAACAGGACCGCGAACGTGAACAGCGTGGTCGTGGCAAGGGTCGTGACGACAATCGCCGTTCGGGCAAGTTGACTCTGGGTCAGGCGACAGGTGGCGAAGGCAACCGTCAGCGCTCGATGGCCGCGATGAAGCGCAAGCAGGAGCGTGCGCGTCAAAAAGCCATGGGCGGTGCCGTTGAACGGGAAAAGGTGATCCGCGACGTACAGCTGCCCGAGGCGATCATGGTCTCGGAACTGGCCAACCGTATGGCCGAACGTGTGGCTGACGTGGTCAAATCGCTGATGAACATGGGCATGATGGTCACGCAGAACCAGACCATCGACGCCGACACTGCCGAGCTGATCATCGAAGAATTCGGCCACAAGGTCACTCGCGTATCCGATTCGGATGTTGAAGACGTCATCAAAGAGGTCGAAGACAGCGAAGCAGATCTGCAGCCGCGTCCGCCGGTCATCACCATCATGGGTCACGTTGACCACGGCAAGACCTCGCTGTTGGACGCAATCCGCGACGCGCGCGTTGTGGCGGGCGAGGCTGGTGGCATCACCCAGCACATCGGCGCGTATCAGGTGAAAACCGATGGCGGCGCCACGCTGACCTTCCTGGATACTCCGGGCCACGCGGCGTTTACGTCGATGCGCTCGCGCGGTGCTCAGGTTACGGATATCGTGGTTCTGGTTGTCGCCGCCGATGATGCGGTGATGCCGCAGACGATCGAAGCGATCAATCACGCAAAAGCGGCCGGAGTGCCGATGATCGTGGCGATCAACAAGGTCGACAAGCCGGATGCAAATCCGGACAAGGTGCGCACCGATCTGTTGCAACACGAAGTCATCGTCGAGAAAATGTCGGGTGAGGTTCAGGACGTCGAAGTGTCCGCCATCTCGGGTCAGGGTCTGGACGAATTGCTGGAAGCCATCGCGCTTCAGGCCGAGATTCTGGAACTGAAAGCCAACCCCAACCGCGCTGCCCAGGGGGCCGTGATCGAGGCTCAGCTGGACGTGGGTCGCGGCCCGGTCGCCACCGTTCTGGTTCAGAACGGCACATTGCGTCAGGGTGATATCTTCGTCGTGGGTGAGCAGTACGGTAAGGTCCGTGCGCTGATCAACGACAAGGGTGAGCGCGTCAAGGAAGCTGGCCCCTCGGTTCCGGTCGAGGTTCTGGGCCTGAACGGTACGCCCGAAGCCGGTGACGTTCTGAACGTGACCGAGACCGAAGCGCAGGCCCGTGAAATCGCCGCCTATCGTGAACAGGCCGCCAAGGACAAACGCGCCGCTGCCGGCGCCGCGACCACCCTCGAGCAGCTGATGCAGAAGGCCAAGGAAGACGAGAACGTGGCCGAGTTGCCGATCCTCGTCAAAGCCGATGTGCAGGGTTCTGCCGAAGCCATCGTTCAGGCGATGGAAAAGATCGGGAACGACGAGGTGCGCGTGCGCGTTCTGCACTCGGGTGTGGGTGCGATCACCGAAACGGATGTCGGTTTGGCGGAAGCCTCCGGCGCGCCGGTCTTTGGCTTCAACGTCCGTGCCAACGCATCGGCGCGGAACACGGCGAACCAAAAGGGTGTCGAGATCCGCTATTACTCGGTGATCTATGATCTGGTCGACGACGTGAAAGCGGCCGCATCCGGTCTGCTGAGCGCCGAGATCCGCGAAAAGTTCATCGGCTATGCCGAGATCCGCGAAGTCTTCAAGGTTACCGGTGTCGGCAAGGTTGCTGGCTGTCTGGTCACCGAAGGTGTTGCGCGCCGTTCCGCAGGCGTCCGCCTGCTGCGCGACAACGTGGTGATCCACGAAGGCACGCTGAAGACGCTGAAGCGCTTCAAAGACGAAGTGGCCGAGGTTCAGTCGGGTCAGGAATGCGGTATGGCGTTCGAAAACTACGACGATATCCGCCAGGGCGACGTAATCGAGATCTTCGAGCGCGAAGAGGTTACCCGCACCCTGGATTGATCCGAAGCGGGATGAACTCAAAAAAAACAGCGGCACCGATCGGGCCGCTGTTTTTTGTTTGAAAAATGCCTCGTTACGTGTCGGACAGGAATGTCCCGGAATGCAGGATGATGTCGAAATGGTGCATTCCGTGTTTCAAGGCAAAGCTGACCGAGTGCCCGGCCTTGCGCAGCCGTTCCGCATAGTCGCGGCTTTGACGAATGAATTCGCCGGTGTCCCGTTCCCCCACTGAAACATGATAGCGGGGGCCCGGTGGGGGCAGGTTGCGGATCGGGGACAGATCGTTCACTTCGACCGGCGTCAGGTGCAGCGGATCATTCACGGACGTCAAACTGACGGGTTCCAGATCATAAACACCGCTGATCAGAAGCACATCACGCACGCGCAGCCCGGCGCGGGCCAATGCGCCGGCCGAGCTTGCCATGACCATGCTTGCCAGATGGGCGCCGGCACTGTGCCCTGACAAGGTGATCCGTGTCGGGTCGAAACCCAGTACGCCGGCCTGGGACGCAAGCCACAGAAGGGCGTCGCGGCATTCGTCGACCATTTGATCCAGCCGCGCATCCGGGGCGAGCGTGTAGTTCAAGGTGGCAAAGGATTGCTCGGCTTGGATCAGCGCCGGGGCCATCATGGCCGATTCGCGCTGGCTGAGATCCTGCCAATACCCACCGTGAATAAAGACATGCAACGGGGCGCCGGCCCCCTTCGCGGGAAAGAAATCCAGCACCTGGGCCGGGGTGTCGCCATAGGCCAGGTTGGCCTGAACGGGCAGCTCAGCGCGGGCCTGCGCACTGAGCGCTTGATAACTGGCAAGATAGGGGGCCAGGTCACCACCGATCATCGAACTGGGAGAGTACTCCCGCTCCAGTTCGGCTTGTGAAAATCCGCGATACAGCATGGCTCAGCCCTGCCCGCTGTACATCAGTTCCGTCCGCACATCGTAGAGGTCATGGAAGAACCGCAACTCAAGTGCCTTTCGCAGGAAAGCCACGCCGCTGGAACCTCCGGTGCCGGGTTGCATTCCGATCACACGTTCAACCGCGGTGGCGTGGTCAAAGCGCCAGCGTTGAAACAGGCTTTCCACATCCATGAGTTTTTCGGCCAGCGCGTACAGATCCCAGTACTTTTCCGTGTTGCGGAACACGTCGACCCAGATCTGAACCACGCGCGGATCACCGGAATACGGCTCGGAGTAGTCCCGCTCGATCAAGTCCCGTGGAACGTCGAACCCCTGTCGGGCCAGCATGTGCAACACTTCGTCATACAGGGACGGTTTGGTCAGGGCGGCGGTCAGCATCTCCATCACCTCAGGGTCATGCTCGTGCACTTTCAGGGTCGAGGCATCCTTGTTGCCAAGAATGAACTCGATCTGCCTGTACCCATAGCTTTGAAACCCGGAAGAGTTGCCCAGGGCCTGCCGAAACGTCATATAGTCGGCCGGCGTCATGGTCAGCAGGGTTTCCCAGGCCGCAATCAATTGCCGTTGAATGGCCTTGATGCGGTCGAGGTTTTTCATGGCGGGTCCGAATTCATCTTGTTGCAGGAACCGGCGGACCTCGACCAGTTGGTGATGCATCAGTTTCAGCCACAGCTCACTGACCTGATGAATGATGATGAACAGCATCTCGTCAGGTTGTGCGGGGTCCTGAAACGTCTTTTGCAGGTTCAGCAGCGTTTTCAGTTGCAGGAAGTCGCCATAGCTTTTGCGGTGCGTTTCGGCGAAATCAGTGACCAGGGTGTCTTCGACCCCCCGCTGCAACAGACGATCGTCTTTGTCCTCGCCCATCTCATGCCTCCCTTGTGCAAGTTCTGCACCTGTCTAGGGGCTGAGGTTGCAACTTTCCAGCGCGTTAGGTCCAGTCCAGAACAACCTTGCCGGACAGGCCTGATTTCATCGCGGAAAACCCTTGGGCGAAATCATCAACCGCAAAGCGGTGCGTGATCACGCGGGACACATCCAGACCGTTTTGCAGCATGGCGATCATCTTGTACCACGTCTCGAACATCTCACGCCCATAGACCCCCTTGATCGTGATCGCCTTGAACACGATGCGCGACCAATCAACCGGAGACTTGCCCGGTGGAATCCCCAGCAACGCGATCTTTCCACCCATCACCAACGCTTCGACCATCTGGTCCAGGGCGGCCTGCGAGCCGGACATCTCAAGCCCGACATCGAACCCTTCTTTCATCCCAAGCTCGGCGATGACGCCCTGTAAGTCCTCGATGGAGACATCGACGGTCCGCACCGAGGGAACCACATGTTCGGCCAGTTTCAATCGGTCTGCGTTGATGTCGGTGATGACCACGTTGCGTGCACCCGCGTGACGAGCGACGGCAGCGGCCATGATGCCGATGGGGCCCGCACCCGTGATCAGAACGTCCTCGCCCAGCAAATCAAAGCTGAGGGCAGTATGCACCGCATTGCCCAGCGGATCGAGGATGGCACCGATCTCATCCGGTATGTCGTCGGGCAAGGGCACCACGTTGAAGGCAGGCAGTTTCAGATATTCGGCAAATGCGCCCTGTTCGTTCACTCCAATACCCCGGGTTCCCGGATCCAGGTGAAACTTTCCGGCGCGGCTCTGACGGCTGTCGGTGGTGATCAGATGACCCTCGCCCGAGCATCGCTGGCCGATTTCAAGCCCTGTCACGTTGCGCCCGATCTCGACGATCTCTCCGGCAAACTCATGGCCAGTGATCATAGGAACCGGCACGGTATGAGACGCCCATTCATCCCAGTTCCAGATATGGATGTCGGTGCCGCAGATACCCGTCTTTTTGATACGGATCAGCACATCATCGGGGCCAATTTCGGGGATCGGGGCCTGCACCATCCACAACCCTTCTTCGGGTTTGGATTTTTCCAGTGCTTTCATCGTGTTGGGTCGCATAGTTTACTCCCACAAATCGGTCGACAGGTATTTCAGGCCGCTGTCACACATGACGATGGCGACACAGCCGCCTTCTTCGGGGCCGCGCAGCAGTTCAATCGCCGCGGCAAGATTCGCGCCTGCCGAATAGCCGGCGAATATCCCCTCGGTCCGGGCCAGAAGCCGGGCGCAATCCCGCGCGGCCTTTCCCGAAACAGCAAGATGTCCCGCCAATTGGCTATCCTTCAAATGCACCAGATCACTCATGGCGTAACCGCCGCCCTGAATGGGATGGTCCGGGGTCGAAACCGGCTCACCGGCCAAAGCGCGCGCGCCCACAGGTTCCACGGCATAGCACCGCACGCCGTGCCGGTTCAGACACTCTGCCGCTCCGGCCAGCGTTCCACCCGATCCTGCAAAGTCGCAGAATGCCGTGACGGTGCCTTCGGATTGCGCCCAGATCTCGGGCCCGGTCCCGGTTTCGTGAGCCTTGGGGTTTCCCGAATGGCCAAATTGATCCGCACGAAACGCGTTGCGTTCAACTGTGATGCGTTTCGCCTCGATATCGACCAGTTCAAGATCGGCCCCAGAGACTTCGCCGGGTTTGCTGCCGGGGGCCTGGGGCACGATGACAACTTCGGCCCCCAGGGCTCGCATCATACGTGCGCGTTCGATCGAGTTTCCGGCGCTCATGACAGCCACGAAAGGATGCCCCAGAATACCGCAGACAATGGCCAGCCCGGTGCCCATATTGCCCGAGGTCAGCTCGACCACCGTTTGCCCCGGTGACAAAGTCCCGTCTGCGCGCGCCGTTTCGATGATGGACTTCGCCGCGCGGTCCTTTTTCGAAAATCCCGGCAGCAAATAGTCAAGCTTGGCGATGATACGCCCGTTCAGCTTCTGCTGGGCACACACGCGCGACAGTTCGACCATGGGGGTGTCGCCGATCACATCGATGACCGATGGAAGGATCATTCGATGACCCCCAGCTCTTTGCCGACCTTGCCAAATGCGGACAGGGCGCGGTCCAGTTCATCCCTGGTCAGAGCCGCATTCATCTGCGTTCTGATCCGCGCTTGCCCGCGTGGGACGACCGGAAAGAAGAAGCCCGAAACATAGACGCCTTCGTCGAACAGCCGTGACGCCATGTCTTGTGCCAGCGTCGCCTCACCCAGCATCACCGGGATGATCGGGTGTTCCCCGGGCAGCAGGTCAAAGCCAAGCTTTTCCAGCCCAGCGCGCCAATACTTGGCGTTGCCGAAGAGTTGCGCGCGCAGCATGTCGCCTTCTTCGACCAGACGGATCGCCTCCAACCCGGCAGCGACGATCGAGGGCGGCAGCGAGTTTGAGAACAGATAGGGCCGCGCCCGCTGCCGCAGCAGGTCGATCACTGGCTGCGGCCCGGCGATATAGCCGCCGATTGCCCCCCCAAGTGCCTTGCCCAAGGTTCCCGTCAGAATATCCACATCGACGCCGAAATGATCGGGTGTGCCGGCCCCGTTCGGCCCCATGAAGCCGGTCGCATGGCAATCGTCCACCATGACAATCGCATCGTATTTATCGGCCAGTTCCCTGATTTTCGGCAGGTTGGCCAGATAGCCGTCCATCGAGAACACGCCATCGGTGGCGATCATGATATGCCGCGCCCCGTCCTCGCGCGCCTGTTTCAGCCAGGCTTCGAGGTCATTCATGTCGTTGTTCAGATAGCGATAGCGTTTGGCCTTGCACAGCCGCACGCCGTCGATGATCGAGGCGTGGTTCAGGCTGTCCGAAATGATCGCGTCTTCCGGACCCAGCAGAGGTTCAAACAGCCCGCCATTGGCGTCGAAACAGGCGGCAAAAAGGATGGAGTCGTCCTTGTTCAGGAAACTGGCAAGACGTTGTTCCAGTTCGCGGTGAATGTCTTGCGTGCCGCAGATGAACCGAACCGACGCCATGCCGAATCCCTTGGGGCCCATAGCTTGTGTTGCGGCCTCGATCAGCGCGGGATGATCCGCCAGACCCAGATAGTTGTTGGCACAGAGGTTGATCACCTGCTTGCCGCCGACAGTAATCTCACCGCCCTGAGGCGAGGTGATCATTCGTTCGCGTTTGTAAAGACCCTCAGATTCGATCTGCGCAAGTGTGTCCGTGATATGGGACAGGAATGCATCTGCCATGGCGACCTCCGTTCAACTGAGTCGCACATCTAACATAGCGGATGAAATTCCCAAATAGGGGAAATTCAATATGAAGGAAAAAAATCCGTGAAGGTGGAATTTCGCGGGTGTCAGGCGTTTTTTACGATCAGGAATACCCGGGCCGGTCCTTTGGCGCAGATGGAATGCGCAATGTCGGCTGCATATCGGGCCGTGTCCCCCTGGTTCAACTCGGTCACCGCATTGCCTGAAGTGACCTTGACCGCGCCTTCCAGCACGGTGAGCTGTTCACGGGCACCGCGGGCATGGGGTTGGCTGTTCAGGGCCCCGTCCTCGTCGAATTCGATATCATAGACTTCATGACCCCCGGCCTCTTCAGGCGGTGACAGGATACGAATTCGGCAGTTCTGCCCCATATTGTCGATGCTGGGGACCTCGGAGCTTCGCAGAACCTCGATCTGGTCCGTGGCCTTTGCGCCCTCCAAGAGACCGGCGAAATCCACCTGCAACGCGCGTGTCAGGTTCCACAGGGTCGAGATCGTCGGGCTGCTTTCTCCGCGTTCGATCTGACTGACCATGGACCGGGACACGCCGCTGAGATTGGCGACCGCTTCCAGGGACAGACCCTTGGCCCGTCGCGCCTCTTTCAAGCGGGCGGGCAGGAGGTTCAGGATATCGTCTGTGTCTTCCGTCATGACGGAATCCATGGGGGCTGCGCAACGCAATGTCAATTGCCGCCGTGACGGGACGTCTGGGGCGACAGTGCCATTCTGCGCATGCATAATGCAGCGAAATTCAGGAGGAGTAGCTCATGAGCGATATCGTTATTCTCGACGGTGCCCGCACCGCAATTGGCACCTTTGGTGGTGCGCTGGCTTCAACCGCGCCGATTGATCTGGCCACTGTCGCGACGGAAGCGGCGCTTGAGCGCTCGGGGGTTGAGGGGGCGCAGATCGGGCATGTGGTGTTCGGTCATGTGATCAACACTGAACCGCGTGACATGTATCTGTCGCGTGTTGCCGCGATGCAGGCGGGCATTCCCAACGACACACCGGCCATGAACGTGAACCGTCTGTGCGGATCCGGCGCGCAGGCGATCGTGTCAGCCGTGCAGTCCCTGATGCTGGGCGATGCTGACTTTGCCGTTGCGGGCGGAGCAGAGAGCATGTCACGAAGCCCCTACATCGTTCCGCAGGCGCGCTGGGGCGCGAAGATGGGCGACGTCACCTCTCTGGACATGATGCTGGGTGCGTTGAACTGCCCCTTCGGCACAGGACATATGGGGGTGACGGCCGAAAACGTGGCGGATGAGCATCAGATCAGCCGTGAACAGATGGATGCGTTCGCATTGGACAGCCAGACACGTGCGGCTGCGGCGATCGAGGCCGGGTACTTCGATAGCCAGATCACTCCGGTACAGGTCAAGGTCAAGCGGGACATGGTCGATTTCAAAGTCGACGAGCATCCAAAGGCGACGACCGCCGAAGCGTTGGCCGGTCTGCGCCCGGTGTTCAAAAAGGACGGGCGTGTGACGGCCGGCAATGCCTCGGGCATCAATGACGGGGCGGCGGCGATGGTGTTGGCGACAGCGGATGCGGCCGAAAAGGCTGGGTTGAAGCCGAAGGCGCGTGTCATTGGGTATGCGCATGCGGGCGTGCGGCCGGAAGTCATGGGCATTGGCCCTGTTCCGGCAGTGCAAAACCTCTTGAAGAAGACGGGCTTGTCAGCAGAAGATTTCGACGTGATCGAAAGCAATGAAGCCTTCGCCGCGCAGGCTCTGGCCGTAAATCAGGAGCTTGGATTGGACGCAAGCAAGGTGAACCCCAACGGCGGTGCGATTGCGTTGGGGCATCCGGTGGGGGCCACTGGTGCGATCATCACGCTGAAAGCGCTGTACGAGCTGGAACGCACCGGTGGGTCCAAAGGGCTGATCACCATGTGCATCGGGGGCGGTCAGGGGATTGCCATCGCCATCGAACGGCTCTGATCCGCAAGTGGTGCGGGGGGCTGTCTGCCCCCCATCGCGCAAGGCGCGATTCCCCCCGAGGATATTTTTGGCCAGATGAAGCAGGTAGGTTGGTTTTAGTTGAGCGCGCTGATCAGCAAGACCAGCGCTGCACCTGCTGCGGCTCCGAACGTGGCAGGCAGAACAATGGACCACAGGGTGGACGTCTGCGGTTCGTCTTTCTGGGTTTGTGCGATCAGTGCGTTTTCGACCAGGGCCGGCAGACGCGGGCCGAAGCGGGCCAGAACCATCGCGGTTTTTCCCAAATCCCGCAGGGCCGCCCGGGGGCCGATGGATTGTTTGATGTAGTCTTCGACCACGGGGCGGGCGACCTCCCAGATGTTCATATGTGGGTCGAGTGAGCGCGCGACGCCTTCGACGACAACCATGGTGCGTTGCAGCAGGATCAGCTCGGTTCGTGTTTCCATCCCGAACCGTTCGGTCACTTCGAACAGATAGCTCAGCAACCGCCCCATGGAAATATGCGTGGCATCCATGCCGAAGATCGGCTCGCCCACGGCCCGCAGAGCGCGGGCGAACTCGTCCACGTCCTGATTGGCGGGAACATAGCCGGCTTCGAAATGCACCTCGGCCACGCGTTTGTAGTCGCGGCGGATGAAGCCGAACAGGATTTCGGCATAGACCCGGCGTGTGTATTCATCGATATGCCCCATGATGCCGTAATCATAGGCTATGATGTCTCCGTTCGCGGCCACCTTCAGGTTGCCCTGGTGCATGTCGGCGTGGAAAAAGCCGTCGCGCAGGGCATGGAGAAGGAACAGGCGCAGGACACGTTCGGCCAGATCATTGCGGTTGTGACCTGCGGCATCCAGAGCATCATTGTCACCCAGTGCGATCCCGTCCGCCCAACTGAGCGTCATGACGCGTCGCGCGGACAGTGACCATACAACGGGGGGCAGCCAGAAGCCGGCGTCGTCCTTGGTGTTGGCGGCATATTCTGAGGCCGCCGCGCTTTCCAGACGCAGATCCAGTTCGCCGCGTACGACACCGTCAAAATGCTCGATCACTTCCATCGGGCGCAGACGGCGCGCGCCAGGCGCGCAGAGTTGCACCATGCGGGCGGCAAAATAGAACGCATCGACATCTTTGCGGAACGCGCGTTCGATCCCCGGGCGCAGGACTTTGACCGCGACATCCTCACCCGTGCTGGTCAACTTGGCCTTGTGAACCTGCGCAATAGATGCAGCGGCAATCGGCTCGCTGAATTCGCTGAACATGTCCGAGATCGGCTGACCCAGTTCTTTCTCGACTTCGGCCATCGCGTCGGCTTTGGAGAAAGGCGGTAGCTTGTCTTGCAGAACGCGCAGTTGCTCGGCCAGTTCATTTCCAACGACGTCCGGGCGGGTCGAAAGCACTTGACCGAATTTTATATAAGCGGGGCCAAGCGCCGTCAGGGCGCGCGTGGCGGGCGGCATCCCGGGGTCGCCCTTGTAGCCAAGCCATTGAAAGGGTTTGCCCAATGCGTGGGCCAGGATGCGAACGGCGCGCGGGGCTTCGAACGCATCCAGTACCACGTTCATTGCGCCTGTGCGCTCGAGCGTGGCGCCTGTGCGGATCAGGCGGATGATGTTATGGGGACCACGCATGTGTCAGATCTTCCAGCCGGAATGCAGCGCGGCGATACCCATGCTCAGGTTCCGGTATTTGGCGTTTTCGAAACCTGCGGTGCGAACCATGTTCAGGAACGTTTCCTGATCGGGGAATTTTCGGATCGATTCGACCAGGTATTGATAGCTGTCATAGTCATTGGCGATCAGTTTCCCCATGCGCGGGATGACGTTGAAGCTGTAGAGGTCATAGAGTTTCTGAAGCCCGTCATTGGGCAGTTGGCTGAATTCCAAAACCATCAAGCGGCCGCCGGGTTTCAGCACACGGTAAGCCTCGTTCAAAGCTTCTTGCGGGCGGGTGACGTTCCGAATGCCGAACGAGATCGTATAGACATCGAATGTATTGTCTTCGAAAGGCAGGGCCATGGCGTCGCCCACGACCCAGTTCAGGCTGTCCGACATCTGATCTGCTTCGGCGCGTTGCCGCCCTTCGATCAGCATCGGCTCGGTCAGGTCCAGCACCGTGGCGTGGCCGTGGCCCGCGCGCTTGAGGAACCTGAACGAGATGTCGCCCGTTCCGCCGGCCACGTCCAGCAGCCGCTGGCCGGGGCGCGGCGCCAGCCAGTCCATCATCGCGTCCTTCCAGACCCGGTGGATGCCCATCGACATGACATCGTTCATCACGTCATATTTCGAGGCAACCGAGTTGAATACGCCCTGCACACGCCCGGCCTTTTCGGCCTCGGGGACGGTTTCGAAACCGAAATGAGTGGTCTTGTCGCTGTTGTCGGACATTTGCCTTGCCGTTTGTCGAATTTCGCCTCTGTTATAGGGCCAAGAGAGGCGGGCACAATGCGGCCCTTTGAATTAGGAGCCCTGTAATGCCCGAATTACCTGAGGTCGAGACAGTAAGACGCGGCCTGAGCCCTGCCATGGAGGGGGTCGTGATCGAACGGGCTGATGTGAATCGCCCCGATCTGCGCTGGCCGTTCCCCGAACGTATGGCCGAACGGCTGACCGGGCAGCGGGTAGAGCGGCTGCGGCGGCGGTCGAAATACATCCTGGCGGATCTCAGCAGCGGCGAGACGTTGTTGATCCACCTGGGTATGTCGGGGCGGATGACGGTGTCGGGCGACCCGTTGGGACAGTTCGTCCATGACCATCCCGCCGTGCAGAAACATGACCATGTGGTCTTTCATATGGCCAATGGCGCACGCATCACCTTCAACGACCCTCGCCGGTTTGGCGCGATGGACCTGTTGCAAACGGACAACGCCGAAAATCACAAGCTGCTGTCGGTTCTGGGGCCCGAACCCTTGGGCAACGATTTTCACGACCAACACCTGATCGATGCGTTCAAAGGCAAGAACACGCCTGTCAAATCCGCCTTGCTGGATCAGGGAATCGTTGCCGGTCTGGGCAATATCTATGTTTGCGAAGCTCTTTATCGCGGCCGAGTGTCGCCACGTCGCAAAGCCGGACAGATTTCGGCACCCCGCGTGGCGGCGCTTGTTCCGATCATCCGGCAGGTGTTGCAAGACGCCATAGAAGCCGGCGGGTCCTCGCTGCGGGATTTCCGCCAAGCCGATGGAGAACTTGGATATTTTCAGCACAGCTTTGATGTCTACGGTCGTGAGGGCGAGGCCTGCCGAACCGAAGGGTGCGGAGCGCCGATCAAGAGAATCACCCAGTCCGGTCGCTCATCCTTCTATTGTGCGCAATGCCAAAGATAGCTTGATCCAAGTTTTTCGCGTGGTAAGGAATCGTACCTGAACGGAACAACCGGAAGCTTTCCTCTCATGGCTTTTGAGACGATCATCGTCGAAATCGAAGACCACGTCGCACTTATCAAACTCAACCGACCGGATGCGTTGAACGCGTTGAACACCCAGTTGCTGGGTGAGCTCTGCACCGCGCTGGAAGATGCGGACAGCAATGACAAAGTGCGCTGCATCGTGATCACCGGATCGGACAAGGCCTTTGCCGCCGGCGCGGACATCAAGGAAATGTCCGAGATGAGTTTTGTCGACGTCTACAACATCAACCTTTTTGCCGACGCGAATGATCGTGTGACCGCGATTCGCAAGCCGATCATTGCGGCCGTGGCAGGCTATGCGCTGGGCGGTGGATGTGAACTTGCCATGCTGTGCGATTTCATCATCGCGGCGGACACCGCGAAATTCGGCCAGCCCGAGATCAATCTGGGCGTCATTGCCGGATTGGGTGGAAGTCAGCGTCTGACACGGTTTGTGGGTAAATCCAAATCGATGGACATGAACCTGACGGGGCGTTTCATGGATGCGGACGAAGCTGAACGCGCAGGTCTCGTGAGCCGGGTGGTGCCGGCCAAGAAGCTGATCGAAGAAGCCGTGAGCGCAGCACAGAAGATTGCCGAGAAATCGCAGCTGACCGCAATGGCCGCGAAAGAAGCGGTGAACCGCAGCTACGAGCTTCCGCTGAGCGAAGGTATGTTGTTCGAGCGTCGTGTCTTCCATTCGATGTTCGCAACCGAAGATCAGAAGGAAGGCATGGCTGCGTTCCTGGAAAAGCGCACTGCGCAATTCCGCGACAAGTAACGCGCGGGATCTCTATGGCGGGTGGGCTTGAGCCCGCCCTTTTTTCCTGGCCATGGTTTGAAGAATCAACTTGGCAACTCCCCAAAACTTGGGTAAAGAGCGCCGCTATACATGCGCGTGCGGCCCGCTTGGCCCGACTCACACTCGTGATTTCTGATCCGGTGCGGATATGTCCGTGGCGCGCAACCCAAGATTAACGTACCGTACAAAAGGTCAGAGACACATGGCTAATTCGCCTCAGGCAAAGAAACGCGCCCGTCAGAACGAAAAGCGTTTCGCAATCAACAAAGCACGTCGTTCGCGCATCCGCACCTATCTGCGCAAAGTCGAAGAAGCGATCGCATCCGGCGACAAGGACGCGGCGACCGCGGCCCTGCGTGCGGCTCAGCCCGAGCTGATGCGTGGCGTCACCAAAGGTGTCTTCCACAAGAACACTGCGGCCCGCAAAATGTCGCGCCTGTCCGCGCGTGTCAAAGCGCTGGGTTGAGCTTTCGGGTGACCCTGCGTCACGTCAGAAAAGCTGAACTATTCTGAAAGGCGTCGCACATTGCGACGCCTTTTTTCGTGTTGCCAGAAAACCGCGCCTTCACGAAACCGAGAGATTCTTTCGGCCAAAGACCCGAGTCAATATCGAAGTTTCGTTGCCGCGCCCCGCTTCGAATTGCTACCACTGATGTCAGCGATTCACTCGCTTGGGGGGACAGGCTGTTTACCCGATTGAACTGACGGGCATCAGAACGATCTGGGGACAATTGTCGACGACTGGCGCAAGCCAGGCTGCCGATCTGTCGTGGTTTCCGGGTTATACCCGGTGATCTCGGCCCTGTCTAAAAAATTGAGATTGCGACGTGCAACCCGGTTTTCGGGGCGCTCTGTTATTGTTGAGCGTCAGATTTGGGGTTTGCCGAGCATTCCGGGACAGTCCCGCCAAGCCATTTGGTTTGGCGACAGGATACCTATTGCGTGTGAATACAACACCGGGAAACCGGCTTCGTCTGAATAAGGCTGACAGGCCAATAAGAATGGGATGCGTGAGGCGCTTAATGACACAAGAGAAATGGGGACTACTGCGTAACAAATTGCTGAAGGCCATCGGTCGGAACAACTATACGACCTGGATCGAGCCTTTGGAATTCAAGGAGCTTCAGGATGGCGTGGCGGTTTTCTCGGTGCCGACCAATTTCATGGGCAATTACGTCAGCCAGAATTTTGCGGACCTCATTTTGTACGAGCTGAACACCGCAGGTGAAACTGTACAACGTCTGGATTTCCGCGTCGCCGCAAACTCGCCAGCCCGGCCCAAGCCAGCTGTCGATACGCCGCCGGTGGCAAAGCCGGAACCTGTCGCCGCGCCGAGCGAGGACCCGGCGCAGGACACATTGGAATCGCTTCAGGCCGCCCCGTTGGATTCCCGCTTTACCTTTGACAGTTTTGTCGTCGGCAAACCCAATGAACTGGCCCATGCGGCTGCGCGTCGGGTATCCGAGGGCGGTCCGGTGACCTTCAATCCGCTGGTACTGTACGGCGGCGTGGGGCTGGGTAAGACCCACCTGATGCATGCCATTGCATGGGAGCTGAAAACCAAACATCCCGAACTCAATGTTCTGTACCTGTCGGCGGAACAGTTCATGTACCGTTTCGTGCAGGCCCTGCGCGAGCGTCGGATGATGGATTTCAAACACCTGTTCCGTTCGGTTGACGTTTTGATGGTTGACGACGTGCAGTTCATCGCCGGCAAGGATTCCACTCAGGAAGAGTTTTTCCACACGTTCAACGCGCTGGTGGATCAGAACAAGCAGATCATCATCTCGGCCGATCGCGCCCCGGGTGAGATCAAGGATCTGGAAGATCGGGTGAAATCCCGCCTGCAATGTGGTCTGGTGGTCGACCTGCACCCGACCGATTATGAACTGCGTCTGGGCATTTTGCAGAACAAGGTGCAGCAATACAGTTCATCCTATCCGGACCTGGCGATTGCCGATGGCGTTCTGGAATTCCTGGCGCATCGCATCTCGACCAATGTTCGGGTGCTGGAAGGTGCCCTGACCCGTCTGTTCGCGTTCGCGTCGCTGGTTGGCCGCGAGATCGACATGGAACTGACCCAGGATTGTCTGGCGGATGTGTTGCGCGCCTCGGAACGCAAGATCACCGTTGAAGAGATCCAGCGGAAGGTGTCTGAATACTACAACATCCGCCTCTCCGACATCATCGGCCCAAAGCGCCTGCGTTCTTACGCGCGTCCGCGTCAGGTGGCGATGTATCTGTGCAAGCAGTTGACCAGCCGGTCGCTGCCCGAGATCGGCCGCCGTTTTGGCGGGCGAGATCACACGACGGTCATGCATGGCGTCAAACGCATTGAAGAGCTGAAGCTGACCGATGGTCAGATCGCTGAAGATGTGGAAATGCTGCGCCGGTCACTTGAAGCCTGATCTGCGCCTGTAATGCAGGAAACCGCCCCGGTTCCTCGGGCCGGGGCGTTTCTTGTGCGCATTAGTCCACGGTTGGATCAGAACTGGTGCCTGTCAGGCACGCTGCCCTTGACGCTGGACGCAATCCAACCCAGAAAACCGTAAAAAATCCTTGTGCCTCAGGGTGGAACCGCTAACGTGCCAGTCCCGCCCATGTCGGTACGCAAGTCAGAGGAATTGAGGGTATGAAGATCAGCATCGAACGCGGCACCCTTCTCAAGGCCGTTTCGCAGGCCCAATCCGTAGTGGAACGCCGCAATACCATTCCCATACTTGCCAATGTTCTGATCGAGGCGGAAGGCGATCAGGCGCTGTTTCGCGCGACCGATCTGGATATCGAGGTGGTCGACAAGGCCCCGGCGCAGGTCGAGAAAGCCGGCGCTACCACCGTGGCCGCGACCACTTTGCACGAGATCGTGCGCAAATTGCCCGACGGTGCCCTTGTGACCCTGACCGCCGACAACGCGGCAGGGCGTTTGACGGTTGAGGCGGGTCGGTCGAATTTCTCGCTGGCGACGCTGCCGAAAGAGGATTTTCCGGTCATGGCGTCGTCGGAGTATCAATCAAACTTCACGGCTTCGGCTGCCCTGCTGCGACGGTTGTTTGACAAGTCGAAATTCGCGATTTCAACAGAAGAGACCCGGTATTATCTGAACGGTGTCTACATGCATGTGGCCGACGGATCCGATGGCGGCAAGGTGTTGCGCTGCGTGGCCACCGACGGTCATCGGCTTGCTCGGATCGATGCCGATTTGCCGGATGGTGCAGAGGGCATGCCGGGCGTTATCGTCCCGCGCAAAACCGTGGGCGAGCTGCGCAAGCTGCTGGACGATGATGAAATGGATATTGCGGTTTCGGTCAGCGAAACCAAGGTGCGTTTCGCCACGCCGGATATCACACTGACCTCGAAGGTCATCGATGGCACCTTTCCTGACTACACACGCGTCATCCCGCAAGGAAATACGCGCAAGCTGGAAGTTGATGCCGCCGAGTTCGCACAGGCCGTGGACCGGGTGGCAACGGTGTCTTCCGAGCGTTCGCGTGCGGTGAAGCTGCAACTGGATGGCGACAAGCTGGTTCTGTCGGTGAATGCTCCAGATAGTGGCGCGGCCGAGGAAGAACTGGCCGTTGCCTATGGTGATGAGCGTCTGGAGATCGGGTTCAATGCCAAATATCTGCTGGAGATCGCGTCTCAGGTGGATCGAGAGAATGCGGTGTTCATGTTCAATTCAGCTGGCGACCCGACCCTGATGCGCGAAGGCAATGACCAGAGCGCGGTTTACGTCGTCATGCCAATGCGCGTCTGATCGCGCGGACGCGCGATGCCTCCGGCGGGAGTATTTTTGAAAAGATGAAGGGAGGGGTCATGGGATTGGCCCTGACCGAGCTTACGGTCTCGCATTTTCGGTCTCACAAGCTGGCGCGGTTGTCTCTGGACGGGCGGCCGGTGGCGATTCACGGGCCGAACGGGGCGGGCAAGACCAATATTCTGGAAGCGGTATCCTTGTTTTCACCCGGTCGCGGAATGCGGCGGGCAAGCGCGGCCGAGATGACGCGGCGACCCGAGGCGTTGGGCTGGAAACTGTCGGGACTGTTGCAATCGCAGGGTCAGAATTTCGAAATCGAAACCTGGTCTGAGGGCGGTGCAGCGCGGCAGGTAAGGATTGATGGAAAGACCGCCACCCAGATTGATCTGGGCAAACTTGCGCGGGTGGTCTGGCTGGTTCCGTCCATGGACCGCCTGTGGATTGAAGCGGCCGAAGGCCGGCGCCGGTTTCTTGATCGCATTGCGCTCAGTTTTGATCCGTCTCATGCGGAGGCCGCGCTGACCTACGAAAAAGCGATGCGCGAACGGAACCGTTTGCTGAAAGAGCAGGTGCGTGACGCGCATTGGTATGCCGCGCTTGAGGGTCAGATGGCGGAGATGGGGCATCGTATCCACGCAGCGCGATTGGCGGCGTTGCACCATCTGAGGGTGGCGCAGGATCAGGCGGAAACGGCATTTCCGTCTGCCGAGTTGGAATTGGTGCAAACCGAAGGTGCGATGCCCGAAACGGCTGAGGATTTGCGCGAGGCTTTGAATGAAAGTCGGTTCAGGGATCTGGCTGCGGGCCGGACTTTGGTCGGGCCGCATCGGTCGGATCTCTATGGCGTGTTTGCTGCCAAGGGTGTTCCGGCCAAGGATTGTTCCACCGGTGAGCAGAAGGCGCTGCTGGTTTCATTGATCCTGTCCAATGCACGAGCTTTGGCCGCAATGGTGGGGGCGCCACCAATCGTATTGCTGGATGAGGTGGCCGCACATCTGGACGCGGGTCGGCGCGCCGCACTTTATGACGAGATTTGTGCGTTGGGTGCTCAGGCCTGGATGACGGGCACCGGGCCTGAACTGTTTGAAGAGTTGGGTGACCGGGCCCAGTCGCTGGTCGTTTCCGAAGGCGATGAGGGATCAGTCGTGGCGGTTTAGGCCGGTTCGTTGACTTTACGTTCCCACAGGAAGCCGCGCATGACTTCATCGACTGGCGTTTTGGCCATGTGGTTGACGTAGTTCGACATGGTTTTCTGTGCCAGACCCAGCACCACGTCCAGAACCGCGCGATGCGAATAGCCCGCGTCGAAGAACGCCTGAAGCTGTTCCTCGGTCGGGTTGCCACGGGTTTCCATCACTTGCAGGGTGAAGGTGCGCAGCGCTTCGAGCTTGGCGGAAGGCAGTGGAGTTTCATTGCGCAGAGCCTGGGAGATTTCGTCTGATACCTTCATCATCTTTGCGATGCCGGTGTGCGCGGGCACGCAATAATGGCATTCGTTTTCCACATTGATGGTCTGCCAGACGACGGTTTTCTCATCGTTGTCGAAATCGGTCTGCAAGAACAGGCCGTGCAAAACCTGATAGCCTTCAAGGTGCTGTGGGCTTTCTGCCATCACCTTATGCAGGCCCGGCAAACGTCCAAAAGCGGCCTGGGACTTTTCCAGCAGAGGTTTGGATGCTTCGGGTGCGGATTCGAGGTCATGAGACGGGAAGGTGGCCATGTCGGATCTCCTGTTTCTGGCGCGATGGGTGGTATTTAGGGTTTCTTGAGTGATCACTCAAGTATATATTTGAGCGAACGTTCAAGAATTGGTGATGCCGATGCCCCGTAAACCTGCATATGATCGCGACGCGTTGATCGCGAAGGCCCGTGACATCTTTTGGCGTCAGGGCTGGGCTGGTACGTCGCTGAAAGACCTGGAGCGGGAATTGAAGCTGAAACCCGGCAGTTTCTACGCGGCTTTCGGGTCGAAAGATGCGCTCTATGCGTTGACGCTGGAACGCTACACGCAAGAAGGTGTGGCGCGCCTGAAAGCCCTTGCTGAAAGACTGGGGCCGAAGGAAGCGCTCAAGGCGCAACCTCGTCTGGTCATCGAAGCGGTCGAGAACCCGGCAAAGGCCTGCATGTTGGCAAAAACATATGCTGAGTTGCAGGCGAAGGATCATGCGCTTGCGGATCAGGCCGCGCGTCACATGGCGGAAATGAAAGCGTGTTTCGCCGACCTGTTCCGCAGCGCCCAAGCTGCCGGTGAAATCCGGCCCGAACATGACCCGGATCGGCTGGCGGCGCGGTATCAGTCGGATCTTCTGGGGCTTCGGTTGTCGGCTGAACGCAAGGATGTCGATGCGCTGGAAATCGCGGCGGATATCGCTTCTGACATCGACCAGTTGTGAGGTGGATTCGGGTACGCAGAAAACGACCCGAGCATACACAAAATATTGGGGGATCGCGTGACAATCCCCACCAGAAAACGTATAAGGTACCAAAATAATATAGGTACTGACTGAATGTCCGAAGACGCACAGGCTCCCCAGGAATACGGCGCAGATTCCATCAAAGTTCTCAAAGGTTTGGAGGCCGTTCGCAAACGCCCCGGCATGTATATCGGGGACACGGATGATGGCTCGGGCCTGCACCACATGGTGTATGAGGTTGTCGATAACGGGATTGACGAAGCGCTGGCGGGTCACGCCGACCACGTGACCGTGAAAATTCACGCGGATTCCAGCGTTTCTGTCAGCGACAACGGTCGCGGAATTCCGGTTGATATCCACCCGGAAGAAGGCGTGTCGGCAGCCGAGGTTATCATGACCCAGCTGCATGCGGGCGGCAAGTTCGATAGCAATTCCTATAAAGTATCGGGCGGTTTGCACGGTGTGGGTGTTTCGGTGGTAAACGCGCTGTCGGATTGGCTGGAGCTGCGCATCTGGCGCGCGGGCAAAGAGCACGTGGCACGCTTTGAGGGTGGCGAAACAGTAGAGCACCTGAAGGTCGTCGGTGAGTGTGGCGATCGTACGGGAACCGAAGTGCGCTTTCTGGCGTCAACCAACACGTTCTCGAACCTCGAATACTCATTCGAGACGCTGGAAAAACGGCTGCGTGAATTGGCGTTTCTGAACTCGGGCGTGCGGATCATCCTGATCGACGAGCGCCCGGCAGAACGGCTGGAAACCGAGCTGTTCTACGAGGGTGGCGTGAAGGAATTCGTCAAGTATCTCGACCGGTCCAAAACTCCGGCCATGCCCGAGCCGATCTATATCAAGGGCGAGCGCGACGATATCGGCGTCGAGATCGCAATGTGGTGGAATGACAGCTACCACGAGACGGTGCTGCCCTTTACCAACAACATCCCGCAGCGTGACGGCGGGACCCACGTGGCTGGGTTCCGCGGCGCGCTGACCCGGACGATCAACAACTATGCGCAGTCCAGCGGGATCGCGAAAAAGGAAAAGGTCAGCTTCACCGGTGACGATGCGCGCGAAGGTTTGACCTGCGTATTGTCGGTGAAAGTGCCCGACCCGAAATTCTCGTCCCAGACCAAGGACAAGCTGGTTTCCTCCGAGGTCCGTCCGGCGGTCGAAGGTCTGATGAACGAAAAACTGGCCGAGTGGTTCGAAGAGAACCCCACAGAAGCCAAGAGCATCGTCGGCAAGATCATCGAGGCCGCGTTGGCCCGTGAGGCTGCGCGCAAGGCGCGCGAACTGACCCGGCGCAAGACCGCGATGGATGTGAACTATCTGGCTGGCAAGCTGAAGGATTGTTCCGAGAAAGACCCATCCAAGACCGAAGTCTTCCTGGTCGAGGGAGACTCGGCCGGCGGGTCTGCTCAAACCGGCCGGGACAGGCTGACACAGGCCGTTCTGCCCCTGCGCGGTAAAATCCTGAACGTCGAGCGCGCCCGGTTCGACCGGATGCTGTCGTCTCAGGAAATCGGCAACCTCGTCATGGCCCTGGGCACGGGCATTGGCCGCGATGAATTCAACATCGAAAAGCTGCGCTACCACAAGATCGTCATCATGACCGACGCGGATGTGGACGGCGCGCATATCCGGACGCTGTTGCTGACCTTCTTCTATCGGCAGATGCCGGAATTGATCGAGGGTGGGTACCTCTATATCGCGCAACCGCCGCTGTATAAGGTTTCCCGCGGAAAGTCAGAGGTTTACCTGAAGGATCAGGCCGCTCTGGATGACTATCTGATCAATCAGGGCGTCGAAGGCGCTGTTCTGAAACTCGGCTCGGGTGAGGAAATCATCGGCCAGGACCTGACCCGCGTGGTCGACGAGGCGCGTCAGCTGAAACGTGTTCTGGATGCGTTTCCAACACATTACCCGCGCCATATTCTGGAACAGGCCGCCGTGGCTGGGGCTTTCGTGCCGGGTGCGGTGGACGCCGATCTGCAAGGTGTGGCTGACAAAGTCGCCGCGCGGCTGGACCTGATCGCTTTGGAATATGAACGTGGCTGGCAGGGTCGGATAACACAGGATCACGGCATCCGACTGGCCCGTATTCTACGCGGTGTCGAAGAGGTTCGCACGCTGGACGGCCCGATGCTGCGCTCGGGCGAGGCGCGCAAGACCGGCAGCTTTACGCAGAGCCTGCAAGAAATTTACAACTCTCCGGCCACCTTGATCCGTCGTGATCGCAGCCAGATGATCCACGGTCCGCTGGACTTGTTGCGGGCCATTCTGGAAGAGGGTGAAAAGGGCTTGTCCCTGCAGCGCTATAAAGGTCTGGGTGAGATGAACCCTGACCAGCTGTGGGAAACGACACTGGACCCGGATGCGCGGACGCTGCTGCAAGTGCGCGTGGATGACATGGTTGAGGCGGATGATCTGTTCACCAAGTTGATGGGTGACGTCGTGGAACCTCGTCGGGAGTTCATCCAGAAAAACGCCTTGAGTGTTGAGAATCTGGATTTCTGATTATTAGTAGGTTTGCGCATAACACTTCGCACACCCCATAAGTTTGCGCAGTTCGCCCATAGTTTTGCGCTGCGCGATTGTCTGCCCTAGCGGTGAATTCAATCTTTTTTGGAGTAGTCGTTGCGGTTATGGTCCTTTGCGTTGCTCAATCCCGCAAAGGGCCTCCCTATAGAACCTTGGGTTCCATGCGGCCTTTTTGCTTGGATTCTCGCGAACGGCCGCGATGCGCAGAAAGCTGACTTTGCAAAGTCTAGCTTGAGCCCAAAACTGACGTGCACTGAATTAAACGAAATTGGCTTTCGCCGCTTTCTGAAAAAAGGGGTTATGAGTTTCCTTCTTTAATTCGAAGTATCCCAAATCATACCTAGGTAGGAGGAGTTACCATGAAGACAGCGGTTGTGACCGGCGCCGCGGGAGGGATGGGGCAGGCCATCTGCCGCCAATTGCAGACAAACGGATTGCATGTGATTGGTCTGGACCTCAAAGAAGAGCGTCTGAACGAACTGGCATCAGAATTTAGTTCGGACTTCACACCTATTTCCGTTGACTTAACTGATCCTTTGGCCGTGGCTCAAACGTTTGAGCGCATTAGGACAGCCCATGGCGGTCTGGATGCTTTGGTAAACAACGCTGGCACCTGCTTTATGTCTGACTTCCCGCACATTCCGCCCGAGGAACTCGAAAAGCAGATGGCAATCAACTTTAATTCTGCATTCCATTGTTGCCAGCAAGCGGTCCAATTGATGTTAGAACGCGAAGGCATCAAAAAGATTGTAAATATCTCATCGAACGGTGCTTACAATTTCGATGTGTTCGACCCTCCGCACTACCGCGCGTCAAAGGCAGCGATGGATACCCTTACAAAAGACCTCGCCCGTCGATACGCACAGGATAAAATCTGTGTAAATTCTCTGGCACCTGCCATGACTGAGACACCGTTGTTCAATGTCTTGACCGAGGAAGTCTTGAAGAAAGCCGTTAGTGCCATGCCACATGGTCATGCGATGCTACCTGAGCAAATCGCCTCTTGGGTTGGTTTTCTCATTTCACCGGCAGGGGATGTTTCCAGTGGGAATGTGATTATTCTGAACCAAGGGCGCGACGTCAGATAACTCTTTGGTGCGACATCACTTTTCGGAAAAATGGTCCAAGGGGTGGGGTCAGCTGTAGACTTCTGGTGCTTTCTTCAGAACAGGCCACTGCTTTGGACAATGCCCATAGATTACAAAGGCATCTCGCTCGGATGCCAGACGCATCAACCTGTCTGCGCTGGCAATTGCTGCATCTTCGTCCCAAGACCCGGCAAACTTCTCGTCGATTTCTGCTGGTCGGGAAATCGCATCACTGGTCAATAAAATCGCCCCCGACGGAAGATGGACCATCACGGCGATCTGGCCAGGCGCATGGCCTGGCGCCGCCAAAACTAAGATACCCGGCCCAATCTCTACGTCGCCATCAATAACCAGGTAATCCTGCTCGGGCCATTCCATCGGCCGCATATCGCCCCAGTACAACGGGCGAGGTAAGGCTCGCTCGGCAGAGGAGATGAGAATGGGACTGTTTGGAAAGTCGCCCAATGCACCGATATGGTCGATATGGGTGTGCGTACAAATCTGTAGTGTAATGTCTGACGGAATAAGCCCGAGTTTTGCCAGCTGTGCGCGTGGCAGATTGTCTGGTTCGCACTTCAGAACCTCGCCGAACTCATACAATCGATCTTCTTTGACCGCGGCGTCGGTATCAATGGCGTATTTTTCAGGAAATCCAGTGTCGATGAGTATTGCTTCTCCCAAATCTGTCCGGATCAGAAACCCGCAGATACCTATGATGCGGCCAGTGGAATGGACCTTGAACAGCCCGTAGTCCAAAACCGCAAGGTCAATCGGTCGCCCTTTGACAAATCCCTCTGCTTGCACAGACTCTCTCCCTGATTGACTACAAAGATTTTGAGTAGAGCATGAAAGTCAAGATACACACACTCTTTCAGTACCTACTGGATACCACGGAAGCGGATCCAGAAGCTTTCGTTGGGTTTTCCTTGTCCGAGTCGCCGCGTTTGGGTGAGTTCATGGATGCGCTGGATCCAGCGCTGCCGTTGGATTGGAACCAAAACAGCTTTCGGGGTCTGCCTGCTTTACGACGACATGTTTTGGACCGCGCCGGCTTGTCTGATGTTTGCAAGCCAGACGACGTCCTGATCACCGCCGGCGCAGCAGAAGCCAATTATCTTGCATTCATGCAATTGGTCCAACCGGGCGACGAAGTCGTAACGGAACGCCCGGGCTGGCCACAAGCGGGCGTATTGGCAGAGGCAGTTGGCGCGACGCTAAAAGTTGTCGACCGAGAAGAGAGTGCTGGTTGGGTTTTGCCGCTCGACAAAGTTGAGGTCGCAGTATCAGCGCGCACGCGGCTCATCTTTATGACCAACCCCAATAACCCCACCGGGAAGTTGATGACACAAGCAGAGCTGGAAAGGCTTGTCCAAATCGCAGATCGCGTAGGTGCATGGCTGGTTGTTGACGAGGTTTACGCGGGATTGGAGTGGGACGGGTCCCGTGCCCCTTCGATTGCTGGTTTGTATCCAAGGGGTATCACGACGGGCAGCGTTTCCAAGGCACTGGGGCTCCAGGGGCTACGCACCGGCTGGATGATATGCCGTGATTCAGATCTCATTTGGGACGCTATTATTCTGCGGGAAAACTCGAGCGAAATTATGAATATTCTCGGCGAAGTCATCGCCGAAATCGCCTTGAGGTCTGACCGATATAATCAGGCTTTGAAAACTGCACGGGCAGCTGGGATGAAAACGCTGGAACGCCTGGATAGGTTTGTTGCCGATCAGCCCAACCTCGATTGGGTCAAACCTCAGGCTGGATTAATTGGTTTGGCACGGCTCGATGGGATTGATGGCGACGTGTTCGCCAAACGCTTGCTCGCCGATCCCTATCGGACATTTCTACTACCGGGTTCGTCTTACGGGATGCAGAACCACATCCGACTGGGTGTGGGGGGAGGTGCTGCTGCCAACCTCGACCTTGGCCTAGAGCGCATGGACGAACTATTGGCGAACTGGTAGATTTAGGACACTCATTTCGACGGTTCGGGCTGCTAAGTCGGTCAAATAACGTTGCCCGTCCCAAGCTGACACTAAGCCCAATTTTGGTGCAAGTTCACCTGCCATGCGCTCAAAGCTCTCTCGCTAGAATAACGCTGTCGGCGCGCTAGTTCGAAGATGGAACAACTGATTCATAACCAAGGTTCGAAATGACAGGTTGGACAACTGAAAATGTTCAAGACTATCCCCGGCCACCTGCGCTGCGGGAGGTGCCCCATAACTTACGAATAGAGTTTGGCGGTCGAACAATCGTAGAAACTGACCAGGCGTTTCAGGTTCTCGAGACCCACCACACCCCCACGTATTATATTCCGCCGCAAGACATTGATACCGTTCTGACAAAGGCCTCAGGCAGATCATACTGCGAGTGGAAGGGTGTTGCGAGCTACTGGGACGTTCAGAGCGGGGCAACTGCGGCTAAGAAAGCTGCGTGGAGTTATGCTGCACCAACCACCAGATTTGAACGGATCAAGGACTATCTCGCCTTTTACGCCGGACTTATGGATGCTTGTTTTGTTGGTGAGTACCGGGTGATCCCGCAACCCGGGGACTTCTATGGAGGCTGGGTCACCGAGAACTTGAAGGGTCGTATAAAAGGCGCTCCGGGCACGGAATTTTGGTGAGTATTGATGACCGACCCTAAATCCTCGCCAACCCCTTTGGCCGTTCCTACAAGCCGTTTGGTCCGTGTTGCCGGTTTGAGCAGCATGACAGCAGGCATTGTGGGGAACATGGCAGCACGCGCCCTAAGAGAGATCGGTCGCGGAGCGCGACCCGATATGCGTGGTTTGTTGATGACACCCGGCAACGTGACACGAGTCGCGGATCAGCTTGCGCGTATGCGAGGCGCCGCGATGAAGGTGGGTCAGTTGATTTCGATGGATGCAGGTGAGGTCTTGCCGCCCGAACTGGCTGACATCATGGCGCGTCTGCGAGATCAGGCGCATTTCATGCCGCCGAAACAATTGCGTGACGTCCTGAACCGAGCTTGGGGTGCAGACTGGCGAAAATCCTTCCAATCTTTCGATGTAAGGCCCATAGCGGCAGCGAGCATTGGGCAAGTACATCGTGCGACATTGAAAGACGGGCGCGATGTGGCGATCAAAGTGCAATATCCCGGTATCGCGCGCAGTATCGACAGCGACGTGGCCAACGTTGCCACTCTGGTTCGCATGTCAGGTCTGCTTCCCCAAAGCTTTGATCTGGCTCCGTATATCCAAGAGGCGCGCAGTCAATTACATGAAGAAACGGACTATGAACGCGAGGGGCAATATCTGCGCTGTTTTGCAGACCTCTTGCAGGGCGATGAAGCGTTTGAAATCCCCGAGTTCTTTCCGGATTGGAGCACGCCAGAAGTACTAACGATGTCCTTTCTGGAAGGTCGCCCTATCGAGGCCGTGAGTGATGCGACCAGCGAGGAACGCAATCGAGTTTCAGAATCCTTGGTCAATCTCACGCTGCGCGAGGTTTTCGAGTTTGGTATCATGCAGAGCGACCCAAACTTTGCCAATTACCGATACAACCCATCCAATGGAAAAATCAGTCTCTTGGATTTTGGCGCGGCACGCGCACTGCAACCATCTGCAATAGATGGATACGTGGATCTGTTGCGCGCCGGTTTGCTTGAAGACGGCGCGGCGCTTCGTAAGGCTGCCATACAACTGAAGCTTATTGAAGGTGATGGTCCATTTGACGACCGGATTCTCGGAATGATCCACAGCGTTTTCGAAGCAATTCTATCTGCCAATGAATTTGATTTCTCTGACCGAACTCTTTCCCACCGCCTGAACAAAGAGGGAATGGCGTTGGCCGAGGTTGGCTATATCCCACCCCAGGTGCCAATGGACGTTCTTTACCTTCAGCGAAAGATTGGGGGAATGTTCCTGTTGGCTACTCGATTGAATGCCTCGCTGCCCGTGAAGACGCTGCTTGAAAAGTACGTCATCTGAACTAGCCCAATTCACTCAAAACCAACAAGCCGAACAACTAAAAACCTGCGTCACTGATCAGTGTGACCAACCCAAGACGAAGTGTGAATACGGCGCAAACGTTGCCAAACGCGGATTCGAGAACGCCTTTGAAGAGCCAACCCAGCCATTAGAAATGCCCATCGTTTAGGTTGATCATGTCGACGAATTTGTCCTGTTAACCGGCTTCGCTCCGAACCAAGAGGCGATCTTCGAAAGCTTCGGTCTTAAGGGCAGGAAAACTCGGTATGTAAGTTCTAGCAGGGACGTTACCCCCGGTAAGCCTGCCAGACGCGCCAGCCAACGCCATTTGGGTAAAGTGCCCCAGAGTTCCGTGAACCCGTGCGCACCGGACACAAGTTCTCCATCTGGTCGGCGCACAGTGAATCGATCCATCGCTTCTTGCCGCGTTAGATTTGCACCGACACGAGCATTGGGTTCGGAAACGTCGACAAACCGCAGGTGTTCAGCGCCCTTGCAAGAAGCATAATGCCCGATCTCAACGGAGCAAAGCGGGCATGATCCATCGTAGTACACCGTAGTGTGCGATTGATCGGCGTCATCAGATGTGAGTGCAAACTCAGCATTGTCCGTTTTGTGCATTTTGTTTGACCTTGCCCATTGGGTTTCGCCGATATGCTCGTGAGAGTTAGCGCGAAAACCAAAGAAACAATGGGGCAGTCGTGGAACACAGATGCGCCATGAAGCCGCAACTTGGGATGCCGCAAGTCATAGTTAACGACAGCTTTGCTCGAATTGCAGGCGTATAGGCAAAATTTTTGCATAGTGCGCGAGGCTTGTAGTTATCTCGCGGTTTGCTGAAGAGAGCTTAAAAGTCGCCGCCACAAAAATTTGACTACGGCAATCAAATAAATTCAATGGTTTCCGTATCGAATGATCGACGAGGCGAAATGCTGCATGAGCCTAATTTACCGATTTCGATGCGCAAACGAGATGACTCGGTTTAGATTTAGCTTTCTCCCATTAACGATGCATTGGGGATAGATGTTCTGGGGTTTGCTGCCAATTGCGCTCACGGTGCTTGGTGGCGTACAGGTCGTTGTGGTGGTCTCTTTGACCTGTGTTCAGAAATCAGAGTTCAAACAAATTAAAGTTGGGCCAACTCTGTTTTTGGCATCGTGTTTTAGGGCTCAGAGCCGTCACCAATCTATGTCACTTTCGCCAAGGTCTCATTCTCCAAGCCAGACGCTCATCAATGAGTTCGCGGAAACTTCCAACCTTCAAGTGCCGAAGGCCGATGGCGCCTGCGCAAAGGCCGCGTCCACAGCGAAGTGGAGAGGTGGTTGAAACAAAGATCCGATTTCTGTGGCCATACGTACAGTACTTGAAGAACGGAGGTATCGTGCAGGTCGTTTGGTTCAAACGGGATTTACGGGTAAATGATCATCCGGCACTTTCGCAGGCGTCTGAGGTCGGGCCAGTTCTGCCACTCTATGTTGTTGAACCGGAGCTTTGGCAGCAACCCGACGCGTCAACACGGCAGTGGAACTTTGTTGCTGAGACAATCGCCGGACTTCGAAAAGACCTTGGGGAACTTGGCCAGCCTCTTGTTGTGCGCACTGGGCAGATTGTGTCGGTCCTATCCGAGTTGAAGGATCTTGGTCTAGTCGACGTACTTTGGTCACACGAGGAAACAGGGAACAATTGGACGTATCAGCGGGACCGTCAGGTCGCGGAATGGTGCAGGGATCATGGTGTGCGGTGGCAAGAAGTGCAAAACCACGGCGTTTTTCGCAGGCTCAAGTCTCGTGACGGCTGGGCGGAACGATGGGACAGGTTTATGGCATTGCCCGTTTCGCCACCGGTTGCGCTGCAACATATCGATATAGAACCAGGGTATATTCCCACGGCGCGCGACCTCGGCTTGCGGGATGATCTTTGCGTTGGTCGTCAAGCCGGTGGACGAGCTGCGGGTTTGGAGCGGCTGAACAGCTTTCTGACATACCGAGGCAAAAGATACCAACGCGAGATGTCCAGCCCTTTGGAGGGAGCCGTTGCGTGTTCGCGGCTGTCGCCCCACCTGGCTTGGGGCGCGCTTTCTATGCGCGAGGTCTCGCAAGCGACTGAAAGGCAAAGACGCCAATTGCCGCCACAAGCAAAGGACTGGCGCAAATCACTGCGCTCGTTTTCGGGCCGGTTGCATTGGCATTGCCATTTTATTCAGAAACTCGAGGATGAACCTCGGATCGAGTTTGAAAATCTGCATCGCCTCTACGACGGGCTTCGACCGAAAGCGCCAGATTGCGAGCTTTTGGCTGCCTGGTCCATAGGCGAAACGGGATATCCGTTTTTGGACGCATGTATGCGGTCATTGCAAGCGACGGGGTGGCTCAACTTTCGGATGCGCGCAATGGTGATGGCCACGGCGAGCTATCATCTTTGGGTGGATTGGCGAGCCCCGGGTGAGCATTTGGCGCGCATGTTTACGGACTATGAGCCAGGCATTCACTGGAACCAGGTGCAAATGCAATCAGGCACCACTGGCATCAATACCGTGCGCATCTATAATCCAGTTAAGCAGGGCTATGATCAGGATCCAGACGGGGTGTTCATTCGGACATGGTTGCCGGAACTGGCCCATATTTCGGATCGGTACATCCACGAACCCTGGAAAGCCCAAGATGGGAAACAAATCATCGGAGCGCATTATCCAGAGCGTGTTTTTGACCATCTCGCAGCAGGCAAAGCCGCGCGAGAGCGGGTATGGGGCGTCCGCCGGAGCACTGAGTTTCGCGCCCAAGCGCAAGCCATCGCGGCAAAGCACGCGAGCCGAAAGACCAGGCGGACTGCTCGCAAAAATGCGCGGTCGGCTCAAGATCAAGAGCAACTCGGCCTGCCTTTTGGGGGCCAATGATGAGGATGCGGAAGAAAGCCGATTTGCCCCAGAAAATCTGCCCGATCTGCAAGCGCCCGTTCACCTTGCGCAAGAAATGGAAAAACGTTTGGGATCAAGTGAAATACTGTTCGAAGAAATGCAGGTCGGCCGCATGACCGAGATTTTTCCAGAACTTGCGGAAGCGAAAGAGACGATCAGTTTCAAGCCCACACGAACCAATGGCCTTAAAAGGCTGAAGCAGTTCGTGGGACGCGCCGGTCGGCTTTATGCAGGTAAGCGGAACTACGATTTTGGGACCGATCAACGCAGCAATGTATCGGGTTTGTCACCTTGGCTGCGCCACCGTTTGATAACGGAACAAGAGGTACTGGCAACTGTACTAGCGTCCCATAATTCCGACGCGGCGGAGAGGTTCGTTCAAGAAGTGTTCTGGCGCACTTACTTCAAGGGCTGGCTGGAACAGAGGCCCAGCGTCTGGGCACATTATCAGCGGGATCTGTTGAGTGCTTTAGAGCGACTAAAATTCGATCAGGGCTTAGAGACCCGTTTCAACGATGCAGTGAACGGCAATACCGGCATCGACTGTTTCGATCATTGGGCGCGGGAACTGGTGACGACCGGTTACCTGCACAACCATGCGCGCATGTGGTTTGCATCAATTTGGATTTTTACGCTCCACATACCCTGGCAGCTTGGCGCGGACTTCTTTTTGCGGCATTTGCTGGATGGCGATCCCGCATCGAACACGCTGAGCTGGCGGTGGGTCGGCGGATTGCACACAAAAGGCAAAACCTACCTCGCGCGACCTGATAATATTGCCAAATACACCGAAGGACGGTTTCAACCAAAAAACCTCGCCAAATTTGCCGAACCTCTGACCGAGACAGCAGAACACCCGCTTATTCCGCTTTTGACTCCGCAAGAGCCCCCAGAGGGCCCTCACCTCATGCTGTTGACCGAGGATGATCTGTCAGCCGATAGCTTAATGCCGACATCGCCTGCTGCCGCGATTGGACTTTTGGCGACGCATGGTCGGTCTCCAAATCCGATTGCAGGCGCTGTAACGGATTTTGCCGAAGGCGCGATGAATAGCGCCCTGGAACCTCACGGAAAGCGCGCGCAATCCGCCGAGGATTGGAGTGATCCGTTGATCGAGGCCGCGCGGAATACCGGTGTCAAAACCATTGCAACAGCCTATGCGCCCGTCGGCCCCACTCGGTCACGACTGGATCGTGCGGAACCTCTGTTGAGGGACGCTGGCCTGTCTTTGAACCGGATAATACGACCCCACGACACGATAACATGGCCTCATGCAAGGGCCGGCTTCTTTGGTCTTCGAAAGAAGATCCCATCGCTTTTGAGCCAATTGAACCTGGCCACCCAACCAAGGCCATAGCCGGTGTCCACTGCCGCGCTTTTACTTCCCAACCAATTGTTTGCCCAGCACCCCGGTGTGGCTGCCCGACCCGACGCGGTTGTGCTTTTCGAAGACCCGCTTTTCTTTGGCGATGCGTTTTATCCTGCCATGATGCACAAGCAAAAGCTTTGGCTGCACCGTGCTTCCATGACGCGCTATCGCGATGGCTTGGTCGCCAAGGGATTTGATGCCGCGATTTGGCCCTTTGAGCGGCAGCCGGGCGCTTGCCTGCGCCTGTTTCAAAGTCTGCGGGACCGCGGCATCAGCCATATAATCATGGTTGATCCGGTAGACTTCATTGCAGAAAAACGTCTTCGGGCGGCGGCTGGCAGAACCGATATCACGCTCGATTCCCAACCATCACCTGGTTTTTTGAACACTCGGGCCGACAATCAGGATTGGTTTGCCGGTCGCAAACGCTGGTTCATGGCAGAGTTCTACAAAAGCCAACGCCGCCGCTTGAATGTTTTGATGGACGGCGGTCAACCGGCGGGGGGACAATGGAGCTTTGACAAGGAAAACCGTAAGAAAGTGCCCAAGGCGCTGTTGGGCAGCCTGCCTTGGATCGACTGGCCTTCCCATGACGCGGTTGATGAAGCCGCGAAAGCAAGCGTACTTAATGATTTTCCAGAAGCGTTGGGCAGCTTGGATACGTTGTATTATCCGACATCACACAAAGATGCGTCCGACTGGCTGGCGCAGTTTCTGGAACGGCGGTTTGATCACTTTGGCGACTATGAAGATGCCATTGTTGCGGGTGAAAGCTGGCTGTGGCATGCCGTTCTCACGCCAGCCTTGAACATTGGATTGTTGACGCCCAAACAGGTCTTGGACGCTGCACTGGCGCATGCGGATCGCAAGGGTATTCCCCTGAATTCGGTAGAAGGTTTCATCCGCCAGATCATTGGCTGGCGTGAGTTTATGCGTGCAACCTATGAAAGCCTGGGTGTGCCGATGCGCACTACAAATCACTGGGGCCATCACCGACCAATGCCCCGCGCTTTCTACGACGGAACCACTGGTATTGATCCGCTGGACGACACGATCAAAAGGGTGCTCAAGACAGGGTATTGTCATCATATTGAACGCCTCATGATTTTGGGCGGATTTATGTTTCTGTGCGAAATTGATCCGGATCATGTCTATCGCTGGTTCATGGAAATGTTCGTCGACAGCTATGATTGGGTGATGGTTCCCAATGCCTACGCGATGAGCCAGCATGCCGATGGCGGGTTGATCACCACCAAACCGTACTTTTCGGGTTCAAACTATGTTCGCAAAATGAGCAATTGGGGCAAAGGGCCCTGGGCCGACATTTGGGACGGGCTTTATTGGCGCTTTATCCTGAAACACAGCGATAGACTGGCTGGCAATCCCCGATGGGCGATGATGTGCCGTACGGCTGAACGGATGTCGCCAGAGGCCAAGAGCACGCACATAAAGACGGCTGAAGCTTTTTTGCGACGGATGACACAAGCATGAACACTATGGTGGCGCGTGACTGATATTGAGGTCACATCCCGTGATCAACTGTGGGAGTGGCTGAGCACGCATTTTGCCCAACGTGATAGCGTCCGGCTGATCACGTGGAAGGCGGCACATCCGCAGAAATATGTCAGTCGGGACGAGGTGCAGGATGCGCTGATCGCGCATGGTTGGATTGATGGAAGACGATTTACAATCGATGAAGACCGGACGGCGCAATTGATCAGCCCGCGAAAACAGCAAGCTTGGTCCAAAAGCTAAAAGGACAAAGCAGAGCACCTTAGGCAAGAAGGCTTAATGCACCCCGCAGGAGAGGCGTCTATAAAATCCAGTAAGGCGTCAGGGCTATGGAACTTCTTTGATGACGTCGATGCTCTGGTTGTGCCAGACGATTTATCCGGTGAATTGGACCTGAACAAATGGGAGCAATTGCCCCCCTCTTACCGACGCAACGTCCTTCGCTGGATCAAGATTGCCAAGAACCCAACAACGCGCCAACGACGGATCAACAAGACGGTCGAAACAACGCATACTGAAAAAAGAATGCAGCAAATGTAGCGCTTTCTGGTTTGCCCTTGGTTTGCAATCGCAATCTGAGCTTTCGTGGTGAAAGCGTGTGGACATCAAACTAACCTGTGCTAAAGACGACCGCGTTGTTGTGCTGTCCCATCAGATCTGGTCCGATGGTCTGGTGGACGTGGGGACCGATTTTAGTGCGGTGCATGGAACTTCGAAAGGCCCTGTCGGCTAAACCGCGATAGTCAAATGGCATAAGCCTGATCCAAGAAATCCGCCGAAGCGTATATATCACGAACCAATTAGGAAGGAGATAAATATGCTCCCGAAGAGTATTCTTGCGGCGATCCTTGGATCACTTGCAGCCACCTCGCTTCAAGCCGGAGTTCAAATTCGCTTCATAGAAGGCGCACCCAAAGACCGTTTTGTTTTGACAAATGTCGGAGCTTGTGAAGTAGAAGCTTCGACCCTCAAAATTGACTTGTCGCAATCTGCCGGACGTCTGATTTTCGACGTTACCGAAAAAGGCGCGGGTGTAGAGGTATTCCAACCTCTCGAATTCGTTGAGGGTGCAGATGCTCTGCGGCAAATTCCAGCTGTCGTGGACGGGCAAGATTCAATTGCGCTTGAGATCGCCTCCTTCGCAGCCGGGGACAAACTCGCCTTTACCATCGATGTAGATGACACTATCGGGCAACGCGAAATCACCGTAACCGGGTCGGAGATCGAAGGCGCCACAGTGTCATATACTGATGCGGATAAGACCAGTACTGCGACCTTCTCTTCCGAAGCACTTGTCAACGTGACGACAAAGGACTGCTGAAAGCTGTCCCGCAATGTCGAATTGGTTGATCCGCATAGCATTCCTTGCGCTTGTGGTGGGCGGCGGCATCCTGATCGGGACACTGACCGCACCTGGCGAATGGTACGCGCAGCTTTCCAAACCGGCTTTCAATCCACCAAATTGGATTTTTGGGCCGGTTTGGACGGTGCTTTATGTCTTGATCGCTATGGCGGGTTGGCGCCAGTTCGAAACAGACCGAAGCTCGACCGCAATGAAGCTATGGTGGGCTCAGATGGGTCTGAACTTTTTGTGGTCCCCAGCCTTTTTCGTACTGCAACTGCCGTGGTTTGCCCTTGTTGTCATTGTCGCGTTGTTGGCTGTCATTGTCATGTTCATAGCTCAGGTCAGGGCTTCAGATCGGGTTTCCGCACTGGCCTTCCTGCCGTATTTTGCATGGGTCGCATTTGCCACGGCGCTGAACCTTTCCATTGCGATACTGAACTGAGAAGGAACAATATGCGTGCCAACTTCATTGGGCTTGTTTCAGGTCTTGCCATCATCGGATGCACAATGGCTCAGGCTGATGGAAAATTAACTGAAGACTTCTCCAAGTCTCCGGAGACGCGTTGGGACTACGTCGCCGACACCGTCATGGGAGGAGTTTCTTCAGGGCAGGTCCAGTTTCGATCGGAAGGTGATGTCGCATTCGCGCGGCTGACCGGGACCGTCAGTACAGAAAACAACGGCGGTTTCATCCAGTTCCGACGCAAGTTGTCTGATCGGCCAGATACGGGTGTATCAGGCGTCAGGCTATTGGTACGGGGGAACGGCGGGCCATACTTCGTTCATCTCAGAACACGTGGTACAGTGCTTCCGTGGCAATACTATCAGGCCGCGTTTGCAACTTCTAACGAATGGACAGACGTTTATTTGCCTCTGTCAGGCTTCAAGGCTTCAGGTGCCATGTTGCGCACTACTCCTGTCGCAAACGCAATCATCTCAGTTGGAGTTGTAGCCTACGGGCGCGATCACGAGGCCCGCGTAGATGTCAGCGAGATTGGTTTCTATTGAAGGTTTCCAGAGAGAGGGCTGCGATCTTCAAATAGGTCTGTTTGACATGGTTCGAGATCGAAGTGTGTCAAAAGAAACTGCAAAACTTGATTATGGATGTCCGCTTAGGGCTGGTTGCGGTCAACCACGCTCATCGCAGAGACTGATAGTACATGGTTCCGCAAAGCAGTGTTGAGGATATGGTTATCCGGGGCGCTTTGGTTCCTAGCAGAAGAGGTGTTTAGAAGAAGCGTGCACTACTACAACGACAGTCGCCATATAAGACATCTTATATTAAGTATTGGGTAATGGCGGCAGGTAAGCTGTACTAGCGGTCTGGGTCTGTATCGAGTTTGCCCCAGAGATCATTAACCAGATCTGAGAAGCCATCATTCGAGGCCTCTTTGGGTAGTACACCAGCTCTTCGCCGGCGTTCGGCCTCGGCCGTTAGTTCTTCCTCTGTAGCTGTCTCAACCACATCACATCGAAGAGCTGTCCGTATTCATGAGCTTCCGGGCGTAACCTCCGTGAAGAGCTTGGTGACCAAGCCGGACCAGCCTTCGGGTGTGCGCCCGAGGCTCTCTTCGACCGATTGCTTGATGTCGTTGAAATCAATTGCGTTCGAAACGTCGTCCGCCATGTCGGACACCTCCTGAGGATGGTAGGAGGCGTCGGAATCGAACCGACTCGTGCACTCTAATCTGGAGCAATTACAAAGACATAAGCCTCGCCCGCATACCAATGCTGCCTCCCACGGATTTCGCGTGGGTTATCGACCTCAGGCCGATATTCGATGGCAGTGGATGCGTGTATACGTCATGACCGGAAGCTGAACCAGTTAGGGCCACCGTGTCAAGTCGGAGTGCGCGCCAGCCCGAGATTCACCGCGTAGTTCTGGGAACCTTCTAGCTTAACGTGTGCCCAAATGACTGAAGCAACTTGTTTGGAGGGTTGGTCAGCTTGGCGTAGGTCTCACATAGTGAGACGATTCGACACTCGATGTTCAAGGTTAGAACTCAGCATCTACGCTGAAGAACAAAATAAGACAGATCAAATCTCGCGAAAGCGACCGAGCTTCTAGGGTTAGCTCAAATACTGCGGCTGGGCTGTATCCGGCTGCCTGACGCTGGTCCAACATAGGATTCTATCCAGCTGCGACGGGTCGATGGTGCGCAACAGCCCTTCAACGGGCTCCGGGTTTAGCGTTCTGTTTCGACCGATATGTTCTATGACGTGACGTATCAGCCGCATGCATATCAAGTCCCCATCGCCGGAGTTTTTTTGGGATCTATCGCAAGCGTGCAAGTGAACTGCATTCTGCAAACGAGAGTTGAAATTTGCTAATCAAAGCGTAGCTGTGATTGAAGGAAAATACCAAAAAGTTGTAGGGCTTGTTCAGAAACCACTGTCAATTGAGCGTGTACTTTGAACCACGCAAACTTATGGGCAAATCGTGCAATGTTATGCGCAAACGTCGCGCAAATTTAAGGGCGAAGACACCCGAATTTTCTAAACAAAATCAATGATGGCAATGCAGCGTTATGCGCGTCCCTACATTATTTGTAGGGACGCTTGTCGTATTTCACCGGTTTCGCCCGCTGTTTCCGGCCAGGGATGCAGGCGCGTATCCCTTTGTCTTTCAAAGCTTCTCGGAACCAATCGGCGTCATAGCCGCGAACTCCGAGCAGCCAGTCGACATCCGGCAGGCTGCTCAGCAATGCCCGTGCACCGATGCAATCGCTGACCTGCCCGGCGGTGACGAAGAAATTGATCGGGCGCCCCAGGCTGTCCCAGATGGCGTGCAGTTTGGTGTTCACGCCGCCCTTTGTGCGGTCAATCAGGCGTCCACGCCCCCCTTTTTGAGGCCCAGACTGGACGCTGTGCGATGGGTCTTCTGATAGGTGGCGTCGATCATGACGGTCCTTTCTTCACCGTGCCCGGTAGCCAAACCGACCATCATCCGGGCGAAGATGCCCTGTTCGTGGCTTCTCTCGGACCGGTGGCGTTCAGCCACGCACCTCCACCGCTTCCAGCGGTTGTACAGGGTCTTGTGCGGCCGTATTCCCTGGGCGCGTCCCGCCACCGCTCTCGCCGCCACTTTCATCTTCTGGCTATGAAGCAAGAACGAGACCGGACCCAAAATTCCATTCTCTGGCCATAATATGGACTGATTATTCCAAAAATTGCCTACCGCCACCTTGAATTTCTGGACCAATCATTCCAAATCATACGCATGAGCACAGAAACTCTCCCAATTACCGACATCAAGCCGACCGCAGGCCCGGGTCGGCCTCGTGCCTTCGACGAAGCCGAGGCTTTGGAGAAAGCCTTGTGCGTATTCTGGCACAAGGGCTACGAGACTGCGTCCGTGGACGATCTGACCAAGGCCATGGGTTTGAGTCGGTCCAGCTTTTATGGAGCATTTGGCAATAAGCAGGCTTTGTTTCACAAAGCCCTCAGGCACTATTCAAGGCGTGGTTTGAAAGCTCTGCGTGACGTCGCGGACGCGGGCGGAGATGACCCCGTTGGTGCGATAATGGAAGCCCTGGCGAACCCGCAAGGAGGTCGTGACGGCTGCATGCTGATCAATTGCCTTACGGAGCTTGCTCCTCATGATGATGAAGTGGCGGCTCTCGGGCGGCAGCATTTGGAGAGTATTGACGAGATTATTGCGAGAGCGCTTGAGCCTTCAAATCCGGGACAGGCACTCGACAAGGCACGCGCCTTTGCATCCCTTGCAATCGGCACACTAGCCTTCCGCAAGGCGGGCGTTCCCGCTGAGCAGATATCGCAAACCCTGAAACAAGCCCGGTTGGTGATTTCGCCATAAGGCCTCCTGCCACCATAAGGAAATGAAACCTAACACAAACTCAATCAAGAGACAGTGACCCTAATATTGGACTGATCGGTCCAATAATATCTGAACGAAGTTTACCAAAGAAGGAAACAGCAATGGCTGATGAAAAACTGTTCTCCGGCATCAAAGCTGGTGCAATCGAGATGAAAAACCGCATTGTCATGGCGCCACTGACCCGTAACCGGGCAAGAGCCGAGGATGACAGTGTCCATGAATTGCAGGCCAAGTACTACGCGCAGCGGGCAGGTGCTGGTCTGATCATCACGGAAGCATCGCAAATCTCGCCCCAGGGCAAAGGCTATGCCTGGACGCCCGGCATATATTCCGAAGCGCAGATCGACGGCTGGAAAAAAGTGACTGACGCCGTCCATGCCAAGGATGGGAAGATCGTAATCCAACTTTGGCATGTGGGCCGGATTTCGCATACCAGCTTGCAGCAGGACGGCGGCGCCCCTGTAGCGCCATCCGCAATCGGCGCAAAGGCCAAGACCTTTGATGGCGAGCAGTTTGTTGAAACATCGGAACCGCGGGCTCTGGCCATCGAAGAAATTGCAGGCATTGTCTCCGACTACCGGAAGGCCGCAGAAAACGCCATGAAAGCCGGATTTGACGGTGTCGAGGTCCATGCCGCCAATGGATATCTGATCGATCAGTTCCTGCGCGACGAGTCAAACAAGCGTGAAGACGAATACGGCGGTCCTGTCGAGAACAGAGCGCGGTTCCTGAAAGAAGTCATGGACGCCGTTGTCGACGTGTGGGGTGCCGACCGCGTCGGTGTCCGCCTCAGCCCGTTCTCGAACGCCAACAACATTTCCGACAGCGACCCGCAGGCGACGTTCTCGCATGCGATCAATTTGCTGAATGGCTATGGGTTGGCCTATCTCCATCTCGTAGAAGGGCAGACCGGCGGCCCGCGCGATATTCCGGAAGGTGGTGACCTGAAGGCGCTCTATGAATTGTTTGACGGAGTGAAAATGGGCAACAACGCTTATGACCGAGACATGGCGATTGAAGCGGTTGAGACCGGCGCCGTCGATCTGGTGGCCTTTGGTCGGCCGTTTATTTCCAACCCGGATCTTGTCAACCGGCTGGAGAAAGACGCCGCGCTGAATGAGCTCGATCCAACCACTCTCTACGGCGGCAATGAAAAAGGGTACACCGATTATCCGGCACTGGAAGAGGAAGCGGTCGCCGCAGAGTGATACATCTCTCTTAGCCCCGTAGTGACGGGCAATACCAAGCAAAGTGAGCGCGCCGGCTTGGATGCGCTCACCTGGCTGTTACGGAAACATCCGTTCTTGAAGCGAGGATCTATCACAAGCCTGCGAATAACCTGCTTCCCTATGATCAGGGTTGAATGTTTCCAATCAGAATGCACTCTTGATTGAGAGGCGCCCGGTTTTAGTTGAAGAAGATGTGCGGTGATTACCATCAATTGAACGCGTTTCTCGAACAGCGCAAAGTTATTGGAAAATCGTGCAAATTCATGCCCAAATGCCGCGCAAAACTATGCGCGAGAATACGCGAAATTTCCAAACAAAATCAATGTTGGCATTGCAGCGTTACGAGCACACCTACACAGGTCGGGTTGAGCTCTGGTTCCGGTCGAAGCCTCGGGAATGTCGTCATTGGCCAACGTTGTGCATGCGCCCGCCCTGGCTTGCATATCGGATATTGCACGCCTGTTTGCGGGGCCTCCATGGGCTGCAATCGGTCACTGTGTCAAAACAGGCAGCTTGATCCTTTGGATCTTTCCAGATGGCCCCTTTGGCAAGTCTTGCAACAAGTGCACCCTATCAGGCGATTTGAAAGCACCCAGCCGTTGGACGCAAATCGCGATGAGTTGGTCGGATGAAACGCTTGACCCGGTTCGCAATTTGACGGCGGCCTCGACGCGTTCACCGTAGGTTTTGCAAGGGCGCGCAAATGCGGCAGCCTCGATCACGTCAGGGTGCGAATAGAGAGCTTCGTCGATTTCACGTGGGGCGATGTTTTCTCCGCCCTTTATGATCAGCTCTTTCAACCGGCCCGTCACGAAGAAGTAGCCGTCTTCGTCCATGTGCCCTAGGTCTCCGGTGCGCAGCCAGCCATCGGGCGTGAATGTCGCGCGCGTGGCATCCGGATTCTTCAGGTATTCTCTCATCACATTGGGGCCACGTACGGCGATTTCGCCCTTGGTGTTTGGCGGCAGGGGGGTCAGATTTGCCGACAGGATACATGCCTCGTTGCCGTAAGCTTTGCCCGGCGATCCAATTTTGCGGACGCCCGGCGGTAGCGGGTTGGACAAGATCTGTGCGGCTGTTTCCGTCAGGCCCATTGTTTCTACGATGGGGACTTCAAAACGGGTTTCGAACGCGGTTTGTACATCCGGTGCAAGCGGCGAGGATGCCGAGCGGCCGAAACGAAGACGTGCTCTGGTTTCATGCGCGGGTGTCAAATCGGAATGCAGCAAGTGCGAGATAATGGTCGGCACCACCGAAAACCACGTGGCCTTGGCGCTCTGGCACTGGTCCCAGAATTTGCGCGTTGAAAACTTTTCGGCCACGGCCAGGGAACCGCCGGAAACAAGCGCGCTCAGCACGGTCACGCAGAGCCCGTTGATATGATAGATCGGCAGCACGCAAAGACCACGATCCGCCGGTGTCAGCTTGTGCGCAACGGTGGGGGTCCATCCACCTGCCAGCAGGCTGACGTGACTATGCACGACCCCCTTTGGGCGACCGGTTGTCCCTGAGGTATACATGAGCAGCGCGTCGTCATCGGGACCAAGCGCATGGAGATCAGGGGCCTTGTCGAAACGAGCGGCAGAATACCGCGTCATCTCTTTGGGGCGAACTCTGTCGAACAGATCGGTCTGCGCGTTGCCGACGAACGCAATTCGTGCGTCGCAATGTCCCAACGCATATCCAATGGCCTCGTCCCCGGCGACAAGGTTGATGACCGTTGCGCGGAACCCGCCATAAAGCACGCCGTAGAGGCATTCTATCGCCTCGCGCCCATTCGGTTGAAGGATGGCAACGCTGGCCCCCTTGTCCAATCCCTGCGCTGTCAGATTTTCGGCCAGTTTTCGTGCCCGATCCCTCAGGGTTGACCAGGTTAGCGCAGCTTCTCCGTCGAAAAACAGATAGGCATCACGATCACCGATGGTGCTTGCGCGTTCGTCCAGCCAGCTGCGGATTGTCCCGCCTGGGGGCATCTGATCGTCCATGCTCATGCCCCCGCATCAGCCCAGTATTCCGCGAAGATATCTTCGACGGAGGGTTCAATTGCCGGGATTTCACGGACGATTTTGGTGCTTTGGACAAAGTGCTTCCAATGCAGGTTCTCATCAATCGCATTGCCACCCCAACTGCCACATCCCATCGAAAGCGAGAAAGGCATGCCGTTGTTGAATGACCCTCCGGTCGCAAAGGTGTGAGCCTGATTGACGATTACGCGGCAGGCGGGCATCGAGGCACCCAACGCCACCGCACGGGCATCTTCGGCGGTGTGTATCCCGATGGAATGCCCCGCGCCCTGATACTGCAAGATTCGAGCGGCAATGGCTTGGGCGTCCTCGAAATCGTTTGCACGATAGAGCGCGGCCACGCGGCTTAGTTTCTCACCCGAAAGCGGATGATCCGGACCGACCCCCTTGGTTTCAACAGCAAGGAACCTGGTGTTTTCAGGCACCTGACCAACCATGCCCAGTGCCTTGATCATCCTGTCGGCGTCCTGTGCGATCACTTCGCGGCTCAGATGCCCATCCGGCCAGAGCTTTGAGACGATCTGGTTTTCGTCCTTCACCAATGCGCCTCCTTCATCGGCAAGGGCTGCGACGAAATCATCATAGATTGCGTCGACTGCGATGATCGCGTTTTCGGACGAACACGAGGTCGCATTGTCGAAGGTCTTGGAGGCAGTGATCTTCCGGGCAGCGGCCTTCAGGTCAGCTGTCTCATCGACGATCACGGTGACATTGCCCGCGCCGACGGCCACCGCAGGGGTGCCGCAGGTCTGCGCGCGATGCACATTGTTTTGACTGCCGGTGCAGATCACCCGGTCGCTGAGCTCCATCATCGCCTGAGTCTTGGCCTTGGAACCCGGCGGAGGAATCATCTGGACCAGATCGTGATCCAGCCCCAGTTTGTCGAACTCGGCATGAATGTAACGCAAAAGCAGCTCGCAGCTTGCGACGCCTTTGGGTGACGGGGCGACAACAACCGAGTTGCCGCATTTCAACGCGTTGATGATGTTGTTGGCGGGTGTGGCTGCCGGGTTCGTCGACGGCACCACGGCGCCAATCACTCCGATTGGGCGCGCAATCTCGGTGATGCCGGTACTTGCATCCTCATGGATGATCCCATGGGTTCTGACGCCTTTTATGTCGCGCATCAGGCCAAGGGTCTTGCGATGGTTCTTGATCACCTTGTCCGGTACGTTGCCCAGTCCTGTCGTCTCGACCGCAAGTTCGGCCAAAGCCCTGTTGCGTGAAGGCTCCATGATCGCCCAGGCAGCAGCAGCGGCTGCGCGGTCATAGCGCGTCTGGCTGGCACCGGCTTCGTATTCCTTCTGAGCGGCGCGCGCACGGGTCATGATCAAACTGACTTGGGCGATATCATCATGTGCATTCATCATTGAATTCCTGTTGGTGGGGACAGGGCGGAAACCGCCCCATCCTGTGCCACTGCTCAAATCGTCAAAGACCCGCCAGAAGCTCTTGCAGGGTTTCCTGACGTGCGGCCCACATCTGTTGAACCTCTTCGCGGGTCATGATGTGCATGGGTGACCCACCGGCTTTCATTTTTCCTGCCACCCGCGCGTTCTTGAACATCTCCGGGACTGTTGCGGCCAGTTTGTCGATGACCTCTTGCGGGGTGCCCTTGGGGACCATGATGCCGCGGAAATTCACGCTGGCATTGTCGATGTCATAGCCTTGCTCTTTCAGTGTGGGGACGTCCGGCAGGAACGCGTTGCGTTCCAGATCGAATACGCCAAGGATTTTGACATTTCCGGCTTCCTGCGCGCGGAACGCATCAGACAGGTTGTTCACGCCGCCCATGACGTCGCCTGCAATCACGGCCTTCATGGCCGCCGCACCGCCGCCCTTGGTCGGGATGTACGCCATTTTGACCCCGGCTTCCTTCTCAAGCTGCAAGGCGGCGATGTGGTGCCCGACGAACAGGCCCGCACCCGAAAAGGTCAGCTTCCCCGGGTTCTCCTTGGCATAGTTCACCACTTCTTGCATGGAATTGAAGGGGCTGTCTTTGGCCACGACGAATACCGCAGGATCTGCGCCCCAGTTGGCGATGGGCTCGAAACTGTCTGCCGAATATTCAACGCCGCCCTTGATCGACTGGGCGATGAAATGCGGGATGTTGTAAGCCGCCAGCGTGTAGCCATCAGCCTCGGCCTGTGTCGCAAACCAGTTCCAGCCGACACGGCCACCTGCCCCCGGCTTGTTGATGATCGCGATGGGCATTCCAAGCGCGTCTTCGTTGCCCGCAGTCATTGTGACGATACGCGCCTGAAAGTCGGTGGCGCCACCCGCACCATAACTGACCATCATCATGATGGGGCGTTCGGGGTAGTCCTGCGCCACGACCGCGCCACCGGTCAGGGACATCAGCGCCAGTGCAGCGCCTGCCAGTAGATATTTCATTTCAGATCCTCCCTTGGATTTGCGTAAGCCGCTTGTCGCGCGGTCTTTTTCAGAAAAGTATTTCTCGTGGCGTGTAAACTTTGAGAAGCATGGCGAAGAGCCCATACATTATGGCCAAGTACCCGATCGTGATGATCACACGCCTGGTCCAGGTTTTGATTTCGCCATGCGGTGCAGGGTCGTAGAAGCTGAGCAGCAAGAAGAATGTGATCGTTCCGGCGGTGTAGAACCCCAGCGTCTTGGCGGCCCAAAAGATGTAGATGAGCGCGATAGCCAAGCCAGGCAGAAGCCAAAGGAAATCCTTGCGCGAGACGCCGTTGCCCACCTTGGTCCAGCCCAGAAGCGCCTTGGCAAACGTCCACAGGGCCAGAACGACAAACACGGTCGAAATCAGGCGTGGGAACAGGAAGGCTTCGGCCGGTTGCTGGGTATAGCTGACCCATGCCACCCAGATCCCGACGGCGGCAATGACGCCGGACGCCACGACATGTTGTGCGCGTGGAAGACTGACGGAACTCATGCCATGATCTCCTCTTTTGATATGTAGCGACGACTGCGAAGCTCCATCCAGACTGAATAGGCGATTGAAGCGATGACGATTGCGATCAGAACGATGTTCAGCGTTCCCGTCAGGAAATAGCTGGCCATCCCTTCGCTGGCCCCTGCAATCATCGATCCTTGAATGAAGTTCGCCTCGGCAATCGGGCCAAGGATCAGGCCAAGCACCAGTGGTGCAGCTGAAAAGCCAAAACGCTCAAGGAAGTACATCATGACTCCAAGAGCCGCCATGACATAGACGTCGCCCATGCTGGACTGAACTGAATAGCTTCCGAAGACTGCCAGGCCCAGAACAACTGCGGCCATGACGCTTTGCGGTACCTGCGCCACCCGGGCGGCAAGACCAGCGACATAAAGCCCGAAGATGCACATCAACACCTGTCCGATCAGCATCGAGTTGATGAAGGTCCAGGCAACATCCGGGTGGTTGTCGAAAAGGTCCGTGCCCGGAAAAATCCCGTGGATCAACAGGCCGCCCAGCAACACCGCTGCGGTCGGCGACCCCGGGATCGAGAGCGTCAAAAGCGGAACAAGGCTGGGGCCTACCATGGCGTTGTTCGCGCTTTCCGCCGCGATCACGCCTTCGCTGTGGCCCTTTCCGAATTTCTCGCGCTCTGGGCTGAATTTCTTGGTCTGGTCATAAGCGACCAAACCCGCGATCTGTCCACCGACACCCGGAATCAGCCCGATGATCGAGCCGGTAACGGTGCCGATGCTCAGCGCTCTCGGGCGGCGCAGAAGCTCACGCACCGCATCCATGATCGAATGCTTTTCGACCTCGATCACTTCGGCATTTGCCGCATTGCGACCCTTGGCGAACATGGTCAGGACCTGAGGAATGGCAAAGAGCCCGATGAGCGCGGCGATAATGTTGATGCCGCCGCCAAGCGCCGGGTGAAAGATGAACCGTTGCGCCCCCATGATGTCATCGAAGCCAATGGTCGCAAGCCAGAGACCGATGCATCCCGACAGCAATCCTTTGACAACGGATGCACTATCCAGCGACCCAATGACGGTTACGCCCAGGATGGCGAGCCAGAACAGGTGGCTTGGTCCAAAGGCCAACGCCCATTGCGCAAGAACCGGTGTCAGGAAGATGAGCAGAAGCACTCCGATCACCCCCCCAACGGCAGATGCCAGAAAGCTCAGTTGCAACGCCTGTGCGCCCTTGCCCTGCCTGGCCATCGTATGCCCATCCAGCGTCGTGGCGATGTTTGCGGGCGCTCCGGGGATTTTCAGAAGGATGGCGCTGACCGCGCCGCCCGCGACCGTCGAGGTATAGGCCGCGCCAAGAAGGATCAGCCCCTGAACGGGTGCCAGATGAAACGTGAATGGGATCAGCAGGGCCACGGCCATGGTGGGCGACAGTCCGGGGGTTGCCCCCAAAATCAGCCCGCCAATCGTGCCCAGGAGCAACAGCCCGAACGAGACCGGTGTGAAGACATCTCCGAAGTAATACAGAAATTCCACGTTGCATCCCTGTGTTTGTTTGCGCGTTGACATTTTAGGCTAAGAGATGAAAATAGTTTTGCAAATGTTTTCATAAAAAGCCTCGAACGGCGAAATTTATGGTTAAAAAACATAAAGATAAGCCGGATATTGTCGCTGTTGCCAAGGTTGCCGGTGTTTCCATCTCGACAGTTTCGAGAAGCTTCAATCATCCGGAATTGCTCAAGCCGGCGACTCGAAAAAAGATCGACCGGGCGGTGCAGAAGCTTGGTTACATTCGCAACCGCGCCGCGCAAGTCATGCACGGCCGACGCAGCGGAACTGTCGGGCTGGTGGTGCCGACAATCGACAACGCCATCTTCGCTGAACTGATCCAATCCTTCTCGGACGGGCTGGACCGGCATGGCTTCACGATGTTGATTGCTTCGCACGGGTTCGATCTGGAGCGCGAATACAAGATGCTGCGCAAACTGATGGAGCATCGCGTTGACGGGCTTGCGCTCATCGGGCTTGAACACTCGGAGGCGACCTATCAATTGATCGAACAACAGGGTGTTCCGTCGATTGCAATCTGGAACTATGACGATCAAGCGCGATTGTCTTGCGTGGGTGTTCAGAATTCAGAGGCTGGCCGTTTGTCCGCACGCCACTTGCTGGATTTGGGGCACCGCGACATAGGTTTGATCTTTCCCGACCCCGCTGGGAATGATCGCGCATATGACCGGTTGCACGGCGCCTTGGAAGAATTGCGATTGGAACGGATCGAGGTTCCCGAACAATGGCGCCTGGAAGCTCCCTACAGCATTTTGGAGGCCAAACGCGCCTGCATAAGCTTGTTGGATCATTCACCACGTCCCACCGCTATTTTATGCGGCAATGACATTATCGCTCAGGGCGTGCTGTACGCGGCAAAACACTGCGGTGTGCGTGTTCCCGAAGACCTGTCCGTCATGGGAATAGGAGATTTCAAAGGCTCAAGCGAAATCGAACCGTCACTCTCGACCATTCGCATCCCGGCCAAGCGCATTGGCGCCCTGTCCGCGGAATTGATCACAAACATTGTCGCAGAGCATTCCGAAAGGATCACGACAACCAAGTGCGACCTGAAAGTGCTGACCAGGGCATCGACATCCACCCCATCAAGAGCACCGTCCAGGTGAAGCTCGGGACGTCCTTCACCGATACAAGTTCCGAGACCGGTGTCTTGACCGGGCGGTGTCGAAACATCAGCGCCGAAAGTCTGCTCTTTTGGTTTGTTGCCAATCAAATACTCTTTTTGAGAAGGTCGATACTCCGCGTCGACCATGTTTTGCGCTTGTCGAAAAACGCACAAGGAAGTCCCTTGAACGAACATCTTTGATCGCAGCATCACCCATGACCCTTGAACGTCCGGCACGGGGCCGTTCAGAGGCCACTTGATCTTTCCGAAGCAGCCAATCCATCAATCTTCGATCAGCGAAAAATCGTCATCGTCGTTCGATTTTCTTTTGCGGCTACCTGCTTTTCTGGATCGCCGTGGGCCTTTGGGAACATAGTCGTCGTTCAGCGCTTTTTCGACCAGCCAGGTCGCGTGGTGATCCGGGAAACCTTCGCCGTAACGGCGGATCAGATCGATGTATTTGAAGCCAAGCGCAGAAATCTTGGTGATTTCTTCGCCGGTCGAAGCGTATTTGACGACAAGGCCGCCGCCCTTGGGCGCCAGTACTATGTTTTTCTCTGCCAACGCCGCCGAAAGACCATCCCAGGAACCTGTCTCGGCAACAACTGTTTCGATGAACGTTTTGAGGTCGCGTTTCGGCGGCTTATCAATCTCCTGTGGTTCTGGAACCGAGACCTCCAAAGCCTGTGCAGAAGGGTGCGTCGTTTGTCGATATGGATTTTCCCGGACACGGTCCGTCTGGTCAGCCTCTGGGGCCGTCGGCATCAGCGGAGCATTCGAGGCTTCGGCATTCTCATGTCGGAAGATCAGCTCAGGCAGTACCGTCTCCCAGCTGTCGCGCCTGTGATAGTGTGCATAGTCTTCACTGCTGTCGATTTTGCGCCAATTGATAATCGCACCGATCTGACCAGAGGCGAACACATGCCCACGGGGGGGCTTCCACGATTTGGCCATACGTCCGACAACACGGTTTTGGGCGTCCAGCAAGACCCAATGAGGTTGTTGAAACACCAGGGAAAGAGAGTCCCCGACCTTGGCCGAGCGCACGGCCTTGTGCACGTCATGTGCATCCCCTTGGCGACCGGCGAACGACAAGTCCACGATATCCAGCGCAGGCATCTGGTATTTCGTTGCGGGCAACGAGGTTTCGTTCAGGTCGGGCGTCACGCGCCTGTGCAGAACTGAATCTGAACCCGATTTCAGAAACGGGTGCTCTCCGGATGTCAGCACGGTCAGGCTTTGCTGTGCACGGGTCATTGCCACGTAGAACAGGCGACGAGGAGCTTCGGGATCTTCTTCCTTCGAAACCCGCGTCCAGCCGCCGTTCAGAATGGCGACATGGTCGAATTCAAGGCCTTTCGCCCTGTGCGCCGTCAGCAACAGCAATCCGCGCTGTTCGCCCCGCGTATCCCGGGACCAGTCAGCAATCCATTCAATGATGTCAGGTACCGGCATAGTTTTGGTGCCCAACTCCCGGGCCAACTCCGCCACACCTTCTGCCAGCAAATCCACCCATTTGTTGCGAGGTTGATCATTCAGGACCGTGAGGATGTCCTGAATACCCAGAAGTGCGCCTTGTTTCCCGCGCAGCCCGGATACCAGACGTTGGGTTTCCCTCAATCGCCAAACATTTGGAAGCTCTTCGTTGGCCATATCCACGCGCAATCCCTGCACCTCGGCATAGGTCCGAACGGCATCCAGTGATTTCCAGTCTCGGGAAATCACGGCAACGCGGGACCAGTTCCAATTGGGGTCCAGTCGAGACAGGCGTATCAGTTCATCGATGGCTACCGCCGCTTGCGGCATGGCGCCGGGTGGGACGTCAAGCAGCTGCACTCGACCTTGGGCAACGGAATCCTTCTCCTCCAGACGCCCGCCACTGGGTTGGGAAACTCGCGCCTGATTTATCCTGATATCGTGGTCCGCCTTCATTCGATCAGCCGCTTTGGATATGACCTGATTGGCGGCCTCGACAATATGAGCCGTCGAGCGGTAATTCTCGATCAGAAATGATGGTCTGGCCTTGTAGTCCTCTTCGAACCTGCGGATGAAATCGACCGAGGCACCGTTGAAGGCATAGATATTCTGGTCATCATCGCCCACGGCAAACAGGCTGAGTTTAAGTTCGGCATCTTCCAGCGACCGACCTGCCACGGCGGAAATGAGCGCATATTCCTCTGGGCCAATGTCCTGATATTCGTCCACCAATATCCAGCGAAACCCTTGTATCAGGCTTTCGCGCTGTGCCTCGGCTTCGGCTTTGGTCAGCCCTTCGGGGCTGAGCTGGCGCACCGCCTCCAGAATGACATTGTCGAAATCTTCCGTTGCGGCCTCAACCCCGGCAAAACTGGCTCCAACCAGCTTCATTGCAAGCGAATGGCACGTCGAGATCGTGACCCCCGCCGCATCATCGCCCACCAGCGCCCGCAGCCGAACACGGATTTCGGCAGCAGCATGGCGGTTGTAGGCCAGTACCAGAATACCGCGCGGGTCTTCACGCTTCATCCGCAACAGATAAGCGATCCGATGCACCAGAACGCGGGTCTTCCCCGATCCGGGGCCCGCCAGAACCAGAACATTGGTCTGGTCGCGATCGTCCGCGACGATGTCCTGTTGGACCTTGTTGCCCAGGTCATCGACAATGGCGGTCCAGGACTTGTTGGTTGTCTGTCGTCGGACCTCACGTGCCATGCCGGGCATCCAACGTTTCATGAACTGCTCTTTGTTGAGCAGAAAGTAATCTTCCGACAGGCGTTCGGCGTCCGTCATCCTGTCCAGACCGGTTTCCGCATAAGTTGCCATGACATGGGTCTGAAGCGTCTGTTCGGCGTAATGCTCTTCCAGAGGAAGGAAGTCGGATTGCGTGAACTGGCCGCCTTTCGGGTTGAGGAATATGGTCATGGCGGGGCGGAACACCGTCAGCCCTTTCCCCAATGTCAGCACGCCCTGTTCATGCATCCACAGCAGCGAGCGTTCCAAAAGCTTGGTCATGTCGCGCAGACCGCTGGATTTCAAAACGGCATCCTGCGTGAGCTGCGCCAGAAGGTCACCCACAGTGGTTTCAACCGGCAGGTCTTTGCCGCGCGCGCCTTTGTCAAGCCGCCCGGTCAGGAATTTCAGTAGAATTCCAGCCGCTTGCCACCGGAGCTCGGCCGTCTGGGCAATGACTTCCCACGATCTTACCCGCGTCACGTTCAGGGTGTTCCTGCTGATTTTGCGCAACCTGATATTGCCGGTGCCACCATCCTGCCCCTTGCCGTCCCGTGCTATGCCCCGGATCAGTTTGTCGATGATATAAGGGCGGGCATCGGTGTGGTCCTGATCGCGCAGACGCTGGCAGGTTTCCTGCAGGTTCAGGGGCATTGGCGTTTCCTTGTCGGCATCCGGTGCCAGCTCTCGCATCGATGCGATCAAATCCCGCTCCAGATTTGCAGCCTGCGTGAGGCGTCCGGAAGACGATTGCGCCACACCGACATGGATGAAGAGCGTGATCGCGACGTCGTTGCGCGCGATGCCAAAGCTTTCGAGATTGGCCATTGCCTTGGTCAGTGCACCAGGTGTCAAACCGCTGACGCCGCAGAGCTGATCGGTTGAGATCCCTTCATCCGCCGGGGCCAAAATCAGATGCTGCACGATGGCCAGCAATTGTTTGCGATACGCTTGGGTGATCTCCGCATCCGCAAGCCGTTGTTTCGCCTCGTCCAAGGTGCCGACCGTCAGCGAAGACGGGAAAATACGAACATGGTTCTCTTCGCGCGTGACAAGGGTCGCTTCCTCAAGCCATGACACCGCCGTCTTGACACGGGTGTCGTCCGTCGCGCTGTCCCGTTCGAATTCTTGATCCTTTTCGTCTCGGACAATCTCACCCGCGGTGGCGACGATCTTGCCAGCCTTGCGTGTGCGCTCGTCGATCCGGCGCAGGGCTTTCAGAATGGCTCCGATTTCATGCCGTGCCAAACGCGAACCCGCAGACAGCCTGAACTGGCGCTCCACATCATCCCCGGCGTACAAAAGCACGCAATCGGCGTCTTCGCGGTCGCGTCCGGCGCGCCCAGCCTCCTGTAGGTAGTTTTCCAACGACCCGGGTATGTCTGCATGAACCACCAGCCGGATATCGGGTTTGTCGATGCCCATGCCAAAAGCGTTGGTGGCTGCGATCACCCGCAGGTCTCCGACCCGGAACCGTTCCTGGACATCGTGTTTGTCATCAGACCCGAGCCCGGCGTGGAAATGTGCAGCGTCCATGCCTTGTGATTTCAGAAACTCGGCAACGCGCTCGGTCTCATTACGCGTCGCGCAATAGATCACGGCGCCGGATCGGCCCTCAGCGGGCAGCAACTCTTCGATCACTTTCAGGACATCGGTCAGTTTGCTGTTCTTAGTTGTAGGCCTGACATCAAATGTCAGGTTCTTCCGCGATGCCCCACCATCAAGCGACAGCAGTTCGACCCCGGCGCGAGACTGGAAATGCTCGACGATATCCGCGATCACCTCGGGTTTGGCGGTCGCCGTGAGGCAGAGGATCGGGGCAGGGGGCTGGTCGCCCGAGAACTCTTTGATGAACCGCCCCAGATACCTGTAGTCCGGCCTGAAATCATGACCCCATTTCGACACGCAGTGCGCCTCGTCAATAGCCCACAGGCCAACTTCGCGCTGTGCCAGCACCGACCGGATGGACGTACTGCGCAATTGCTCGGGCGAGATGATCAGAATGCCCGCATCGCCCATGCGGACCTTGTCCAGCGCGTCTTGTCGCTCGGGCATGGACATCTGACCATTCACAGTCACGGAACAGGAAATACCCACGCGCTCCATACCCTGAACCTGATCGGCCATCAGCGCGACCAACGGGGAAATGACCACGGTCAACGCCCCGATTTTGTCGAACCGCGACAAAGCGGGCACCTGGTAACACACGGACTTGCCGGTGCCTGTTGGCAGAATGCCCAACAGGCTGTTTCCGGACATTGCCTCATCGACAATGCGCTCCTGCAAGGGGCGACCATCTGGATCCACAGGCTGTGGGCGGAAACTGTCGAACCCGAACCACCTGTTCAGCGCACGGACCGGGTCATTCTGTTCCGCGCACCACAGGCAGGCGGGGTCTTTGCAGGACGTATCCCTGAGATGCCGGACAATCAGAGATGCCTCGCGAAACTGCGCCCGGACCCATGGCGGCATGACCGAGTCCCCTCCCGCTACGGTGATCCAGGACAGGGCATAGGCCATGGGCCATCCGTTTCGGGGATTGCCAAGCCGCCTCAGAGTCTGTTCGACCCTTTTGCCACAAGCCCGACCATCCAGCATCCGGCGGATGGCAGTGACGGCTTCATCCTGCGGCGGGCAATTGGCTTTTCGTAGGTACTGGAAAACCGCTTCGAACCCTTCCGACTGTTCCATTCGGGTGGTCAGGTAGTGATAGGCTGCAAGGGCATCCGGCTCGCTTTGGGCAAGGTTTTGAAAAGCGTCGAGCTGATTGGCCAGTACCTCAAAGACAAGCCGGGCGTCCAGTTCCGGATCATTGATATGCCCTGCGGCCAACCGCCCGTCGTGATAGTGTTTGACCAGATGGTGATAGGGGTTGCGCGGGAAGGCCAGCGGGTTCAGCCACAGCGTATCAATCGGGGCCTGCATGATCCGGCCCAGCCGTGGTCTGGCGGCGACCAGGTGTTCCATATCGTGGTGCAGAAAATTGTGACCAATCGGGTGTGAAACACTTGCGATGGCCTCTTCAAGGCGGTCGAGATTTTTCTCCAGCGCGCTGGCGCCCGACTTCAAAGCTGGTTGCTCATCGTTTCGAACGGCGGCAAAGGCAAATACCTTGGCGGTTTTGGGATCCACCTCCAGATCGATGGACAGACATTTGGAAAGAAATTCGGTATGTCGACCGTTCATTTGTGATGCGCAACTGTTAATGGGTGAAGTCAGAGAATACCTTTTTGAGACATTGCACAACGGCGTTGTTGCGGGCCTTCGTCAGAGGCCCGACTTTCCCTTTTCCCAGCCGAAGCCAGGCAGGCGGGCGATCTGGACGGTTGCTTGACGCCCGTGCCGTTGTCCGTTGGGTATTGTATTGCTCCGGTGTGTCCGCAAATGTCGGGATGCCGAGCTCAGCCCGTTTCGGTTCGCGCTCGCCCTTGGTCAGGGCATTGCCTTCCTGAATTGCGAGCAGCGCCTTGCCGACCTGTTTCTTGGCCCAGGCGCAATGCGTGCCTTGGTTCGCCCATTGGCCGAGTTTGACGGCGCGGGTCTTCCGGGCCTCAGAATCCCACTTGTTGACCTACCATGTTTTGACCCCGCCTTTGGTGACGCACAGGCGCAGATCCTTCACATCTGGGTCGGTGAACCATGTCGTTTTAATCGCCGACAGCGTTTTTAGGGTCGAATCCGAGAACTTAAGCTGCGGCATATCGCGTCCTTGTAGAACCGCGTTCGTTACAAGGTTCACATTACGTTCCAACCCATGTCAAACCCAACCAGGAAACAGGCAAGCACCTGAATTTGTTGGGTGTAACTGATTTGATGGCGTTGAAGGCTAAGCGTTTTAGATGGTGCCCCCACACGGACTCGAACCGCGGACCTACTGATTACAAATTTGAAATTTGCGTTCTACTACGTTTTACCACACTACACCGCATTGCATCATAACATATTGTTTTTAATGATTTTTATTTGATGCTCGGGCGCGATTTGATACTTTGCTTTTGCACATGACAACACGCACGGTGGTAGCTGGGTGGTTGCCATTACCAAAATCAAAGAGTTCAGAGGCAACCTATGAAACTAACCAAACGCCGCATAGACGAAGCAGAGCACGATCCGAAAAAACCAGTATTTTTGTGGGACGGCAGCTTGTCTGGCTTTGGCGTCAAAATCCTGCAGTCCGGCAGGAAGCGCTATATCTTCAAGTATCGCCCGCATGGCGGAGGACGGCGTGCCCCTACGCGCTGGATGACTATCGGTAGCCACGGTGAGATTCCCTTGGAAACAGCTCGGAACATTGCCAGAGAATGCGCAACCCAAGTCGCCAAAGGCGAAGACCCTCAAAGCGACAAAGTCAAGAAACGCGAAGCGCCATCGTTGAGCGACCTTTGGGATCGCTTCGACAAAGGCGACATGAAGCGGCTCAAACCCGCGACCGTCCGCGACTATCGTTCACTTTGGAAAAACATATTGGAGCCTGCGTTCGGAAATCGACGCGTTGGGGATATTTCCCGCGCTGATGTTGATCGCTTGCATAGCTCGATGGGTGACAAACCTTACCAAGCGAACCGTTCGATTGCCGTGCTTTCAAAGATGATGACCCTTGCTGAAATCTGGGAATTTCGCGACCAAGGCACCAACCCTTGCCGTTACGTGCGTCGCCACGCTGAGGGGAAGCGGGAGCGATACATGACACTGGAAGAAATAGAACGGCTTGGCGCTGCTCTGACAAACCTAGTGGACTTGGGGCTTCTCTGGCCCGACATGGCTAATCTGTTTCGCTTGCTTCTACTCGTGGGCGCGCGGCGCGGCGAAATCTCAAACAGCGAATGGAGTTGGATTGATTGGGAACGGCGTATTATCGCACTCCCAGATAGCAAGACAGGTGCAAAGTCACTGTTCCTCAGCACTGAAGCGATCACGGTCCTTCAAAACCAAAAGATCACCACGCGCCATCAATCGTCCAAGTTTGTTTTTCCAGGCGTGAAAGCGGACAAGGCAATCGTCAACCTGTCGAAGCCTTGGAAACTGGTATGCGGGGAAGCGGGGCTTGATGACCTGCGTATTCATGACCTTCGCCACACGGCGGCAAGCGTTGCCGTTGGTCAAGGTGTAGCGCTTCCCATCATTGGGCGTTTGCTGGGACACACGCAAACACAAACAACAGCACGCTACGCACATGTCGACGCGGACCCAGCCTTGCGTGCTGCTGACACGATTGGGCAAGCAATTGGAAAGGCGATAAAGTAACACTCAGTCAGCCCAATAATTGGATCGAAAGCTTGGAAGCAATGAGTACATATGCGTCCATCGACCCAAATTAAACTGACGAGAATGGCGTGGAACAGCCACCGAATTTACATCAGATAGTCTTTAAACGGTTCTCTTGGTGTTGGCGGCTATCTGTCTTTCGGATCCCAATGTAGCACAATAACTTTGTGACGGACGTGGAAATCCAATCCACTTTTGGTGTGCTTGTTTTTTGAGCAAAACAGGAGCGGGTTGCCGCAGGAGGATTCTTCGGCCTCCACGTTGATGTTGCGTTTCACCAACTCTTTTCGCCATTTATCAAGCATCGCTTTTGCATCGGCATTGTAACAATAAACCAGCACATCTGCATGGTTCTGTCCAATTGTACCCGTTGAGTACCGTGTTGCTAACTGTTGGAAGCCCTTATCCAACCAATTGTAATTGCTGTGCTCTTTCGCCTCAGCCAGCCACACAAAAGTGTCTTTTCCATCGACCACAATATCACAATGGCCGTTATTGTACTTGTCGTGTGACGCTTGAAATCCGGCCATGCTCAGCATCGAACAGATGTCCAAAGTAATGGCGTCCTCACCCAGCCCCTGTTTTTTACTGCTCCTCTTTTCCAACTCAGCACAGGCAAAATCGACGCCCTTTTGAACAGCTTTAACCCTCGCATCGTGATTTTGAGCTAGGAAGAAATCAGTTGCCGCTCCGTGTGCAGTACCATCAAATTTGGCACGGACTTCGGCAAGAGTAGGTTCTCTTTGGGTCATAGCTTTGTGCCTTCGAAAACTTCGGTATCCAACTCGAAGTACAACTCAATCTTTTCGGATGCATCTGAGACTTCATGCCGAGAAAGCGGATGAAGAACTGTGTCCAAGTCTAAGACACGCTGAAATTCTTCTGGTGAGAGCTTGTACCGCCTACCGTCGTCATCTACCAACTCACCACCAGCCTTAAAGACAGCGAACTCTGATTGGACCAAAATTGCCATTGCGGCGATGAGATCGCCCGACAACTTTGCAGCATCCAGAATTCTTGATATGTCGCGGATCCTTAGTACGTCCCCTTTAGCTTTCTGCAACTGGGCTATTCCGTCTAAAATACGTACTGCATTTTCGGCGGGAGCACCTTCCCAGTGCGCCTTAATGGCATTTTGCACGTTTGTTAAAGTGCGGACGCCCGATGCTTCGGGCTTACCGACGACTGTATCGTACAAACCAATCTTCGTCAGTCCAGCATGACTATCGAGGCCACTGTAAGATAGAGACGCATCTTCATATCTACGGAATGCGAATACCGCTTGGTTCATATGCTCGGTGTTAAAAACCTTGAGGCGAACCAGCAAATGGAAGTCCGAAACGGTTAGCCCTGTCACACTCAAAAACAGGTCCGGTTCAAGCTTTGTAATTACATCTTGGAGCGTATTTTCGCGGAAATCAGTCAGATACATGAACGCAGGTATCCGAGTTGCAAATTTGACCAGCTTTTCTTGAACCAGTTTGCGCTTCGATTTGAACTCTTTTTCCTCGGTGGAAAGCTCCTTCTTTTCCCTATCCGTGATGTCTCCTGACTTGGCCTTTTTCTTTAGGTCTTTAACTTTTTCGCTCTTGTTGATGATCGTCTCGATGATGTTGTCGCCGAGCGCTCGCCACCCTTCGATGCGTTCCACTGCCTTCATAGCTTCTTCGTGATTCATGATGCGGCGAAGGGTATCATTATCAACGTTCACCAAAAGCGCGCTTTCCCACTTGCGCGCCAGCAATGTCGCTGAGGTTCCGGCCATTGCGATATCCAGAATGCCACCGGCGTCAATCTGGGTCATGTTCGCACCATCGTAGGCCAGCACGGGAAGGAATGACACAAGATCACGAACCGCGTTTTCTGGGTTAGGCTCATTCGGTGATAGCCCAATGCCGTAATCGGAAAGCTGCCGAAGGGCGCGGGTCGGTGCGAAGTCGAACACAAAGCAAACCGGCTTGAGAACCTCTTCTTCGCTAGGATTGTCGCCGTTGGGGTTCTTGATCGCCCACGGCGATTGCACTCTAAACGCTGCTTGAAAGTATGTTTCAGGAGATTTCAAGTTCCGCAGCATCAAGATTGAAGACCACTGCTTGACCGTTACGCCGGTGGTGAGCTTGCCGCAGGAGAGCGTGATCGATTTCGTGTCGAAGCCACTGCCGATGGCCGCGCGAACAGGTGGCAAGGCTTCAAGCCCGATGCCTGCCGACGGGCCAGCCGACACCACCACTTCGTATTCGTGCCAATAGGTATTTTGCCGCTCGGCCAGAAGCTTAGCCATAGCGTGACAAGCGGCGATATTTGGCATGAACCAAAACGAGTGTTGGAGGTATGGTAACAGCCGAACGTCAGAGTATGGAAACGGCGGTCTCGTTCCTGTTCTGAGGTTGTCCACCGCATGGGCCGCGTGCTGGCCCCTGATGATATTCAACCACGTCTGCACTTCGTCCTTGTGTTTGAATTCTGCCGCATCATCGGTCCCGGTTGCAGCAAAGAACTCGTTCAGGTCGAACTCGTCAAACTCACCAGCACTGGCGATGGACAGCAACTCATCTGGCATTTGATAAGTCAGCAACCGCATCTGCGGCAGCGAGCCGTATGGGTTCCATTGACCGGGGTTATTCACGGAAAATTCGGCTTTGGCGCGTTGCTCGTCGGTATAAGTCCAGTTGAAAATCTGTTCTTCGATGAACTCACCCGTCGCCAGCGCCTTGAATGGTGTCCCTGACAGGTAGAGGTATGCCCGCGTCGTGATCGGTAGGAACTCGGCCTCGGCTTCAAGCGGCTCCTGCATTTCGGCCACACGGTCGGTTAGCTTCCTAGCATCTTCAAGCAGCTTTTCCTCGCGCTCAAGGGCTTCTTCTTCCCCTTCGAACAACTCCTTTGCACTCTCGCGCCATGCACCGAAATGATATTCGTCAAAGACCACCAAGTCCCAATTGACAGCATGAAGCCACTCATTGCGGGCCTTGATATTCCCCAGCTTGTCCCTGCCCAGCATGTCTTGGAACGACCCAAAGTAAACCACAGGTTTACTCTCATCTATCTGGGTGGGATCGGCGTCCGACTTGCGGGACAGATATTGCCAGCCATCGAAATCGACATGGCTCTCTAAGTCGGTCTGCCATGCATCTTCAACAGCTGGCTTGAAGGTCAACACCAGAACCCGCTTTGCGTTCATTTTTCGCGCCAACTGGTAGGTCGTGAAGGTCTTGCCGTAGCGCATCTTGGCGTTCCAGAGAAAGCGCGGAACAGCGTGCATGTCCTCAGACCAGCGGGACATGTAATAGGCGTGTGTTTGTTCGACTGCTTCGGCTTGTTCTTGGCGCATGGCAAAGGTCTGGTGGTGCGTGCCCGTGTGTTTCTGGCCCGTGCGCAATTCAGTCAGAACAGTTAGCACGTCTGCGAGCGAACACCGCATCCATTCCAGCGATGGGTTTTCAAACCCCTTGGCCTTTAAGGCGTCGCGAACCTCGTGATCCGTGATGACAGAGCCATCATGGCGTTCGGCAGGTTCATCCAATTCGATCCTAAAATTTTCGATGAACGCCGTGCGAAGCTGTTCGCCCACACGCGCACGCACATCCCGTGTGGTTTGCCCGACTTTGAGGAGGCCCTCATGGGCAGGATCATTAATCGAGTAAGCGTAGATGCGTGGGCGTGCTTTTGGCTTTGGTTCTAGAATGTCATCTACGGTTTGGTTCATTATTCGTCATCCAAATCGTCAAACAAGTCTGTGTCATGGGGGGAAATCTGCGCCTCGATGAATGCTATTTCTTCCTCTGAGAAGTCATATCGGCGGTAGAGTTTTTGGTCCGTCCATACTTCGGAAGTGGCAAGGTCAGGCACAAAGGTATAGACGCCCTTTGCCGCATCCTGTGTCGACTTTCTAAGTGAAACTAAAAAACGCACAAAACGGGTCGATAAATAGCGAGCGTAGTTCGTTGCCTCAGCCTCAGTATCAAAGTGGCCAGCAACCAAATAGGTCTCAGTGCAAGCTGTTCCTGGATCGGCAATGATTGGTTTGCTCAAAAATTTGGTTTCGACAGCAGCGCTAGTTCCTTGAACACGAGTCATGAGAACTTTCCACCTATCAATCCAATCTGGGTTGGAGGCGATGACGGTGCGCTCTGTCCAAGCGATGCTTTGATTTTGAAAGAGCTTAACTGGATCAGAAAGCCCATCGGGCTTTGGTTTCCCTTTAAAGTTTGTGGGTAAACCAAAGGGTTTCCTGCTTGAAACCCGTTTTTCGAGAGTATTCTCGTTCTTCGACTTCACTTTGTTCAATATCGGAACAGCCTCGTTCCTACGGACGATCACATCATAGTCGTCCAAATGCCTAGCGACTGCGGGTCCAGTGGGTTCTCCGTCCCAAATAGTTTGCATTATGCAAGGGCCATTGTGATCTCTGTCCCAAAGAAAATATGAAATGCCACCGCGAATTTTAACGCCGGGAAATCCTTCATATAGCTTTGGGTAGTCAACAATTGTGCGAAGGCTTTTGTCGGACAGCATTTGCTTTCTATAACCATCCAAGCCCTTACCGCCCGCCATCCAGCGCGATGGCGTAACCATGACGCAATAGTGCGGTTCAAGTTCAAGCGCTTTCTCAACAAACAACTGGTAGATAGGGGCGGCACTAGTGCCATGTCCGCCATCATCCAATTGATAAGGTGGATTGCCGATTACGACGTCAAACTGCATGTCATCTCCAAATAGCGCTGACACGCGCTCTTTTATGTTGTTGGTGTGAATGAAAGCGTAGGCGTGGCTTTCTCTGTCTTCGCCCCTGTCCAAAGATAAACGGTTGGCTCCACAGAAAATACACTTTCCCTTTTTGTCCCAACTGTGCTCAACGCGCTCAAACCAGACATTGCCGGACTCGGAGTTGAAGCCTTTTGTTATCGAATGTTCGCCATTCGCATGTTTCGAGCAATATAGCGACCGCCGCGCCAGCATGGCGGTCAACTCAGTGATGCCAATGCCGTAGACCTGGCGCGTCAGGATGTGATCCACACGAGCTTGCAACTCGGGCATCTGTAGCTCAAGACCGTCGATCAGGCGTTTCGTGATCTCGCGCAGGAACACCCCTGACTTGGTGCATGGGTCAAGAAACTTGACGGACGGGTCGGCCCATATGCTCGCCCCATCATTATCCGCCGCCCAAGCCTCAGCCAGTGTGTCCAGCATCCTGTTGGCGAACTCGGGCGGCGTGAACACTTCGTCGTTGGACAGATTAGCAATGCAGGACAGAACGTCCGGGTTCCGCCCGCGCAGCGTGAAGGCGGCTTTGTTCATGTTACCGCTTCCTGACGCTCAGCAAGCGCCTGTTGCCATTCGTGATAGGTTTGTTTGGAGCCTTTGACTTTCCATTCGTGTCGACCGTTTCTCGCTCCATCCAGTACGATTGCGGCAGCTGCGGAAGGGCTATTAAAGCTCCACGGTTTCGAAAAACGCAGCCTGCCCGATGTACTTTCGACCAAAATCCCATCTGCGATAAGTTTCGCCTTCAGCAAGGCGTAGGTTTGGTTCTGAACAAAACCAGTGTCAGTCAGGGCTTCGGAGCCTTCGAGAACGACAAATTCGCCGTCCTCCTCTACAGCCGTCGCTTCAATGCCGCTCTTGTGTCGAATTTCGAACTGCGTCTCGCCAGTCGTTCGCTCCTCCACCGACTTGGCCGTGTCAGTAACGGCCTTTGGTTGCGGCTTGAGCATGTCCAACCCTACAACCGGCAGAACAACCTGAAGGTTTGCTAGGAACTGCTCCATATTCGCGACATCGGCTTCCGGCAGTCGGCGGCGCGATGTGTCTGGTTGAGTGCCATTTTCGAGCACTACACGACCGGCCTCAGACGATACTTGGATTAATCGGGCTTCGAGGTACTCGGCATGACCTTTCGATAGATCATCGTCACTCGTCGTTACAGTGATTGCGGTTTCCCAGAAGTCCCGCTTCAACGCACTTTGCCTGATCCGTTCGGAAACAGAGTTCCCCGATCCAATGTAGACCCGCGTACCGCCCGGTTTTTCGGGATTTGGGCCAGCTAAAACGTAGACCCCGGTTCGATCCACCTCGTCGCGTGCCGTCATGTCTCCAAAAGCGGACGCGCCGGATACAAATAGCAATCCAGTCCATCCGTGTATTGTGGCTTTGCGCAATCCAGTTGGTTTGCCATCGACCAGAAAGAGTTGGATGGTCCGGCCAAAAGCTGAAACGCTGCTCATTTTTCGGCCTCAACGGCGAACGCGGATTGATCAGCTAAATCTCTAATTGTCATTGGGGAATAGGTTCTTATCGGTTTAAATATTTCATGATTGCCAAGGCCCGCAAAAAGAGAACCCTCGGCGTTAAATGCGGATGCGCCGGTCAAAACATCTAGTCGGAAATCCCGGCGCTGGAACTTACCTTTGCCAATATATCCCCATTCCGCAAACGAAATCGGACTACCAAGAGTTGTTTTCATGGTCAACGCATCGCCGTGAACAAGGTTGGTCGAAAGAACATACGACGCGGCGCGGTACAGATCGTCCTCTGGTGCAAGGCGCAGGTAGTCTGACAGTACTTCCAGCATGTTCGCTCGACATTCTTCGATGTTGTCAGCTAGAATTTCTATCCCGTAGCAGCACATCAGGCCCACAAGCGCGTACTGCCGCCGGTTGAAATTAGACTTACCATACTTCATCTGCACAGCGGCCAGCTTGCGTTGCAGGACCGGCACGAGGAAGTTTCCGCTACCGCAGGCCGGCTCAAGGAAGCGGGCGTCAATCCGCTCTGTTTCACCCCTCACAAGTTCCAGCATAGCGTCCACCATCCACGCAGGAGTGAAGACTTCGCCGTGGTCGGCGACACGTTTTTTAGATTTGATGAGGCTCATACACAAACAATGACAAATTCCCCCGGAAGTGCCAAGTCTTTCCGAGAGGCGAGTGCTTGAGGTTTACGAGGTAGACTTCACCCATAATGCAAAGTTGCAGCGCATCGGAGCTGGGGGCGAATTCCAAACTAATAGCCTCTGGCGCTTGTGCCGCGAAACTGAATTCTAAACTTCCTGCTCATACCTGCAAAGTTGAAAAAGGAAGGGGTGCACATGGCACCCCTTCTTGTCATGCTCAAAGCTAGCTACTGACCCTTTTTATACTTCACCACCAGCGGCTTATAGTTTTTTAGTTTTTTGTTGTCTCGCAAGAAGTCTTCAAACAGGCGATCCACACGAGTAGCCAATTCGAACACAGTGCCTTTGCGATCCCGATGCCACTTTTGCAGTTTCTTTGCGATACGCATACGTGCATTCGCGCCATCCCGAACCCCAAACAGAGTGCTTTCCAATGGCATCTTTGCATTCGTCTCAAACAAGCGAAAATCGTGATATTTTTCGACCCGCTTGGCTGTGCTCAGGCAGGCCTTGCCTAGCGCGAGTTTCTCAAAGTTCACTTCCTTCCCTTCAAACGGTGGCTTAGCCATGTAGCGCCCAAGTCGACCAAAACTACCTTCAAAATGATAGGCTGTCAGGGAATGAACAGGCAGTTTTGTTATGCTAGATTTGAACCGCTTGCTGTGTCGTTTTAGTTTGGCAGTTTGGCTCTTTGCACCCCAGCAAAAGACATGAGCGTGAACAGAAAACATCTTGCCCCGCTGATCTATCGGGTAGTTGATGATTGGCTGTGTCTCCACCACTCCCAGAGCGCTATAGTCTGTGTAGTTACGAAGAACATCTTGGACCGCCTTCTTACACGCATAGATCTTTGCAACCCCCTCCCTCTCATTGAACATAAGATGGTCCGAGACGATGGTTATCCACTGAAAATCAAGGGCAGCATTCTTCACCCCCAATTCATAGAGGTTCTCCATCTCATCAATTAGGAAGCGCCCCATCATATTTCGTGCCTTCAAATCACTAGCTGGCATGAAGTCCGCACGAATATCCCCCATGCCGAGAAGCGCTTCAAAGTCCTTGAGGTCTGTTGTCTTGAATACTCGATTGCGAAGAGTAGCAAACCAGCGCTTCTGGTGAGTCTTACAGTCTTGCTTGTGGATCTCTTTGCTGTGCTCAAAGTCTTCGTCATAGCCGTCAAGATTTTTGGGGACGGTATCCAAAGAAAGTTTCTTTCTAGAGGTACTCTGAGAGTGTGCTAGACTATCACAATCTGTAGATTTGGTAGATTGTTGAGTAGGGGATATACGTATACAACGCCCACTCGATTTCAGCTTGGGATTATTCCCCTTGTTCGGGGTTCTTTTTTTGTCTTTTTGGGGCCGCTTTTCATTTTTCACTTTCGTCTCCAATCTTTGAGTTTTTGGATCCTGCGCGACAAAGAAGTACACCCCCACTTCCGCGAGCACGCGAAAGCCGTGGTGCGCCGTACACCGCGCAAGATTTTAGGTTGTTTTGATATGTGTGGTGGTGTTGCCGCAGAGTGCGGATGTCCGTGTGGGGTGATCAGATCCACGTGGACGTCTGAATTACTTCAGTGACCTAGGTGTTATTTGTGCCTTCTTGGGATGGCTTAACAGGTGGTAGCCGGTACTCACCCGTGAAGTTGCGTGTGGACTGCTGAACATACCCCAGCAAAGCGTCGTTCGGATATCGAATCGAATTGCCAAACTTCATCCAGACGGGTCCAGTTCCAAGTTCTCGGCACTTCCGAAGCCAACTCACTGACATGTTGAGATAAGCGGCTGTTTGCTTTTCTGACAAGAAACTGGTGGGGACAGACCCCTTACGGTTCTTGATCATAGGTCTGACATCATATTCCATTGTGCTCTCCTTTTTCTGCACTTTGGTTTCTTTTGACACCATCAAGAGAACCACAACTATTCGGCTTCTGCTGTGGTGCCACTCCATGTTTTGGAGCACCATCAACATATACATAAAAAACAATAAATTCCATATAGTTACAGAAATTTAAGGCGTGGCTAGAAAACTGTTCTGGCTATATCTCGATGGCACTACCAGCCCCAACGGCCTTCCAGTTTGAGACCTCTAAGCACTAGTTTCCTTGAAATTCGTATCCCTATGGGGATACACATATGAGATGTGGTCAAAATAAAATTTCCTGCCCAACGGCAGAAACTGGGCAAAATAGCAGGCATGGCACGAATCAGAATAATCCGACGCACTGAAGAGAACATTGCCTTGAGCAAAGAAGGAGAAATTCTCCGGGGGCTTGCCCGAACCAATGGCAAACTTAGGTCGGACCTGCGCTATCTAGACAATGTGGGTTTAAGAACGTTCCAGCGTATTTTCGATGAGTCGCAGGGCGACGAGATTCCCTATAACCGCCCCGCCAACGTTCTAAAGCGATCGGTGTATGTACTAGGGCGTCAGTTGATTGAGTTAAAAAAGCAGGAAATTCTTGCTGATTTCCTGCAGAAACGTTCTGCAACATACAGCGCGCCGCTTGCAAGTATTGCAACTCCCAACGTCAAACAGAACCCTTTCCACTGGTGCTACCTCCTCTTGCTTGGCGAAAATCGGCTAGGCAAAAACTCAAAGCGCATCGTGAGCAGAGATCAGATTTCAAAATCGTCGCGACAGCTGATATATGCACACAAGAACGACGTTCCGCCTGAGTATGTAATCGGTTTTATTCTGCAAATCGGAGGTGACCCAATTCTTGATTTGTACCGCAGAAGGAAGCGAAAAGGCTGGAAGACTGCGAAACGTGTCGAAAAAAATAGAAGCGACCAAGAATTCGCTAGCACTCACTCGCCAGAAACACCGTCATAACAAGCGTTGTCACTGAAAGTTTCGCGGGGTCTTCTGGTCCTCCGCTTAGGTCTCTGTTGTAGCAGTCGAATATTCAAAAGATGCGTGACCCTCATATGTGATTGCGCCAATGCCATGCTTCCCATATGGGTTGTTGTCATCGGTTAAGGCATCATAGGTTGCCACAGCCGTCATGATGTTTTGCACAGTTTGTGGCCCTATATCCATGATGCTTGGCATAGCAACGTGCGCCCACATAAGCTCAAAGCGCCGACGGCGGTCGTTCAGCTCACATATCTTTGCACAGTTGGTTTCAAGCAAAGGATATTGTTCGCGTGATCCGTCATATCCACGGTCCTGTAGTTAATGATGTCCAGAGAGAATGCAGGCCCAACGTCTGGGCCTGCTAGTATGGCATGCGAGCCGCTTACAGTTCGCTGTCGAGTAGAAGGGTCATAAACCGCGTTGTTTGGTCTGGGTTGGAGGCATCAACAGACATGTCGTCAAGGTCTTTATTGTAGTAGTTGATTTCCCAATAGATACGGCGATTGTTCACCGTGATCTCGCCCATGTCATGCTCGCCACCCACCTCGCAGCTGTTGTCGCCTTCAGCGCTCCCGAGCTTTTTCATGATGTTGTCCACCTCGGCGCGGCCAAGCATGTGAATGCCCCACGAAATAGAAACGATCCCGCCCTTGGCCGTTTTTCGAAAGTGATCGTTCAATGCTCGGTTCTTTTGCAGCGGCGACATTGTCGCTGTCAGCTTGACATGCTCTGAGTGTGCGTTGTCCGTCATGGTACGCTCCTTGAGTTTTTTGGATGTGTTGGAAAAAATGCGCTCAGGATTATTCCCAAGAATCGCAGGACATCACGCCACGCTTTACCATTGCGCACTATGCTGTCGAAAACAGTGTACCAAAAATCGACAGTATGTCAATTTTTTACATAAAATCAAAATCTTAGATGGAAACACCGTCTCCAAATTCGTTGAGGCGAAAAACACAGAATCCCACACAGCAACACGCTTTTTTTTGCAGGGTGGTAGCTAGGTGGTTGCTGGAAAGAAAAAATGGGCTAACGACATCCCGCTAACCCATTGAAATCTCTGGTGCCCCCACACGGACTCGAACCGCGGACCTACTGATTACAAATCAGTTGCTCTACCAGCTGAGCTATAGGGGCACTGGCTGTCGATTACTTCCTCTGGCAGTTGACTGCAAGCCTGAATTTTAGCCCAAACTTAGACATTGCCCGATTTCCTGAGAACGTGCAAAAAAACGCTGAATTCATCCGTTGCAAGTATCTCGCGAATGGTAACGGACGTGGCTATGCAGAAAAGCCAAGGGGTAAAGGAAAAATGCAGGTTGCCATCCACGCCGGTGTTGCCTTTTCGGATGAAGGGCTGGTGATGTCCTCGCTTGGCGCGAACAGGAGGGTCCTGGCCGAGTACCGAACTGCGGTTCTGGGGCCGCGTCGGTCCCGGCTATTCGTGAAAGTGATGTCTGAATCGATTATGCAGGGTGTATCTGATGCAGACGCACGGAACAGATTGTCCGAGCTTGTTGCCGGAAACCAGAACCTGGACCGCGTGGTTGTGTCGAGTGACAAGTTCTTTGGCCCCAGGCGCACCGCACTGCAAGACGGCCAGATCTATCCGTTTGCGGGGAATAGAACGGCCCATACGGACTCTCTGCTGGATGGCGCCCAGGTTCAGGTGTTTGCAGGGCTGGTGAACCCCGGGGTTTTCATCCCAAAGATTCTGGCCTCGATCCATGAAGACCATCGGCGGGACATTCTGGCCAGTACCGATTTAAGCTGCCTCAGCTGGCTTGGCATGATCGAAGACCTGCGGGATCTCGCGCCTCAGGTTCAACTCACCTTGTGGGAACACGAGAATTCCCCGCTTATCTGGGGCGATATCATCCGCGCCATAGCGGGATTGCCTGATGAGGCTGTGCTTCACGAAGAGTTTGCATTCCTGTCTTCTCTTTTGACAGAGGCGGGACAACGTCATGTATTGGACATCGTGAGAAAAGGGGACGCCCTTGACCGGACCGGCCGACGTGAAGAGATGGCAAATATTCTGGACGAATACGCCCGACCGGAGCAGATCGAAGAAGAGCTCGACTTGCCGGGTTGGAACTCTGACATAGTTGAAGCGTTCACAGAGCTTTACGAGCAGGATCTGGCCACGATCCGGTCCATGCCCGACGTTCGTGTTTTGCAAATCTGATCGCCTGCGCAATGCTGTCGGCTGTGTTGCACAAATGGCGCGAAAGAAACTTTTCCACGAATCCGGCGTGAGGGCAGGAACGCATGCCTATTCGGGGCCCTGCTGAAAATCAGGTCACGAACCGGGCGTCTTGCGGCGACGCGGTGATACGGAAAAGCCTGCCGATCAACTGATGGATCTGACGGACCATGGCGTTCGACCAAATTGATCATCCGGTTCTTCGCAGATTGGCATCATCTGACCGGTTCATTTGTTTGGCGCAATGCATCAGGCAGCAAGGTAATCTCGTAATATCCGATTGAACAGATCGGCTTTTTCCAGATGCGTCGCATGTGCAGAGTTGGGAATCACCGCGAGGTTTGCATTCGGGATGGATTGCCACAGCTGTTCCGTCTGACTCCATGGATAGGTGCGATCACGATCCCCCCAGATAACCAGCGTTTTCGTCTTGATTGCCGGCAGGTTTTCAGCACCGCTCCAGGAATGCATCGCGTCCAAACCAGCGAGCATGGCTTTCAGATTGCTTTTCTGCGCTATCGTGGCGCAAAGCTCGTATTCCAGGGCTTTTTCGCGTTCGAGAAACCAGGTTGCCGCAATCCGCCGCGCCGTCACTTTCGGCCCGTCTGAACAGGCACGGGTTTTCGAGGTATCAATGGTCTCGAACCGCCCGGGCAGCACTCCTACGGACCCGGTGCCATAAAGAACCAAACGGTCAACACGCTCGGGCGCACGGGCAACCATTTCCTGCGCGACCATTCCACCCATCGAGTGACCAACCAGGTGGAATGTCTCGATATCGCGCAACTTCAGCTCATTCAGAGCCCAGTCCGCGAATCCCGAGATGCTGCAAAATGCGTCGCGTTGCGCATTTTCGCCAAAACCCGGCAGATCCAGCGTGATGACATCGTAACCTTGCAAGGCCTCGACCTGGCGTTGCCATTGCCGACTGCCGCCCAGAAACCCATGGACAAATACGATGGGTGTCATTTCCGGCCGCCCTGCACAATCCGATCCAGAATCATCGCACAGAACAGGATTGAGAACCCTGCAAGGATACCCTGGCCAACATTCGCGTACTGCAACGCTTCCAGAACGTCTTCGCCCAGCCCTTTGGCACCGATCAGCGACGCCACGACAACCATTGCCAATGACAGCATGATTGTCTGGTTGATCCCCGCCCGGATCGACGGGCTTGCCAGCGGCAAGTCGACCTTGGTGAGCAGGTACCATTTGTTGGCGCCGAAACTGATCGCCGCCTCGCGTACACTTTCGGGTACGCCGCGCAAGCCCAGCACGGTCAGGCGCACCACTGGCGTGCCGCCGAAAATCATCGTGACCACGACCGCCGCCGGCTTGCCGACACCAAAAAACGCGATCACGGGGACCATGAAAACAAAGGCGGGCATGGTTTGCATGAAGTCCATGATCGGCTGGATGAAAGCATAAAACCAAGGCCGACGCGCCGCGAACATGCCCAGTGGAATTCCGATGACAATCGACAGGCACGCCGCTGTCCCCAACAAGGCCAGCGTAGTCATAGCGCCCTCCCAGAAGCCCAACAGCCCCATATAGGCCAGAAACGCGCCCGAGTAGATTGCCGTGCTGACGCCCGCAGTCAGCCATGTCAGCAGAATGATGAGACTGGCGATCACGATCCAGGGCGTCTGCACCAAGATGACCTCAAGCGCGTCCAGCAGTGTACGGATACCGAATGTCAGCCCGTCAAAGAACGCTTCGCTGTTGCGCACGCACCAGGCGATGAAGTCTTCCACCCAGGTGATGCTGGTCAGACGGATGTTGGGGTCTGTCGGGAAATGGCTGAGCAACGAGAAGCGCCCCGGAAAGCTGTAATGCATCATCGCCGCAGCAACGATCAGCGCCATGAATACCGCGCTGAACACGATCTGCGATACCGGCATTGCTGATCGGATTGAACGATCTGACAACCATTCCGAGAAACGCGCCTCTAGCGCCCAGTTTGCCACCTGTGACTGAACAAGCTTGACGATGATCAGAATGATCAGGCCGGTCAGAACGATGTAAGGCCCTTCCGCGGCCATCGCTTCGGCTTCGGCGCGGATGCCGCCTATGTTTTCCTCGAGCGAGTCCACCGTTCGCTGATAAACGTCGATCTTGTCCGAATTGTTTTCAATGGCAGCGGCCAACTGCTGACGGCGCAGTTCAAGTGTCCCTTCAATCGAAGCGATGCGTTCCATCGCCTCGGCCGCCAGATCGCCGAACATCCCGCGCGCGATCTGCACATAGGCTATTGTTTCGAGGATCAGAAATGGCAGCGCCCATGACCACAAGCCCCGGGCACCGAACCAGACCGGACCAAACAATCCGGCCATCAGATTGAAGGTTGGTGTAAAGCGGGACGACGCGCCGATCTTGTCGAAGTTGCGGATGTAGTAGTCGGGGCTGGTGCGTACAAATTCCCGTATGTTTTCGCGCCGCTCTTCGGCATACGCCAATGCGGCTTCGCTTTCGGTATCTTCCAGCGGGTTCACATCAGATGTGCTCATGACACTTCGGTCCCTTCGATCACGGTGCGCAACAGATCGGCACGGGTTATGACGCCAACATCCACGCCGCCGTCCTCCACCAGGATTGCGCTGTCGTTGTCGATTGCCAGATTGATCAGCGTGCTCAGGTTCTCACCCTCATTTACACGTGGGGCATCTGCCGATAGCGGCCCATGGGTCGCAACATGCTCTGGTATGGGCCGCATGACCGCATGGGCGCGCACCACTTTGAGCCGCGATATGCCCGCAACGAAATCGGCCACATAGTCATCTGCGGGGTTCATGACGATGTCTTCGGCCGTCCCGATCTGTACCACCTTGCCGTCGCGCATGATCGCGATCCGGTTCCCGATGCGAACTGCTTCATCCAGGTCGTGGGTGATGAAGATCGTCGTCTTTTTCAGGATTTTGCTCAGTCGGATGAACTCATCCTGCAACTGCCGCCGGATCAACGGGTCCAGCGCCGAGAACGGTTCGTCCATCAACAACACATCCGGGTTCGCCGCCAGTGCCCGGGCAAGGCCCACACGTTGCTGCATACCACCGGACAGTTCGTGTGCGAATTTCGATCCCCAGGCTCCGAGTTCGACGATATCCAGAATAGCGGCTGCCTGGCGCATGCGTTCATTCTTGCTGACTTGCCGGATTTCCAGCGGCATTGCGACATTGTCCAGCACAGACCGATGCGGCATCAGCGCAAAGTTCTGAAAGACCATGCCAATCTTGTTGTTGCGAAACTGCTGGAGCTCTTTCGGACCCAGAGCCATCACGTCAGTGCCCTCGATTTCGATCTTGCCGGCGGTAGGCTCCAACAACCGGTTGAAGTGGCGGACCAGAGTGGATTTTCCGCTGCCTGACAGGCCCATGATGCAGAATATCTCGCCCCGGTTGACCGACAGGCTGACATCCGCCACGCCGACAACGCAGTTGTATTCAGACAGCACCTGGGCCTTGTCCAACCCGCGGTCGAGGATCGCTTGCAGCGCCACCTCGGGCCTGCCCCCGAATATCTTCCAGACATTCGAGATTTCAATAACGGTATCGTCGCTCATGGGTCCCCCAGAGGTGCGCATTTGGGTGGCGCCGCCAATCGCCGCCACCCTGTTTTGGGACGAAAGATCAGAGACCCAGCCAGGCGTCTACACGATCCGGGTTCGCTTCGACCCATTCGCGGGCAACCTCTGCCGGATCCCGGCCCTTGCCGCTGATCTCATAGGCGAACCCGCTCACATCATCCGCCGTCAGTGCGAAATTCGCGAAGAAATCAGCAATCGCCGGAGAGCGCTCTGGCAGCGTGTTGGACCATGCAATCTGTACGTTCTTGAGGGCGTCCTTGGTTGCAACACTGGATTTGTTGTACCAGTCCGGATCATCAGATGGCTGGACCATCACGTATTTTGCCGGGTCAAATGGCGGCTCGGTCAACATCTGAACGTCGAACATGTACCAGACCGCATGCGGCTTATAGCAATAGAAGGCGTACCCTTCACCCTTGGCTATGCTGTCCTTGATCCGCGCGGTCTTCACACTTTCCTCGGCACGGATCGGCTCGATGAAATCAAGCAGGCCGTAATCGCGGGTTTTGACTTCGTTCACATTGGCCGAAGCCCAACCCGGCGCGCCAATCCACATTTCACCTTTGCCATTGCCGTCACTGTCCATCAATGCGGCTACATCCGGGCGACCCAGATCAGCGATGTCGGTGATGTTGTTGGCTTCACCAAAGTCTTTGCTGACGCAAAAGCCCTGATTGCCCTCGTAGGGGTTCGACGACAAGGTAACGGTGCCGGCTTCGTCCACATATTTCTTGGTGAAACTTTCCTGGTTGGGCAGCCAAACATCGGGATGCACATCGATATCGCCCTTGCCCTGATCCATCGCCTGAAAGATCGTGGCGTTGTTGCCGGGCACATATTCCACTTTGCCACCGATGCGCATTTCCACGACCGCGCCCAGCAGATGGGCAATGGCCTGTGCGCCGGTCCAGGATGGCACGCCGATTTTCACCTCTTCGGCTGCGAATGCAGGCATGGCGCAGACGCTGACCGCAGCAGCCATCCCCAGCGTTTTTAGATTGGTTCTCATGGTCTTCTCCTCTGTTGAAATGCGCCGTGGTTCGGCGTCGTTTTTTCCGTCGTTCGACTTTCCTATTGCGCAATAGGGTCGTGCCAACTTGCTTTTGGCCGCAACTTCGGACGGAAGGCTGAAAAGAGGACCAACCGCCAGACCCTACCCAGAAGTCTAGAACAGGAACTTTTCCGAGAGCCAATTCGAACATTTCATCAAACTATTCTGTTTCTGCATAGTTCCTGTATGCTTGTTGAAAACGGTCGTTAACAAGCGGGGATACGCATTGGATCTGAATTGGCTACGCGACTTTGAATGCCTCGCCCGGACCTTAAACTTCACCCGTGCGTCGGATGAGCGTAACATCACGCAATCCGCATTCAGTCGCAGAATCAAGGCGTTGGAAAGCTGGGTCGGGCTGCCCTTGGTCAATCGGGCAACCTATCCCGTGCAATTGACCGAGGCCGGCAAACAATTCCTGCCTGTTGCTCAGGCGGCGATTTCACAGCTGTCAGAATCCCGCCAATCCCTGCGGGACGCCGACCGGGGCGACAGTCGGTTCATCCGATTTTCGGTTCTGCATACCATTGCGGTTAATTTTTTGGCAGCCCGCATAGAGGAATTGCAGAAACAGATCCCGGATCTGCGCACGCGCGTCCTGTCCGATTCTCTGAGCACCTGCTGTGATCTTTTGGTCGAAGGCGCGGTGGATATCCTGCTGTGCTACTATCACCATTCTGTCTCGCCCATGATCGACGAAACCGCGTTCGAGCGTAAGGATCTGCTGAAGGATCGTCTGATCCCGGTAGCTACTATTGAGCCGGTACGGACAATGGGGTGGGATTTATCCAGACAGGATGGCCCGCCGATCCCCTATCTGGCCTATGACCGATCGTCGTTTTTGGGCATGGTCGTCGAAAACACCGTTGACCGGAAACCCCAGAATACCGAGACGATTTATGTCGATAGTCTGGTCGAAACGATCAAGCGACGATTGATGACAGGCAGCGGATTTGCCTGGATGCCCGAAACGGCGATTGCCGAGGAACTTGATCAGGGGGTATTGGTACCGGTCGGTGATGATGCATGGTGCGCGACATTGACGATTTCAGCCTTTTCCAATCCGGCCAGCTTGGATCAGATCGCGTACCAGCTTTGGCAGCGGTTGTGACCGGGCAAAACCATAATGGGCCCACCGACTGCCGTTGAAAAAGCCCTACGCTAACTCGCATTGCAGCCCGTCTGAGAAAAACTGACGATCGCGCGGACCAGCAGATCGACCGTGTCCACTGCATTGGCGTCGTCCGCGACGCTGTCGGCAATGAGTGAAAACTCGGAGCAAGCGACAAACTGCAAGTCTGCCCCCGCCTCGACCAGTGCCTTTGAAGACGCGCGCAGCGTTTCGCGCGCCTTGTCGCTTTGGCCGTTGACCTTGATCGCGCGGATCGCCGCCAGCATCGCGTCGTCATCCGTGGACCAAACGGTCGACAGCCCGCGCGCTTGCAGGGCTGTTTCGAAAAGACAAGTACGGCGCACCGCCGGAGACGCGAGCACACCAACGCACCCACCCTTCCCGAGTGTCCCGGCGGCGTGATCCGCAGCCAGATCAACCATATTCAACAGCGGAACGGTCACGGCATCGGTGATCGCCTTGGCATAGTGATGCGCCGTGTTGCAGGGCATTGCCAGCGCCACGGCGCCGGCATCCTGAAGACGTCGCGCCATCGTCGCCAGTGTCGGCCCCGGATCTTCGCCCGACCCTTCGATCAGATGCGCGATCCGCGATGGCACCTGTGTGTTCATGTCGATCAGAAGCGGAATGTGGTCCCGATCATCGCGCACCGGTACAGCCTCCACCAGCTTGCGCTGGAGGAGGATCGTTGCCTCGGGGCCCATGCCGCCAAGAATGCCGATGGGGCGCAGCATCATTGCTCAGATATTCACCCAGCGGTTTTTGTGATCGAACGCAAAGTCATACCCCGCCAAAGCCGCGGCGCCGCCCGTGTGAAGGAAAACGACCCGCTGGTCTTTGAACTCGCCTTTGCGCGCCAGATCGATCAGGCCCGCAGCGCCCTTGGCCGAGTAGCAGGGATCCAGAAGGATACCTTCCAATTCAGCAAACATCTGGATCGCTTCGATGCCGCTTTCAGTGGGCAGGCCATAGCCTTCGCCGACATAGTCAGTATTGGCCATGACATCTTCGCGCTTTACCACGCCTGCGCACCCCAGTTTTTCGGCTGTCTTGCAGGCGAGGTCGTAAACCATCTGTTCCTGCTTTGGCCGAGGTGCCCTTGTCCCGATGCCAAGCACCGGCACCTGCGCATTCATGGCGCACATTCCTGTCACCAAACCTGCCTGCGTACCGGACGACCCGGTTGCATGTACCAGCCGGTCAATCCGCAATCCGCTGTCATTGGCCTGCCCCAGCAGTTCAAAGGCCGCGTTTACATAGCCCAGCGCCCCGGTCGGGTTCGAGCCGCCGCCGGGAATGACATAGACATTGCGGCCTTCTGCCCGTTTCTTCTCGGCAGCCTTTTCCATTTCGCCCGGCATATCGTGACCCCCGGGAAACTTCTGGGTGGTCGCGCCGTGCAAGTGGTCCAGCAGGACATTGCCGTTTGTATTGTAGTTGCCATCTTGATAGCCGGTGCGATCTTCCAGAAGAATATGGCAATCAAGGCCCAGCTTGGCGGCAAACGCTGCGGTTTGTCGACCGTGGTTGGTTTGTGTGGCACCTTGCGTCATCACCATGTCCGCGCCCTGCGCTTCCGCTTCGGCCATCAGGAATTCCAGCTTGCGTGTCTTGTTGCCGCCGGTTGACATGCCGGTGCAATCGTCGCGTTTGATCCAGATTTCCACACCCAGCTCTTTGGAAAGCCGCTTCATCGGTTCAAGCGGTGTCGGCAGATGGGCGAGGTGAAGGCGGGGGAAGCGGGCGAGATGCATATCACAATTCCTAATATTGATTTTCGTCAATTTACACTTTGAATTACCGCACTGCTAATTCGAAATTCAGCAAATATGTTGCAACAATTGCATGTTAATCAAGGCTGCGGTATCTGGTACACATGCGCCTTGAATGGATCGATGACATATTGGCCGTGTTGGACAACGGATCGCTGACACGCGCCGCGGAAAAACGGCTGCTGACTCAATCTGCCTTTACCCGTCGGGTGCGGCTCATCGAAGGCAGTATTGGTGCGACCCTGTTTGACCGTCGCCGCAAACCCGTATCCCTGATGCCGGGCGTTCAGGCGTTGGAACCTGAACTGCGCGAGCTGAGTGCGCGCCTGCACAAACTGCGTCACAGTTTGAAAACAGAAAGCGATCAGGCCAGCCAGTCGTTGTCGCTTGTGTGCCAACATGCTCTGACGACAACCGTCTCGCCGAAAGTGGTCCGGATGTTGACCGAAAACAGCGATATCTCGGTTCAGGTGCGATCGGGGAATCAGGACGAGTGTCTGTTGCAGCTGATCTCGAAGGAAGTCGATTTCGCGATCATGTACGCGATCTCGGACGGCAGGGTGCACAACCTCGAAAATGCGTTTGAGGCAAAGTCGCTTGGTGCTGATACTTTGATCCCGGTATGTGCCCCGGCAATGCGCAGGGAATTGGATGGCAAGACCATTCCCGCGATTGTCTACCCGCCTGATGTCTTTCTTGGGCAGGTGTTTTCCCGATTGATTGCACCGCGTTTGCCCGACAAAACCAGAATCATGGCCAAAGCCGAGACGGCCCTGACTTTGGCAATGCTGCAATATGCCGTGAATGAAATCGGCGTTGCATGGCTACCCCACTCTTTGGTCGCCACGCCGCTTGCTCAGGGGCAGCTTGTAAGCGTTGAAGAAGCTCTGCCTGCACAGGCGTTGACAATAAGAATGGTCCGTTTGGCTGGACCGCAGTCAGAGTACAGTGAACAGATTTGGCAACGTCTCGCAGGGCAGTTGCAAAGCTTTTGGTTGTCGCAGGATCAAAGCAACGAGGCGATCTGAGCAATTCACAGAGAAAGAGAGAAACGCCGGGTCTGCCGGTCAGCGTCGGAAGAATACGCAACGGAATAGTGGCAAAACCGAGCTGGATGTATCTAACCTGTGCTGAAAAGACAGCAACAGGGCAGGTCTGCGGGTGTTCAGGAAGATATTGAAAACGGGTCTAGGTGTCGTGGTTCTGGGCATCGTGGGAGTGCTTGGCTATCTGCTGATCGCCCCGCCGGACTTGCTGAAAGTGGGTACGAATTACTCGGCCAAGATCGTCTGTTCGAACGTTTTCATTGCAGGACGTGATCCGGACGAGGTCCTTACGGTGGATGTGCAGGCCCCGGGGCATCCGCTGCTCAAACATGTTTCGATTGAGGTCGATCGACAGGCGCAGACTGTTCACGCGCGGCTCTTTCGGTTCTTCGCGCCCGCCACGTCGCAGTTCCGGCCGGGGTTTGGCTGCACCAACGTGCATGCTACATCCCTGAGTGCGCAGCGGTTTGAAGCCGCCAAGTCCCCGATGCCCGGCCTTTGGCCAACGGGAAACGACGTTGCGCTGTCTGATGATCCCAAAATTCAGGCCGTCTTGTCGGATGACAAGCTGCTTGGCAAAGGATACCGCGCCGTAGTGGTGGTTCAAGGCGGGCGCATCGTGGCCGAACGCTATGCGGAAGGGTTCGACGCCGACACGCCGTTGCTGGGCTGGTCCATGACCAAGACGGTCACAGCGGGGCTGATCGGAACGTTGATCAACGCGGGCCGGATGAATGTATCGGACACCCTCGTCGACAGCTTTCCCGAATGGGCAGAAGACGCAAGGCGAGACATTACTGTTGCGGACATGCTGGCAATGACAAGCGGTCTGCAATGGAATGAAGAGTACGGAGACGTGTCAGACGTGACCAGGATGCTGTATCTCAGCGATGACATGGCCAGTTTCGCTGCTGACCGTGCACTGGAAGCCGGCATTGGAACCGATTTCAACTATTCCTCCGGCACGTCCACCGTGTTGTCCCGGGTGTGGCAGGACAAGCTGCCCGATGGCGGTTTGAGCCATCCTCGGGATGCGCTTTTTGAGCCGCTCGGCATGACTTCGGCGATCATCGAGACAGATGTCGCCGATACATTCATCGGGTCCAGCTATATGTACGCCACGGCCCGTGACTGGGCGAGGTATGGCCAGTTTCTGCTGCAAAAAGGGGTGTGGGACGGCGCACAGATCTTGCCCACAGGTTTTGTGGACTGGATGTTCGAGCCCGTTGCGGCGTCTGACGGGGAATATGCCAAGGGTCATCTTTGGTTGAAGTCGCCGGGCGACCTGCCACCGTTCGAAGATGCGGTTTGGCTGCAAGGGCATGACGGTCAGTCCATCGGAGTTTTCCCGTCGCGTGACATGGTGGTCGTGCGGATGGGGCTTACACCTTCACGGTTGGGCTATTCTTCTTTGCCCTTGGCGAAAGCGCTTATTGCGGCTTTCGGGGGGTAGGGGATCGCATTCCCATCGACGCACCGCCCGACATTGCGGCGGGCATCGCCCGTGGGGCAGGACACCGGGTCGCAGATCGGTGACTTGATTGCTGGCATGATTTGGTATACCGCCGCATACAAATTCAAGATGCCGGGCTTTTTCGTGACCCGGTGCATCAGCTAAATGGTCGGAACCGTCATGAGCCTTTACACAGAATACCTGAACGAAATCGAGACGCGCAAAGAACAGGGCCTGCACCCCAAACCCATCGAAGACGGTGCCCTTTTGCAGGAAATCATCGGGCAGATCAAAGATGCGGGTCACGCGCATCGCGCAGATTCACTGAACTATTTCATCTACAACACGCTTCCGGGCACAACCAGCGCCGCAGGTGAAAAGGCGCGCTTTCTGAAAGAGATCATCCTGGGTGAGGCGACGGTCGAAGGAATCTCGCAGGATTTCGCGTTTGAATTGCTGTCGCATATGAAGGGCGGCCCGTCGGTGGATGTTCTGCTTGATCTGGCGCTGGGCGACGACGCAGAGATTGCGCAGAAGGCGGCGGCAGTTCTGAAAACACAGGTGTTCCTGTACGACGCAGACACGGACCGGTTGAAAGCGGCGTTTGAGGCCGGGAACCCCGTCGCCAGGGACATTCTGGAAAGCTATGCCAAGGCCGAGTTCTTTACCCGGCTTCCCGACATCGAAGAAGAAATCAAGGTTGTGACCTATGTGGCGGCCGAAGGGGATATTTCGACCGACCTTCTGTCGCCCGGCAATCAGGCGCATTCGCGGTCGGACCGTGAATTGCACGGCAAGTGCATGATCTCACCTGAAGCACAGGCCGAGATTCAGGACTTGCAAAAGCAGCATCCGGACAAGCGTGTCATGCTGGTTGCTGAAAAAGGGACGATGGGCGTTGGATCGTCGCGCATGTCCGGTGTCAACAACGTCGCATTGTGGACCGGAAAGCCAGCCAGCCCCTATGTGCCTTTCGTGAACATCGCGCCGGTTGTTGCCGGTACAAACGGGATTTCACCGATCTTTCTGACCACCGTCGGCGTAACCGGCGGGATCGGCATCGACCTCAAGAACTGGGTCAAGAAAGTGGATGCCGACGGCAAGCCGATTCTGAACAATGACGGCAATCCTATCCTCGAGCAGAAATATTCCGTCGAGACCGGAACGGTGCTGACCATCAACACCAAGGACAAAAAGCTGTACAATGATGCAGGCGACAAAGAACTGGTCGATCTGTCATCGTCCTTCACGCCGCAAAAGATCGAATTCATAAAGGCCGGAGGTTCTTATGCCATTGTCTTTGGCAAAAAGCTCCAGACATTCGCGGCCGAGACGCTCGGTCTCGAGCTGAAATCCGCTTTCGCACCGTCCAAGGAGATCTCGCATGAAGGGCAGGGCCTGACGGCGGTTGAAAAGATATTCAACAAGAACGCGGTTGGCGTGGCCGAAGGCAAAGTTCTGCATGCGGGCTCGGACGTTCGGGTGAAGGTCAACATCGTCGGTTCGCAGGACACCACCGGTCTGATGACGGCGCAGGAACTGGAAGCCATGGCGGCGACAGTGATATCGTCCACCGTTGACGGCGCCTATCAGTCTGGCTGTCATACAGCTTCGGTTTGGGATTCCAAAGCGCAGGCAAATATCCCAAAACTGATGAAATTCATGAACAACTTTGGCCTGATCACCGCGCGTGACCCCAAAGGTGTTTATCACCCGATGACAGACGTGATTCACAAGGTCTTGAACGACATCACCGTGGATGACTGGGCAATCATCATCGGCGGCGACTCGCATACGCGTATGTCCAAAGGCGTCGCGTTTGGTGCTGACTCGGGTACTGTTGCACTGGCGCTGGCCACCGGCGAAGCCACCATGCCGATTCCGGAATCGGTCAAGGTGACGTTCAAGGGTCAGATGGCGGATCACATGGATTTCCGCGATGTGGTTCACGCCACCCAGGCGCAGATGCTGAAGAAATTCGGTGACAACGTGTTCCAGGGCCGGATCATCGAAGTTCATATCGGAACGTTGCTGGCGGATCAGGCATTCACTTTCACCGACTGGACGGCCGAGATGAAGGCCAAGGCGTCGATCTGCATCTCAGCGGATGACACGTTGATCGAATCTCTGGAAATCGCGAAAAGCCGTATCCAGATCATGATCGACAAAGGAATGGATAACGAGGCCCGGACACTGCAAGGCCTGATCGACAAGGCCGATGCGCGGATCGCGGAAATCAAGTCGGGTGAAAAGCCTGCCCTGAAACCGGACGAAAACGCCAAGTACTTTGCCGAGCTGGTGGTTGACCTGGATGAGATCAGCGAACCCATGATCGCCGACCCGGATGTCAATAACGCCGATGTATCCAAGCGTTACACCCACGACACGATCCGGCCGGTTTCCCACTACAAGGGGGAAAAGAAGGTCGATCTGGGATTTGTTGGATCGTGCATGGTGCACAAGGGCGATCTGGTCATCGTCTCGCAGATGCTGAAAAACATCGAGCAGGAGAAGGGCACGGTAGAGTTCAAGGCCCCGCTGGTCGTTGCTGCGCCCACCTACAACATTATCGATGAGCTTAAGGAAGAAGGCGAGTGGAGCATTCTTCAGAAGTATTCAGGCTTTGAATTCGACGATCTGTTCCCAAAGAGCAAAGCGCGGACGGAATACGAGAACATCCTGTATCTGGAGCGTCCGGGATGTAACCTCTGCATGGGCAACCAGGAGAAAGCCGCAAAGGGCGATACTGTCCTGGCCACGTCCACACGCCTGTTCCAGGGGCGTGTTGTTGAGGACGCGGCGGACAAGAAAGGCGAATCCCTGCTGGCATCGACCCCGGTGGTGGTGCTGTCGGCTGTTTTGGGCCGGATGCCGACCGCCGAGGAATACAAGTCGGCCGTGAAGGGTATCGACCTGACCAAATTTGCGCCTCCGATGGAAAAGCCCGCAGGCACGAAGTCAGCGCATTTCTGAACGCAAGGCACTTCATTGATTGCCCGGTCACCCCTGAAGGTGGCCGGGCGATTGAATCCGAATGCGTTCAGGCCTGGTTGCAGCGCGTGCCGCGATGACTCTGACCCAAAGGCGCGGCATAGGGATGCCCCGAACCTTTCGCACGGCTTCGCGTGGACCACATGGAAAATCATGGAAAATCCATGTCCCACGGTCATACGGTCGCTGTTTGGCGTCAGGCTGACAGCTCTTTATACATGTAAGTTGTGGGTTCCAATTTGGTTTCGAACGGGTTCCGGCAGTAGTTCGGAATTTCCCCGGCGATCTGAAACCCAAGGTCCAGATAGAGCAATCGAGAAGGGTCGGTGCTGCGGGTATCAAGAACCAGCATCGTGCGTTCCAACTCTGTCGTTCGTTGAAAGAGGGCTTGCATCAAGGCGCGGCCAAAACCGCGCCGTCTGGCGTTCGGGTGCACCAGAAGCTTTGCGACATCGGCGCGGTGCGGCTGATTGGGCATGGTCGCGGGGATCAGTTGCACCGTGCCCTGAATGCGCCCGTTGTCGTGGAGGACAAACAGCTCCAATGCAGCGGATTTCAGCCCGGGCCGAACTTTTTGCAGCCAGTAGTTTCGTGCGTCACCCTCGGTAAACGGAAGGACGAAGCCGATGCTGGCCCCGTCATGCACACAGGCGTGGAGGATTTCCGCCAGATCATCTACTGCCGCGCTGAAATCGGGATCGGTCAGACGCGAGATCATATCAGCACCAAGAGATAACGCGCACCGCGAGATGCGCCTGTTTCGAATCTGGTCGGGCCGGACAGGTGATAGCGCAGGCAATCTCCGGCGCTCAGCGCATGGGGTGTTCCGTCAACAGTCAGTGTCAGTGCGCCGTCGATCAGGACCAGATGGTGTTCCTGCCCGGACTTGGGCGGCGCCTCGTAAGTGATGACCGTGTCGCGCGGCAGGTGGCATTCCACGACCTCGGCGTTCAGGCCGTTTGCAGGGGGTGAAACTGCACGGCGGGTAAAGCCAGTTTCGGGATCGCGCCATTCGGTCTGGCGTTCAAACGGCACTTTGGGGTCAAAGCTGTCTTCGACCATCATCAAAAGCCGGGACATCGGCAGGCCATAAGCGGCACAGAGGCGGCCAAGATTCTCAGCGGTGGGGCTGACCTCTCCTTTCTCCATGCGGGACAGCGTGGCGCGGCTGATTCCGCTGTGAGCGGCCAGTTGATCCAGCGACCATCCGCGCCCGTGGCGGAGATCGTTCAAACGGACGGCAAGGCGGTTTGAGAGGTTGTCGAGCATGGATCACAAACGAGAGGAGTTTTCATTAACGGGAAAAGTACAAAAGAAATATGGTTGTGTAAATGAAAAAGGGCGCGGAAACTCCGCACCCTTCGTAAGCCTCTGACGATGTGGCGGATTACTTCCAGCCGACTTCGTTGAAGATTTTCTGTGCTTCCGGGATGTTCTTTGCGACCTCAGACAGGTTCACGTCGTCAGCTTTGAACTCACCCAGTGCCTTTACCGATTCCGCCAGTTCAACACTCTGTACTGCCGGGAATTCGTCATTGCCCGCCGAGAAGTACTTCTGCGCCTGATCGCTTGCCAGATACTCCAGGAACAGGATTGCGTTTTCCTTGTTCGGCGCATGTGCCGCGACGCCACCGCCCGACAGGTTCATATGCGCACCATAGCTGTCCTGATTGGGGAAGACCCAGCCGATCTTGTCGAGGTCAGAGGACAGGCCTTTGACGTCTTTGCGGATAGCCCGCGCATAGTAGTAGGTGTTCGACACAGCGATATCGCATTCACCCGAAACGATGCCACGCAACTGGTCGGTGTCACCGCCCTGCGGGTCTCGGGCCATGTTGGCGACAACGCCTTCGGCCCAGGATTTTGCAGCTTCGGCGCCTTCATGTGTGATGATCGAAGCGAGCAGGGTCTGGTTGTAGGTGTTGGTCGAGGACCGGATGCAGATCAGGCCCTTGTATTCCGGCTTGGCCAGGTCCGCGTAAGTGGCCGGCGGATTGGCAACGTTTTCCTTGTTGTAAAAGATGATCCGACCGCGCTGTGAAAAGCCGAACCACTGGTTGTCTTCGTCCTGAAGGTTGGCGGGGATGCGCTCTTCCAGGGTTTCGCTGTCGATTGCTTGCAGAATGCCGGCATCTTTGGCACGCGCCAGGCGAGACGTGTCGACCGTCAGCATGACGTCTGCCGGAGAGTTCGCGCCTTCGGCTTCCATACGCGCGATCAATTCATCCGCCTTGCCTTCGATCCGGTTGATCTTGATTCCGGTCGCTTCTTCGAAATCGGTGTAGAGGCGTTCGTCGGTGTCATAGTGGCGCGACGAATAAAGGTTCAGTTCGCCTTCGGCGGCGGCCGATCCGGCGATCAGGGCCGACAGGGCGGCGGCGATAAAGCGGGTGGTTTTCATCTGTGTATGTCCCGGTTGTCGATTCTCATGAGTGGGAATTTCCCGACTGATTTGCTCAATTAAAGGAATTCGAGCGGGATGCAAGGAAATCTGACAAAAATACTTGGTAAAAAATGCCGCAGCGGCAGCAGGGGCTTTATCATTTGTTAACGATGTCGGGGTCAGTTGGTAGGGCGCCGTCGGAAACCGGCAAGCGCGCAGGTGTCGGGTCGGTTGTGTGCAAATGAAGGAAGGGCTGTCGAACTGGTCGAAGTATTGCTGGATGCTGTGACGCTGCTGTTGCTTCTCGGGCTGGTCGCGGGGCCGGTCTGGATTTGCGTCAAGCAGCCCGGCTTTCCGTCCGGGTTCACCTGGAGCTTCGTGGTCGTCGTCGGTCTGACCATCCTGTTTTCGTGGTGGCGCGACTACGCGCTTGATCTGGAGTTGCTTGCAATGGGTGTGGATCTTGACGGTTTCACGACCGATGAGCGGATGCGCGGTGTTGCGCCACATTTGCGGGACCAGGCCGAGCGCATGGTCTTTTCCCCCGAACGATTGGGCGTCGGCTGGCCGATAAAGGCAGGGTTCGCCCTGTTCGTTTCAGTCCCCTACGCGATGGCGGTCTGTTGCATCATCTGGCTGCTGCGGGCGATGCGCAGGTGGGGCCGCGGGGCCGGGTAGGCACAAAAAAAACCGCGCCCGAAGGCGCGGCTCTTTGAAGCGGTGTTTCGCCGTTCTCAGCCCTGGCGAGCTTTGAACTTGCGCTGCGTCTTGTTGATAACGTAGACGCGGCCTTTGCGACGCACAACACGGCAGTCGCGGTGCCGATTCTTGAGCGAGCGGAGCGAGTTCTTGACCTTCATGGTCTGTCTCCAATCTGCGGCGCCTTCATCAAGGACGTGGCCAGCGCCTGGGTTACTCGGGTGTCCCGGATCTCCGGAACAGTGAAATCATGGTGGGCGGTACAAGGATCGAACTTGTGACCCCTTCGATGTCAACGAAGTGCTCTACCGCTGAGCTAACCGCCCACTTTCCCTTTGCGTGATCAGCCCCATAACGAAATGGGGCGCGGAACCCCGCGCCGGTGGAGGGGTCTATAAAAGGAGTCGCAAAAGGGTTCAAGGGGTTTGGCAGAACTATTTTCCGGTCTATGTTGATTGCGAAGATGGAGGGATCATGCAGAACGCAGCCTTTGTATTGGATATGCCGGAAAACCGCAGTTCATGCGTGGTTTTTTCATCTCCGCATAGCGGGCGGAATTATCCCGAAGCGTTTCTGAAGCGGTCCGTTCTGAACCAAAGTGTGATTCGATCCTCGGAAGACGCATTTGTCGATCAATTGTTTGCGGCAGCAGCCGAGAATGGCGCGCCTTTGATCAAAGCGACCATGCCGCGCGCCTATCTGGACCTGAATCGCAGTCTGGACGAACTGGACCCGGCGTTGATCAGCGGTGCCCGCAGGCATGGGCACAACCCCAGGGTCGCATCAGGGCTGGGTGTGATTCCCCGCGTTGTGGCCAATGGACGAGCAATCTACAGCGGCAAGCTGACCATGGACGAGGCGCGGCTGCGTATCGACACCTACTGGCGACCCTATCATGCACGGTTGAAATCCCTTCTGGCCGAATCACATGAGAAATTCGGCCAGGCCATACTGGTGGATTGCCACTCGATGCCGCATGAGGCGGTCGCCATGGCCGGTACGATCCGAAACAAACGGCCCGAGATCGTGCTGGGTGATCGGTTCGGTGCTTCGGCCTCGCCCGAAATCGTGGACCTCATCGAATCGGCGTTTGCTGCGGCAGGTCTGAATGTGGTGCGCAATGCCCCGTTTGCCGGGGCCTATGTGACGCAGACTTACGGCCGACCCACCCGCCAGCAACACGCGATCCAGATTGAAATCGACCGGGCCTTGTACATGGACGAAGAAAAGATTGCGCCGAACGCCAATTTCATGACGTTTTCGAAACTCCTCCGACAGGTGGTGCGCGACATATCCAAAATCGGTTCAAAACCTCTCCGTCTGGCAGCGGAATGAAGCTAGCGCAAAGCGCGGCCCTTCACGATTGCTTCCGGGCCGAACCTCTGGCGGATTTGGTCGGTGGCGCGCTCGGCCTGTGATCTGCGGACCGCGTCGGGGTCAAGCAGGTCGCCGGAAATGTCGGCCTGATCCGCCGGGCACAAGTCAGACAGCCCACACCCCAACAGGCGGTACGGCCCCTGATCCCCCACCTGATCGAAAAGCCCTTTTGCGGTGCGATAAATCCTGTCCGCGATCTGCGTTGCGTCCCGCAATGACACGCGCCGCGTCAGAACTTTGTGGTTGGCTTTCTTCAGCTTCAGCGTAACGACCCGGCCAGCCAGATCCTTGGCCTTGGCCCGGTCCGAGACCTTCAGGGCCATGCGCCACAAATGTCCGTCCAGAACGTCAATATTGGCGGTGTCCTCGAAAAACGTGGTCTCATTGCTGATGGATTTCATCGGCTCATGGGCTGAAACGCGCCGTTTGTCCTGACCCCGTGCCAAATGCCACAGGCGATACCCCATCGAGCCGAAACGCGCAGTCAGAGCCTCCTGATCCCAACGCAGCAAGTCGTTGAAGGTTCGAATCCCCGCACGGTCCAGCGATTCCTGCGCGGCGGGGCCAATCCCCCAGATCAACCGTACGGGTTTGTCATTCAGAAACTCTGCCGTCTCGGCCTTGCCAATCACCGAAAACCCGCGGGGCTTGTCGAGATCCGAGGCAACCTTGGCCAGAAACTTGTTGTGACTCAGCCCGATGGATCCGGTCACACCCAGTTCATCTTTCATGCGTTTGACGAGGCGCGCCAACATGGCGGCCGGGGGGGCTCCGTGCAGGCGTTCGGTGCCGGACAGGTCCATGAAAGCTTCGTCCAGGGACAGGGGTTCGACTACCGGTGTCAGTTCGTCCATCATGGCGCGGATGTCCCGTGACACCTGGGCATACACGGACATGCGTGGTTTGATCACGACGGCATCGGGGCATAATTGCAGGGCTTTGAACATGGGCATGGCGGATCGCACACCGCGAATTCGGGCCACGTAGCATGCCGTGGAAACGACGCCGCGTTTGCCGCCGCCGATGATGACAGGCTTGTCTGCCAGTTCCGGATTGTCCCGCTTTTCCACCGAAGCATAAAAAGCATCGCAATCCATATGAGCGATGGACAGGTCAAAGAGTTCGGGATGAGACTTTATCCTGGGGCTGCCGCAGGCCGTGCAGCGCCGTTCGTTTGTCAAATGGGTCAGGCAATCTCGGCAAAGACCGGGCATCTGCGTCCTCGTGTGTTCCGCAGTTGTCTTGGGGGTCCTTTATATCATCCAGTGATATCGATCAAAGATCATTCAGAGAAAAGAACCCCCCGCGCTTCGCGGGGGGGAAGTAACGAACCTCAGGAAGAATAGGTTCGTTGGGGAGTAAATCCCCTTAAGAATCGCCAAGATTTTCGGGCTGAGATAGGGTAAAGCGCGCTTTTGAAAAACTCGCTTTTTGAATGTGTGTTTTCTGGCACAGGGACGATTTGGCGCGGATCCGCGAAAAATTGACGTAAGGTCAAGCTGTTGTGGCGGTATTTCAGCATGAATCCCTGCTGAAACGATGACCCTGCTAATCACGTTTTCAGAGAATTTAGCTCGGTCAAAACGGCTGCGGCCGCGGATTTCGGATCTTCGGCCTGATAAATGGGGCGGCCAACTACGATGTGATCCGCTCCGTCCTGGATGGCGCTGGCCGGTGTGGCCACACGTTTTTGATCGCCCAGGGCCGCGCCTGCCGGACGCACGCCGGGGGTTACGATCAGTCGGCCCGTCGCCTGGGGCAGGGCGCGGATCAGGGCGGCCTCCTGCGGGCTGGCGATCACGCCGTCGGCCCCGGCCTCGAAGGCGTGGGCGGCGCGTTCCACCACCATGTCCTGAACGTCACCGGCCTTCATCATGCCGGCATCCAGATCGTCGCGGTTCAGCGAGGTCAGGATGGTCACCGCCAGGATCTTCAGATCCTTGCCTGCTGCGCCTTCCTTGGCAGCACGCACCACATGCGGGTCGCCATGCACGGTCAGGAAATCCAGATCGAACTGCGCCAGCCCCCGCACTGCGTTTTCCACCGTGTTGCCGATGTCGAACAGCTTCATGTCCAGAAAGATGCGCTTGCCGTGTTCCTGCTTGAGTTCATTGGCCAGTGCCAGCCCGCCGCCTGTCAGCATGCCCAGGCCGATTTTGTAGAACGAAACGGCGTCGCCCAGCGTCTCAGCCAGCTTCAGCCCTTCCAGTGCGTTGGGGACGTCGAGGGCGACGATCAGGCGGTCATCGGCGGTTTGGGGCATTGGTTCGACCTTTCAGGCTTGACGGGATCGGCGCTTCTGTAGAGCGTGTGGCGCATTGAGACAAGAAAAGACGCAGGAAAATACGGGATGATACGGTTGGGTGTGGTGGCCTCGGCGGCTGTTTTGGCCGGGGCGGGCGCGGTCTGGGCCGGTGAAACGGATTGCGGCGAGGCCCGACTGGTCTGGGCGGACGTCAAGGACAGCGGGTCGGCGACGGCCATCGAGAGGTTTGCACAGATCTACGCCGATTGCCCGATCTATTCGCAGCTGGCGCGCGACCTGCTGGTGGGGTTGACCGGCGAGGCCCCTGCGCCTGCAAAGGCCGACGCCCCCAAGGAACCACAACGGCGCCTGCGGGTCTCCGACCTGCGCCCCCGGCCGGAACCCGCCCCCGATGATCTGCCGCAAGAACCCGACTTTTCGGACGGAGAGTATGACTGCCTGACGGCTGCCGCCGCCCCGGGCCAGTCGCCTTACTTCGACGGGGTGAAATGGGCCGACATGGACGCCGAGAATGCGATGGCGATCTGCGCCGATCTGCTGTTGAAAGACCAGGATGGCGATGCCGAGGTCGTGGCCGCGTTCGGCCGGGCTCTGATGAAGGGTGGCAAGCTGGAAATGGCGCTCGAGTTTTCGGAGCTGGCCGCGATGGAGGGCAGCGGGCTGGCGATGAACACGCTCGCCTCGCTCTATAATGATGGCGAGATCGTTCCCGAGGACGCCGAGACCGCGTTTGCCTGGTACATGGCCGCTGCCGAAACCGGTCTGCCGATGGGGATGCACAACGTCGCGTATGGCTACGAAAACGGGAAAGGTGTTGCGCCCGACATCGACAAGGCGCTGTACTATTATCAAAAGGCCGCGTTCTTCGGATATGAGCCGTCTCTGCTGCATCTAGGCGTAATCTATCGCGAAGGCACGCATGTCACGCGCGATATGCAGCGCGCGGTCGACTATCTGAAGATGGCGGCCCGAAACGGCAGCGCCGATGCCGCGGCGCGTCTGGGCTATATCTACGAGATCGGCGAGAACGGCTACTCCAAGGACATCGAACAGGCGCTGGATTATTATTTCCAGGCGGCCAAGCAGAACAATGTCGTGGCGCTGCACAATCTCGGGTCTTTGACCTATCACGGGCGGGACGGTGTGCCCCAGGACACGGAAGCGGCCCTGTTGTTCTGGGGCAGGGCCGCAAAGCTCGGCGATATGAAATCGCAGCGCAAATTCGGCCGGTTGCTCTATGAAACCGGCGATGTCGAAGAAGCGCGGAGGTTTCTTCGCCTCGCGGCCGAGCAGGGCGATGACGAGGCGCAACAACTGATCCGGCAGATCGAAGGCGATTGAGACCCGAGGCCGGGGGACATGGTTTCCCCGCACTGTCTCAACTGTGCTATGGTGCGGCCATTCTGAATCGGAATTGCACCAAGGGGACAGACCATGAAGCACCTCATTCCGCTGGCTGCGGCAGCGGCCATAGCGGCCTGCACCGACACGCCGCCGACCGCACCCGAGACCGGTGCCGCACCGGCCCCCACCAATGACGACCTTTACCTCGTAGGCGGTTATCGGTCCGAGGATGACTGGTGCCAGTTGACCGGCGAAACCGCCTTTACAGTCAATTTCCTTGACCACACCGCCGACCTTGTATCCTGCCCCACGGGCAGCGCCGCCGCGCAGTCGCTGGTCGAGACGAACGACGCCCAGCAGGTGGCCGAAACCGGCGGCTACACCGTCTATACGATTCCGCGTGGTTGAGGCGTTTTTTCACTCTCTAGCCTCTTGAAGCTGCGGAGAAGTTTCCCAGATTGAGGTCAAGGCCCGGACCACTGCGTGCTGCCAAGCGGGCGCAAATCCACCGGGCGCTTGGAAAAGGAGAATATCATGGACTTGAACAAGTTCACCGAACGGGCACGGGGGTTCGTGCAGGCGGCGCAGACCATTGCGCTGCGCGAGGGGCACCAGAGGCTGGAGCCCACACATATACTCAAGGCATTGATGGATGACGATCAGGGGCTGGCAAGCAATCTGATCACACGCGCGGGCGGCGCGCCGGACCGCGTGGTTGAGGCGCTCGATGCTGCAATGGGCAAGATCCCGAAAGTCAGCGGCGATGCGAGCCAGATTTACATGGACGGCCAGACTGCCAAGGTTTTGGACGAGGCCGAGAAGATCGCCACCAAAGCGGGCGACAGCTTTGTGCCTGTCGAACGCGTGTTGATGGCGCTGTGCATGGTCAAATCCAAAGCCAAAGAGGCGCTGGAAGCCGGTGCCGTGTCTGCGCAAAAACTCAACGAAGCCATCAACGACATCCGCAAAGGTCGCACTGCTGACACCGCAACGGCGGAAGAGGGCTATGATGCGCTCAAGAAATATGCCCGCGACCTGACCGAGGCTGCCCGCGAAGGCAAGATCGACCCGATCATCGGCCGCGACGAGGAAATCCGCCGCGCGATGCAGGTCCTGTCGCGCCGCACCAAGAACAACCCGGTTCTGATCGGTGAACCCGGCGTCGGTAAAACCGCGATTGCCGAGGGAATGGCCCTGCGCATCGTCAACGGCGACGTACCGGAATCGCTGAAGGACAAGAAGCTGCTTGCGCTCGACATGGGTGCGCTGATTGCCGGTGCGAAATACCGTGGTGAATTCGAAGAACGCCTAAAGGCCGTTCTGACCGAGGTCACCGAGGCCGCCGGTGAGATCATCCTGTTCATCGACGAGATGCACACGCTGGTTGGTGCGGGTAAATCCGACGGTGCCATGGATGCTGCCAACCTGATCAAGCCTGCGCTTGCTCGGGGTGAGCTGCATTGTATCGGCGCAACCACGTTGGACGAGTACCGCAAATACGTCGAAAAAGACGCGGCCCTTGCGCGCCGGTTCCAGCCGGTGATGGTTCAGGAACCGACGGTCGAGGACACGATCAGCATTCTGCGCGGTATCAAAGAGAAGTACGAGCTGCACCACGGAGTCCGTATTTCGGATTCGGCGTTGGTATCGGCCGCGACCCTGTCGCATCGCTATATCACCGACCGGTTCCTGCCCGACAAGGCCATCGACCTTGTCGACGAGGCGGCCGCGCGTCTGCGCATGGAGGTGGACTCCAAGCCTGAAGAACTGGACCAGTTGGATCGTCAGATCCTTCAGATGCAGATCGAGGAAGAGGCGTTGAAGCGGGAAGACGATGCGGCATCGAAGGATCGCCTGGAAACCTTGCAGAAGGATCTTGCCGAACTTCAGGAAAAATCGGCCGAGATGACCGCGCAGTGGCAGGCCGAACGCGACAAGCTGGCGGGCGCGCGGGAGTTGAAGGAACAGCTCGACAAGGCGCGGGCTGATCTGGAAATCGCCAAGCGCGAAGGCAACCTCGCCAAGGCGGGTGAGCTGTCCTATGGCATCATCCCCGAGCTTGAGAAAAAGCTGTCCGAGGCCGAGAATGCCGAAAGCAACGCTATGATGGCCGAGGAAACGGTGCGTCCGGAACAGATCGCCAGCGTTGTCGAACGCTGGACGGGCATCCCGACCGCAAAAATGCTCGAAGGCGAGCGCGACAAGCTGCTGCGCATGGAAGAAGCGCTGCACGCCCGCGTGGTCGGCCAGGACGAGGCCGTTACAGCTGTGGCCAACGCCGTGCGCCGGGCCCGCGCCGGTCTGAATGATGAAGGGCGGCCGCTGGGTTCGTTCCTGTTCCTTGGGCCAACCGGTGTCGGTAAGACCGAGCTGACCAAAGCCGTCGCCGAATATCTGTTCGACGATGAAAACGCGATGGTGCGGATCGACATGTCGGAATTCATGGAGAAACACGCGGTTGCCCGTCTGATCGGTGCCCCTCCGGGTTATGTCGGCTATGACGAAGGCGGTGTGCTGACCGAAGCCGTGCGGCGCAGGCCCTATCAGGTCGTGCTGTTCGACGAGGTCGAAAAGGCGCACCCGGATGTGTTCAACGTGCTGTTGCAGGTTCTGGACGATGGCGTTCTGACCGATGGTCAGGGCCGCACCGTGGACTTCAAGCAGACGCTGATCATCCTGACGTCGAACCTCGGGTCTCAGGCGCTCAGCCAATTGCCTGAGGGTGCCGATAGTGCGCAGGCCAAGCATGACGTGATGGATGCCGTTCGAGCCCATTTCCGGCCCGAATTCCTGAACCGTCTGGACGAAACCATCATCTTCGACCGGCTGAAACGGTCGGATATGGCTGCGATTGTTGACATCCAGCTGGGTCGTCTTCTCAAACGCCTGGCCGCGCGCAAGATCGACTTGGTACTGGACGATGCCGCCAAGGAATGGCTGGCCAATGAAGGCTATGACCCGGTCTTCGGTGCCCGCCCGCTGAAACGCGTCATCCAGCGCGCCTTGCAGAACCCGTTGGCCGAAGCTCTGCTGGCCGGTGAGATCAAGGACGGCGAGACTGTTCCAGTGACCGCCGGGCCCGATGGCCTGATCATCGGTGACCGGTTGGGAACTTCAGAACGACCCCGCCCGGATGATGCCGTGGTGCATTGATCTGAAACCGTGAACTGAAAGGCCCGCCATAAAGGCGGGCCTTTTTCATGTCGGCTTTCCATAGCCTTTGTTCAGATAATCACTGAGGACCTTCATCCAGACCTGCGCTTTCTCCATTGGAAACTGGGCCGTGAACCTCAGCTTCACAATACAATTGTCCACGACGCCGACTGCCAGAAGTTCGGACAGGCCATCCGATGCCTTGGCCTCGGCCCGATACGGCAACACCTGCGACGGATCACGCAACTGATAGGCGTTGATTTCGCCAAGCTCGGCACCGCGCCGCGCAGCTATTGCAGCGATATCGCGTGCAGCTTGCCTGAAGCTTTCAAGGGCCATTTCGGATGAGACGTCCCTTTGTTGATGGTCATAGAAGAAAACCGTGATCTTGGAGGACGGGTCTGCGAAAGTGGCGGAATAGCCGAGGCCCGGATGGCTGTCTTCATAAACTTCCGACCCGATCTGGTTCAGATCGCTCAGGACCTGCGGCGCGCGCTCAAACAGCTTTTTGCACGATTGAACATCAGCCAATGCCGGTCCGCACAGCAAAGACAGAGAAACAACAAGTGGTCTGAGCAACATGGAGGCAGGGTGTCCCGAACAGATCAAGAATGCACGAAGTCTTGGTCTGCAACTGTGGCGGAGTTTTGGCCCTGCCGAAAAAATGGCCGGGCGGGCGTTGGTCAGCCGCCCGGGCATTCGTCAGATCAACGCAAAGATCCGGGCCGGCCCGCCGGTGCCCCCTTGGTGCTTGGGTGCGCCGATCACCAGCGTTGCACCCGACGCAGGCACGCGATCCAGCCCAGCCAGACATTCGATCCCGAACCGGCCTGACGGCAACCACGCGTAATGCGTCGCGAAATCTGCGGACATGCCGTGATCAAGAGACAGGGTATCGACGGCAATTGATCGCGCTCCGGTCTCTTCCATCAGCATCTGCGCGGCTTCAACGTGGAAGCCCGGGTAATGCTGCGCTTCGCCGTCGAAATTGCGGAACTCATCCGTGGCGGTTTTGCCTGCCCATCCGGAGTGCATCGCCACGCAGGCACCATCAGGGATATCGCCATTGGCCGCAATCCAGGCTTTCAGATCGTCCGGGGTGACGCGCGTGTCAGCATCCTCGGCCGCTCGGGCGGCGATGTCCACGACGCATAAGGGGGCGACCAGATCTGTGACGGGGATTTCATCAACCGACGTCCCATCCGCCGAGAAGTGAAGCGGCGCATCGATATGCGTGCCCGTATGTTCGTTGATTGACAGGTTGAACAGATTGAAGCCGTGATCAGCAAAGTTGAATGCTTGCTCGGCGGAAATGCCGGGTTCGCCGCCCCATGTCGGGAAATCCGGGCTCAGCGTATGGGTCATATCCTCGACACCGCCATGCCCGGCCGCCAATGCTGCCGGCGCGACGGCCCCGGTTGCGGCTGCTGCAACACCCGAAGCGGCGGCAGCTTTGAAGAACCCGCGACGAGACAGCATCTTGTCTTTGACGGCATTCATTACGCAGATATCACACATTTTTCTTCCTCCCATTGCGGCCAAAAGGCTGCAATCGCAGCCTTGCCTCGCGTTCGGCTTGGCGTGGCGCCCGTATGACAGAGTGCAGCCTTGCGCCCGCAGTTGTAAAGTTTTGTGCCCGTGTTCTGACGGTAATCCACGAAAACCGCGGTTTTCCGCCGGGCACCAAAAGTTCTCGGGTCTATGGTTTCCGGTGCTGAAAACGTTACTCGAATGCTCAGTCACATCGGAACGTTACAATCACGTCGCTCAATCGTTACGCCTGTTTCCGTGGCTCTGTGCTATCAGCGCACTACGTCACCACTGACTGTTGCACATGACGGAGACCCATATGGCGCATCGCTGGACCAACACTTTGACACATGCCGACGTCACCCCCCGGGCGGCGTTTCTCAACCGGAGGCAGGTTATGGCCGGGCTGGCAGGTGTCGGCCTGACTGCGATTGCCAAACCGGCGGCAGCACAGGATGGGTTGGAGCCGAACACGTGGGAAGAGATCACCACGTACAACAACTACTATGAGTTCGGGACCGGAAAAGATGACCCGGCGAAATATGCTCATACGCTGGTGACCGAACCCTGGAGCGTCACGATTGACGGTCTGGTCGACCGTCCCGGTGACTATGATTTTCAGGCCATCCTGTCCGAGATGACGATAGAGAAGCGGATATACCGCTTCCGCTGTGTTGAGGCTTGGTCGATGGTAATTCCGTGGAACGGATTTGAGCTGGCCGACCTTCTCAATATGGCGGGCGTGCAAGACGGTGCGAAATATGTTGCTTTTGAGACGGCCTATCGCCCGGACGAGATGCCGGGAACGCGGTATCCCGTTCTTGATTGGCCGTACCGAGAGGGCCTGCGCCTGGACGAGGCGATGCACCCTCTGACGATCATGGCAACCGGAATTTACGACCGCCCGATTCCCAACCAGAACGGTGCGCCTTTGCGTCTGGTCGTTCCTTGGAAATACGGCTTCAAATCGATCAAGTCGATCGTTCGGATCACGCTCACCAAGGATGAACCGCCCACCAGCTGGAACATGTCCAATCCACGCGAATACGGGTTCTACAGCAATGTGAATCCCAACGTGGACCATCCACGCTGGTCTCAGGCTTCCGAACGCGAGATCGGGGGCGGGCTTTTCGCGTCACGTAAGCCGACCCTGATGTTCAACGGCTATGAACAAGAGGTCGCCAGTCTTTACGAGGGCATGGATCTGGCCAAGAACTATTAGAATCATGCAGTCGATTAACCAGACACTCCGCCGTATTCCGGTATGGGCGATATATCTGCTGGGGGCGTTGCCCGCGCCCTGGCTGTTTTATCTTGGCCTGACCGGTGGTCTGGGGGTCGAACCGATTGAGGCGTTGGAGCACAGATATGGGGAACTGGCCCTTCAGTTGCTGATTGCCGGTCTGGCGGTCACACCCCTGCGCCGGCATGTCGGTCTCAACCTGATAAAGTTTCGCCGAGCGATCGGGGTGCTCACGTTTGTATACGTCGCGTTGCATCTTCTAGTGTGGCTGGTTCTGGATGTGCAGCTTCCCAGCCAGATCTGGGCGGATATCCTGAAACGCCCATACATAACGGTCGGCATGACGGCGTTCCTTCTTCTGCTTCCGCTGGCGTTGACTTCCAACAACTGGTCCGTGCGCCGACTGGGACCGCGCTGGCGCAAGCTGCACCGTCTTGTATACGCGGCAGCACTGTTGGGGGCGATGCATTACCTCTTGCTGGCAAAAGGATTTCAGATCAAGCCGCTTGTTTACCTGGCTACCATCATCGCCCTGCTTGCCCTGCGCCTGCCGACTCCCAACCTGTCTTTGTGGTCCAACAGGGCCGATTCCGCCTGACTCGGAGGTGAGTCTGTGGGTAATCATGTGCATAACGCGCTGAGCCGGGAATTCTGACCTGCCTTTACATGGTTGGCGGCGGCAGCACGCTTGATTGACTTGAGTTAAGTATCTGTAATTATTTTATAAATGAACTTTTCAAGAATTTCTTCTGTTTTTGTGTATTTTCCACTTGCGGGTTTTGTTGGTTATACTTAGAACCCCCTTCACCGGCGCTGCTGAGGCGGTGCTGATGGGTCGGATAGCTGGCCTGACGGACTGGAAAGACGGTTGAGACGCTCGGGAGAGGCCGGGGGCATCTGAGGTTAGGATTTAGGCGGGCGCGCTGAGGGATTGGCGCAACGGTCTGGTTTTTGGCTCTGGGTGTTATGCTCTTTGACATTGATGGATAACTGAAGAGATATGTGGGCGGTTTGGTTCGTTTCGACGGATTGAATGTCTGTATATCGCGCTCTTAGG
>NZ_JBQFTR010000005.1:0-205278 GCF_056538725.1 Ruegeria sp. BF10
TAGACCACCAAAGTGTCGCGGGATGGAGCAGCCCGGTAGCTCGTCAGGCTCATAACCTGAAGGTCGTAGGTTCAAATCCTACTCCCGCAACCAAAAAATACAACCAAATATCAAACTCTTAGCGCCCCAAAGGGCGCTCTTGGCGTTTGGGACGTTTGGCCTCGGTGCTACAACGGTGCTACGCTGTGGGGCAAACTTCAAATACCTCAACGTAGCGACACCGACAGTCGCTGACGCCGAACCTTACCAAACAAAGAAAACTAACGCGCGTCCACCGTCAGTGCTGTCAGCACCGTCAGCTAAAACCGCGAGTGTCGGATCAGAGCCCAAATAGACCATCACAGGGCGTATGGATTGCGCCTGTTTTGTCTTAGACAGGCCTGCTCTAATTCGGCAACCCAACTGCGATTGCTTTCGCGCTAGCAAGTGAAAGCTGTTACTGTCTTCCGTCAGCGCAGGAAAGCGATCCCGCATGGGGCAACGTCTTACAAGTCATGATTTATAGAACTCCTTTATCAACGAAAAAAGACGTGTGAAATTGAAAACAGAAAAGCAGCAACCAAGACCAGATCAAAACCGCCGAAAATCGCGGGGCCGGGCGCGGCAACTGATCGAAAATCAGCGCCGAGCTTCACCTCAGCGAATGCTGGCCCATTATCTGGTATCGAAGTGTCAATTGCTGTTCGGACCTTTCCAATGAGTGGCAACCGCAATCCAGGTGACGGGTTTAGTTCCATTCGGCTTTCGGTGTTGAAAACTCTGCTGACATCTCACATCGTTTGACAGCAAAAAGCCCTGCTCAATTCGAATTTGGCGAGGCGGTTTGCCGGTCCCGAAATTTGCAAATTTATTCGAAAAACCTTAAACTCAGCAGATTAAAGCCAAAAGCCATTTCCGGTTTTTGACGGCAAAGTCATACGAAAACACAGAATTTCCGGCCGAAATTGATTTCGTGGAGCCATAAATATGACTGAAAAAAACACCTTTATTGACATGCACACCCACCTGTTCACGGCGCGATATCTGCCGTTGCACAGTATCTTCTACTCGTTCACTTCACTGTATTTGTTTTCGCTTGGGTTGGCCTTTCTGGCGCTTCGTTTGACCCGCATGAGTGACTTCAGCAGACCCGCGACGGAAGAACCTGACCAGGACGATTTGATCAACGCGCTGCTCGATCACGATGTGGACCGGCTTATGCGGGCCATTGCACTTCCCGTTCGTGAGAAGATCAGAGAGTATCAATCGACACCCAACCCCAGCCACCAGGATTGGAAGGACATAGAGGAGCTGATCCGAGCCCTGAACGATATTGACCATGATATCAACTATTCACGGGCCGGCGACCTCCCGATAGGTGTCCAGCTTGTGGGCGGCGACAGAATTTCTGAAAGGTCCGTCTTTGCCGACAGTGGCACGGACGCTGATTTGCTGGATCGGTTTCTGGCCGAGGCCTTCCGGGTCGCTGGTCAAAAAGCGGTAGAAAGCGATTTCTTTCATGAAGCTGCACACTTGCCGTCGGGTGAGGTGTACAAACCTGGATCTGATGCCGGCTTTCGTGCCGTCGACATTCCAATCGGTCAAATCGGCATTATCTTTCAGTTTCTTGAATTCTTTGTCATCATGACCTTGTCCGAGCGAAACCGGTTCAAAGCGCTCAAGAGGGATTTCAAGAAGAATGGTCAGCCGAGCGACCCGGAAGCCAGCCTTTTCGTGGGTATCCTGCTGGATATGCGCCGTGCCTTCGACAAGCTCAAGGAATTTTGGATGCCCGGATTCCTACCGCCGTATTTTGACTTCACCGAACAAATGGACCGGATGCAGTCACTCGCAGCTGAGAACCCGAATGAATTGATCAATTTTGGGGCAGTTGACCCGTTTCGAGGCGGGAACTGGAAACAGATTGTCGATTCAGGCGTTGCACTAGGGATAACGGGATACAAAATCTATCCGCCCTTGGGGATCCGGCCGATCGATATGCGCGGCTACCAGACCCCGGTCGCCCCTGGGCGAAGTCTGGACAAGTACAAAGAAAAAGCGCAGAACCCTGCGCCCTACCCGATGGCACAGGCCAAGATGGGTGACATCATTCGCCATTTCTCCAGCCACAACCTGCGTTTGTTTGCCCATTGCAACCCGATGGGATTTGAGGTGGAGAAAGGATACGGCGTCTATTCCGATCCAGAGTTATGGAAGCACTCGATGGAGACCCACAATGCCCGGAACCTTTGGTTGTTCCTGGCTCATGGTGGCGGCGCAAAAGAAGTAGATTGGATGGGTTGGGCAGCAGATAACACCCATTTCAAGCAAACATTTGCCTATCGTGCTATTCGCTTGGTTGAGGAATTCGACAATGTCTATCTTGGCTTGGGTCATATTTTGGGAATTCTGGACACAAAGCTCAAACCAAAGATATTTCAGCGATTAAAATCAGTACTAGTGGACAAGAGAACCCAAGGCGCACCGCACCATTTTCGGGACAAAGTGTGTTTTGGAACGGATTGGGCGATGCCCCTGATGGTCGGCAGAACCCGTGAATACCTGATCGAATTTGACAAGTTCTTCAGCGATCCACAGATCAGTCCTTGTGCACCTAACTTTTTTGAAGGGAATGCAAAAAAATTCTTGGGTATTTGATGGGTTTTCAGGCTGAGATTGCCTGACCGGCGCCCAAGACAACCTGAATTTCCGATGGCCCTGTTTCAAGCGGATTCCCGGTGCAGGGGGCGATTCAGGAATATTATATTGTGCATTGTAAATACATGTTATGTTGGTTGGGGGGTATTTTTATGAGTCGTATTTTGGAAGAGTCCTATAGGGCTTACGAACCTCGTCCTTTTACTGCGGATCAGCGCAAGGATGTCACCTTGTTGTTTGGTGGGGTCACATGGCGCGCCGAAAAACTGCTGGAAGGCCTGTTCAAAAGTGCGGGTTACAATGCGCAGCGCCTGCCTGATGTGACAGTTGAAGACTTGTACCTGGGACGTGAACTGGCGGATGTCGGACAGTGCTGCCCCACCGCCTTCACAACGGGCAACTTGTCGAGTTTTCTCAGAAACGAAGCCGAGGCTATCGGTGCTGACGAAGTGGCCGAAAAATATGTTTATGTGACCGCCGGGGCCTGCGGGGCCTGCCGTTTCGGTCAATATCACCAAAGCTATGAGCTTGCGCTGAAGAATCTGGGGCTCGAGGCGTTCAGGATGTTTCTGGTTCAGCAGCATGAAATCGATCAGTCGAAAGGCAAAGACGCCGGTTTGCAGACTGATATTCACCTGCTGCTGAGCACGGCCTTGGGCATGATGGCAGCGGATGCCATTCAGGATCTGGAATACCAGCTGCGGCCCTATGAGCTAGAGCAAGGCGCGACCAACCAGGCGGCGCAGAAGGCGGTTTCCGAGATATACGACGCCATGTTGAGTAGGCCGAAGCAAATGCCGAAATGGGGATCGGTCCTGTGGCATTCGACGACCAGACGCTTTCTGAAGGCCATGAGGCGTGCACGCGACCACTTTGAAGACATCCAGCTTGATCGATTGAGGGTCAAGCCCATGGTCAAGATCACCGGCGAGTTCTATCTGGCCACCGCCGAAGGGGTGCAGAACTACAATATGCACAAATGGCTTGAAGGCGAAGGCGCCGAAGTTCAGCCGGCACCGATGGTCGTATGGTTCGACTACCTGATGCGGTATGGCGGACAAAAGCTGAAGCTGGGTTTCGGGATAAAAGAAAAAGCGCGTCAGAATTATGTTCTGCTGAAACTTGGGCAGCGCTTTTTCAGGTTCAAATACGATCAGATGCGCCGGATGCTGGGGAGTGTTCCGCGTCCGATGCCCGATCAGGACAAGCTGGGCAAATTGGCGGCTCCGTTTTTTGACAACATGATCAACGGGGGTGAGGGTGATTTGCTGATCGCCAAGGCGATCTGGGCGCATACCCAGCGAAAAGCACATATGATTTGCGAGCTGTCGCCCTATGGATGCCTTCCCAACACAATGAGCATCGGCGCAATGGCGGCCGTACAGGGCCGGTATCCCGATATGCTGTATGCCCCAATCGAGGTAAAAGGGGACAGTGACGTACACGCTTTGTCGCGGTGCCAGATGGTGCTGGCAGACGCCAAGATCCGCGCGCAGGAGGAATTTGAATCTGCTCTTGCCGCTGCCGGGTTGACTGCGGACGAGGCCAGAAAGCGCGCCAAAGAGCATCCCAAGGTCAACACGCCGTTTTGGAAAGTTCCCCATCGTGGCGCCGTGGGCACCGCATCCAATGTCGTGCTTGAGCTGGGAAATGCCACGTTGTGAAATACGCGGGGATAGATATCGGATCGACAACTGTTAAAGGCGTCGTGGTAGAAGATGGCGAAGTCATCTGGAAAGCCTATGGTCGTCACAAAACACGCCAGGCCGAGAAAACCCTTGAACTGTTGTCGCAAATGGAGCTGGAGGCCGGCCTGACCGCCGGTCGCGATGTCGTCACGTTTACGGGATCCGGGGCTGGGACACTGGCAGATCATGTGAACGCGCGGCAAATCCAGGAAGTTGTCGCCGTCGCAGCCGCAGTCGAAGCGTTGCATCCGGATGTGCATTTCGTGTCTGAAATTGGCGGGGAAGACATGAAGACGTTGTTCTTCACGCCAACCTCCGCAGGCAAGGCCAAGCAGGTCTATATGCAATCAGCGTGCAGTGGCGGTACGGGCACCTTTATCGAAAAGTCAGCACGAAAGCTGAATATTTCTCCGGACGAACTGACCACTCTGCCATTCGATGGTCAAACTCTTCATCGGATCAGTGCCAAATGTGGGATCTTTGCTGAGACTGACGCAAACAGTCTGGTCAAGGCCGGAGTTCCCAAGACCGAAATCATCGCAAGCTTGTTTGACGCAGTCGTGCGGCAGAACCTGGCGACTTTGACAAAAGGCAACACCCCCACACCATCAGTGCTTTTGCTGGGCGGACCGAACATGTTCTTTCAAGGTCTTCAGCAGGCATGGGCAAGCCATTTGGCCGCGCTGTGGGACGAGCGCAATGTCGTATTGGAAACAGGACAGAGCGTCACTGATGCTATCCTGGTCCCCGGCGACGCCTTGTACTATGCGAGCCTCGGCTGCGTCGAGATTTCTCGCCGGGAACAAAACGTATCCGGGGCCTATTCCGGCACGGATGGCCTGAAGTGGTGGGTTGAAACAGGCCAGCACGGTGAAAAGGCCAAAACCGGGCAAGAGGCCTTGGCCCGGAACGGTGAACTCGTCCGGTTCCTGAAGGATTTTACGCAACCCGTGATCCAGATGCCCCAGCCTGTTGCGGCCGAGACATTTTATGTCGGGTGCGATTTCGGCAGCACCACGGTCAAGGCGGTGGCGTTGGACCGCGACGCGGAAATCAAGGCTTCGGTCTATCAGCACAGTCAGGGAAACCCGATCGAAGATGCCAAGTCCGTTTTCCGCAAGTTGCGTGATGCAGGGATCGAGAATATCGGCGCTCTTGGGCTGACGGGGTATGGGAAAGATCTGCTGAAGGATATTTTGGGGGCGGACGTTCCGGTGGTCGAGACGGTCGCACATGCGGCGGCTGCCATGCACATACATCCCGACGCAGACGCGATATGCGACGTTGGTGGGACCGATGTCAAAATCATGCTGTTGCGGCAGAAAGCGGTCGTCGATTTTCGGCTCAATTCCCAATGCTCTTCCGGCAACGGGGCGTTTCTTCAAGGCGTTGCCGAACGCTATGATGTCCGGCTTGAGGACTATGCCGAAAAAGCCTTCAGCGCCAAGCGGATGCCGAAACTGATGATGGGGTGCGGCGTGTTCCTTCAGTCCGACATCGTGAACCAGCAACGCAAAGGGTGGGCGGCAGAAGAGATTATGGCAAGCCTTGCCGCGGTCCTGCCTCTGAACGTTTGGGTCTATGCCGGGCAGTTTCAGAACCTCAAAGCCATCGGCAGGAAGTTCGTCCTGCAAGGAGGGACACATCGAAACCTGGCAGTCGTCAAAGCCCAGATCGATTTCATCAGGGGCAAAATTCCTGACGCGGAAATTACCGTGCACCCTCATGCTGGCGAGGCTGGCGCGTTGGGCGCCGCCCTTCTTGCGCTTGAACACGTGAACACCGGGCAAAAGTCCCGGTTCGTTGGGCACGACCGCGTCGAAGAATTGGAATATGTCAGCACTACCAACAGCAAAACCACCTGCAAGTGGTGTGCGATGAACTGTAGCCGGGCCTTTGTGGATGTTCAGATTCCCGACGGTCGCGGCCGGGCAAACAGCAAGGTTCCTCTGGCGGAAGGGTGGGAGCGGGTGATTACCGGCAATTCCTGCTCGAAAGGATTGATTGAAGACGCAGCCGAGATGAAAGCGCGAAAAAAGCAAATCGACGAGGAAGCGAATGCCAATCCAAATATTGCAGAAAGCGTTCGCGAAGGCGCCTTTCGCTAAGTCCAAACCGCCCAAGCGGGATTTTCGGATCGGTATCCCTCGGGTCCTGAACCAGTGGTCGACGCACAGGTTTTGGACGACGTTGTTCGTTGAACTGGGAATCAATCGCCGCAGTATCGTCTATTCGTCGGACACATCAGAAGCACAGCAGCTGAAATTCGGAAAAGGGCGCGGTGCTGTTGACTGCTGCTATCCTGTCAAATGCATGTCTGGCCATTATGGCGAATTGCTGAACGGGCAAAAGCGCCCCATTGATATCCTGTTCGTTCCCATAATCCTGACTGTCCCATCCTTTTTGCGGGGTCATGTCCGGGAAAACATGGCCTGCCCGCGCGTCATTGCCGGCCCCGAAAGTACTCGGGCCGGCTTTCGGCGGGAAAAGGACGTGTTCAAGGAAATGGGCGTACACTATCTTTCGCCGGCCGTATCCTTGGCAGACCCACAAATTGCGACCCGGCAGTTGTACGATGCCCTGAAGGGCGTAATCACCGACTTGCGCATGACTGAACTGCGCGCGGCTGTTGCCACGGCTTACGATGCCCTTCAAGAGTTCGATCAGAGTCTGCGGCGGCAAAGTCTGGCGGTACTGTCCGAATGCGCCACGCAAAATCGACCTTGCATCCTGGCCTTGGGTCGCCCGTACCACATGGACACCGGAATTGGCCACGCCATTGAAAGCGAGTTGCAGGCCTTTGGTTATCCGATCCTCTGGGGTCAATATCTGCCATTGGACGCAGAGATACTGGACTGGTTGTACGGCGATCTGATCAAAGCCGGCCGAATTCAAAGCCCTTTTGACATTTCGGATATTTGGAAAACATCCCACAGCGCAAACACGAATGAACTTCTGTGGGCCGCCCGCTATGGATCCATTATGCCATGGATAACCTGTTCGATCCGGTTTTCCAGCTATGAATGCGGAATGGATCAGCCGACTTATTCGCCAGTCCAGGAAATCATCGAAGCGCTTGGAACGCTTTTCTTCGTGTTTCAGGATCTCGATGAGACGAAACCCGCCGGCTCTGTTCGAATTCGCGTGGAAACCATTGCTTACTATCTGGAACAGAAATCGCCGAATATCATTCAAAGCAAACTGGAGGCCCTGAAAACTGCACCACCTGAATTGCTGTTGCCAACTTGATCCATCGGTCGGCTTTCAAGGCAGTACGGCACCCGTTTGCGGGCACGAGGCCAAAAGCGGTTCAGCCTGTGTTGGCGCCGTGACGCGAAAGAGACTTCTGAACAAACAACCTGGGGCTTATCGACTAAGAAGCAGATTTGAGGGATATTTTGCATAGAGCTGGCGCGGGGGCGATGCTTTGCTTGAACACATTGTGGACTCTGAAAAACCCATCGACGATGGAAAAATAAGACGAAAGATGCAGGTTGTTAACGTTGCAGCCTTTATTGCGTCGCTTGGGTTTGGTTTCACAGCCTTCTACCAGTTCCAACTTGGACCAGACTGGAGATATCTTGCATGGGTGAACTTTGGGCTTGGCTTCGCGGCGCTGTTGACGATGACGCTGGATCGCTTCGGCCTTGAGGTCAAAGTCGCTTATTTTACAGTATGGTTGTTCCTGTTCCTGGCTCATGACATCAGCGTCGGCAAAAACGGTGAAGATCACCTGGTCTTGCTTGTCGGCCCGCCCTTGCTTTTTTATTTTCTGGGGGCCGCATATTGGCGTTGGATCACTTTGATAACGATCCTCAGCGCAGCTTTGTTTATTTACATATCGCTTGTCGTTCCTTTGCACATACCGCCCGGCGAAACGATTTGGGATATTGTTACGCAATCATATCAAGACGGATTTGTTAGGCACCCTCAAGATGTTATTTTCATCGTGCTGATTTTGGGAATCGTCTCGGCGCTTTTTTTCACGTCCTATTCTGCAAACGCCGCAATAGATCGATACGAAGAAGCGTTGGAAAAGGAGTTCGCTGTTTCCGAGCGGCTGATAAATGTTCTTTTGCCTTCACGTATTGCCAAGCGCATCAAAGCGCACCCGGACAGGCTAATTGCTGAAAGAATTGATGACGCTACAATTCTGTTTTCTGATTTGTCTGGATTTTCTGAATTCGCGGCCGCCAATGGGGCCAGAGCGACGGTCAAATTGCTGGGCTCCGTATTTTCGGCATTCGATGAACTGGTTCTGAGCTACAAGCTGGAGAAAATCAAAACCATCGGAGACAGCTATATGGTTGCAGGTGGTCTGGACCCCTCTGTCAAGGAACGGCAACCGGATTCGGTTCGCATGGCAGCGTTGGCGATTGATATGATTGCGACGGTCGAGCGGGTGTCAGACAAACTGCATCCAAAGGTGTCCCTGCGGGTCGGAATTCACAAAGGTCCGGTGATCGCAGGTGTAATCGGCGGCGACAAACCGTTTTTTGACGTTTGGGGTGATACAGTCAACATCGCCTCAAGAATGGAAAGCTCCGGAGAGCCGGGGCGCGTTCAAATCTCACCCGAGGTAAGAGATGAGATAGCCGAACATGTGGACTGTGACAGACGAGAGGTTATCAACATCAAGGGATATGGCGAAATCCAACCCTATTGGTTGGGGAAAGTCCACGACGAACCTGCGATTTCACGCGCGTCCGAGCAGTTTATCAAAGGTTGAAAACCTCATCTTCTCGGTGAAACGTCCCGAGGTCAGTGCGGGTTCATTCAGCGACCGGAAGGGGGCGAATCTGGGTCAGTTGAAACAACGGATCACACGGGGGCACTTGCGGCCCGCAGCCGGATGGCCCGTTGCGACAGTGAGAGCACGCGCTCGAAGCCAGGCCACATTTTCAAAAACGAGCCGCCGGCTGAAGAACCCGGCGGCTCGGACCTTGGTGCTTTACAGTGAAACTGGGACAACCGTGGTCAGCGGTTTCAGGCGGTGACTTCCTGCTCGGGCGCGCTGAGCGAGATGACAAGCACCACAGCCGCACCGTTCAGCCAGTAAAACACCGCATCCAGTCCTGAGAACCCCAGAACGCTGGGTGCAAACAGGAAGGTGATCCCGACGATCAAGTCTACGGCCAGATGAAACTTGTAAGGAAGGACCCGCCAAATCCCAAGATGATGATCGGTCAGAACCGTCAGAACAAACGCAGCAACACCGGTGACAACCGACAACCACAGGGCCAGTGGGTTTGACTGACCCAATCCCAACAGGAACGGCAACGTCATGAGGGCAATGGCAACAGGGTAGTCGAGGTAAGCATGGACAGAGCGGGTAACGAAACGCAGGGACATGAGATCTTCCTTTTTTCAATCATTGATAAAGGGAAGGTAAGGTGCCGAAGTTGAACGCTGAATTTCTGATCGTCTATGATACCATGCAGATCGTTCAGAAAACGTGGAGGATCAATGCATCGCCCGGTACGCAGCCGGCGATAGCCCAACCTGTTTCTTGAACACACGCGAGAAAGCTGCCTCGGAGGCATACCCGACCTCGGCGGCTGCATCTGCCACGTTCCATCGTGCCTCGGTCAGACCATGGCATGCGATCTGCATCCGCCAATCCGTAAGGTACTGCATCGGCGTTGTGCCCATCTTTTCAGCAAAAAGCTGAGCGAAGGCAGTGCGCGACATACCCGCCACACGTGCCAATGACGCAACGCTCCAGTCATTGGCCGGGGCCTGGTGGAACGCGGTCAACGCCCGCGAGATGCGCTGATCAGCAAATCCTGCCAACGCGGAATCCTGCGGGCTCTGACGTTCCAGATAGGCCCGGATCGCCTGTGCAAACAGGACCTCGGACAGTTTCAGCGCGATCAGGTCGCCACCGATCCTCGCGCCTGAAACTTCAGAGCCGATCATGCGCAGGGTGGATTCCATCCACGATCCCGCCTCTTCGCCATAATTCTCGATCAGGATATAGGGCGGCAGGCGGTCGATCAGCATATGCCCGGTGCCGTTTCGGCCGGCCGGGCCGGTAAAAGAGAAGTGACCGCAGATCAGCTGCGTATCCCGTTCCTCGTCATCACCGCCATAGACCAAAACGCCCTCGCCCGTGTAGCCCGCACGCTCCAGCACCTGCTCCAGGGGCAGTGCATCCAACGGCTTGACCTCGGCACAGAGCAATGCGTGCGGTGCCCCGTGGGGTATCAGGATCAGATCCCCCTGCCTCAACCGCAGGGTTTCCCCCGTGGTCGAGACATGAACCTTGAGCTCACCACGCTGCACAAAATGAAACCGGGCCACGTTTTCGAACCCTGGCACCTGAATTCCGAAGGGCGGCGTGAACGACGTGCGGAAATAAAATGTGCCGCGCAGGGAAAGGCGGGTGAGAATATCGCTGAGAAGGTCCAACATGTGCTGAAGATACGCAATCTGTGCAATCCGTCCAGATGGCCGAACGGATTGCACGATAAATTGCACGTTTGGCAACAAAAAGCCCCCGACAAAGCGGGGGCAAAAGCTTACGAGCGCACCAGTTTCTCGTAGTCCTCGGCGATTTGGCGGGTCAGGTCGCCGACCTCGAATGTGTATTCGCCGATCTGCCCGACAGGCGTGACCTCGGCCGCGGTGCCGGTTAGCCAACACTGTTCGAAGTCAGCCATTTCTTCGGGCTTGATGCGGCGTTCATGCACGGTGATGCCCTTGTCTTTCAGCATCTGGATCACCGTCTGGCGGGTGATGCCGTTCAGGAAGCAGTCTGCCAGCGGGGTATGCACCTCGCCATCCTTGACGAAAAATACGTTCGCGCCAGTGGCCTCGGCCACGTATCCGCGCCAGTCCATGAACAAAGCGTCCGAGCATCCTTTGGTTTCGGCCTTGTGCTTGGAAATGGTGCAGATCATGTAAAGGCCCGCTGCCTTGGCATGGACGGGGATGGTTTCCGGGCTGGGGCGTTTCCACTCGGCAATGTCCAGCTTGGCACCCTGCATCTTGGCATCGCCATAATAGGCACCCCAGGGCCAGACCGCGATGGCCATGCGTACCGGATTGCGGGCCGAGGCGACGCCCATATCCTCGCCCGAGCCACGCCAGACCAGCGCCCGCACATACGCGTCCTGCAAACCGCTGGCTTTCAGCGCTTCTTCCTTGGCGGCTTCGATTTCATCAACCGAATAAGGCATCGGCATGTCCAGCGCCTCGGCCGAGGCGATCAGGCGCCGGGAATGGTCGCGGCTTTTGAAGATCTTGCCGTTATATGCGCGCTCGCCTTCGAATACCGATGACGCATAGTGCATTGCGTGGGTCAGAATGTGCACGTTGGCCTCACGCCAGGGCACCAGTTTGCCATCCATCCAAATGGTGCCATCACGATCATCATACCCCGCCATGCGAAACCTCCTGAACCGGGTTGAATTTTTCGATTATTGCGCGATTTAGGTCCGATACGGATACAATATTGCGCAAAAACTGCGATTCGATACCGCTCTCCTCTTGGAATGTCAATAACGCTGACATAAACTCGGCCCGGTAGTAACGAATGAGGCATGATATGTCCGACATCCGCCCGGCCCCGCGTTATGGGGGCGAGAGCCTTTTGTTTTTGACCGATGAGCAATTGCGGCAGGGGATCGAGGCCATGTTCTTCGCCTATCGCGGCTTTACCGCTGATCCCGACCGCATCCTTGCGGAGATGGCCTATGGCCGCGCTCACCACCGGGCAATCCACTTCATCAACCGCGCGCCGGGCACGACTGTCAACAACTTGTTGGCCATTCTTGGCGTAACAAAACAGTCTCTGAACAGGGTTTTGCGAACCTTGATCGAGGATGGTTTGGTGGAAAGTCGCGTGGGAACAGTGGACAAACGTGAACGCCACCTATTTCTGACAGAAAAGGGGCAGTCGCTGGAAACCACGTTGTCGGATGCTCAGCGGGCCAGAATGCGCGCCGCCTATAAGGATGCCGGTCCCGAAGCCGTGGCTGGTTTTCGCAAAGTGCTTGAAGCAATGATGGATGCTGATATGCGTCATGCCTATACGAAACTTCGGGATACGACCTCATGAGCGAAATGGATGCCCATCTTCTGATTGTCGATGATGACGAGCGCATTCGCGATCTGCTCAAGAAGTTTCTGATGCGCAATGGGTTTCTGGTTACGGCGGCACGGGATGCAGCCCACGCGCGGCGCGTATTGTCGGGGTTGGATTTCGACATGATCGTCATGGATGTGATGATGCCGGGCGAGGATGGTGTCAGTCTGACCCGTGCTTTGCGGGAAACGCATACGACACCGATACTGCTGCTGACCGCAAAGGGTGAGACGGAACACCGGATCGCGGGCCTCGAGGCCGGGGCGGATGATTACCTGGCAAAACCGTTCGAGCCGAAAGAGCTGCTGTTGCGGATCAATGCGATCCTGCGTCGGATGCCGGAAACACCGGCAGAAGAAACCACGGCGAAGATCCTGTATCTCGGGCCCATCCGCTATGACATTGAACGCGGTGAGATGTGGCAGGGCGAAGACCCGGTCCGTCTGACCGCAACCGAAAGCCAGTTGATGAAGATATTCTCGGCCCAGCCCGGAGAGCCGATCAGCCGCGCCAAGCTGGTCGAGGATTTGGGGCGCGACAAGGGTCAGGCGCAGGAGCGCGCGGTGGATGTACAGATCACGCGCCTTCGGCGCAAAATCGAACAGGACCCCAAGCAGCCACGCTATTTGCAGACTGTGCGGGGCGCGGGGTATATGCTTGCGCCGGATTGAGATGCCGCTGCGCGGCGTTTTTTTTGGCCTTCGGCGAGGATATTTGTAGCCAGATGAAGATGGGATCCCAATGACAACCGCCCTTTTGACCCACGCCGATTGTCTGGGCCATGTGACACCTGACGGGCACCCGGAGCGGGTGGCGCGGTTGGAGCATATTCTGCATGCATTGGAAGCGCTGGAGCTGAAGCGGGTGACGGCTCCGATGGCTGCGGATGACGATCTTCTGCGCATTCACCCCGAGAGCTATGTTCGCGACATTCGGGCCGCGCGCCCTGCGGACGGGTTCGCACAGATCGACGGGGATACGTTCCTGTCTCCGGGATCGGTGGACGCAGCTTACCGCGCGGCGGGTGCGGTGGTGCGGGCCGTTGATCTGGTTTTGAGCGGTGAAGCCTCGAACGCGTTCTGTGCCATTCGCCCGCCGGGGCATCATGCGGAATCCGAAACGGCCATGGGCTTCTGCCTGTTTGGAAATGCAGCATTGGCGGCGAAACATGCGCTGGACCATCACGGTTTGAAACGCGTGGCCGTGGTCGATTTCGACGTCCATCATGGCAATGGAACCCAGAACCTGTTGTGGGATGAAGCACGGGCCTTGGTGATAACCAGCCAGCAGATGCCTTTGTGGCCCGGATCGGGCCGGCCCGAGGAAACGGGTGTTCATGATACGGTGCTCAACATTCCACTGGCGCCCGGCAGTGGCGGCGCCGAGATGCGTGCCGCCTATGAAACAAAGGCCTTTCCGCGCTTGCGGGCCTTCAGGCCGGAACTGATTATCATTTCCGCCGGGTTCGATGCCCATCAGGACGACCCGCTTGCCAATCTGAACTGGGCTACTGATGATTTTGCCTGGATCACCGCAGAGCTGTGCAGAATTGCCGACGAGGTTTGCGGCGGTCGTATCGTCTCGACTCTGGAAGGCGGGTATGATCTGAACGCACTGGCCCAGGCCACACGCGCCCATGTGGAAGAATTGATAAAGGCAGCCCGATGACCGAGATCCCCGTAGACCAGATGACATTCGAACAGGCGATGAAAGAACTTGAAGCCGTAGTCGGCCAGCTGGAACGTGGCGACGTTGCGCTGGATCAATCAATTGCGCTGTACGAGCGCGGCGCGGCGCTGAAAAAGCGGTGCGAGGACGAGTTGAAGCGCGCGGAAGAAAAAGTCGCAGCGATCACTCTGGACGCCAGTGGGCAGCCGACCGGTACGACGCCTGTCGAAGGTATGTGAATGTTCCCCGAAAGACTTGCGCAGGATGCTGCCAGCATTCAAAGCCATTTTGATTTGGTTTTTGGCGCTTTTGCAGACGTGGATGTCACCCGGGCCATGGCATATGCCACCCGAGGCGGAAAGCGGCTGCGCGGGTTTCTGGCATTGGAAAGTGCCCGACTGCATGATGTTGAAGAAGACCGGGCGATCTGGCCGGCCACCGCCATAGAGGCGCTGCACGCTTATTCCCTTGTGCATGACGACCTGCCCTGCATGGATGACGATGACCTGCGCCGCGGGCGGCCCACCGTTCACGTAGAGTGGGATGAAGGCACGGCTGTTCTGGCCGGAGATGCCCTTCAGACGCTTGCTTTTGAACTTTGCACCTGCTCGCAGGTTGGGGCCGCAGACATTCGCGCAGACCTTGCCCTGACCCTTGCCAAAGCCAGCGGTGCACAAGGTATGGTGCTGGGACAGGCGTTGGACATTGCGGCGGAAACGGCCGCCGAACCGCTGTCGCTGGACGAAATCACGCGTCTTCAGGCCGGCAAGACAGGCGCCCTGATCGAATGGTCTGCCTGCGTTGGCGCCGTTATGGCCCGATCCGATCCTGACCCGTTGCGCCGATATGCCCGGGCGATGGGTCTTGCTTTTCAGATTGCTGATGACATCCTTGATATCGAAGGCGATGCCCAAAAGGCGGGCAAGCGATTGCAAAAGGATACCGAGGCAGGGAAAGCCACTTTTGTTTCGCTTTTGGGTCTGCCTGCTGCCAAAGCCCGCGCAAGTGAGCTGGTGGATCAGGCCTGCGCCGCTTTGGACGGGTTTGGCCCGAGGGCGGAAACCTTGAAGGAAGCCGCCCGCTTCGTTATTGCCCGGGACAGCTAAGCCAGGAACGCGCCACATGTCTGACCGCCCCAATACGCCCCTGCTGGATCTTGTGAACCGCCCTGCGGATCTCAAGCAGTTCTCGGACGCACAACTGCACCAGGTCGCACAGGAGTTGCGGGCCGAAACCATTTCGGCGGTTGCCGTGACCGGCGGGCATCTTGGGGCTGGCTTGGGAGTTGTCGAACTGACCACCGCCTTGCACGCCGTATTTGATACGCCCCGAGACAAGATCATCTGGGATGTGGGTCATCAGTGTTATCCGCACAAAATCCTGACCGAACGACGTGATCGCATCCGCACATTGCGCATGAAGGATGGCCTCAGCGGCTTCACCAAGCGCAGCGAAAGCCCCTATGACCCATTTGGCGCGGCGCATTCCAGCACGTCGATCAGCGCTGCTTTGGGTTTTGCTGTCGCACGGGATCTGGGGGGTGTAACGCCCGAAGGGTTGGGCGACGCAATTGCGGTGATCGGCGATGGCTCGATGTCTGCGGGCATGGCTTTTGAGGCGATGAACAATGCAGGCCACCTGAAAAAGCGTCTGATCGTCATTCTGAATGACAACGAGATGAGCATCGCGCCACCAGTTGGTGCGTTGTCCAGCTATTTGTCGCGTATTTATAGCGAAGAACCGTTTCACGATCTGAAAGCTGCTGCCAAAGGCGCTGTCTCCTTGCTGCCCGAGCCATTCCGGGAGGGCGCCAAGCGCGCCAAGGAGATGTTGAAAGGCATGGCGGTGGGCGGCACGCTGTTCGAAGAGCTTGGGTTTTCCTATCTCGGCCCGATAGATGGCCATGACATGGACCAGCTGCTGCCGGTTCTGCGTACGGTCAAATCACGGGCAACCGGGCCGATTCTGATCCATGTATTGACGAAAAAAGGCAAGGGCTATGCCCCTGCCGAGCAGGCCCGCGACAAAGGTCATGCCACGGCCAAGTTCGATGTGGTGACTGGAGAACAGAAGAAGGCACCTTCAAACGCGCCCTCTTATACGTCTGTATTTGGCAAGGCGCTGGTGGATGAGGCCGCGCGTGACGACAAGATCGTTGCCGTGACCGCTGCCATGCCCGACGGAACTGGCCTGAACCTGTTTGCCGAGCGCTATCCGTCACGTTGCTTTGATGTGGCGATTGCCGAACAGCACGGCGTGACGTTTTCGGCTGCGCTTGCCGCAGGAGGAATGAAGCCGTTCTGCGCAATGTATTCGACCTTTCTCCAGCGTGGTTACGACCAGGTGGTACATGACGTGGCGATTCAGCGCCTGCCCGTACGTTTTGCAATCGACAGAGCAGGTTTGGTCGGGGCTGACGGCGCCACCCATGCTGGGTCGTTCGATATTGCCTATTTGGCCAACCTGCCCGGTATGGTTGTCATGGCTGCGGCTGACGAGGCCGAGCTGATGCATATGGTGGCGACCGCCGCCGCGCATGACGAAGGCCCCATTGCGTTCCGCTATCCGCGCGGCGAAGGTGTCGGGGTCGACTTGCCCGAACGCGGCGAGGTTCTGGAAATCGGCAAGGGCCGCGTTATCCGGGAAGGTGCGCGGGTGGCTCTGCTTTCATTCGGTACACGTCTGGCAGAGGTTCAGAAGGCGGCGGAATCCCTTGCAGGCAAAGGCATAACGCCCACGATTGCCGATGCTCGTTTTGCCAAACCTCTTGATCGCGACCTGATCCTGGATCTCGCGTCCCGCCACGAGGCGTTGATCACCATCGAAGAAGGGGCCGTTGGCGGTTTTGGCAGCCATGTCGCTCAGCTTTTGGCGGATGAAGGTGTGTTTGATCGGGGGCTGAAATACCGCTCGATGGTTTTGCCTGATATCTTCATCGATCAAGCCAGCCCCGCGGACATGTATGCGGTGGCCGGTATGAATGCCGAGCATATCGAAGCGAAAGTTCTGGATGTTCTGGGCGTCGCCTCGATCGGAGAGAAACGCGCTTAGCGTGCCTGTCGGCAGGGCCGCAGGCTTTGGGAGGGCCGAATTTCGTTTGACCTGGATTTTTCTGGTGCCGCTGAAGGGACTCGAACCCCCGACCCCATCATTACGAATGACGTGCTCTACCAGCTGAGCTACAGCGGCACCGTAGGTCATACGGAATTGATTATGACCGGATGCGAAGCTTCGTTTAAACCGTCAGTCTGGCGCCTGCAAGCCCGGTTGTAACCGTTTCGGCCTTGTTCAGCACGGTCGGGCCTCAAGTTGTGAGCCGAACGCCTGCGGCCAACCTTTCAAATTGGCGCTCTGGTCCGTGAATTTTTTGTGACGACGCGGAATGAAATTGACTCATTCTCTATATTTCAATAATTCATGAAATATGATAGAACAGATAACCGATCAATTGACCATTCTTGGCCACCCGCAGCGCATCACCGTGTTTCGCATGTTGATGCGACGGTTTCCTGACAGGATTCCCGCGGGCGAGCTGGCGGCGGAGCTGGATATCAAACCCAGCACCATGTCGAACTACCTGAATGCTTTGCAGCGGTCGGGATTGGTGAAACAGGAACGATCCGGGACGTCTCTGCTCTATTCGATTGAAATGAAAAACGTGCAGCAAATGCTCGATTTCCTGATCGTGGATTGCTGCCGTGGCCGCCCGGATATCTGCATGCCCTTTCCCAAAGACACCGCGACGAACCGAAAGTTCAATGTGCTGTTCATCTGTTCCGGAAACTCCGCACGTTCGATTTTTGCCGAATCCTTGCTGCGAGAGATCGGCGGCGACCGGTTCAACGTCTATTCGGCCGGGACACGGCCCAGTTCAGAACTCAATCCCTTTGCGGTGCAGGTTCTGCGCGACAAGGGGCACGATATCTCGGCCCTGCGGCCGAAGACTTTGTCCGAGTTTTCGGCGCCGGATGCGCCTGCCATGGATTTTGTCTTTACTGTCTGCAATCAGGCCGCCAACGAGGAATGCCCGGCTTGGGAGGGCCAACCGATAAGTGGCCATTGGGGCGTGGAAGACCCGGTCAGGGCCGAAGGCACCGACGCCGAGAAAAGCCTGGCCTTTCAAACCGCCTATGGCGCACTGAAGCGCCGGATTCAGGCCTTTTCATCATTGCCGGTCGAAAGCCTTGACCGGATCGCATTGCAATCCGCCGTCGATGAAATCGGGCGTACTCCTACCGAGGAAACGAAATGACCACCTACGCACTGAACGGCCTTGGCCGTATGGGAAAACTGGCCCTGAAGCCCTTGCTTGAAAAAGGCGCAAAGATTGCCTGGATCAACGATGCCGTCGGTGATCCCGAGATGCATGCGCATCTGCTGGAATTCGACACCGTGCATGGGCGCTGGGACGCGGAATTCGACCATGACGCAGACAGCATCACAGTCAACGGAACCCGTCTGCCGTTCATTGGCACCAAAGACCTGAGCGCGTTGCCGCTGGACGGTGTTGACGTGGTGATCGACTGTACCGGCGTGTTCAAGACCGAAGCGAAGCTGGCACCGTATTTTGACGCTGGGGTAAAGAAGGTTGTTGTCTCTGCTCCGGTCAAGGACGGGCCGACGGCCAATATCGTCATGGGTGTAAATGACGAAACTTACGACCCCGCGGCGCATAGGATCGTGACGGCGGCCTCGTGCACGACAAACTGTCTTGCGCCTGTCGTAAAGGTCATTCACGAAAACCTGGGCATCCGCCATGGATCGATGACGACGATTCACGACGTAACCAATACGCAGACAATCGTGGACCGGCCTGCCAAGGACCTCAGGCGCGCACGCTCGGCCCTGAACTCTCTGATCCCGACCACGACCGGCTCGGCCACGGCCATCACGCTGATCTATCCGGAACTCAAAGGTCGTTTGAACGGCCACGCGGTTCGGGTGCCATTGCTGAACGCCTCGCTGACCGATTGCGTGTTCGAGGTTGAGCGTGAAACCACGGTTGAAGAGGTCAACGCCTTCTTCAAAGCCGCTGCCGAGGGTGAACTGAAGGGCATTCTGGGATATGAGACACGCCCGCTGGTGTCCACCGATTATACCAATGACGAACGCTCTTCGATCGTCGATGCGCCCTCGACCATGGTTGTGAACGGGACGCAGGTGAAAATCTATGCGTGGTACGACAACGAGATGGGCTATGCGCACCGGCTGGTGGATGTCGCATTGATGGTCGGGGCATCATTGTGAGGCAACGGCCCGCAGGACTGTCGGCCTATATCGCGGTCACGGCTGCCTATTGGGCCTTCATGCTGACCGACGGGGCGCTCAGGATGCTGGTGCTGTTGCACTTTCACACCCTGGGTTTCTCGCCGGTTCAGCTTGCCTATCTGTTTGTGCTCTATGAAATCGCCGGGATAGTCACCAACCTGTCTGCCGGTTGGATCGCCGCGCGGTTCGGGCTGACCTCGACCCTCTATGCGGGGCTGGGGGTGCAGATTGTCGCGTTGCTCGCCATGACGCAGCTTGACCCGAACTGGACCGTCGCCGCTTCGGTCACTTTTGTGATGATCGTGCAAGGGGCCAGCGGAGTGGCCAAGGATCTGGCCAAGATGTCTTCGAAATCGGCGGTCAAATTGCTGGCTCCATCCGAAGGAGGCGCGTTGTTTCGGTGGGTTGCGGTTCTGACGGGTTCGAAAAACGCGGTCAAAGGGCTGGGATTCCTGTTGGGTGCAGCCATGCTTGCAACGCTGGGCTTCCTACCGGCAGTGCTTGCCATGGCCGCCGTTCTGGCGGTGATTCTGGTCGCAGTGATGCTGTTCATGCCAGAGGGCCTGCCGAAGGGGCGCAAGGGTGCAAAATTCTCTGAGGTTTTTTCAAAATCCGCGAATGTGAACTGGTTGTCCGCGGCACGTGTCTTCCTGTTCGGTGCGCGGGACGTCTGGTTCGTGGTCGGCATCCCGATCTATTTCTATGCTGTTCTTTCAGATGGCACCGAAGAGGGCAATCGGGCCGCGTTCTTCATGATCGGAACATTCATGGCGGTGTGGATCATCCTCTATGGCGCCGTGCAAGCCAACGCGCCAAGGATTCTTCGTGCGTCAGATCGAACCGAAGGTGATCTGATCCGCGCCGCACGCAGATGGGCGGCGATCCTGTTTTGTGTTCCTGCGGCTCTGACACTGGCTGTTTTGCTGTCAAATGGGCCCGAGACCTGGCTGACCCTGACGCTTGTCGCTGGGCTTTTGGTCTTTGGTGCGATCTTCGCGGTCAACTCATCGCTGCATTCCTATCTGATCCTTGCCTTCACCCGGTCCGAGCGTGTGACGATGGATGTCGGCTTTTACTATATGGCAAATGCGACGGGGCGGTTGGCCGGAACCGTTTTGTCCGGCCTGACCTATCAGGTCGGGGGGCTGCCCCTGGTGCTGGGCACGGCGGCCGTGATGGTTGGCCTTGCTGCGCTGACGTCCGGCAAACTTATGGATCAAACTTCCGAGGCGTTATCATGAGCATTTTTGAACGGTATCTCACGATCTGGGTTGCACTTGCGATGATCGGTGGTGTCCTGATCGGACTGGCCGCGCCGGGGCTGGTGCAACTGGTGGCAAGCGCCGAAGTTGCCAGCGTCAACCTGGTGGTGGCGGTGCTGATCTGGGCAATGGTCTATCCGATGATGGTCAACGTCGATTTCGGTGCAGTCGCCGGGGTTGCCCGCCAGCCGCGTGGTCTGATTGTGACGCTGGTGGTGAACTGGCTGATAAAGCCTTTCACCATGGCGCTGCTGGCCGTTCTGTTTTTCGACTATGTCTTCGCGCCCTGGATCGCGCCCGAAGATGCTGCGCAATACACCGCCGGTCTGATCCTGCTGGGGGCCGCCCCTTGTACCGCCATGGTGTTCGTGTGGTCGCAACTGACCAAAGGCGACGCGACCTACACCCTGGTTCAGGTCTCGGTCAATGATCTGATCATGGTCGTGGCATTTGCGCCGATCGTGGCCTTTTTGCTGGGGGTCACTGACATCGAAGTGCCATGGCAGACTTTGGTTTTGGCCACGGTCCTTTATGTGGTGCTGCCGCTAATCGCCGGCTTGATCACCCGCCGCAGATTAGGCTCTAAACAGGCGATAGAAGCCTTTTCGGCGCGGGTGAAACCGTGGTCCGTCATGGGATTGATCGCAACCGTGGTTATCCTGTTCGGCCTGCAAGGTCAGACCATTCTGGCGAAACCCACGGTCATCGTGTTGATCGCCGTTCCCATTCTGATCCAAAGCTACGGTATTTTTGCCATTGCCTATGGCGCGGCTTTTGCGCTGAAGGTTCCCCACCGCATCGCAGCGCCCTGCGCCATGATCGGGACATCTAACTTCTTCGAACTGGCCGTTGCCGTCGCAATCAGCTTGTTCGGTCTTCAGTCAGGCGCGGCACTGGCGACGGTTGTGGGGGTCCTGGTCGAAGTGCCGGTGATGCTGTCGCTTGTGGCTTTCGCCAACCGAACACGCCAGCGTTTTCCGGAACCTGCGACACGATAGGATTGGTCAACGCAGCAGAACGACTGTCATATCTGGCGGCTGCGCACCGCCAGAATCACACCTCACGTAGCTTCAGAAATCCACGCCGCGCTGGGCTTTGATACCCGCCTGGAACGGGTGTTTCTCCTCGGTCATTTCCGTGACCAGGTCGGCATAGTCACGCAGCGCTTGCGGTGCATCACGCCCGGTCAGGAATACGCTGGTCTTGTCCGAGCGTGCGTTCAAACCCGCGATGACCTGTTCGACCGTCAGGTATTCGTAGCGCAAGGCGATGTTGATCTCGTCCAGCACAACCAGATCGTATTCGCCACTGGACATCAGGGCACATGCCTTGTCGAAGGCGGCATTGGCAGCAGCAATATCGCGCTCACGATCCTGCGTGTCCCAGGTAAAACCTTCGCCCATCGTATGCCATGTCACCAGATCACGCTCTTCGAAGAAACGGCGCTCGCCGGTTTTCCACTTGCCCTTGATGAACTGCACCACGCCAACCTTCTGGCCCCAACCCAAAGCGCGAATGACCACGCCGAACGCGGCCGAGGACTTGCCTTTGCCCTTGCCGGTATTGATCAAGACCAGACCACGGCCAGGATCCACGGCCTCGGACACTTTCTTGCGGTGCTGGGCCTGCACCTTCTGCATCTTTTCCTTGTGATCCTGCGCGTCGTTCATTTGGGAACCTCTTTGACTGTTCGGCCCAACCTAGGGGAAGATTGCAAAAGGTAAAGTCATGCTTTGGGGTCCGTAACCGACCGGACCTTGCCGCGCTCCAGCCCCAACTGGTGTTCGCGCCAGATGACGACAACATTGCCTGCGATCACCAGTGCGGCCCCGATCAGGATTGCAAGCGTTGGCAGTTCGTCGAACCAGACATAGCCGATCACGATCGCAAACAGCATGGTTGCATAGTCATAAGGTGCCAGCATCGAGGCCTGGCCAAACCGATAGGAGGATGTGACCAAAATCTGCGCAACGCCGCCGATCAGGCCCATCATGACCATGATCAGCGCCTGATTCCACGTGGGCATCGTCCATCCCCAGAACGCTGTCAGAGCGGACAGAAGCGTCGCGGTCATCGAGAAATAGAACACGATGGCCGCAGGGTGATCGACCTTGACCAATTGCCGGATATGGATCTGAACGAAGGCACGGGCGAGGGTTGCGCCCAACACGCATAACGCGCCGATGGTGGCGGCGAGTTCCATCTCGGTGGTGCCAAGACGTGGCCAGATCATGATCAGGACGCCCAGCAGACCCAAAGCCACAGCGCCGATACGGATAAGCCGAATGCGTTCGCCCAGCATGACGGCGGCCAGAATCAGGGTGAAGATCGGCGTCGCATAGCCGATTGCGGTGACTTCGGGCAGCGGCAGCAGGCTGAGGCCGGTAAAGGTAAGACCCATGGCGCTGGTCCCCAGAACGCCACGCCAGAAATGGCCCATGGGTTTCTTGACCACAAAGCCTTTCGACAACTCCCCTCGCGCGATGAGCCAAAGAATGATCACGGGGATTGCGAAAAGGGACCGAAAAAACACCAATTGGCCCGGTGGGAACTCATCCGACAGTGCTTTGACCAGCGCGGACATCGACGTGAACAGGAACAAGGCGCACAGCTTCAGCGTTACCGCAAGCAGAGGTCGATGCGAAGTTAAGGGTTTTGTCATCGGCGCGAACCTGCGCCTTTGCCGGGCAAAGATCAACGGGTGGGTTCAGCAATTCACCCAGGATTGCGGCAAGGAGCAGCCGATCTCTTCGGCGAATTCTTCAAGAAAGCGGATCATGCGCGCGGTGCGTTGCTCGGCAATCAGTCGGCCGGTTTCGGTTAGCATGTCACCCGGCAGCCGCAGCAGCTTCACCTTCCAATGGTCGAGCGAGAAATGAAGGTCGTCCAGTGGCCGGACTTGGGCAAAAGGATCTGCCGGGTCATAAAGAGTGCGCCCCAAGGCTCCGGAAACGGAAAAGTTGCGGGCGATGCCGATGGCGCCCAAAGCGTCAAGCCGGTCCGCATCGCGCAGAATGCGCGCCTCGATCGTTTCAGGGGGGATATTGGCCGAAAAACTATGGGCTTCGATCGCGTGCTGGATCGCGCGGATCTGATCGGCTTCAAACCCGATTTCCTCAAGAATAGGCTCTGATTCCGTTGCGGATCTGCGCGAGGCAAGATGCCGGTCGGGATCGTCCTTGGGTAGATTTACAAGATCGTGCAGATAACTTGCCGCCAGCAGCACGGACATATCGGCTTGATCATCTGCGATGGCCCGGGCGTTGGTCCAAACACGATCAAGATGGGCCAGATCATGGGCCGGATCCGTTTCCATGCGATGTGCGACCACAGCACGCAGGCGGGTGCGCAGATCAGCCGATCCGTCCACGGTTCTCTCCGATCTGGCCGCGATGCAGCAGAAGGTGGTCGAGGATCACGCAGGCCATCATCGCCTCACCCACTGGAACAGCGCGGATCCCGACGCAGGGGTCGTGACGGCCCTTGGTGATGATCTCGGTCTCTTCGCCTGATTTGGTGATGGTTTTGCGCGTGGTCAGAATCGACGAGGTCGGCTTGACCGCAAAGCGCACGACGATGTCCTGCCCGGTCGAGATACCGCCCAGAATCCCGCCCGCATGGTTCGAGCTGTATTGCGGACCGTTCTGCCCCATGAAGATTTCGTCGGCGTTGGCCTCGCCCGTCAGTTCAGCCGCGGCCATGCCCTCGCCGATCTCGACGCCTTTGACGGCATTGATCGACATCATCGCTGCGGCCAGATCAGTGTCTAACTTAGCATAAACCGGCGCCCCGATCCCGGCGGGGACACCGCGCGCAACGACTTCGACCACGGCCCCGACCGAGTTGCCGGACTTGCGCAGATCATCCAGGTACGCGGCCCAGTCTTCTGCGGCGGTTGCATCGGGTGTCCAGAACGGATTCTGTTCGATCTGGGACCAGTCGAAGTTGGCGCGGTCGATCTTATGCGGCCCGATCTGGGTCATGTAGCCGGTGATCTGGACATTGGGCGCGATTTGCTTGATCGCTTCACGCGCCAGTCCACCTGCTGCAACACGTGATGCTGTTTCCCGTGCAGAACTGCGCCCGCCGCCGCGATAATCCCGGATTCCGTATTTCTGCCAATAGGTGATATCGGCGTGCCCCGGACGGAACTTGTCGATGATATCGCCATAGTCTTTCGAGCGCTGATCGGTGTTCTCGATCATCAGCTGCACAGGCGTTCCGGTGGTTTGCCCTTCGAACACGCCGGACAGGATTTTCACCTGATCGGGTTCGCGCCGCTGGGTGGTAAACTTGTTCTGCCCCGGTTTGCGCTTGTCCAGCCAGTGCTGAATCATGCCCTCGTCGATCGTGACACCCGGCGGGCAGCCGTCAACAGTGGCGCCCAAAGCGGGTCCATGGCTTTCACCCCAGGTGGTGACACGGAATAGATGGCCAAAACTGTTCATCGACATGGGGCGTGCTCCTTTGAGCGTCGTGATTAGCGGGCAAGGCCCTTGGCCTCAAGCGGATTTGCGAATTGGTGGGCGCCACCTTGCGGTGGCGCGAATGAGTATTTTTGAAAAGATGAAGATCAGGCGGCCTGCGTCAGCACCGCTCGGGTCGCTGTGATTTTCAGCGCGGCTTGTGCGGCTTCGCGGCCTTTCTCGACAAAATGCGCACGGTAGATGGCGTTGTGGTGATCCGTCTCCTGGTATTGGTGCGGCGTCAGGGAAACGGACAGGACCGGCACGCCTGTATCCATGCCGGCGCGCATCAAACCGTCCACGACGGCCTGGGCCACGAAGTCGTGCCGGTAAATGCCGCCATCCACGACAAATGCGGCGCAGGCGACAGCGGCGTAGCGGCCGGTTTGGGCCAGATCGCGGGCCAGCAGCGGCATCTCGAACGCGCCGGGTACGTCAAAAACATCGACCTGATCGGCCGGGATCAATTCAAGAAATCCGTCAAGCGCGCGGTCGACGATGTCGGAATGCCAGTTGGCTTTGACAAAAGCATAGCGGGTGTGTGTCATCGTGGTCTCCTTTCAGTTTGGTGGCCTGCTGGCGGTTGCGAACGGTTTCGCTGCCAGCCCGGCATGACACGTCACCCAAGGCGATCACGAGCAGGCGCGCCGGTTCACCGGCACGACTTGCACGTTCTCTTCCATCCGGACTTTGACCGTCGGCTCTGGCCTCTCACCAGATCTGCTGACACTCGTTCGTGGTTCCACGCTTTGTCCGAATGCCGGCTTCTGCCTTTCGGATCGTGGTCACGGCAGAGCCGCTCGCGGGCTTACGGGTCATCGCCCGCATACCGCCGGTGGGGAATTCCACCCCGCCCTGAGAACGAGGCAGACCTTGCCAAGAACCAACCCCATCTGCAAGAGATTTGGCAGGAGGTCGCCCATGCACCCAAATCCAGCCTTCCGCGCCGAGGATCGTGCGCGTCATATTGAATTCGCCCGTGACCGGGCTTTTGGCGTTCTGGCGATTTCCGACGACGGCGCACCATTGATAAGTCACGTGCCCTTTCTGCTGTCAGAGGACGGTGCGGTGGCCGATCTTCATCTAGTGCGATCAAACCCGATTGTCCGTTTGCTGTGCGGGCCGAAAGTGGTCAGGATCGCTGTGCAGGGACCTGATGGCTATGTCTCGCCCGACTGGTACGGTGTCGCGGATCAGGTTCCGACATGGAACTATGTTGCCGTGCACCTGACCGGAAGGCTTGAGTTGCGCCCGCAGGACGAGCTGCGTGATTTGCTGGACCGACAATCTGCATTCTTTGAAGATCGACTGCTGCCCAAAGCGCCATGGGTCACCGGGAAAATGTCTGATGACGCCTTGGCCAGAATGATGCGGATGATCGTTCCATGCCGGATGCAGGTAGAGGATATCCAGGGCACCTGGAAACTGGGCCAGAACAAGCCGGAGGAGGCAAGAATCGCTGCTGCCGATAATGTGCCCAACGGATTTGGCAGTGAAACCGGTCAGCTGGCCGCCTTGATGCACAAGGCGTAACCAGCACCGGGAAACAGGATTACTCGGAACTGAAAGTTGCCAGATAGGCGGCGATATCTTCCGCACCCTTCTTCAGTTTGACACTCATGTTAGGGCGGGCGGTTTCGTCATCCAGATACTCTTTGATGAAACCGATGGGGTCTTTGGAATAGGCGGCGATGTTTTCTTCGGTCCAGATCAGGCCCTCTTCGCCGGCACGGATCATATCGTCAGTGAACATGCCGACCGGCAGGCGCGCGCTGCCATAGCGATAGTCTTTTTCGGACCCGGCGACACGTCCGACGACGCCATAGAGATTCGGGCCGGTGATTCCGCCTTTGACCAGGACTTCACCGTCCTTGATGATCGCATGACACGAGGAGCAGCGGTTATACATGGCTTCACCTTTCGCCGGATCGCCTGCGGCAAAGGATTGCGTGGCCAACGCCAATGTGAACATCGCAGCGGCCGAAGTGACTTTTGACATAGTGGTCTCCTTGCAGGAGTTCGCGCGTTTTTTTGCGCTGTCCGGTATTCGCGCAAAAAGTGCAACTGCGATATTGCGCTCAATTTTCAATTTAAATCATCTATTTGGCGGATATGATTTTCCCGGCAAACAATCGTTGCTTTGTGATGCTGATTGTCCAGAATACGCCCTCAGATGACTGACGGTCTGGTGGTCAGAATCGGGCCGGATTGCGGCTGCAAAGCGGGGTCGTAGTTCGAATCATCCCCCGGTGATTCGAAGTCGCAGGCAAAGTTGCGGGCAAGATTCACCAAAAAAAGCCCCTCGTCATGTGCATGAAGGGACACATGCGGCGTATTGCGCATTTATGAACGCTGGACGAACACTATTCTCCCCGATAGTAAGCGCGGTTAAGACACCGCATTCGTGCGGTGCGCGAGCTATTTGCCCGTCCGCGGGCGCCAGATAATCGGAGATAACCTCGTGTCCCACGCAGAAGACCACGAAGGCACCCGCAGAGATTTCCTGTACTACGTCGCTGGCGGCGCAGGTGTCGTTGCAACGGGTGCAGCCGTATGGCCCCTGATCAACCAAATGAACCCATCGGCAGACGTTCAGGCGCTGTCCTCGATCCGTGTGGATGTGAGCGGCGTCGAGCCGGGCACGCAACTGACGGTAAAATGGCTGGGGAAACCTGTTTTCATCCGTCATCGTACCGGTGCCGAGATTCAGGAAGCCCAGGAACAGGACGCCGAAGGCGTTGATGCGCTGCCAGATCCGCTGGCGCGCAACTTCAACCTGAGCGCCGATGCGCCCGCGACTGACGCAAACCGCGTCATGCCGTCTCCGGAGGGCGAAGCACCGGGTGCCTGGATCGTGCAGATGGGCGTATGTACGCACCTGGGCTGTGTGCCTCTGGGGGATGCCGGCGACTTCGGTGGCTGGTTCTGCCCGTGCCACGGCTCGCACTACGACCTCGCCGGTCGTATCCGTAAAGGCCCCGCGCCTGAGAACCTGCCTGTCCCGCCCGCAGAATGGGTGGACAACAGCACAATCAAACTCGGCTAAGGGAGACCCAAACTTATGTCCGGAATTCCCCACGATCATTACGAGCCGAAGACAAACGGCGAGAAATGGCTGAACAGCCGTCTGCCGATTGTCGGCCTGCTTTACGACACGCTCATGATCCCGACCCCCAAGAACCTGAACTGGTGGTGGATCTGGGGCATCGTTCTGGCGTTCTGCCTGGCGCTGCAAATCGTCACCGGCATCGTACTGGTGATGCACTATACCCCGCATGTCGATCTGGCCTTTGCCAGCATCGAACACATCATGCGCAACGTGAATGGCGGTCACTTTATCCGCTATCTGCACATGAACGGCGCGTCGCTGTTCTTTGTGGCGGTTTACATCCACATGTTCCGCGGCCTGTTCTACGGCTCGTACAAAGCCCCGCGCGAAATCACATGGATCATCGGTATGCTGATCTATCTGATGATGATGGGTACCGCCTTCATGGGCTATGTTCTGCCCTGGGGTCAGATGTCCTTCTGGGGTGCGACCGTGATCACCGGCCTGTTTGGTGCGATCCCGTTTGTCGGTGACGCGCTGCAAACCTGGTTGCTGGGCGGACCTGCCGTGGACAACGCCACGCTGAACCGCTTCTTCTCGCTGCACTACCTGCTGCCGTTCATCATCGCGGCGCTGGTCATCGTTCATATCTGGGCCTTCCACACCACCGGCAACAACAACCCCACAGGTGTTGAAGTGCGCCGTGGATCGAAAGCCGAGGCCGAGAAAGACACGCTGCCGTTCTGGCCGTATTTCGTGATCAAGGACCTGTTTGCACTGGCCGTGATCCTGGTCGTGTTCTGGGCCATCGTCGGCTACATGCCGAACTATCTGGGCCACCCGGACAACTACATCGAAGCCAACCCGCTGGTGACACCTGCACACATCGTTCCCGAATGGTACTTCCTGCCGTTCTACGCGATCCTGCGCGCCTTCACCGGTGAGGTCTGGGTCGTTCAGTTCGCCAGCTTCATCACCGGCGGCATCATCGATGCCAAGTTCTTCGGTGTTCTGGCGATGTTCGGTGCGATCCTGGCCATGGCGCTGGCGCCCTGGCTGGACACCTCGAACGTACGTTCGGGCAAGTACCGTCCGATGTTCAAATGGTGGTTCTACTTGCTGGTCATCGACTTCTTTGCCCTGATGTGGCTGGGTGCGATGCCTGCGGAAGAGCCCTATGCGACCTTCTCGCTGATCGCGTCCGCCTACTGGTTCGCCTATTTCTTCGTGATCCTGCCGATCCTCGGTGTGATCGAGAAGCCTCTGGCCCAGCCCGAGACCATCGAAGAAGACTTCAACGCGCATTATGGCAAGGCTGACGCCGACGCCACGCCGGCCGAGTAAGAAGAGGGACCGGAAACATGTTCAAGAAACTTGCAATCGGCGCCGCGTTTGCTCTGGCCCTTGCGCCCGCCTCGACCTTCGCGGCAGGTGGCGGTGAGCAGCATATCGAAGATTTCGCGTTCTCGTTCGAGGGGCCCTTCGGCACCTGGGACAAGCACCAGCTGCAACGCGGCCTTCAGATCTATACCGAGGTCTGCGCGGCCTGCCACGGCCTGAGATATGTGCCCCTGCGCGATCTCGAAGCGCTGGGCTATTCGGAAGAAGAAGTGATCGCTTATGCAGCGGGCAACTTCGAAGTGTTCGACCCCGAGCTGGACGATTTCCGCCCGGCCATCCCGACAGACCACTTCCCGGCCAACAACGGTGTCGGCGCACCGGACCTGAGCCTGATGGCCAAAGCGCGCGCGGGCTTCCACGGACCTTACGGTCTGGGCATCAATCAGCTGGTCAAAGGCATGGGTGGCGCGGAATACATCGCCTCTCTGCTGGACGGTTACACCGGTGAAGAGAAGGAAGAGGCAGGCACTGTCCTCTACGAGAACAAAGCCTTCCCCGGAGGCTGGATCTCGATGGCGCCGCCGCTGGCGGATGAACAGGTCGAGTTTGCTGACGGGCATTCGAATTCGGTCGAACACATGTCCGAGGACGTCGCGGCGTTCCTGATGTGGGCGGCCGAGCCGAAGATGATGGAGCGCAAGAACGCCGGCTTTGTTGGCGTGATCTTCCTGACCGTTCTGTCGGTGCTTCTCTATCTGGTCAACAAGCGCCTGTGGGCTCCGCATAAGGGCAAGAAATCCGCCTGATCCGTCAGGGTAGGATTAAGGAAATTCAAAAGGCCCCGTGCGTCGCGCGGGGCTTTTTCTTTGAAACCGCTCGACAACTTGTTCCTTGACGCGAACCCCGTGCAGCACGACGCTGGTTGCATTGTAGAAGTCATTTTGGAGTGAATTGTCATGAACGCTTTGTCGAATGCCGCGAAACTGCGCGAGGCCTTTGCCAGATGGAACGAATCCAAGGGTTCGGATCCGAGCATGTGGGACGACTACACGACCGAGGATCTCTGCATTCGGTCTCTTGGCGACGGGAAAAACGGGCTGGATTTCAGTTGCGCCCGCAACGGGCGTGATCAGATGCATCAATATCTGAAGGAATTGACGGATGCCTTCGAAATGGTCCACTGGACGTTGAAGGACACCATAGCCCAGGACGACCGGGTCGTCGGGGTGGGTGTCACGGCATGGACACACAAAGCCAGCGGCCAGACGGTCGAAACGCCGGTCGTTGTCATTTGCAGATTCCGCGGCGACCGGGTCTGCGAATATCAGGAATTCTACGACACGGCCGCCCTTGCTGACGTGGCCGGGCAATGAATGCCGTCGGCCGTCGACGCCATCACGCGATCAGCTGGGTTTGAGTGTGACCGGTGATTGCCGCCGTGACGATCTCACCCTCGGTCCGGGGGGCCGAAAAAGACACTTCGGTGAATTGCTCGGTCCGGCCCATATGGGGGTTTTCCATCAGGATGTGATGGGTCTTGCCGACTTGCTTCGAAAGGTGCTTTGAGACCTGAGCGTCGCCTGCCGCACGCAAGCGGGCAGCGCGATCCTTGATGACCGTTCCATTCACCTGTTGCGGTATGCGGGCTGCCGGGGTGCCTTCTCGTTTGGAATAGGGGAAGACATGCAGCCAGGTCAGGTCGCAGTCGGTGATTAGCTTCAGCGAGTTTTCGAAATGCGCTTCCGTCTCGGTCGGGAAGCCTGCGATGATATCCGCGCCGAAGGTCATGTCGGGGCGCAGCTTGCGTGCGTCCTCGGTAAAGCGGATGGCGTCGTCGCGCAGATGGCGGCGTTTCATGCGCTTCAGAATCAGATCGTCGCCATGCTGAAGCGACAGGTGCAGGTGCGGCATCAGGCGCGGTTCGGTCGCGATGGCCTGCATCAGATTCTCATCAACCTCGATCGAATCGATCGAACTGATCCGCAGGCGTGGCAAATCCGGCACCAGCTTGAGGATGCGCATCACCAGATCGCCCAGCTTGGGGCTTGCGGGCAGGTCGGCGCCCCAGGATGTCAGATCGACGCCGGTCAGAACGACCTCGTTATAGCCCTTGTCGACAAGCCGCTTGATCTGATCCACCACCACACCGGCCGGCACGCTGCGCGAGTTGCCGCGCCCATAGGGAATGATGCAGAAGGTACAGCGGTGGTCACAGCCGTTCTGAACCTGCACATAGGCGCGCGAGCGGGTGCCGAACCCGTCGATCAGGTGGCCTGCGGTTTCGGTGACCGACATGATGTCATCGACCTGCACGGCCTCGGTCTCGCCGATGAAATCGGCGGCCATGCCCTTCCATGTCTCGGGGCGCATTTTTTCGGTGTTGCCGATCACCGCATCGACCTCGGCCATTTCGGCAAAAGTCTGGGGTTCGGTCTGCGCCGCGCAGCCGGTGACGATCAGGCGCGCATCGGGGTTTTCGCGGCGCAGCTTGCGGATCTCCTGCCGGGCCTTGCGCACGGCCTCAGCCGTCACGGCGCATGTGTTCACCACCACAGCGTCCGTCAGACCGGCCTGTTGCGACAGCTCTTTCATCGCCTCGGTTTCATAGGCGTTCAGGCGGCAGCCCAATGTGGTGAACTTGGGCGGGTTCATCCCAGCGACCTCAGAAATTCAGGCGTCAGAGTGCCAGAGAAAACGTGACACGTCGGCCCGGTCATCCAGACACCATCGTCGCGCCAGTCAACCCAGAGCGTGCCGCCATCCAGATCGATCTGTACTTTGCGCCCGGTCAGCCCCCGTCGCGCGGCGGCTACGGCCGTTGCACAGGACGACGACCCGGAGGCCAGAGTGATGCCAACTCCGCGCTCCCATACGCGCATACGGATGTGATCCGGGCCAATGACCTGGGCCACCTGGACATTTGTGCGTTCGGGATAAAGCGGGTGGTATTCGTAACGCGCACCGAACTCTGCCAACGGGATCGCTTCGGCGTTCTCAACGAAGAACGTGCAATGCGGGTTGCCCATTCCCGTCGCCGTTGGGGTGCCTTCGATTGGCAATTCCAGCGTGTCCATCTCTTCTGCCAGAGGAATTTCGCGCCAGTCCAGCTGCGGGTGCCCCATGTTGACCGCAGTAAGCCCATCGCCAGCATCCTGCGCATGAAGGGTTCCGCGTTCGGTGGTGAGCGTCAGCGCAGAGCGACCCGTCTCATCCATAAGCAATCGCGCAATACAGCGGGTGGCGTTGCCGCAGGCAGCAGAGGTTGATCCATCGGAATTGTAGAACACCAGATGCGCGTCGGCTTCACCATTTTCGATAACGGCCAACTGATCGAATCCCACCCCAAATTGCCGATGCCCGATTCCTTTGGCCAGCGCCGGTGTGATCGGAGCATCCTGCGCGCGTGCGTCAACGATGACAAAGTCATTGCCCAGCCCGTGCATCTTGATGAAGGGCAATCCGGTGTCGAGTCTCTGTTGCATGGCGGGCATATATCGTTGGTCGGAACATGAATCCACCCTGTCGCGAAAATTCCTCAAAAAAGGGGTTGACCCTCCAGCGCCACCTGCCTAATTAGGCCGCCTATCGGGTTGCCAGAAACACGCGTTGTTACGGCGAAACGAGGCGCAAATTAAGGGCTTGAACCTGGTTGGGGAATTGCCGTAAAGAGCGCCACGGATCAACAGATCCAACAAAAGAGTGGGCCGTTAGCTCAGTTGGTAGAGCAACTGACTTTTAATCAGTGGGTCGCAGGTTCGAATCCTGCACGGCTCACCACTTTTTTCTAAGTTAGAATAATGTGTTATGCGCTGTAGAGATTGTGTTGCTACTTGCTCAGCAAGAACAGTCGCTTTGAATGGGGGACAAAAGCCGCTGATTTCTAACCCTAGTTCAAACCCGTAGCCAGCCTAGCTGATGTCAGGTTTTTTTAAGCATTCCTTCAAAGGAAGTGCGTCTGCATCATCTTTCGTCAAAAACGCTGACCAGCTTTCATCGGCGAGTGTTTATTGATTTGCGCGGGCGGGTTATGTGCAATGATGGCCTCGTTCCAGGCCTCGACACACAAGTCAACAAGCGTCATGTCGTTGGAACGACAGCTCGGAGCCTTATAAGACGCCTAGACCGCGATCGCCACGAGATTCAGGAGTCCGGTCTTGACTGGCACGAAGGCTATGTCCGCGCAAGCCCGCTTAGACAAGCCACAACACAAGGCAACATGCGATTGATCCGAGGGACAGGCTTCCAACAACCAATTGCAAGTGGAAGCGAGATGCCGGTTGGGCGCTGTGCGCTTCCAATCGGGAATACACGCGGCGGGCGTTCATCCACGCTCCCCAATAGATCAGCAGCGAGATCAACACAAAAAGAGTGGCTGCAGCCTTCGCCAGCCACTCGGGTTCGACGGCGGAAAATACGGCCTTGAGGCCAAGGGCAATGGCCACGCATGCCATTCCGGTTCTCATCCAGCCAGCAAACGTACGCTCATTTGCCAATATAGTGCGGTCTTCGGCCCAGTCGGTCCGCTCCTCGGCCAAGTTTTGGCTTTTCGTGTTTTTTTCAGACATTGCCGCCCTTTGGACTAGTCACTAGATCGGAATGTGCAGGCTTGCCGGTTTTTCGGCAAGCCTGCCCAAGACCTTAAACGCGCACAGTTGGGTCGCAAAACGACACACGCGCCCGGTCACTGCGTCAGCTTGATTTCGAGATCGCCCGCAGCATCCAAGCTGCCTGCTCATGAAATGCCGAACGTTCGGTCGCCAGATCTTCGGTCACGACGTCTTTGCGGCTTCCTGCAAGCTCGGTCAGGGCGTGCAGGCGGTGCGCCACCCGCTCGTGATCAGCAGCCAGATCTTCGATCATGTCGGCGGCGGACAGGTCCCCTTCGCGATCCTTGATGGCCGAGAAATCCAGGATGTCGGACATGCGCGAGGGCGCCAGATGTCCCAGCGCGCGGATGCGTTCCGCGATCTCATCAGCGGCGGCGAACATGTTTTCGTACTGTTCTTCGGTCAGCTTGTGGATCGAATAGAACAGCGGGCCTTCCACGTTCCAGTGATACGCATGTGTCTTGAAGGTCAGCCGGTAGGTGTCGGCCAGAACATCAGCCAGACCCTTGGCCAAGGGTGCGGTGTCGCGCACGCCAGTGGAAACGGGGTTTTCGTTCGGGACAACGTTCAATGCGTCGGTCATGACAACTCCTTTTTTCTACTGGGGAAGAAACGCCCAAAGCCTGGCGTTGTTCCACTTTCGACGAAAAAAATCAGGTGACAGTGGGCATCCCGCCATCAGCGGAATAGTCGACCGAAACCCGCAGCAGGGTTGGAACGGCGACGTCGGCCGCAGCCTGCAGCGCAGGAGCAAGTTTGCTGCGGCTTTCGATGTCGTGGTAGACCCAGCCAAAGGATCGGGCCAGCGACTCCCAATCGGGATTGCCGAAGGAAAACTCGCGCGCACCAGGCTGTTTTTCGTCGATCAGACTATAGCCGTTGTCTTCCCAGACCAGAACAGTAACGGGCACGCACAAACGGGCCGCCGTCTCCATCTCCTGAACGTTCATCAGGAAATCCCCATCACCGCAAACGGCGATCACCCGACCCTCGTCCAACAGACGGGCCGCCTCGATCGCTCCGGGCAGCGCAAGGCCCATACCGGCCAGGCCGTTCGGAATGATGATCTGACCCGCTCGGCGTGCTTGAACTTTGCTGGCGACCCAAAGTTTGTGCAGGCCCACGCCAGACAACAGAACGTCGCTTTCGCGAAGCGTTTCGGAAATCGCCTGACAAATGTCCGACGGCGCGACGCAGGCGGCATCGGAAGCTGTTGCTCCACCTTCCAGCGAGGCGTCAATCTTCCGCTGGAGACCTTTGAACCAGCTTTGTGCGGGACGTTCGGCCGAGGCCTTCGCCAGAACGTCGATGCAGTGCGGAAGGTCCCCGGTCAGAGCGGCCTTTACCGGCCAGTCCACATCAACAGTCGAGGCCACATCCGAGATCTCGAGAACCGGCTTCTTACCGCCCATAGAGATGTTCGAGGGTGGATATTCAACCGGGTCAAACCCGATGGCAATGATCAGGTCGCACAGGTCGAAGGCTTCAGACGCCAACTCCTTGCCCGGTTGACCGATCGAATGCAGCGAGAGCGGGTGCCCCGGAGGCAAAACGCCTTTGCCCATGAATGTCGTGACGACCGGGGCAGAAAGGCTGTCTGCAAGTGCCCGAACGTCGCTTGCGGTGCCAGATCGGATCACCCCGTGCCCTGCAAGAATCAAAGGCTTTTTCGCCTCGGCCAGCAGGCGCGCGGAACGGATGACCGCATCGGCCGCCGGTCGCACCTCGGCCGGGGGCGGCGCCACGAAAGGTTCGGCCAGAATCAGGACCTCGGCCAGATCCTCGGGCAGGGAAAGATGGACGGCTCCGGGTTTGTCGAGCTTGCTCAATCGCACGGCCTCGGCCACGACTTGGGGGATTTCATCCGCGACCATCAGCGTTCGGCTCGACTTGGTGACCGGCGCGAAGAGTGCTTCGATATCGATGATCTGATGGCTTTCGCGGCCCAGCCTGGACCGCGCACCCTGTCCCGTGAGGGCGATCAGCGGCACATGGTCAAGCGTGGCGTCAGCCACACCGGTGACAAGGTTGGTCGCACCAGGTCCAAGTGTCGAGAGGCATACCGCCGGGTTCCCCGTCAATCGACCGTGAACCGATGCCATGAACGCCGCCGATTGCTCGTGCCGGCACAGGACGAAGTCGATGCTCGACTGGTCGATTGCGGCGATCAGATCGGTTGTTTCCTCACCCGGAACACCGAATGCACAGGTCACGCCGTTGGCTTCCAGGCAGGCAACCAGCAATTCGGCGGCGGTTTGGGTATGTATGGCATCTTTCATGGGGCTTTGAACCTCGGGGTACTGTTTCAGGGATTGCGGATGCGCGGGGGCTTACCCACGGATCAGCCGCAAGATCAGCGAACCGATGAACAGGACCAGAAAGATCACGAAAAGGATCTGCGCGATACCGGCCGAGGCCGACGCGATGCCGCCAAACCCGAAGATGCCAGCAACGATAGCAAGTGCGAAAAAGATCAGCGCCCAAGACAACATGGGATTTCCTTTCATTTCTGTGATTGCTGATGGGTCAACGCTTGGAACCCCGGATTGGTTCCGGGTTATTTTGGTGGAACCATTGGCGACCGCCCGCGTTGGGTTGATGAAAGGAGATCTGACATGACACAGAAAACGGCGAAGAAGACCCCTCAGGACACTCCGCATGCAGAGATGGCGGCGCGGATCGACGAAGTGGCCAAGGAGGCCAAATCAGCGTTGGAAGATGGCGTAACCGCAACGCGTGACACGTTGAAGACGGCGCGCGACGAGGCGCAAAAGCAGCTGACACAGACATCCGAGAAGGGCGCCGCATTCGTGCGCGAGAACCCGGGTCTGGCTATGGTCGGAGCGTTGGGCGCGGGTGTCCTGCTGGGCCTCGCGTTGCGCAAAGCGGACCGCGGTTAGAACACGCGATACTTTGCGACCGATATGGGCATCGAGTACGTATTGCCGGCCATGCTCGGCTTGGGTTTGGCCGGTCTACTGATCTGGTTCTTCATCAGGAATCGTTGACAGCGCTATTCGTCACTGCCATGCCAACCAACCCGCCATCCCAAAGACCCAAAGCGCCTCAGCCGCGCTTTGGGTCTTCTTCTATTTCGGGTTTGATCTGGGCATAGGCCAGCATCGTGAAGACAGCGGTTCCTCCGATGATGTTGCCGGCCAGAACGGGCAGGAAAAAGCTGAAAACGGCTGCGTCTGGTGGCAACTGCCCCTGAAGCATCAGAACCGCCATTTCCACCGATCCGGCAACGACGTGGGTAAAGTCACCGGCCGCAATCATCCAGGTGAAGATTACGATGACCAGCACCTCGTTGTTCTGTGCCGAAGGCAGCATCCAAACGATCGCCGCAATCAGGATCCCCGCCGGTATCCCGCGCAGAAAGCCAACCCAGGCGCCCATGCCGGTGGCGTGGTGGCTCAGGTCGTTGATGACCGCGACGAGTTGGGGCGACAACACCGGCGTATAGATCAGGAAGGCAGATATCGCAAACGCCCCCAGCACATTGGCACCCAGAACGATTGCCCACAGCCTCGCGGTTTTGGTGAAGCACGCGACGGACGGATTTATCATGGCTGGAACGACGGTCGTAATCGTGTTCTCGGTGAATAGCTGCATCCGCCCCAGGATGACTAAGACAAAGCCGAGGGAATAACCCAGGTTCTCGATCAGAAAGCGCCCGCTGGTTTCGGGCAGATGTGCCCGCAAGATCGCTTCGCCCAGCACCGAAAAGCTGATCAGCACTCCAGCGGCAATCCCGGACCAGAACAACGCTTTGGTCGGGCGGTCCAGTTCCTCCTCACCGTTTTGGCGGATGGTCTCGAATATCAGGCGCGGAGACAGCCCGGACGCTTCTTCGACCGCTTCGCGCTCACTCTCTTTCTCGACAAGATCGTCTCGCAGCGCGTTGTGTGTATCGGACATTTTGACCCCTTGTATCGACCTTCAAACCCAACGTTCTGCCGGTCGTTTTGGTTCCATCAGGCGCAAAAATCCTCAAGCCTCGTGCGAGAACTGGGATCACGCCCAGATCTTTGTCGGGAACTTTTAGCCACCTATCGCGTTGTGTCCTTGTAGGAACAACGACACGTAATTCGAAAGGAACTTCGGTATGGTGGAAGTATATGGCATTGGCGGTCTGATCGTCCTGGTTTTGTCGATCTGGGCCATTATTTCGATCATCGGCTCGTCTGCGACGACCGGTGCGAAAATTCTGTGGGTCCTTTTCGTTCTGTTGCTTCCGGTCATCGGATTCATCTGCTGGCTGATCTTTGGCCCGAAGGCCGCGCGCAGCGCGATCTGATCAGCGCGGAAATTGTCGGTACAAAAAAGCGCGGCATCGGCCGCGCTTTTTTGAGTCAACTGTATAGATGGTAAAATGGGCCTTGTGCCAGTTCACCCAGGATCAGCGCCGATCTTCAAGCCGTTCCCACTGAAATCAATGGCTGCGATCTTGCGTGCAAGATCTGCGGCAGAAAAAGGCCGTATCAGTGCCGCACATTCAAATTGCGCTTGCACCTCGGGGGACGGGTCCAACAGCAACAGTGTACTGCCGCGCTCGGCCAACAGCCGCGCGACGGCGTCAAATGACGTCTCACTTCTGCGATAGCTCAGAACGCTCAAGGCCGGGGCGAATTTGGGATCCTGCCAGAAATGCCCGCCCGCGTGCAGCTCGCGGATATGGACAATGCGATCGGTTGGAACTGCGGGGATGGCGTCACTGATGTCCGCTGCTTCGATAAAGTTTTCCGTAACAATCAAAACATCTGCTACGCTGCGGGAAGAGGCTTCCATAAATACCATCCTGAAATCTGTTCGATGCCACCCTAGGGCAGTCCCACAGCGCCGCAATAAACTATGACACAGCAACGAAAAAATTCTCTGATCGCATGTAGGGACTGTCCGCTGAGGCAGATGGACGTCTTCCTGCCGTTCTCGGAAGACGACCTGCGATTCATGCAGGGTTTCAAAACCGGTGAGATGCAGGCCGAACCCGGAACACAACTGTTCATCGAGGGCGCGAAATCCGCGCATCTGTTCACGGTTCTGAGCGGGATGGGCGTTCGTTACAAAACGCTCGAAAACGGTCGCAGGCAGGTCATCGGCTTTGTTCTTCCTGGCGATCTGGTCGGGCTGCAGGCTGGCGTCATGGGCGAGATGCGGCATTCGGTCGAAGCGACAACCGCGATGCGGCTGTGTGTGTTCAATCGCTCGCGGTTATTCGAGTTATATCAGAATCAGCCTGATCGGGCCTTTGACCTGACATTCCTGGCCGCCGTCGAAGAGCATTTCCTGGGCGATGCCCTGACAACCGTTGGCCAGCGCGGTGCGATCGAGAAGATCGCGTGGAGCCTGCACCGTTTCTACATACGGTCGCAGGCTGTCGGATTGGCCAAAGGCTTGCGGTGTCCGCTGCCTTACCGGCAGCAGGATCTTGCGGATGCGTTGGGCTTGTCGCTGGTTCACACGAACAAGACCCTGCGCCGACTGAAGGATCTCGGCCTGGCCGAGTGGGTCAACAATGTGCTGCTGATTAAAGACCTTGAGGGTCTGGCCGAGCTTGGCTTGGTCGAAATCACCGAAGCCGTTTCGCGCCCGCTGATCTAATCGCGGCGGATGGACAGGAATTGAAGAACCGCCGACCGAAAAATCGGCCGGCGGCTTGATCACGAGTTTTGCGACTGAGGAGCCGGTTTACGACCCTTCGTAGGCCGGCATATCCTTCAGCATCTCTTTGTCCGCGTGAACAAATGCATGGGTGGTGTCACCATCGACTTCACGCATCAGCGACACGCGCGAGAAATCGATCAGAACATCCTTTTCCCCCAGGCCGAGGAACCCGCCGACGCCGATCACGGCCCCTTCGACCGATCCGTCCATGTCGACGACGACCTCTTCAATCTCACCGATCCACTCTTGCGAAACGTCATAGACGCGCATGCCGGTCAGATCTTCGGCCGGGATGGTGCCTTGGGCAACGGGGACATAACCTTCGATGTCGATGGTGGTGGGATCGACCGCATCAGCCATCTGTCCGGCTTTTTCGCTGATGTACTGACCGGTTGCTTCGGCTGCCTGGTCGACGTCTTCCGCCGTGTTCTGCGCAGCGTTCTTGATGTCCTGCGCGGTATTCGACAGCGCATCACCGGCTGCCTCGGCTGCCTCTTCCAGGTTCTTGCCGACTTCTTCGACATTCGAGCTTTCTGCGTAGGCCGATGCCGACATCACCAGAACGATCGAAGTTGTGGTCAGAAAACGTTTCATAGCTCACTCCTTTGGTCTGTTCTGACCGCATTTCCCGCGGTCTTGTTGAACAAACGAATGACGGCCCGACTTGTTCCCAAAAAATTTCAGAAATATTTGTTTTGAAATAATAAAACCGCGCAACTGCGCGGTTTTACAAGCCGTGTCCAGACCTTCAGACCGGGTGCAGCGGGTCGGAAGACCTGGATAGAACCATGTAGTGTTCGTCGTCGGGAATATTGCGTAACTCAGCGAACGGAACACTTAGGATATCGGGTCGCCCGTCGATCAGAAGAAACCGCAGTGCCTTGGTGTCAGGGTCGAACTCAATCTCCTTGAATCTGCCCAACTCACCAGTCGCGTCAAACACTGGGTTGCCCTGCAACTTCGTAAACCATCGGAAGTTGCTACCGGGTGGCGTGGGTTGCGGGCGTTGGCGGAGAGCGTCATTCAGGACCGCCCCCAACACAACCGGAGCAATCGCGTTGCCGAACGGCCCTACGACCAGGGGCGGCAGGCCTTCAATGTCCACTGCAAGGGGATCTTCGCCTCCTTCGCGTTGTCGAAGATGATTCACTTGGTGTTGGGATAACGCGCACACTACCTCGCTTGCACCAAGTTCGAGCGTATCGGCGGTCAAAGCCACCGGGTCATTCCCTCCGGCCACGCTCAAATTGACCAAGACGTACTCCAACTCGGTCTGCCCAGCGCGAATGGCGATATCGGAAATGCGACCAATTGCGTGGTCGGTTCCAGCTGGGACAACGGGCGTGTTGATGAGGGAAGACAGTTTCATGGCGCTCGTGATTACCTGTTGGGGCCGATCTTGGGAGTCTGTGGGGCGCCATTGACTTGATGCCGCCCCGCGCGATGTGCGCATCCACCTTCGGGCTACATGTCCTTGATCAGGCGATCCACGATTTCCCGAACGTCTTCTTTCGAATCTCCGTATTTTTTTTGGATGATGCCTTCCAGTTGCTCGCGATCGCCGCGGGCTTGCTCGATCTCATCATCGGTCAAATCGCCGAAACGCTCGATCAGCTTGCCTTTGAATTCGGTCCAGCGTCCAAGAATTTGGTCCCAGTTCATCGTAAATTCCTTTCGATTGCTTCGTCGCTGTCAGTGAAACGCATCAAACTCGAACTGGTTCCGGGCACCGGCGATATTTCTGCGTTGGCCCGAAAAATGAGGGTTCGGGCAGATACCGAACTGTGTCCTCAGTGGCGTTCGAACTGGTCTTGGGAACAATCTCGCCTTCCATGCGTTGGAGGACCGAGACCTCAACACAGGAGATCGAACCATGCCACGTCGAACCGAGACCACGGAGAAAGCAAAAGCCCATGCCCAGGATCTGGCCGGCAAGGTCAAGGACACCGTGACCGCTGAAGCCTCGGCCCGGGCCGAATCACTGAAGGACAGCGCAGCGCAGGAGGTTGAGAGCGCCGCTCATGCAGCCGACGCAGCTGCCGATGCATTTCCCGACCAATCGGTGCAGCATCAGGTCTTGTCGAGGATTGCGGACAACATGGAAGCTGTGGCTGGGCAAGTCCGCTCTGCCGACTTGGCCAGTATGAGCCGAAAGGTGTCTGATTTCGCCCGCGAAAACCCGCTGTTGTTCGTCGGATCGGCTGCCCTGGCCGGGTTTGCCGCGGCCCGTTTCCTGAGCGCGCGCAATACGGGCGCGGCCCAATCCGCATCTTTTGGTGCAGATCCTTGGGATATTGATCCGTCGCTGCCGCATGGGACCTCGGTCGATACCTCGGGCCACACCAGCGCGTTGGCGCGAATGAATGGTGGCCGCGATGCATAACCCCAACGATCTGCGATCTGCACCGGGGCTTTTGGCAAACGCGCTCAAACATCTGTCGGGTTTGCTTCAGGCTGAGGTAAAGCTTGCCAAGGAGGAGTTGTCCCGAAACCTGACGCGAGCGGGCTTAGGGCTGGCCTGCCTTGGCATTGCTCTGATCCTTTTGATGATCGCACTGAACCTCATGGCGACATCCCTGGTCGCATATATCGCCGCCAATGGTTTTTCGGTGGGTATGGCCTCGTTGCTCGTTGGCGCGGGCTTGGCACTGGTTGCTGGGTGCCTGGCGCTTTTTGGCCGGTCCCGCCTGTCCGCTACCGCGCTGGTCCCCGAGCAAGCCATGAAAAACCTGCAGCGCGACATCGAAGCGATGAAGGAGTCGACCCATGTCTGACCTGACACCTCTTGAAACGCAGATCGCATACGAACGCAGCGCTCTTGCACGCTCGCTGAATGCTCTGTCGGATACGCTGGCACCGCAGCGCCTGGCAGACGAGGCGAAATCGACGCTCGAAACCTATGGCGGGCAGATCGGTGCGCAACTCTGGTCCGCGGCTCGAAAAAACCCGGCCGCCTTTGCTCTGTTCGGTGCAGGAGCAGCCCTTTTGGTTGCGGGTCCCGGGTCTGGCTCAAAAAGCACCCAATCCCCGCGCCAGGCCGTACCCCCGCAGCAGGCCTTCGACGGGTTTGACCGGCGTGTCGCCAACGCTGACAGCCGTATGAAACAGGAGATGACCGGAATGACTGAACACAGCCAATCTGCCAGCGTGCTGTCCGCCGCCTTGGATCGTGGTCTGGACAAGCTCTCACCCCAGGCCCGTGCCCGTGTGATCGAAGCGCGCAAGGCCGCAATCGGTGCGCAGCAAGCGGTCGAGAAGCGTGCGCGGAAGGCGGCGAAGGCCTCGCAGACCTTCGTCCATGATCAGCCGCTGGCAGCCGGCGCATTGGCGCTGGGCGTAGGTATTCTGGCTGGCGCTCTGCTGCCCAACACTCGCAAGGAGGACAAGCTGCTGGGCCATCGGCGCGATCAGCTGATGCGTCACGCCCAAAAGGTTTTCAACGAAGAACTGGACAAGCTGCATGCCGCGGCCAATGCACGGCTGGATGACGCGGCTGATCGGGCCTCTGACGCTTTGCGCAGTCAGTGAAGCGCGCCCATGCCAACTGTCTTCAGCTCTCCATCGGCCTTGCGTGCAATGCTGGCGATCCTGACCGGGATCGCCATCATCACCGCTTTGTACCTGGCCCGGTCCATCGTCGCTCCGATCACCTTTGCGTTGGTTTTGGGGGTCGTGGTCGCCCCGCTTGCCGACAAGCTTGAGAAGGTCGGTTGCCCACGTGTGATATCCGCCTCGGCACTGTTGTTCGTGACCAGCACCGTCATTGTCGCGGCGTTCCTTCTGCTCGAACCATTGCTGTCCACGCTGGTCGAACAGTTGCCTGCCATCAAACGCGAGTTGCGCTCTTGGGTCGCCGCGATGTCCGAATTCATTCGGGGTATCGAAACGCTTGGACGCGAGATCGAGGAAACCGTCGGCGCCGATGGGGCAGCGGAAACGGAATCCGCCCTTCCGTCGGTGATGGATGCCTTGTGGCTGGCGCCCAATTTCGGATCAAAGATCCTGATTTTCATCGGCACGCTGTTCTTTTTCGTTTTGACCCGGCCCGAGCTCTATGCCGCAGCCGGTCCCCTGAAAGAGCGGCTGTATCTGGCTGACCGCGCGGTCTATCGCTATTTCGCTGCCGTGACGTTGGTCAATATCGGCCTCGGGACGGTAACGGCTGTGGCCTTGGGGCTGATCGGCATCAATGACGCCGTGGTCTGGGGGGTGGCCGCCGGCCTTCTGAATTTTGTGCCGTATCTCGGCCCGCTGATGATCCTGACCGGCCTTCTGATCGCCGGTTTAACCCAGTTCGGTGGAGCCGCGGCCCTGTTGCCCCCCCTGGTTTTCCTGGCGATCAATCTTTCTGAAGCACAATTCGTAACACCCGCCTTCGTCGGCCAACGTCTGCAGGTGAACCCGTTGGTCGTGTTCATCGCCATCATCTTTGGGCTTTGGCTGTGGGGGCCGGTCGGCGCAATCGTCGCACTCCCGATCCTGCTGTGGTTCGGCGTGTTGATGAACCCCAAGGTCATGAGCCCGGTCGCGCCCACCTAAACGATGTTTTCAGTGACCCCCGGAAGCGGTTGCCGCATGTCGCGCGCAACGTCGGCGTCATGCGGGACCAGGAAGCCGCTGCGCGCTTCGGGGCGCCGCACGCCGTTGGCCTGTACCTCTCGCCCCCACCACGCGAACATGGCATCGGGCTCGATCGGTTTGCTCAGATCATCCGAGAACCACCAATGGTCCACCAGGGCCTGCCGCAGAACCGCGACCCGCTGCCGGTCGGTGACCCGAAGGGCGACTTCTGTGTCCCACCGCAAAGACCGTCCGTTCAGGTTGGCGGACCCGACCAAAGCATGATGGTCATCCACCACCAGAACTTTGTTGTGAACGTGAATGATCGGAGACCCGCTCAGAACTTCAGCGCTGGCATCGGCCCCACTGGCCGAAATCGGTTGGACCGGGGTCGACACCGAAACCCGGTCTTGGAACCCCTGCTGAATGATCTCCAGGCATTTGGCCTGCAGGTCCAACCCGTATTGCGCGTCCAATCCGTCATGGCCGCCAAAGGCCACTTCCTCGGGCAAGGCTGGTAAAACAAGTACCAGTTTCAGATCCTGCTTGGAATGGCCCGCCTCAGCCAAGGCCTCGGCCAGCCGGGTTGATCTGAAATACTGGGTCTCGATGTGCAGAAGTTGCCGCGCGGCTTGAAAGGCGGCTATGTGCTCATCCTCGATCTCATGCGCGATGGTCTTTGGCGACAGCCGCCAGAATGCAAACCGGCGCGGGCTGGACAGGGTGCGGCGCAGGTGGGTTGCCTGTGGGGCCGTTTGTCCGGTTGCGATTTCATGTTCGAACCGGTCGATATGGCGCGCGGCCTCGGCGGCCTCGGGTCCGCGGACCAGCAATTGAACGTCTGACCAGGTGTTTTTGGCCAGACGATCGTGATCCGGTGTGTCAAAGCGCCTTTCGTTCAAGTCCAATCCGCCGAGGTAGCAGATCTCATTGTCGATCACGGCGACTTTCTGATGGTGCGACACGGTGTGAAGCCGGGGTAACGTGTCCGACCCCAGCCGTACTGCCTGCCGTTCGCGTCGTTCGCGGGACAGCTCCTGAATCCGCTGCGCCTTTTTCCGAAGAACCGCCGGCAACAGCGCGGCCCACGGCAATGCGCCAGCCTGTGCCGGGTGCATGGACACGCGAACGGTCAAGCGCGAGGCGATCTCTGGACCCAGGATTTCCGCCAGCGCAACCGCCTGCCGTTTCGTGCGCCAGCTCAGCTCGTGCAACTCGGTCGCGAAGATCGGATCGAAATCGCTGATGACCAATTGAAACGAGACACCCTTGCGGATGACATGCTCGATCAGGTCAAACCAGGTATCGCCGATCTGGCGCGCCTCGTCGCTGCGCAGCCGTGTCATGAAATCGAATATCCGAAAACTTGCCTTGATCTGGTGCCGGGCCTCAAGAACCGCGTTTTCCAAGGCGGGCCAGGCTTGCGCGGCCGTAATCAGGACCTCAAAGTCATTCTGCTGCGGCACGGGCATCACCGCCTCTCTCATCCGCAATGGTCTGAGGTTCGCTATCGCCTTCTACTTCGGAGATTTCGAAGGTCACCTCATACACATAATGCGATGACGTCTCGGTTATGGTTTCGGAACCGTCCAATTGGCGGAGGAAGGCCTGCATCAGCCGTTGACCGATCCCGCCGCTGTGGAACAGATCCGCACCGTCGTCCGACTGCCCGCGCGTGTTGGAGATTTTCAGGTGCAGGGTGCTCTCGTCGGGTCGGGTCAATTCCACCGAAATTGTCGGCGGTCCGTCCTGCGGAACGCCTACGTATTTGACCGCGTTCGTCAGTGCCTCGGCCACCAGCATCGACAGCGTGACGGCCTGGTCCTGCCCCAGTTCGACAGGCGCGATCCGGCAGTCAACCTCGACCACCTGACCCAGAATTGGCGGTCGATGCGCCAGTTCGGCGACCAAATGCCCGATCAGAGCCTCGGTGTTGATCGTCGTCATCTGCGAGTTCTGGTTCAGGGTCTGGTGCACCATGGCCAAGCCGCGAACCCGACGCTGCAACTGTTCCAGCAAGCGCCGGGCCTCGGGGGTTTCGGCCTTGCGCAAATGCATGTTCATGATCGAAGCGATCAGTTGCAGGTTGTTTTTGACGCGATGGTGCACCTCGCGCAACAGCAGCGTTTTCTCGACAAGGTCCCGGTCGTGTTGCGCCTCCGCCTCACGGATCAACAAGACCATGCGGTTGAATGCAGTCTGGATCTGCTGAAACTCCTGCGGGGCGCCTGCGAGGCTTTCAATTGGGTCGCGCTCGCCCAACGCGAAACGACGCAAGGCTGAACGCAAGCTGTCGAGATGCCGGATCACCAATCGATGCAGGCCCCACAAGGCAACTCCCAGACCGGTCACCCACATCAGGATCGGAAAAGCAATGGTCAGGGCAGTGCTGCCTGCACCGACAGAGGCCAGCGCCGCCTCGCGTGGCCAACTGCCAATCACGGCGACTTCGCCCGGAATGATGCTGGCAACTGCAAAAACCCGATCCTCTCCGTCGGCCGTTTTAGCCGAAAATGTTTTGCCGGAACTGGACAGAACCAACAGGTTTTCTTTCGCGGGCGGTAGGAATGGTTTGACCTCATCCAATCCTACATTTGATGACAGCACTTCTCCGGTCGCGTCGAAAATGGCAACGACTACGTCACTTCCAGTATTGCCAACACCCAAGGGAGTCCGCGCCAGCGCATGAGGTATCGAGATGGAAACGAACCCCACAAGCTCGGTCCTGTTCAGGACCGGTTGGGTCACGATGATCACCGATTGCCCGGTCGCCGCGCCGGCACGATTGACAGAAAACGTAAGCTGCGGATTTTCCGAGATCTGCCCGAAACCGGGCGCGTCCGACAAATCGATGTCCTTCTCGACGGTTGAGCAAGCCATGACCCCGTTTGGCTGGATAAATCCGGCAAATACAAACTCGGGCTGGCGTTCGACGAACCGGCGCATAAGGCCCGAGCAAGCGGCTTTGTCCATACCTCCAGTCGAAAGCGCGGCGGTAAGTCCCGAACTTGCACCAACAGCTTTTTGCAGTAGCTCCCGCTCCCGACTGGCAGCTTCGATGGTGCGCGCCAGAACCGAGGCCCGCGATCTTTCGTCGGCCTCGGTAATCACGGCGCGTGTCTGCAATACCGCAATCAGCCCCGAAGGCAGAAGCGCCAAGGTGACCAGCGCGGCAAGATAAACGGTCAGGCTGCGCGGCTTCGCATCCATGAATCGTCAGGCCGCCGGTTGCGACTGGACGATTGACGCCGTGACGGCATCGGTCAATTCGATGGGTTCGTCGTCATCCAGATCCATAAGTTCGGCCAGTTGCGCGCGGGCCCGGTTCACCCGGCTTTTGATCGTTCCAAGAGCGACGCCGCACATCTCGGCTGCTTCCTCATAGGAAAACCCTTGTGCACCGACCAGCACCAGGGCTTCGCGCTGTTCATCCGTCAGTTGGTCAAATGCAACAGCAAAATCCTTCAAGGCCAAGCGTCCGTCATGGTCGGGCTTTTGCGACAGGCTTTCGGCCATCGCGCCATCCACATCCTCGACCTCGCGCTTGCGCTTGCGGCGCAGGGAAAAATAGGTGTTCCGGACGATGGTGAACAACCACGCCCGCATGTTGGTGCCTTCCTGAAACGAGTCGATGTTGCTCCACGCCTTGATCAGCGCATCCTGCACGATGTCATCGGCAACAGAACCGTTGCGGCACAGGCTGATCGCAAAGGCACGCATCGCGCCGATATGTTCGACAAGCTCTTCTCTGGGATCAACCATCCGAGCCTCCCGCGTCACCCGTTTTGGGAACACTGGTCTGGTTGCGCAGTTTTTCGAGAAGATCGACGAACCGATCCGGAACCGGTTCGTTGGCTACCTCATCGAAAGCCCGCTTGAGGTTTTCGTCGATCCGCTTTTCTATTTCTTGCCGATGTTCTCGGCTGGGCTGTGGTTTTGTCATGGCATCATCAGAAATTTTCACTTTTGCTGGAACCATAACGCCCCAGTGTGCGTTTGGTTCCCGAGTTTAGTGAAAAAAATGAGGAAAACATAGATGACCGAGCTGACCGGAGTTTCCGTCGCAGATCAAATTGGCCCGCTCTTGCCGTTTCTGCGCCGTTATGCCCGTGCCCTCACCGGTTCACAGGACAGTGGCGACGCCTACGCCGCAGCATCGCTTGAGGCGATATTGGCAGATCCCGCCCAGTTCGATGCCGATCTCGCGCCGCGGGTCGCGTTGTTTCGTGTTTTTCACGGTATATGGTCAACGTCGGGAATGCCCGTTGACGCTGATGGCGGCAGTTTTGACATCCAATCGCGCGCCCACGCCCAGCTGGCACGCCTGACGCCGAACACGCGCGAGGCCTTGCTGCTACGGACGGTCGAAGAGTTCTCGGTCAGCGATATCGCCGCAATTATGCAGATAGAACCCGCCGAGGCTCAGAAGCTGATCGATATCGCCTACGAGGAAATGGCTCGCCACACTTCTGGCCGCATTTTGATCATCGAAGACGAAGCAATCATCGCGATGGATCTTGAGACGATGGTGGCCGACCTGGGCCACCAGGTCATCGGGGTCGCACGCACCGAGACCGCCGCCATTGACCTGGCCAAGCGCGAGCCGTTCGACCTGATCCTGTCGGACATTCAGCTGGCGGACAAATCTAGCGGAATCGATGCGGTGAACCGCATCATTGCCCAGCACGGCGATTGCCCCGTCATTTTCATCACCGCATTCCCCGAGCGCCTTCTGACAGGCAAAGGCCCCGAACCCGCCTTTCTGATTTCCAAACCCTACACCGAAGAACAGGTCAAATCGGCCGTCAGCCAGGCCATGTTCTTTGCCTCTAGCGCCGTGATCGAGGTCTGACCCGGCAGGACCGCGCTGCAAGAAAAAACTCAGGCGATGAAACACGAGGAACACCATGGAAAACGAGATTGCACAGACCGCAGAGAACGTGACGAACACCGTTTGGGCCGAACTGTCGCAAGTTCTGAATACCGAGCTGTATGACGGGAAATCGCTGAGCGACCTGCTGACGCTCGAGGCCCTTCTTGGCCTTGTCGCGAACACGATCGCCGCGCTGATCCTGTTGGTGCTTGGGCTTGTGATTTCAAGATATGTCAGCCGGAAGATCCGGGGCGTCGGTGAAAAATCGGAACGCCTGGACGATACGTTGTTCAACTTTCTTGGCAATCTGGCGCGCTATACGATCCTGGCGTTTACCGGGCTGTTCATTCTGAACACGTTCGGGGTGCAGACGACGTCGATCATCGCGCTGATCGGTGCCGCCGGTTTGGCCATTGGTCTTGCGTTGCAAGGCACATTGTCCAACGTTGCAGCCGGCGTGATGATCATCCTGTTCCGGCCGCTCAAGATCGGCGATTTCGTCGACGTGAATGGGGTGCTCGGAACTGTAAAAGATATCACCCTGAACTACACCGAAATTGCGGATATGGGGAACGTCAAGGTTATCGTTCCCAACGCCGAGGTGTGGGGAAACACCATCAAGAACTATTCCGTCTACGAGACCCGTCGTGCCGAGTGGACGTTTGGCGTTGGATACGGCGTCAACTTGGCGGAGGCCGAGCGCGTCATTCGCGAGACGATCATGTCGGACGCCCGTTCGCTGGCTGACCCCGAACCGTTCATCCAGGTGAACAATCTTGGCAGCAGCAGCGTCGATTTTCTTGTCCGCGTCTGGTGCAAGTCTTCGGACTACTTCCAATACCAGGCAGACATGAAGCGCAAAGTCAAAGAGGCGTTGGACGAAGCGGATATCAATATTCCGTTTCCGACCCGCACTCTGTTGATTGAAGGCGAAAAGACTCAGCGAGAAAAAGCGATCGCGGCAGAGTAACCTTGACTGTTGACCCCAGATGCCTGAAGCCAGCACTCTTCAGACAAAATTAGGGGTTTGAGCAACGGAGGTGCGGTCATCGGGCTGGGTCGCTAAAATGATTGCCGCGACTGAAACGCCAAAATGAGTTGGCCTGATCCTCTCCCAATGAAGTGGTCCGCCATTATGCTTGGGAAAACCGAAGATCAGCATGGCAACGAAGAGACACAAGCCAGAGGAGATTGTCACGAATAGTAATCCTTGGGCTAGAACCTGAGCGGCAGTACCTGTCTTGGTAGGCCCAGCGCTGGTCAATATGATCCTACTCAGTCATTTCACGCTCAGACTCCGGCTGGCTCGAAGCTCAAACATGCAATTAAGTCCACTTGGCATCCCAGGGCAGGCAAAGGGTCGTGCCAACCTTCTTACCTATCTCGATGCCTGTCTGGTCGAAGCGACGCATGAACTCAGCGCCCGACTCGTCTTGTCTCCGTTGCAAAGTGACAGCTTCCTCTGAATCCGAAACGCTCACTATGGCACGATGAACGTCCTCTTTTAGATTGGGGGGGCAGCCGTTTTCGGTCGAAATCGGGCTCCCGTGCTTGTCAAAGAACTCGCCCGGAGTGACGACGACTTTGAACTGGTTTCCTGCGTCCTTTTCCGGTTTTTCCACCCTGCTTGTGTGACGTCAGCGCCAATGGGACAGTTTAAGTCGATTTGATAAGAGAGGGTTTCTGGCACATCGTACCCACCAAGGAGTGGAGATGAGACAGAAACCCGGAACACGCAAGAGCCACGGCGAGAAGGTTGTCAATGACATCCGCCGTGCCACACGCAAACAGTATTCGGCCGAAGAGAAGACCAGGATCGTGCTGGACGGCCTCAAGGGCGAGGACCACGTCCGAAACCCGTGCCCCCACCGCCACCCGCGGTTTGACATATCTGCAAGGCTGGTTTCCGGACTTGAAAGGGGCTTGCACCCGGTTGCGACACCTTCCCGGGATCCTCGTCCCAGTGGTTGATTGTCGAACCTGACCTTCCTTACCGTTGCGGGGGCAGTGCCGGAATTCCACCGGCTTCCCAATTCTCCGCTGCCTGAGAATCAAACAGCGGCACCTCACGATGGCAGCGTACTTTTTACCCGCTTGGGCGCTGAAATGCTGGCGGCATTTCCGGTTTCAAAACAGACATGGAAACATTCCGGCAAAGTGGACAGCACCGGGATCACGGTCCTTGGCTGAGGGGCGTGGCAGGCCCGCAAGCACGGCGTTCTGCGGGTCCAATGGCCTTGCGGTGTATGCGGCCACGTCTGACATCCACGCCGTCAAACTGACCCCCAACCGCGACGGCGACGGCCTGGTCGCTGTGATCAGAAACGAAACGTTGCGCGTCGCCTGACCTTGGCTGGGAAAGAGAGTGTCAGGCCAAAGGAAAGCGGTTTGCAGCAATGCCCGTTTGGGTGACGTTGATCCGTGCGGGATGGTGCTGGCTTGCCATGAGGCAGGTAAAGACGGCGAATATCCGTCATGCGAGAGTTGCCAGCCCATCCTGTCAACGGATGGTAGAAAACCTCATTTTGTCCATAAAAAATTGTCTTTTTTCGGAAAAACCATTACGTTTTCCGACAATGGTGGAAAACACCGGAGGCAGTAAGAGAGCAGATGCCAAAACCGAAAACAGGTGTTTTGCGGGCAAGGGTTCCTGCGCGCCTCATGGGAAAACGGGATGGTCTGTTTTTCCTCTGGGGGCAGATAGAACGCGCGCGTTTGAAAATCGAATGCGGCGAACGCGCCGAGGGCGCAGCCTCGGACGGGCCAAGGGCGAACACGGCCGGAGAGGTCAAGGGATCGACGACCGCATTGGTGGACGAGTTTATTTTCTACTGACTGTTGTGATGAAACCGGGCCTGGCGGCCCTATTTCTTCTCGAAGAACAGGATGACTTCACCCAGACGGACGCCATAGCGTGAGACATACGCGCGGTTCAGCAGACGGTCGTCATCCAGCAGCCACATCCAGTCGTCGAACTTGACACGCATGGTCCCGTTCTTGATCGGCAGGTCGATCTTGTATTTCCAGTTGAACGTATCCCCGCGTTCAATCCCGCTGGCGGTGCCCAGTACGCCAGGCGCCGTACCGGTCCATGTATCCTCTCCGGTTTTGGTCAATGTCCAGATGCGTTGTTCCGTCGCGCCATCATCGTAGACGAAGTCTTCGATCAGGGTCAGGGTTTCGCCGTCCCATGTCCCGTCGATATCAACTGTGAATCTGCGGGGGATATTTCCCAGAACATCCTGAAACTGACCGTAGGCCACGGTTTTACCGTCGAAGAATTCCTCGAGGTTCAACTGTCGGTCCGACAGAAATGTTTTTGGTACTTTGGGTTTGCTGGAGCAGGCCGCCAGAAGCGCGAGACTCGTGATGGCGACGCAGGCGATGAAAGAGCGAAAGGTGATCATTGCAACGGCTTCCCTTCCGAAGTCGCGTCATACCCGTTCGAACCAATCGCGTGGATCGGTTTTGATTTCGGGTTTGCACGCATCGTGGCGACCAGTTCCGCGACCTTGATGCCGAATTTGCGCATCTCGGACCGGTTCATGATGACGCCGGTTTCTGTCAGGTACATCCAGTCGGTGACATCCAGAGTATGCCCGCCAGCGTCCTCGGGCAGGATGATGCGATAGGTGAGTTTCACGGTTGACCCCGAGATGACACCCCGACCTTCGCCCACGATATCATCCGCCATTGCCGTGAATGTGTCTCCGGTTCCCAGCGTCAGGTACCATTTGCGGGTCATCTGTTTTCCGTTGGAATACGTGAAGTACTCGGTTAGCGTGCCCGCGTTGCCTTGCCATTCACCGGACATGCGCGCGACAAAGCTGTTCGACATTTTGCCGTTGGGGCCATAGATCAGGCCCTCGGACAAGATCTCTCCGTTCAGGTGTTTTTTCAGCGAAAAACCTGGCCCGGTGCCGCTGTAATCGGACGGCGATTGCGCGCGAAAACTCAGCAGCCTTGTGCGGATGAAGACAGCGGTCAGAAGGACCAGAAGGATGATGGTGAAAGCGTTCATTTTCTTGTGACCTCGGTAGGCAGGGTCAACACCATCCCGAACGCTCCGACTTTCAGGATGCAGGGCAGCACCGCATAGGCAAGATTGAGTGTGGTCAGTGCCTGTGCGGAATTGGTTTGACCGGGGGTGAAACCGCTGCGTTCCAGCAGTGGCAGAGTGAAAAAGGCAGCCAGGGCGAGGCCCAGTTTGCCAGCGAAGGACCAGATGCCAAACGCGGCTGATGCGTTCAGCCCGGCCCGGGTCAGCACGACCGAGAACATGGCGGGCAACACGACCATATCCGCGCCAAGGGCCGCGCCCGAGGCGAGACAGATGACGGCGAACCCGGTAAGGTTTCCTGCACTCAGTGTGGCCGCGCCGATAAAGCCAGCGATCGAGAGCGGCATGGCGATTATCAGGGTCTGTTTCGGGCCAATCCTGTTGCTGAGCTTTGCCCAGAGCGGGACGCTCGCGCCTGCACTCAGGAAGAACAGGATCAACAAGGGACCCGCCTTGCCCGGCAGTTGCAGCCGGTCTTCCACAAAAAAAAGAAACAGGGTTGAAGTGATGGCAACCGGAAGGCTGTTTACCAAAGCCAGTGCAAGAAGGCGCAAGCCGCCGGCCTGACCCAGTCCAGAAAAAGACAAACCTGTTCCTGTTATCGGGGTCCGTCGCCAGATCGGGACAGTCAGCACCAGGGTCAGAATGGATAGCAGTCCCAGAAACATTCCGAAAGCGGGGTAGCCTTGGGATTTTGCCCCGAAAGCAAACAACAGGGCTGGTGCGCTGGCTGCGATGACCACGCCGGTCAACTGCCCGCCTTCACGATAGGCGGCCAGTGTCATCAGCTCTTTCGGGTCGGTGCGCTTTGCCAAAGTTGCGCTGCGACCATACAGAAGAATGGTTCCCAGGCTGTATGCTGAAAACAGCAAGATCAGGATTGCGACCAGTTCCGGCACGCTGGCACCCTGCGGCAGATTGAAAAGCAGGGGAAACCCGATCGCCAGCCCCAAAGCCGCCATCGCCGCAAATGCAAGCTGGCCGCCGGGCCATCGGTCGATTGCCCAACCAATCAACGGATCCTGCACCAGATCCACCAAACGGATCACCAGCAGAACGGCACCAATGACCCCAAGGCCAATACCCAGGTTCACGGCTGCAAAGCGCGGCAAGTGGATATAAAGAGGAATACCCGCCGCAGCAAGCATCAGCGCATAAAGACTGACCCGGGGATAGAGCATCATCGCCCCTGTAGCCTGCGCGTGAAGGACGCGGACCGCGTGTTGTCCCCCAGGAATACGGACATGAAACTGCGTTTGATGCCCGGATAGGCCATGGTGCAGGTCTTTTGCCCGTTCAGCCAGAAACTGATCTTGTCGGGACCGTCGGAAACCGCCAGATAGCTGTCCCCTTTTGCCACGGTCTTGAAACACCGGTTCAGTTCGTCGCGAACGGGCGCTGAACGGCCGATGCGGTCCATCTCGTCCAGCGTCGAGTTGACCAGCGCTTTCTTCTTGATGTTCTTGCGATAGGTCAGTTGCAGGGCGATATCTTCGCTCCAACTGAACGGCGCGCCCTTGGGCGTATAAAGTTTGGCGTCATAGATCGGAAAACCCAGATACCGGAACGTCGCGGTTCCGCGCAGTTGGGCATCGTTCAGCTCTTCCGTGACCGGCGATGCGATCAGCCCATTGGGGATCAGCAAAGAAAGTGCAAGAAACGCCGTGCGCCATATCGCCTTATTCGGCGGCGACAGAAATGGCCGGGTCTTTCCCAGGAATGCCATTGTCAGCTCCGATGGTTTGCGGGGCACCATTTATTCGAGCAACGACATGCATCGCGCTGGCTATCCCGTCTTCGTGAAATCCGTGCCGGTTGTAAGCGCCGGCAAACCAGGTTCGGTTCTGTCCCTGCATCTCGCGGATTTGCCCTTGCGCCTTCAGGGCGGCCTTGTCGAATACCGGATGGGCAAATTCGACCTGATCATAGATTTTATCCGCGGGAATTTCTGTTGAGGCGTTCAGCGTTACAAACAGCGGGTCACTGTCCGGAATGTTCTGAAGCCGGTTCATCCAGTAGGTCACGCCCACATCTCCGGCTTGCGAACGATAGGTCCAGCTTGACCAGCAGGCGCGCCGCTTTGGCATCTGACCTGGGTCACAATGCAGTATGGCCGTATTCGGCTGGTAGCGGATCGCGCCCAATGCAGCTGCTTCCGCGGGGGTCGCGCCTTCACCCAAAATGGCAAGCGACTGGTCCGAATGGGTGGCCAGGATGATTTCATCGAACTGATCCACGGCCCCTTGGCTGTGGATGGTGACGCCCATCTCGTCACGGGATACATTCTGAACAGGGCTGGCCAAACGTATTTCTGCCCCCCGCGCACGAAGGGCTGCGTCGATTCGGCGAACATACTCTATGCTGCCGCCTTTGACCGTGTACCATTGATGCTGGTTTGCACGACCACTTGCCAGCAAAGCGTGATTGCGGAAGAACTGTACCAAAGAACGTGCGGGGAACTGATCCACGAACTCGACCGGCGTAGACCAGATGGCACCGCACATCGGCATCAGATAATTGTGCCGAAACCAGTGACCCAGCCGCAGTTGGTCCACCAACTCACCAATCGTGGTGTCGTCGTCCTTGGCGGCTTCGGGGGCTTCTTTGCCAAACCGCAGGATATCGGCGATCATTTTATAGTAGGCCGGGCGCGCCAGGTTGCGCTTTTGAGCGGTCAGAGTGCGCAGGTTGTTCAACCCATATTCAATGCGGCCATTGTCGATGGTCGCGCCAAAGCTCATCTCACTTTCGATCACGGGTACGCCCAGCTCATCGAACAGCCGGGTCAGATAGGGGTAGGTCGCATAGTTGAAGACGATGAAGCCCGTATCGACCGGTTGGTCCTCGTTCTTCCCAGCCATCACCGTGCGGGCATGGCCACCAAGTCGCGGTTCGGCCTCATAGACCGTCACGTCGTTGTTTTCTGAAAGATAGTAAGCGGCGGAGAGACCCGAAATGCCTGCACCTACAATCGCGATCTTCTTCCGTACATTCCGGGTTTCGTCGAACATTCCAGCCTCTTTATGTGACGTTTTACAAGAAGATACGCAGGGTAGGCACAAGTGGATCAATCCGATTGGAAGTTTTTAACAGATGCACTACCTCGTGACTTCTGGTTTGAGCTTCCGTGACTTGCGCCACCGTTTTGATCCAACGCGGATGCGAGGCCGTATTATTGTGACACACAACTGAATCGGCCCACACATGAGCAGCTTTGACGGGAAAACCATTTGGATCATCGGCGCAAGCGAAGGTCTGGGCCGCGCTTTGGCGCAGGCGCTTGGCCGGAAGGGTGCGTCCCTGATCCTGTCGGCGCGCAATTTGGAGCGGTTGTCCGAGATGTGTTCAGAATTGCCGGATGCGCGCGCGATCCGGTGCGATGTAACCGATTTAAACTCTGTTCGTTCGGCTGTTGCCGAGGCGGGGCATGTCGATGGGCTGGTTTACAATGCCGGGGCTTATGACCCCATGCGTTCGGCCGAATGGGACACCGAAGCGTCCCTCAGGATGAGCGATGTGAACTATCTGGGTGCGCTGCGGGTTCTGGGTGAAACCGTTCCGGGCTTTGTCCGGGCTGGCCAGGGAGAGGTTACTTTGATCGGGTCACTGGCCGGGTATCACGGGCTGCCCGCCGCAATCGGGTATGGCGCCAGCAAGGCCGCGCTGATTTCGCTGGCCGAGACGATGCGGCATGATCTGGCGGGTACTGGCGTGACAGTGCGTATCGTCAATCCCGGCTTCATCAAGACCCGACTGACCGAAAAGAACAGCTTCAAGATGCCGATGTTGATGACGCCCGAGGATGCGGCGGATCGCGTGGTCAAGGCAATGTCTCGCCGTCGTTTCCGTACGGATTTTCCGGCACCGTTTTCCTGGTTCATTCGTCTGATTGACTACCTGCCGGACCTGCTGGTTTATCGTGGGAAATAGACTCTAACAAAACTGTCCCTGACAGAACCAGCCTGCGGACATCGTGCCTCCGTGCCCGTAGAACAACCACAGGCGTTCCCCCTGTTCTGTCACCACCACCCAGTAATCGCGCACCCCGCTGCGCCAGTTGGGGTCATCCAGCCACCATTCCGGCGCGATACGTTCCGGGCCGGTGGCCTGCGCCAGTTGCCAGTCGCGCCCACGCCAGCGAAAGGTGCAGGGCACATTCGGGGTTTCCGGCGCCATCACGGGTTCGGGCTGCCACATCTGCAAAGGCCGGGGGCGCGGCGGGGCAGGCCAGTCGCGCGCGGGTTCCGACCAGGCCGCCGCCAGCGTCTGCGCCGTTTTCTCGGGGATATGAGAGGCCGCCGGGTGCCGCCGCGTGATCGCATCCAGCCCCACCCGCGCGCCCAGCTTGGCCGTAAGATCATCCACGGCTGTATTGCCCTCAAGCCGGTTGCGGGCTACGCGGCGCGCTTCGGCATGACCGGCGATGGTGCGGGCATGGATGGGTTCCGTCTGGATCGCCTCAAGCCGCAGCATGTCGATGCCATAGCCAGCGTCAATCTTGTCAATTTTCATCTCTAACAAAGGGCAAATACGATTTTTGTCATAGGTCGGACGGGCCAGGCCGATCTCGATAACCTCAGCGGCCTGATCGGCCCGGTGGGCTTCCAGACGCAGCGTGCGGACCCCGCGCCCTTTCTCTTCCAGCTTGGTGCAGAGCGTTGGCAGAATCCGATCGACGGCAGCCATCACGTCTTCGACCAAGCCAATCGGGTTGGGCAGAGTCATCCGCACCGCAAAGTGATGTGGCGGACGGGCGGGCGAGACCGGCTCGGGCGCGCTGCCCATCGCCTGATCCAGCCGCAGCACCAGCCCGCGCCCGAACCGGCGGGCCAGCGAGGCGCGCGGTTGGCCCAGCAGGTCGCCGATCCGCCGCAGGCCCAGCCGGTTCAGCTGCGCTACGGTCTGGTCGTCCAGCCGCAGCGCCGCGATGGGCAGGGGGCTGAGCGCGCCATAGGCCTGCCCCGGCGGCGCGATCCGGGCCCCATCGCCCACGGCCATCACCCGCGGCGCGGCGCCGCCCTTGGTCCAGTGCCGCCGCTTGCCGGCGCGGGCGCGGGTGGCGCGGGCCTCTTGGGAAATCGCATCGCCGTTGCGGTCGGATGTGGCCTGTTGTCCGGCATAGCGGGCCAGCGCCCAGGCCGCGCCCAACGTGTCGGCGATGCCCATCTGCACGCTCAGGCCCATATCGGCGCAGTCGGTTTCAAGCACGCTCAGCAAGGCCTCTTCACCGCCGAACAGATGGGCGCAACCTGACAGGTCAACGATCAGGCCATGGGGGGCCTCTTCAGCCACCCAGGGGCTGAACTTGCCCGCCCAGCGGCGCAACGCGGTCAGAAACGCGGCCTCGGCCGGGGTGTTGCGGGGGCGGGTGATCAGGCTGGCGCACATGGCATGGGCATCGCGCACCGGCTGGCCCACGCGCAGACCGGCGGCCTGTGCATCAGAGTTCAGCGAGGTGATGACCTGCATGTTCGACTGTTCGGCCACAACGGCCAAAGGCCCGCCATGCAGGCCCCGCGCAGCGCGGATCAGCCGTTCGGCCCCCAGACGGGGGAACCACAGCGAGAGTATTCGGCGTTTGGGCATCGGGCAGACATCAAAATGTTCTTATTTTGTTCTTATCTGAGAATCACCTGCCGAGTCCACGCTTACCCGCAGGTCAGACGCTGAATAACACCGGCGCCGTCCACATAGACGTTCAGCCTGTCGATGCGGTAATCCTGTGTGGCGATGTCATCGGGTCCAAGTACGCGCGACCGCTCGGGGAGGTTCGCCTGAATGGTCGAAATCGGCTGGCCAACGGTATCGGCAAACGGCTCACCCTTGCAAAAGGCCAGATCGACCGGTGCATCTTCTGAGACAACGGCAACATCCTGCGGAATGCTTGTGTCTGCGCAGGCCGCCAGAAGGATAAAGATCGGTAAAAAACGGAGCATTGGCGTTCCTCATTCTGGCAATGTCGTTTCTGCAATATCAAATAATTAGCCGACCTGCCAAGAAAGCACAGTTGAAAACACCCTGCAATTGACGCAGGGTCGGGGCAAAAGTGACAGGGAGACAAATACCATGCGTACCCGTGCTGCCGTCGCCGTACAGGCGGGCAAACCTTTGGAAGTGATGGACGTAAACCTCGAAGGCCCCAAGGCGGGCGAGGTTCTGGTTGAAATCAAGGCCACTGGCATCTGCCATACGGATGAATTCACCCTGTCGGGCGCCGACCCCGAAGGCCTGTTCCCGGCCATTCTGGGCCATGAAGGCGCCGGCGTCGTGGTCGAGGTCGGCCCGGGCGTAACGAGCCTGAAGCCGGGCGATCACGTCATCCCGCTCTACACCCCGGAATGCCGCGAATGCGATTACTGCCTGCATCCCAAGACCAACCTGTGCCAGGCCATCCGCGAGACGCAGGGCAAGGGCCTGATGCCCGATGGCACCTCGCGCTTTTCGACGCTGGATGGGGATCCGATCCTGCACTACATGGGCTGCTCGACCTTTTCGAACCACACGGTCCTGCCGGAAATCGCGTTGGCCAAGGTGCGTCAGGACGCGCCGTTCGACAAGATCTGCTATATCGGCTGCGGTGTGACCACGGGCATCGGCGCGGTGATCAACACCGCCAAGGTCGAGATCGGCAGCCGCGCCATCGTGTTCGGCCTGGGCGGTATCGGTCTGAACGTGATCCAGGGCCTGCGTCTGGCCGGGGCCGATCAGATCGTCGGCGTCGACCTGAACCCGGCCAAGGTCGAGATGGCCGAGAAATTCGGCATGACCGATTTCGTCAACCCGTCCGAGGTCGAGGGCGATCTGGTGCCCTATCTGGTGAACCTGACCAAGGGCGGTGCGGATTACACCTTTGATGCCACCGGCAATGTCGGCGTGATGCGCGCAGCACTGGAATCGGCGCACAAGGGATGGGGCGAATCCATCATCATCGGCGTGGCGCCCGCCGGGGCCGAGATCTCGACCCGTCCGTTCCAGCTGGTCACCGGCCGGTCGTGGCGCGGCACCGCCTTTGGCGGCGCGCGCGGGCGCACGGACGTGCCCAAGATCGTTGACTGGTACATGGAAGGCAAGATCGAGATCGACCCGATGATCACCCACACCATGGGTCTGGACGATATCAACACCGGCTTCGACCTGATGCACAAGGGCGAAAGCATCCGGTCGGTGGTGATCTACTGAACCCCGAATGTGAACGGGCGGGGTTACACCCGCCCGCGTTTGCCCCTATGTTACGGTCAGAATTATACGTCTGAATTGAGAGACCAAGTTGACCAACACCACCACAGAACGCCTTGCCGTTCTGATTGACGCCGAGAATATTCCGGCAAAACACGTCGCCGAAATCTTCGAAGAAGTCGCCACATTGGGCGAGGCCAGTCTGCGCCGGATCTACGGCGATTTTTCCGGCGGTATCCCGCAGGGCTGGAGCGCCGAGAAACTGGCGGAATACGCCATCGTCCCCCATCAGCAATTCGCCAATACCACCGGCAAGAACGCCGGGGACATCGCCCTGGTGATCGACGCGATGGACATTCTGCATTCGGGCCGCTTCGACGGGTTCGTTCTGGTGTCATCCGACAGCGATTTCACCCGCCTGGCCAGCCGCATCCGCGAACAGGGGCTGAGTGTTTTCGGGATCGGCGAGGAAAAGACGCCCAAAGCCTTTGTCGCGGCTTGCAACCGGTTCATCTATATCGAGAATATAAAAAAGGAGGAGGTGCAGGCGAACGATTCCCCGGAGAAAGCTAAGAAGCCCTCTGCCAAACAAGAACTGAACCATGCTTATCAGTTGATCCGGAATGTCGTGCTCAAATCCGAGGAACCGGACGGGTGGGCGGGCCTTGGCTGGCTAGGCAGTCAGCTCAGCATGAACTATCCCGATTTTGACACGCGAACCTATGGCTTCAAGCGGCTGAGCGACTTGGTACGAGCCATCGGGAAGTTCGAGGAAACAGGCGAAAACGGCGGCCTGAAGATCAGATTGAAAGATCAGTAGCAGACGCCCTAGGACCCCGGTCGCGCCGAGGCCCCGGTGTCGGACCGCGGCGAGCGGACGCGCAGAACCGGTTTGTTCGGCGATACATTGGCCCGGCTCTCGCGCCAGACGACGAACACACCGGACGCGATGATGATTGCGGCCCCCACGGCCACCCATTTGTCGGGCCGTTCACCAAAGAACACAGCGCCGAATATCGTGGCCCAGATGATCTGGCTGTACTGGCTGGGCGCGACCACGCCAGCGGGCGCAGCCCGATAGGCCAGGATGATCAGGTGCTGGGCGATCACCGAAAACACGCCGACCAGCGCCATCATCGCCAGATGAAGCAGGGACGGCGGCTGGTAGACCGCCGGTTGCGCCAGGCTCATGACCGCGATCGCCAGCAGCATCGGATACAGGATCAGGACGGCCGAGCGTTCCTCGTTCCCGATCTTGCGCACCAGCACCGATGCGAAGGCGCTGCAGAACGCGGCCGTCAGGGCGGCAAGGTGGCCCAGGGTGATCTCGGTCGCGCCGGGGCGCAGGACGATCAGCACCCCGATCAGACCCATGCCAACCGCAGCCCAGCGCTGGGCCCGGACGACTTCGCCCAGTATCGGAATCGACAGGACCGTGACGATCAGCGGGAAAGAAAACAGCAACGAATAGACCTCGGCCAGGGGCAGGGCCGAAAAGGCATAGAACGCACAGGACATGGCCGTGACCATCAGACCCGAGCGTAGCAACACCAACCAGGGGTGATGCGGCCGAAAGTTGCCCGTGGTCCGGTCCGTCAAGATCGTCACGGCCATCGGGACAAAGGAAAACAGCGTGGCAAAAAAGATGATCTGCATCACCGAGTAGGTCCCGCCCAGCGTCTTGATCAGCGCGTCATGGGTGGCAAAGACCGCAAAGCCCGCGAATGCATAGCCAAGACCCCGGAGGGTGGTGTTCTGAGTGCTCATGGGTCGGCCTCGGGTGATGTGTCGATGTGAAGGGGCAGCGCAAAAGGGGCTGTCTTGTCTCTGACTAACCCTATTTTCTCGACCCGCATAGCCCCCAATTTACCGCTAACATCGCAAGGCAGCCATGACGTGGGCTCAACGCAGGATTGGTGGCGCGTCCTTGGGCTGGCGGGCCGATTGCACCCCGGCCTTCATCCCAACACCGATGCGGCGCGCCAGAGCGACCCAGGGTGTGGCGGTTTCCGGGGGCAGGGTCTGGGTGGCGACCTCTTCGAACAGGTCCAGCCAATGGGCGAACATCTCGGGCTTCACGTCCGGTCGTTCGATATGCACCCGCTGCGGATTGCCGTCATAGCTGCGCTCGAACAGGATGGCGTTGCGCCAGAAGGATGCGATCTTTTCCTCATGCGCGGACCAGTCGGTGACATGGTTGGCGAATACGGGTCCAAGTACCGCGTCCTGCCGCACACGGGCGTAAAAGGCGCGAACCTGTGCGTTGATCTGCTCGGGCGTCGCGGGAAAGCGCGGCGGAAGGGTTGGTCTGGTCATGGTGGCCTGTTTTCGACTCTGTTTTTGGCAGATAGGCGGTTCCGGCGTTATGTGACAGAGGTGGTATTGTCGCGCTGCCCCGGCGTCAGCAGGTGCCGCAGCAGGGCGACCGGATGCGCGCGCAGGCTGAGGCGGGTGGCGACGTAATCTTCGACCACCTGTTCGCCCAGCGACATCCGGGGCAGATGGGCGGCGGGTTCGTCCAGCGCCTCGCCTTCCAGATCCTGCGCGAACAGCGGCAGAGGCCTGGCGGTGGCGATCGCCTTGGCCTGCCACAGCGCCTCGCGCCGGGTCAAGCCGCAGGCGGCAAAGGCATCGGCCTCGGCCAGACGCTCGATCACCGAGGGGCCAAGGCCCGCGCGGCGCCAGACGTCGTCAACCTGATGGTAGCCGTTGCCGCGCGCGGCGGTCAGCCAACTGGCGTCCTCTTCGCTCAGGCCCTTGATCTGGCGGAAGCCCAGCCGCAGGGCCAGCCCGCCATGGCCGTCGGGCTCCATCACGTTGTCCCAGAAGCTGGCATTGATGCAGACCGGGCGCACCTGCACCCCATGCTCGCGCGCATCGCGCACGATCTGGGCGGGGGCATAGAACCCCATCGGCTGCGAATTCAGCAGCGCGCAGGCGAAAATCCCCGGATGGTGGCACTTGATCCAGGCGCTGGCATAGACCAGCAGCGCAAAGCTGGCCGCGTGGCTTTCGGGGAAGCCGTAGGAGCCGAAGCCCTCGATCTGCGAGAAACAGCGCTCGGCAAATTCGGCGTCATAGCCGTTGCGCTGCATCCCGCGCAGGAACAGGGCGCGGAATTCGCTGACATTGCCATGTTTCTTGAAGGTCGCCAGCGAGCGCCGCAGCCGGTCCGCCTGTTCCGGGGTGAAACCCGCGCCGACGATGGCGATCTGCATCGCCTGTTCCTGGAACAACGGCACGCCCAGCGTCTTGCCCAACACCTCGCCCAGTTCGTCCGAGGGGAAGCTGACCTCCTCCTCGCCGTTTCGGCGGCGGATATAGGGGTGGACCATGTCGCCCTGAATGGGGCCGGGGCGGATGATGGCGACCTCGATCACCAGATCATAGAAATTGCGCGGCCGCATCCGGGGCAGAAAGTTCATCTGCGCACGTGATTCCACCTGGAACACGCCGACCGAATCCGCGCGGCACAGCATGTCATAGACCGCCGGGTCCTCGGGCGGCAGGGTGGCGAGCGTATAGCTGGTCTGGTGGTGCTGGCCAATCAGATCAAACGCCTTGCGGATGCAGGTCAGCATGCCAAGGCTCAGGACATCGACCTTGAGGATGCCCAGCGTGTCGATATCGTCCTTGTCCCAGCAGATGACGGTGCGATCCTCCATCGTGGCGTTCTCGATGGGCACCAGCTCGTCCAGACGGCCCTCGGTGATGATGAATCCGCCCACATGCTGGGACAGGTGGCGGGGGAAGCCGTTGATCTCATAGACCAGCATTAGAGTCTGTTTCAGGCGCCGATCCTCGGGGTCGAGGCCGATCTCGCGCATCCGTTCCGCCTCGAGCCCCGAGGCCGAGAAAAACCCCCACAGCTGCGAGGACAGGGCGGAAATCGTGTCTTCGGTCAGGCCCATGGCGCGGCCCACCTCGCGGATGGCGCGCTTGCCGCGATAGTGGATCACGGTGGCGCAGAGCCCGGCGCGGTGGCGGCCATAGCGTTCATAGATGTGCTGGATCACCTCTTCGCGGCGTTCATGTTCGAAATCGACGTCGATGTCGGGTGGCTCGTCCCGCGCCTCGGAGACGAAGCGTTCAAAGACCATTGTGCCCATCTCGGGGCTGACCTCGGTGATGCCGAGACAGAAACAGACGACGGAGTTCGCCGCCGAGCCGCGCCCCTGGCACAGGATGCCGCGCGAGCGGGCGAAATGGACGATGTCGCGGACGGTCAGGAAATAGGGCTCGTATTTCAGCTTGCCGATCAGCGTCAGCTCATGCGCCAGCATCTTTTTGGCTTTCTCGGACGCCCCGGCGGGATAGCGCCATTTCAACCCTTCATGTGCCAGCCGATGCAGGCGCTGGGTCGGGGTTTCCTGGTCGCTGCCCTCGCTGGGATATTCATAGCGCAGCTCGTCCAGCGAGAATGTGAGTTCCTGGCTGAGCGCATAAGCGCGGGCCACGGCGTCCTCAAAGCCCTTGAAGATACGCAGCATCTCGGGTTCCGAGCGCAGGCGCTGTTCGCCATTGGCCAGCGCGTGGCGGCCCAGATCGTCCACCTTGCGGCGCAGGCGGATGGCGGTCAGCACATCACCCAGCTTGCGGCGCGAGCCGTGATGCATCATCGGCGCGGCGCTGGCGATGGTGGGCAGGCCCAGATGGTCGGATTCAGTCTCTAACATTGAGAAAAACGCGGAATCTGCCCCGTCATAGCGGGGATGCATCAGCAGGTGCATGCGCCCGGCAAAGCGGCGCGTCAGCTGTTGCGCCTGTGTCCGCCATCCGCTCGCGCCGCCGGTCGGACGGCCCGCCTGTGGCCAGAGCAGCAGGTGCAGACCGTCGGAGAACTCCAGCAGGTCGGACAGGTGCAGGATGCAGTCGCCCTTGGCCGCGCGCAGCCGCCCGGTGGACAGGATGCGGCACAGGCTGGCCCAGCCCTGCCGGTTGAGGGGCAGGGCGGTGACGGGCGGGGCATCGGTAAAGAGCAGCCGCGCCGCCGGGATCAGCCGCGGCACCGCATGCACCGGAAACGAGGGCGGTTTCGGGATGTGATCGGGGCAGGGCGGGCCGATGGGCGTGTTCTGCTCTTCCCACGCGCGGCGCTCACGCACCTTGCGGGCGATCTCGCGCGCCTGGGTGTGGGCGCGGACGATCCCGGCCACCGAGTTGTCATCGGCGATGGCGATGGCGGGCAGGTCCAGGGTGACGGCGCGCTCCATGTACTCCTCGGGGTGCGAGGCCCCGGTGAGGAAGGTGAAGTTCGACGTGATCGACAGCTCGGCATACATGGCGATTCCACATTATATTCACGTTTTGTTCTTTTTCGAGTCCTTTGCGCAGGAAACGGGTCGCCTGGACCTGAACAGGCGCGCATGGTTGCAGAAAAAGGAGACACGAGATGTTCAAAATCACCGCTCTGCCCACTGACGAAGTCCGCGCCCTTCAGGCAGGTCAGCCTGATGCCTATGGCCACACGCCCGAGCGCGCCGTTTCGTCGGGGGCTGGCAATCCCTGTCGCCACTGCCTGAGGAACATCCCCGAAGGCGCAGAGATGCTGATACTGGCGCATCGCCCCTTTTTAGAGCCACATCCCTACGCTGAAACAGGACCGATCTTTCTGTGCGCAACGCCTTGCAAGCGCTATGAAGGCGACGCCCTGCCCGAGATTTTGACCACTGCACCGGACTATCTGATCAAGGGGTATGGACCAGATGACCGGATCGTTTATGGCACCGGGGCAATCACGCCAAAAGATCAGATCGACGCAAAAGTCAGCGCCATCTTTGCCCGCCCGGACGTGGCCTATATTCACGTAAGATCGGCACGGAACAACTGCTACCAAGCGCGGATAGACCGGGTTTAGAGCTTGACCCGGTGCAAGCCCCGGCGTGGCTGGTCCTGATCGTCGGCCGGGGCATCGTCGGCGCGCGAGGAGGTCAGGGCCAGGAACACGTCCTCGAGATCGGCCTCTTCGGTGCGCACGTCGCGGATGCGGATGCCGGCCGCCCGGACGGATTCCAGAACCTGCTCGGCGCTGGTCCGGGCGCTGCGATATTGCAGTATCAGGCTGCCGTCTTCACGTAAGCTGGCCTCGACGCCTTCGGTCACCGGCAGGTCGACCACCGGGGTGTCGGGAACAATGACCATGGTCCGGCTGTCCATGCGGCCCAGCAGGTTTGCGGTACTGTCCTGAGCGATCTTTTCACCGTGGTTGATGATGGCGATCTCGTCGCACATCTCCTGCGCTTCTTCCAGATAGTGGGTGGTCAGGATGATGGTCATGCCCTGTTCGTTCAGCTTGCGCACATTGGCCCACAGCATCTGGCGCAGTTCGATGTCCACGCCTGCCGTGGGTTCGTCCAACACCAGGATTTTGGGGTGATGGACCAGCGCCTTGGCCAGCAGCAGCCGCCGCCGCATCCCGCCCGACAGCGTGCGGGCATAGGCCTCGGCCTTGTCGCTGAGGCCGACCAGTTCAAGGATCTCATCGCTGCGGCGTTCGGATTTCGGGACGCCGTACAGGCCTGCCTGAACCTCCAATGCACCCCGAGGGGTGAAAAACGGGTCAAGGTTCAGCTCTTGCGGCATGACACCAATCGCGGCGCGGGATTGTCGCGGATTCTGATCCTGATCGAAACCCCAGATCGATACACGGCCCGAGGACTTCACCACCAACCCGGCGAGAATATTGATCAGGGTCGATTTCCCGGCGCCATTCGGGCCCAGCAGCCCAAAAACCGAACCCCTGGGAACAGTCAAATCAATGCCTTTCAGCGCGTGTTTTTCAGGCTGACCCTTGCCGCCACGATAGGTTTTGCACAGACCTTCGATCCTGATTGCCGCATCGCTCATGTGGCTCTTGCCCCCGGATTGCTCATCGCTCATAAACGCACCTAATGCATGCCCGCGAGGCCGACAACCGAAGAAGGATCGCCAGCCGTGACCATCGAAGCGCCGGAAACCAAGATCGTTGAAACCGCCCGTGTCGCCTGTGACGGCGGCGAAGGCGCATTGGGCCATCCGCGCGTCTGGCTGCAAATCCCCGAGGATACAGGCTGGGTCGAGTGCCCGTATTGCGACTGCAAATATGTGCTGAAAGGCACCGAACAGGGCTGATTGCCCGACCAACCGGGTTTCGCCCAAATCTTGCCCCGGTTTTCATGATAGTGCTTTGGAGCTACCAAAGCAGGGATACGTGATGACCGGAATTTCGACCACTGACAATGTTAACCCGGTTTTCGGATGGGTTGGGTTCGGCATCGCGTCTTTGGCGTTGATTGCCGCGTTGTTCGTATTCTGGGCGGGGCCTTTTGCACCTCAGCAGACTGCGGGTGTGTCGCTGGGTGAACTGGCAGCCGAGATCGGCAAATCGACCCTGAGGGCCGCCGCGGGGATGGAACAACCCGAGCCCGTTGCCCGCGCCCGCGATCTGGATGATTTCCTGCGGATCGGTGTTGCCATGCTGGGCGGGCTTGCGATCGTCATCTCGGCCGTTGGCATCCTGCGTCACGAAAAGCGGCGCCCTGCCATCGCCGGAATGGTTATCGGTACGGGGGCAATCCTTTTCCAGTTCTTTGCCTTTGCGTTTTTTGCGTTGCTTGGGGTGTTGGTGATCATGGCTTTGCTGAACAGTTTCTCTGACGTCTTTTCGGGGCTGTTTGGCGGTTAGGCTGCGTTCTTGGCTGGTCACCCGCGCGACCCTGTGGCAGAACCATCCCTGACCGATAGGGAGCGCGCGCATGAGCAAATTCGGAAAAGGGTGTCACCTGCATCTGATCGACGGATCGGCCTTTATTTTCAGGGCCTATCACGCGCTGCCACCGCTGACCCGCAAGTCGGATGGTTTGCCGATTGGGGCGGTGTCCGGGTTCTGCAACATGCTTCAGAAATATGTCGAAGGGAACGCGGGGCCGGATGCACCGACCCATGTGGCGGTGATTTTCGACAAGGGGTCGCACACATTCCGGAATGATCTGTACGACCTGTACAAGGCCAACCGCGAAGCGATGCCCGAGGATCTGCGCCCGCAAATTCCACTGACCCGCGAGGCGACAAAAGCGTTCAACATCGCCTGCAAGGAACTCGAAGGCTATGAGGCCGACGACATCATCGCCACCCTTGCCGTGCAGGCGCGCGAGGCTGGGGGCCGCGTGACCATCGTAAGCTCCGACAAGGATCTGATGCAGTTGGTCGGTGACGGTGTCGAGATGCTGGATGCGATGAAGAACAAGCGTATTGATCGGGATGGGGTGATCGAGAAGTTTGGAGTTGGCCCCGAGCGCGTTGTGGATGTTCAGGCGCTGGCCGGCGATTCCGTCGACAACGTGCCGGGCGCCCCGGGCATCGGGGTCAAGACGGCTGCCCTTCTGATAAACGAATACGGTGATCTGGAAACACTGCTGGACCGGGCCGAGGAAATCAAACAGCCCAAGCGCCGGCAAACCCTGATCGACAAGCGCGATCAGATCGAACTGTCGAAGAAACTGGTGCAGTTGGACGAGAACACACCGCTGGATTTCACGCTGGATGATCTCGAAGTGCGGGAGCCCGACGCAGAGACCCTGCTGAGTTTTCTGGCGGATATGGAGTTTCGCACACTGACCAAACGGATTGCTGACAAGTTGGGCGTCGAAGCACCGGCCATCGCCGATGCACCGGTGCCTGCGGCCAAGGAAGTTGAGGCCGAGACGATCCCGTTTGACTCGGCGAAGTATGAATGTGTCCGTGATGCAGTGGCTCTGCAAAAGTGGATTGATCAGGCCCATGAGCGAGGCTGGGTTGCGGTGGATACCGAAACCACCGGTCTGAATGAAATGATCGCCGATCTGGTCGGTATTTCGCTGTGTGTCGAGGCTGGCGAAGCCTGTTACATCCCGCTGACCCATCGCGATGGTACGGCGGATGATCTGTTCGGCTCAGACGCGCTGGCTGAAGGGCAAATGCCGCTGGATGAGGCGCTGACACTGCTGAAGCCGGTGCTGGAGGACCCCTCGATCCTCAAAATCGGGCAGAACATGAAATACGACGCCAAGATATTCAGGCGTCACGGCATCAATGTGACCCCGATCGATGATACGATGCTGATGTCCTACGCCATGCACGGTGGCGAGCATGGGCACGGGATGGACACCTTGTCCGAGAGATACCTGAGCCACACGCCGATCCCGATCAAACCGCTGCTGGGGTCGGGCAAATCGGCGATCACCTTCGACAAGGTGCCGATCGACGAGGCCACCGCCTATGCCGCCGAGGATGCCGACATCACCCTGCGCTTGTGGAAACTGTTCAAGCCGCAGCTGCACCGGGTGCAGGTGACGACTGTCTACGAGACGCTTGAACGCCCTTTGGTGCCGGTTCTGACGGAAATGGAGATGCACGGCATAAAGGTCGACCGCGATGTGCTGAGCCGCATGTCGAACGCTTTTGCACAGAAAATGGCCGGGTTAGAGGCTGAAATTCACGAGCTGGCCGGCGAAACCTTCAACGTCGGCTCACCCGCGCAGCTGGGCGAGATCCTGTTCGAGAAGATGGGCTTGGAAGGTGGCAAGAAGGGCAAGACCGGCAAGTACTCGACCGGCGCCGATGTGCTGGAAGATCTGGCGACCGAGCATGAATTGCCGCGCCGGGTGCTGGACTGGCGCCAGCTGTCCAAGCTGAAATCGACCTATACCGACGCGCTTCAGACCCATATCAACCCCGACACGGGCCGGGTGCACACGTCTTATGCCATCACCGGGGCGAATACCGGGCGTCTGGCCTCGACCGACCCCAATTTGCAGAACATCCCCGTGCGCACCGAAGAAGGCCGCCGTATCCGCGAGGCCTTTGTCGCCGAGGCGGGCAATGTTCTGGTCAGCCTCGACTACAGCCAGATCGAGCTGCGCATCCTGGCACATATCGCCGACATTCCGACTCTGAAACAGGCCTTTGCCGATGGGCTGGACATTCACGCGATGACGGCATCCGAGATGTTCGACGTGCCGCTGGATGAGATGACGCCGGATATCCGCCGTCAGGCCAAGGCGATCAACTTTGGTGTGATCTATGGCATCTCGGGCTTCGGCCTGGCGCGCAACCTGCGCATCCCGCGGGCCGAGGCACAGGGTTTCATCGACCGCTATTTCGAACGCTTTCCGGGCATTCGCCAGTATATGGATGACACGGTGGCATTTGCCAAAGAGCACGGTTATGTCCAAACCCTGTTCGGGCGCAAGATCCACACGCCCGAGATCAACGCCAAGGGGCCGCATGCAGGATTCTCGCGCCGGGCGGCGATCAACGCGCCGATTCAGGGCACGGCGGCGGATGTGATCCGGCGCGCGATGGTGCGGATGCCGGGTGCGATCAATGGGCTGCCCGCCAAGATGCTGTTGCAGGTCCATGACGAACTGTTGTTCGAAGTCGCCGAGGATTCCGTGGATCAGACCATCGAGATTGCACGCGACGTTATGGAGAACGCACCCGACCCGGCGGTGAAGCTGGACGTGAAACTGACGGTGGATGCGGGCAAAGGCGCCAACTGGGCCGAGGCGCATTAGCAAGCGCCATGCCGCTCATCAGGCCCGGCGGGCCATCTTCGCGGCAGGTCAGGCCTCGGGCCTGACCAACAGCGCGACCAACCGGCGGGTCAGCGGGGCCACGAACAGAACCACCGCGAAGGCCACCGGCCAGCTGACGCTCCAGGCACCCATCCAACTGGCGAGTGTCTCGGGGCCCAGCCCGATCTCTTTGACTGTTGCGATGCAGGTCACGATGCAGGACATCAGCCCTGACAGGATGAAGGCAAACAGGACGGGGGCAAAACGGGCGGGAATCATGTGGCTCTTCCTCTGCTGATTTGCCGGTTCATTTGCAGCATTCGAAATGTGGTTTCCAGTGCGCAGGCGCACAGGCCTATTGCATCCAGTGCAGAGATGCCTCGGTGTGCCGGGTAGAAGGCGCGTATTCGGCGCTGACCCAACCGGTGTAACCAGCATCATCCATTGCCGCGAAAAGCAGCGCGAAATCCGTGGGCCCGCGCCCCGGTTCAGAACGTTCGGGGGCGGCCCCGATCTGGGCGTGGACAACACTGGGGTGAAAACGCTCCCAGACGGCCAGCGCGTCGCCGTGGATCATATGTGCGTGAAAACTGTCATATTGCAGACCGACATTCGGGCGATCCACGCGGCCCAGTACCTCGGCCGCCAGATCATAGTCGTTCAGAAAATAGCCGGGTTGGGACATCGGATTGAGGGGTTCGATCGTGAAAGTCTGCTGCGGTGCGAAATCGGCAGCCCACTGCAAGTTGTGCACGAAGCAGTCCATCGCATCCGTTCCGGCTGCGTATCCGGACATGATATGAATGAAGCCCGGTCGCAGCACCTGAGCGTAGCGCAGAACGCGGCGGATATCAGACTGAAACCGGGACGCACCGCCGGGGATGGCGGCATAACCTGGTGTGCCACCGGTATAATTCGGCGGAGGCGCGTTGATCAGAACCAGTTCGAGCCCGTTGGCCAGCAAGGCCCGCCGGGTTTCTTTTGCTGCAAGTTCATACGGGAACAAGATCTCGACCGCCCGGAACCCGGCGTCTGCCGCTGCCTGAAACCGGTCGAGATACGGAAGTTCGGCAAAGAGCAACGAGATATTCGCGGCGAATTTTGGCATAGGCGGCCCATGGGTTTCAGGTGGCCCGACCTTATCCGCGCGTTGATTTCTGCGAAAGTGACAGAAAACGACAGTTTGTCGAAATTCGACCAGATCGACCCGAGGAAATCGGAAACGTTTCTGGTATCGCGGCGAATCATTTTTCCGGCGCCGTGCCAATAGAAGGTTCGAAACGATGGCGATGAGCCCAGACCCCGTCCGCGGGAACGGCCTTTCTGCGCCGGCGGGACAGTATTCTGCTTTGTCGGGCAACGGATTGGCCGTGGCCTCGATGCTGACATGGGCGGCCGGGTTTCCGGCGGCCGAAGTGCTGTTGCAAACATGGCCGCCCGTTGCCCTGTTGGCCGCGCGACTGGCGCTGGCCGTATTGGTGATGGTACCGGTCTGGGTGATTCTGGACGGACCGCGCCGGGTTGTTTCGGCCCGCTGGGGTCATGCAATGACCGTCGGCGGCCTTGGGATCGGGTCGGGAATGTTCCTTTTGATCGTGGCGCAAAAGCTGACCGACCCGGTGACGGTGGCGCTCATCGTCTCGTGCGCGCCCTTGGTGGCCACATTGCTTGAATTGGCTGCTGGCACACGCCGGTTGAAGTGGAATTTTGCGCTGGGCGTTCTTGTGTCGATTGTCGGCGGGCTGATCGCCACCAGCGCCTTGGCCCCGGCACAGTTGGGTCTGGGCGCGGCCTGTGCGGTTGGATCAACGGTGCTGTTTTGCTGGGCCAGCATGGCAACCGCCCGGGACTTCCCCGAGCTCAGCCAGACCGGGCGCACCACGATCACCTTCGTCGGAGGGCTGGCCATGGCGTCGCTGCTGGTTTTCGGATCGGCGCAGTTTGGCCTGGAAGTGATGCCTGCAACTGCATTCGACGTGCAGCAGGCAGGCATGCTGATGATCTATGCGCTTGTTTCCATGGGCCTCAGCCAGGTCCTTTTCATCACCTCCGTCGGCAAGCTGGGCGTTGCGTTGGCCTCTTTTCACATCAATGTTGCCCCGTTCTACGTGATGCTGATCATGCTGATGCTGGGGGACGAGTGGAACTGGACCCGGGCACTGGGTGCGGGCATTGTTGCAATGGCTGTCGTGCTGGCACAGGATCGCGCGCCCCGGTCAGCTCAGGTCGGCTGAGGGGATCAGGCCAAAGAACTGCCCGCCTGACCAAACACCGAACCAGCCGTCATGATGCGTTCCGATCTCGACGAGGCGGTAGAAGCTTTTGCGGTCTATGCGGGCTTCGAGGTTGTCGCGGATCAATATGTAGGGTGAGGGTTCGTCTGTTTCAGGGTCGATTACAATGCGGATCGGATGGTCAACTCCGGCCACGGCCCTGTCGCCAACATGGGTTGTGAAGGTCAAGGACTGGTCCTTTCCATCCCCGACCCGGTCGAAATCCACAGCAACAAACGGCGCGTCTTCGACAGTGATTCCCACCTTCTCGACCGGCGTGACGAGGTAGTATTTGCCGTCTTCCTTCTTAAGAATTGAGGAAAAAAGCTTCACAAGCTCGAAACGGGTGATGGGTGAGCCTAAATAACTCCATGTGCCATCTTTTGCGATCTTTATGTCCAGATCGCCGCAAAACGGAGGATTCCAGAGGTGAACGGGCGGTAAACCGTTGGTTTTGGCCGCCTGGACCGATGCCGCCAGACCATCTGGCGACGGTTTCACAGGTTTTTGTCCGCTCATTGCTTTTGCCATTTCCTCTCAGCGCGATACACTTCAATCATATTACTCCACGGAAGGGAAAGTCATGACCGAACCTGCCGACCTCGTAGCCGAGATCGAAGCGCTGGAAAACAAGCTGCAAGAGGCCAAGGCCTCGATCACCCGCCGCTTCATCGGGCAGGAGAGGGTCGTGGACCTGACGCTGACCGCGCTTTTGTGTGGCGGCCATGCCCTTCTGATCGGTCTGCCGGGGCTGGGCAAAACGCGTCTGGTCGAGACCCTGTCAACGGTGATGGGCCTGCATGGCAACCGCATTCAGTTCACGCCCGACCTGATGCCCGCCGATATTCTGGGCTCTGAGGTGTTGGATACTGCCGACGATGGTAGCCGCCATTTCCGTTTCATTCCCGGCCCGATCTTCTGTCAGCTGTTGATGGCGGACGAGATCAACCGGGCAAGTCCGCGGACTCAGTCGGCGCTGTTGCAGGCGATGCAGGAACGTACAGTGACCGTAGCGGGCGAGGATCGTTCATTGGGTACGCCCTTCCACGTGCTGGCAACGCAAAACCCGATTGAACAGGAGGGCACCTATCCGCTGCCCGAAGCGCAGCTTGACCGGTTCCTGGTACAGATCGATGTCGAATACCCCGACCGTCAGACCGAGCGGGATATTCTGCTGGCCACGACAGGGGTTGAAGAAGAGGAAGCGCATCAGATTTTCAGCAAGGAAGAGTTGCTGGCCGCGCAGGTCCTGTTGCGTAGGATGCCGGTCGGAGAATCCGTCGTTGAGCTGATCCTTGATCTGGTGCGGGCCTTCCGCCCCGAAGAATCCGGTGTGTCCGAACGGGTTGCCGAAACCGTGGCCTGGGGCCCGGGCCCTCGTGCAGCGCAGGCGCTGATGATGACGGTGCGGGCGCGTGCCATGTTGCAGGGACGTCTGGCGCCAAATGCCGAGGATGTTCTGGACATGGCGCGCCCGGTGCTCAGCCATCGGATGGCACTGAACTTTGCGGCACGGGCGCGTGGCGACAGCCTTGCTGATCTGATCGACTCGACCGCTGTCGGGCTGATCCGGACCGAGGCCGCGGCGTGAATGCCGCGCTGACCCTTCGCGAAAGATCCGAAGCCGAGGCATCACGGCTGCCGCCCCTGTTGGCGCGGGCCGAGCATTTGGCAGGTACCGTTCTGCTGGGCGACCACGGTCGACGGCGGTCCGGCATGGGGGATGATTTCTGGCAATACCGTCCGGCCCAGATCGGCGACAGCCGTCGCATGATCGATCACCGCCGCTCGGCGCGGGGGGATCAGCAGTTTGTACGTGAGCGGGAATGGCAGATCGCGCAATCCGTGATGCTGTGGGTCGATCAGGGGGCTTCAATGCGGTTTGCATCCGACAAGACCCTGCCGACCAAAGCGGATCGCGCCCGGCTGTTGGGGCTGGCGACATCCATCCTTCTGGTGCGCGGTGGTGAACGTGTCGGCCTGACCGGCACCACCTTGCCGCCCCGGCGCGGCAATGCGCAGATCATCCGGCTGGCGCAGGCCTGGTCCGAGGATGATCAAGCGGATTACGCCCCGCCCGAACACCGCGCCATGATCCCTCATGCCCGCGCCGTGTTCATCTCTGATTTTCTGGGCCCCATGGATGAAGTTGAACTGGCCCTGACCAAAGCCGCCGACCGTGGCGTGCGCGGCGTGGTTCTGCAAGTGCTGGATCCGGGTGAGGAGTCGTTTCCCTATCGCGGGCGCACCATCTTCGAAAGCGTCGGAGGGTCCGTCCGACACGAAACGCTCAAGGCTGCTGAGTTGCGGGATCGTTATCTGGAACGCCTCGCACGCCGCAAGGACGCGCTGACGCAGTTATGCCGAGCGACGGGCTGGCAACTGGGCCTGCATCACACGGGCGACAGCGCGCAGGCGGCTCTGTTGTGGCTTTATCGGGCCTTGGACGGGGGAACGCGATGACGGTTCTGGCGGGCATCGGCTTTACCGCGCCCTGGGTGTTGCTGGGTCTTCTGACCCTGCCGATCCTGTGGCTGATCCTGCGCGCTGTTCCGCCCGCACCGATCCGCCGCTTGTTCCCGGCGGTCACGCTGCTGCTGGGCCTGAAGGATGACGAAAGCGTATCTGACCGCACTCCGTGGTGGCTGCTGCTGCTGCGGATGCTGGCGGCGGCTGCGATCATCATCGGGCTGGCAGGGCCGGTTCTGAACCCGTCACGGGATGAAACCGGAACCGGGCCGCTGCTGCTGGTGCTGGATGCCAGTTGGGCCGGTGCCGCGCGCTGGCCGGCGACACTTGACCAAATCGACACCCAGCTGTCCGAAGCCGGGCGCGCGGGCCGCACGGTTGCGATTTTGCGCCTGACAGAGCCGGAAACACCTGTATTTCAGGCTGCGGAAGCGTGGCGCGGGCGTTTGCCGGGGCTGACCCCGAACCCCTGGCAGCCGAATGCGGATCAGATTGCTCAGACCATTGGCGCGTTGAACGCCGTTGACGGCAGGTTTGATACCCATTGGTTCAGTGACCGGCTGGGCTATGCAGACCACGCTGAGCTGGTGTCCAGCCTTCAGGCGCGCGGTGATGTGACGGTCTATCAGGCGGCGTCTCGGCCCGTTGCGATCCGGCCTGCGGCCTATCAGGACGGGCTGATCCAATTGACCGTTCAGCGCGCGGGCCCCGGCCCGGAAGACCGCGTGACGGTATTGGCGCAAGGCCGTGATCCGGCGGGCACGGCCCGGGTGCTGCATTCCGTTGAGCTGACCCTTGAAGCCGGCGAAACCACGGCGCAGGCCGATCTGGCACTGCCGTCGGAATTGCGCGCCCGGATCACGCGGTTTGAAATTCAGGGCCAAAGGTCCGCCGGGGCCGTGACCCTGACCGATGACAGTTTGCGCCGGCGCGAGGTTGCACTGATTGCCGGAACCCTCAACCGTGAAGGGCTGGAGCTGTTGTCGCCTCTGCATTACCTGACACAGGTCCTGAGTCCGACCGCGGATTTTGTGGATGGCGCCCTGCTTGAGGTTTTGCCCGCCAACCCGGATGTGATCGTCCTGTCGGACGTGGCCCAGATGTCTGAACCGGAAAAGGCTGCTTTGATCGAATGGGTCGAACAGGGTGGGCTGCTGCTGCGTTTTGCCGGTCCGCGCATGGCGGCCAGCGATCTGGGCAGGGACACCGAAGACACCCTGTTGCCGGCGCGGCTTCGCAGCGGTGGGCGATCCGTCGGCGGCGCGATGAGCTGGGGCGAAGCCAAGACGCTGGCTCCATTCCCCGAGAACTCTCCTTTTTTCGGCCTGGCTATCCCGGATGACGTGGTTGTCTCGACACAAGTCATGGCCCAACCAGACCCTAACTTGGCGGATCGCGTGATTGCTTCGCTGTCCGACGGCACTCCATTGGTGACGCGCAAGGCACTGGGACTTGGGCAGGTGGTGCTGTTTCACGTCACTGCGGATGCCGAATGGTCCAGCCTGCCCTTGTCAGGCCTGTTCGTCGAGATGCTGGACCGTTTGGCCGTGGCTTCGGCAGCCAAGTCGCGGCAAGAGGCGCAGTTGCAGGGCACCACGTGGGAACCGGTTCAGATCATGGACGGGTTTGGGGCCTTGTCGGATGCCGGAACGCTGGCCGGTGTGGATGGGGTTCAGCTGATCTCGGGCCGGATCGGGCCAGAGCTGCGTCCGGGTCTTTATGAAAGCGGCAAACAGAAGCTGGCATTGAACGTGGTCTCGGAAGAAACCGAGCTGCGCCCGGTGACCTGGCCCGCCAATGTGCCGATCAAGGGGCAGGAAATCAGCACCGAAACCCCGCTTGGTGGCCTGTTGCTCAGCCTCGCACTGATCTTGCTGACGGTTGACGTAATTGCCTCTCTGGCTTTGTCGGGCAGGTTGGGTCTGGCCCGAACGACGGCTGCGGCGCTGGCGGCTTTTCTGCTGGTGCCGGACGTACAGGCGCAGACGCCCGAAGATACCGAGTTCGCCCTGGCGGCAACGCAAGAACTTGTGCTGGCGCATGTGCTGACGGGTGACGCGCAGGTGGACGACATTGCCGAGGCCGGATTGCGGGGCTTGGCACAAACCCTGTTCTTTCGCACCTCTGTCGAACCGGCGGACCCCATCGGCGTTGATCTGGAGCGAGACGAGCTTGCATTCTTTCCGCTGCTTTATTGGCCCATTACACCGAACCAGCCGCAACCTTCGGCTGAGGCGTATATCAAACTGAACGCATATTTGCGCTCGGGTGGGATGATCCTGTTTGACACGCGTGATGCGGATATTGCCGGTTTCGGCGCATCCAGTCCGAATGGCCGCAAGTTGCAGCAACTGGCCGGACCGCTGAATATCCCGGCATTAGAGCCGATACCCCGCGATCACGTCCTGACCAGAACATTCTATTTGCTCCAGGATTTTCCGGGTCGCTATTCCGGCGCAGAAGTTTGGGTCGAAGCTGCGCCCGGGGATGCCGAACAGATCGAGGGGATGCCATTCCGCAACCTCAACGACAATGTGACGCCGGTGGTTATCGGCGGCAATGACTGGGCCGGGGCCTGGGCCGTGGATCGCAACGGGCAGGCCCTGTTGCCTGTCGGTCGTGGCTATGCCGGGGAACGGCAACGCGAACTGGCCAATCGTTTTGGCGTCAATCTGGTGATGCACGTTCTGACCGGGAACTACAAATCCGATCAGGTCCATGTGCCCGCCCTTTTGGACAGGTTGGGACAATGACCGGAACCGTCATATTCGACCCTCTGATCCCGTGGCCGTTTTTGGCTGCTGTGGGGGCGATTGCCGCGGTCGGAGTAGGTCTGGCCTTGTGGCGCGGCTTGTCGGGCTGGGCCCTGCGGGGATTGGCGGCTTTGGTTGTCATCGCGGCACTGTCCGGTCCGGTCTATCAAGTCGAGGACCGCGCGCCGCTGACGGATATCGTTTTGATGATCGAGGATGAAAGCGCCAGCCAGACACTTTCGGACCGGGCCGAACAAACGGCGCAGGCCGCCGAAGATCTGGCCGCCGAGATCGAGGCGCGGGACAATACGGAACTGCGCCGCATTCGGGTCGGCGACGGTGACGGGGATGAGGGCACGCAGGTCATGGCCGCCCTGAATGAAGCCCTGGCCGAAGAACCGCGCGCGCGCATTGCGGGCATTCTGGTGGTATCGGACGGGATCGTGCATGATGCCGATCAGGCCCCGGAATTGCCGGCGCCGATGCATCTGTTGCAAACCGGGCGTGCAGACGACTGGGATCGCAGGCTTATCGTCCGAAACGCGCCGGCCTTTGCCATCATCGGAGAATCAGTGACTTTGACCCTGCGCGTGGAAGACAGCGGTGCAGCCCCCGCGGGTGCCGCGACAGCGCCGCTGGAGATTTCCGTGGATGGTGGCGAGCCGCAGCAGCTGAGTATTCCAATCGGTCGGGACGTCGAACTGCCTGTCGCCCTGCCGCATGGCGGGCGCAACGTGATCCAGTTTTCCGTGCCTCAGGCCGAAGGTGAGTTGACCGACCGCAACAACACCGCGCTGATCCAGATGAACGGCGTTCGGGATCGCCTGCGCGTGTTGCTGGTCTCGGGTGAGCCGCATCCCGGTGGACGCACATGGCGCAACTTGCTGAAATCCGACAGTTCCGTAGACCTCGTGCACTTCACCATCCTGCGTCCGCCCGAGAAACAGGATGGCGTGCCCGTCGACGAGCTTTCACTCATCGCTTTCCCAACGCGTGAACTGTTTCTGGAAAAGATCAACGATTTCGATCTGATCATCTTCGACCGCTACAAGCGGCGCGGCATCCTGCCTGCGATCTATCTGGACAACGTCACCAGTTATATCAACGATGGCGGCGCCGTTCTGATTGCGGCCGGTCGCGATTTCGCCGGAGCTGACAGCATTTTCCGGTCGCCGCTGGCACCGATCCTGCCGGCTCAACCCTCTGCGCGTGTCTTCGAGGAACGCTATGTTCCGAAGGTCAGCGACTTGGGTCAGCGCCATCCGGTGACAACAAATCTTGGCGATTCCGAGGATTGGGGGGCCTGGTTGCGCCAGATCGATGTGAACCATCGCTCGGGCGAGGTTCTGATGACAGGCATTGACGAACGCCCCCTGCTGGTTCTGGACCGAGTTGGAGAAGGGCGTGTCGCGATGCTGGCTTCGGACCACGCCTGGCTGTGGAGCCGTGGCTTTGAAGGCGGCGGCCCACAACTGGAGCTTTTGCGCAGGCTGGCCCATTGGATGATGAAGGAACCCGAGCTTGAGGAAGAGGCGCTGTGGGCCGAAGCCAACGGGCAGTCCATGCGCATCATTCGACAGACTCTTGGGGATGATGTGGGTCCGGTGACTGTGACGCGTCCGAACGGCGAAACGCTGGAAATCACTTTGCAAGAGGTCTCTCCGGGGCGGTTCGAAGCGCAATATTTTGGGCCTGAGATTGGTCTTTACCGTTTGCAGGAAGGCGACCATACAGCCGTGATTGGCCTTGGTCCCGCCGCGCCGAAGGAGTTTGAACGCACCATCGCAACGGGGGATGTTCTTGAACCGGTTCTGGCCGGCATGCGTGGCGGCGTGATCCGTTTGGAAGATGGATTGCCGTCGATCCGCAACGTGCGCGCCGGGCGTCCGGCGGCTGGTCGGGGCTGGATCGGTCTGACCCCGCGCGATGCCTACGAGACACGGGATGTGACCCAGGCGGGTCTGCTGCCACCTTGGCTGGTTTTGCTGTTGGCAGGAGGTTTCCTGTTGGGCGGTTGGCTGCGCGAAGGGCGGCGCTAATCGATCCTGATTGACGCCCTGTCGGACTGACCTTGCGCATCCACCACGACAAGTGAGGTGAAGCCGGTCCCCGGATTGGGGATTTCGAACTCTCGTCGCCGCTGCCCGGTCAGCACCGGTACGCCATCTGCCAGCACGGAAAACGGCCCGACGCCCCCACGCAGTTTGACCGTCAATGGTGCTCCTGACGTCTCTAACACGGCGTTATCTGGCGGGAACAGCAGGTCCGGCGCCGAGGGATCATCCTTGAAAGCTGTCGTGCGGGGGCGAAATCGCTGCAACGGTTGCGGCAATTGGGCCGCGCCGACAAGCAGGGTCGAGGGTGGCGGTGGACGCAGGGGCGTGAGGTCGGGTTTCAACAGGTTGAAAGCCTCGGCCAGAAGCGGCGCGGCAAGATCGCCCCCAAATGCACCGGGAACAGGCGTTCCATCGGCGCGGCCCAGCCAGACCCCGATGACGTGCTGCCCGTCAAAGCCGATGGCCCAGGCATCGCGGTGGCCATAAGACGTGCCGGTCTTGTAGGCAAGCGACCCTGTTGCACCGCCTGCCGGTGGCGCGAGCCCGGCCAGAATGTCCGCAACCTGCCAGGCAGAGGTTTCTGACAGAACGCGCGGGGTGCGCTGGGCGTCTGCCAGAACGTCATGATGCAGGATCGGGCCTGTGCCTCCAGCTGCCAGGGTGGCGTAGACCTGTACCAGATCGTGCAGGCTCAACCCCACGCCGCCCAAAGAAATCGCCAATCCGGGTGTGCCGCCCTTCAGACGCGGTTCCGAGCCGGCCAACCGCAATGCCGTCATCACACGAACGGGCCCCAGCTCATTCGTCAGCCGTACAACGGGGATGTTCAGCGACAATTGCAATGCATCCCGCACCCGGACATCTCCACGGAATGCGCCGTCAAAATTGCGCGGCGCGTACCGACCGAACATGACGGGGCTGTCGCTGATCAGGGTCTCGGGATGGGCCAGCCCCTGATCGAAGGCCAGCCCGTAGACCAGAGGTTTCAGGGTCGATCCGGGCGACCGTACGGCCCGGGTCATATCCACGAACCCCTGACGCGCATCCTGGTACCCGGCAGATCCGACCGATGCCAGAACCTCGCCGCTGCGATGATCGGCCACGATCAGGGCCCCGGAAACGCGCGGTCCGACACGGGTGGCGGCCTGGGCCACCAAGGTTTCCAGCCGGGCCTGCAATCCGGCATCCAGGGTCAGGTCGAAGGCCTGGATTGCGGGTGCTTGCCGCACCACACGGTCAGTCAGATGCGGTGCAAGGCGCGGAAACGGATTCATCCGACCCGGAAGGGTTTCGGTCATGGCCGCGCGCGCCTCAGCACCGGTCAGGACGTTATGGCGTTCAAGCCTGCGCAGCACCCGGTCACGCGCTTCTCGGGCGGCCTGTGGGTTGCGATCCGGACGCCGGGCCTCGGGGGATTGCGGCAATGCGACCAACAGGGCTGTCTGTGCGGGAGTCAGCCGGGCGGCGTCCTTTCCAAACCACGCGCGGGCACCGGCACGGAGCCCTTCCAGATTGCCGCCATAGGGGGCGTGGGTCAGATAAAGGTTCAGGATTTGCTGTTTGCTCAGACGCCGCTCCAACGCCAATGCGACTCTGATCTGGCGAAATTTCCCGCTCCAGCGCCCGGTCGTGCCATCTTCGATCAACCGTGCCACCTGCATGGTCAGGGTGGACCCGCCCGACACGTTACGCCCGTTCCACAGGCTTTGCCCGGCGGCCCGCAGCATCGCGATGAAGTCCACTCCGGCGTGGGTCCAGAACCGTTTATCCTCGTACCGGATCAGCATGGCGATGAAATTCGGATCGACGGCGCTGGGCCGTAGCCTCCAGATGCCATCCTCGACTGGAAATGCACGCAGAAGGTCGCCGTTCCGGTCTCGCATCTCGACCGAAGTTTCAGCCAGAACGGGAGGCAGGGTTGTGGCGTCGACCCAGCGGTCAACACCATCCCGCGCCAGTGCCGTCAGGTAGAGTGCTCCGGCCAGCGCAAACAAAAGCCGCGACCGCCTAGGCATGACAGCCACCCAAGCAGCGGTATGGCGCAAGGCTGATCACTGGATCTCGACCCGTCCGGTCGACGTACGCGCACGGTTCTGCGGGCGGTACATGTCTTCGACCGAGGCCGCAGGATGATGGAACACGCCCGGTGTTACGGCGCGCGCCACATAGGCCAGCGTTACCGTCTCACGACCGGACAAATCAACGGCGGCCAGGAACCTGTCCGAACGGAACTCGGTATGGGTGGCGTCGGACAGGTCCAGCCAGTCGAGTGCCCGCACATCGCCCGAGCGCAGCAGGCTCGGGTTGTCGATCTCGATCCCGGCGGACAGTGGATCGTCCACCATCAACCGCGCACCGCCGCTTTCGAACGGTGTTACTTGCAGTACAGTGACGAACCGGTCACCCACGGCAAAGCTGTTTGCGTCGATCAAATCACCATCCATCGAATAGTACCGGCGTTCGATCGCGTAGCCGGTGCCGCCCGCCTCGGGCGGAACCTCCGGAATACCCGTGATCGTCAAGGTGATGTCCGTCGCCTGAACGTCGGCGGCCGTGATGTTGATCTCATCCGCCTGCCCGGATTGCAGAACCTTCACGAACGGACCGGAAACCGGCGCGCCGTTGACCATCAAGCCCGATCCCGTTGGGTCAGACACAAGCGCGTGCGCCGCCAGCAATGACCACGTGGCCTCCTGCGTGGACAGCGGCGTGCGGCCCGTGCTCACCCGTTGGATCAAAGCATCGCGGTCAATCGCCTCGCTGCCCGCGCCCGTGGCAAGGGTCAACAGACCGGCCGCATCCCGCAGGTGGGTGCCGTAGTCAGCGCGCCAGATGTTCTGTTGCTGGTTCTGTTGCCGATCCAGCATCCGCGCGGCACGGTTGAACATCGCATCCGCGCGGGTCTGGTCGCCGTAAGAGGCCAGGGCTGCGCCCAATTGTGCCGCCGCCAGAGGGGTGTCGAAGGCATCCCCTTTGACATCCGCGTAATAGCGCAGATCGCCCATCGAGGCCGCACCTTCCCGCGCAAGAACCATCAGAGCATAGGCAATGTCCTGACCGCCTTCGTCAAAATCAGGCGCGTAATTGACCCTGTTCCGAAGGTTGTCCATTGCCTGAGCGAAAGCCCGGTCCGGCACGGGATGTCCCTGAGTGCGGGCACGGGACAGGAAGTCGGTCACATAGGCGTCCAGCCAGAAATCCCCGCTGCCTGCGCGCCACAGACCAAAGGCTCCGTTCGCGGCCTGACGGGTCAGGATGCTGCGGATCGAATCGGCAATGCGCTGATCCACCACCGGACCATCCCCCAGCCCCGAGGCTTGCGCAACGGATGACAGGTACAGCAACGGCAGCGCTTTGCTGGTGATCTGTTCGGTGCAGCCATAGGGATAACGGTTCAGCTGATCCAGCAGTCCGGGTGTGTCGAATTTTGCCAACGCTCCGGCGGACAGGATGGCCTTGGCCGAACCCGGCTGGAACCCGTCAAACACGTCCTGTGAAAACAGGAAGCTGCCGCCTGCGCCCAAGGCAAAACGCCGTGTCAGGGCAATCACCGGATCATTGGCCCGCACGGGCATCCGAAGGGTTTGCGACAGGTCGCGCCCATCAGGAGTGGTGATCGAGACGCTGATTTCAGGATCGCCGACGGCGCTGGCCGTGATCGGGATCTCGAAAACCGCCTTGCCGCCGTCCTCCAGCACAAAGCTGGATGGTGCCGCACCCAGCTCTAAACCGTTGGAGGCGCTCAGGCCAAGTGCCATTTCCCCGGGTGTGCCATCCGCATGGACGATCTCAAGACGCATGCGGCTTTGATCGCCTGGGGCAAGGAAGCGCGGAAGGCTGGTGGTGACGACCACAGGGTCGCGGACGATCATTTCAGCTTCGGCCTGGCCGACGGCTTTGTGCGACCATGCGACGGCCATCAGCCGAACGGTTCCGTTGAAAGCGGGAAGGGGAATGTCGATCTCAACCTCACCATCCGCGCCGATCTCGACGGGGCCACTGAACACGGCCATCAGGTCTTGCGTCGGCGGCGGAGACTGGCGACGCATCCCGCTGTCATTGTCGCCGCCCGAGCGCACGGTGCCCATGGCTCCGGTAATGCCGTCGATCAGTCGCCCGTAGACATCCCGCAGATCAACGCCCAGACGGCGCTGCCCGAAATAGTATCCTTGCGGGTCCGGGCTTTCGAACCCGGTGAGGTTCAGAATGCCCACGTCGACGGCGGCCAGCGTCAGCCAGACCGGTTCGTCGTCCACGGCGTTTTCGACCCTGATACGGGCTTTTTGCGTCTGACGTGGTGCGGTGACCTCGGGCACATCGACAGTTACGGAGAGTTTGTGTTCCTCTGGATCGATGCTGGCATGGGCCACGCCCATTGCCCGCGCCGGGTTCTGACCGGCTGCAACATCCATTGGGCGGATCACGGTTGCGGTGACATAAGCCCCGGCGCCCCAATCCTTCGTTACCTCAATGGGGATCAGAGTTTCACCTTCCGGCACTTCCACCATTTGGCGATGGATCAGACGGTTCGAAAGGACTTCGATCTGAGCGACACCGGCCATTCGCGGTACAATCCGCAACTGCGCCGTATCCCCGATGCGATAGCTGTCGCGATCCAATGACATTTCAAGCCGGTCCGGCGTGGTTGACGCATCAGCCGCCTGATACCAGCCCGCATAAAAATCGACGGCGGTTTCGGTATATGTTCCGTCTACGCGTTGCACCACCAGTTCATAGCGCCCCCATTCCACAGGCTGTGTCAGCGTCAGAGGGTCGGAGGAAACGTCTACTTCGCCAGTGGCGACACGGGTGCGGCGCGTTGTCGGTTCCCAATTCCAGTCGCCGTGAAGCTGGTACCATTGATAGCGCGTTTCCATCTTGTTCAGCGTCCAGCGCAGACGCATCGGAATGGGCGTCAGCTCAGGCGAGAGGCCAACGATCTCGAACGCAGCCTCGGTGCTTTCCGGGATGACTTCGTCGAACAGGGGTTTGACACCAATAACAGGGTGCGGCGGCAAGACGGGCGCGGTCAGGCGACGCTCGACCGGGCGGCCCGAGCCATCGGCCAGCCGGGCGATGATTTCGGCCTCGATTGGCTTTCCTTCAGTCTCTAATACAGGGACTTCGACGGCCACTGTTGCTTGCCCCGTTGCGTCTGTGCGCATGTCTCCGAAATATGTGCTCTTGATCGAGGTCTCTGCATCATAGCGACCAAAGCGATAGCCTTCATAGCCCGGAACCGTGTCCGCCGGGCGCGCGATGACCTGCCCGTCGATGCTCAGGTCCGACCCCGGCGCTCCGAACAAATAGCGCGCGTCGATCGAAAGCGGTGGACTGTCGCCGGGGCGCAAAGGTGCGTCGGGCAGGGTCAGGTCAAAATCGATACGTTCGGGCAGGAAATCCTCGACCAGCACGGTCTGACGCGCCAGTGCATCGCCCTTGGGATCGGATTTGATTTCAACCCTCCATGCGCCACGCGGTACGTCTGCGGCCACGGGCAGGGCAAAGACATGGCCCCCGGCAACGCCGCCATCCGAGACCGACCGGCGGTATTCCACCCCGTCCGGGCGATACAGGATCGCAGTCAGAGGCAGGCCCTCGATGGCCAGCGCCTTGCCATCGCGGGACAGGGCAGTGACGTGGATCACTTCGCCGGCCCTGTAGGCACCTCGGTCGGTGGTCAGAAAGACATCGACCGGCCCCGCCGGCGCGCGCCCTTCAACGCCGCGATCCGACAGGTCAAAGGCAGGATCGGTCAGCGAGAGAAAGCTGAAATCGCTATCATCGAGTGCAGCCGTCACCAGAGCAGGCGCACTGGCCCCTTTGCCGCGCGTCAGGCCCGGATCGAACCTAGCATAGCCGGTTTCATCGGTCTGTGCCGATGCGATGACGGCATTGGCCCCTGAGACCAGCGAAACTTCGACACCTTGGCGCGGTACTGCATCGCTTAGCCCGCGCACGGTCACGTGCAGCCCGTCAGTGCCAAGGGCGGTGCTGATCCCCAGATCAGAAAGAACAAACCATTGCGTTGCGCCAGGATCGTCATAGGGATCGGCCCCCGGAACGCGGGCGGTCAATGCATAGATACCAGCAGGTTGATCCGAGATCGCTTCGGCCATGGGAAGACGTGCCGTCATGGTCTGGTTCAACTGGTTGGAAACCTCGGCAGTACCCGTCCAGATGTCCTGGGCAATCTGGTCCGAGAATTCCTCTTCCTGCCATTCGCTGAGCGGGCGGCCGAAAAAACCCTGTTGCACGGCACGCAACAGGTTCCGATCACTGACCCGCCGCAGGGTCAGGTCAAGTTTGGTGACATTGACCGTTTCGACAGGCAAGGCCGCGTCGGCAGATTTCGGAAGGATATAGCTGCGCCCGGGAAACCGAACCGAAGGTGCCCGGTCGCGAACATAATGGGTCAGTTCAATGCTGCGGTTCAGTGCTTCGCCCGAGGCGGCAGGCAAGCCTTCGCGCAATGTCAGGCGATAGCGCTGGCCATGCGCAACCCCATCGACGCAAAGCTGCCTGCCCTCGGCCTGCACGACCAGCCCGTCAGCGTCACGCTGAACGAAGGGATCATAATCGACCCCGGCCTTGACCAGCGATTCCGAGAATTCGATACAAATCCTGGGGGCAGCCGCATCGCTTTCGACCGAGCTGTCGACCACGCGGAAGCCATATTTACCGATGGCGTTGTCCAAGGCGGCCAATACGTCTTCCCGCGGTTGCACCTGCTCGGCCAGTCGAAGAACAGGGATCATGTCGCGCCCGCGCTCAACCTCTTCCAGGGCCTCTGCAAGGGTCATCAGCGCAGCGATCTGGGAGCCGGGACCATCGGCGCGCAGATAGCCATTGATCGCCGCATTCAGCGCGCGGTTGCGCAGGTCGCGCCGCTCGTTCCAACCCGAAGGGTTCATGGCCAGCAGCAGGCGCGCATATTCCACCCAAAGATCCGCGCGGTCGCTTAGCGATACGGCGACGCCGGTCCACTGCATCGCTTGCGTGACACTGCCCGCGTCGCGCGCGGCATCCAGAACGGCTTGCAGATCATACCCTCCTGCCGGGTGCAGGAACCCCAGATCGCGGGCTTGTTTTCTTGCGTGACCCAGATCGTCAGAACTCAGGACGCTGAGTGCTTGCTCGCGCGTTTTTCCCAAGGTTAGGGTCTGTTCAGCGCTTGGCACCTTTTGCGCGGACAATGCGCCTTGATACGCCTCTTGCCGGTTCACGCCACTTTTGGGAAAGCAGGCATCGGACCGGGTGTTGTAGGTGAACGCCGTACATTGCGCGTTTGCCGAGCAGGCCTGAATGCAGGACTTCAGATCGGTGTCGAACAGAGCATCCAGATCCGAGCCATAAAAATCCGTGTCCCGAGAGGTGACATAGCGGAACTCAGGCACCGCGCCCTGCGCCAGAACGGCAGCGGGAAGGATCAGAAGGAAAATTATGTAAGTCATTGAAATAAAAACAAAGCGACGCATAGGTGCCCTCCTATTTGGGCTCAGCCTTGCATGGCGCGCGCCTGTAACGCAACGGCTTAAACAGTTTTTCATTCTCTGTCGCGATGCTGAATTCCGAACGTCCCGGAATCGATCAAAATGAGTCTTGCAAACAAACTGGCACAGGAACGGCGTGCGCGTCTGGCAGCCGAACGAATGCTTGCCTTGAAACAGGCCGAACTATCGGCTGCAAATCGAAAACTGGGCCAACACGCCATGGCGCTGACCCGGCGTATTGGTGAAACTCAGGCCGAAGTTGAAACTGTTCGCGGCGAAAACGAAAAGGTCAAATCCGATCTCACCGTCGCCCATGCCAAGATCGAAATTGCCGAACGCCGCCTTTGGCATTCGATCCAAACCATTCAGGACGGGTTTGCTTTCTTTGACGGCGACAGCAGGCTCATCAGCGCAAACGCTGCATATCTCAGCGTATTTGAAGGGCTGGATGAGGTGGCGCCAGGGATTTCCTACCAGCGCATTCTGCAATTGCTGACCACCGAAGGAATTGTCGATACCGGTGACGAAACTGCCGAGGAATGGCAGACCAGAATGCAGGCACGCTGGAACCGGGCCAATCCACCTCCGATCGTCATGCAGCTGTGGAACGGCCACTACATCCGCCTGATCGACCAGCGTGGCAGCGGCGGTGACGTGGTCAGCCTGGCGCTCAACATCACCGCGTCGGTCCGGCACGAAACAGAACTGAAGGCTGCCCGCGAACGGGCGGAAGCGGCCAACAGGGCCAAATCAGCCTTTCTCGCCAATATGAGCCACGAAATCCGCACGCCGATGAATGGTATCGTGGGTATGGCCGAACTGCTTGGTGAATCTCCGCTGGACGAAGAACAGCGGCTCTATGTCAACACGATCCGCAATTCGGGTGAGGCACTGTTGGTCATCATCAACGACGTGCTTGATTACTCCAAGATCGAGGCGGACAAACTGGTTCTGCACCCTGAACCCTTCGATCTGGAGCGCTGCATTCTTGAAGTCGCGATGCTGTTACAGCCAAGCGTGCGCGACAAGGGGCTCACGTTGCTTGTGGATTACGACCTGTTCCTGCCCACCCTTTTTGTGGGCGATCCCGGCCGAATACGGCAGGTTCTGACCAATCTGGTCGGCAACGCAGTCAAGTTCACCACGGAAGGGCATGTACTGGTCCGTGTGACAGGCGTTCCGCATGCCCAGGCTCAGACATGCGACATCCATGTTGCCATCGAAGATACCGGCATCGGTATCGATGCGGACAAGATCAACCACGTTTTTGGTGAGTTCAATCAGGTCGAAGATGAACGCAATCGCCAATTTGAAGGTACCGGATTGGGTCTTGCCATCAGCAGGCGCCTGATCACCATGATGGGCGGTTCGGTCTGGGTCGAAAGCGAACCGGGTCAGGGGTCCTGTTTCGGGTTCAGGGTGTCGCTGCCCACGGCAGAAGGCCCACAGCCCGAACCTCCGAAACTGGCGGATTGCGTGAAACATGTCATGGTGGTCGAGGATCTGGCCGTAAACCGTGCCATTTTGGCGAAACAACTTGGCCGTTTAGGAGCCGAAGTGACGGTTTGCGCGTCAGGGGCCGAGGCGCTGGCAGAAATGCATGACGCGATTGAACTTGTCCTGTGCGATCATGATCTGCCGGATATGGATGGCTTGGATCTTGCCGTCACCCTCAAAGACCGTGGGTGGGGCGACGCCTCGGTCATCGTGATGTCTGCAAATCCATCCCTGATCCACACGCACCCAGCCCGTGAACTGATCGACGGTGTGTTGCAGAAGCCGATCCCCAGGGCCGAGTTGTATTCCAGGCTCGTGGCTCTCAAGGACACTCCGCCGCCGGAACGTCGCTCGACGCAGCGAAATTCCGCCCCTGACAACAAAGAAACCAAAGTCTTGGAAACAAGGCGCATGAAAGTACTTGCGGCCGAGGACAATCTTACCAACCAGCTGATCCTGAAAAAGATGGTCAAAGACCTGCATATAGACCTGCGATTTGCGTCCAATGGAATTGAAGCCGTTGAGATCTTTCAGGAGTTTGACCCGGACTTGATCTTCATGGATATTTCCATGCCAAAAATGGACGGCAAACAGGCCACTGCTGAAATCCGCAGGCTTGAGGTCGAAACAGGGCGTCATGTCCCGATCGTGGCCTTGACGGCTCATGCAATGGCCGGTGACGATCAGGGTATCCTGTCCGCGGGGTTGGATCACTACATGACGAAACCGCTGCGCAAAAACCATATTCATCAAATGATCCGGCAACACCAACCGGATGGCGTAAGCGAAGTCATGGACAATCACCTCGCCCAAGAACATGCACCCATGTGTGACCACAACCAGGATCCCGCTTCATCTGGCTGAAAATATCCCTGGGAGCGCGAGGGGCTGGCCCCTCGCTCGGACCCACGGCCCGAAACCGTGGAAGGAAACATCAATCAGGCTGTCAGCGTCTCAGGCCGAATAAGGTCGAACAAAGACAGGTTTGTCCTTTTCCGACAGGTCAGCACGATACGCGTATCCGCCCGTATCGAAATCCAGCAGGGCATCGGGGTCGGTCAGGCGGTGCTGAATGACATATCGCGCCATTGCGCCACGCGCCTTTTTGGCAAAGAAACTCACGATTTTCGGAGTGCCGTTTTTGTCTTCCATGAAAACCGGCGAGATGACGCGCAATTTCAGAGCGTTCGGGTCCACGGCGCCGAAATACTCCTGACTGGCGCAGTTGATCAGAACGTCGCTGCCGATCACGTTGCCTTGTGCGTTCAGAGCTTTGCTCAGCTGGTCGCGCCAATACTCATACAGGTTCTTGCCGCGCCGTGTTTTCAGCTTGCTGCCCATCTCCAGCCTGTAGGGCTGTATCGCATCGAGTGGCCGCAAGACACCATAGAGACCTGAGAGGATGCGCAGATGATCCTGCGCCCATGCCAGTTCGTCAGGGTCGAGCGAAGCTGCTTCCAGACCCTGATAGGTGTCTCCTGCAAAGGCCAGCGCGGCCGGGCGCGTCGCATCGGCGTCTGGCATGTCGGAAAAAGCACGATAACGATCGCGATTCAGTCGCGCCAGATCATCGCTCAGATCCATCAGCTTCTTCAGATCGCCAAGGGTCAGATTGCGTGCGGTTTTGGACAGTCTGATCGCATCATCCTGAAAATCCGGCTGTGTGACTTGAACGTCCCGCTCTGCCCAGTCCAGCCGCTTGGCCGGAGAAATCACTACCAGCATACCTGCCCTCTTTTTTTTGCCTGCTCTGACGTATCTAGCCCGCCCCACGCAACACGTCCAGAAAGGCAGTGCCAAACCTTTCGTGACGCCGGTCGCCCAGCACCTGTTCAAGTCCACGCAGGTCGTCAGGGCGCATCTGCGCCACCTTTGCCAGCTGCGAGGCCGAGCAGGTCAGGGGTTTGTCTATCCCGTCGGGGCCGCGGGACAATTGAGATTGTACTTCCAGCAAGCGGTCATAGATGTCGCCCTGATCGCGACCGGCCAGCTTGCGGCGCGCCGGGTGCAACGCCTGGACCTCGCCCGCGATCACTTCAAGGAAGGTGTCGCCATAGCGCTCCAGCTTCTTGGCGCCGACGCCACCGATCCGGGCCATCTCGTCCAGCGTCATGGGGCGCTTTTCCGCCATTTCGATCAGGGTGCGATCCGGGAAAATGACATAGGCCGGGACCCGGGCGGATTCTGCCAAAGCGCGTCTTTTGGCCTTGAGAGCCGACAGCAAGGGCGCATCTTCATCGGACACCATGGCTTTCACGGCGGGGCGACGGGTTGCCTTGCGCAGGGCGTCCTTGCGCAGGTTGATCTTTGCCTCGCCCTTGAGAATTGGTTTGGCGGCCTCGGTCATCCGCAAGGCCCCGTGGCGTTCGGGGTCGGGGCGCACCAGATCGTGCCCCATCATCTGGCGGAATATCGCCTGCCATTGCGCGCGCGACCAGTCCTTGCCGATGCCCCAGGTGGACAGACCATCATGACGGCGCGCGCGGATCTTGTCTGTCTCGTTCCCCAGAAGAATGTCGATCAGGTGACCGCTGCCAAACCACTCATCGGTACGAAGAATCGCGGACAAGGCCATTCGGACGGGTGTTGTGCCATCAAACACTTCGGGCGGTGTATCGCACAGGTCGCATTTGCCACAGGGTGCCGCCTGTTCTCCGAAATAGCCCAGCAGGGTCTGGCGGCGGCATTCCAGCGCCTCGGCCAGCCCCAGTAGAGAATTCAACCGGGCATGATCCGCCATGCGGCGCTCGGGCGGAGCAAGACCTTCGTCAATCTGAGAGCGGCGCAGGCGGATATCGTCGGGGCCGAACAGGGTCAGGGTCTCGGCCGGCCCGCCGTCGCGGCCGGCGCGACCGATTTCCTGGTAATAGGCCTCGATGGATTTCGGCAGGTCCGCATGGGCGACCCAGCGGATGTCGGGCTTGTCGATGCCCATGCCAAAAGCCACGGTGGCAACCACGATCAGCCCGTCCTCGCGCGCGAAGCGGGTTTCGACGATGCGGCGGTCCTCGGCCTCCATCCCGCCGTGATAGTGGCAGGCGCTATGGCCCTGTTCGCGCAGCGCCTGCGCCAGCACTTCGGTCTTGTTGCGGGTGCCGCAATAGATGATGCCCGACTGGCCTCGGCGGGCGTCGGCGAAATCCAGGATCTGCCTGCGCGGGCTGTCCTTGGCGGCAAAGGCCAGGTGGATGTTCGGCCGGTCGAACCCGCGCAGGAACTTGCGTGGGGGCGTGCCGTCGAACAGTTTCTCGACGATCTCGTCCTGGGTTTCGGCATCCGCCGTGGCGGTGAAGGCGGCCAGGGGAACGTTCAGCGCGCGCCGCAGCTCTCCGATCCGCAGATAGTCGGGGCGGAAATCATGGCCCCATTGGCTGACGCAATGGGCCTCGTCCACCGCGATCAGGCTGACATTGATCCGCCGCAACATGCCCAGCGCCGAGCCCGCCGCCAGCCGTTCGGGCGCCATGTAAAGCAGTTTCAGCCGCCCGGCCTCAAGCGCCTCCCACACGGCGTCGGTTTCCTCGGGGGTGTTGCCCGAGGTCAGCGCACCGGCCTCGACCCCGGCCTCCTGCAACCCGCGCACCTGGTCGCGCATCAGCGCGATCAGCGGCGAGATCACCACCGTCACCCCGTCACGCAGCAGGGCAGGAAGTTGAAAACACAGGGATTTACCGCCACCCGTGGGCATGATCGCCAGCACGTTCTGGCTGGCGGTTACGGCATCGACGATCTCTTCCTGCCCGGGGCGGAATTCATCGAATCCAAAGACATCTCGCAGCAAAGGCGCGGCGTCGAACATGTGCGGGGGTGCCCTGTTTCAAGATTTGACTGCTCTTGAACGGACAATCACACAGTCGGAATCGGGGAACAAGAGGTCAGTAGAAATAGACCGCGTTGTTGATCAGGATGATCCGCAGCGCATAGACACCGATCAGCACCACCAGCGGCGTCAGGTCCAGACCGCCCATATTGGGCAGGATGCGCCGGATCGGGCCATAAATTGGCTCTAACAGGCGGTTCAGCCCGTACCAGATTTGCGCGACCAGCTGTTGGTGCAGGTTGAGCACCTGAAAGTTGATCAGCCAGCTCATGATCACATGGGCCAGGATGATGAACCAGACAATGTCCAGGATCAGCAGCAGGATTTGGATCAGCGACAGCATGGGTTCTCCGTATTCTTGTTGGCCGAGACCTAAGCACCATAGCGACAAAGAGCAAGTGCCTGGCACTCAACGCTTGCGATTTGAATTAAAGCCCAGTCATATAATCGCAACGATAAACAGGGGCAGAGATGGCAGAGATTTCCAAGCGCAGGCGCATCTGGGGCTGGTGGTTCTTTGACTGGGCCAGCCAGCCTTATCACACCCTTCTGGTCACCTTTGTCTTTGGCCCCTACTTCGCTGGCGTCGCCGCCGGGTATTTCACCACTGAAGGGCTGGATGCGCAGGCGGCAGCGGCGCGTGCACAGACCGTTTGGGCCAACTGTCTGACGATCACCGGGTTGATCATCGCTTTTGGCGCGCCGCTGCTGGGGGCGATGGCGGATGTCTCGGGGCGGCGCATCCCGTGGATATTTGCCTTTTCGGTCATGTATGCGGTCGGGTCTGCGGCGCTTTGGTACACGATGCCCGATGGCTCGAACATGTGGCTGATGCTATCGGCTTTCGGTTTTGGCTTCGTAGGTGCGGAATATGCGCTGATCTTCATCAACTCGCAGCTACCCGATCTGGGCGATGACAGCGAAGTGGGCGAGATATCGGGCTCGGGCTTTGCCTTTGGTTATTTTGGCGGGCTGATCTCGCTGGCGATCATGCTGGCGCTGTTTGTGGAACAGCCAAACGGCAAAACCCTGATCGGGATGACGCCCGCCTTTGGTCTGGATGCCGCCACACGGGAAGGCACGCGTTTTGTCGGCCCCTTTACGGCAACGTGGTTCATTCTGTTCATGGTGCCGTACTTCCTGTGGGTCCGCGACGATGCGGTGACGGACAAGACGGGAAGCGTGGGTGAGGCGCTGCGCCTGTTGTCGAAATCAGTGTCTAACTTGCGCTATCGCGTCAGTCTGGCCAGTTACCTCGGTTCGTCCATGTTCTATCGCGACGCACTGAACGGGCTGTACAGTTTTGGTGGTGTCTACGCGCGGCTGGTATTGGAATGGGATCTGATCAAGATCGGAGTATTCGGGATCGTCAGCGTTCTCGCCTCGGCCGTTTTTGCGTGGCTTGGGGGCAAGGCAGACAAGAAATACGGCCCGAAACCGGTGATATTGGTGGCGATCTGGGTATTGATTTTCGTCTGTGTCACAGTGGTGTCGATGGACCGGACGCAGATCTACGGCATCGGCCTGCCTGACGGATCCAACCTGCCTGATCTGGTCTTCTTTGGCTGTGGTGTGCTGATCGGTGGCATGGGAGGCATTCTGCAATCGGCCAGCCGTTCGATGATGGTGCGCCACACCGACCCTGAAACTCCGGTCGAAAGCTTTGGTCTTTATGGTCTGTCGGGGCGCGCGACCGCTTTTGCGGCCCCGTTGTTGATCGGGATTGCAACAACCGCAACCGGCAGTGCGCGTCTGGGGGTGTCACCAATCATTCTGTTGTTTATTCTGGGTCTATTCCTGATGCGCTGGGTCAGACCTGAAGGGGATCAGAGCAGATGATTTTATTACGTTTTTTTGCACTACTGGTAATAGCCGCGCTGGCACATACGGCATCAGCGCAGCCCTTGGCAAAGCAGTTGTTCGGGGCACAGAAGGTAAGCTCGCAACAAAAAGCAGCGGCGTTCGGCAGTTATTCGCGCGGATGTGCGGCCGGATCGGTACAATTGCCCGAAACCGGGCCCACGTGGCAGGCAATGCGACTGTCGCGCAATCGCAACTGGGGACATCCCGAGGCAATCGATTACGTGCAGGACCTCAGCCGGTTCGCGGCGAAACAGCCGGGTTGGAATGGTCTCTATATCGGGGATATCAGCCAGCCGCGGGGAGGGCCAATGACTTCGGGGCACCGCTCGCACCAGCTGGGGCTGGATATCGATATCTGGATGCTTCCGGGTGACAACATGCGCCTGTCGCGCAAGGCGCGCGAGAATATTTCGTCCGTATCGCTGCGCCGCTCGAACGGTGCCTATGTCAACAGCAACTGGACCAAACAGCACCACGCGGTGCTGCGCGAAGCCGCCAAGGACAAGCGCGTGGCACGTATCTTCGTGTTCCCCGGGGCGAAGGTTCAGATGTGCAACGATGAAAAAGGCAACCGGGCCTACCTGCGCAAGATCAGGCCCTGGTGGGGGCATCACTACCACTTCCATGTGCGCCTGAAATGCCCAAGAGGATCAAAGGGATGCGTCAACCAGGACGCACCTCCCAAGGGCGATGGCTGTGCCGAGGCGCAACAATGGGTGCGTAACATCCTGAACCCGCCGCCGCCCGACCCGAACGCGCCGCCGCCCAAGAAACGCCGGGAATATGTGCTGGCCGATTTGCCGAAACAATGCGCCTCAGTCTTGCAATCCAAGTAGGTGCGGCACTGTTTCTGGCCACGGCGGCCCTTGGAGTGGATGAAAAAACAGCCACACATCAAAGCAGTTTTGCATGGCGTGACAAGGCGGATTGGTTCGGTGGATTCTCGGCGCTGCACATTTCCGACAATGGGCAGCAGATGATGGCGCTGAGCGACCGGGCGCGGTTGGTGACGGCGCGCATTGAGCGTCTTGATGGAGAGATCACCGGCCTTCGCATTCTGGGGCAATGGCCGGTTCTGTCCAGCAATGGTCATATCATGTCAGGCGGCGTTGGCGATTCCGAAGGGATTGCGGCGGCTCCTGACGGTGGGTTCTATATCTCATTCGAAGGGGTGCACCGCGTCGCCCATTACCCCGCACCGGGCACGAAGGCGCGTGTATTGCCACGCCCGCAGGCATTTCAGGACCTCGCCGACAACGGGTCCTTTGAAGGTTTGGCCATCGATGGGCGCGGGCGGCTGTATACGCTGCCGGAAACAAACCGCACCTCGGTCGGAGATATTCCCGTCTATCGCTGGAATGGCCAAACCTGGTCGACCCCTTTTGTTCTGCCCCAGCGCGGTTGGTTCAAGCCGGTTGCCGCTGATTTCGGTCCTGATGGGCGGTTTTATGTGTTGGAGCGAAGCCTCTCGGCAATCGGGTTTCGCTCGCGCCTGCGGCGGTGGGATCTGGCAGGCGACATGCCAAACGCCGAGAAAACCCTGTTCGAAACCGGAACGGGCGCACATGACAACCTCGAAGGCTTGTCGATCTGGCGGGATGATCAAGGACGTTTGCGGGCCACGATGATCTCGGACGACAACTTTCTGGCGCTGCAACGGACCGAGTTGGTCGAGTATCTGCTGCCCGATTGACAGGCGGCAGATGAAGGTCTAAACGCACAGCCTGCCTCGGGACGGTCCCTTGGCCAAGTCGCCGCTACCTTGTCAAAACGGGCATCAAAATATGCAACGCAACTTTATTCCCGGCATCATTGCCATGGCCGCCATCGTCGTGGCCTCGAACATCCTGGTCCAGTTCCTGATCCTTGACGGGCTGTTGACCTGGGGTGCTTTCACCTATCCGCTGGCCTTTCTGGTCACTGACATCATGAACCGCGTCTATGGTGTGGGCCCGGCCCGCAAGGTCGTTTTCGCGGGCTTCGTCACCGGGGTGATCTGCTCGCTGATCGGCAGCCAGATCATGCTTCAGGGCGACGGCTTCACCTATGCCGCCGTGCCGCTGCGCATCGCCGTGGCCTCGGGCACCGCCTTCCTGATTGCGCAACTGACCGACGTCACCGTGTTCAACGCCATGCGTGGCGGTCAATGGTGGCGTGCGCCGCTGGTATCGACTCTGGTAGGTTCAGCGCTGGATACCGCTTTGTTCTTCACCATCGCCTTCTCGGCCTCGGTCACCTTCTTTGGCGCCGATGCGGATGCTGCCATCAACTGGGCGTGGGAGCCCGTGCCCTTCATGCTGTCGGGTCCCGAGGCACCGCTGTGGGTGACGCTGGCCTTTGCCGACTGGTTGGTGAAACTGTCGCTGGCCCTGATCGCTCTGATCCCGTTCAAGGTGATCGTTGCGCGACTGACCGCTGCACAGCCTGCGTAAAAAAGTGCTTTGAGAATGGCGCATCTTGTGTCACGCTTCTTTTCAACCGCAACAGATAGAAAAGGAGGTGATCCAGTGTCAAGAAAGAGATTGGAGAGAGGTGTCGGAACAACCGGGGGGACCGCCTGCTAGGGCAGCCCTTGGCCGAGCGTGCGCTCCGGCTGGTCGATTGATCTAACCGACCCGACCTCCTGAACTTTCGAAGGGCCGTCCCACCGGGGCGGCCCTTTCTGTTTTCAGCCGCGCCAGTTATGGTCTCACCCATGTTGCGCATCTCTGACGATATCACTCTGCAAGACTGGGAAATGACCGAGAGCTTCGTGCGTTCCTCCGGCCCTGGTGGGCAGAATGTGAACAAGGTCTCAACCGCCGTTGAGCTGAGGTTCGAGGCCGCGCGATCCCCTTCTTTGCCCGATCCGGTCAAGAACAGGCTGAAACGGCTGGCCGGGCGGCGCTGGACCAAGGATGGCGCGATCATCATCCAGTGCGAAGAAACACGTTCCCAAGCCCGCAACCGGGAAATCGCACGTACAAGACTGGCGGAACTGATCGGCAAGGCGCTGGTCAAACCCAAGCGGCGCATCGCGACGAAACCCACCTATGGTTCGGTCAAACGCAGGCTTGCGGCGAAAAAGGCGCGGGGCGACGTCAAGGCGCTGCGCGGCAAGGTGTCCGAAGAATGATCTGGCATCTCGTCTGGGCGTTGATAGTCTGGCCATCAATAGGTGCAGGAGAGTAACGCCATGAGGCTGGAGGGAAAAACCGCAATCGTCACTGGCGGTGCATCCGGGTTTGGTGCGGGGATCGCAAGGAAGTTCCTGGCCGAAGGCGCGCGCGTCATGATTGCTGACATCAATGGCGATGCCGCCCATGAGCTTGCAACCCAGCTTGGGTCCGAAGCGGTTGCTCAGCAGGTTGATGTAGGTGAGGGCGCTTCGGTTCAAAAGATGGCGGATGCGGCTTTCTCAACCTTCGGCCATCTGGACATCCTTGTGAACAATGCCGGTGTGACCCACCTGCCGACGCCGTTGGAGGAGGTCAGCGAAGCGGATTTCGACCGTGTTTTCAACGCGAACATGAAATCCGTCTATCTGACCGCCCGCGCATTGGTTCCACCTATGAAGGCACGCGGGGCGGGTTCAGTGCTGAACGTGGCTTCAACCGCGGGCCTGTCACCGCGCCCGAACCTGAACTGGTACAACGCCTCCAAGGGCTGGATGATCACCGCAACCAAGACGATGGCAGTCGAACTCGCCCCTTCCGGGCTGCGGGTGAACGCGATCTGCCCGGTCGCCGGGGAAACGCCATTGCTGAAGTCTTTCATGGGTGAAGACACACCCGAAATCCGTGCCAAATTCCTGTCGACCATCCCGTTGGGCCGCTTTTCAACCCCTGAAGACATGGCCAATGCCGCCTGTTTCCTGTGTTCGGACGAGGCCAGCATGATCACCGGCGCCGCGCTCGAGGTGGACGGAGGCCGATGCATCTGATCCGTTCTTCATCTGGCCAAAAATATCCCCGCCGGAGGCAGCGCGCGCCAGCGCGCTTTCCCGCTCGACCACCGAGGTATGCATGATCCCCGGACCCAGAAACCTGATCACGGATGTCGCCGGCCTGATGGTCGGCAACGCACAGAACGCAGCTTTGAAATCAGGCGTCACGGTTCTGACCGGCGCGCAACCACTCCGAGCCTCGGTGCACGTGATGGGCGGCGCACCCGGCACGCGCGAGACAGATTTGCTGGCCGCCGACAAGACCGTTGACCAGGTGGATGCGATCGTGCTTTCGGGCGGGTCGGCCTTTGGGCTGGATGCCTGTTCGGGCGTGATGGACGCGCTGCATGCGCAGGGTCGTGGGTTTCAGGTGGGTTCCGCCGTGGTGCCGATCGTGCCCGGGGCGATTCTGTTCGACCTGCTGAATGGCGGCGACAAGGCGTGGCACCAGAATCCCTATCGCTCCTTGGGCCGTGCGGCGTTCGAATCCGCGTCGGACCGGTTCGAACTCGGAACCGCAGGTGCAGGAACCGGGGCTCTGACGGCGATGCACAAAGGCGGGTTGGGTTCCGCCTCGCTTGTTCTGGACAGCGGTGCCACCGTAGGCGCATTGGTTGCGGTCAATCCGCTGGGCAGTGTCACCACGCCGGGTGACAGGCATTTCTGGGCCGCCCCATTTGAAGTGGACGGCGAATTCGGTGGATTGGGACCTGATCCCAATGCCGGGCTTGGCCAACCAATGGTCAGTCGCAAAGCGCAGGTGATGCGGTCGGCGAACCCGGACAAGGCCAATACCACGATTGCCATCGTTGCGACGGATGCGGCCCTGAGCAAACCGCAATGTCAAAGGTTGGCCGTTGCCGCCCATGACGGTATTGCCCGCGCCATTGTACCCGCCCACACGCCGGGGGATGGCGATCTGGTATTCGGGGTCAGCACGGGCGCGCGAGGTGTCGCCACCGATACCGAACCTGGTGTCATCGGGCATGCGGCCTCGCTTTGCCTGGCGCGGGCCATTGCGCGCGCCGTGTATCTGGCGACTCCGGCAGCAGGCGATCTGTTGCCTTGCTGGTCCGGGGTACATGACAAAAGTTAAGGACAGCCTATTTGTCGCAGTGGCACAGTGAACGCGCGCGGCAATCTGCGCGTTGACTCTTTTTTGCGCCGACGGTCCATTCGGTGCAGCCAATTTGTATCGGAGCAAAAGCTATGAATCGCATCCTCGCTACTGCAATCGTCGGCCTTCTGGCCCTTCCTGCCTATGCTGAAGGCGACGCTGAGGCGGGCAAGAAAACCTTCAACAAGTGCAAGTCCTGCCACATGATCGCTGACCCGGCAGGCGAAGTGATCGTCAAGGGTGGCAAAACCGGCCCCAACCTCTATGGAATCGCTGGCCGCACCGCCGGTACCGTTGAGGGTTTCAAGTACGGAGACAGCATCGTTGCCGCCGGTGAGAAGGGTCTGGTCTGGGACGAGACTACTTTTGTCGAGTATGCTCAGGACCCCAAGGCATTTTTGAAATCCTATCTGGATGACACGTCTGCCAAATCGAAAATGACCTTCAAGCTGAAAAAGGGCGGTGAAGACGTCTATGCCTATATCGCAAGCGTGTCGGGTGAATAACACCTGATACTGTGCACCAATGCACAAGGACCAAAGGCCGCAGCCCCTGCGGCCTTTGGTGCGATTGATAACAGTGTGGAACAGCGACACTTTGGTATATGACGGCGGATCGCGAAAAAACGCCGCAACGCCAAGCCCGTCCGGCAACAGCTATAATCAAAATCAGGGCTCGTCAGGCGGATTGGCAGCAGGAGAGGACAGATGGGTATCATGATCCCAGCTTGGGTCAATGGTGAGTTGACCCCTGTAGACAAGCTTGAAGTTCACGAAAAAGGACTCAAGCACAAGGCTGTGTCGGTTTTTGTCGTTCGGGGGACCGAGATCCTGTTGCAGCGCCGGGCGCTGGGCAAGTACCACACGCCTGGCCTTTGGGCGAACACCTGCTGTACGCATCCAGATTGGGATGAAAGCTCTTCCACCTGTGCCGTGCGCCGCCTGCGTGAAGAGCTTGGGATCACAGGTCTGTATCCCGAATACCGGCACCGGTTGGAATACCACGCCGATGTGGGCAACAGCATGGTGGAAAACGAGGTTGTCGACGTCTTTCTGGCCCATGTCCGCGGCCCGCTGAAAATCGCGCCCAACCCGGATGAAGTCATGGATATCCGTTGGATCGACTATCACGATCTGTTGGCCGAGGTGAAACGCCACCCGGACCGGTTTACGCCCTGGTTGAAGATATACCTTCACAACCACGCTGACACGATTTTTGGCCCGGATCTGATCATTTCGGCCAAATCCTGACCCCGGCTGAAAATCCGTGCCTTGCAAGGGCGGCTCAAGCCGCCTAAATCAACGCGTTATGGCCAAGCAGAAGACAGACCCGAATTACAAGGTAATTGCCGAAAACCGGCGCGCCCGCTTCGATTATGCAATCGAAGAGGACATCGAATGCGGTATCGTTCTGCAAGGGTCCGAAGTCAAATCCCTGCGCGCGGGTGGTTCCAACATTGCCGAAAGCTATGCCACCGTCGATGACGGCGAGCTGTGGCTGGTCAACAGCTATATCGCGCCATACGAGCAGGCCAAAGTGTTCAAGCATGAAGAGCGCCGCCGTCGCAAGTTGCTGGTGTCCCGCAAACAGATGTCCGATTTGTGGAACGCAACCCAGCGCAAGGGCATGACGCTGGTGCCGCTGGTTTTGTATTTCAACCACAAGGGTTTGGCCAAGATCAAGATCGGCATCGCCAAGGGTAAGAAAACCCATGACAAGCGCGAAACCCAGGCCAAACGCGATTGGTCACGGCAGAAACAACGCTTGTTGAAAGACCACAGCTAGAACGCCATCGCCGCCTGTACCGCGCGTTGCCAACGGTCATAGGCCGCATCGCGGTCGGCTTGGTCCATCGTTGGCTCGAACCGGCGATCCAGCGCCCATGTTTCCGCAAACCCGGCCTGATCCGGATAAATTCCGGCTTTCATGCCTGCCAGCCATGCGGCGCCCAGGGCTGTCGTTTCTTGCATGACCGGACGATCCACAGGCGCGCCAAGACAGTTCGACAGGCCTTGCATGGTCCAGTCAGACGCGGCCATCCCGCCATCGACGCGCAGGATGACATCGGCATCGGCCCCCCAGTCGCCCTGCATGGCGTGCCACAGGTCGCGGGTCTGGAAGGCGATGCTTTCCAGCGTGGCGCGGGCGATCTCGGCCCGGCCGGAATTGCGCGTCAGCCCGAACAGCGCTCCGCGACAGTCAGGTTTCCAATAAGGCGCCCCGAGGCCGGTGAAGGCGGGCACAAGCACCACATGCTGGTTCGGGTCAGCCCGAGCCGCCAGTTCGCCGCTTTGTGGCGCCGCATCGATGATCTGCAACGCGTCGCGCAGCCATTGCACTGCGGCCCCCGCGATAAAGATCGATCCCTCCAGCGCATAGGTTCGCCGGCCGTCCAGTTGATAAGCGATCGTCGTCAGCAGGCGGTTTTTCGACTGAACCGGCTGTGCGCCTGTGTTCAGCAGCGCAAAGCAGCCCGTGCCATAGGTTGATTTCATCATACCGGGCTGGAAACAGGCCTGCCCGATGGTGGCGGCTTGCTGGTCGCCTGCAACGCCCAGAATGGGAATGTCGCCCCCGAACAAAGTGGTGGTTCCGAAATCCGCAGCGCAATCCTTTACTTCGGGCAAAAGGTTCAGGGGCACGTCCAGCAGGTCGCAAATCTCGGCGCTCCACGTGCCTGAGTGAATGTCGAACAGCAGGGTACGGGCGGCGTTGGTGGCATCGGTTGCATGAACACGGCCTTCGGTCAGCCGCCAGATCAGGAAACTGTCGATCGTGCCGAACAGCAGGTCTCCGGCTTCTGCCCGCGCGCGGGCACCCGAAACGGTATCCAGCAGCCATTTGACCTTGGTGCCCGAGAAATAGGGATCCAGCAGCAGACCGGTCTGAGCGGTAACGTCATCCTCGCACCCGGCCTGTTTGTAGCGGGCGCAGATATCGGCCGTGCGGCGGTCCTGCCAGACGATGGCATTGTGGATGGCCTTGCCGGTCTGTTTGTCCCAGACGACCGTCGTTTCGCGCTGGTTGGTGATGCCGATACCGGCAATCTGGTCCGCTGAAATGCCGGTGGTTTCCATCACCTCACGGCACACATGCAGAACGCTGGACCAGATATCCTCGGGGTCGTGTTCAACCCAGCCTTCCTGCGGGAAGTGCTGGGGAAACTCCTGCTGGGCAGTGCCGACAGGCCGCATCTGCGCGTCAAACAGAATGGCGCGCGAAGACGTAGTGCCTTGATCGATTGCCAGAATATGGGTCATTTCCGCTCTCCCCCGGTATCGTTTTGCCGGACATTAGCGCAAACAACGGCGCAGGGGCCAGTGCAGAAATCAGGCCGGATTGACAGGAATATTGTCGATCAGGCGGACGCCGTCGGCCCAGGCCGTGACGAACAGGCGGGCGGGCTGGGTGGCGCTGGACAGGCTTTCCAGTGTCTCGGCACAGCGCAGGTCGACATACTCGACTTCGGAAAACCCGACCTTCAGCAGGGTTTCCTTTGCATCCTGCGCCAGTTTGGCAAAGTCTGCGCCCTTGGCCAGATCGTCAGCCACCTGTTGCATGACGCCGTTCATTTGTTCTGCGACCTTCAACCCTTGGGGGGAAAGAAGAAGATTGCGCGACGACATCGCCAGGCCCGAGGGTTCACGCACGGTCGGGCAGCCGATCACCTCGATGGGGATATTCAGATCACGCGCCATCCGGCGGACAACCAGCAGCTGTTGATAGTCTTTTTCCCCGAAATAGGCTCGATCCGCCTGTGTTTGCAGGAACAGCTTGGCAACCACCGTGGCCACGCCTTCGAAATGTCCGGGGCGGAAGGGGCCTTCCATCACGTCGGTCAGACCGGCGACCGATACCGTCGTCGAAAACCCTTCCGGATAGATTTCCTGCGGGTCCGGCACATAGATCGCATCCACACCATACGGGGCCAGCTTTTGGGCGTCTTCATGCTCGGTGCGGGGGTAATTAGCCAGGTCTTCGGGATTGTTGAACTGCTTGGGGTTCACAAAAATCGTCACGATCACCCGGTCGCAGTCCTGTTTCGCCGCCTGTGCCAGTGACAAATGCCCCTCGTGCAGCGCACCCATGGTCGGAACCACGCCGATGGTCTCACCGTTTCGATGCCAAGTGGTGGTTTTGGCACGCAGCTCGGCCAGAGCGCGCAGAATCGGTGCGGTCATGTCTTTTGTCCTTTGGCCGGAGCCTGATCGGCAAAGACGTGTTCATCCGCCGGGAAGGTCCGCGCGCGGACTTCGGCGGCGTATTCCGCAATGGCCGCTTCGGCCAGCGGACCCAGCTCGGCATAGCGTTTGACGAATTTGGGTTTGAAGGCGGTGAAAAAGCCCACCATGTCGTCCACGACCAAAATCTGCCCGTCACAGCCCGCAGATGCACCGATGCCGATGGTCGGGATCGCAATCTCTTCGGTGATCTGGTTCGCCAGACCTTGGGGCACTTTCTCCAGAACGACCGAGAACGCGCCAGCCTCGGTCACGGCGCGGGCGTCTGCCATGACGGCTTCAGCCTGCTCGTCCCGGCCCTGCACCTTGTAGCCGCCCAGCGTGTTGATCGATTGCGGCGTCAGTCCGATATGAGCCATCACCGGGATGCCTCGTTTCACCAGAAAGCGGATGGTTTCAGCCATTTCGACCCCGCCTTCCAGTTTGACCGCGCCCGCACGTGTGTCCGCCATCAGGCGTGCGGCGTTCCGAAAGGCTTGTGCCGGGCTTTCCTCATAGCTTCCGAAAGGCATGTCGATGACCATCATCGCCCTATCCAGGCCGCGAGACACGGCTTGACCGTGCAGGATCATCATTTCCATCGTGACCCCCAGCGTAGAGTCCAGCCCGTGCAGAACCATGCCGACGCTGTCTCCGACCAGCACGAAATCGCAATGCGCGTCCATCAGGCGCGCCATTGGCGTGGTATAAGCGGTCAAAGAGACCAGAGGTTCGCCACCTTTTCGGGCGCGAATATCCTCGGCGTTCGGGGCTTTCTTGCGGGCGGTGGCGCTCATGGATCGCTCCTGCAGTATTATGTTGCAGTGCGGCATAGCAGATCGGACGGGGCCGAAGAAACCCCGGTTGCGCGAACATTCCCTTGATTGACCTGAGGTTTACAGGAAGACTGTCGGTAAAACGGCCCTGAAAACAAGGGCACAACCCGTTTCAGTAGGGAGAGTTCACATGACGAAATTCCTGTTCCGGACATTTGCATCGACCCTGGCCGTAGGGGCCAGCCTGCTTGCCACGCAGGCTTTGGCCAAGTCGGACATCACCATAGCGATGCAGCTTGAGCCTCCGCATCTGGATCCGACAAGCGCCGCGGCGCAAGCCATCGACTCGGTGGTTTACACCAATATCTTCGAAGGTCTGACACGTTTCATGGGCGATGGTTCGGTCGTACCCGGCTTGGCGGAAAGCTGGGAGATTTCCGAAGACGGGACGGTCTATACCTTTAACCTGCATGACGGGGTGACCTTCCATGATGGCACCACCATGGACGCCGAGGATGTCAAATTCAGCCTTGACCGCGCAACCGCTGAAGACAGCGCCAACGCGCAGAAGGCCCTGTTTGCCGGTATCGAAAACATAGAGGTCGTCGACCCGTTGACGGTCAAAGTCACCCTGTCAGAGCCAAACGGAAATTTCCTGTTCAACCTGGCCTGGGGGGATGCGGTCATCGTCGCGCCCGAGAGCATTGAAAACATCAAGACCAATCCAGTTGGCACTGGCGCCTATACCTTTGGCAACTGGGTGCAGGGTGACAGCATCACACTGAACCGCAATCCCGATTATTGGGGTGATCAGCCTGCATTAGAGACTGCAACATTCAAGTTCATCTCGGACCCGACTGCCGCTTTTGCCGCCATGATGGCCGAGGATGTCGACGTATTTGACAACTTCCCCGCGCCGGAAAACCTGCCTCAGTTCGAGGCCGATCCGCGCTTTCAGGTTTTGGTCGGCTCGACCGAAGGTGAGACGATCCTGTCCACCAACAACAAACAACCTCCGTTTGACAGTATTCTGGTCCGGCAGGCACTGGCCCATGCCATCGACCGGCAGGCCATCATCGACGGCGCGATGTTCGGCTATGGCACCCCGATCGGAACCCATTTTGCGCCGCATCATCCGGCGTATGTCGATCTGACGGGCAATTCGGCTTACGACCCTGAAAAAGCAAGGGCGTTGCTGGCAGAGGCAGGATTCGAAAACGGGTTTGAGACCACGTTGCATCTGCCGCCGCCGTCTTATGCCCGCCGCGGGGGCGAAATCATAGCGGCGCAGCTGGCCGAGGTCGGCATCACGGCCGAGATCATCAATGTGGAATGGGCGCAATGGTTGGAAACGGTGTTCAAGGGCAAGGAGTTCGGCCTGACCATTGTCAGCCACACGGAGCCGATGGATATCGGCATTTATGCGCGGCCTGACTATTACTTCCAGTATGACAGCACGGATTTTCAGGCGCTGATGGACACGCTGAACACCACCACCGACCCCGAAGAACGCACCCGTTTGCTGGGTGAGGCGCAGCGCCTGATCTCAAGCGACTATGTCAATGGGTACCTGTTCCAGTTGGCCAAGCTGGGCGTTGCGAAAGTCGGCGTTCAGGGCCTTTGGAAGAACGCGCCCACCGCCGCAATCGATCTGACTCAGATCAGCTGGTCCGAGTAATAGTACCGCCCGCGCCGCGCTGGGCGGCCCGGGCCTTCCATTGTGTCAGGGTGTTCTCACGCATGTTCTTGCTCCGCGCCGTTCCCGTCTTGGTTTTAGGTGTTTTCCTGGTGTTCGGTTCTTCGGTTGTGGCCACGGCTCAGAACGTGTTGGGTGGGCGGCTGGATGCCCTGCCCGGAACGCCCGAGAACCCGTTGGATGTTGGCGTCGGCATTCGCATCGACCAGATCACCGGCGTTGATCAAAAGGCTGAAAACTATGGCGCGGTTGTGGTCTTGCGGGTGGAATGGACCGATCCTGCGTTGGCGTTTGATCCCGAGGAACTGGGAAGGGATATCAGGGTTTTCAATCCGCCCGATCTTGCCGATCATGCGGCAAGTATAGGTTCCGTTCTGCCGGCTTTTGTCATTCACAATCAGCAGTCCAACAAGTGGATCCACGAATCCGCCGCATCCCTGCGGTACGACGGACGGGTGCTGTATGTCGAAAAATCGTCTCTTACACTCCAGGCGCCTCATTTCGATTTCCGAAAATACCCGTTCGACACGCAGGAGTTCCATTTCGAAGTCGTATCGGTCTTTCCGTCCGAATATGTCAATTACCATCCGCTGGATGAATTTTCTGGCCTCGGAGATCAACTGGGCGAAGAAGAATGGATTCTGAACAATGCACGGTTGGAAACGTCCAGGGTTCTGGGGCTATCCGGCAAAGAAAGCGATCAGGTCGCGCTTGTTTTCGAGGGCAAACGACATCTGACATACTACGTCATACGGGTTTTCCTGCCGATGCTTGTCTTGATTTCGGTCGGCTGGGCGCTGTTTTTTCTGGATGAATACCGCCGGAGGATCGAGATCGCGGGCGGCAACCTGCTGGTGTTTGTCGCGTTCAACTGGGCGATATCCGCAGATCTGCCCAAGCTGGGTTATCTGACTTTTCTGGATTTTGTCCTACAGTGCATGTTCCTGATGACCGGGGCGCTGATCGTGTTCAACGTCGCGCTGCGACGGCTGAAAGTGTCCGGCAAGGAGGGTACGGCCCGCATCCTGGACAACTATGCGATCAAGTGGATCTATCCACTGGGGTATGCCGCGATCGTTGCCTATGCGGTTTCCGCTTTCCTTCTGGTGCCTTAGACGCTGGACCCATGCCTGATGTGACCCTAACGTGGTGCCAATGCTCCGCTACGTCCTCAAACGACTGATTTCCTTGCTTGTCAGCCTGGCCGTCGCCTCGGTGGTCATCTTCGCCGTGATCGAGGTTGCCCCGGGTGATCCGGCGTCGTTCATGCTCGGCGTCAACGCGCAGGAGGACACGCTGGCCGCGTTGCGGGCCGAGCTGGGCCTGGATGCGTCCAGGATACAGCGGTACTTCATTTGGGTGGGCGGCATGCTGGAGGGCGATTTCGGCACCTCGTACACCTACCGCACGCCAGTGTCGCAGATGATCGCGGACCGGTTGTGGGTGTCGTTGCCCCTGGCGCTTTACGCGCTGACACTGTCCACATTGATCGCCTTTCCCGCCGGAATCTATGCCGCTGCGCGTCGGGGCAAGCCGGGGGACCTTGCAGTGATGGGGGCGACGCAGCTTGGGATTGCTGTGCCCAATTTCTGGTTCGCGATGATGCTTGTGCTGATCTTCGCCATCAACCTGCGCTGGTTCAATGCGGGCGGGTTTGCCGGTTGGAACGACGGTCTGTGGGCCGGCCTGCGATCCCTGACCCTGCCTGCCGTGGCGCTTGCCCTGCCACAGGCGGCGATTCTGGCGCGGGTCATGCGGTCGGCCTTGCTGGACATTCTGGGTGAGGATTTCATGCGCACGGCTCGGGCCAAGGGCCTGTCCGGCCGTCAGGCCCTTTGGCGGCATGGGGTGCGAAATGCGCTGATTCCGGTACTGACCATCATAGGTTTGCAGTTTTCCTTCCTGCTGGCGGGGTCGATCATCATCGAACAGGTGTTCTATCTGCCGGGTCTCGGGCGGCTGGTGTTTCAGGCCATTTCTGCCCGTGACCTCATCGTCGTGGAATCGGTCGTGATGCTGCTGGTCTTTGCCGTGATAACGGTCAATTTCCTTGTCGATCTTGCTTATGCGGCCGTGGACCCGCGACTCAGGAGCAGGACATGAACCGGAACCTGATCCTTGGGGCTTTGTTGTCGTCGCTGGTGGTTCTGGCCGCGTTGGCCTCGTTCGTCTGGACCCCCTACGACCATGCCGCGTTGGACATTCCCGATAAATTACAGCCACCAAACGGGCAGCATTGGTTTGGAACCGATCATTTCGGACGCGACATGTTCTCGATGATCATGGTTGGTGCACGTACGTCGATTGCGGTGGCGCTGGTGGCCGTCGGCATCGGCATGGCACTTGGCGTTCCTCTTGGCCTGACGGCGGCCGCGCGCAAAGGCTCATGGCTGGATGAGGTCATCATGCGTGGCAACGATCTGGTCTTCGCTTTCCCTTCGCTGGTGATCGCCATCCTGATCACGGCCGTCCATGGCGCCGGCGCGATCAACGCCATTGTTGCGATCGGTATTTTCAACATCCCCGTCTTTGCCCGTATCACCCGCGGCGCTGCTTTGTCGCTTTGGGAGAGAGAGTTCATCCTTGCCGCCCGTGTGTCGGGCAAAGGGGTGGTGCGGATATCGGCTGAACATATTCTGCCCAACGTGGCCAATCTGCTGATCGTGCAGGGGACCATCCAGTTCAGCCTTGGCATTCTGGCCGAAGCGGGCCTGTCATATGTCGGTCTGGGCGCTCAACCTCCGACGCCCAGCTGGGGTCGGATGCTGGCAGACGCGCAGACGATGGTCAGTTTTGCCCCGCATTTGGCTCTGATTCCGGGTCTGTCGATTATCGTCACGGTGCTGGGTCTGAACTTGCTGGGCGATGGTCTGCGCGACTGGCTGGATCCCCGGATCAGGGTGGCGCGGGTATGAGCTTGTTGCAGATTGAAAACCTGTCGCTGACGATCCACGGGATACCGATCCTGAAACAGGTCAGCCTGTCCATCGACCCCAGCCAGATCGTGGCGGTGACGGGTGAAAGCGGCTCGGGCAAATCGATGACCGCATTGGCGGCGATGCAGTTGCTGCCGCATGGGGCCAGCGTGAAAGGTGCGATCCGGCTGGACGGTCAGGATCTGTTGACACGGTCAGAATCCGATATGTGCACCTTGCGCGGCGCGTCCGTGGGGATGGTGTTTCAGGAACCGATGACAGCGCTCAATCCGGTGAAAACCATCGGTGATCAGGTGATGGAGACGATCCTAATCCACAAGGCGATGCCCCCGACCCAGGCCCGAACACGTGCCGCAGAAGTTCTGACACGCGTCGGCCTGCCACCTGATCGGTTCCCCCTTTCCCGCTATCCGCACGAACTGTCCGGCGGACAACGGCAACGCGTGGTCATTGCCATGGCCATCGCTCTGCGCCCCAGGCTGCTGATCGCGGACGAGCCGACGACAGCGCTGGACGTCACGACACAGGCGCAGATCCTCGATCTGCTCAAGGGGCTGGTGCGCGAATATGACATGGGGTTGCTGATGATCACCCATGATCTGGCCGTTGTCTCTGATATGGCGGACCAGATCATCGTCATGCGCCACGGAGAAGTGGTTGAAAGCGGGGCCACACAGCACCTGCTGCGTCACATGCAGCACCCTTATACCCGAATGCTGTTCGAGGCGTCTGGCCATCAGGTCACTTTGCCTGAACCCGCGCAACCGCAAACGTTGCTGGAGGTAAGCCAGGTTGTCCGGGATTATCGCCTGCCCCGAAAAGGCCTGTTGGACGCGCCGCGCCATCACCGGGCAGTGGATGGTGTCAGTTTTTCACTCAACCGAGGCGAGCGGTTGGGTTTGGTTGGGGAATCCGGATGCGGAAAATCGACCCTAACAAGGGCAATTTTGGGTTTGGAGGAGGTTCAGTCCGGTCAAATCCGGCTGGGTGGTCAGCCGGTTTTCACTGGGCACAAACCCAACCTTGCCGTGCGCCGGAAGATGCAGGTGGTGTTTCAGGACCCATATGGCAGCTTCAACCCCCGTCATCGTGTCGCGCGCCTGATCACCGAGCCTTTCCATTTGCTGGACGATCCGCCCACCGGATCAGACCGGCGGGATCGGATCTCGGAAATACTGACGGCCGTCGGCCTCAGCCCCGGCGACGCGGGCAAGTACATCCACGAATTCTCGGGCGGGCAACGACAACGGATCGCTATTGCACGCGCCCTGATCATCCGCCCCGAGCTGATCCTGTTCGACGAGGCGGTTTCGGCGCTTGACGTTTCGGTCCGTGCTCAGATCCTCGATCTGCTCGCTGACCTGTGCGAAGCCTATAACCTGACCTATCTGTTCATCAGCCATGACCTGAGCGTTGTCCGCACGATCACCGACCGTGTGCTTGTGATGCAGTCCGGTCGGATCGTCGAACAGGGTCAGACAAAGCAGGTCTTCGAAGATCCGCAACATCCCTACACGCAAACCCTGATTGCCGCTGCGCCCCGGTTGCCCGAGATAGGGCCGTTGACGGCGTAAAGTTACTTGTTAGAGCCTGATTGGAGGCCCAAAATGACCCAGAACATTTGGTTTGATCCCACCTTGTGCCTGATCGGCGGGCGCTGGACCCGGGCGGCTGCGGGCGACAGCCTGCCCTTGATCAACCCTTCGGACGGGACCGAGATCTGCCGGATCGCCCGAGGGTCCGAGGCGGATATCGACGCGGCGGTACAAGCCGCCCGTTCTGCGTTGAATGGTGATTGGGGGCGAAAGACGGCGTTGGAACGCGGCCGCATCCTGACACGGTTGGGCCAGCTGGTGCTGGACCGGGTGGACGATCTGGCGCGGCTCGAGGCGATGGATGTCGGCAAACCGCTGACACAGGCCCGGGCAGACGCGGTCGCCCTGGCGCGCTATTGCGAGTTCTATGGCGGCGCGGCGGACAAGGTGATGGGCGAGACCATTCCCTATCTCGATGGCTACACCGTCTACACCCTGCGCGAACCGCATGGGGTGACGGGTCATATCGTGCCCTGGAACTATCCGATGCAGATTATCGGGCGTTCCGTCGGGGCGGCGTTGGCCATGGGCAACGCCTGTGTTCTGAAACCTGCGGAAGAGGCCTGCCTGACCGCGCTGGCCTTTGCCCATCTTGCGCAACAGGCCGGGCTGCCAGCCGGAGCATTGAACGTCGTGCCCGGTCTGGGGGCCGAAGCGGGTGCAGCGCTGTCGGGGCATCGGGGAGTCAACCATATCTCGTTCACCGGTTCGGTTGCCACCGGGGCCCTTGTGCAGCAGGCGGCGGGACGCAACGTGGTGCCCGTGACGCTGGAACTGGGCGGGAAATCCCCGCAATTGGTTTTTGACGATGCCGATCTGGATGCAGCGCTGCCGTTTCTGGTGAATGCGGGTGTCCAAAACGCGGGCCAGACCTGTTCGGCCTCGTCCCGCATCCTGGTGCAGCGGGGCGTCTATGAGCAGGTCAGATCGCGCATGGCCAAGGCCTATGAAGAACTGACGGTCGGCCCGGCGATGCAGGATCTGCGCGTTGGACCGTTGATCTCGGACCGGCAGAGACAGATTGTCAGCGGCTTTCTGAAAACAGCCACGGACCTGACGATCGCTGCGCAGGGACAGATTGTCGATGACGCGCCAGAAACCGGAGCCTATGTCCGGCCCACTTTGTTCGCAGACGTGCCGCCAGATCATCAGTTGGCACAGGACGAGATTTTCGGCCCGGTTCAGGTTCTGATGCCGTTTGACACCGAAGAACAGGCTCTGACCATAGCGAATAGTACGGAATACGGCCTGGTCGCCAGCGTCTGGACGCGGGATGGTGCGCGACAGATGCGGTTGGCGAAAGCATTGCACTCGGGTCAGGTTTTCATAAACAACTACGGTGCTGGTGGCGGCGTTGAACTGCCATTTGGCGGGGTGGGAAAATCCGGCCATGGCCGCGAAAAAGGGTTCGAAGCTTTGTACGGCTTTTCACAGTTGAAGACAGTTGCCGCGTTTCACGGATAGCATTGACCCGGGCAATTCAGATCAGCTTTGCTTCCAATGTATGATTGCCCCAAATCCGTGATGTCCGCGTGGCAGAATGCCCGCTGAACCAACCTCCGACGACCTCGTCGGCAACGTTGGCACTGGCGGGGAACTTTTGTCTGCCGCCGTCTGCCAGGATCACCAAGTCAAACCAGACCCGAACGGAATACGGCGCATTGATCCGGCCTGAATTCAGGTTGTACTTGTGCCAGTGTACCGGGCAGCTTAGGAAAACGACCTTGTTGAAATGCGCCCCCATATCGGCGGCTTTCATGACGACATTGCAGCCGTGGCTGTGGGCAACCACATCGCAGCCGTGATAGGCCTCAAGATCTATCCAGTTTTTCAGGTGTTTGGCAGCAATATGGCGGCCGCGATCGGACCACCGGCCCTCCCACTCATAGTAGTTCTGTCCTGAAAAGATATCGTTGCGATGCGGCTTGATGTAATTGTGCAGATCTCCGACATGCGGATAGTACCATGTGGGGTCGGGATCGACTTCGAAGTGAGTGCCATGAACAAGAAGCAACCCCGGCGCATCGGCTTTCTGTTGCGCGGGGGCCGGTGGAACCTTCGAGCCCGGCGGGTCGGAAATCAGAGCGGACGACAACACAGTAAGCAAATCTTGCGAGAGCGGCTCCAACTGCGCCCAACGCGCCGTAAACACACCAAGCCAAAGACGTGGCGGAAAAGAATCCGGCGAATACAGTTTGAGGCATGAACTCAGTGCGGCAAGAGCAACAATTGAATCCGGGGCCGCCAGTCCAAGCTTCAAAGCAGCGCCAATATGTTGGGCGCTGGGCCATTCCTCTGCTGCTTTGATTGCCTCGAACAAATGTCGGTAATACCCTTCAGGTTCTGGCGAAGTAAGCAGGTCGATGGGCCTTAGGTCATCGGGGCCATCAAGGAAACTCATGTATTCGTGGGCGGATGTCTGGCGGTTGTCAATTGGTTGGAATCCGAGCATGACAAGCTGTTTGGACAGAACGGCATCGTCGATTTCTTCCCAATCGCGGCCCAACAGGAAAAGGTCTCTGTCATCGCCTTCGGCTTGCAGAAACTGGGCGCGGGATATCAGGTATGCGGCGTAGGAAAAAAGTGAAAGCTCATCCCAGGATCCGCCGGTATCGTAGAATTTCTTTGGTTCAAAAATCATTGTATCTCAACCTCAATGCTCAATTGGAATGCTTTCCAAACTAGCATCAGGTGAGTTGCCGATAAATGTTGAATGCGCCGCCGTGGTTCAGACGATCACCTCGATCGCCTTTTGCGCACCGACACCAAACACCCGCTTGTAGCGTTCGATCTGGTCTTTCGGACCCATCGCCTTTTCCGGGTTGTCCGACAGTTTCACCGTCGGGCGGCCATTGGCCGATACCGCTTTGCAGACCAATGAGAACGGCGCCAGCGCGTCATTGGGAACAAGCCCGCGAAAATCGTTGGTCAGCAAGGTTCCCCAGCCGAAGGAAATATTGGCGCGGCCCGCGAATTGGGCATGCAACTCCTGGATTTTCTCGACATCCAGACCGTCAGAGAAAATGATCCGTTTCCCTGTCGGGTCTTCGCCGCGCGCTTTCCACCAGTCTATGGCAACCTCGGCCGCCGCTGCCGGGTCGCCGCTGTCGATGCGAATACCGGTCCATCCCGCCAACCAGTCAGGAGCATTGTCCAGAAACCCCTTGGTGCCATAGGTGTCGGGCAGGATGATGCGCAGGTTGCCGTCATGCTCGTCATGCCAGTCGCTGAGCACGTCATAAGGGGCCTGCGCCAACGCTTCATCCGTATCGGCCAGCGCTGAATAGACCATGGGCAGTTCGTGCGCATTGGTGCCGATGGCCTCGACCTCGCGTCGCATGGCGATCAGGCAGTTCGAAGTTCCGGTAAAGGATGCGCCCAGCCCTTCGATCATCGCCTGCACGCACCAATCCTGCCACAGAAAGGAATGCCGTCGTCTGGTGCCGAAATCCGCGATCCCAAGCCCGTTGATCGCGCTCAGCTTTTCGATCTTTTCCCAAACCCGGGTCATCGCGCGGGCGTACAGCACCTGCAATTCGAACCGGCGCATATCGTTCAGCACAGCGCGCGAGCGCAATTCCATCAACACCGCCAGCGCGGGGATTTCCCACAACATGACCTCGTGCCACTTGCCTTCAAAGGTCAGTTCGTATTGATCACCGTTGCGTTCAAGGTGATAGGGCGGCAGGCGCAAATTCTCGAACCACTCCATGAAGTCAGAGCGGAACATCTGCCGTTTCCCATAAAACATGTTGCCGCGCAGCCAGGTGCTTTCCCCCCGGCTGAGGCTGAGGGACCGGATGTGGTCCAGCTGTTCCCGCAGCTCGCCTTCATCGATCAAACGCGCCAGAGGTACGTGATTCGACCGGTTGATCAGCGAGAATACAACGTCTGTTTGGGGCTTGTTTCGAAACACTGACTGGCACATCAGCAGTTTGTAGAAGTCAGTATCGATCAAAGACCGCACAATCGGGTCAATCTTCCATTTGTGATTGTAGACGCGGGTCGCGATGTCGACCATGGGGAACTCCTGCGATTTCCGTAGTTAGATCAATCGACTCCGGAAATGGCAAGAGTCGCTGATTTGGTGACAATGCCAGTTTGAGGTCACAATACCGGCATATTGTGCATTGTTTTCACCGGTTAGTGAGAAGAGGGGATGGAAAGTCGAAACTGAGTTAATGAATGGGTATCGAGTACGATTTTGATATTGTTGACGTAGCGCTGGAAGATCTGGATCCTGAAAAGCTGGGGTCTGCCTCTGATACGAAACGCCAGGTATGTGCGGTGTTCCGCGATATCAGAGCCGCGGACGCGTTGCGTGGAACATCGCCGAAAATCCGCAAGATTTTCATGGATGCCGGGTTCAGCCTCGAGTCGCGCAACAGCGGCATCGTGCCTGGTGTGTTTCCAGCCGAAGATCAGGCGGATCGGGTGCGAATTCTGCGGTCGCTGTTTGAAAACGTCAGGGCGCGTGGAATTCAGGGTGAATACTGCGGCGATTTCAACCTTTGGGATTTCCTGCACTACGTGCGAACGGCGCAACCCATGGCGGGGATCGTACGCAGCCGGCCGATGCGCGTTCCGTCACCACCGTCAAGCCAGACCAACCCGGAACGTCGCACGGTACCAGGGCGCATTGGGTTCGCGCTGGGTCTGGCGGTTGTTCTGTTCGTGATGATCAAGCTTTTGGCCGCCGCAGGGGCCACACCTTAGGTCAAAGCGACTCCGGCGTCCCGCATCGCCTGCTCGGCGGCTGCCAGCGAACCGTCCATGTCAATCGCGCGACAGGCACCCATGCGAACCGTGACGTCGAAACCCAACCTGGCGGCATCTACCGCAGAATAACGCACGCAGAAATCGGTGGCCAATCCCACAAGGGTCAAACGGTCGATGCCTCGTGTATCCAAATAGCCTTTAAGGCCTGTCGGTGTCTGGTGGTCATTCTCGAAGAACGCGGAATAGCTGTCGATGGCACTGCGGAATCCCTTGCGAAGGATCAAGTCGCCATCCGTGCGCAATTCGGGATGAAAACCGGCGCCGCGTGTGCCTTTCACGCAGTGGTCGGGCCACAGAACCTGTGGGCCATAGGGCATGTCGACCAGGTCGAACGGGTTTTTGCCATCGTGGGAACTGGCAAACGAAGAATGCCCCGCCGGATGCCAGTCCTGAGTCAGGATCACGGCATCGAATTCACCCATCATGGCGTTTATCGGTGCGACGATTTCGTCCCCCTCTGCCACAGCCAGCGCACCACCGGGGCAAAAGTCGTTCTGGACATCGATCACGAGCAGGGCATGGGTCATGGCGGCCTCCTTTTACCGCTCTATCGGTAGGCGGCGGCGCGCGGGGCGTCAATGCAATCCCTTGCGACTCTGGGTCTGCAAAGGTAGATCGCGCGTATGTACACAATCGCTGCCCTCTATCACTTTACCCGTTTCGCGGATCCAGCCGCGTTGCGTGACCCTTTGCTGGACCTGTGCCGCGCGCAGTCCGTCACCGGTACGCTGCTGCTTGCGCAGGAAGGGATCAACGGCACGATCGCCGGCCCGCGTGCCGGAATCGACGCCGTGCTGTCACATGTCCGATCCTTGCCCGGTTGCGCTGATCTGGAGTGGAAGGAAGCGACCTCGGAGCATCCGCCTTTCGGCAAGATGAAGGTGCGGCTGAAGAAAGAGATCGTGACCATGGGTCAGCCCGATGTCGACCCGCGCGCCCGTGTCGGCAACTATGTCGACCCGCAGGAGTGGAATGACCTGATCCGTTCTGACGATGTGGTGCTGATCGACACGCGCAACGATTACGAAGTGGCAATCGGGACGTTTGAAGGCGCAATAGACCCTGAAACAGCCAGTTTTCGCGATTTCCCGGCATGGTGGGAACAGAACAAGGACCGCTTTCACAACAAACGGGTCGCCATGTTCTGCACGGGCGGTATCCGTTGCGAGAAATCCACCAATTACCTGCTGGGTCAGGGGGTCGAGGATGTCTATCACCTCAAGGGCGGTATCCTGCGGTATCTTGAGGAAATGCCTGCTGAAGACAGTTCCTGGCAGGGCGAATGCTTTGTGTTCGACAATCGTGTTTCGGTTGGTCACGGGCTTGTTGAAGGGCCGCACAAGCTCTGTCATGGCTGCCGGCGTCCAATCCTGCCCGAGGATGTGAAGCGCCCGGAATACGAGCATGGCGTTTCATGCCATCAATGCATCGATGAGACGTCCGATGCTGACAAAATGCGCTTTCGCGAGCGGCAAAAGCAGATCCTGCTGGCGCGCGAGCGGGGTGAGGCGCATCTGCGCCAGGACTGAATTCGGGTTGCGGGCGATGCCTTTAGGTCGGATGATTGCGCGAAGACCGGATTGAAGGGGCGTTCATGCACCGCAAACCCACGACTTTGGATGAATGGAAATCAACCCTGATTGCAGCGTTGGGGCTGGTTCTGGCGAGCTTTCTTGCCTGGTATGGTCTTTCACGCCTGAACGAGGCAGCTGCGGGCGACACGATTGGCACAATCGCTTCGGTTGGCCTGTTGATCTGGCTGGTGTCGCAGTCCTGGTATTACATGACCCAGGTAAAGTCGCCCCGCAGGCTTTTGTTTCTGATGGGTGTTTCGTTCATACAGGTTGTCCCCTTCCTGTTCGCCGCGGTTTACGGCGCCTTTGGGTATAACGACCACTGTGTCATCGGTGCGCAGGGTCCGGGGGATATCCTGTATTTTTCCTATGTCACCTTTACCACAGTCGGGTATGGCGACATGTCCCCGACCGGGCTGTGCCGTGGGCTCGCCGTGTCCGAGGCCGTAACGGGCTATATCCTGCTGGGGATGTTTGTTGCCGCCGCAGTTTCGCTTTACGCCCGCAATCACACTCAGGAAAGACTCTAATAAGGGTCTATTTGTTCTGATCGATCCAGCGAGACATCATTTTCTTGTCGCGGAAACACTCGGACGGGATCGGGCGGCGCTTGCTGCGTGAAATCCGCTCGGCAAACGCAACTTGTTTTCCCGTCGGGTAATTGTCGAACTGCGAGGTCCCGCGTGGTTTGTGGGCTGAAATCCAGTCAGACAAAAGCCGCCGGTCGCGCTGTGCCTCAACAGGGATCTCAAGGGCTGACTTCTCGGCAATCGCACGCGCATACCGCATCTGCCGATCGGTGACTGGAAGCAGGTGATAGTCGTTGTTCGGCCCGTTCAGGGCTGTGGGGCGTGTTTGCTGGGTCATCGGTTTGTCCTCTGACTATGTAGAACATAAATAGAACATTAACCAAAAATTTCAAGGATCATGGGGTTTGACAGGCGTGAAACCGCCCCTTCGATGATTTTATTGACTGGTCAATCAATAACCGATAGGCCGATTTTCGACTGACCATTTGTCCCGTCATGACGGGTGCGAAAGAAAAGGACACGGTATGAAGTTTCAGCCCAGGGCCAGCCATTTCATTGATGGCGAATATGTCGAAGATACAAACGGTACGGCCATTGAAGTGATCTATCCCGCTACAGGCGAAGTGATTGCACGTTTGCATTCGGCGACGCCGGCGATCGTGGAGCAGGCTCTAAATAGTGCAAAAAACGCTCAGGCGGCTTGGGCGGCCCTGTCCGGAACGGAACGTGGCCGCATCCTGCGCCGCGCCTCTGATATCATGCGCGAACGCAATTACGACCTGTCCGTTCTGGAAACCCATGATACCGGCAAACCGATTCAGGAAACCACTGTGGCCGATGCCACCTCGGGGGCCGATGCGCTGGAGTATTTTGGTGGATTGGCCGCCTCACTGACTGGCGAGCATATTCGGCTGGGCGGGGGTGATTTCGTCTATACCATCCGCGAGGCGCTGGGTGTTTGCGTCGGGATCGGCGCCTGGAACTATCCGACGCAGATCGCCTGCTGGAAAGGTGCCCCGGCGCTTGCTTGTGGCAATACGATGGTGTTCAAACCTTCGGAAACCACACCGCTTTCGGCATTGAAAGTGGCTGAAATTCTTGTCGAGGCCGGCGCGCCCAAGGGTGTCTACAACGTGATCCAGGGTTTCGGCGATGTCGGTGCTTCGCTGGTCACCGATCCGCGTGTGGCCAAAGTCTCTTTGACGGGTTCTGTGCCGACGGGCCGCAAGGTTTATGCTGCTGCGGCGGATGGCATGAAGCATGTGACCATGGAACTTGGCGGCAAATCCCCGATGATCGTCTTTGACGATGCCGACATCGAAAACGCTGTTTCAGGTGCGATCCTGGGCAATTTCTATTCTTCGGGTCAGGTTTGTTCCAACGGCACCCGCGTCTTTGTTCAGAAAAGTATCAAAGAGGCCTTCCTGAGACGTCTCTCGGAACGTCTGGATCACGCGAAAATCGGCGATCCAATGGACGAGAACGTCAGCTTTGGCCCGATGGTCAGCGAGAACCAGATGAACATCGCCCTGGGCTATATCGAAAAGGGAAAAGCCGAAGGCGCAAGATTGATTTATGGCGGTGAACGGATCGACCGGGACGGCTATTTTTTGCAGCCCACGGTTTTTGCTGACGTCACGGACAACATGACCATCGCGCGCGAGGAAATCTTTGGCCCCGTCATGTCGGTGCTGGATTTCGAGACCGAGGAAGAGGTGATGGCCCGCGCCAATGACACCGAGTTCGGTCTGGCCGCGGGTGTCTTCACGAATGATCTGACCCGGGCGCATCGAATCGTGGCCGGATTCGAAGCAGGCACGTGCTATATCAACACCTACAACCTTGCCCCGGTCGAAGCGCCGTTTGGCGGATCGAAAATGTCCGGTGTCGGGCGCGAGAACTCGAAACTGGCGATCAACCATTTCTCGGAGATGAAAACCGTCTATGTCTCGATGAATGACGTTGAGGCTCCGTACTGAAGCACGGACGGTTGTCCGCTTTTTTTGATGTCTCTGCTCCCCGTGTCAGGCACCGGGAGCAGAGGAAACGCCAGCCAGTGGCGGGCAATACTGCACTGACAACACCGATGCCTGCCAGCGTGCCGGAAAAGGTAGGTATTGCGGAATTTGTGTTCAAAGACGTTGCCATCCTCGGCCGATTGGCCCGGTTTGATGAGGAGACTCGTCCGCGATTTCTCTGGCCACTGAACTCATTGAAGACGCGGAACCATTACCGCCGTATATCGCTGATCAGGCGTCTCGTTTTCACGCATCTGCCGCAAATGCCACGGTACCGGTTGCTTCGCCGGCGGTCAGCCGTCGTGACCTTATTGGTTGAGGAACGCGGCCTGAAATTCGGCGGCCTGTTCTTCGGCGTCATGTCTGGAACCCAACATCCTTGAAAGAAGCTAAGGCATATTTGCATCCCCGCCTGATCGGGTGTTCTGATTGGATCCGATCTAAGGCAACGGCACCGGGCTCCCAGCGGTTGAAACGCATTGCAGGGTATACCGTGATCGGGACCTGCCTTCACTTTGCCGGGTGCGGCCGGAACAGCCGCGATATACGTCATTTTACACCAACTGCGTTCAACATCTCATCGATCCGCTGGCGGGCGGACTGGCTGTCCTTCAACAGGTTTTCAGCATCCGCCAGCGGTTTTTCCGCCAACCGTTCCGGCAGGTCAGACAAGGCTTGGGTCGTTTGGTTCAACGCCGCGTATTTCCCGCCCGCAGGTTCCAGCCTTTCATCCGACACCCCGGCCAGCCAGAAATAGCGGTTTGCCGCTTCGTTTTGCTCGAGATCTCGGAGCATATCGCCGGCGGCTGCAAAATCTTCTGTTGAGACCATCGCCTGCGCGCGCAAGGCATTCGCCTCCTCGGAATTGTCATCAGCCAGCTCCAGCAGGGCTTGATGAGGGCGCCCCGACAGCAAAGCGGCCCGAGCCCGCAATCGAGCCCGATCCAAGCGCCGCGACTGATCTTCCGGTCTGTTCGCCAGAGCGAATGTCTGCTGAGCAAAGCCCAGATCAGCAAGACGGCTGGCCAATGCAATTGCAGTATCGGTTGTCAGCACCGCCGCCATGTCCGGCTGCATTGCCTCCATCGTCTGGCGTAGAAAGGTTGCGTCATCCGATCTTCCGGCAAGCAATTGCAGATGCCGATTGATCGCGCCGCCGCTATCGGGGCCGGGTGGCTGCGCTTTGATCACGTCAAATGCGCGGTCGAATTCCTGGCTCAGGCTCAGAGCGATCGCATAGGTGCGGTTCATCATCGGGCCCAGTTCCGATCGCCTGAACTCGACCGCATAAGATGCCGCCAGTTCAAGCTCCTGAGAAGAAACAGCTTTACGTTCAGACCAACGTTTTTCCACCAGGCGCGCCAAAGCCAGCGGTGATTCAGTGGCGGCGTTGGTTGAGGTTATAACCTCGGTCAACAATTCTTCTTCGCGGTCACTGTTCCCTTCCGCCTTGGCAACGCTGGCTTTGGCCTGAGCGACACCGGATGTCGTTTCCGGTTCAATCCGGTCAACCGAGCGAAGGATCCTGCGGGCAGCCTCCAGTTGTTGTGCGTTCACCAGTATTTCTGATAACCGCGGCCCCAGCTGGCGGCGAAGATGATCCGGCAGTCTTGAATACGTGTGTTCGATTGCTTCCACATTCGCGTCAGGTGCCAGCTCGCTTTCGGACAACACAGCCCAAAGTGCAGCATCACCGTCACATCGTTGCAGGTCGTTGAATGGATTCCTGGGCAGCGGCGGCCGGTTATCTACAACCCGGGCAATTGCTGCAACTTGTTCGAAGCCCTCTGGCGGCGTCTCCAACAGCCTCAAGACACTCAACGCTTCGGCTCCGAAACCGAAAGAGGCGTAGAGCTTGGCCAGTTTCATGGCCTTTTCGCCGTCAAGTTTGTCAAACTCTTTGTACAGCCCTGAACGGAGAGCTGACACTTGATCTGGAAAAGGCGAGTCCCCAGACCAGGACGCAAAACTCAGCTCAGCAGTCGAGATGCAGGCCGGTCTTTGGTCAATTGGTTGCAGTTCTGCGTTCAAAACACTCTGTAAATCGTCCAAAACCGTGGTCAGACGTAAGTTCGAACTCAATTGGGGCGCCACTACGCTTGTACCGGACGGGGCGGTATTGCGTGGCCCGACAGGAGCAAGCTTCAAGTCCAGCAACTTGCGATCGGCCCCTTGCAGAAGACGAGTCGACAGCTGGTCTTTTATCCCCTGCTCAGTCATGGTGAGAAGCGGCAGATGCAACCCTGTCTCAACCGATGGCGGTTTGTCTTGGGCTGTTTTTCCGATCAAGGGTGGCGGTATATCCTCAAGAAGCGGCGGTAACAATTCCCCTGGCGCGATGTCCAGTACGATCATCGAGTTTCTGTACAGAAACGCCGACGCCACGCAGTTGCATCCGAACTCCAGCTCCAACGCGCTGCCGGGGTTCTTCTGCGACAAAGAAGCCAGGCGGTTCGTGGTCAAACGCCCAAAAACCGAGCTGGTTTTGAATGTCACGTCGTCCAGGGCAATGGTAAGGCTTGCGCCGTTCTTCCGTTGCGCCAGCACCCAGCGGGTGTCCGGTGGCACGTCGAAAACCAGACGTGTGAATCCGTCATGCTCTCCGGATCGCACCACCACGTCCTTTGCGGTCACGGCAGACGCAGCCGTGACCAAAACCGCAATCAGAAACCCGATGCGCTTCATGCCGCCGCCTGCTTGAGCTCTTTTAATGCGTCTTCCAACTCGGAAAAGCCCGGGCGGTTATGGGTTGGGGTGTTCTGGCGTCCGACCTCAATGCACATGGCGGCATTGTGATTGTGCAGATTGGCCACCAGTACTTCTTTGATCAGCTGATAAAAGTGGTTGTCTTCTTCAACCACGGCTTTCAGTTTGCCTGCGAAGGGGCCGACCAGACCATAGGCCAGAAAAACGCCCAGGAACGTGCCTACGAGGGCGCCCCCAATCAACTTCCCCAGCACTTCGGGCGGCTGATCGATTGATCCCATCGTCTTGATCACGCCCAGAACCGCGGCAACGATCCCCAGCGCGGGCAGGCCGTCTGCTACTGTTTGAAGTGCATGGCTTGAGTGCATGGCATGATGAAAATTCGCTTCCATGCGCTTCTCCAGAACCTCTTCAACCTGATGCGGATCGTCATAATTCATCGCCGCCGACCGCATGGTGTCACAAATCAGGTCGACGACCTCCTTGTCTGATTGGATCTTGGGATATGCGGAAAACAAGCTGGAGTTTTCGGGGTCTTCAATATGCTGCTCGACCTCAACCGGATTGGCGCGGGCAATGCGGATCAACGAAAACAGAAGACACAGAAGGTCACGATAGTCTTCGGGCTTCCATTTCGGGCCTTTGAACACCTTGCCCATGTCTTTGATCGTATGTTTCACGCCGCCCATGTCATTGCTGATCAGAAAGGCGCCTACGGCGGCACCGCCGATCATCATCATTTCGAAGGGAAGAGATTTCATGATGATGGTCATCTTGCCACCTGCCGCGAGATAGCCGCCGAAGACCATTACGAAGATGACAACAATTCCAACAATTCCAATCATTTGAGATCTCCAGATGAGTTCTGTGCGATACCGGGCAACACCGGCGACTATTCCTGCGGGGCCGAGGCGTTGCGTCCGGCCATGACAACGCTGATCGTATAGGCCGCTTCGGGGCTCAGGCCCGCCAGTACGCCAGCCGCTGCGTCCGCCGGCATGCGGGACAAGAACCCTGCGGCAAAGGTCGGGTCCATGGTTTCAAACAATGCGGCTGCGTCCTTTGGTTTCATGTTCTGGTAAACATCCGTCAGGCGCGCCAGATCGTTCTCTGCCGCCTTGTCCGCAACCGCCAACGTGGCACGCAGGGCATCTTCTGCTTCCTTCAGGGCCGTCAGACGCGTTTCAACGGCTTGGGTTGCGATCTCGAGTGCTTTTTCCTGATCGCGTAATTCATCCTCTCGCCGTTTGACGCGTTCCTCCCGGCGCAAAAGCTCTGCCAACACAACCTGAACATCGCGTGTTTCGGATGCGGCGGGCTTGTTTTTCACGGCTTCGGGCATCGCCGGTTTGGCGAGCGCAGGTCCCGCCTCCAAGCCAACGCGAATCGCAGCCGAACCGATCATCAGCAATGAGATGACAGCAAGCACACCGCCGCGCGGGCGCGTATCGTGTTTGGCGTTGCGCGCAAGGCTCATACCTGCGCCCCGCTCTGCTTGCGGTCATGCCGGAAGAACATCAGGCCCTCTGGCGCTTTGGGTTGCTCTTCACTCGCACCAGTTTCGACCGGTTCCGCTGTTTTCTCGTGCTTGGTGCCCTGTTGCTCTTCAGGCTGAGGCTCGTCTTGGACAGGCTTTGCTTTTTCCGGAGCGGCAGTTTCTTCTTCGGGGATGACATCATGCAGAGATGCCATCATCAGCTCCAGGCGCTGAGCCACGGTTTCAGCCCTTTGCGTCAGCGCCTTAAGCTGATCCCCCGATTGATCAGAGGCATTTCGCGCGCTGTCGAGGGATTTCTTCAGCTCTTCTGCCTGGGTCGACAACACGGCCACCGCGCCACCGACGCCTTTTTCAAGATCGGTGAACCGCCTGAGGCGGCGCGACAGCACAAAGCAATAAAGTCCCGCGCCCAACGCACCGGCGACCAGCAAAATATCCGCAATCAGCTCCAATTCCGCCTCCTAATTCAGCACAAATTCCATCACCAGCACATCGCGAACGCGCCCTTCGCCAACGACAATTCCAATGCGTCGCAGCAGGTGACCTCGGATGCGCGTCAATGCCAACGAATCCTCCAGGTCCTTCAATTCAACGGCTCGCAGGTACCCGTTCAGGACATCCATGATTCGTGGCTGCATTTTTTTCACATCATCCATGTACGGCGCGTTAACTTCGAGCTGAGCGTGGAACTTCAAATGTCGCGACTTGCCGGAATTCACCGATACAACAACCGGCGGCAGATCAATGAAACCGACATCCGCCAGCGCTTTGGCAGGTTCCTCTTTCGCCTTGTCCTTGCCGGCTTCAACCGCGGCCTTGCCACTCAGCGGAATCAATCCGGAGGACGTCAGGAAATACCCGCCCGCAGCTCCGGCGATGGCAAGAAGCATCCCGATCAGGATTCCCTTTTTCCCTTTTTTTCCGGTGGGTTCCGCCAGTTCATCGGTTGCGTCGGTCATGACGTCCTCATTCATCCGTTCCGACTCCGTCATAACCGCGCAGGGACTAACCGATTGTTAAGAGCAATCGTCCAAACAGAGGGTGCGTCGGGCAGAATGCCGGCGAGTCGGAGGTGAGCGTGCAGCAGATCGGAACTGTCTGGGCTAATTTGGACAGGCGTAAACAAATCATCGTCGCCGGTGCGGTTGCGCTGGTGTTTCTGGGAATCCTTGGCATGTCGCGCCTTGTGACGGCTCCGTCCATGACGTTGCTTTATGCGGGCCTGGAAAGCGGTGCCGCCGGGGAAATAGTACGAGCGCTGGACCAGCGCGGCGTCACATATGAAATTCGGGGTGGATCGATCTATGTATCCGGCGCGCAGCGCGACGAGCTGCGAATGACCCTGGCCAGCGAAGGCCTGCCCGCAAACGGCAATAAAGGGTACGAACTGCTTGATTCGCTAAGCGGGTTTGGCACCACCTCTCAGATGTTCGATGCTGCTTATTGGCGCGCGAAAGAGGGTGAACTGGCGCGGACGATTGTCGGTAGTCCGCATATAAGTCAGGCGCGCGTCCATATTGCCAACGGGACAGCAAACCCGTTTCAGCGCAGCGTGTCGCCAACAGCGTCTGTTTACCTCGTGCCATCCGGGACCGAAATTACCGGGGATCAGGCCAAGGCCATCCGGTTCCTTGTTGCCTCGGCCGTCAGCGGTTTGACGCCGGAGAACGTTACGGTGGTTGATTCGCACGGGGCCGTGATTGGCGGTCAGGATACCGCAGCGCCTGCGAACACTGCGGACGACAAGTCGCGTCAGTTGCGGGAACGCGTTCTGCGCCTGGTCGAGGCGCGTGTCGGTACCGGCAACGCCGTGGTCGAGGTCAGTGTCGATACCGAGACCAAGACGGAATCCATTCGCGAGCGGCGCTTTGATCCCAAGGGCCGCGTGGCGATCAGCACGGATGTCGAAGAACGTTCGGACAGCGCCCGAAATCAGTCATCGGATGTCACCGTGGCGTCGAACCTGCCGGATGGTGATGCGGCGGGTGGGGACGAATCGAACTCGACGGCTACCCAGACTCGAGAGCGGGTGAACTACGAAGTCTCCGAGACAGAACTGGAAGTTCACAAGGCCCCCGGCGCGATCAAGCGTCTGACGGTTGCAGTTCTGGTCAACGGGAAAAGATCGGTGGACGCCTCCGGTACCGAAGTCTTCACGCCCTTGCCTCAGGAAGAGCTGGCCGCTCTGGAAGAGCTCGTGGCGTCGGCAGTCGGGTACGATGCGGCGCGCGGGGACGTTATAACACTGAAATCCATGGATTTGCCGTCGGTCGAACCGCAGGGCACTCTGGTTTCGTCGTCGCTCTGGCAGAACATCCATCTGGATGTCATGTCCTTGATACAGATGGCTGTGCTGGCTTTGGTTTCGCTCGTGCTGGCCCTGTTCGTGATCCGCCCGATCCTGACGAAAGCATCACCGACACCGGCGCTGCTGACGGCGGCAGGAGGGGCGGATTCGGATTCCCTGGCGCTGACTGGTGAGATCGCACCGGAGGAGCCGGCAGAGTTTTCGACCCTGCCGGCAGAGCGCGGTGTTCCGGCCCTCGGCTCGAACGCCACGGAGGATCCTGTCGATCGGCTGCGCGCCATGATCGGTGACAAGCAGGAAGAGACTGTCGAGATCCTGCGCAGTTGGCTTGAAGAAGGCGAGGAGCGGGTGTGATGTCGATTGCCCATCTTCTTGAGGATTTCACCACCCAGACCGGTACGGGGCCAGTTCTGATCTTGAATGAGGACACGCTGGAAGAACAGCGGCTCGCTGCCTTCGAAGACGGGTATGGGGCCGGTTGGGAAGATGCCTCGCGGGCGCAGGAGCAAAGTCGTGGCCAGATTTCGGCTGAATTGGCAAGGTCGCTTGAGGATATGTCTTTCACCTATCACGAAGCCATCGCCCGCATGACCCTGTCGTTGGAGCCCATGTTCACCAGCCTGGTTCAGACCGTACTGCCTGAGATGGCTGAGCGCGGCCTGGCAGCCCGCATCGTGGAACAACTCTGTGAAATGGCGCGTTCGCGGGTAGAGCAGCCGATGCAGATTTTGGTGTCGCCGGGATGTGCCGAGAGTGTCGCAGCGCTGTTGCCGCAAGATCTGCATTCCACTCCTCAGGTGATCGAACACTCCGAGCTGGAGCCGGGTCAGGCCCGCCTTCAGGTCGGCACGAGTCGGCGTGAGGTTGATTGCACCGCTTTGCTCGCCGCCATCGAACAGACCTTTGACGCTTATGTCTTTGAGACAAGAGAGGCTTTGTCCAATGAATGACACCCAGATCCCGAAATCTGAAAAACCCAACCCGTTCGAATCGGTCCCGATTGAAGTGACCGTTTCCGTTGGTCGTGCGCGTCCATTGATCAAGGACCTGTTGAACATGGGAGAGAATGCCGTGCTGACCCTGGACAAACGGATCGAAGATCCGGTTGACCTCTATGTTGGGGATCAGTTGGTGGCGCGCGGGCTGTTGGAAGAAATGGAAGGCGATCAGGCGGGGCAACTTGCAGTGCGCTTGACCGAGATTGCGGATTTGCACAACGGAATCGGTTGATGCGCTATGTAATCTGCCTGGCTTTGGTGGCCGTGTTGACGCCCTCACTGGCCGCTGCCCAGGATTTGACTTTGTCTTTGGGCGAGGGCGGGTCGATTTCCGCCCGGACGATCCAGCTGATTCTGCTGATCACAGTACTGAGCATCGCTCCGGGGCTGGCGATCATGATCACCTGCTTTCCCTTCCTGATCACCGTTCTGTCGATCCTGCGGCAAGGGATCGGCCTGCAACAATCTCCACCCAATATGCTGTTGGTCAGCCTGGCGTTGTTCCTGACCTATTTCATCATGGATCCGGTATTTTCAGAAGCATGGGCGACGGGGATACGACCGATGATGGAAGAGACGATGGAAGTGGAGCCAGCCTTGGAGCGCGCGTTAGAGCCGTTCCGCGCCTTCATGGCGGCCCGACTGGATGCGGACACGTTCTATGCCATGGCGGCTTTGCGCCCCGGTGGTGAGGCTATGGAGCTGTCCGCACAAGCGCCGTTGTCGGTCTTGATGCCGTCCTTCATGCTGTCGGAAATCGCGCGGGCGTTTCAGATCGGGTTTCTGATTTTCCTGCCGTTTCTGATCATCGATCTTGTCGTGGCTGCGGTATTGATGTCGATGGGCATGATGATGGTGCCTCCGGCAATCGTATCCTTGCCATTCAAGCTGGCCTTTTTCGTGATTGCCGACGGGTGGGCTTTGATTGCGGGCGCGTTGGTGCGCAGTTACATGCCATGACCTCGACATTTAGCCCCGGTGCGCAGAAAAAAAGGTGGTCAGATGCCTCTGGTCCACTGTTGTCAAAGGCGTATTTCAACACCCAACCGCAAGTGAACCGGATCAGCCCGTCTTTTTCAGGTCTTTGATCAACTGGTTCAGGTTGCCTTTGCGGGCATCCAGCATCGCGCCGATTTCGGTGCGTTCGGTCAGCAACAGATTCACGCCTTCGATGAACATGTTGTAGAATTTTTCACGCCCCGACTTGTCCGAAACAAGGAACGTCACATCAAACGGAGCCGATCCGCGCAGTTTGACCAATGTGCGCACTTCATATCCGGCCTTGATCTTGCGGGCATTGCGCACGCTGACCTCACCGCCGATGAACTCGCGGAAGCGGCGACCATATTTGCGCGAGATATAGCCCTGAAACGCCTTGGTGAATTGCTTCAGCTGGGATGGGGTGGCCGTGCGGGCATCGGCACCGAGGGCATAACGCGCCATGATCGGGACGTCGGCATATTGCACGAAAATCTTCTCGAAATCACGCAGCATCGCAGTCTCGGACTTGCCGGATTCGATAACCCTGTTGATGTCGTTGACCACGCTGCTGACCAGTGCCTTGGCTGTTGCTTCGGTCTGGGCAAGCGCGGATTTGGGCAGGACCGCCAAGGCCAGACCAGCTGCGACAAAGTTACGGCGGTTCAACTCGTTATTCAGCATAGGGGTCCTCGTAGGGGTCTAGATAGGGGTCCCTGACCGGGTCTGTCCCGGTTTCGGCATAGGGGTCAGAATACAGATCCAGATAGGCGTCTTCGTCATCTCTTGTCAGTTCGAAGCGGCGGTTTTGCAGATAGATCAGGCGGGCCTGTGCATAACTGTCGGCGCTTTCATACAGAATCGAATCCACGGTATCCGAGAACCGTCCACGATCACCCATGCGGCGAACGACTTCGGCATAGACGCCCAGATTGTCGGCGGGCCGGACCGGGGTAAAATTGATCGGATTCGAGAACAGGTTGATCACGACGCCGATGGCATCCCTTTGCGTCGACGGGCCATAGAAAGGCAGTTCAACATATGCCCCTTCACCGACCCCCCAGACGTGCAGGGTCTCGCCGAAATCAGTATCGACGGGCGGCAGGTTCAGCTCATCTGCGGGCGCGGACAGGCCAAAGCCGCCCACGGTCATGTTGATCACGAAGCGCAGCAGCGCATTGCCCATCTGTTTCGGGTTGCCCTGAAGCAGGTAGTCGACCGCCTGCCCGGGCAGCGAAATGTTTTCGGCGAATGTGCTGAAACTGGTGACCATGGGATCGGGAACGATCTTCACGTACCCTTTGGACGCAGGGCGAAACAGAAACCGGTCAACGCCCAGATTGAACTTGTGAATTCCCCGGTTCGTGTTTTCGTAAGGGTCAAACACGTCGCTGCGTGAGGCACCCTCGGGAGGTGTCGTTGCACAGGCGGACAGAATGGCCATGAGCGACAGGACAACCAGGTGTTTCAGGCGAAATCTGCTCGACACGATCTTTGCTTCTCCCAAATGCCCGGCATACGTTCTGTCGGGCAAACAATCACAATTTACCAATACTCACTCGCCGGTATGGCACAAGTTCTTGTCACATAGTCGTTTCAGGTCTCAAATGAAACACCTAGCGTGTAACCTGTCCGTCAGGTCCGGGTAAAGCAATTGAGTATCTAAAAGTCATAATAAGTAAAGATATGCTCAGATCGCATGCAAGCCGGAATTTGCCGCATTCCGTCTTTCCACGGCTGTGCTTCCCGGTTAGCGTCCGGCTGAGTCAATCAGGGAAGGACCCTTTCAATGAGCATCGCTGCAAAACTGGAAAGCCTCGGTGTCACGCTGGGCGACGCACCCGCTCCAGCGGCAAACTATGTGCCGTATGTACGTGTGGGCAATATCGTGTACGTGTCCGGCCAGATATCGAAAACGGATGAGCTGATCACCGGCAAGCTGGGCGATGACATGGATGTCGAAGCCGGAGCCGCAGCGGCGCGTGTCTGCGCGATCAATCTGTTGGCGCAGGTCAAGGCGGCCTGTGGCGGAGATATCGACAAACTGGTGCGTGTCATCAAACTGACCGGTTTCGTGAACTCGACCGCAGATTTCACGGCGCAGCCGCAAGTGATCAACGGCGCATCCGACTTTCTGGTCGAAGCGCTGGGCGACGCCGGTCGCCACTCGCGTTCCGCCGTGAGTGCTGCGTCGCTGCCTTTGGGCGTGGCGGTCGAGATCGAAGGCATATTCGAGATCGAATGATACCGCCCCTGCCAACTGCGTTTTTGCAGGCCCCGATTGCTCATCGGGCGCTGCATGACGTCTCGAACAACCGCCCGGAAAACAGCCGGGCGGCCATTCGTGCCGCCATTGATGCCGGTTACGGGATCGAGATCGACCTTCAACTGACAGCTGACGATCGTGCCGTCGTGTTCCATGACTACGATATGGGGCGTCTGACCGGCCAGCCCGGGCCGATCCGGCAGGTGTCGGCGGCGGCGGCGTCAGAGTTGACCCTTCTGTATGGTGATGACGGCATTCCGACGCTGGATGAGGTGCTGGATATGGTGGCAGGCCAGGTGCCGCTGCTGATCGAGCTGAAGGATCAGGACGGCGTTATGGGTATGAATATCGGTGCCCTCGAGCACGACACCGTGCGCGCATTGCAGGGGTACGAAGGTCCGGTGGCCCTGATGTCCTTCAATCCCAACTCGGTCGCGGAACTGGCGCGGCTGGCTCCGCATCTGCCGCGCGGCATCACGACCTGCGCCTATGAGCCCAGTGTCGAGCTTCTTCCGCAAGCCGTCTGCGACACCCTGCGCGATGTTCCTGATTTTGACCGTGTCGGGGCCGGTTTCATCAGCCATGAGGCGGAAGACCTTTCCCGCCCGCGTGTGGCCGAACTGAAGGCGCAGGGCGTGCCGATCCTGTGCTGGACCGTTCGGACGCCCGAACAAGAGGCAGAGGCCCGCATGGTTGCCGACAATGTGACCTTCGAAGGGTATCTGGCTGCGCATTCAGCTTGAACCTTGGCGCCTCGGTCACAGATAAAGGGCTGGCGCGGAGGATACATGGATCAGGCTCAAATCGAAGTTCAGGCACTTGGGTCTCTGTCGCAGATTTCAGCGGCCGAGTGGGATGCCTGCGCGTGCCCTGAGGCCGCCGATGGTGGGCGGCCCCTTGATCCCTTCACCACGCATCGCTTTTTGCTGGCGCTTGAAGAAAGCGGCTCGGTCGGGCGCGGTACGGGTTGGCAACCGCAATACCTGACAGCCTTTCTTGACGGGATCCTGATCGCAGCGGCCCCGATGTATGCCAAATCGCACAGCCAGGGCGAGTACATCTTTGACCACAGCTGGGCCCATGCCTATGAAAGCGCAGGCGGGCGGTATTATCCCAAACTGCAAATTGCGGTGCCGTTCACACCCGCCACCGGGCGGCGGTTTCTGGTGCGTCCGGGCTGTGACAGGATCGGAATGTCGGCTTTGGTGCAGGGTGCCGTTCAACTGGCGGTCGACAATCAGGTTTCTTCGGTTCACGTGACCTTCTGTACGGAAACCGAGGCATTGGCCGGTGAGCAGATGGGGCTTATGCCACGCAGCTCGCAACAGTTTCACTGGCTGAATGATGGCTATGCTGATTTCGACGAATTCCTCACCGCGTTGTCGTCACGCAAGCGCAAGAACATCCGCAAGGAACGGGCGCAGGCCAACGGTTTTGGCGGCGAAATCCATACATTGACAGGCGATGACCTGCGCCCGGAACACTGGGATGCGTTTTGGCGGTTCTATCAGGATACCGGGGCACGGAAATGGGGGTCACCCTATCTGACACGCCAGTTTTTTGACATCGTACAAGAGACGATGGCGAATGACATGGCCCTGGTTTTGGCGGAACGGGATGGTCACGCCATCGCGGGTGCGCTGAACTTCATAGGCCGCGAAACGCTTTTTGGGCGGTACTGGGGCTGCATTGAACATCATGCCTGCCTGCATTTCGAACTGTGCTACTATAGGGCGATAGATTTTGCCATTGCCCACGGTCTGACCCGGGTGGAAGCGGGCGCTCAGGGCGAGCACAAGCTGGCGCGTGGCTATTTGCCGACGCGCACGCATAGCTTGCACTGGGTCGGTGATCCGGGTTTTGCCGATGCCGTCAAAAAATATCTGGACGCCGAAGGCCGCGCAGTGGGAGAAGAGATCGAGATTCTGACGGATTACGGCCCGTTCAGGAAATCGAACCCGGAGGAACAGCAATGACTGAACTTTTGTCCGCCGAGACCCGTGGCCCGCTGCTGGATCCGCTGTTCAAAAACGGCTGGACCATGGTCGAAGGCCGCGATGCGATCACCAAGACCTTCATATTCGACAACTTCGTGCACGCTTTTGGCTGGATGACGCAAGTGGCGATCTGGGCCGAGAAATGGAACCACCACCCAGAATGGTCCAACGTCTACCGCACGGTCGAGGTGGTTCTGTCCACCCATGACGTAGGTGGCCTGTCGTCACTGGACGCCAAGCTGGCCCGAAAGATGGACAGCCTGTGCTAGCGGTCGTTGCCTGACCCCTGGCCACCGGCCAGCGACGCAGCCGTGCCCATCTGCTTGAATTCAGCAGGTGTGACGGTGCCGTCGCTGACATCGATGGATCTTGGGATACCCGTGGTCTTGTTCCCGATCTGGCGCACGCTGCGCGCCGCTGGGTTGATATCCAGACACCGGTTTTCATAGCAGGTCAGGCCAGACAGATTGATCTGGATGCGGGCCTGTCCGTCCGGCCCCGTCACCACCGGAGCTTGCGGAACGTCACAGGCCGCGGCCAGTGCCAAAGCACCCATTCCGATCCATTTTTTCATAGCAAGCTCCTTCAAACGGGCTTAGTCCAGTTGACCATTGCCATTCTGATCTGCCGCGCCGAAATCTTCATTCATCTGTGCATCATATTCCGATCTTGAGATAAGGCTGTCCTTGTTGCGGTCAACCTTCTGGAACTGCTTTATGTCCAGAAACGGCTTGGCCTCGGCCTGACCCAGTGTGCCGTTCTTGTCTTCGTCCATGGCCTGAAACGCATAGTCCGAAAAAGCGTCGAATTCGTCTTTGGACAGGAATCCGTCATTGTTCGCGTCGATGGCGTTCAGTTCTTTTTCGTGCAGTTCGGCCACGGTTTCGGCATTGGTCGCCGAGGCCAGGAATGCAGCCGTGAATACAAAAATCGCCCGTTTCATGTCCAATCTCCTCAGCATGCAAATCTTTGGCCTTCAATGCCACCGGCGGCAGCGCCGGCTGCGGTCAGGATCGTCTTGCCCGATCCGCCGCCGAACTGGTTGCCGATTGCACCGCCGATCAAGGCGCCGCCCAGTGTGCCGCCAAGGCAGGCAATCTCGTGCTGTCGTGCGGCTTGCTGTTGCGGGGTTGGGGCCGGACCGCAGGCTGCCAGAAGGGCCGCGCCGGTCAGGAAGGATAAAATCAACTTAAGTTTCATAAAAATCTCCCCAAATTACGCGACGAGTATTCGCGCATTGGGGCGCTGCTTCAAGTTAAATTGGGCTCACGCGGCCCCGGACAGACCGGGGCCGGCCAAATTCAGATTACCTCCAGCAGGCCTTCACCCGCCGAGATCCCGCAGGCACCGGGGTTTTCTTCCAGGTTCAGGGCCGTGACCTTGCCGTCCTCGACCAGCATCGCATAGCGTTTGGAGCGTGCGAACAAACCCACCGGCGGGGCGTCGAAATCCATGCCGATGGCCTTGGTGAATTCTGAGGCCGCGTCTGAAACCATGGTCAATCCCGCCGCGGTCGCGCCGGTGGATTCACCCCAGGCGTGCATGACGAACGGGTCATTGACCGAAAGGCACATGATCTCGTCCACGCCTTTGTCGTCGAACTGTTTTTTTGTACGAATGAAGCTTGGCACATGTGCGGTGGTGCATGTGCCGGTATAGGCGCCGGGCACGGCGAAAATGACAACCTTGCGCCCTTTGGTCTTGTCTGAAACCCGAACTTCCTCCGGCCCGTCGGCCCCCATCTGGATCAGTGTGGCCTCGGGCAAGGTGTCTCCTGTTGAAATCATTTTTCAGCTCCTGACGTTTGGATTTGCAGAATTGGGTTAAGCCGCAATATAGGTTGTCCAACCAGAGAGACCACGGGGAAACTGCGGGGTGGGCAAAACATGAGCCATATTGTTGTGATTGGCGCGGGTCAGGCAGGAGCGTCCTTGGTGGCGCGGCTGCGCAAGGACGGGTTCGACGGAGAGATTACTCTGATCGGGGCCGAGCCGCATCTGCCATATCAGCGCCCGCCTTTGTCCAAGGCCTACCTTCTTGGAGAGATGGAGCTGGAGCGCCTGTTCCTGCGACCCGAAAGCTTCTATGCGGAAAACAACATCACTCTGCGGCTTGGCCAGCGCGTGACCGGCATCGACCCCAAGGCCAAAACCGTCACTGTTGGGGATGAGGTCATCCCGTATGACGAACTGGCGCTGACCACCGGGTCAGATCCGCGCCACCTGCCTGCCGCCATCGGAGGTGATCTGGACGGTGTGCACGTGGTGCGCGACCTGGCCCATATTGATCAGATGGAACCCAAAGTGACCGAAGGCGCCCGCGCGCTGATCGTGGGCGGCGGTTACATCGGGCTCGAGGCGGCCGCCGTCTGCGCGAAACGCGGCGTCAAGGTCACCTTGGTCGAGATGGCCGACCGCATCCTGCAACGGGTCGCTGCGCCCGAAACCAGCGACTATTTCCGCGCGTTGCACAGCGAATATGGTGCCGACATTCGCGAAGGCGTCGGGCTGGATCGTCTGATCGGCGAAAACGGCAGGGTTGTGGGGGCCGTATTGACGGACGGCACGAAGCTGGACGTGGATTTCGTTGTGGTCGGAGTGGGCATCACCCCCTCTACTCAACTGGCCGAGATGGCAGGGCTCGAACTGGACAACGGCATCAAAACCGACGCCCATGGCCGGACCTCTGATCCGTCGATCTGGGCGGCGGGCGATTGCGCCTCTTTCCCCCATGGCGAAGGGCGTATCCGTCTGGAAAGCGTCCCCAACGCCATCGACCAGGCCGAAATCGTGGCGCAGAACATGCTGGGTGCGGCCAAGGAGTATGTGGCGACCCCCTGGTTCTGGTCGGACCAGTACGACGTCAAGCTTCAGATCGCGGGCCTGAACACCGGATATGACCGCGTGGTGACCCGCAAGGGCGAGGGTCAGACCGTGTCCTTCTGGTATTACAAGGGCGACAGGCTGATTGCTGTGGATGCGATGAATGATCCGCGGGCATACATGGTCGGCAAAAGACTGATCGAAATGGGCAAGACCGCTGATCCCGAAGTCGTGGCAGACCCGAGCGCGGACCTGAAACCGCTGCTCAAGGCGTGAGGATCATTGCCGGAGAATTCCGGGGCCGGGCGCTGGCCTCGGTCGGCAAGGGTGATGCGGGCGCGCATCTGCGCCCCACCACCGACCGTGTGCGTGAAAGCCTGTTCAATGTGCTCAGCCACCAGATCGAATTTGACGGTTTGCGGGTGCTGGATCTGTTCGCGGGAACCGGGGCGCTGGGGCTCGAGGCGCTGTCGCGGGGGGCGTCGCATGTCACCTTCGTCGATGACGGGCGAGTGGCCCAGGGGTTGATACGCAAGAACATCGACCTGACCCGCAGCGCCGACCGTACGGATTTGATCCGCCGCGACGCGACCCGGTTGGGCGACAATCCCGGTGTGCCTTATGATCTGGTTTTTCTGGACCCGCCTTACGGGAAATCCATGGGGCAGAAGGCCGTCGCCGCCTTGGCCAATGGCTGGATCGCGGATGATGCATTGTTGGTTTGGGAAGAAAACGCCCCGATGCAGGCGCCGGCCGGATTTAAATTGCATGACAGCCGCAAATATGGCGACACGCATATTTCCTTGATGTGGAAAGGCGTTCCAGTTTGAAACGCGCTGCGCGGTTTGGTGCGGAACATGGGTGGACGATGACGGGAAAGCCTTGATAGGCCGAGCGTGATGCAAAGCAGGAATCCCATATGCACGATCTTGTCATTTTCGATTGCGACGGCGTTCTGGTGGACAGCGAGGTGGTCTCGAACCAGGTGCTGGTGGACAATCTGGCGCAACATGGCCTGCATCTGGCGCTGCATGAATGTATGTCCCTGTTTGTGGGCGGAACCATGGTGGGTGTGCGGGACAAGGCCCGCGCGATGGGTGCCGTTCTGCCCGAAGACTGGATAGATCAGGTCTATGCCGAAACCTATGACCGCCTGCGTGCAGGTGTGCCATTGGTGCCCGGTATCGCAGACCTGCTTGAGGGGCTGGATCAAAAAGGTATCCCCTGTTGCGTCGCGTCGAATGGCAGCCCGGACAAGATGAAGATCACTCTGGGTCAGAACGGGCTTTGGGACCGGTTCAAAGACGTGATGTTCTCGGCCCATGTGCTGGGCACCGGAAAGCCGGACCCAAAGATGTTCCAACTGGCCGCCGAGCACTTTGGCGCGACGGCTCCGGTGGTGATCGAAGACAGTCATAGCGGTGTCACGGCGGCAATCCGCGCCGGTATGCGTTGCCTTGCTTATGCGCCTCAGGGAGGCGGTGAAAAGCTGGCGGATCTGGGGGCCGAAGTGATCACGGACATGTCACAGGCGCATGGGGTGTTGGGACTTTGACCCGCGGTCGTGCTAATGTGCACGCATGGACCGCACCCTGACACCTTTTGCCTGGACCTTTTCCAGCTATGCAGAAGATTCCACCAGCCCAGAGCGCAAACCCTTGCGCGCGCCGGTCTTCATCCACGACGCGGTCACGCCGTGGAGGGATGAAACGATGCTGTTGAAACTTCTCCGCGCACAGGCCGCGGATCAAGAGGAATAGGTCGGGTGAAATTTGCCAGCGGGTGACAGGGTAAAGATATCGACCCCATCCGAGGTGACGCCCACCGAATGTTCGAACTGTGCCGACAGCGATTTGTCGCGGGTCACGGCTGTCCAGTCGTCGGCCAGAGTCTTGGTTTCGGGGCGACCCAGATTGACCATGGGTTCGATGGTAAAGAACATACCCTCTTCCAGAACCGCACCGGTACCCGGGCGGCCATAGTGCAACACGTTCGGTGGTGCGTGGAACACCCGGCCCAGACCATGACCACAGAAATCGCGTACAACGCTCATCCGATGCGCTTCGACATAGGACTGAATAGCGTGGCCGATGTCACCAAAGGTATTGCCGGGCTTGACCATCTCGATGCCCTTGAACAGCGCGTCATGGGTCACCTGGATCAGCCGTTCCGCCTTGCGCGGCAGCTTGCCCGCCACATACATGCGCGAGGTGTCGCCGAACCAGCCATCGACGATGACGGTCACGTCGATATTCAGAATGTCGCCATCCTTCAGTTTCTTCTCACCGGGAATCCCGTGGCAGACCACGTGGTTCACGCTGATGCAGCTGGCGTGCTGATAGCCTTTGTAACCTATGGTGGCCGAGGTCGCGCCGGCGTCTTCGACCATCTGCGTGATCAGCCCGTCAATGGCGCCGGTGGTTTGACCGGGAAACACATGTTCGGCAATGTCATCCAGAATTCGCGCAGCCAAAGCCCCTGCCGCATGCATCCCGGCAAAGTCACCTTGTTCATAGATGCGGATGCCGTCCTTGGTCAGGCGGCCACGATGCTCTTTCATCGACGCTAAGCTCCAAATGTTGCGCGCAGCATTCCTTTTACGCTGCTTGTGCAGAAAGTACCAGAGGGTGCGGGATCGCGGGTCTTCAATTCAGATGTTTTTCAAACCGCCAGATTTCAAGCGGGTAATCTCCGGTTTGTGTTTCAAACCTCAGAACCTCGGTTCGCGTATTTACCCAATCGCATTTTTCATAGAAGCGGGCCGCGCGCCTGTTTCCTATGGCGCAAGCGAGCCAGCCGGTCGCGTGTCCGTTGGCCAGAATTTTCTGTTCGCCGTCTCGTAGGAGGGCAGCTGCCAGCCCTGTCCCGCGCCCTTGCGGCGAGACATACATCTGGTTGATCTCATCCCGCAATATGATGCATAGGCCCAAAACTACACCGTCCTGAACTGCGACGCGTGTCATGTCGGCGTATTTGTGCAGCCGCTCTGCGAAGCTGTCCAATGTGCGCTGGCTGGTCAAATCGTCGGGCAAGATAGCCGCGTGCGCATCGTGCCACCCCGAATGCCAGAGTTCGGATGCCTGCGGGATGATACCCGATTTCAAATTTATGATCTCAAAATCCGCAACAGACATGCTGATCACTCTGGTAACACGCTTCGGGACATGTCCAAGATAACACCTTCGGGTGTGATACACGTCCCATAAACCAACCGCTCGACCCCCTGTGCCTGCGCCGCCTCAAATGCCGCCGCGTAGGCTGGATCAATATCGGTCGCCAAAGCAAACCGGTCGCAATCGGTTCGCTGAACCAGATACAGCATGATCGCCCGGTGCCCTTGCGCGGCCATCGCGGCCAACTCGCCCAGATGCTTGGTGCCACGGGCTGTGACGCTGTCGGGAAACTCGGCCAGTCCGGGCTGGCGTGACAGTGTCACGCTTTTCACCTCGACATAGGCATCCGGCAGGCCCGGCCCGGTCAGCAGGAAGTCGATGCGGCTGTTGTCGCCGTATTTCACCTCGGGCCGGACGGTGTCATAGGCGGCCAGTTCGGGAATCTCACCGGCTTCCAAAGCAGTGCGCAGCGCCCGGTTCGGAACCGAGGTATCGACCCCGGTAAAATGCCCGTTCTCGTGGTCCACCAGCCGCCAACCGAATTTCAGCTTTTTCTTCGGGTCGTCGTTGGGTTCCAGCCAAATCTTCTCGCCGGGCTCGGCCAGCCCCATCATCGACCCCGGATTGGCGCAATGGGCCGTTACCTCACTTCCATCCTCAAGCCTGCAATCGGCCAGAAAGCGTTTGTAGCGGCGGATCAGCCGGGCGGGGACAAGAGGGGTTTCAAATCGCATGGTTCAGGGCCTATACCTGCCCCCAAGGACGATCAAGAGGGGGACAGCGCCATGGCCAATCCAACCGCAGCGATGCTGGTGATCGGGGATGAAATCCTGTCGGGTCGCACCCGCGATGCGAATATGCACTTTCTGGCGCAGGAGCTGACAAAACACGGCATCGACCTGAAAGAGGTCCGCATTGTCAGCGACGACGCCCCTGCCATCGAAGCGGCCGTCAAAGCGCTGTCCGACGCCTATGACACTGTCTTCACCAGCGGCGGCATCGGCCCGACCCATGACGATATCACGGCCGATTGCATTGCCCGCGCTTTCGATACACCCATTGATGTGCGTGATGACGCGCGCGCGCTCTTGCAGGCCCATTACGACAAATCCGGGCTGGAACTGAATGCCGCCCGCTTGCGCATGGCGCGTATTCCGGACGGTGCGACGCTGATCGAAAACCCGGTTTCCACGGCGCCCGGGTTCACGCTTGCGAACGTGCATGTCATGGCAGGTGTGCCGTCGGTTTTTCAGGCGATGGTGGCAAGCGTTTTGCCAACATTGACCGGAGGCAGCCCTTTGTTGTCGCAAACTCTGCGTGTGGACCGCGGAGAAGGTGATATCGCCGCAACCCTGGCGGCCCTGGCCGAAGATTTCAGCGACCTGTCCATCGGGTGCTATCCGTTTCAGATCAACGGTGCCTTCGGGGCCAACGTGGTTGTGCGCGGCACCGACGGGGGCCGGATCGACGCGGCCACCACCCGTTTGGCGAAAGAGCTTGAGCTTTGAGCGGCACCTGGGCGGACATAGTTGATGGCACATGGCCCGCCGCACGCTATCAGCGGCTTGGCCCGTTTCTGCTGCGTGAGGGGCAGGGCGGAGGGTCGCGGGTGTCTGCGGCCAGTGCATTGGGCCCGGCCAATGAAGACGATATCGACGCCGCCGAGGCCGCGATGCTGGCCATGGGGCAAAAGCGCATCTTCTGTCTGCGGCCCGGAGATGAGGCCCTGGATGCAAAGCTGGCCCGGAGGGGCTATGATATTCTTGACCCGGTGAACATCTACGTCTGCCCCGTCTCCAGACTGACCGATCAGCCAATCCCCCCGGTCATGGTGTTTTCGATCTGGGAACCGCTTGAGATCATGCGCGACATCTGGGCCTCGGGCGGGATCGGACCCGAGCGGATTGCGGTGATGGAACGCGCCAAGGGCCCCAAGACAGGATTTTTGCTGCGTTACAACGACAAACCCAGCGGCGTGGCTTTTGTGGCGATGCATGCAGATACTGCAATGGTCCACGCGCTTGAAATCCTTCCTGAACATCGCCGTCAGGGGCTGGGCCACTGGACCATGCGCGCAGCGGCATTCTGGGCGCGGGATCATGGTGCGCAGAACCTCAGCGTGATCTGTACCAAGGCCAATGAAGGCGCCAACGGTCTTTATCGCGCCCTCGGGATGGAGATCGCAGGCGAATACCATTACCGTCATCTTGTCTGAACTGAAGAGGTCGCCGTGACACAAATAGACATGCCTACCGCGCTGAACCTGCCCATGGTCGATCCGCTGCCGCCGGAAACGCAGAAATATTTTGATATCTGTGTCGAAAAACTGGGCATGGTGCCGAATGTGCTGAAAGCCAACGCATTTGACATCGACAAGCTGAACACATTCACCGCGATGTATAACGATCTGATGCTGGCTGACAGCGGGTTGACCAAGCTGGAACGCGAGATGATCGCGGTCGTCGTCTCATCGATCAACAAATGCTTCTACTGTCTGGTCGCGCATGGGGCGGCAGTGCGTCAGCTTTCGGGCAATCCGCAACTGGGCGAAATGCTGGTGATGAACTACCGCGTCGCGCCGCTGGAGCCGCGTCAACGGGCGATGCTGGACTTCGCAGCAAAGATGACCACCGCCAGCGCCGAGATCGAAGAGCCCGACCGACAGAAATTGCGAGACGCCGGATTCACTGACCGGGACATCTGGGACATCGCCAATGTCGCCGGTTTTTTCAACATGTCAAACCGGGTGGCCAGCGCAACGGCGATGGTGCCCAACGAAGAATATCACGCACAGTTTCGATGATCCGCACCGCCGCCCTTGTTGCCCTGCTGATGACAGGATCTGTTGCCGCGCAGGACCTGACCCTGCCGGCCAGTGCCCGACAGATCAGCGACCGGACGTCGCCACTGGACAGCTATGACCTGCCGACGGGGCCTTATGCAAATGGCTCTGTTCCCGCAGAAACGTTAGAAGGGCGTGTGGAACGCTTTACGTGGCGGCTTCAGGCGGGGTCGAGCACGACATTGCAGCTTCTCGCCCCGCTGCGGGAACAGATCGAGGCGCAGGGCTACAAGATCCTGTTCGAATGCGACGCGCGGGTTTGTGGTGGATTCGACTTTCGCTTTGGCACCGAGGTCGTGCCAACCCCGGATATGTATGTCGCCATTCAGGATTACCGTTTTCTGTCGGCCACCAAGGGGCCGGTTGCCCTTAGTTTGCTGGTCAGCCGCAATCCCCCGGATGGCTATGTTCAGATGATCCGGGTGACGCCTCAAGATGCACCGGACCCGGACCCTGTGGTGGTCGAGCAAGCCGCAGAAGGTTCGGTCGGGGTGCTGGAGGCCTTGGCGGCAACGGGCCACGTGATTCTGGATGATCTGCATTTCCCTACGGGCGAGGTTGCCCTGGGCGAGGGTCAGTTTGACTCACTGACCTTGTTGGCCGGATATTTGACCGACAACCCGGAAACGCGTCTGGCACTGGTGGGGCACACTGACGATACCGGTGCCTTGCAGGCGAATATTGCGGTCAGCAAAAGCCGGGCCGAAGCGGTGCGAACCCGCCTGATTGATGCACATGGCGTGGCACCCGACCGGATCGAAGCGCAAGGTGTCGGCTATCTGTCTCCGCTTACATCGAATGCAACCCCGGAAGGGCGCGATCTGAACCGTCGGGTCGAAGCGGTATTGCTCGTCAACTGATCCACCACAGGTACAGCGGCAACCCGACGGTGATGTTGAACGGAAACGACACCCCCAGCGACAAGGTCAGATAGATCCCGGCCTCGGCCTTCGGAAGGGCGATCTTCATCGCGGCGGGAACCGCGATATACGATGCCGATGCTGACAGCACCATGAACAGGAACAAGCTGCCTTGCGGCAATCCGATCACGGCTCCTACCGCCCAGGCCATCAGTGCGCCAATCAGGGGCATCAAGACACCAAAGGCGAACAGGCCAACCGACAGCTTGTCTCGGTTGCCGATCAGGCTGCGCCCTGCCGACAGGCCCATATCCAGCAGAAACAGGCACAGAATACCGGTGAACGGCGTCACGATGAAGGGCGCGATCATCTGCATACCTTCGCCGCCGGTGATGGCTCCGATCAGGAAAGCGCCGGTGAGCAGAACGATCGAGCCATTGGCCAGCAGATCACGCCACAGCTTGTCATCCTTGACGCCATTGCTTCCGGTCTTGTGTGCCAGCCAAAGTGCCGACAGGATTGCAGGAACCTCCATCGCAGCCGCGACGGCCACCATGAACCCGTCATGGGACAGTCCCACCAGATCCAGCAGGCTGGTGGCGGTGACAAAGGTGACGATCGAGATCGAACCATAGTGCCCTGCAACCGCCGCCGCGTTCAGCGCATCCAGCTTTGTCATCACCCTGAGCAGGCCAAAGGCCACGAAGGGGATGGCAAAGGACAAGGCAACACCGCCCAGCAGAGTCAGGAACAGTTGCAGGTGAATGCCATGCGCGGCCAGACTGGCACCGCCCTTGAACCCGATGGCCAGCAACAGATAGAGCGACATGAACTTGGCCGCGCCCGCCGGAATGGACAGGTCACTGCGTACAAAGGCCGCCAGAAGCCCAAGAGCAAAAAACAATATGGTCGGCACCAGCAGATTGCTGGACAGTGTTTCGATCACTCCGGGCATAATTGACTCCTGATCCCTCGTTTTCGGGTTGGGTGCCTTGCAAAATGGAATTCGCCAAATACTATCTTTCTAAGTTATAAATAGTTTCAGGCTATGAAATGCGCCCGACACTGCGACAGTTGGAATACATCGTTACGGTCAGTCGCCTTGGGCGATTCAGTTTGGCTGCTGAGGTTTTGAATGTCAGCCAGCCCAGCCTGTCGACGCAGATTGCGACCGTAGAACAAGAGCTTGGCGTTCGAATCTTTGACCGTAACCGCGGTGGAATCCAGGTGACGACGAAGGGGGAAGAGTTCATCTTGCGCGCGCAGAAGATCCTGGCAGAGGTCAAGGACCTGCGCCACGCCATGTCGAACGATATGCCCGTCGGAGGAAGGTTGCGACTGGGGGTTTTGCCTTCGATCGGGCCTTATCTGTTGCCGCAAGCCATCAAACAGGTGCACCGGCTGCGCCCCGGATTGCGCATCGTGGTGCGCGAGGAAAACACATTGGATCTGGAACAGGGTCTGAAATCCGGTCGATTCGATCTGATTCTGTCCACGCCCGAGGACCATCCGAATACCGTGCAACACCGGTTGTTCAACGAACCTCTTTGGGTCGCGGTTGCCGTTGATGACGTTCTTGCGCGGGATTTGCAGGGTGTCAGTGCCGCAGATCTTCAGAACCGGATTTTCCTGACCCTCGATCAAAGCCACCGCCTGTCGCGCATCGTCTATGCATTGGCGGCAGAATGCGGTGGGGTGGTTTCGGATGAGTATGAAGGCACGACACTTGATTCCATTGTCCTGATGGCGGCTTCGGGTGTTGGTGTTGCGGTACTGCCTGATCTTTATGCTCGCAGACAGGGGATCTACCGCGACGAAGTGCGCTTGCGACCACTGTCCATCGCCAATGCAAATCGCGATATCGCCCTGTTGGCACGCCGTTCCGAGACCCCGCCGCCGGGTCAGAATGTGCTGACGGACAGCCTGCGCTCTTCCGCCCGGTCCATGGGGCTGTCGGTGATCGACCCATAAAAAATGGCCCGCACTTTCACATGCGGGCCAAAAGTTGGTCTTCAGGGAGAAATTACCAGTCCATCGGACCCTTCTCGTGAAAAGAGTCGACGAGGAAATCGATGAAGGCCCGTACTTTGGGTTGCGTAAAGCGGCCCGGCGGGTAGACGGCGTAAACGCCTTGAACTTCGTCGGGCAGGGACGGCATGGCATCGACGACCAGCCCAGCCTTCAGGGCTTCTGCATAAAGATAGCTGGGCAGATACGCGATACCCAGGCCGGAAACCGCCGCGTTCAACAGGGATTGGCCATCGTTCACGCTCAACCATCCGGCCGTTCGAACCTGACGCTTTTCGCCGGATGGCGCGGTCAGTTTCCAGACATTGCCCGACGACTGGCTGGAATAATGCAGCAGCTTGTGTTCGTTCAGATCGTCGATCTTCTGTGGCCGGCCGAATCTTTCGACATAGCTGGGCGCGGCGACCATGCGTTTGACGGTTTCGGTCAGTTTGCGGGCGCGCAGCGTGCTGTCTTCCAGCTCACCAATGCGGACGGCCACGTCAAATCCTTCGGAAATCAGCTCGACATAGCGGTTGTTCAAAACCATGTTCACGGTGATGTCGGGGTAGGCTGCAAGGAACTCGGACAGCACGGGCGACAGGTGATTGACGCCGAAATCCGTGGCAACGCTGATGCGCAAAAGACCGGACGGGGCTGATTGCATAGACGTGACCAGTGAATCCGCTTCTCCGGCATCATTCAGCACGCGCCGCGCGCGATCATAATAGGCCAGCCCGATTTCCGTTGGTGAGACCCGGCGCGTGGTGCGGTTCAACAGTCGCGCTCCCAGACGCGCCTCAAGGCTTGATACGTGTTTGGACACGGCTGATTTGGAGATGCCCATCTTTTTGGCCGCATCGGTGAAGCCACCCTGGTCCACCACATTGGCGAAGGCTTCCATTTCGGTCAGTCGGTCCATACTCGTTCCCCAGATCTTGATTTCCGTCCTGACTATGGCGCTGAATCTGGGCGGAAACGGGGCAGACATGGGATAATATCAGGGATTTGAATCGGATCGTTTGCGTATGGGAAACGCAGAAACAGTGGTTTCCAATCTCGCCTCAGGCATTGTGATGCTGTGTTTTTCAGGCAATCGCGCTAAGATCTCACATTGAGAATGGCATTTTTGTGACCAGGGAGGAGATCATGAAACCCTTTTTCGCCATTGCTGCGCTTTGCCTTTCGGTGGGCATTGCACACGCCGGAGGAAAGACCCCATCGAATCCCGATGCAAAGGTCTATTTCGTCAACCTGTCGGATGGCGATACCGTTCAATCACCGGTCACGGTTGTCTTTGGTCTCAGCGGCATGGGCGTCGCACCCGCCGGAACCGAGAAAGAAAACACCGGGCACCACCACCTGTTGCTTGACCGTCCCCCGCTGGGTGAGGGCGAGGATGGCGCGGATGAGTTGGCCAATGGTCTGCCCGCCGACGAACATCACATGCACTTCGGGGGCGGTCAGACCGAAGTAACACTGGATCTGTCGCCGGGCCAACACACTCTGCAATTGGTTCTGGGCGACGCCGGGCATGTGCCGCATTCCCCGCCGATTGTATCCGAGGTGATTACGATCACCGTGGAATAGCCGCAGGTCGTTGAAACCGTCCGTTCGGTTCATGTGATGGAGAGGCATTTACATTTTCGGCGCACTTAGTGAATCTGCCTGCATTTGCAGGGGGTACTAATGTCGCTGGAATTCTTCATTACATCATTGATTGTTGTTTTGCTGCCGGGTACCGGCGTCATCTATACTTTGGCTGTCGGTCTTGGGCGCGGGTTTCGCGCAAGTCTTGCCGCAGCCGTCGGATGCACACTTGGGATCGTTCCGGCGGCCTTGGCCAGCATCATCGGACTTGCAGCATTGCTGCACACCAGTGCCGTCGCGTTTCAACTCATCAAATATCTTGGCGTCTTGTACTTGTTCTACATGGCATGGGGTATCCTGAAGGACGGCGGTGCCATGGACGTCGCGGCGGAGAAATCCGCAAGAAGCGACTTTGGAGTTGCCGTTACAGGAACGCTGATCAACGTTTTGAACCCAAAGTTGTCGTTATTCTTCCTGGCCTTTCTGCCTCAATTCCTGCCAGCGAATTCAGCAAATGCAGGAATGGAACTGACCAAACTGGCGCTGGCCTTCATGGCCATGACACTTGTTGTTTTTGTCGGGTATGGCGCATGCGCCGCACTGGCGCGGGACTATGTAATCCGGCGCCCTGCTGTGATGGCGTGGATAAAGCGGTGTTTCGCAACCGCTTTTGGTGCCTTGGGTGCAAAACTCGCGCTGTCGGAGTGAAGACACTCTGAACGAGTGGCTTCAGAACTCTGCGGCAAGGCGTGTGCCCTGATTGATCGCGCGTTTGGCGTCCAGTTCCGCCGCCACATCCGCGCCGCCGATCACATGCGGGGTGATGCCGCGTTCGATCAGCGCGTCGGCCAGCGACCGCTCGGGCACCTGACCGGCACACAGCACGATCGTATCGGCCTTGATCACGGTCGGGTCGGCGCGCTCTTCTCCGAACGAGACATGCAGCCCTTCGTCGTCGATGCGTTCATAGTTCACGCCGCCGACGAAGTTCACGTTCTTCATCTTCAGCGTCGCGCGGTGAATCCAGCCGGTGGTCTTGCCCAGCCCCTTGCCATGCGCCTGTTTCTTGCGCTGGAGCAGCGTGACCTGACGCTTGGGCGCCTCGGGCTGCGGGCCTTCGGGCGCCAGGCCCGCGCGGTGCTGCTCGGGGTCGGCGACGCCCCATTCCTTCATCCACAGGGGCAGGTCGGTGGTGGGCGAGTGGCCTTCCTCGAGCAGGTATTCCGACACGTCGAACCCGATGCCGCCCGCGCCGATCACAGCCACCGATTTGCCCACCGGGGCCTTGTCGCGCAGCACGTCGATATAGTTCACGACATTGTCGCGGTCCTCGCCTGGGATCTGCGGGTCGCGCGGATTGACGCCGGTGGCGATCACCACCTCGTCGAACCCGGTCAGATCATCGGCGCCGACCGCGCGGCCCAGTTCCACCTTGACGCCCAGCGTGTCGAGCATGGTGCGGTACCAGTCCACCAGCCCCCAGAACTCTTCCTTGCCCGGCACCTGCTTGGCCATGTTCAGCTGGCCGCCGATCTCGTCGGCCTTGTCGAACACGGTCACGTCATGGCCCCGCTGGGCGGCGGTCATCGCCGTGGACAGGCCCGCCGGGCCCGCGCCCACGATGGCCACGCGCTTGGGCGTTGCGGCCTTTTCGATCACCAGCTCGGTCTCGTGGCAGGCGCGCGGGTTCACCAGGCAGGAGGTCAGCTTGCCGCTGAACGTGTGATCCAGACAGGCCTGGTTGCAGGCGATGCAGGGCGCGATCCTGGCCGATTCACCGGCCATGGCCTTGGCCACGAAATCCGCATCCGCCAGCATCGGCCGCGCCAGCGACACCATGTCGGCGCAGCCCTCGGCCAGCACCTGCTCGGCCACGTCCGGCGTATTGATCCGGTTCGAGGTGATGACCGGAATCCCCACCTTGCCCATCAGTTTCTTCGTCACCCAGGCAAAGGCCGCGCGCGGCACCGATGTGGCGATGGTCGGAATCCGCGCCTCGTGCCAGCCGATGCCGGTGTTGATGATCGTCGCCCCGGCCTGTTCGATCCGCTGCGCCAGCTGCACCACCTCGTCAAAGGTCGAGCCATTTGGCACCAGGTCGATCATCGACAGCCGGTAGATGATGATGAAATCGGTCCCCACCGCCTCGCGGGTGCGGCGCACCACTTCCAGAGGCAGGCGCATCCGGTTCTCATAGGACCCGCCCCAGCGGTCGGTGCGCTTGTTGGTATGGGTCACCAAGAACTGGTTCAGGAAATACCCCTCGCTCCCCATGATCTCGACCCCGTCATAGCCCGCCTTCTGCGCCAGCACGGCGGCGTTGACGATGTCGCCTATCTGCTTCTCGATCCCTTCTTCATCCAGCTCGGTCGGCGGAAAGGGCGAGATCGGAGACTTGATCGGGCTGGGCGCCACGCATTTCGGGCCATAGGCATAGCGGCCCGCATGCAGGATCTGCATGGCGATCTTACCGCCCGCCTGATGCACCCGGTCGGTGACGATGGAATGGTTGGCCACATCCTTGTCGCTGGTCATCATCGCAGCGCCGGGCAGGACCGAGCCTTCCAGGTTCGGCCCGATGCCGCCCGTCACCATCAGCGCCACGCCACCACGCGCGCGGGCGGCATAGAACTCGGCCACCCGGTTCCAGTCGCCGGTTTCTTCCAGCCCGGTATGCATCGAGCCCATCAGGACCCGGTTCTTCAACGTGGTAAAGCCCAGATCCAGTGGTGCCAGCATGTTTGGGTACACAGTCATGGCAAAACTCTCCCTCCTGAATTTGCGTGATAGATTGACGTTCGCGTAAACTTTGTCACGCGAAACCCCACGTCACCCTCTTTGCTGTTGCGCCGGTGATTGCTAGAGGTGGGCGAAACAACACGATGAGGCCGCGCATGACCCCCGAAGAAATTGCCAAACTGCCCTATCGCCCCTGCGTTGGGCTGATGCTGATGAACGACAAGGGCCAGATCTTCGTCGGCCAGCGCAACGACCGGTTCGAGGACGCCTGGCAGATGCCCCAGGGCGGTGTGGACAAGGGCGAAGACCCTCGTGATGCGGCCTTGCGTGAGCTGTGGGAGGAAACCGGCGTAACCGGTGATCTTGTGGAAATCGTCGCCGAGACCGAGGGCTGGCTGCCCTATGACCTGCCGCATGACATCGTGCCCCACATCTGGAAGGGCCGCTTTCGCGGGCAGGAGCAGAAGTGGTTCCTGATGCGCTTTCTGGGGACCGACGATCAGATCGACATCGAAACCGACCACCCCGAGTTCACCCGCTGGAAATGGCAGGACCCCGAGCGGTTGATCGAAGAAATCGTGCCCTTCAAGCGGGCGGTCTACGAGCGGGTGATGACGGCGTTTGGGGGGTATTTGGGGTGAAGGGTAGTTGGTTGTATTGATCCCATTGCCTGTATTCCTTCCACCAACAAACTTGCTGTGTTTCAGTTATGGACACCATTGAACAGAACCTTGCAAACTGGCGCGAAACGCTCATGAAAAGCATCCCGATTGGAGGTCTGCTCTCTCGCAACCCAATCGCTTACAAGTGGAAGGCCCCCTTTCGGTGCTGGCTACTACGCGAGGTGGCATTATGGCGAGTTACCGACCTGCTAACTCAGTCGAAGTTGTTGCACCAGCAAGGCCATTCTCTTGGCGCTCGCATATTGTTACGCAGTGGTTTAGAGACGCTTGCCGCACTCATCCACCTTAACCAACTCATTCAGCAGGTTTTGGACGGCAAGCTGGACTTTCACCTGTTCGACCAGAAAACCAGCGTTCTACTGCTCGGCTCCCGCGATGGTTCAACAAATCACAAGTCGCTCAACATTGTTACCATCCTTAACAAGTGTGAAAAGCGGTATCCCGGTTTCAAAAATCTGTATGACAATCTGTCGGAAAGTGCCCACCCGAACTATGAGGGCATGATGGTCGGCTACTCCAAGTTCGACCATGACGAGTACGAAACGCACTTCTCGAACCGCTGGGCGCAGCTCTATGGGGCGTCGCACCTCGGTTCAATGGAGCTTTGTATGATGGTGTTTCATCACGAATACAACGACATGTGGACAGACTTGATGGAAAAGTTTGAAAACTGGATCGTTGAAAACGACGCTGAGTTGGAAGCGACCAAAAATTCTCCGCTGCCGGGCTGACAATTGCGCCTCAAGAGCAAGTGCTCTGTCGTAGGAATGAACGTCCGCTTCGCCCACTAAACCCCCTCAAACTAACCCTTCCTCCCGCAACAATTCCGGTATGGTCACCTCCGGCCGCGGGCCGATACGGCCGATCACCTCGTGGGCGCAGGTGGCCAGATCATAGGCCAGTCGCCAAACCGAGCTGCCGATCATCGCGGCCCGCGCATCGCAGGGGTGAGGAATGCCGACAGTGCGCTTGAACCTACCCCGTCAGGAACGACAGGCGCGCGACCGAAAACCTCGTGCCACAACGAAATAGGGCGCCCAAAGACGCCCCGTTCCCATCTTGGATCGTCCACTCAGGCGAGCTGCAGGTTTTCCGCCGACTCGCGGCCATCGCGGCCGGATTGAACGTCGTAGGTAACCTTCTGGTTGTCGGCCAGACCGGTCAGACCGGAACGCTCGACGGCGGAAATATGGACGAAAACGTCCTTGCCGCCTGTTTCGGGTGCAATGAAGCCGAAGCCTTTGGTGGTGTTGAACCATTTCACGGTGCCATTGGCCATCGTGAGATCTCCTGTATTTTTCAACCTGTTCGCGGAATTGCAACAGCGTGGCGCAGTCGGCCTATATCGAGTTCGCTGAAGTCCGGTAGGGAAAGCAGGGGATCGAAAGCAGTAACGTAGCCCGCCCCTTCTGACCGATCGCAGACGCCCTGACCATCCTTATTCGTGTTTTACCCTACGTCACTCTGAACAGGTCGGGGCCGACCGGTTGGCCGAGATCACCCTGAACCCGGCCCCATCCGGAACGGGCCACCAGACGGACAGGGCGGAGTGTTTGCTCTGCTCGGCATGGCACGATGCATGATTACGGCAGCCTCAGGTTGGCGTGCTGGGGCCGATCATGGCTCAAACCAACCCCTCTTCCCGCAGCAATTCCAGCATGTTCGCTTCAGGGCGGGGGCCGATATGGCTGATCACTTCGCGAGCGCAGGCATTGCCAATCTTGGCGCAGGTCTCGTAATCGCGGCCCGTCGCCATGCCGAACAGGAACCCGGCGGCAAACTGGTCGCCTGCGCCTGTTGCATCAACGGGGACAACCTTTTCAACCGGTACGTCAATGCGGGTGTCGCCGTTCAGAACGGTCACACCGTCGCCCGAGCGGGTGCAGACCACCAGCGGACAGATCGCGGCCGTCTTGGCCAATGCGTCTTCCAGATCGTCAGTTTCGAACAGGGATTTGATCTCGGCCTCATTGCCGATCACGAAATCCAGCTCATTTTCGATCAGCAGCAGGAAATCGACCCGGTGACGTTCCACGCAGAACGGGTCGGAAATGGCGATGCCGGCCTTGCCGCCACCCTTGTGGCAGGCGCGCGCGGCCTCAAGGAATGCCGCCTTGCCTTTTTCCTTGTCGAACAGATACCCCTCGAGGAACATGATCTGGCTGTTTCCAGCGACCTCTTGCGAGACGTCCTGAGACGACAGTTCCGAGGAAATGCCCAGATAGGTGTTCATCGACCGCTCACCATCGGGCGAGACAAAGATCATCGAGCGTGACGTGGGCAATTCACCACCCGGAACTGGTGGGTTCACGAAATCGACGCCATCCTCGTTCATCGCATCTGCATAGAACCGGCCCAGTGCGTCATCGTGAACCCGGCCGATGAAGGCCGCATCCAGCCCAAGCGCGCCTGCGCCCGCAATGGTATTGGCCACCGAGCCGCCCGGCGTTTGAACACGGCTTTCCATCGAGGCGTACAACACCTCGCCGCGTTCCTGTTCGATCAACTGCATGATGCCTTTTTCGATGCCCATCAGCTCCAGAAAGCTGTCATCGGCCTGGGAAATCACGTCCACAACGGCATTTCCGATGCCGGTCAGTTGATAAGTCTTCATTGGGTTTTGTCCTCGAATTGGCAGAGATCACGGATGATGCAGGTCGGGCATTGCGGCTTGCGCGCCTTGCAGTGGTACCGGCCATGCAGGATCAGCCAGTGATGCGCATGGAGTTGAAAGTCAGCAGGAATATTGTCTTCGATGGCGCGTTCGACCGTGTCCACATCCTTGCCCGGGCAAATGCCGGTGCGGTTGCCGACGCGAAAGATATGGGTGTCCACCGCCTGCGCCGGTTGTCGCCACCACATGTTCAGAACCACGTTGGCCGTCTTGCGGCCCACACCCGGAAGGGATTGCAGGGCAGCCCGGGAATTGGGAACCTCGCCGCCATATTCGTCAACCAGGATACGGCTGAGCTTGATGACGTTCTTGGCCTTCTGGCGGAACAAGCCAATGGTTTTTATGTGCTCGATCAGGCCTTCCTCGCCCAGATCCAGCATCTTTTGCGGCGTGTCGGCGATCTTGAACAGGTCGCGCGTCGCCTTGTTGACGCCCGCATCCGTGGCTTGCGCCGAAAGGGCCACGGCGACGACCAGAGTATAGACGTTCACATGCTCCAGCTCGCCCTTGGGTTCCGGGTCGGCCTCCTGAAAGCGCGTGAAAATCTCGCGGATCGTATGATAGTCGAGTTGCTTTGCCATCCGGGTCTTAATGCCGTCCACCGGGCTCTGACACAAGCCCAAAGCCAATGCGCAAGTTCCGGGTCGCGGCAGCGTGGCCTGCGCGCTATGGTTTTGTCAGAAGATGAGGTGGAACCATGAACGTCCAGACCCCGGAAAGCGGATACCATTATAACGTCATGCGCCGCGCAATCGAGTTGATCGATCAGGGCGGCGAGGGCCTGAGCCTTGATGAACTGGCACGCCAGATGGATATGAGCCCGGCCCATTTCCAGCGCCTGTTCTCGCGTTGGACCGGGGTGTCGCCGAAACGGTACCAACAATACCTCACACTGGGCCATGCGAAGGCATTGCTGCGCGAACGGTTCACGACACTGGAAACGGCACACAATGTGGGGCTGTCCGGCAGCGGACGTTTGCATGATCTGTTCCTGAAGTGGGAATCCATGAGCCCCGGCGAATATGCCCGCAAGGGCGAAGGTCTGACGATCTATTGGGGGTGGTTCGAATGCCCCTTTGGCCCTGCGCTGGTCATGGGTACCGACAAGGGCATCTGCGGCATGGCCTTCGGGGCCGAGACCGGCGAAGAGGCCGCGATGGATGATATGATCTCGCGCTGGCCCAAGGCGACGTTCGTCGAAGATCCGATGCGCCTGCGTCCTTGGGCGCTGAGTGCTTTTGGCGCTGCCAGCGACCGGTTGGAGCCAACACCGGTTTTCCTGATCGGATCACCTTTGCAAATCAAGGTGTGGGAAGCGCTGATGCATATCCCGTCCGGGCAGGTCACGACCTATTCCGAGATCGCCCAGCGGGTCGGCTCTCCGCAAGCCGTTCGCGCCGTGGGAACGGCAGTTGGCCGCAACCCGGTCAGTTGGCTGATCCCCTGTCACCGTGCCTTGCGCAAATCAGGTGGCCTGGGAGGCTATCACTGGGGCTTGCCGGTCAAGCGTGCCATGCTGGCCTACGAGGCGGCGCAGGCAGACGCCTGATTGACAGACGGCCTGACCGCTGCCAAAAGGCACCTCAGGTTCGGGTCCCCTGCCGTTCGCGGCCATTGGCTTTGGTGAAACCCGGTTATGAAAAGCATCTGTTGCCCTTTCCAGGCGCGCGGATGGTAATGCGAGCCCCGTCCTGATTTCGCGCCCGTTCAAGGAAACGAGGCACATGATGACACGATCCCGAACCGTTGCTCCGGTTGAAGAGCTGAAAGGGCAGGCGAAACGCCTGCGGGAAGAATTGAAGACGAAGGGCGTTTTGCTGTCGCACAGCGCGGCATTGGAACTGCTGGCCCATCAGCATGGTGTTCGAGACTGGAACACCTTGCATGCAATGGCCGGAAACCGGATGCATCTGCGCGTGGGTGATCGGGTCGAAGGGCGCTATCTGGGTCAGGCGTTCACGGCCGAAATTCGCGGTATGACCATGCTGGGCGATGGCGCGCGCCGCCGAGTGACCCTGCATTTCGACACGCCGGTAGATGTGGTGCGCTTTGACAGTTTCTCTGCATTTCGGCAACGCGTCACCGGAGAGATCGGGTGGGACGGTCGGTCCCGACGCCACACGTCCGATGGCGAACCCCAGCTTGTGGTGCGGCCCGTATAAAGCGTTATGGGCGAGGCAACCGTGTTGCCCCGCCCAATCTGTCTGCTTCGCAGGTGAAGTTACTCTGCGGCCCAGCCGCTGACGGCTTTGACTTCAAGGAAGTCCTCGAGACCGAAGACGCCGCCTTCCCGCCCGTTGCCGGATTGCTTCATGCCGCCGAACGGTGAGCCCGCGCTGCGCGATTGTCCGTTCATTTCGACCATGCCCGACCGCAGAGCCCGCGCCATGCGGTTGGCTCGCGCACCATCCTGTGTCTGAACATAATTCGTCAGGCCATAGGGCGTATCATTGGCGATTTCGACAGCTTCCTCTTCGGTGTCGAAGGGGATCATGGTCAGAACGGGGCCAAAGATTTCTTCGCGGGCGATGGTCATCTGGTTGTTTGCATCGGCAAAGACCGTGGGGCGGACATAGTAACCCTTGTTCAGCCCCTCAGGTCGTCCGGTGCCGCCTGCAACCAGCCGCGCCCCTTCATCGATGCCCTTCTGGATCAGGTCCTGAATTTTGCTCCACTGAACGTCATTCACAACCGGACCGATGTGGCGACCTTCCTCTGAGGCAGGGCCAACCTTGACCATGTTTGCAACTTCGGCCGCTGTTTCCACAGCCTTGTCGTAGATCGGGCGCTGCACAAGCATCCGGCTGGGGGCGTTGCAGCTTTGGCCGGTGTTTTGCATCATGTGCAGCACCCCGCGCTTGACCGCTTTTTCGTCTGCATCCTCAAAGATGACGTTGGCCCCTTTGCCTCCAAGCTCAAGATGTACTTTCTTGAGGGTATCAGCCGCGTTTTTGGAAATCGCGGCGCCTGCGCGGGTCGAACCGGTGAAGCTGACCATGTCCACATCCGGATGACCCGAAAGCTGCGAACCAACACCCGCCCCGTCGCCGTTGACCAGATTGAACACACCGGGCGGGAAGCCTGCCTCGTCCATCATCTCGGCAAAGATCATCGCGTTCAGCGGGCTTTGTTCCGACGGTTTCAGAACCATCGTGCAGCCCGCAATCGAGGCAGCACCCACCTTGAGCGTGATCTGGTTCATCGGCCAGTTCCACGGCGTGATCAGAGCGGCAACGCCAACCGCCTCGTAGATGATGCGATCATTCGGTGCATGATCCCCCAGCGGGCGTTCAAATTGAAACCCTCTGGCGGCGCGGATGAAGTTCTTCAGATGATAGATGCCGGCACCAGCCTGCGCCGCGCGCGCCAGATCGATCGGGGCGCCCATTTCAAGTGACATCGCCTGCGCCAGATCCTCTGACCGGCTTGCATAGAGTTCGACCAGTTTTTCCACCAGCGCGATGCGGGTTTCCACTGGCGTGGCCATCCAGCCTGGCAAGGCGGCCTTGGCTGCGGCAACGGCTGCATTCGTGTCGGCTTCGGCCCCAAGCGAGATTACTGCGCAGGGCTCTTCGGTCGAGGGGTTGATGACCTCGAAGTCATTGGGCTGCGACGGGGCGACCCACTGACCGTTAATGTAGAAATCCCGCTTTTCGATCATCCTGAGCCCTCCTGAAGGTTCGCCTGAAGCCGGCTGTTCGGGGCCACTCTGTCACCCATGCACAGGCTGAGCAATAGTGAATTTGATCAAATTTTTTTTCGGTCAGGCTCACGAAATCCGTATCTCTGGATACGATGGCTGGTTTAACCTGCGCGCAAAGTGATTAGGTTCCAGACGACCGACTCAGGTTTTTCACAGAAAAGGAGATGCCCCATGGGTTTGCGTATCAACGACACCGTTCCGAATTTCACGGCAGAAACGGATCAGGGCACTATTCAGTTCCACGACTGGATTGGCGACAGCTGGGCCATTCTGTTCTCGCACCCAAAGGATTTCACACCTGTTTGCACCACCGAGTTTTCGGCCGTTGCGCAGTTGAATGACGAATGGGCCGCGCGCAACACCAAGGTGATCGGCGTTTCAGTCGATGGTGTCGAAGACCACAAGAAGTGGAAGAAGGACATCGAGGAATACGGCAAGGCCAACCCCGGTTTTCCGATCATCGCCGATGAAGGTCTGGCCGTGTCCAAGGCTTTCGACATGCTGCCCGCCGAAGCATATCTGCCTGATGGCCGTACACCGGCTGACAGTGCCACGGTGCGTTCGGTCTTCATCATCGGCCCGGACAAGCAGCTGAAGCTGTCGATGACGTACCCGATGACCGTGGGCCGGAACTTTGCCGAAATCTTGCGCGCGCTTGATGGGTTGCAGATGTCGGCCAAGGGGGTTGCGACGCCTGCCAATTGGGTGCCGGGCGAAGACGTGATCATCCCGCCAACCGTGTCGAACGAAGACGCCAAGGCCAAGTTTGGCGAGTTTGAAACGATCTTTCCCTATCTGCGCAAGACCAAAGCGCCGTCGTAAGCCGGTTGCCGGGTCAGGGGGGCTGTCTGCCCCCCATCGTGCCTGCCGGCACGATTCCCCCCGAGGATATTTTTAGCCAGATGAAGCGGGCGGTTGTTGCAGGCCGGGCGACTGCCGGTATGTCCAGCGCGTGCTGCGTTTTTCGGGTTTTCCGGGTGCCCCCGCACCTGAGGCGCGAGGGCAAAAAGGGGCAGGAAACCGGAGAAAAACCTGACACCCGAAGCAATCAGAAATTATGGCGAAGTCCGAAACTGACGCTGAATGTATCCAGATCGTCCTCTACGTTGCCGGTCAAAGCTCCGTTGGGGGCCAGGCGCTGCGACAGTACACAAAGGCACGGGCGTAACGGGCGTCAACGGTGAGCGTTGTCGACGCGTTGATGTCATATGCCACACCGGCGATCGGCTGGGCGGCCAAAGTGGTGTCGGTATCGTCCAGCGCCACACCCGGTCCATAAGAAAAATCCAAATACGACCAGGTGGTACCCAGACCAAACCCGGCAAACGGTGTCAGCGCACCGGTCTGTCTGAAATCGAACAGCAGATTGGCAATTACGAGGTCTGCGTGACGTCGCCCGAGCTATTGCCCCCGGGCCCCGGACCATTGCAGGTAAAGCTCACACCATCCACGTCACTGTCGCGATAAGACCCTTCCAACTCGATCCGCGTTCCGATGATGTCATTGGACCATTGCGGGATTTCCTTGCCTGTCGCGTGGCCCGGTCCGAAACCTGCGTCGAAATCGGTATCGACCGATTGCGTCGCGCCACCGATCGTTCCGGTGAAATCGCTGTCCTGTAGCAGGCTGTGGCCGATGAAGCCGTGAACATAAGTGCCGTCGCCCAGGCTCGGCGCGGCAAGCGCCGTTGCGCTGATCACCGGAGCCGTAGACGCGAGAATGAGGCGCGTGAACATAACCATCTCCAGTGTTCCGAAATCTGCATGCCACGGGTGTGGGCGCGGCTGGCCAAAAGTGAAAGGCGCCGGGGCTTCACTTCACGTGTCTTTAGGAATGTGTGAGTGAATAGGCACGAGGGTATGCCACTGTTTCAGGGCAGACTGGCTGGTGGGTTTGGCACTTCTCTGACCAACGGTTCTGACAGGAGTTCGTCGACAAAAAAACTGAGCAACTGAACCCTGCTGGAAACGCCCGCCTTTCGATAGACCGCAGCGCTTTGGGCCTTGATCGTCCCTTCTTTCGTCTGTCGCATTCCGGCGATTTCCGCGATGGACAGACCCTTGATCGTCAGCATGGCAACGTCACGCTCAGCATCACTCAGCTGCCACTCGCTGAACTGGGTTTCGATGACCTGGGCAAAGGCCCCTTGCGCCACTTGCAGTTGCCGCTGCATGCCGCGCACCCGTCTGGACTGGGTACGGATCAGGGCGATCGTGGCGCTCAGGCCGCCGACAAGCGCCAGAGACAGAAACAGCTCGAACGAATGAAGGTGACGAAAGCCCGCGCCGTCGCCGCCCGTCCAATCCAGCAGCGCATCCGTCATGAAAAAGGTGGCGCAGAGGGCCTGCACCACCAGAAGGAGCCAGAGCAAAGACGTTTGAGGTACTTTCATGCGGCCCCTTGGACGTTGCAGGTTCAGTCGTCGTCTTCTTCGAGCTCGATGGCTGTCACCACCCCGTCCGTGTCAGACAGAACCAGTTCAGTTTCCACGCCATCCTTGGTGAGTTCAACCTCGATCTTCCCGCCTTCGAACTCGATCTCTTCGATCTGGTACCCTTGGGCTTCCAGCGCCGCGCGGATATCGGCTTCGCTTGTGCCCAGTTTGTCACCCAGTCCGACATTGGCCAAAGCAAGAACCGGTGCGGTTGCGATCAATCCCGTCAGTGTCAGCAGTTTCAAGGTTTCCATATCGCATCTCCTTTTTGCGTTGTGGCGATGCGGTCGAACTGGGGATGGCAGAGGAGACCTGCGATTGGCTTTTGGTTGAAACGGGGCGAATTGAACCAAGGTTTATGCAATTTGCGGCCGTTTCCGCCCGTCAGGTTCAGGTTGCAATCAAATTGTGATAGTTTGTGTTGCGGATACATATGGGCATGTGACCAACGATGTCGGGCTTTCTGACTGTCTTGAACAGGAGAAGACCATGGCTTTTACAGATTGGTACGTCGAAGGGGAAAGCTTCGGAAACTGCAATTGCGGTTATGCCTGCCCCTGCCAGTTCGAGGAATTGCCGACGCATGGCGATTGCCGCGGCTTCGAGGTGCTTGAAATATCCAACGGATATTTTGGCGAAACGGATCTGAGTGGAACCAGGGCCGCCCTGATCTATGCATGGCCCGGGCCAATATTCGAGGGTGGCGGCGAAATGCAGGTGATCGTCGACCCCGGGGCCACAGCGGCGCAGCGCAATGCGCTGGAAAAAGTCTTTCACGGCGAAGAAACCGAAGAGATGGCAACGCATTGGTACGTGTTCCGGGCCATGTGTGAGACGGTACATGACACGCTGTACCTGCCGATTGAGCTTGCGATGGATATCGAAGGGCGAACGGCCAGCGTCGCCGTTGGTGACGTTCTAAAGTCGACCGGGCGCCCGATTCAGGCCCCGCATGGCGGCGGGGAACATCGCGTACGCATCGATATTCCCGGCGGGATCGAATTCACCATTGCCGAGATCGGCAGCGCCTCGACCCGAGCCGATGCGGCGATCAAACTGGATCTGAAAGACAGCTACGGCCAGTGGCATGTTTTGAAACACGGCCCCGGTGGTGTCGCGCACTGACCTGCTGTCAGGCGGCTTTCGCGGATTCATTGGGGCGGACCTTCCAGCCCGGAACCGCCAGATCCGCCGACAGCACCCGGACTTCGAAGGGTTTGAGGACCGGCAATACGGTTGAACCATAACCGCCTTCACCATTGGCCAGTTCCGGGAACAGTTCGAACAGTTCGCTTCGGGTGGCGGGTGCCATTGCCTCAAGACTTGTGTCACCGGGGTAAAAGGACTCGGACCAGAGTCCTTCGACATTCACCAACTCATGCTGATCAAAGAGGATATGAATGTACTCCACCCCATGTGCAGGCGTTTCCTGAACGATGGTGTGCCCATTGATCAGCCCTTTTGCGGGGGCCAGCATGGCCGCTTCGCCATGCATCAGCTCCATCATGGCCGAGGTCACGGCAATCCGGTGCTGTGGGGAAATGACAAGATCGCGGCTTGGGCCGTTCGGCCCGAAACAGCCCGCCTTGATCCGTACAGGGGACAGGTGCGTGTTTCGCCGCAACTCGGACGCGGACAACCGGCGCTTGCCGATCCAGCGGACCGGGCGGGCATGGCCGCCGGCGGTGATGACCGGGTCGCCGGGCTCCAGTGCCTCGACCCGGCGCAGTCCAGTCGGTGTCTGGATCAGAGATCCTGTGGTAAAACACACGAAAGAAGGCAAAGTGCTATAGGTAGAGGGCGGCGCGATGCCGGAAAAACTGGTGTCTGAAATCGTGTCATTCAGTTCAGCCTGACCCGAAGTGACTATGATGTAACGCGGGTTTGAAAACTGGATCAGGATAAACGTGACCGGCGCGCCATCGACCGTGCCCGTATAGTTTTCGAAAGTACTGAAATTCTGGGTCGAGCCGGAAAAGCCGGGCAGAGACCCAAGGTCGAGTTGCGAGCTGCCATCCGGGTCGGGATCTTGCAGCAGGGCGTCATTATCCGTGACTTCGACAGAATACGCAGCAGTAATATCAACACTGCGGTTGCTGAACGGGTCTGCGCTGATTTCGTAAACAGTAATCGATGCCACGGTCGAACAGCTTCCTTGAAAACGGCAATATCCCCCTTAAGGTTGAGCTAATACACGCAATAAGTGTTAATAATTGATTTACCAAAATTGCGCCGCAGTTAACCATCCCGCTGCCGCGCAAACAAAAAAAGGCCCCGGTTGAAACCGGGGCCTTCCGCTGTCTTTCAGAGGGGCAGATTACTCTGCGTTTTCCTCTTTCTTTTCTTTCTTCTCAGGCACGATCTCTTCGCCGGTTTCCTGATCGACGCATTTCATCGACAGGCGCACCTTGCCGCGATCGTCAAAGCCCAGCAGTTTGACTTTGACTTCCTGACCTTCTTTCAGAACATCCGACGGATGGTTCAGGCGGCGGTTTTCGATCTGCGACACGTGGACCAGACCGTCACGCTTGCCGAAGAAGTTCACGAAGGCGCCGAAATCGACGATCTTGACCACTTTGCCGGTATAGATCTGACCTTCTTCAGGTTCTGCCACGATCGAATGGATCATGTCATAGGCCTTCTGGATCGACTCACCATCGGGCGAGGCGATCTTGATGACGCCATCGTCGTTGATGTCGACCTTGGCGCCCGAAACCTCGACAATCTCGCGGATGACCTTGCCGCCCGAACCGATCACTTCGCGGATCTTGTCGGTCGGAATGTTCATGGTTTCGATGCGCGGGGCGTGGACCGAGAAATCGTTGGTCTCGGACAGGGCTTTGCCCATCTCGCCCAGAATGTGCATCCGGCCTTCCTTGGCCTGTGCCAGGGCGGTTTCCATGATCTGCGGTGTGATGCCGGCAACCTTGATGTCCATCTGGAGCGAGGTGATGCCGTTCTCGGTGCCCGCAACCTTGAAGTCCATGTCGCCCAGGTGGTCTTCGTCACCCAGGATGTCGGTCAGAACAGCGTACTCACCGTCATCTTCCAGGATCAGACCCATGGCCACACCGGCCACCGGCGCTTTCAGCGGAACACCCGCATCCATCATCGACAGCGAACCGCCGCAGACAGAGGCCATCGAGCTTGATCCGTTGGATTCAGTGATCTCCGACACCACGCGGATGGTGTAGGGGAAATCGGTCGGCGCAGGCAGAACCGCCTGAAGCGCGCGCCAGGCCAGTTTGCCGTGGCCCACTTCGCGACGGCCCGGAGGGCCAACACGGCCAACTTCACCCACCGAATACGGGGGGAAGTTGTAGTGCAGCAGGAAGTTCGATTTGAAGTTGCCGTGCAGCGCGTCGACGAACTGCTCGTCGTCGCCGGTGCCCAGCGTGGTCACGGCCAGCGCCTGTGTTTCACCGCGGGTGAACAGGGCAGAACCGTGGGTCCGGGGCAGAATCGAGGTTTCTGCAACGATCGGACGGATATCGGTGGTCGAGCGACCGTCGATCCGCTTGCCGCCCCTGACGACGTCGCCGCGCAGAATGCCGGCTTCCAGCTTTTTCATCGCGGAACCGAGGTTGCCGTCTTCCAGCTGCTCTTCGGTCAGCGCCTCTTTGATCGCTTCGCGGGCAGCGGCAACAGCGGCGGTGCGTTCTTGCTTGTCGGTGATCGCGAAGGCGGCGCGCATCTGCTCTTCACCGGCAGCCTTGACGGCGGCATAAAGCTCGGAATAATCCGGCGCCTGGAAGTCAAACGGTTCTTTCGCGGCTTCTTCCGCCAGCGAGATGATCAGGTCGATGACCGGTTGGATCTGCTCATGCGCAAAGTTCACCGCACCCAGCATTTCCGCTTCGGACAGTTCGTACGCTTCGGATTCCACCATCATCACGGCGTCTTTGGTGCCGGCCACAACCAGGTCCAGACGCTGTTCGGGGTTCAGGCGCAGGTCCTGCATGTCGTCCACGGTCGGGTTCAGGACGTATTCGCCATCCACGAAACCAACACGGGCACCGGCAATCGGGCCCATGAACGGCGCGCCGGAAATGGTCAGAGCAGCCGAAGCAGCAATCATCGCAACGATGTCGGGATCGTTAACCAGATCGTGGCTCAGCACGGTACACATCACCAGAACTTCGTTTTTGAAGCCGTCAACGAACAACGGGCGGATCGGACGGTCGATCAGACGCGCGGTCAGCGTCTCTTTCTCGGTCGGGCGCGCTTCGCGCTTGAAGAAGCCACCCGGAACCTTGCCGGCGGCATAGTATTTTTCCTGATAGTGCACGGTCAGCGGGAAAAAGTCCTGACCGGGCTTCTGTTCCCTGGCGAAGGTCACGTTGGCCATGACGCTGGTTTCGCCCAGGGTGGCAATCACGCTGCCGTCGGCCTGACGGGCAACCTTGCCGGTTTCCAGTGTCAGCGTCTCTTCGCCCCACTGAATTGATTTTTTCGTTACATCAAACATATGCGTATCCTAGATGGGAGCACTCCCGCCCCTGCGGGTCTCCCGTTTTGCGTGGCGGCCCCATTGCCGCCGACCCCAATTTATCTTCCATTCGAGTGCCAGGGTCAGGGCACAACGTCTCAGATACCGCGCGCATACATGAGAATGCGTTGGAAGGAAAGCGAAACTGCATCGGATGGCTGGTTCATGCCGGGGCTGGCTTCTGCTGTGTCCGATGCAAAAGATTCAAGCCTGAACAACGATCAACCTGTAAAGTCGCTGTTCTTTTTCGGATACGGGGCCACGGAAATCCGGAATTGACTGTAGCGCTAACATATCCGCAATCGAATGCATTTTGTAAAAATATGAAGGCAGTATAAGCTTTTATCATGAAGCCCGCGGTCGAAATGACGGAAACGCGCCAAGGGGGTTAACAAACTCATTCCCGTCCGCCGACCGAGTACCTTGGCGTTTGCAGTTAGCGAACAGAAGGGCAATCGAATGGCACAGACAAAGAAGATGCTGGATCCGGATCCCCGGATTTACGACTTCGAAACGGAATATGAACTGGGGCAGGACAATGTCCGGCCGTTTGGCTTGGACATCCACAACCCGGTCTTTCTGATCTCGAGTATCATGATCTTTGCGTTCGTTCTGATCGCATTGGCCAACCAAGAGGCGGCGGCCTCGTTCTTCGGATGGCTCCGGCCCTGGCTGACCAGCACGTTCGATTGGTTTCTGGTCCTTTCGGTTGATGCAATCACCCTGTTTTGCCTGGTTTTGATCATCCTGCCCGTCGGCAGTGTGCGGATCGGCGGCAAGGACGCCAAGCCTGATTATTCCTACGCCGGATGGATCGCGATGATGTTCGCCGCTGGTATTGGTATCGGTCTTTTGTTTTTCGGAGTGATGGAGCCGGTCTATTACAATTTTGCCGAGGGCGGAAACGCGGCACCGCTGGGCATTAATATCGCGGTGCCTGGAAATGAATATGCCGGTGTCGTCGGAACCATTCACCATTGGGGGTTGGAAGGCTGGGCGGTTTACGCCGCAGTCGGCCTGAGCCTGGCAATCTTCAGCTACAATCTGAACCTGCCCCTGACCTTGCGTTCGGCCTTCTATCCGATCCTTGGAGAACGGGTCTGGGGCTGGTGGGGCCATATCATCGACACGTTGGCGGTTTTTGCCACGTTGTTCGGTCTGACCACGTCGCTCGGCCTGGGGGCGCAGCAAGTTGCGGCTGGCCTTTACGAGGTCTTCGGCATCGAACCCAGCCCCACTGTGGTTGTCTTGCTGATCATCGGCATTACGTTGATTGCGCTGGGCTCGGTTCTGCTGGGCATGGATGCGGGCGTCAAACGGCTGAGTGAGATCAATATGGTCATGGCCGTCGGACTATTCCTTTTCGTCATCGCTGTAACGGGCATCGGCACGGCCATCGCGCGGTATTTCAGCGTGATGACCGACTACGTGCTGCACCTGCCCGCGCTGTCGAACCCGTTCGGACGAGAAGACACCAGCTATTTCCACGGTTGGACGACCTTCTACTGGGCGTGGTGGATCGCATGGTCACCGTTTGTTGGCATGTTCATAGCCCGGATCTCGAAGGGTCGAACGGTGCGCGAGTTCATAATCTGCGCGCTGCTGGCGCCGACAGCCGTCTGCGCCCTGTGGATGTCAACCTTCGGCGGCGCCGCCATCGACATGTTGAACGCAGGCGGAGCGGAAGGCGTCCGCGCGACCGTGATTGACAGCTACGCCCCCGAGGGAGCGTTGTTCGGCTTCCTGAAGGAACTGCCGCTGTACAGCATCGTAGCCCCGATCGCGCTTGTCCTGATCGTGATCTTCTTCGTCACCTCGTCCGATTCAGGGTCGTTGGTGATCGACACGATCACGGCAGGCGGCAAGATGGACGCGCCCGTGGTTCAGCGTGTGTTCTGGTGCACATTGGAAGGCCTGGTTGCCATCGCATTGCTGTTGGGAGGCGGACTGTCCGCATTGCAGGGCGCGGCGGTTTCAACCGGCATCCCCTTTACGCTGGTGGTTCTGATGATGTGCTACTGCCTGTGGCTGGCGTTGAAATCAGAAAAAGCGAAAATGTGAAGGCGCGCATTCTTCCAGGATCGAGGCGCCCATCGATTGGTGGGCGCCTTCGGTTTTGTGAAGCCAGCGTAAGGTGAAATGATCTGCGCGGTGTCTTGACCGCAATCATACACCCGCCAGCGCGAACAAAACCGCAAGGGTCGGGCGCAGCGTTGGATGCCGGATGCCGAACACCCGGGCGCAGGTTGTCATTGAAGCCGGGAAGCTGCCAACTTTGCGTTGACCGGGAAAATGCCCGCTTTGCCGCGTGTTCCGGGACGCTGCTATCGCGTTGACATTGAATACTCAGAATAGGACGTTCACGCGTAGAAAACCGCTTTCAGCCACCCTTCGGAGGAACAAGTGTCAATTGTTGATGTCCTGGCTGCGCGCCTGATCGAAGATGTCAAATCCAATGACCTGTCAGGAAGCTTTCTGATGCTGGGGCGGCAGGATTGGATCGGTGCGCGCCGGTCTACGTCCGCCGCATTGTTCAGGGAAACCTTGCAGAAATACCTGCCCGGAGTGGCCGAAGCTGACCTTCGCAACCCGGATGATGGATACTCGGAAACATTCTTTCGAAAACTTGGATTCTCGGAAGTGGATTCGCTGGATTTTTCGGACTTCGAAGGTGCGAGCATCGTTCAGGATCTCGCGGGGGATTTGCCTGAAAATCTGGTTGGTCGGTTTGACGTTATCTATGACGGTGGAACCTGCGAGCACGTGTTCGATTTGCCGACCGCCTACCGGAACATTGACAAGATGCTGAAGCCCGGGGGTGTGTTTATCGCACATTCGCCATCGAACAACTGGATCAATCACGGCTTCTATCAGATTTGCCCAGAGATCGTGTACGGCTTTTGGGTAAACGCCATGAACTATGAGGCTCTGAAATGCGTGTGGCAGCCATTGAGGCCATACGCTGCTCGTGACGTGGTGAAAATGACGGACCCCAACAAGACAAAGAAACGTCCGCGACCGCTGGGAACTTTTGGTCCGGGATTGCCTGTTCTTTTGGATTATGTGGTTCGAAAACCTGTTGTCGGCACCAAGACAAGTGAAAATGTGTCGCAAAGTGACTATGCCACGCGTTGGGAAAACACGCAGAAAGCCTAAAACCAAGTGCCGCAACGGACATTCCCTGACCGTCGGGGAATGTCCAGCTGCTCTGGCAAGTTAAGGGGGGGTATCGCTTGCGGTGGATCCAACGGAAAACGCCCGCCGGTTGGCGGGCGTCGAACCGGAATATCCGGTTTCAGGTCATCTGCGAAAAAGCGTTTAGCGGCGGATGCCCAGCTTTTTGATCAGGTCCTGGTAACGTGCTTCTTCTTTGCCTTTCAGATAGTCCAGCAGCTTACGGCGCTGGGCAACCATCTTCAGCAGACCGCGACGACCGTGGTTGTCTTTCTTGTGGGTCTTGAAGTGCTCGGTCAAAGTGGTGATGCGCGAGGTCAGGATGGCAACCTGTACTTCAGGCGAACCGGTGTCGCCCTCTTTGGTTGCGAATTCTTTCATGACGCGTGCTTTTTCTTCAGCAGTAATCGACATCGGGGTCTCCTTCAAAGGTTAGAGTTGATGGCGCAGGCCGGGATGTCGTCCAGCACAGGCCCATGGAGAAAACCGCACCGATTCCGATGCGGATGGGCGCGTATAGGCGCATTTTCACCAAATGGCAAAGGGAATTTGCGGGATCAGACCACCTGCCCGCACTGGGCCAGTTGCGCTTCGGTGATCAATTGAATGTCGGCCACCGACATACCTTCGGCCCCGTATACCTGCGCCACTTCCTGACCGTTGATCATGACCCGCGTCAGGTTGGCATTTTCCGCGTCGGGTTCCACCTCAATCTCCGGGTCGGCCTCATCCTCCCAGGTGACAAGCAGCTTGTCCTCGCCGGGTTGGAAGCCCATGACGGTGACGTCTTCGTCACCCGGGCTCAGCACGATGTCATCGGCGCCCTGCCCACCGGTCACCACATCCCCGCCGCCTGCCACAATGGTGTCGTCACCGTCGCCGCCGTTCAGGAAATCCTTTTCGGCTGCGCCCTCTTCGATGCCAAAGACAAAGTCGTCGCCGTCGCCGCCAAAGACCGTATCTTCACCTGCGCCACCGTTCAGCGCATCGTCTCCGAACCCGCCCTGCAACGCGTCATCATCGGCCCCGCCCATCAGAGTATCGTCACCCTGACCGCCGTAAAGCTCGTCTTCGCCTTCGCCGCCATCCAGGGTGTCGTCCCCGAAATGGCCGAACAGGGCGTCGTCCCCCTGATTGCCGAACAGAAAGTCGTCATCCGCCTCTCCGTGCAGAACATCATCACCCTGACCGCCCGCAATCGTGTCCGTACCGTCGCCCCCGTGCAGAACGTCGTCGCCCTGGCCGCCGTCGATGGTGTCATCGCCGCCAAACCCGTTGATCTGGTCAACACCGTCCTGACCGGTGATCTGGTCCGGGCCATCGCTGCCGGCAATCACGAGATCTCCTTCGAATTCAGAGATTACGGTTCCAGTGGATGGGGTTTCGATGTCGGGGTTTACCGGGTCTTCGACGTTTTCGCCAATCTCAAGAAACTCTCCGGTGTCGGGTTCAGTTTCTGCGTCATCATTGGGGTCGTCCTCTGATACGTCCTCGTCTTCGATCAGCATGTCGCTCATCGCGTACGCGGCACCGCCGATGGCGGCGAGTCCGATCAATCCGGCCAGAAACATGACACCTCTCCGATCGCAGAATGCTCCGCGGGTGAACATCCCACGCAATCGGCGGTCGGGTCAAAGTCAAGTTATTGAAATGGTTAATACTTTATCACCATTGCTCGGGCTGTTGGCTGTAGGCGATATAAAGCGGGTGCTTGGGGTGGCCGTCTTTGGTCAAGCCCAGATGGAACAGCGGCTGGCCGGTCCGGCGCAGCAGGGTTTCCACCGCCGGGCCCCGGTCCAGATGCGCACCATGGGTGCCCCAGGCGGCGATGACCTGATCGGCCCACCGAACACCTTCCAGAATGGCGGCGTCATTTTCCGGGCCTACCGGATCGGCAGCGGCACGCATCTTGCGCGGATCGGTGTCGCGCCAGGCAAAGATGTTGGTCACCTGAAACGCGCCGAACCCCAGCGCCCGGGCACGGCGTTCGCAGCGTTCCACCGTCGGGTCGTTCTGCACTTCGGTCGCGGTAGACGGGTTCAACATGACAAACAGCGCCTTGCGCCCTGCCGGGTCCCACACACGGGTCAGGCTATAGCGGTATTTCTCGCAGTCGGAGTAAATGGCGGTCGAGGGCGCATCGCCCTTGGTGTGCGTTCGGGTGATCATGCTTTTCGCCTAACACGTGGTTCAGGCGGCGAACACCCGGCTGGGATGCAATTCGCCCGATTTGTAAACCCCCACGGCCACGGCCTTGCCATCCAGCGAGGCCCATGCCTCGTCGCCGTATTCAACATCCGAGGCCAACACCATACCCGGGTTGCCATTGCGCAGGCGGGTTGCACCTTCGGGGGTGCATTTGAGCTCGGGCAGGTCCGACAGGCCGGCTTCCAGCGGGTGCAGATAGTCGTCCAGCGCCGTGGTCTTTGCCATTTCGTCGATCTGTTCGATGCTCAACCCGTCTTCGGCCTCGAACGGTCCGGACCAGATCCGGCGCAGTTCCCGGACGTGGCCGTGGCATCCCAGCGCTTCACCCAGATCGCGGGCGATCGAGCGGACATATCCGCCCTTGCCGCAGGTCATCTCTAGCACCACGTGATCTGCGTCGGGGCGGTCGACAAGGATCAGTTCCTCGACCCAAAGGGGCCGTGCGGTCAGTTCAACGTCCTCGCCGTCGCGTGCCAGTTTGTAGGCGCGCTGGCCGTCGATTTTCACGGCGGAAAACTTGGGCGGGACCTGCATGATGTCGCCCAGAAACGGGGTCAACGCCTGCTTGATGTCTTCGTCTGACGGACGCGCATCGCTTTCGGCAATCACTTCGCCCTCGGCATCGTCAGTGTTGGTGGCTTGGCCCAGACGGACAGTGAAGGTGTAGGCTTTCAGAGCGTCCGTGATGTAGGGAACGGTTTTGGTCGCCTCACCCAGAGCCACGGCCAGAACGCCGGTCGCTTCGGGGTCAAGCGTACCCGCATGGCCTGCCTTCTTGGCATCCATCGCCCAGCGCACCTTGTTGACCACGGCGGTCGACGTCATGCCCGCGGGCTTGTCCACCACCAACCAGCCGGAAATGTCGCGACCCTTGCGTTTGCGTCCCATAAAGCACCTTCAATCTTGCTGAGGCGCGCGACCTAGCGGATCGCCATCGCCCTGTCAATTTCAAGGTGCGTCTTCGACCACACCCACGATCGGTCCCAGCGAAAACCCGACATCGGACCGATTGTTCGCGCGGTCATACATGCGAGAGATATTGCCGTCGAAGAACAGCGCATTCGGAGTTTCCAGCACGTCCCGGAACAGGCGGCCGAATTCGTGGAATGTGACGTAATCTTCGGAAATCGCAAACACCGCCCGGGTGCCATCGGCGCTGGTGCCCACCCCGTTGCGCACATAGTGCGAGGTCGAATCGGGCAGGAACCGGGGATGCAACTCGCCATCGATCACCAGCATCGGGCCGGATTGGCTGGCGAACCGGCAGTCGGGGGCCTGATCGAGGAAATCCAGCGTCTCGAACACATCAGCCCGGCCCTCGCGGATGCAGAACACGCCGTTGGGCAGCAGGCCGAAATTGCCGGGGCCGGGGTTGGAGATCACCCGCATGACCTCTTTGCCGTTCTCGACATAATGGCCGACGGGCGACCGGTCATCGTGATACATGCCCGCGTTCATGGCAAAGGCCAGACGCTTGCCGCCGGGGGCCAGCGCCTCGTTCACCGACGAGAAATGCCCCAGCAGATCCCCGTTTTCGTCGTTGAGAAACAGGCGCAGGTCTTCGTTTGCCGCGTCGACTTCGCAGACGGTATAGCGCTTGTCATCATAGGTCAGCTTTTCGCAAGTGACCGCAGAGGCTTGCGCGGCCCAGACAACCGCGCCCAATGTGACAAGTGCCCGGATCACTCGTCCAGATCGCGGCGCACCGCGTCCTGTTCGAACATGCGGCGGGTGTCGTCCAGACGGTCGAACGTGTCATCAAGGCGGAACCGCAGATCGGGCGAAAATTTCAGACCGACCTTCTTGCCAACCATGCGCCGAAGTTCACTTTTGTTGCGGGCGAGCAGATCGATCACGTCCTCCTGCCCCTTGCCGCCCAAGGGCAGCACATAGGCGGTGGCGATTTTCAGATCGGGCGAGGTGCGCACCTCACCCACTGTGATCGACATGCGGTTCAGGTCGGGGTCGTGGACATCTCCGCGCGCCAGAACCTCGGACAGGGTGCGGCGGATCAGTTCGCCGACGCGCAGCTGTCGTTGGGACGGGCCGGGGCCATCGTGGAATTTGTTCTTTGCCATAATCCCCGATCTAAGCGCAAACCGGGGCTTTGCCAAGCGGGCGCGAACGGGGTAGGAGGCTTTGAGCAGTTTGCAGCAAGGGAATACCGCCATGACCCATATTCCGGGGATCGTCATCACAGGGGCTTCGGGCCGTATGGGGCAGATGCTGATCAACACCGTAACCGACAGTGATCAGGCCCGTCTTGTTGGCGTGGTCGAGCGCAAAGGGCATGACTGGGTCGGTCAGGATGTGGGCGAATCCATGGGTGGCCAGGCGCTGGGCGTCAAAGTTACCGATGACCCGCTGGAAGCCTTCGCGCAGGCACAGGCGGTGATCGATTTCACCGCACCCGAGGCGACGCTGGACTTTGCCGCTTTGGCCGCGCAGGCGCGCTGTGTGCATGTAATCGGGACAACCGGCATGACGGATGAGCAGATCGCCGCGCTGGAACCGGCCTCGCGCCACGCGGTGATCGTGCGGGCAGGGAACATGAGCCTTGGCGTCAACCTGCTGGTGCAACTGACCAAGAAAGTCGCGGCTGCACTGGATGAGGATTTTGATATCGAAATCATCGAAGGGCATCACCATCACAAGGTGGACGCACCATCCGGCACCGCTCTGATGTTGGGCGAGGCCGCTGCCGAGGGACGCGGCGTCAAACTGTCGGAGGTGTCCGACCGGGGTCGCGACGGCATGACCGGTCCCCGCAAACGCGGAGATATCGGTTTTCATGCCATACGTGGCGGCGACATCGTGGGCGAGCATGACGTGTTGTTCGCCGCCCCCGGTGAACGCATCGTTCTGCGCCATCTGGCCAGCGACCGCGCGATTTTTGCCCGTGGTGCGCTGAAGGCGGCGCTGTGGGGGCAGGGGAAGGCGCCGGGCCAATATGACATGGTGGATGTGCTGGGGCTGTGAGCCATAGACGAAGCGGTCGCCGACGCTAAGCTTTGATTCATGAGGATTCGGCGCTCTGGACTGGCAACCGGCATTTTGCTTGCGGTGTTCTACCTGACACTGCTGCCTTTCGTTGCGCATGGCGTTGGAATGATCGGCGATGGCCTGTCGCAGGACGCCGCCCGGCGCAGCTATCTGTTCGCTGATGGCGAGAGTGTCGGCAATGCCGCGATGTTGGTGCACATTCTGGCAGGTAGTTTTCTGGTCGTACTCGTCCCGCTTCAACTGCTGAAGGGGCTGCGGCTCAAGTACAATCGGTTTCACCGCGTGATGGGAGCCTGTCTGGTGGCGCTGGCATTGATCACCGGGCTGGCAGGCATGAGTTATATTCCCCTGCGCGGAACCATCGGCGGGCCGCTGATGTCTGCCGCCTTCTTTCTGTACGGGCTGTGTCTTTTCACGGCCGCGCTGATGGTGGCGCGCAGGGCTTTGGAAGGGGATCGCGCAGGACATTGGGCATGGGGATTGCGGCTGTTCTGGCTGGCGTTTGGATCCTGGCTTTACCGCGTGCATTACACATTGTGGTATCTGCTGACCGGCGGGTGGGGGTCAGAGCCCGATTTCTCGGGCCTGTTCGATCTGATTCAGAATTTCGCGTTCTTTGTACCGTATCTGCTGGTCGTACAAATCTGGATCGCCCGCAACCGTGCCACTCATCAAAATGCCCTGGTCACAGGTTCCTGATCTTGTCGGCCCGCAGGGGACACGCGAGGTAGACGCCGAATTCTGTGCCGATATCCGCGCTGACCCGCGCGTGAACGGCTCCTTGTCGGTCAAGGAAGCGCTGGTTGTCCTCAACCGGGAAAATCCCTTCGTGCCATATGCCGGGATGGATATAGAGCCCCCTTGATCCGTCACACCAGAAAGCGACCACCTTGTCCGGGGTCAGATTGTCGCCGGGCAGGGCCACAGGCACGATGAAGGGCTTGTTGTCCAGCGGCCAGAACATCTGCCCGCCGTCGGGGTGATAGTTCATATGCCACAGCAACACTTGATCCCGCGGTGCTGTTTTCCGGTCGGTTTGTGCCTGTTGGGGGTCGGCGGACCAACCCAGCACGTAATGGCCTTTGACCGCCTCGTTCTCACCGTAAAGCACGTCACCCTGCCAGTCGCATTTGAACGTGCCTTCAACCCAGCCGCCTTCGTCACCCGTGCCGTCGTCAATCGGTCGCCAGCCCTGCTGCGGCCAGCGTACGATCTCGATTTCAAAGGTTTCGGGGTCGTCGACCAAACAGCCGTACCCCTTGACCGATGTGTCCGTCGCACGGATCAGGGGAACTTTGTGCCACGGCAGTGAGGGTTTCGAACTGGCCTCGAAGATGTACTCGGGTGCGGTCATGATGCACCCAGATGCCTGTCGACCATGCGCTGAACCATCGGTGCGAAATGGGCGAAATCCGGTGTCTCCATATCCGCGCGTTTGCCGGCCTCATCCAGATACCGGACCTGAATGATCTCTTTCAGGTTCGGATTGGATTCGAACGCGGCGACTTCTTCGGCGCTCATCGGGCCGCCTTGCAGCTCCAGGGTATGGACCGAGGCGGCGGAGAGGCGGTTGAAATATTCGGGCTTGGTGGCGCAGAGATACCGCTTGGCGGCCACGTGATATCGACAGCAATCGGTGATGACCGAAGGGAAGAACTGCTCCAGCACCTCAGCACCCGCATCCTCGTGGTGGCGGTCTTCGGTATCATCGGGGTGGTAGGTTCCGAATTCGGACGTGAAATGGCCGATATCATGCAACAAGGCACCGACGATGATCTCTTCAGGCTGGCCGTTCTGTTCGGCGATGGTGGCGCCTTGAAGCATGTGCTGGGCCATGGTGACGGGTTCGCCAAGATATTCCTCACCGCCGCGGCGGTCGAAGATATCCCCGATGAAGGCGACGATATTGTCCCGGTTCAGCGTCGAGAAATCGGGCTTCATTCCGCTGCCTCCGGCTGCGCCATCTCCATCGCCGCCAAAGTCGACAGCAACCCGTCCTTGTCGGCGTAGCACCCCTGCAACCAGCGCGACCCCGCACCGGAATAGCCCAGCCTTGCATGCAGGACACGGGTGTTGTCGACGATGAAGCTTTCGCCCGGCTCCAGTTTGAACGACACGCCCATGGCCGGGTCGTCGATGATCTCGCCCAGTCGACGATAAGCCGCATAGTAGGCTTCCATCCTGTCGAAAGGCACGTCCACGAAGGGCGCGGAGGAACGGTTGTTGAACCGGATCCCGACCAGTTCGCCATCCGGCGACAATTCGATCATCGGACGGCGAGATCGCAGGCAGACACCGTCAGACCCCTTGTATTCGAACCGCGCCGGGTAGCCTGCCAGCAGCGCAAAGCCTTCGGGGTTCTGCGCACGCAGCTTTTCGGCAGCGCGAAAGCCGTCGACAACGATCGAGTCGCCCCCTTCGGCGCTGTTTTCCAGACAATAAAGGATTTGCAGCGTCGGCACAGGGTCGCGATAGGGGTTGTCGGTGTGGGCCTGCAAGCCAAGCCCGGTATAGGCGAGGTTGGTCGGGTTCACTTCCGTCCGAACCTCGAAATAAGGGCCATAATTGGTTTCGCGGACATAACCGAACAGGTCGGCCACTTTCAAAAGCGACTCTGGTTCGGTTGGCCCGCCCGTCAGCCTGGCAAAGCCGTAACGCGCCACAGACGCCAGCCAGTTGCGTTTGGCCGCACGGCTGGCATGAACCTCGTTCCAGTCGCCAGAGGGTGTGGCGATCCCGCCTTCCCAGGTGATGATGCCGGGGCCGGTGCGGCCCAGCGTATCATCACGTTCGCAATCATAGTTGTGTTCGGCCAGCCATTCGGCCGGGAAGGTAACGGTTTTGTCTTCGGGCTGGAACGTGACCTGAAGGCCGCCCGCGACAACCTCGGCTGAACTGACCGAGATGTCAGCAGGGATATCGCCGATGGTGATCAGCCGCTGGCCGTTGCCCGGGGCACGGGTTTCCGGGTCCAGCGCGTTGTCGCGCAGCCAGATGGCGTGAAAGCGGGCTTGCGGTCCTGTGTCGAACGCGACGGTGACGACCGAACTGTCATGGGTGGCGGTGCGCAGCATTGGGGTCTCCTGTTCGGCGCGAGCTTTGGTTGAGCAGATACGCTGTTCATGGCATTACGACAATTAATCCTTATTTCGGCTGAGGCTTGGAAAATCTAATGGCTAAGAAAAAGATCGGTCTACCGCCGTTGGACTGGTTGCGCGTGTTCGAGGCAGCCGGGCGTCTTGGTGGGTTCTCGGCAGCAGCCAAGGAGTTCGGGCTGACGCAGGCCGCTGTCAGCCAGCGGATCGGCAATCTGGAAGCCTGGCTGGGCCGATCCCTGTTCGTGCGCGAGGCGCGGGGCGTGTCACTGACGGTTGAAGGTGAAAGCTATCTGCCTTTGGTGCAGGACAGCCTTCGCGCGCTGGAGCGCAATACCGAGGATCTGTTTGGCAAATCCCCGCGCGAGCTGCGCGTGGCCGGGTTGTCGTCGAACATCCACGCATTGGTTCTGCCGGCGCTGACCCGGTTTCACGACATGCAGCCCGGGGTTCGGGTGATGACCGACTCGGTCGCGCGCCGGTCGTCTTTGGACGAAGAACGAACCTGGCTGCAAATCCGATATGGTCGGGGCATCTGGGCCGGGCGTGATGCCGCCCTGATCGCACCCGAGGTCCTTGCCCCCATGGCGCCGCCGGGTGTCGACTGGGGCGCCCCATTGATCGATCTGCGCGGAGAACGCCCCGGCTGGAGAGAGTGGAGCCAGAAAAACGGCCAGCAGGACCTGCCGCAATCAAAAATCAGTTTTGATTCGATGGAACATGCGATCTCGGCTGCGCGGCGCGGCATGGGTGTGGTGTTGGGATCGGTTCCGTTGGCCCTTGCCGACCTGCAAGAGGGGCGGTTGCGGCGGCTGGATTTACCTGAATTGCACACCAAAGACGGGTACTGGCTGACCTGGCCTGAAGACCGGGCGAAGTCCAGAAAACAGCGTGCCCTGATCGAGGATTTCCTGAATGCGCTGCGTGGTTGACCGTTCAGAAGTCGATGGCGATGCCCTTCTTTTCCCAGTCACCATAACGGGCGGGGTCCGGCCCGTCTCGGCCACCCAGCTCTTTCGGCAATTCCTGGGCCTGGGCCGCGGCTTTGCGGCGGCGTTCTTCCGCTTCGGCCAGGGCGCGCCGGGCGGCAGGGGGCAAGTCTTTGCGGTCGTCACTCATGACATCGGGTTCCTTTCCGTGCACAGCCTTGATATACGCCCGCGTCCGCCATTGGCAATGCGGGCGCAGGTCACATGAAGGCGGTACCATGTCTAACAGCGCAACAGCAGCACGGCGCAGCGCAATCTATCTTCTGGATCAGGTTCTGGGCGAAGGTCGCCTGCTGGCCGAGTGTCTGGCGGCGGGCGCCGTGGATCGGTTGGAGCCCGAGGACCGCGCACGCGCTCAGCGCCTTGCTTTGGAAACGCTGCGTGGGCTTGAACGGGCCGACCGCCTGTTGGACAATCACCTGAACCGCACACCTGCGTTGACGGTCCACAACGCACTGAGACTGGGGGCGGTCGAGCTTTGTAATGGCGAAGCCGCGCATGGCGTCGTCAATTCCATGGTCGAGATCGTCAGCCGTTCGCGCAAGCATGGTCGCCTCAAGGGGTTGGTGAACGCCGTTCTGCGCAAGGTTGCGGCAGAAGGCCCCGAGGCGTGGCCAAAGATGCGCGTTCCGCGTTTGCCGGAGTGGTTGCGTGAACCTCTGATCGCGGCGTGGGGCACGGATGCTGTTACCGGAATGGAGCAGGCACATTTCGCGGGCGCACCACTGGACCTTACCTTGAAACCAGGGGCGAAAGGCCCCTCAGGCGAGATCCTTCCGACCGGGTCGGTGCGTATAAAGGACGCGGGTCAGGTCTCGACCCTGCCAGGGTACAAGGCCGGAGACTGGTGGGTGCAGGATGCGGCGGCCGCATTGCCGGTTCGCGTTCTGGCCCCGAAGGCGGGCCAGAAAGTGCTGGATCTCTGCGCGGCCCCAGGTGGAAAAACGATGCAGCTTGCGGCCGCAGGGGCTGATGTCACGGCACTGGATGTGTCGGAATCACGGATGGAACGGGTGCGCGAAAACCTTGCAAGGACCGGCCTGAAGGCGAAGGTCGTTGTTGGCGATGCGCTGGAACACGAGGGCCAGTACGACGCGATCCTGCTGGACGCGCCGTGCTCGGCCACAGGTACGATCCGCAGGCATCCTGACTTGCCGTTTGCCAAGGACGGTTCGGAATTCGGCGGCCTGATCGAACTCCAGTCGCGCATGTTGGCCCACGCGTGGGGCTTGCTCAAACCCGGTGGGCGTCTGGTCTATTGCACGTGTTCCCTGCTGCCGGACGAGGGCGAAGTTCAGGTGGAAGAGGCGCTGGACATGTATCCTGGCATGAGCGTGGATCGCGACGCGCTGAACGTACCCGGTGTTGAAACGGATTGGATCACTGAAGAAGGCGGCATGCGATTGCGCCCTGATTATTGGCCGGATCGGGGCGGTATGGACGGGTTCTATATCGCGTGCCTGACCAAATCCGCCTGAACGCACGCTTTTCGATGACTTGACGATCGGCGCGGTCTATCGTTGGGTCTCAAGCGCCAGCAGAGCGCAAGGGGCAGAGTAACACGCGTCATGTCGAAATCAGACACCATGACCAGCCGGTGGATGCGGTTTCAGAACCGTTTCTATGCGCGCCTGAGCCAGCGGCAGAAGGCGGTCACAGGGTTTGTTGCGCAACCGGATCCGCGCTCGGTGGGTTCGTTTGCACGTGGGCGGCAACTGGTTGCCGGAAACCTGTTGTTCGCAGGCTATCTGGTCGAGGCCGAAGATACAGGGCTTTGGGACGTCACCGCCCCCAGTGCCGGCTTTGACGAAGAACGTCACGGTTTTGCCTGGCTGGATGATCTGGCTGCGGTCGGAGACATGCGTGCGCGGGAAAAGGCGCAGCGCTGGGTCTGGGGATGGATCGAGGCGCACGGGCGCGGGCAAGGGCCCGGCTGGGTGCCTGATCTGACCGGACGACGGGTGATGCGCTGGATCAACCACGCGCTTTTTCTGCTGCGAGGGGCGGATGAAAAACAAAGCAAGCTGTTTTTCCGCTCGCTTGCCCAACAGACATGGTTTCTGTCCAAACGCTGGCATGCCGCGACCCCGGGTCTGCCCCGGTTCGAGGCGCTGGCTGGGCTAGTACAGGCCGGGCTGGCGTTGGAGGGGCTGGAGCACATGGCCGACCCGGCCCTGCGCGCCCTGGCCGGAGAATGTGACCGTCAGGTCGACGCGCAAGGCGGCATTCCAACACGCAATCCGGAAGAACTGCTCGAGGTCTTCACATTGCTCAGCTGGACATCGGCGGCGCTGAGCGATCTTGGGCGCGGCACGCCTGCCGCTCAGGCCAATGCGATCAAACGGATCGCGCCGACCCTGCGCAGCCTGCGCCACGCGGACGGGGCCTTGGCACGGTTCCATGGTGGCGGGCGCGGTGTCGAGGGACGTCTGGAACAGGCTCTTGCGCAAAGCGGCGTCAAACATAAGGCGGCAACCGAATTGCCGATGGGCTATGCCCGGCTGGCAGCCGCACGCACCACGGTGATCGTGGATGCCAGTGTGCCGCCTTCCGGAGCGGCCTCGTACAATGCGCATGCCTCTACTCTGGCGTTCGAGTTGACCTCGGGGCGGCGGCCGCTGATCGTGAACTGCGGGTCGGGGGCCAGTTTCGGACTGGAATGGCGCCGCGCCGGACGGGCGACGCCGTCGCACTCGACGCTTTGCCTGGATGGGTTCTCAAGCGCCCGGCTGGCCAGCCCGGTGCCGGGGCGTGAAGCTCAGGCGCTGGTTGACGCACCGCAAGAGGTGCCCGTTGATTTCGAGGATGCGTTCGAGGGCATCCGCTTCATGGCCGGGCATGATGGATACGCAAAGGTCTTTGGCCTGACCCATGCGCGTACATTCGAATTGCGATTTGACGGTCGGGAACTGACCGTTGAGGATATTCTGCTGACCGCGACCGACAAGGCGAAGCGACAGTTTGACAAGGCGATGGATGCTTCGGGCCTCAGGGGCATCGGCTATGACATCCGGTTTCACCTGCATCCGGATGTCGATGCGGCGCTGGATTTGGGCGGGGCGGCGGTGTCGATGGCGCTCAAAAGCGGTGAAATCTGGGTTTTCCGCCATGATGGCGTTGGAAAATTGTCCGTCGAGCCAAGCGTTTACCTTGAAAAAGGGCGTTTAAAGCCACGCGCGACAAAACAGATCGTTCTATCCGGGCGCGCAATGGAGTATGCGACGCGCACCCGGTGGACTCTGAGCAAGGCACAGGACACAGCCTATGCCGTGCGCGATACGCACCGGGACGAGCCCGATTTAGACTGACGCCAAAAGGACCTTTGGACCCATGACCGATCTTCACCCCGTGCGCCGCGCGTTGCTTTCCGTATCCGACAAAACCGGGCTGATCGAGCTGGGCAAGGCGCTGGCCGAGCGCGGGATCGAACTGTTGTCGACCGGCGGCACGGCCAGGGCGTTGCGTGATGCAGGGCTTGCGGTGAAGGATGTCAGCGAGATCACCGGCTTCCCCGAGATGATGGATGGTCGGGTCAAGACCCTGCACCCGATGGTGCATGGTGGCCTGCTGGCGCTGCGGGACAACGACACCCATGTTGCTGCGATGGAAGAACACGGCATCGGCGCGATCGATCTGCTGGTTGTGAACCTCTATCCGTTCGAGGCAACCGTGGCCAAAGGCGCGGGTTATGACGAATGCATCGAGAACATCGATATCGGCGGTCCGGCAATGATCCGCGCGGCCTCCAAAAACCATGCCTTCGTGAATGTGGTTGTGGATGTCGAGGACTATTCCTCGCTGCTGGATCAATTGGAAGAAAACTACGGCAAGACTTCCTATGGTTTCCGTCAGTGGCTTGCGCAAAAGGCGTATGCGCGTACCGCGGCCTATGACACGGCTGTGTCCAACTGGATGGCCGACGCGCTGGAGCTTGAAGCCCCGAAACGTCGCGCCTTTGCCGGTGAATTGAAACAGACCCTGCGCTATGGCGAGAACAGCCATCAGCAGGCGGCGTTCTACACCGACGGCACAAACCGTCCGGGCGTTGCGACCGCCGTGCAGCATCAGGGCAAGGAACTGAGTTACAACAACATCAACGACACCGATGCGGCCTTTGAGCTGGTCGCCGAGTTTGACCCCCAGCAGGGCGCCGCCTGCGCCATCATCAAACATGCCAACCCCTGTGGCGTGGCCAGGGGTGCAACCCTGCTTGAGGCCTACAAGGCTGCCTTCGACTGCGACCGCACCTCTGCCTTCGGCGGTATCGTGGCGCTGAATCAGCCTCTGGACGCCGAGACCGCGCAGGAGATCACCGGGATTTTCACCGAAGTCGTGATCGCTCCAGGCGCATCGGATGAGGCCAAAGCAATCTTTGCCGCCAAGAAAAACCTGCGCCTGCTGACGACCGAAGCGCTGCCGGATGTGACCGCCGGTGGGAAAACCGTGCGTCAGGTGGCCGGTGGGTTGCTGGTGCAGGACAAGGATAACGGCTTTGTCGGCATGGATGATCTGAAAGTTGTGACCAAGAAGGCCCCGACCGACGAACAGATGCGTGACCTTTTGTTTGCCTGGAAAGTGGCAAAGCACGTCAAGTCCAACGCCATCGTCTATGTCAAGGACGGCGCCACCGTGGGCGTCGGCGCGGGCCAGATGAGCCGTGTGGACTCGGCCCTGATTGCCGCCAAGAAAGCCGAACGTATGGCTGACGTGCTGGGCTTGGCCCAACCGCTGACCATCGGCTCGGCCGTTGCGTCGGACGCGTTTTTCCCCTTCCCTGACGGCCTGATGGAAGCGGCCGAGGCGGGCGCAACCTGTGTGATCCAACCGGGTGGGTCCATGCGTGACGATGAAGTCATCGCCGCGGCGGATGAGGCGGGCCTTGCCATGGTCTTTACCGGCATGCGCCATTTCCGCCACTGATGCGGTCACGCCTGCTTCTCTGGGCGGCGCTGGCTGCCTTTGCGATCGACCAGATCAGCAAATACCTGGTCGTTCACGTCCTGCGCGTGGCCGATCAGCCCGGCGGCATCGATGTTGTGCCGCCGCTGCTGGTGTTCAAATACGGCGAGAACCGGGGCATCAATTTCGGCCTTTTCCAAGGAAACTCGGAGGCCGCGCGCTGGATTCTGATCGGCGTTTCCGTGGCGATCTGTGTTGGCGTGCTTGTCTGGCTCAGCCGTGCAGCCCATTCAAGGCTGATGCTGTTTTGTGGCGGCCTGCTGATCGGCGGTGCGCTGGCGAATGTGGTGGATCGGGTTCTTTACGGCTTTGTTCTGGATTTCCTGAACATGTCCTGTTGCGGCATCAACAATCCGTTTGTTTTCAACCTCGCAGATGTCTTCATATTTGCAGGAGCCATCGGGCTGGTGCTGTTTGACGGCAAAAAGGCCTCGTGACGCGCGGAATGATATGCGATAAAAGCGCCTGAAACAGGCTGGAGACACCAATGCGGATGCCGCGCGCCCTATTTGTTTTGACTGTTGCCGCTGCGGTTGCGGCGTGTTCGAATCCGGGTCTTCGGGATCTGGAGCCTCCGGGTCCGGGGCCGGATGAGTTTTCCGTGCTGCCGGTCAAGCCGCTGACCCAACCTCAGGACTATGCGTTCTTGCCTGCACCCACGCCGGGTGGCGCGAATCTGACGGATCCGAACCCAAATGCCGATGCGGTGGCTGCGCTGGGCGGAAATGCTTCTGCGCTGAACCCGAATACAGCTGTGCCATCCTCGGATGCAGCGCTTGTCACGGCCTCCAGCCGCTATGGTGTTTCCCCCGATGCGCGGCAGGTGGTCGAGGCTGATGACGCCGCGTTCCGCAAACGGCGGGGGCGTTGGACAGGTCTGCGCCTGTTCCCGGTCGACCGCTATGGTCAGGTTTACGAAAAACAATCGATCGATCCGTTCGCGGAAACAGAAGCTGCCCGTCGGGCCGGGATCGAAACCCCTTCTTCGCCGCCGGGTGAATAATTCTTAACTTTCCGTCATCGGGCTTGAACCCGGGCCGCGTCACCGTAGTTTGAATACCAGAAACGAAACGGAGGATGCCCCATGGTTCGGGCCCTGGCCTTGTCGGCTGCCCTGATCGCTGCCACCCCGGTTTTTGCCGAGGACGGGAAAGAAGCGGTCACCACATTCACATTGGACAACGGAATGGATGTCGTCGTGGTCGAAGACCACCGCGCACCGGTCGTACAACACATGGTCTGGTACCGTGCCGGATCCGCAGATGAGCCGATCGGATCCTCGGGTGTGGCGCATTTTCTGGAACACCTTCTGTTCAAAGGCACCGACACGCTGGCCCCGGGTGAGTTTTCGGCCACCGTCGCAGCCAATGGCGGCAACGACAACGCCTTTACCTCGTATGACTACACCGCATATTTTCAGCGTGTCGCGGCCGACAGGCTAGAGTTGATGATGCGGATGGAATCCGACCGGATGCGAAACCTTCGGCTGAGCGAAGAGGATATTCTGACCGAACGGGACGTGATTCTTGAGGAACGCAACCAACGTACCGAAAACAACCCGCGCGCCCTGTTCGGCGAACAGATGAGTGCGGCTCAGTATCTGAACCACCGCTACGGCGTTCCGATCATCGGTTGGATGCACGAGATGGAAGATCTGGACATGGAGGACGCGCTGTCGTTCTACCAGACCCATTATTCACCCAACAACGCCATTCTGGTGGTCACGGGTGACGTTGATCCCGACGAAGTCCGCGCGCTTGCCGATCAGTATTACGGTGTGATTCCCGCCAATCCGGACCTGCCCGAGCGGGTGCGGTCACAAGAGCCGCCGCAAACGGCCGAGCGTCGCCTGACCTTCAAGGACCCGCGCGTCGCCCAGCCTTACGTTCAGCGCAGCTATCTGGCCCCGGAACGCGATCCGGGCGAACAGGAAAAAGCGGCGGCTCTGTTTCTGCTGGCCGAATTGCTGGGTGGAAGCACCACCTCTTATCTGAACGAAAAGTTGCAGTTTGATCAGCAGAAGGTCGTCTATGCCGGGGCGTTCTATCGTGGTGTTTCGCTGGATGACACGACCTTCGATCTGATCGTCGTTCCGGCCGAGGGTGTTTCCCTGCAAGAAGCCGAAGACGCCATGGACCAGGCCGTGGCTGATTTCATTGCCGAAGGTGTGAACGAAGACGATCTTGAGCGCATCAAGATGCAGCTACGCGCCGCCCAGACCTATGCGCGCGACAATGTGGACGGCATCGGCAACCGCTATGGCCGGGCCCTGACCAGCGGTCTGACGGTCGAAGATGTGCAGGCCTGGCCCGAGATCCTTCAGGCCGTGACCGGTGATGAGATCATCGCCGCAGCCCGCGAAGTTCTGCAACCCGAGGCGTCTGTTACCGGCTGGCTGATGCGCGATGACGAGGTGACGCAATGAAACGGTTTATTGCAACGCTGATTGCCTGCCTGGTCGCCCTGCCGGCTTTGGCCGAGATCGAGATCGAAGAAGTGACCTCGCCCGGTGGCATCAAAGCCTGGCTGGTCGAGGACCATTCCATCCCATTCACCGCGCTGGAACTGCGGTTCCGTGGCGGCACGTCGCTGGACGACCCTGACAAACGCGGCGCGGTCAACCTGATGAGCGGGCTGATCGAAGAAGGCGCGGGCGATATGGATGCGCGGGCCTATGCGCGTGAACTGGAGGCTCTGGCCGCTTCGTTCCGATACAATGCCGGCGACGATGCAGTTTCGATTTCCACGCGTTTTCTGTCCGAGAACCGGGATGAAGTGGTCGATTTGCTGCGCACGACGATCCACGAGCCGCGTTTTGATCAGGATGCGGTTGATCGGGTGCGCGCCCAGATTCTGTCGGGCCTGCGCTCGGATCAGACTGACCCGAACGAAATCGCAAGCCTCACCTTTGCGCAGATGGCCTACGGGGATCACCCCTATGGATCCGAAGGGAAAGGCACCATCGAAAGCGTCTCGGCCCTGACCCGTGACGACGTGGTCGCGGCTTATGAAGGCGTCTTTTCCAAGGATCGCCTGTACGTGGGGGCCGTTGGCGATATAACGGCAGAGGAACTGGGGATCCTGCTTGATACCCTGCTTGGCGACTTGCCGGACACCGGCAAGCCCATCCCCGGCAAGGCCGAGGTGAACATTCCCGGTGGCGTCAGTGTTGTCGAATTCAACACGCCTCAGTCCGTGGCCTTGTTCGGTCAGGCCGGGATTGATCGGGATGACCCGGATTTCTTTGCGGCCTTCGTTCTGAACCACATTCTTGGCGGCGGCGGGTTTGAAAGCCGGCTGATGCAGGAGGTGCGCGAAAAGCGCGGCCTGACCTATGGGGTCGGGACTTATCTGGTGCCCAAGGATCTGGCCTCGGTCTATCTTGGGTCCGTGTCCTCTGCCAATGACCGTATCGCCGAAGCCATCGACGTAATTCGCGATGAATGGGCGCGCGCGGCCACTGAAGGCGTGACGCAAGAGGAACTTGACGACGCCAAGACCTATCTGACCGGCGCCTATCCGCTGCGGTTTGACGGCAACGGACAGATTGCCGGGATCATGGTTGGGATGCAGATGGAAGGCCTGCCGATCGACTATATCGCCACCCGGAATGACAAGGTGAACGCGGTGACATTGGAAGACGTAAACCGCGTTGCTGCCGAACTGCTTGACCCGGACGGTTTGCACTTTGTCGTCGTTGGCAAGCCGGTTGGACTGGAAACAACGAACTGAACCTGTGGGGGTAAGCTGCGGCTTACCCCTTTTTCATGCTGCGCAGCATGTCTCCCATCATCTGGCCGAACTTGCCCGAGCCACGCTGATACAGCGCCCCGTCCACAGCCAGAACCGTACCGCTGATATAGCTGGCCATGTCCGAGGCCAGAAACAGGCAAGCGTTGGCCACGTCCTGCGGCTGACCCCAACGGCCCAGCGGCACGTCGCGGCGCAAGGCCTCACCGGCATCGGGTGTGGGTGCAAGGCGCTTGGCGCCTTCCGTGCCTTCGATGAAGCCCGGCACGACCGAATTCACGCGAATGCCCTCGACGCCCCATTCCATCGACAGGGTGCGGGTAATCTGGTCAACCCCCGCCTTGGCGGCACAGACATGGGCCTGGCCCTCGTAGGGCAAATACGATTGCGGGGCCGAGATGTTGATGATGTTGCCGCCGGGGCGTTTCAGATAGGGATAGGCCCCTTTCATCACATGCACGGTGCCCATCAGGTCGATCTCGACCACGGTGCGGAAGGCGTTGACCGACATTTCCGCCATCAGCGCGGGAAAGTTGCCCGCCGCACCCGAGATCAGCACATCGAAATCACCAAGCGTGTCGTGGAACTGCTTGAGGCCCGCCGCCACCGCATCAGGGTCACGCACATCGAACGCTGCCCCGATCGCATCCTGTGCACCTGCGGCTTTCAGCGCGGCGACGGTGTCATCCACCTTGTCCTGCGACCGGCTGGCCACGGCCAGTTTGGCACCTGCCGCCGCGAAAGCCTCGGCAATACCGCGGTTGATACCGCTGGTTCCGCCGATGACGATGACGGTTTTTCCTGAAAAATCCATGTAGGCCTCCCTTGGCGGGGAGCCCTACTCGCCGTAGGGCACCCAGATGTTTTTCACTTCGGTCGAAGCCTGAAGGAAGCGGCGGGAATGGTCCATGCCCCAATCAAATGCCGTCGCGTTATTGACCCATGTCCGTTTCAGGTTCCCGGCCGAGACGACCTCGATCTCCTTCGACAGGTCGGTGGACGAGAACGACCAGACCGCATCCACATTCAGGTGTGAGGCCAGCGGTTTCGCCAGTTCTGCATGGCTGCCGGTCAGGATGTTGACCACACCCGCAGGCACGTCAGAGGTCTCGAGGATCTGGTAGAAGTCCGTCGCGGCCAGAGGGTAGGGCTCGGACGCCACCAGAACTGTCCGGTTGCCCATCGCAATCGCAGGCGCCATGGCAGAGACCAGACCCAGCAGCGGCGCCTCGTCGGCGCACAGCGCGCCGATCACGCCCACCGGTTCCTTCATCGCAATCGCCACGCCCCGGATCGGAACGCCATGCACCTGGCCGTCATACTTGTCGGCCCAGGCGGCGGCGGTGAACAGGCGCTGGATCGCGGCGTCGACCTCTTTCGCGCCGTCCTTGCGGCCGGTCATCGCGTCGATGCGCCCGGCGAATTCATCCGCGCGGGCGGAGAGGTTCTCGCCGATATAGTACAGGATCTGCGCCCGCAGATGGCCCGTGGTCTTGGACCAACCCTTGGCCCCCGCCGCGGCCTCGACCGCGTTGCGCACGTCCTTGCGGTTGGCAAGGCCCACGTGGCCCAGCAGCCCCGCCTTGCCCCAGACCGCGCGGGAATAGCCGCTGTCAGGCCGCGCCTGCTTGCCTCCGACATACATCTTGGCCGTACGGTCAATCGGATCTACCGGCGCACCTTCGCCAGTGACTGCTTCGACCTTCGCCAGCGGTTTTGCCTTGCCTTTGGGCTTGGTATAGGCGCTCAGCCCTTCCCAGCCTCCTTCCCGGCCAAAGCCGCTTTCACGTACACCGCCAAACCCGGCGGCTGCGTCGAACAGGTTGGTGGCGTTTACCCAGACCACGCCCGCGACCAGCTTGGGCGCGATGTCCAGCGCAAGGTTCACGTTCTCGGTCCAGACCGTCGCGGCCAGCCCGTAGCGGGTGTTGTTGGCCAGCTCGACCGCCTCGGCCGGGGTGCGGAAGGTCGACGAGACCAGAACCGGGCCGAATATCTCCTCCTGCATCAGCGGGTCCGAGGTTTCGAGGCCGGTGATCAGCGTCGGCGGGTAGTAGCAGCCGTTGGCGGGCAACTCACAAGCGGGTTGGTAAACTTGGCCCACCGCGTTGCCCTCGACCATCGATTTGATGGTCTGCAGCTGCACCGGGTCCACCACGGCACCCACGTCGATACATTTGTCCAGCGGGTTGCCGATGCGCAGCGTGTCCATACGCGCGCGCAGCTTGGCGTAGAACCGCTCGGCGATGCCCTCCTGCACCAGCAAGCGCGAGCCCGCACAGCAGACCTGGCCCTGGTTGAACCAGATCGCATCGACCAGACCTTCGATGGCACTGTCGATATCGGCATCGTCAAAGACGATATAGGGCGACTTGCCGCCCAGCTCGAGCGTCAGGGCCTTGCCCGACCCGGCGGTGGCCTCGCGGATGCGGCGGCCCACTTCGGTCGAACCGGTGAATGCGATCTTGTCCACGTCGGCGTTCACGATCATCTCGCCCACCGCGCCGTCGCCGGTGACGATGTTGACCACGCCCTTGGGCAGCCCGGCCTGCATGCAGATATCGGCAAACAGCAGCGCCGTCAGCGAGGTGTATTCGGCCGGTTTCAGAACCACCGTGTTGCCCATGGCCAGCGCCGGGGCCACCTTCCACGCCAGCATCAGCAAGGGGAAGTTCCACGGGATGATCTGGCCGCAGACCCCCAGCGCCTCAGCGTCGGGCAGCTCGGTTTCCATCAGCTGGGCCATGCCCGCGTGATAGTAGAAATGCCGCTGCACCAGCGGAATGTCGATGTCGCGCGATTCCCGGATCGGCTTGCCGTTGTCCAGCGTTTCCAGCACCGCGAACAGGCGGGCGTGTTTCTGGATCAGCCGCGCGATGGCATAAAGGTAACGGGCGCGGGCCGGGCCGCCCAGCTTTTCCCATTTGGGTTGCGCCTTGCGGGCGGCGGCCACGGCGGCGTCCACATCGGCTTGGGTGGCCTGTGTCAGCTTGGCCAGAACCTCGCCCGTGGCCGGGTTGCGGCTTTCAAACCCTTTGCCGGGCTTGGTGAAGGCGCCGTCGATGAAATGGCCGAACTTGTCGCCCTGATCGACCAGCCATGCCAGGGCCTCGGCGGCACTTTCCGGTGCGGGTCCGTATTCCATGGTCTCGAAAATCTCTTTGACTGTCATAGCCATACCCACCCATCTCTGGACTTTTCTATCTTTGCTTCATCAACGAGGGATTGTGCGGCCCATCGCATTTCGTATTGCCATGTAAGGAAAAGGGCTTCGTCTTTTCGAAGCTCATTTTCGTGGATTCGCCAAATCTCCCTAGCGACTTCCACGATTGTCATCTTTTTCTTCGCGTCCCGTAGCACGTCTTCAAGCCAAGGTTTCAGAAGTTCTTTGATTTCTTTAGAAGTCATTGTTCCTGTCCTCAGCCCATCGGGTGCCGGTATCCGGCCGAGTATGCCCCGGTGACGAAATGCTCCAACTGCCGCTCGATATCGCCCAGCAGCGACGAGGCGCCAAAGCGGAACAGGTCGGGTTGCAGCCAGCGGTCGCCAAGCTCGTCCTTGATCAGCGACAGGTAGACCAGCGCGTCCTTGGCCTTGGAAATCCCGCCCGCGGGCTTGTAGCCCACGCGATGGCCGGTGCGCTCGTAATAGTCGCGGATGGCGCGGATCATCACCAGCGACACTGGCAGGGTGGCGTTGACGCTTTCCTTGCCGGTCGAGGTCTTGATGAAATCCGCCCCCGCCATCATGCAGACCAGCGAGGCGCGCGCGACATTACGCAGGCTGCCCAGTTCGCCGGTGGCCAGGATCGCCTTCACATGCGCCTCGCCGCAGGCCGCACGGAACGCCTTCATCTCGTCATAGAGCGCCTGCCAGTCGCCCGTCAGCACATGGCGGCGCGAGATCACGATGTCGATCTCCTCGGCCCCGGCCTTCACGCTTTCCTCGATCTCGGCCACGCGCAGGTGAAAGGGCGACAGGCCCGCCGGAAAGCCGGTGGATACGGCCGCGACCGGAATCCCGGTGCCTTTCAGCGCCTCCACCGCCGTTTCGATCATGTCGTGATAGACACAGACCGCCCCGGTGGTGATCGGCGGCATGTCCAGCGCCTTCAGCAGGGCGGGCGACACCGGCTGGCGGGCCTTGGCGCACAGGCGGCGCACGCGGCCTTCGGTGTCATCGCCCGACAGGGTGGTCAGGTCGATCATGGTGATCGCCTTCAGCAGCCAGGCTGCCTGATATTCCTTTTTGACCGACCGGCGGCCCGGCAGGGTCGCGGCGCGGCGCTCGATAGCCGAGGTATTGGCCTGAACGGCGCGCACCCAGTCCAGATCCAGATCCATGCCGGGATTCCGGGCTTCGGTCACTTGCGGCAGATGCGCGGTGCGCACGGGGCTTTCTGAGCTCTGCGTATCCATTGTCACGTCCTTTGGGAGGTTTGCGACAAAATCGCACGGGAGACCGGGGAATGGAAGATGCAGGCATGCAATGTTTGGATAATTTTTGACCAAATGGACAAAATGCGACGGCTTTCTTGCGAATAATTCGCATTAGCGTTGACTTACTTGCGAATGGTTCTCATATTCAGCTCACACAGGAAGCAAAAGCTGAGGTCGAAGATGATTCGCCGGAATTTTCTTGCAGTATTGGCGCTGGCGGTATCCCTGCCAGTCACGGCCTGGGCCGATGCACCCCTTAAGGTGGTGGCCACGACGGGCATGATTGCCGACGCGGCACGTCAGGTCGGTGGAGATCATGTTGACGTCAGGGGGCTGATGGGGCCGGGCGTCGACCCGCATGCCTATCGCCAGACCCGCAGCGATATCGTGGCGATGACCCGTGCGGATCTGATCCTGTGGCATGGCCTGTACCTCGAAGCGCAGATGGAGGATTTCTTCCATGACCTTGAACGCAAGCGGACCGTGGTTGCAGTTGCCGAAGGTATCGACAAGTCGAAGCTGCGCGCGCATGACGATTACGCCGACAAATATGATCCTCATGTTTGGATGACGCCCGAGTTGTGGCGGGACGTGGTGCTTGAAGTGCAGGCAGCCCTCACCGAGGTACGTCCTGAAGCGGCCGAGGTTTTTGCAGCGAATGCGCAGGCACACCTGGCGGATATCGATCGTCTGACAGACTATGCAGACAAAGCTCTGGCGTCCGTTCCGGACAACAACAAGGTTCTTGTCACAGCCCATGATGCCTTTGGGTATTTTGGTGAAAGCTTCGGGTTCGAGGTTCTGGGAATTCAGGGCATCTCGACCCAGTCCGAGGCGGGCCTGAACCGGATAGGCGAATTGGTCGATCTGCTGGTTGACCGCAAGATCACGGCTGTTTTCGTCGAAAGCTCGGTCTCGGATCGGTCAATCCGCGCGCTGATCGAGGGCGCGGCTGCAAAGGGACATGAGGTGCACGTGGGGGGCGAGTTGTTCTCGGATGCCATGGATGAAGAAGGAGCCTATGAAGGCACTTATGTTGGTATGCTGGATCATAACATTACGGTCATTGCCAGTGCTTTGGGTGGTGATGTGCCGGATCGTGGAATGGACGGAAAACTGTCGGCGGGGTTTTGATCGATGCTGGGTCTGGTCAGCAATGAAGGTATGACCGTTGGTGACGGGGGGTTGGTCGACAGCCCCCTTGCCCTGCGCGGCCTGACGGTCTCTTACGGGCAGAAACCTGCGGTGTTTTCAGTCGACATGACCGTACAGCCCGGGGCGATGACCGCGATCATCGGACCGAACGGGGCCGGGAAATCCACATTGCTCAAGGCGGCGCTTGGTATCGTTTCCCCCCTGTCAGGTCAGGTGACCGTGTTTGGCCAGCCATTGGACACGCAGCGCGCACGCATTGCCTATGTACCTCAGCGCGCCAGCGTGGATTGGGATTTTCCAACACGCGTCATCGACGTGGTTCTGATGGGCCTGTCGCGCGAACTTGGCTTGCTGGGCCGTGTGCGTGCCCGCCACAAGGCGTGCGCGATGGATTGTTTGCACCGCGTGGGAATGCGGGATTTCGCGAATCGCCAGATCGGGCAGCTGTCCGGCGGGCAGCAGCAACGTGTCTTTCTGGCGCGCGCGCTGGCTCAGGGCGCTGATCTGTACCTTCTGGATGAACCTTTCGCAGGCGTGGATGCCGCCACCGAGAAAGCCATCATCTCGGTGCTGAAATCCCTGAAAGAGGCGGGCAAGACGGTCGTCGTGGTGCATCACGACCTTGCGACCGTGACCGATTATTTCGACCATGTTTTCCTGATCAACACCCGCAAGGTGGCCGAGGGGCCAGTGGCCGAGGCCTTCACGGCGGAAACATTGCAATCAGCATATGGCGGTCGACTGGCAACCGCGCAGATCGATCAGATATCGCGCGCGCTGGGGTAACGCATGCTTTGGGATGCTCTGACCCTGCAACTTGGTTACAACGCCACGCTGGTTGCCATCGGTGCAACCTTGCTGGGTGTTTCAGCCGGTGTGACGGGGACGTTTCTGTTCCTGCGCAAACGCGCTTTGGTCAGTGATGCAATCAGCCACGCAACCCTGCCAGGCGTTTGTCTGGCTTTCATGGTATTGGTCGCACTCGGAGGGGACGGGCGCAACCTGCTGGGCCTGTTGGCGGGATCGGCCATCTCGGCCTGGATCGGCCTTCTCTGCATGAACTGGCTGACGCGTCACACGCGTTTGGCCGAAGATGCCGCCATCGGAGCGGTCCTGTCGGTCTTCTTCGGCTTTGGCATCGTTTTGCTGACGGTCATACAGACGATGGGCGTAGGCCGTCAGGCCGGGCTGGAAGGATTCCTTTTGGGGTCCACTGCCGGGATGCTCTGGGCTGATGCGATGATCATTGCGGTCGGCGGCGCTGCGACGCTGCTGCTGGTCATGATCATTCGTCGCCCGATGATTCTTGTGGCCTTCGATCCTGTATATGCCGCAGCCCGCGGGTTGCCGGTGCACAGGATCGATCTGGCCATGATGGGGCTGGTCATGGCCGTGACCGTGGTTGGCCTGAAAATCGTGGGTTTGATTCTGATCGTGGCTTTGCTGATCATTCCTGCCGTGACCGCGCGGTTCTGGTCCGAGCGCTCGGACCATGTCGTTCTGCTTGCGGGATTGGCCGGCGGGTTGGCGGGGTACATTGGCGCGGCCATTTCGGCCTCGGCGCCAAACCTTCCGACGGGGCCGATTATCGTTCTGGTCAGCTTTGCCTTCTTTGTCGTGTCTTTGTTTCTGGCGCCGATACGTGGCGTTTTGGCGGCGGTGCTGCGCCATCTGCGCTTTCAACGCCGGGTGCATATTCGTCAGGGTCTTTTGGCCTTGGCGCAGGGGCAAAAGATCTACGAACCCCTGACCCTGCGCTTGCTGCGCCGCGCTGGGCTGGTGCGCGCGGACGGCGTTGCGACCGACATTGGCAAAGCCCGTGCGGCCAAGGCGCTGCGGGATGAAAAGCGCTGGGAAATCGTGCGCGCAGATCAGGCACATGAGGCAACAGCCGCGCTATATGATGGGTTGCGGGATATCGAAACCGTCCTGACCCGCGATCAGATCGCCGAGATAGACCGCCGCATCGGCGGGCCAATGGGGGTGCCGGTATGAGTGGTGAAGAATTTGTCCCGCTGTCTCTGACGCCGTTGTTGATCGGTACATTCGCGGCCATTGCCTGCGCGTTGCCCGGCAATTTTCTGGTGTTGCGCAAACAGGCATTGATCGGAGACGCGATCAGCCATGTGGTGCTGCCGGGAATCGTCGTGGCGTTTCTGATCACAGGGACGATATCGACCTGGCCGATGATGCTGGGCGCGGCAGGCGCTGCCGTTGTGGCCGTGGTGCTGATCGAAGCCATTCGCCGATTGGGTCAGATCGAACCCGGGGCCGCCATGGGCGTGGTCTTTACCACCATGTTCGCTGTGGGCGTCCTGCTGCTTGAGCAGACGGATACGTCGACGGTGCATCTGGATGTGGAACATGCGCTTTACGGCAATCTCGAAAGCCTGATCTGGCTGGACGCCACCGGATGGTCGTCCTTGCTGGACACAGAGGCGCTGTCCGGATTGCCCCCGGAATTACCCCGCATTGCGCTGACACTGGTCGGTGTGTCTTTGTTTACATGGCTGTTCTGGCGGCCGCTGAAGATCTCTACCTTCGACGAGGGCTTTGCCCGGACCGTTGGCATTCGCACCGGCGTTCTGGGCATGGCACTGGTCATCACCGCGGCAATTGCGGCGGTGGCGGCTTTTGACGCGGTGGGCTCGATCATCGTGATCGCCATGTTCATCTGCCCGCCCGCCGCGGCGCGGATGTTGACCAACCGACTGGAAGCGCAGATTGCCTGGAGCGTTGTGTTCGCCAAAGCGGCGGCAGTGTCGGGCTATGTGCTGGCAGGTTATGGCCCGCTGTGGCTGGGCGGCGCGGATGCCGTCAGCGCGGCGGGCATGATCGCCACGATGTCAGGCTTGATTCTCGCTGCGGCAGCGATGTTCGGACCCTGCCGGGCCAGGATCGGCGTACGCACATCTGGCTGATCAGGCATTTTCCCGCCACACTTGCCCGCACGTCATCGGCCAATCTCTGCCAAGAAACTGAGCGGGAGAATCTTAAGCAGATTTTCCGACACGTGCATGATACATCCTGCCCCATTGATTAGCTGAAACACACCACTCACTTGGCACGTCCGGGTGATCCGGAATGAATTCTCGTTCGCGGACACCCGGGCGCCCCCTCTCTTCCAAAAAGTGCGGTTCAAACCGGTGGCAGAATCGTGCGCGGTTATGCTAGGTATAGGGGTATGGCGCAGGTAAACCCCAATATCGGCGAAAAACGCCCCGTGATTAAGCAGCTCGACGATGCCGCAATCAACCGCATCGCGGCTGGTGAGGTGGTGGAACGACCGGCCTCGGCGGTCAAGGAACTGGTCGAGAATGCAATCGATGCCGGGGCCACGCGGATCGCAATCGCTGTCGCAGATGGCGGCAAGACCCTGATCCGGGTCACGGATGATGGCTGCGGTATCGCGGCGGAAGATCTGCCGCTGGCCTTGTCCCGCCATGCCACGTCAAAGATTGACGGTTCGGACCTGCTGAACATCCACACTTTCGGGTTCAGGGGTGAGGCGCTGCCATCCCTGGGCGCCGTTGGGCGTCTGACCATAACCAGCCGCGTTCCCGGTGCGGATGCGGCGCAGGTGCACGTCGCGGGTGGCAAGATGGATGCGGTCAAACCCGCCGCCCTGCGCGCGGGGACTGTGGTCGAACTGCGCGATCTGTTCTACGCCACGCCAGCCCGCCTGAAATTCATGCGCACGGACCGGGCCGAGGCGCAGGCGATCACCGACATAGTGAAACGGCTGGCCATGGCCGAACCTTCCGTGACCTTCACCCTGCGCGATGTGTCCGGTGGCGGCGAGGGTCGCGTGACCTTTCGCGCGGATCGCGAAAACGGGGATCTGTTTGATGCGCTCCACGCCCGACTGGCCCGCGTGATCGGGCGCGAATTTGCGGAAAACTCCTTGCAGATTGATGCCACGCGTGAGGGCATCCGGCTCTATGGCTATGCTGCCCTGCCGACCTATTCCCGGGGCGCTGCGGTGGCACAGTACCTTTTCGTCAACGGACGTCCTGTGCGCGACAAGATGCTGACTGGCGCGCTGCGGGCGGCCTATTTCGACTTCCTGAGCCGGGATCGCCACCCGGCGGCAGCTCTGTTCATCGACTGCGACCCCACGCTGGTTGACGTGAACGTCCACCCTGCGAAATCCGAGGTTCGGTTCCGGGATCCCGGTGTCGCGCGGGGGCTGATCGTGTCCAGCCTGCGCCATGCTTTGGCCGAGGCCGGGCACAGGGCGTCCTCGACCGTTGCCAATGCGACGCTGGGCGCAATGCGACGGGAACCCGCACAGCCTGCTCCGGCGCGGGTTTATCAGATGGATCGCCCGTCCTCTGCCGCGCGCACGGCGGCGTATCGCGCACAGGCACCGGGATTTGCGGAACTGGCCAATGACTACAGCGGCAGCTTCGTCGAGCCGACCCCGGTTGCACAGGTCGCCGAGGTGCAGGAGCCTCAGGCGCCGGATCTGCCGCTTGGTGCTGCTCGCGGGCAGGTGCACGAGAATTACATCATAGCCCAGACCGCCGATGGCATGGTGATCGTAGATCAGCATGCTGCACATGAACGGCTGGTTTATGAAAAGCTGAAAACGCAGATGGCCGAGAATGGCGTCGCGGCGCAGGCCCTGCTGATTCCGGAAATCGTGGAATTGTCGGAAGGGGATTGCGCCCGCCTGATGGCCGTCACAGATGACTTGACGCGCCTTGGCCTGACCATCGAACCTTTCGGCGGAAGCGCCATTGCCGTACGCGAAACCCCCGCCATTCTGGGCGAAGTCGATGCGCGCGCGATGATCCTCGATATCCTGGATGAACTTGCTGATCAGGGCGAAAGCCAGATGGTGCAGTCAAGGATCGAAGCAATCCTCAGCCGGGTGGCCTGCCATGGGTCCATCCGATCCGGCCGTCGGATGCGGGCCGAAGAGATGAATGCCCTGCTGCGCGAGATGGAGGCGACGCCGCATTCCGGCCAGTGCAACCATGGGCGACCAACCTATGTGGAACTGAAGCTCAGCGATATCGAACGCCTGTTCGGACGCAGTTGATCTGGTTTCAAACACGGTTTAACAAGATAGAAACAAAACGAGAACAAACTGACCCCCATGATCCAGATTGCAGGCACTGAAATGGCGTTGAATGATCCCGTGATTCTGACCGTTGGTGGTGTGGTGGCGTTGATTCTGCTGCTGCTGTTCCTGTCGTTGCGGGCGGCCAACCGCTCGGCCCGGATGGCGGAACCTCTGGCGCGGCAGATGGCGCATCTGGGTCAGCACGTCCAGCAACTGGGCCAGGGCCAGGAACAGTTGCGCGGCGGCCTTCAGCATGTCTCGGACACTCAGGCCAACGCACAGATGCAGGTGATTCAGACGGTCGAAGCGCGGTTGGCTTCGGTCCAGCAACAGATGAACGACCGGCTGGCGGACAATGCGATGAAATCGGCGCGTGCGCTGGCCGAGATGCAGGAACGGATGAAAGAGACGTTGCATGGATCGTCGAAACAGACGGCGACCTCGCTGACCCAGTTGCAGGAACGTCTGGCCGCCATCGACAAGGCACAGGACAATATCACCAAACTGTCGGGCGATGTGCTGTCTTTGCAGGATATCCTGTCAAACAAGCAAAGGCGGGGGATGTTCGGGGAAATCCAGCTGAACGATATCGTGTCCAAGGCGCTGCCCGCTGACAGTTATTCGTTGCAGGCCACTCTGTCGAACGGCAAGCGGGCGGATTGCCTGATCCATCTACCGAACCCGCCGGGACCGATCGTGATCGACGCCAAATTCCCGCTCGAGGATTTCGAAGCACTTGCTGCCGCGCAGACCAAGGAGGACGTTGAAAGATGCCTGCGCGCATTCGGCGCTGCGGTGAAAGTGCATATCAAGGCGATTTCCGAGAAGTATATTCTGGATGGGGAAACCGCCGATGGTGCTTTGATGTTTGTGCCGTCCGAGGCGATCTATGCCGAGCTGCACGCCCGCCTGCCCGATGTTGTGCGCGAAGGGTTCGCCGCGCGAGTCTGGATCGTGTCACCCACCACATGCATGGCCACGTTGAATACCATGCGGGCGATCCTGAAAGATGCGCGTATGCGCGAACAGGCCGGTGCAATCCGCAAAGAGTTGGGGCTGCTGCACAAGGATGTGGACCGACTGGGTGATCGCGTCTCGAACCTAGATCGTCATTTCGGGCAGGCGGCCAAGGATATCTCGGAAATCAAGATCAGCGCCGAAAAGGCTGGCCGACGTGCGCAGCGTCTGGACAATTTCGACTTTGAAGAAATCGAGACCAAGGCCGAAACCGGCGTTGTGCCCCTTGCTCGACACGAAGGTTGAAATCTACTGGATGGACAGGTCCAGATTGTACCCCACGGTTTTACCGGTATCCCTGTCATTGCCCATCAGATAGACGCGGATTGTATAGTCACCATCGTCGGGCAGGGTGATCCGGGCCGTATTACCGTCAATCGACCCGTTGTAGATCGCCACACCATCGCTGCCCGGCGGCAGGATGTTGAAATAGATCACGCCGTTACCATTGGTGTCGCTGACCTGAAGATCGGCAAACATCTCCTGTCCGGCTTTGGCGCCAAGCGTATAGTCGAAGTACGCATCTCCTGAGATGGTCCCACTGACCATCGTTCCATAATTGCCGGGCTGAAACTGAACCTCGGCCGACATTTGGGCCGAGACGACGGGCGCGACTGCAACGAGAAGGACGGATACAAGAAGTCTTCCGAACATGATCATTCCTTTCAAAACACGCCGTTCGCGGGCCTCATAGGCAAACTCAGATGCGCAGGAAGGGTTGGAACAGGCGCGGCATCAACTTGGTGAACTTCAACGGTGCATCGGTAACCGCCAGGCAAATGCAGTCTTCCGAAATGTCCGCCACCGGCGTGTGCTCCAAATCCTCATCCGCGATCTCGACGTCGCCACGGGCGAAGCGATCCACTTCGTCCGAGAATGCGCCCTGAAGCACCATCGTCAATTCTATCCCGTTGTGGCCATGATCTGGTACAGCCGTTCCGGCGGGAATGAACAGCAACCGGGCCGAGGCCTCGCTTGTGGTTGGCAGGATGGCTTGCTTTACGCCCATGCCGATCGGTTTCCAGCGGATATCTGAAACCGTACCGCCGACATAATCCTGCAACGGGGCCGGCAATACCGGGCAGTTCGGACGCGCCGGTTTGGCCGCTGGCGCGCCTTTGGAGATCAACGCCATAGTAGAGGCTAGAGATGTATCACTCATGGCGATGGAGTCCGTCTGTTCCTCCAGAACATGCCCGCCCACGGCATCGTAGCTTTCCGCCCGCGCACGGCAATGGTCGCACAGCGACAGGTGCGTCGCGACCATCAGGTCGAAGGCTTCGGGCAGATTGCCTGCGGCATATGCCATCAGCAGGTCATCTGTCAGGTGATGTTTGATCGATTTACTCATCGTACTCATCTCAGTTCATCGCATGGCGCAAGCGGTCCAGCGCCAGCCTGATTCGTGATTTGATCGTTCCCAGGGGCAACCCGGTCTGAGACGCAATTTCCCGATGACTCAGATCACCGAAATACGCCTTTTCGATCAGCTCTCTCTGCGCGTCCGGCAACGCTGTCAAAGCGGTGCGCAGCTGCGCGGTTTCCTGTTGCAGCATGATGACATCGTCCTGTTCAGGCTCGGCCTCGGGACCCCACCACAGTTCTTCGGGTTCGGGGCGGCGTTGCTTTCGCAGAACGTCAATGCGCTTGTTCCGAGCGATGGTGAACACCCAGGTGGCCACCGTTGCCCGCGTCGGGTCGAACAGATGGGCTTTGTGCCACAAGGTCGCCATCACCTCCTGAGCGCACTCCTCAGCCATCGTGGCGTCTGATCCTGACTTCATCAGGAACGCCTTGATTCGTGGCGCGAAATGCTGGAACAGTTCGGCAAAAGCCGCCTGATCCTGCGCGTCGCGGATGCGCCTGACGTGATCCACCCATTCGGTTCTGGTCTCGCGCCTGCCGTTTCTTCCGTTCACCCGTCTACCCTTGATGCGTTTCTTTTCGCGCCGAGGCTGAAGGACGGCCGGTTCAGCCGCAGGTTCGTCCAAGGTCACGGTATCAATCTCGGTAAACATAACCTCATTACGGCGCGTTCCCCAAGCCGGATCACTTTATCGGGACATTATGATCCAAATTGTGCAAATTGCCGTATCAGAATTACCAGCATCTGAAGGAAATCAGTGCAGTTCAAGGCGTTTACGGGAAGGCCAGAAAGCAGCGGATGACGCAGGAAATAGACCATATCGCGGGTCATACCTATCACGGGCGCAAGGGTGCGATTGAAAATGCATTCCGATACTCGGTAGATTACATCCTGCTGGATCCCGAAGCAGAGCTGAACACCCCTTTTCTGTTTTCGGTTGATCGCGCAAACGTAACGAACTGGCGTACCAGAGATCACGGGGGAGAGCCTGGTCGGGGCGAAGGCGCGCTTTGGCTGCGTGCGCGATTTGATGAAATGTCGGTGCAACAACCGGCGCGTTTCAAGTTGCTGACGCAACCCCGTGTTTTGGGGCACGTTTTCAATCCAGTCAGTTTTTGGTTCTGTTTTAATGACAGCGATCACCTGTATGCCGTGGTGGCCGAGGTCACCAATACCTATGGCACCCGTCACAGTTACCTGTGTCACAAACCTGATTTCTCGGTCATTGAACCGACTGACAGGGTGGTGGCGGACAAGCTGATGCATGTCTCACCGTTTCAGAAAATCGAAGGCAGCTATACGTTTCGCTTCGACTATCGCCCGGATCGGGTCGGTGTCTGGATTGATTACGGCCGCGCTGATGGTGGGCTGATCGCGACGCTGACCGGACCGCGGCAACCCCTGACCAACCGGGTGATCCTGTGGTCCTTGCTGCGGCGACCATTCGGCGCCCGGAGAACCTTTGCACTGATCGTCTGGCAGGCTTTCAGGCTGTGGTTGAAAAAAGCAACCTTTCGCCCGTTTCGCAGGCAACCGGTACCGGACGAACCTGTTTCGCGGGCGCGGCACGAGGGCCGTTGTTTGCGTAAGATCAAAGACTCGGCTGGTGTTCGGTGATTGTGATGGCATGACAACCGCGAACACGAGGAACATGATCCATGTTGGAAATATCGGCAAGAAAGGTCGCTCAGATTGCCATGATGGGGCGCGAGCTGAACCGGGCAGAAGGTGAAATGCGCGCCTTCATTGAACGTATGAGCGAAGACGAGCAAGCCGAACTGGTTGCAATCATGTGGATCGGCCGCGAAAGCTTTTTCCCCGAGGATCTGGCCGAAGCGATTGCCACTGCCAAGGCCGAGGCCTCGACCCCCTGCGCCGACTATCTGATCGGCACTCCGCACATGTCAGACCACCTTGAAAATGGCCTGGATGCGCTGGGGATTTCGGCCGAGGACGTCGAAAACGATCTGATGTGACCTGCCTGCAAAGGGGCGGTTTCTGCGACGGGTCGGTATTCGCGTTATCTTGATCCGCACTTGAAAGGACATGTCGCGGGCCTGGATCGAAGTTTGCAATCAACGCGTCGGTCCAGCCGTAACTTTCGCTCCATACCAGTCTTAACAAACCTTAATGATCCGGTTTTGCAACGTTAAGGCAGGCTTCCCAAATTTGATGTCAGGAAGACAAAGACATTGAGTTCAGGAGGAGAAAGACATGTCACATACACAAACATTCGAAGGCCGGGGTGGCCTGCTTGACGGTCTGTTTTCAAACTATGCAGAAGCAAAGGTCGAACATTTCCGCCGTCGGATTTTTTCGAAAACCGTGCGGGATCTGGAAAGGCTTGATGACCTGCAACTGGCCGACATCGGCATCCAGCGGGATCAGATCAAAAGACGCGCATATGAAAGTGTGTATCACAACAAGCCATACCGGCAGTGATCAAGCATTCAGCGTGAACTGAAAACAATCCCCCAAAAGCCTGTCAGCGAGGTTACCAGAATGTTCGACGCCATACCGCCCACCAATGAATCGGCTCCGGCTGTCAGCGCGCTTTTGCTGTTCGACCGTGCCATGCGAATCCGTTCGATCAGCCCTGATATTGTCCGCGCAGCCCAGCATCTGAATGCTTTGACCGATCATCAGTTGTCCGAGCTGGGTATCAACCGCAGTGATATCGAAGATACCATCCAGCGGTATATCTGAAGGCCGGGTGAGGGAAGCCCGAACGAGGACAACATGCGTAATGTAGAACAATGGAAGCCATTCCAGACAGTCTGGAATGGCTTTTTTGCATTCAGGCCGTATGATCGACGATTTGCAGATGCTGGGCCAGCTTGTCGATTTCAGCCATCCATCCCTGCACCAGCTTTGGATCGCTCGGGGCCGCGTGAACCCCGGCCGGGATGGCGCGGTTCAATACGGCCTCGACGGCAAGTGAGACCGGAATCGACACCAGACGCGCCATTGCCGTGCCACGCTCGTCGCCCCAGGCATCCATGACATAGGTCTTGTGCCAGACGGGGATACCGTCTTTCTCGGCCTTCAACCCCACGCACAACACAACGCGATCAGGCTCGCCTTCGTCATAGGCGTTTTCCTCCCAGAACTGATCCGACATCTCTTTCAGACGCGCATCCCCTTCCGGGCCGGACAGGGTTTCGATCTCGGTGAACACATCCGACCATGCGTCGGCCCAGCCGTTCAAGCGCAGGGTGCCGCGGACGAATTCCTTGACCGGCCAGTGATCCTCGAAATGGTACTGCGCCATGAAGGGAATCGAGTCGCGGTTCGGGTAGACCTCGAAGCTTTCCGGTGTCGGCAGCGGAGCGATGTAGCTGCTGATCGCATCCCAGGGGCGGGCAACGTCCAGTGGCGCATAATCGCGGATCGATTTCGACGGCGACCGCAGCGCTTTCAAAACGCCCAGCGGCGACCAGCTGAATTTATAGCGGAATGGGTTGGGGTTCTTGGGAATGCCGCCGCAATAGGAAATGAAGCTCAGATGGTTTTCCGGGTCGAACGCATCCGAGCCGCGGTAGTCGTCGATCAGGGCATGTGCCATCAGGTGATCGATGCCCGGGTCCAGCCCGACCTCGTTGACCAGTGCGACACCGGCCTCGCGCGCCTTGTCATCCAGCGCGCGCATCTCGGGCGCGATATACGAGGACGAGACGAAATTGGCCTGTTTCGAAATCGCCAGTTCCGCCAGCGGCACATGCCAGTCGCCCGGCAGCATCGAGGCGATCACATCGCCCTTCTCCAATACGGCGCCAAGCGCGTCGATGTCGAAGGCGCGGATGTCGTTGGTCAGGTCTCCGACCTCGGCCCTGGCCTTTTCGATTGTCCGGTTCCAGACGGTGACCTTATGGCCACCTTCGATCAGGCGACGCAGGCCGGGAATGGCCGAGAGGCCGGTGCCACACCAATGAATGGTCATCGTTCAGAGTCCTTCAATATGCGTTTTGTAAGTTGCTTCTGCCCGACCCCAGACACCGCTGTCCAGATCGGTCAGGGTCAGCAAGGACGGCAGAAGTTGCGCCGCGTAGTCTTCCGAGCTTTCGACCGGCAGCATCGACGGCAGGTTGTCGATCGCCATCACGTCCATCACCGGGTCGGTGGCCACGCGCAGGGCGGGTTCTTCCCATGTGGTGGCGCGGTCATAGACGGGCACCGGGTTGTAGTCGCTGTCAGGGTCGCAGGCCACATCGCCGATGGCGGTCAGCTTGCGCGGGGCGGTCAACGCCTCGCGCGGGACAAAGACAGGCGTTCCGGGGCGCGCGAAGATGCAGTTCAGGAACAGATCATGGTCAAGGATTTCGGGGAACGGTCCGCCGCTGGCTGTCTCGGCCATGTCCCATTTGGTGACTGCGACGCCCATCGCCTCACACAGGTCTGCGGCACCGGTGCCCACACGGCCCAAAGCTCCGATGACGATGGCGCGGGGGCGGGGCGCGCCGGTGGCGTCCAATTCTGCCAGAAGTTCGGCGTTCAGCGCGTCCTTGCCGGGATAGACGCCGACGGGGCCGCAGATCTCGCCGCGTTGCTGCGCCGCCCAGGTCTTGAGCGTCACCGCCGCGCCCGCGTAGCCTGCCCAATAGCCGAATGCGGCGACCCGGCGACCATCCTCATCCACGAGGTATTCCAGATCATAAAGCGTGCCGCCGCCCGCCTTGAAACGTTCCAGCAGAGCCCGGCCCGAATGCTGGCCCTTGAAGGCATGGCCGAACATGATGTGGCGGTGGGGCAGGGGTGTACCGTCTTCGGGCAGTTCCTTGAGGCCGAAGATGATTGCGTCCAGCGGGGCCTTGGGCCAGGAATTCTCGGGCGCGATCTCGCAGCCTGCGTCCTTGTAGCCGTCCAGTGGAATGGCGCGGGCATGGCTTTCCTCGACCGTCACGCGGATGCCGGCCGCGATCAGCGCTGCGGCGCCTTCCGGCGTCAGCCCAACCCGTTCTTCGTTCGGGCGCTGTTCTGCCCGGACCCAGAGATGTGTCATCTTACTTCCTTTTGTCAGAGCATTCCGGCGGCCCGCACCGCCTGAACCGAAGGGCGTGCCTCCATCGCCTCACGGAAGGCGACGATTTTGGGAAAGACCGAAACGTCCACGCCATCGCCTTCCAGCCAGCTGCACACCACGAACAGGTAAGCATCGGCCAGCGAGAACGCCTCGCCCAGCACGAATGGTCCACGCAGCCCGTTCGACGAGATGTAAGTGCAGGATGCGGTCATCGTCTGCGCGACCTTGTCTTTCATGTCTTTCCAGCTGGATTTCTTGTCGGCCCAGCGGTGCCCGCGCAATTTGTGCGCGTGGTTCACATGCATGGTCGAGGCAAGGTAGAACATCACTTCACGCATCCGGGCCGCCATCACCGGGTCGGTCGGCACCAGCCCGGCCTCGGGGGCTTTGGCGGCGACAAATTCCAGCAATGCCCCGGTCTCGGTCAGGATGCCGCCATCCACCACCAGCGCCGGAACGCGGCCTTTGGGGTTGATCTGTTTGTAGGCCGGTTTCGTCTGTTCACCCCCGGCGAAGTCGAGCTTGACGGCTTCGTATTCCAGCCCGGCCTCTTCCAGTGCGATCGCAACAGCGACCGAGATGGTTCGGGGTGCATAGTAAAGCTGCATCAGGCGTCTCCGGTCTGGTTACAGGTGGGTCTGCGCGAACTGCCGATCAGGGGCTTCCAGATGCGGAACGGCGTTGAAAAGGACTGGGCTCAGCTGAGCACCAATCGGATGCAGACGATGCATCGACGTGTTCATGATGGCAAGGGCCACCCGTGCCATTGACGGTATATCCAACCCCATCGCCTGCCGCACCACCATCGAAATCAACCCGCCCGAGGTCACGACAATGGCCGGTCCGCCCTCGGTTCCGATCTCGTGCAGCGCGTCGCGCACGCGCGTCTCGAATTCTTCGAAGGTTTCAGGCGGGTTCTCGATTTCGCCGTTGGCCCAGGCCGCAAAGGTTTTGGGCAGATGTTCGACGAAACCTTCGCGGTCCGTGGGGATCGCAACACCGTGTTGGTCCTCGAACAGTTGCGCCAGCGTGAAATACTCGATCTCGTTCAGTCGCGCGTCACGGATTGGATTGGGCAAGTCCATACTGGCCGCCGTCTCGGCGTGGCGGGTCAGGGTCCCGCAATAGACCCGGGTATAGTGGCTGCGGGTATCACGCAGATGCGCCCCCAGCCAGCGCGCCTGCTGATGCCCCAAGTCGCTGAGCCTGTCGTAACTTGCCTCGTCTCGCGCCGTTGTGTTCGCCTGCCCGTGACGCACCAATGTGATATGTGACATGTCGGTCCCTCTTGCGCCGAAGTCTTAGGGCAGGTTCCCCTCCTGTGCCAGAGGGGTTTCACGCCTGTCGAAAAAAACCTCGCCCCTTTTCTGTTTCTGGCTATGGTTCGCCCCGTACAAGCCTTCGGAGGGGTTTATGACCGTCGATCACACGCGTTTTCTGACCGACCTGCATAAGTTGCGTGAATTCGGTGCCTCGGGTGTGGGCAAGGGGGTTGTCCGCCCCGCCTATTCCGACGCGGATATCGCCGCGCGCCAGTGGCTTGCCGGACGTATGCGCGAAGCGGGCCTGACCCCGCAGTTTGACCCGGTGGGAAACCTGTTCGGATTGGCGTCCGGTCCTTCGCTGCTGATGGGATCACATTCCGACAGTCAGCCCGAAGGCGGTTGGCTGGACGGCGCCCTTGGCGTCATTGCCGCGCTGGAAATCGCACGTTCCAGCGACCGGCCCGTTTCGGTCGTCAGCTTTCAGGACGAAGAGGGGCGGTTTGGTGTGACCACCGGTTCTGCTGTCTGGTCGGGCGGGGTGTCTCTGGAAAAAGCCGATGTGTTGATGGATGGGGCCGGTGTCAGCTTTGGCCAGGCCCGATCCTCCATGGCAGACTTGTCCCGGGGCTTCGTGGACCCGTCCCGTTTCAACGGCTTCATAGAGATGCATATCGAACAGGGACCCTCTCTGGACGCGTCCGGAGACCAGATCGGAGTCGTCACCGATATCGTTGGCATCCGCGATATGCCGATCACCTTCGAAGGTCAGCAGAACCACGCCGGCACCACCCCCATGCACCTGCGGCGCGACGCATTTCAGGCCCTGTCCCTGTTCAACACCCGGCTCAATGAGCGGTTTCGCAATGTTGTCACCCCGCAGACTGTCTGGACCATCGGGCGGGTCGACCTGCATCCAAACGCATCGTCCATCGTACCGGGACGGGTTCGGTTCTCGATGCAATGGCGCGATGCTGATGCAGACCGTTTGGCCCGGATGGAGGAAATCATTCGGGCGACGGCACAAGAAACCGCTGAGCAAATGGGGATGAGCCTGGATTACGGTCCCATGCTGGGGCTGGATCCCGTCGCCATGGATCAAACCTTGCGCCGCGCTCTTGAACGCGGTGCGGAACAGGTTGCACCGGGTCGGTGGCGCAGAATGCCTTCGGGGGCCTTGCACGATGCCACCAACGTGTCGCGCCTGATGCCGGTCGCGATGCTGTTCACGCCCTCGATCGACGGAATCAGCCATGATTTTGCAGAAGATACGGCAGAGGTCGATTTGATTGCGGGGCTCGAAGTTCTGGTGCGTGCCGTACGGTCCCTCTCTGTCTAAACGCCACTTTGCAACAAAAAATCGCGAGGAAGGTGTTGCATAGACGGTGAAATCCCCCCCGGCATCCGGCAGGACGCCGGGAATTTTACGCGATGGAAACGAGGGTTGTTGCCTAACGGAAAAAAGTTTCCTATAGGAACATTCATGATGCATGCGTCTGTATACCGCCTCTTCTTCGGATCGGTGTTTCACTAAAAACCGGGTGGAATCATTGCATTCTATGCGGCTTGGGGCAGACTGACGGTTATGCATTTTGACCTTTGGATAATCGGAAGTTGGACCGGATCATGACCACACCGAAGCGCACGCCCTTGTATGACCTTCACGTCGCACTTGGCGGCAAGATGGTTGATTTTGCTGGGTGGGAGATGCCTGTTCAGTATCCTTTGG
>NZ_JBQFTR010000006.1:0-119007 GCF_056538725.1 Ruegeria sp. BF10
ACAAATACTGGTCCCCCGTCAACCGCGTCGACAACGCATACGGCGACCGAAACCTCGTCTGCACATGCCCCCCAATGGACGCATACCAAGACGCCGCGGAATAACATCAAAAAACCCCGCCGAATTTCGGCGGGGTTTTTCGCCAATCGGAAACTCCTGTTCTGATTTGAGCCCTTTTTGGATGTCGTTTTCACTCAACGAAGCGTCTTTTCCGCTTGCTGCGGGCGCGAAGGACCCATAGCCCTGTGCGTGGGACACCCCTCCCCAACGAGGGGCGTGTATCTGGAAGGGTAATACACATGACGATCGAACAACCGGCGACGCGGCCGGCAAATCCGCGTTTTTCTTCGGGCCCCTGCGCCAAACCCCCCACATTTGATCTGACCAAACTGGCCGATGCCGCCCTGGGGCGTTCGCACCGTGCCGCTGTTGGCAAGGACAAGCTGAAGGCGGCGATCGAGGGCACGCGCGAGATCTTGGGTATTCCAGCTGATTACAGGATCGGCATTGTTCCTGCGTCTGACACGGGCGCGGTCGAAATGGCGCTGTGGTCGTTGCTGGGCGAACGCAAGGTCGAGATGCTGGCGTGGGAGAGCTTTGGGTCCGGTTGGGTGACCGACGTAGTCAAGCAGCTGAAGATCGACGCCGAGGTGAAGACCGCCGACTACGGACAGATCGTGGATCTGACATCGGTCGATTTCGCCAATGACGTCGTCTTCACTTGGAATGGCACCACCTCGGGCGTGCGCGTGCCGAACGGTGACTGGATTGCCGATGATCGTCAGGGTCTGACGATCTGTGATGCGACCTCGGCTGCCTTTGCGATGGACCTGCCCTGGGACAAGCTGGATGTGACCACTTTCAGCTGGCAGAAAGTTCTGGGGGGTGAGGCTGCGCATGGGATGCTGATCCTGTCGCCCCGTGCTGTTGAGCGCCTGGAGAGCTACACGCCGGCGTGGCCGTTGCCCAAGATTTTCCGCCTGACCAAGGGTGGCAAGCTGATCGAAGGCATCTTCACGGGGGCGACGATCAACACGCCGTCAATGCTGGCGGTTGAGGATTATCTGTTTGCACTGGATTGGGCCCGCTCGGTCGGTGGTCTGAAGGGCCTTGTTGCCCGTGCGAACGCCAATGCCGGTGCCGTGCATGCGTTCTGCGACCAGAACGACTGGATCGAAAACCTGGCCGAAGACGCTGCGACGCGGTCGAACACATCCGTCTGTCTGAAATTCACAGATGCCCGTATTCAGGACGGCGCAAGCTTTGCCAAGGCCGTGGCCAAACGGCTGGAAGCCGAAAATGTCGCGCTGGATATCGGGGCCTATCGTGACGCGCCTGCGGGCTTGCGGATCTGGTGCGGCGGTACGGTCGAGACCTCGGATATCGAAGCGATGCTGCCTTGGCTGGCATGGGCCTTTGCGGCCGAAATCGCGGCGCAAACAGAAGCCGCCTGATCGCATCCCATCTTCACCGGGCCGCATCGGCCCGGACTTCTCATTGCATTCAAGGACCACAGACATGGCTCCCAAAGTACTCGTTTCTGACAAACTCAGCGAAACTGCCGTTCAGATTTTCCGTGATCGCGGCATCGACGTGGATTTCATGCCCGATCTGGGCAAGGACAAGGACAAATTGGCCGAGGTGATCGGCCAGTATGACGGTCTTGCCATCCGCTCGGCCACCAAGGTCACGCCGACCATTCTGGAAAAAGCCGACAAGCTGAAGGTGATCGGCCGGGCCGGAATCGGCACTGACAACATCGACAAGGAAGCGGCGTCGAAAAAAGGTGTGATCGTGATGAACACGCCATTCGGCAACATGATCACCACCGCCGAACACGCCATTGCGATGATGTTTGCCGTGGCGCGACAGATCCCCGAGGCCTCGACTTCGACCCATGCGGGCAAGTGGGAAAAGTCCAAGTTCATGGGGATCGAGCTGACGAACAAGACGCTCGGTGTCATTGGTGCGGGTAACATCGGCGGCATCGTGTGCGAGCGCGCGCTTGGCCTGAAGATGAAAGTCATCGCCTATGATCCCTATCTGGGCGAAGAAAAAGCCGCCAAGATGGGCGTCGAAAAGGTTGAACTGGACGAGTTGCTGTCCCGCGCCGACTTCATCACCCTGCACGTACCGCTGACGGATCAGACCCGCAATATTCTGAGCCGCGAGAACCTCGCCAAAACCAAGAAGGGCGTGCGCATCATCAACTGCGCTCGTGGTGGTCTGGTTGATGAGGAGGCTTTGGCAGAGGCGTTGCAATCCGGTCACGTTGCCGGTGCCGCGTTCGACGTGTTCAGTGAAGAACCCGCCAAGGACAACCCCTTGTTCAACCTGCCCAACGTGGTCTGCACGCCGCATCTTGGTGCAGCAACAACTGAAGCGCAGGAGAACGTGGCGCTGCAAGTGGCCGAGCAGATCTCGAACTATCTGCTGACAGGTGCGGTCGAGAACGCTTTGAACATGCCCAGTGTGACGGCGGAAGAAGCCAAGGTGATGGGGCCGTGGATCAAGCTGGCCGGCCATCTCGGCAGCTTCATCGGCCAGATGACCGATGAGCCGGTCAAGGCGATCAATATCCTGTACGATGGTGTTGCCGCTGAAATGAACCTGGCGGCGTTGAACTGCGCCGTGGTCGCCGGGATCATGAAAAAGTTCAACCCCGAGGTGAACATGGTGTCGGCCCCGGTTGTCGCCAAAGAGCGTGGGATCAAGATATCGACCACCAATCAGGACAAATCGGGTGCCTTCGAAGGCTATATCAAAGTCACCGTTGTGACCGACAAGCGCGAACGTTCCATTGGCGGCACCGTGTTCAGCGACGGCAAACCGCGTTTCATCCAGATCAAGGGTATCAATATCGATGCCGAGGTCGGTGCCCATATGCTCTACACCACCAACGAAGACGTGCCGGGCATCATCGGTGCTCTGGGGCGGACCATGGGTGAGAACAACGTCAACATCGCGAACTTTACCCTGGGTCGATCCGAGGCCGGCGGTGAAGCGATTGCGTTGCTTTATGTTGACGAACCGGTTCCGGCTGAGGCACGCGCCAAGCTGGCGGAAACGGGTCTGTTCACACAGATCAAGCCGTTGGAGTTTGATGTCACCTGACATGGTCTGTTGAGTTTGAGAAACAGTGCAGGACCCGGATGATCGAATACCCGGGTCCTGTGTTTTCTCAGGCCGTAATATGCGGCACAAGCGAGCTGACCCTACCGTCGGAGGATCTATGACACAGCCCGTCTACGTTATTGGTGATCTGCACGGGCAGGTGGCCGAGCTGGAACGCGCGCTGTCTCTGATCCAGGGCGATGGCGGCCCGGATGCCCAGATCGTGTTTCTGGGGGATTACGTGGATCGCGGACCGGACAGTCGCGGGCTGGTCGAGCGTCTGATTGCCGGGCGCGATGCGGGCCTGAACTGGATCACTCTGCTGGGCAATCACGATCGCATGTTCGCCTGGTTCATGGAGGATACGCCGCGTCACGATCCACATTTGCTTGTAGGATATCACTGGCTGCATGAAAGGCTGGGTGGGGTCGAGACCCTGCGCAGTTATGGGGTGGAATTCGAAGGTCAGATTCGTCTGGAAGACCTGCATCAGATGGCGCAGGCGGCGGTGCCGAAATCGCACCTGACCTTTTTGCGAGATCTGGTTCTGATGCATCAGACGCCCGAGCTTGCCTTTGTTCACGCAGGCATTCGCCCGGGCGTACCGCTCAATGCGCAGCGCGCCAACGATCTGGTCTGGATCAGGCAGGATTTTCATACCCATCCGGGCCCGCATCCCAAGCTGATCGTGCATGGCCATACCCCGGTGGATCGGGCAACGCATTATGGCAATCGCGTCAATCTGGACACAGGTGCAGGATACGGACGCCCGGTGGGTGTTGCGGTGTTCGAAGGGCAGACCTGCTGGGAATTGACCGATCAGGGCCGCTTGCCGTTGACCCCCTAGATCACCTCGCCCGGCCGAGAAATTTGGAGATTGAAGATGTATGTCGCCACTTTGCTGACCAATCCGGCAGCGCCTTCGCTGGACAGCGCATTGACTGAGTCCTTGCGCAATGCGTGGGGTGGCGGGGACATCCTCTGGCTCAACCCGGATGAGGCGGCAGAGTTCGAGTTGAACGCCATCCCCGACAATCGCTGGGACGTTTGGGCAGACCTGCAAGGGATGGGGGTGGACCTGATCGTGCAACCTGCGCAAGGACGGCGCAAACAGATGCTGCTGGCCGATATGGACAGCACAATGATCCAGCAGGAATGCATCGACGAGCTGGCGGATGAGGCCGGCGTTGGCGACCGGGTCAAGGACATAACGGCCCGCGCCATGAACGGAGAGCTTGATTTCGAAGGTGCCCTGATCGAGCGGGTTGGTTTGCTGAAGCATCTGGATGAAAGCGTCATCGGCAAAGTGTTGCGGGAACGGATCACCCTGATGCCCGGAGGCAGGGAATTGCTGGCGACGATGCGGGCAAACGGGGCCTATACAGCGTTGGTTTCCGGTGGCTTTACGGCCTTTACCGCGCGGGTGGCAGAGCTGTTGGGTTTCGATGAAAACCGCGCCAACACTTTGCTGGCCGAAGATGGCAAGCTGACCGGAGACGTCGCGCGTCCTATTCTGGGGCGTCAGGCCAAGATCGAAGCGCTCGAGCAGATTACGGCCCGGCTTGGCCTGTCGGAAAGTGACGTGATCGCCGTGGGTGACGGGGCCAATGACCTTGGCATGCTTGGCCGGGCCGGGGCCGGGGTTGCCCTTCACGCCAAGCCGTCGGTGGCCGCGAAATGCGACGTGCGGGTGAATCACGGCGACCTGACGGCGCTGCTTTACCTGCAAGGCTATTGCCGCGCCGATTTTGTGGGCGGCTGATCAGGGCTATCTTTTATTTAACATTTGTGTTAAATAAGGGGTATGAGCACACTTCTGACCACGTTTTCCGCTTTGTCCGATGCCACCCGGTTCTCGATTGTCGAGCAATTGATGGAGCAGGGTGAGCTGCCTGCCGGTGATCTGATCGAAGGGCGCGGCATGTCCGGCGCCGCGATTTCACGCCACCTCAAGGTGCTGCGCGAGGCCGGGTTGGTGCAGCAGCGTGTGCAAGGCACACAGCGGATGTATTCCATCCGATCCGAAGGATTGCGGGCGATTGCCGACTGGACGATTTCCAAGCGGCAATTCTGGGAAGGCAGCCTCGACCGTCTGAGCGATATTATCGAAAGGGAGAATTCATGGCCGACCTGAAACTGGAACGGGAATTCCCCGTCAGTCCCGAAGAACTGTTTGCGTGGATCAGTGATGGTTCCAAGCTGTTGCAATGGTGGGGCCCCGAGGGGATGCACGTGCCGGACCACAACCTGGATTTCTCACGCACCGGCCCTTGGTATTCGGTGATGGAGAATAGCGAGGGCCAGCAATACAAGGTCTCGGGCCACGTCACGCATGTCGACCCGCCGAAGTCGGTGGGTTTTACATGGGGTTGGCATGACGATCAGGATCAACGCGGTGCCGAAAGCCATGTGACCCTTTCCGTTGCCGCAACCAAAAACGGTGCCCGCCTTGTGCTGGACCACCGGGAACTGGCCGATGCCGAAGCAGCCGCGAACCACAATCAGGGTTGGACGTCTTCGCTGCGCAAACTCGAAGCACTTTGCAAATAGATATTCATCAGGGAGGAGTGATATGCCCCAATTTTTGTTTGTCTATCATGGGGGTCACACCCCGACCGACCCCGCCGAGATCGAGGCGACCATGGCCGCCTGGGGGGCTTGGTTTCAAAACATGGGCGGCGCCCTCGATATCCCCGGAAACCCGGTTGGGCAGTCTTACACCGTCAGCAACAATGGCGTGGTCGATAACGGCGGCGCAAACCCGGCCTCGGGCTTCACGGTGATCAAGGCTGACAATATCGACGCTGCGACCGAGATGGCCAAGGGCTGCCCGATGGTCGTCAACGGCACAGGCTCGGTTGAAGTGGCCGAAATCCACGAAATCGAGATGTAAGGGCCTTAGTCGGGGAAACCCGTCGCAGGTTTGATCACACCGCATTCCAGCCCGCGACGGCTGTATTGCGTGGCGTTCATGAATTTGCGGGTGGCCGGGTGATCGGCCTCCAGCACGCCAAGGCTTACCAGTATCGCGGCAATCGCGCATTCACTGGCGCGGGTGGTTCCATCGGTGATCTTCAGCGCAACGCCCATGCGTTTTTCCGGGATGATGGCCACGAACACGGCCTCGGCCCCGGTCTTGATGGCCACACGTCCGTTCATCGCGCGCATCAGCTCGGTGCAGGCCCGGGTCTCGCCGGCAACCAGTTCCGGGTGTTTGACCATGGCCGCAACCAGCTGAGCTGCCGCGTCACTGGAGCGATCAGACCTGTCCGAAGCGCTGGCAAACCATGCCATCGACCGCGCCAGACCCGCCAGAGATGTGGCGAAATTCGGGGCGGAACAGCCATCGATGCCGTATGCCGGGCTGGTCTCGCCCGTCGTTTCTTCGATGGCAGACAGACAGGCCTGTTGTACCGGGTGATCAATCTCGAGATACTCCGGACCTGCGCCCATATGCTGGCCCAGAGTCAGAAAGCCACAATGCTTGCCGGAACAATTGTTGTGGATCTGGCAAGGCGTATCGTCCGCCAGGATCAGCCGGTCCCGTGCGGCCGTGTCGGCGGGCTCTTGTGGGCCGCACCGCAGATCGTGCTCGTTCAACCCCAGATGGTCCAGCCACGCCGTCACGCGATCCGTGTGGATCGCCGCACCGTTATGCGAGGCGCAGGCCAATGCCAGGTGTTCGCTGGTCAGCCCGTATTTCGCCGCCGCCCCCGATGTGACCAACGGAAGCGCTTGGATCATCTTGGCGGATGACCGCGGGTATATGACGGATTGCGGGTCACCCCAACTGCGCACGATCTGGCCCGTATCATCGCAAACAACCGCATGACCCAGATGCAGACTTTCCAGCAGTGCACCGCGCCAAAGTTCTGTCATGGGTACGGGCTGCGTCATCTGGACCTCCGAAATTTATGCGCAAAATTCTGCCAATCGCCCTTTCGCCTGTGGCGAAACCTGCGTTAGTGTGTGTATGTCGGCAAACATCGGAAGACGCAAACGAATAGACGAACCGGCAGGGTTCGCAGACGTGTCCGATGGGTATGAGGTAAGGGTCGAGCTAGGAGGCTGGACAAATGGGATCAATGCTCGTTCGCACGATAGCGGGCCTGTGTGTGGCAGGCATCGCCGCAACTTCTGCAATCGCCCAACAGGCGACAAGCACAAACCGTGTTGCTGCAAAAACGGATTGGAGCGTTTTTGTCGAAGACGATCCCACCGAATGCTGGAGCGTCTCGGCACCCAAGGAAACCGTGAACACCCGTGGTGGGCGCGTGGTTTCCGTACGGCGCAGCGACATCCTTCTGTTTGTGTTCTTTCGTCCGAATGCCGAGGTGAAAGGCCAATTGACCTTTACCGGCGGCTACCCGTTTGCCGCGGGTTCGACGGTGAACCTGAACGTGGACGGGACCGAGTTCGAACTGTTCACGGAAGGCGAATGGGCCTGGGCCGCATCGGATGCGGATGATGCCAAGATCATCACCGCCCTGAAGCGCGGAACCGAGGCTGTTCTGACCGCCCGGTCCGAGCGCGGGACGCAGACGAAAGACACCTTCTCGCTGCTGGGCTTTACCGCAGCGATTGAAGACGCTGAGAAGCGCTGCACCAACTGATCTTATCGCGCCGATTGTTCAAAAGGCCCCGCCTGGTTGCGGGGCTTTTGACGTATGGTCATCTGCCAGTTTTGATCCGTGTCAAAGTTTCTCATCCGGCAATGTGAACTAAGTGGTTCAGCCACTGAGAGAGGACATCGTGATGAAACAGAAAACTTGGATCACTCTGGTTCTGGCCGCATCGGTCGCAGTACTGAGCGCTTGCGAAAAGACCGCGGATTCCTACCCAATATCGGGCGAGCAATGTGGCCCGGAAGATCCGGTCAAGGAGCTGGATGCCGAGGATTGCTTCATTCCGCCGGCAGGGGTGTAAACGCCGCACGCCCAAAACCTGCCCGGGCCTTGCCTTTGCGCCAAGGTTCGCTTCAACTGCGTGAGCAGACAGGTGAGGGGTGAGCCATGCGTTGGGCTTGGGCAGTATTTCTTCTTCCGGTACCGGGACTCGCAGACCCTGCGTTGGAATGTTCCGGTGCCGGATCACAGGTTGAAATCGGTGCCTGTGTCGGGCAGGCCGAGGCCAATGTCGCGGCCGCATTGACCGAGGCCTTCGGATTTGCAGCAGATGCGGCCAGAGATCTGGACGACGTCACCGGACGGGCCTTGGCCCTGCCGGCGCTCGAGGCATCCCAGGAGGCTTGGAAAGCCTACCGCGACGCACAATGCGAGGCGGTTGGTGCGTCCTATGGCGGCGGATCGGGCACGGGCATCGCGGTCTCCTCGTGCCAGGTCGAGCTGGGCCGGGCCCGGGTGGCCGAGCTGCTTCGGTTCGTGAACTGACACCTGGGCTGCACGAATCCTTTTGATCTTTGGCGGCGTTCCTATATAGAGGCGCATCCCAAGCCCGATTCCTTTGAGATACGCCAATGTCGCCCAAAGCGCCGATCACCCAAGACGTCATGACCATCCCGCGCAAACTGCCCGACGGGAAGGTAAACCTTGTCGGTCTTTCGCGCGACAGGTTGCGCGAGACCTTGATTGAACACGGCACGCCCGAGAAACAGGCCAAGATGCGCACAGGCCAGATCTGGCAATGGATCTATCAATGGGGTGTGCGCGACTTTGCCCAGATGACAAATCTCGCCAAAGCCTATCGTGCACAACTGGCCGAGCATTTCGTGATCGAAATCCCCGAGGTGGTGACGCGTCAGGTGTCCGAAGATGGCACCCGCAAATACCTGTGCCGCATCGCCGGCGGGCATGAGGTCGAGGTGGTCTATATCCCCGAGGAAGATCGCGGAACCCTGTGCATCTCGTCTCAGGTGGGCTGCACGCTGACCTGTTCGTTCTGTCATACCGGAACCCAAAAACTTGTACGAAACCTGACATCCGCCGAAATCGTCGGTCAGATCATGATGGCGCGCGACGATCTTGAGGAATGGCCAACCCCCGGCGCACCCAAGGACGAAACCCGCCTGCTGTCGAACATCGTTCTGATGGGCATGGGTGAACCACTTTACAACTTCGAAAACGTCCGCGACGCGATGAAGATCGCCATGGACCCCGAGGGGATTTCCCTGTCGCGCCGGCGGATTACCCTGTCGACCTCGGGCGTGGTGCCCGAAATCGCGCGCACGGCCGAGGAAATCAGGTGCCTGCTGGCGATCTCGTTCCACGCCACCACTGACGAGGTGCGCGACATTCTGGTACCAATCAACAAGCGTTGGAACATCGAGGAACTGCTGACAGCTTTGGCCAGCTATCCCAATGCTTCGAACTCTGAACGGATCACGTTTGAATATGTGATGCTGGATGGTGTGAATGACAGTGACGAAGATGCGCATCGTCTGATCGATCACATCAAGCGCCACAACATTCCGGCCAAGATCAACCTGATCCCGTTCAACGAATGGCCCGGGGCACCGTACAAGCGCAGCTCGAACAACCGTATCCGCGCTTTCGCCAACATCATCTATCAGGCCGGCTATGCCTCGCCGATCCGCAAGACGCGCGGTGAGGACATCATGGCAGCTTGTGGTCAGTTGAAGTCGGCAACCGAGCGGGCGCGCAAATCACGCAAACAAATCGAGGCCGAAACGGGCCTGAACCAATAGGGTTCGGTCGATCTCGGCTTGGCTTGATCGGATCGCGCCTTAAGTGTTTTCTGGCTCGGTCTGCACGTCACAAGTGTTTTGTGCAAACTTAATGTTTCAGATGCTGAAACCACATGCATAATTTGCTATATTTCCAGTGCCCGTCTCTGAATTTGCCACTTCAATTCGACACACAAGGCGGTGAGGTGTTCGGGTCAGAGATGGCAAGTTTTTGCGATTCCGCTAGACTGTTCCAAGTGGTGCAGAATGCGCTCGGGTGAACTGATTTTCAGGTGGGCCACGATTATGAATGCAGGTTCTTTTTCGATCATCCGTTTTGGTGCCGCTGCGCTTGCTATCCTCTCGGGTTCAGGCTTGGCCTTCGCTGACGGCCAGAACGCTCATATCGCGATCGAAAACCCTGCCGAGCTGAGCAAACAAGAGGCTTTGGAACACTACCGATCGCTCAATCGCCGCATGGCGCGTGGCTACGCCGTGGCACAATTGAACCTGATCCTAAACTACCAAAGCTGGCCGCTTTTCAACGATGCGCCCTATATTTCGGCAACCCATGGGCAAAGGTATGTGAACAGCTATGCCAATCGCATGGCGCATAACTACGGGACGTTGCAGGAAGGTGAAGAACTTCCCATGGGGTCGGTTCTTGCCAAGGACAGCATGACCGTGACGGATGAAGGTCACGTACATCCCGGTGCCATGTTTATAATGGAGAAACTGACAGAAGGTGCCAGCCCGGACACGGCGGATTGGCGTTACATCATGGTCTTGCCGGACGGCTCGGTGTTTGGGGACACTATGGGCGACCGCGCCGGCGCCGTGGCGTATTGCCATGTCTGTCACGAACAGGTGGCAGATCGGGACTATACGTTTTACGTGCCGGAAGACTATCGGACGCGCGATTGAGCCAACTCAGGCATTTTCGCCCGGCAGCTTCAATTCCGTCGCCTCGCGGCGGCTGAGCTGCTCGCCTTGTTTGCGCTTTGACAGAACTTCACGGGCCAGCGCGTATTTGTCGTCCTGCCAGAAGATCAGGCAGCCGTTGCAGCCCTTGCCGCAGCAGCCTTCGGTGCCGATGCGGTTGGTCTTGAACCGGCGTTCGTTGCCGTCTTCGCCGATCTTCTCGACCAGTTCGTCGCGGCGGCGCGCATAGGCCGCGGGATTGTCACGGCCCGAGGTTTCCAACCCCTGCACCAGCTTGTCAAAGCGGATGCGGTTCCAGTGTTCGTCGGTCAGGGCGCGTTCCTTGCGCAGAACGGAATAGGCGGGGAACCGGGCGCGCAGATCGTCGATATCCTCGTGGTCGAACAGGGTGAAGGGCAGGCGGATCACTGTTTTGGTGCTGCCATGCACCACGTCCATCCGCGCGCCATCGGATGCGCGTTCGAAATCATAGACCCGCAGCAGAACCGTCTCGCGCGAGATGGGCGAGACGAAATCCAGCACATCGCCCGGTTCCAGCTTGTTCTTTACCTCGACCAGAAAGGCATCCTCGGTCACTTCGGTGACGATCCCGGCATATTCCCACTGCGCGATGGACGCCGTGTGCTCGTAATCATGGGCGTAGTTGGTCAGCCGCCCCTCGTGGAAGGCCAGCGTATAGCCGCGGTTTCCCACAGTCTCCAACTCGCGCATATAGGGTTTGGGGTCCCAGTTCTGGGGGTCGGCATAGTAATCGTCGATGGCCATGCGATAGGCGCGCGCGACGATGGCGGCATAGTATTCCGACTTGCCGCGCCCCTCGACCTTGAGGCTGTCCACGCCGATCTTCAGGTATTCGTCCAGCTTGGGCATGATGCACAGATCGCGCGAATTGAGGATGTAGGAACCGCGGTCGTCTTCCTCGATCGGCATCAGATCGCCGGGGCGGCAGCCTTCTTCCAGCAGGAATTCGAACAGGTCGGCGTTTTCCTCGGTGATGCGCAATTCCTGATGGGTGCCATCCTTCAGGCGCAGTTTCAGTGCATAGTTCCAGCGGCAGGAATTTGCGCAATTGCCCTGGTTGGCGCCGCGCTCGGCCATGAAGTTCGACAGCAGGCAGCGGCCCGAATAGGTCATGCACATGGCACCGTGGACGAAGGCCTCGAGCTTGATGTCGGGGCATTTTTCGCGGATCTCCACCAGTTCGGGGTAGGAAACCTCGCGCGCCAGAACCACCAGTTCCGCGCCCTGATCCTGCCAGAACTTCACCGACAGCCAGGAACAGATATTGGCCTGGGTCGAGATGTGCAGCGGCAGTTCCGGCGCGCGGTCGTGGACGTACTGGAACACACCGGGGTCGGCGATGATCAACCCGTCCGGCTGCACCTTGCGGACCGTGTCGATATATTCGTCCAGCTTCGGGATGTCCTTGTTGTGCGAAAACAGGTTCAGCGTCAGATAGGCGCGCCGGCCATGGCTGTGGCAGAACTCGACCCCTTCGATCACCTCTTCCAGCGAGAACTCGGATTTTGTGCGCAGCGACATATCGGGCGTGCCCAGATACACCGCATCCGCCCCGTAGAGGACAGCGAGTTTAAGCTTGCGCAGATTGCCCGCAGGCATCAGCAATTCGGATCTGGACTGGGTCATGGCGCCACCTGTCAAAGGATCAAACCGGCCTTCTAATCCAAATGTTCTGAGTCCAAAACCCCGTTATCTGCGACGGAATCGCGCTGTACCGATGACCTTGACCAGTTGCTGCCGCACAGGTTCGGGTTGCGCCTCGATCGCGTTCAGAACTTCGCGCAGTTCGGCCCGCAGCCCGTGCAACTGGTCGATCAGTGAGATCATCATCGACAGTGCATCGGCCTCCATGTCGTACTGTTCGTGCAACTCGCAGGCCAGTTCCAGACGGGCGACGTCGATATTTTGATAAACCAGCCCTTGATCCGACTGTTCCGGAATCACGATTTCCGCCGCCAGGTATTCGGTCAGGCGGTCCGAGGTCAGGCGGGTGACCGTTTCGATCAGTTCCTTTTCGGTCAGGGTCATAGCTGCATTCCTTTCCGCGGATCATAGCGGTGCTTTTGACGCCAGGTTTCCATGAACTGCTTCAGTTCATCATCGATTTTGTCCGGTGTCGCAATGGTCAGCTCAATCAGCTGGTCCCCACGGCCGGACGAGCCGCGCTTTTTCACGCCTTTGCCGCGCAACCGGAGCGTTTTGCCGCTGCTGGTGCCCGCTGGTACGTTGACATTCACACCGCCGTCAATGGTCGGGGCCGGGACTTTTCCGCCCAGAATGGCCTCGTCGATTGTGATCGGCAGCGTGATATGGATGTCGTCGCCCTGACGTTCAAAAACCGGGTGCTTGGCGACCGAAACCGTCACCAGAGCGTCACCCGGAGGGCCTTCGCCATATCCCGGGGCGCCTTTGCCGCGCAACCGGATGGTCTGGCCGTCGGTGATACCGGCCGGGATTTTGACCTCGATCCGATCTCCATCCGGCAAGGTCAATTTCTGACTGGCGCCGAACACGGAGTCCAGAAAGCTGATTTGCAGGGTGTAGTTCAGATTGTGACCCGGAGCGTGAAACTCGTGGCTGCGCTGACCGCCAAAACCGCCGCGACCGCGCATGAACTCGGCGAAGATGTCTGACATGTCGTCGGGATCCGCCTGACGCCCCCGATAGGGGTTTCCAGCGGCCTCGGCATACTCTCGGTAATACTGCTGTTGCGGGCGCTCTTGACCCGAGGCGTCTATTTCCCCGTTGTCAAAACGCGCACGTGTTTCAGGGTCTTTCAATAGATCATAGGCTGCGGCAGCGGCCTTGAACTTGGCCTCGGCCGCGTCATCGCCCGGTTTCAGATCCGGATGGCAATCCTTGGCGATGCGCCGGTAGGCTTTCTTGATCTCGGCTGCGCTGGCGTCCTTCGAGACACCAAGAACGGTGTAGGGGTCGTCGCTCATATCACTCTCTCAGGTCAGGGACAGGTTTGATCAGGATGAAGGTGTTCTACCATGCGATTTCAACGGGTAAAACGAAAGAGGCGATTGAATTGTTTCGTAAAATCTCGCAGGCCTGATAGTATCTGCATGATTGTACCTATTGATTGACGGAGATCGCCGCATGACGCGCAGAATAAAATCCGCTCTGGCTTTGCTGGCCGGGAATGCCATTGGGTTGTTGCTTGCCTCTCTGATCTTGTCTGGATTTGCGATCAAGCCGATCTCGTTCATCGTAGTGGTGATTGTCTTCACCGTCGTGCAGGTTGTGGCCGAACCCCTGATCCTGAAACTGGGCGAAAAGAAAGCGCCCGCCCTGAAGGGCGGGATCGCCTTGATCGTGACCTTCGTGGGCCTTTTCGTGACCGACTTGATTGCTGCCGGGCTGACCGTTGGCGGGGTTTCGAACCTGCTGGCTGCGACGCTGCTGGTCTGGCTGGGGGCGTTGATCGCCAGCGTGGTACTGCCGATCTACGTGTTCAAAGATCTGCGTGAACCCAAAAAGTAATCACACAGCGTTCAGGCTGGTTTCGATAGCGTGCCATAGTTCGTCCACTGGTTCGCATCCGACGGACAGGCGGATAAAGGCCGGATCAACGTCGTCGCCCCAGCGCGCGCGCCGCTCGGCCGAGCTGTGGACGCCCCCGAATGACGTGGCCGGGCGCAGAAGCGGGCAATTGTTGATGAAGGCTTCGGCTTTGTCTTCGCTGTCCAGCGTCAGGGATAACAGAAATCCGAACCGTGTGGTCTGTTGTTGTGCCAGTTTGTGCGACGGGTCATCGGCCAGCCCGGGATAGCGAACCCGTTTCACTGCGGGATGTGCTGCCAGGCGTTCGGCCAATACTTCAGCCGAGCTGCACATCCGGTCGAACCGAACGTCCAGAGTTTCAAGGCCGCGATGCAGCAGCCATGCTTCATGTGGCCCCGGAATCGAGCCGGAGACTTTTCGCCATTCCCCGACCCGTTCCATGATGTCGCTGTCGCGGCTGGCCACATGGCCCATCAGCATGTCGGAATGCCCGCCCATCGCCTTGGTATCGGACGAGACGACCACATCGATGCCCAGATCCAGAGGGCGCTGACCCAGCGAAGTCATCGTCGTGTTGTCGGCAATGGTTACGCCCCCGGCAGCACGCACCTGATCCGCTACCGTTGTCAGATCGATCATGTCCAGCCCGGGATTCGAGGGGCTTTCTATAAAGACCACATCGAACCCGTCAAAACCGCCGTCGTTAAAAGCGGTGGTGGGGCGTTCTTCAACGATCACACCCAGCCGCGACAGGAAACGATCGGCCAAAAGGCGCGTCACGTAATAGCCGTCGGAGGGGATCAGCAGGCGTGACCCGGCCTTTACGGTGGCAAACAGTGCCGCGGAAATCGCCGCCATGCCCGAGGGAAAGCTGAGGCACGGCGCGTCTTCCAAATGCGACAGAACATGTTCCAGATGCACCCAGGTCGGGTTGTCCACCCGGCCGTAACTCGCCTGTCCGTCCGGGGCGCCCGGCAGGTGGTACATGCTGCTTTGGGTCAGTGGCAGCGCCACAGGTTCGCCTTTGCTCAAGGCATTTCCGCGCAGATGCAGCATCTCTCCGGTCTTGGGGGCCATGGTTCAGCGCCCCGGAATTTCGTCGCGGGGCGGGGCGGGTTCCCAGTTTTCGATGATCTCGACCGCTTCCTGCGCCGTGTTCACAAAGCGGAACAGATCAAGATCCTCGTCCGAGATGGTGCCGGCATCGGCCAGTGCTTTCCAGTTTATGACCCTCTCCCAGAAATCACGTCCGAACAGCAGGAAAGGCACGCGCTCCATCCGGCCGGTCTGAATCAGGGTCAGGGATTCGAACAACTCATCCATTGTCCCGAAGCCGCCGGGGAAGATTGTGATGGCGCGGGCCCGCATCAGGAAATGCATCTTGCGGATGGCAAAATAGTGAAAGTTGAAACTGAGATCCGGTGTCACATAAAGGTTCGGGGCCTGCTCGTGCGGCAGAACGATATTCAACCCGATAGAGCATCCGCCCGCGTCCTGTGCACCACGGTTGCCTGCCTCCATCACACCGGGGCCACCGCCCGTCACGATCACGTTTTCGCGGCAGCCGGTCTCGTTCGATTTCACGGTCATCAGCCGCGCGAACTCGCGCGCCTCGTCGTAATAGGTCGACAGACCGGCCAGTGTTTCCGTTCGTGCGGTGTGTTTCTGCGATGGTTCAGGGATGCGCGCGCCGCCGAACATCACGATGGTCGAGGTGATCTCACGCTCGCTCATGATCATCTCGGGTTTCAACAGTTCCAGTTGCAGACGCACCGGGCGCAGTTCGTCCCGGCACAGGAATTCGTCATCGGCAAAGGCAAGGCGATAGGCGGACGATCGCGTTTGCGGCGTGTCCGGCACTTCGCTCGCGGTCGAGCGATCTGTCTGCGCATCGCGAAACGGATTGTGGCGGTCTTCTCTCATGGGTGATCGATCCCTGCTTGCGTGTTTTCCAAACAGCTATAGGGTTCGCGGGCAGAGTGCCAGTCACGGAAAGACAAGAATGAATTGGAAGAACGAAATATCAGCGGCGCAGGATCGTATCGACGGACATACGCAGGTGACGCCGGTGATCGAGAGCCGAATACCGGGCTATCCCGTTGAGCTGAAGCTGGAGCACATGCAGCACACGGGCAGTTTCAAGGCGCGCGGCGCGTTCAATACGTTGCTGAGCCTCGACGTGCCCGATGCAGGTGTCGTGGCTGCATCCGGCGGCAATCATGGTGCAGCGGCGGCCTTTGCGGCGCAGGCGCTTGGTTATCCGGCCAAGATTTTCGTGCCTGAACTGGCGGGTCCGTCCAAGATCGCATTGATCCGGCAGACCGGCGCGGATCTGAGCGTTGTGTCCGGCGAATACGCCAATGCGCTGACACAGGCGCAGGCGCATGAAGCGGAAACCGGAGCGATGCAGATACACGCCTATGATGCGCCGGCGACTGTGGCGGGGCAGGGGACCTGCTTTGCGGAATGGGATGCGCAGGGCTTGCAGGCAGACACGGTTCTGGTCGCTGTGGGCGGCGGTGGGCTGATCGCCGGGGCGTTGGCGTGGTTCGACGGCGCGCGCAAAGTCGTCGCGGTGGAGCCCGAAACCTCGTGCGCGCTGAATGCGGCGTTGCAGGCCGGTGAGCCGGTGGATGTCTCGGTATCCGGGATTGCAGCGAACGCCCTGGGCGCGCGCCGGATCGGGCAGATCTGTTTTGATCTCGCGCAGGGGATGACTTCGGTCCTTGTGTCGGATGACGCCATCGCGGCAGCTCAGAAGATGTTGTGGCAGGCGCATCGTATTCTGGTGGAACCGGCGGGTGCTACGGCGTTGGCAGCCTTGACCTCGGGCGTGTATCGGCCCGAACCGGGCGAGCGTGTGGCCGTTCTGGTGTGCGGTGCGAATATTGCGCCGGACCCGCTTGCGGGGTGAATTATCTGGTTGTGGATGGGCGTTGCGGATTTTATCTATAATTCATGACGGCCACGATTTCCGACACGATTTACCAGAACCTCAGCCAGCAGATCATCACCGGAGAGCTGAGCGCCGGGGAAAAGCTGCGGCAGGATCATATTGCCCGCGCCTTCGACACCAGCCATGTTCCGGTGCGGGAAGCCCTGTTGCGGCTTGAGGCGCATGGATTGGCCCGGCATGAACCGCGCCGGGGCATGCGGGTCACGGCGCTGGACCCGGCAGAGGTGCGAGAGGTCATCGAAATGCGCGTGGCGCTGGAAACACTGGCGTTGCAGCAATCGGTGCAGAACATGTCTCCGGTCGCATTGGAAAAGATCGATCGCGCACGCATCGCCTGTGACGAGGCGCAGACGATGCCCCAATGGGAGGCTCTGAACAGAGCGTTCCATCGCTGCATTCTGACGCCTTGCGGGTTGCCCCGGCTTTTGCATGCAATTGACGACCTGCATATCGCCAGCGCACGCCTTTTGTTTGCGCACTGGCGGTCGAAATGGGTGCAGCAGACAGACAAGGACCACGCGGCGCTTGTTCAGGCGCTCAGGCGGAAGGACCTGAGCACGGCAAAAGGTATTCTGACCCGACATATACGCCGCGCCAGCTGATTACGGGCCTGTCAGCCGCAAAACGGCCCATGTTCGTCGCATTGCGCCATGGGCCTGGCTTGCGTATAGGCCAAACCAACATGAACAGATTCTGTAGGGAGACGCCCCATGTCCAACGCGCAACTGGAAGCCGCCATCGAAGCCGCCTGGGAGGCGCGCGACACGATCACACCCGCCACGGCAGGTGAACAACGCGAAGCGATCGAAGACACGCTGAACGCGCTGGACAGCGGGTCGCTGCGTGTTGCTGAAAAGCTGGAAAACGGTGACTGGCATGTGAACCAGTGGGCGAAGAAAGCGGTTCTGCTGGGCTTTCGCATCAAGGACATGGAAATCCAGACTGGCGGTCCGCAAGACGGCGGCTGGTGGGACAAGGTGGACAGCAAGTTCGCCGGTTGGGGTGAAGAACAATGGCGCTCGGCCGGGTTCCGCGCGGTTCCCAACTGCGTTGTGCGCAAGTCGGCCTATATCGCGCCGGGCGTGGTGCTGATGCCATCGTTCGTCAACCTTGGCGCCTATGTGGATGAAGGCACCATGGTCGATACCTGGGCGACCGTTGGTTCATGCGCGCAGATCGGCAAAAACGTCCACCTGTCGGGCGGTGTTGGCATCGGCGGCGTGCTGGAGCCGATGCAGGCCGGCCCGACCATCATCGAGGACAATTGCTTTATCGGCGCGCGCTCCGAGGTGGTCGAGGGCTGCATCGTCCGCGAAGGCTCGGTTCTGGGGATGGGCGTGTTCATTGGCAAATCCACCAAGATCGTGGATCGCGAAACCGGCGAAGTGACATATGGCGAAGTCCCACCCTATTCCGTGGTCGTCGCGGGTTCGATGCCGTCAAAGAACAATATCAACCTGTATTGTGCGGTGATCGTGAAGCGGGTGGATGAAAAGACCCGGTCGAAAACCGGCATCAACGAATTGCTGCGGGACTGATTTTCCCGGTTGTACAGAAAGGCCGGAGCAGACCCGCTCCGGCCTTTCCAGTTTTTGGGGTGTTTGACTTATGCGACCGCACCTTGGTCAGAGCCGGTCCTGAGATTGTGTCCAGGCTCGGACGAACGCTCTGTGTGGATCAGCGATTTTCACCCTGCATAGCGTCAACTTCTGAGCTTCCTGCATTGGTTTCCGTGCCTTCGCTTTCGTTGTCGCCGCCGCCTTCGTTTTCTCCACCACTCTCGTTATCGCCGCCGCCTTCGTTATCGCCGCCGCTTTCGTTATCGCCGCCGCCTTCGTTGTCGCCGCCGCTTTCGTTATCGCCGCCGCCTTCGTTATCGCCGCCGCTTTCGTTATCGCCGCCGCTTTCGTTGTCGCCGCCGCCTTCGTTATCGCCGCCGCTTTCGTTGTCGCCGCCGCCTTCGTTGTCGCCGCCGCTTTCGTTATCGCCGCCGCCTTCGTTGTCGCCACCGCTCTCGCTATCGCTACCGCCTTCGCTTTCACCGCCGCCGTCTTGGGCGTAAGCTGCACTTGGCGTCACAAAAGACAGCACGGCGACAGCAGGTACTCCGGAAAGCACAATCACACTTGCAGTTGTCATCATTAACTTGGACAGAACACTCATTTTAATTCTCCTGTAAAAAATGACTTACGCAGTGGCTGCATCTTAGAGTTGGCTTCTCGTCACCGTTGTGAAAGGCAGGAAACGCGTCGAACTCAGCAGGAAATGGCCAAAATTGAGGCCAAAATGTGGCAGTAATGTGCCCGATTCAACTCAGGGAATGGAGATGAAACGCTGCTCAATTTTTGGGCGAAAACGGGAAAAGGGCTTTGCTGAGTCGCATTTCTGCAAGTCCTCAGTGCCTATGGGCTGGGCAAGGGGCTGCGTAAGATCCCATACTTAAAGCTAGGATCAATGGAAGCAGTTGACCCTTCAAAACGCCGCGCGTAATGCAGGGCCCATGGAAAAGCGCAAGAAGCCCTCACGTCAGCAAGTCTATACCCTTCTGGTCCAAATCGGCCGTAAGGATGGCGACGGGCTGCCCGACGGTGCGACCGGGGCGGCACTGATCTGCTACGCCAGTGGCGTGGACGAAGCCGAAGCCGTGCGCGAGACGGTGGCTATTCTGAAGCAGGCCGACACCGCGCCTTTGGATGTCACCGGGTACGGGACCTTGGCCGAGCGTGAGGCACAGGGACATGAAATCGAACCTGACGAACGTGCCCTGATGCAGCGTGCTCTGGATGAAAACGCCGTGATCGTCGCGCAGATGACACCGTTCTTCGGAGACGAGGCGCAGGCCTAGTTCCGCATACCGAACCACTTGCGATAGATTTCGTCATAAGTTCCGTCTTCACGCAATGAAAGCAGAGCCTGGTTGACATCCTCGACCAGAGGCGACCCGGTCGGGAAAGCGATGCCATAGTTCTCGCGCAGGAAAACGCCGCCTGTCATCGACGCCGTTCGCCGGCCTTCATGGGCCGTATAGTAGGACAGGATTGGCGCGTCGAATACGACGGCATCCAGTTGTTTGGACTGGAACGCATCCAGCATCTGCTCCAGCCCGGGATAGCCGGTGAATTCAATATCACGCCGGTTCAGAAAACTTGCCGCGGTCGAGTCTGTGATTGTCCCGACACTTTTGCCATACAGGTCATTCACCGAATTCACGCTGCCTGTGATCGCATCCACGGTCATGACCGAGGTGATGCGGGCCGTGAAAACGGACACGATGAACAGTGACGAAACAACCAGAACGACACCCAGAAGCCGGCCGAACGGCGTGCGCGGCATCCTCTCTTCGAACCCGCCGTTTACGACAAGGTTCAGCGCCCACCAGAACGAGGGAAACCAAGCCTCATTCAGCTTGCGATCGAAATAGGGTTGAGCACTACGCTCAAAGCTCCACATCAGCATGCCGCCGCCCAACAGAATGGCGAAGGCCAGGCCGATGGCGATGAACAACTCTTTTGAGAGCAACGCATGCAGCAGCGACGGCTGGCGCGCGGCTTCCGATGGCACCATGATTTGCAGGCCCGCCTCAAAGATCGGCTGGGTGAAGTCCATTTGCGTTTCCCGCTGCGCGGTGATCGAGATATTGGCAACTGCAAGATCCGCAGATCCATCCCGGACCGCGCCCAGCATCTCCGAAAAGGAATCGACCCGATTGACGGAATAGTCCCAGTTCAGCGCCTCTGCCAGCGCCGCGAGCAGATCCATCGAAAAGCCGGTTTCCGCACCGTCCTCGACATAGGAAAACGGGGGGCGGGTCACTGTCGTAACCGTGAGAGACTGCGCCATGCTCTGCTGCGCGAGGACGGCGAAAGTCAGGCAGATCAGTGCGAAGAATGCGCGCTTCATATTCATTCACCTGTTTCGCGGCCCTGTAGCGCGATTGTGCGGCGGGCGGCAAGATGGTCGCCGGGTAAACCGTCATGATTTGTCTGGGTGTCACTTTGATACCAGCTCGGTTGGGTAAAAGGATATTTTTGCGAATTGGGGTTGGAAAACCGGCCAATTCGTTGAATCTGTGCGCGAACCCGCGAAAGACACTGTTCCAGAGGCCATTGCATGACCGACCCCGTCCAATTGACAGCCGATCTGATCCGTTGCCCATCGGTCACACCTGCCGAGGGTGGCGCGCTGGTTCTGCTGGGGTCGGTGCTGGCGGATGCGGGGTTTGAATGCACGCGTGTCGACCGTGGTGGCGTCAGCAACCTGTTCGCACGGTGGGGCCAGAAAGGCCATCCGCGCAGTTTCGGGTTCAACGGCCATACGGATGTTGTGCCAGTCGGCGATGAGGCCGCGTGGACGATGCCGCCTTTCGGGGCCGAAATACGCGATGGTGTGATGTATGGGCGTGGGGCAACGGATATGAAATCCGGTGTTGCGGCATTTGCGGCTGCGGCGATTGATTTCGTGCGCGACACCCCTCCGGACGGAGCCATCATCCTGACCATAACCGGCGACGAGGAAGGCGACGCGCTGGATGGCACGACCGCCATGCTGGATTACATGGACGGCGCAGATGAACATATGTCAGTCTGCCTGGTGGGTGAGCCCACCTGCCCGAACAGGATGGGTGAAATGATGAAGATCGGCCGTCGGGGGTCGATGACTGCGTGGTTTACGATCACAGGTGTTCAGGGCCATTCAGCCTATCCGCATCGCGCCAAAAACCCTTTGCCAGCCATGGCGCGGCTGATGGATCGGTTGGCGGGGCACGAACTGGATCAGGGCACGGACCACTTCGATGCTTCGACATTGGCCGTGGTGACAATCGACACCGGGAATGCGGCCACCAACGTTATCCCGGCGCAGTGCAAGGGAACGGTGAATATTCGATTCAATGATCTGCATTCCGGGGCCAGCCTGAGTGACTGGCTGAAGTCGGAAGCGGATCAGGTGGCCGCTCAGTTCGGCGTTGAAATAGAGGTCGCAATCAAAATTTCCGGCGAAAGCTTTCTGACCCCGCCGGGGCCATTGTCGGATCTGGTGGCCGGGGCGGTGAAGGCAGAAACAGGCGCAACGCCCGAGCTTTCGACGACCGGCGGTACGTCGGATGCGCGTTTCATCAAGAACCACTGCCCGGTTGTCGAGTTCGGTCTGGTCGGGCGCACGATGCATCAGGTCGACGAGTGTGTCGATGTGGCCCAGATTGAGCAGCTCAAGTCTATCTATACCCGTATCCTGACTGACTATTTCGCCTGATCCATGCAGCGCACATTGGTGATCATGGTGAAGGAACCTCGTCCGGGCCGCGTCAAAACGCGGCTTGGTCGAGATATCGGTATGGTCGGCGCAGCGTGGTGGTTTCGGCACCAGACCCGGTCCTTGATCCGGAGGCTGCGCGATCCCCGCTGGCGTATCGTTTTGGCCGTTTCACCCGATCAGCAGGGTCTGAAAAGCCGCGTCTGGCCAGCTGACCTGCCACGCGCGGCGCAGGGGCGTGGGGACCTGGGGGATCGCATGGCGCGGATGCTGCGCGGTATGCCCAAAGGGCCGGTTTGCCTGATCGGCGCGGATATTCCGGGCATTTCGCGCCCCCATATTGCCCGTGCTTTCGATGCATTGGGGCGTTCTCAAATGGTGTTTGGGCCTGCCCCCGATGGTGGCTATTGGCTGGTCGGAGCGCAACGGTATGCGGCCTTGCCGGCAAGTCTGTTCCGCGACGTGCGCTGGTCGACGGAACACGCATTGGCTGACACGCTTGCTTCGATCCCCGGCTGTCGGGTGTCATTGCTTGATCTGTTGCGCGATGTGGATACGGTTGCCGATCTTGAACCCTGAGGTTTTTTGGTCATGACGCGGTCGCAAACGCATGCTAGGCCGGACGTATGACTCGCATTCCTACCAAGCAGGAGGTCCTCGACTGGATCTCGGCGAACCCCACCCTGACCTCGAAACGCGATATCGCCAAAGCCTTTGGCATCAAGGGCGCGGATCGGATTGATCTGAAACGTATCCTCAAGGAGCTTGAGGCCGAAGGCCATCTTGAGAAGCGCAAGCGCAGTTACCGCGACCCGGATCGCCTGCCGCCGGTCAGTGTGTTGCAGGTGAAAGCTCCGAACAAGGATGGAGACCTGTTTGCGCGGCCGCTGGAATGGCATGGCGAGGGGGTCGAGCCCATCGTTCTGATCATCGCCCGCGCCAGCGACCCGGCGCTGGGCGAGGGTGACCGCATTCTGGCCCGACTGACGGCCGTGCATGAGGAAGACCACAATTACGAAGCCCGCCTGATCCGTCGTATCGGGACGAACCCTCGTAAAATCGTGGGTATCTTCCGAAAAGGGGCTGAAGGCGGGCGGATCGTGCCGATCGACAAGGCCGGATCGACCGAATGGCTGGTGGCCGAAGGCGCCGCGCTGGGCGCCAGGGATGGCGAATTGGTCGAGGCCGAACAAGCCGGGCCGAAAAACCGCATGGGGCTGCCCCGCGTGCGCATCGTTGAACGGTTGGGCGACCCGACTGCGCCCAAGGCCGTTTCGTTGATCGCGATCCATCAGCACGGTATCCCGGATGATTTCCCCGACAAGGTGATTGCCGAGGCCGACAAGGCCAAGCCCGTTGGCCTGAAAGGCCGCGAGGACCTGCGGGATTTGCCGTTGTTGACAATCGATCCCTCGGACGCGCGCGATCATGACGACGCCTGCTATGCCCATGCTGATGACGACCCGAAAAACCCGGGCGGTCATGTGATCTGGGTCACGATTGCCGATGTCGCCGCCTATGTGCGCCCAGGCACCGCGCTGGACCGCGAGGCGCGCAAGCGTGGCAATTCCAGCTATTTCCCCGACCGTGTCGTGCCGATGTTGCCGGACCGTCTGTCGGGTGATCTCTGCTCGCTGCACGAAGGCGTGCCGCGCGCCTGTATCGCGGTGCGGATGCGCATCGATGCAAACGGCAACAAGATCGACCACCGCTTTGTGCGCGGTCTGATGCGCTCGGCCGCGTCCCTGAACTATGCCGAAGTGCAGGAGGCCATCGACGGCACCCCCAATGACCGCACCGGCCCGCTGCTGGACAGCGTTCTGAAGCCGCTCTATGCGGCCTATGGCGCGCTGAAGACGGCCCGCAACGAACGCCAGCCGCTGGAGCTGGACCTGCCGGAACGCAAGATCGTTCTGAACGACAAGGGCGAGGTCGAAAGCGTCGCGTTCCGCGAGCGGTTGGACGCGCACCGGCTGATCGAGGAATTCATGATCCTGGCCAACGTGTCCGCGGCCGAGACGCTGATCGCCAAGCGCAGCCCGTTGTTGTTCCGGGTGCACGAAGAACCCGCGCCCGAAAAACTGGAAAACCTGCGCGAAACGGCACAGGCCGCCGGGCTGAATCTGGCCAAGGGGCAGGTGCTCCAGACCCGTCACCTGAACGCGCTGCTGAATGCCGCCGCCGGCACCGAAGATGCCGAGCTGATCAATCTCAGCACCTTGCGGTCGATGGCGCAGGCCTATTACAGCCCGGAAAACTTCGGCCATTTCGGGCTGGCGCTGCGCAACTACGCGCATTTCACCTCGCCCATCCGGCGCTATGCCGACCTGATCGTGCACCGGGCGCTGATTTCGGCCCATGGCTGGGGCAAGGACGGGCTGACCGAGGACGAAATTGCCCGGCTTGAAGAAACGGCCACGCATATTTCGGATACAGAACGCCGCTCGATGATGGCCGAGCGCGATACGACCGACCGCTATCTGGCGGCCTATCTCAGCGAACGTGTGGGCAACGAATTCACCGGGCGGATCAGTGGCATTGCCCGGTTCGGGGCCTTCGTGAAGATGGACGAAACGGGCGCGGATGGCCTGGTGCCGGTGCGGTCTTTGGGGCGCGAGTTCTTCCATTTTGATCGAGAGGCCGGAACGCTGATGGGCTCGGAATCCGGGCTGATCATCGCCATCGGCCAGCGGGTCACGGTGCGGCTGACCGAGGCGACACCTGTGACCGGCGGGTTGGAACTGGAACTGCTGTCCATCGACGATCAGGCCCTGCCGCGCGGGCGCGGACCCGCCAAGCGGTCGACGCGACGCAAGGCAGCCAGCACCAAGCGCAAGAAGGACAAGATCAAGCGCAAGGTCGAACGCAAGCGCCGTCAAAGGTGATAGGTCAGCGCCCGGGCAATCAGCCAGCCATGGCGAGTTTCATCTATCTGGCCCGGGTCATCGAACAGAATGGCCCGGTTCCCGTCGATCCTGTCTTCGCCAGGGAAGGCCGTGGTGAAATCACCGATCAATCGGCTTTGGCAGTGTACGAACAGCGCGAAATCCGCGGATTTATGAGCCCCCAGCCGGATCGTTGATCCTTTGGGGGCTAGATAGGCGGGCTGGCCCCAGCGCAGCTCTTCCCGCAATGGATTGGCAGCGGGCAGAGTGTCTGCCGTTTCAAAGATCAGATCGCGAAGCGCCAAAACCCCCGCGCGTGCGTGCGGGGGCATGGCTTCAAAGGCCAAGGCGACCGAGGGGTCATCAAAAGGTTTCATGCAATCGGGATCGCCTGTTCCATCCGGTCCACGTAACTGTTCAACAGGTTATCCTGTTTGATCCTGCGGGTCAGTGGGGTATCGGCAGGTGTTGCGCGCATGGCGGCGAGCATCGGGCCGACGCTCATGTCTGCTGATGTCGGTTGATCCGCCAGAAGGAAGCGGGATTGCCACAGATAGGCCGAGATCGCCTCGAGATCGCGTTCGAGCCGGTCCATGCGCTCGGGCAACGAGAACCGTCCGATCCCTTGTGACGTGATCCCCTTCAGAACGGATTTTCGGATCGCATTGGACACCGGCTTACGGATCAGGGCCGGAATTCCGGTGAAAAAGGTTTCGCGAAGGATTGGCCAGACCTCATCATTGCCCCAGCGGTCCAGAACGATGTGGAAATACAGATGCTCTTCGGCCATGCGCACCAGCGCGCGGGATTGCGCTTTTCCCACGTCCGAAAGCCCCTGATCGAACGCGGCCCCCTTCTGTTCCAGCCAATCGCGGATCAGATCGCTGTCCGGTATCAACCGCTCTGGCGTGCGCAGGACGGGCAGCTTTTGATGCGGCATCTTGCGCGGGTCAAGCATGTCTGAACGCTGCCAGGCCAGGCCGGAGTGTTGAAGCATCATGGCTGTCTTGACGCAGAACGGGCTGGCGCTGAACAGCCCGAAGGCAGAAGGATAGGTGAGAAGGGTCAGCATCGTGCGGCTCCGTGTTTTTTCGACGTGCCAGATAAGTAAACCGACCTAATGACAGTTTTTGTCATTAGGTTTAGGCTAGGGTTCATCATGTCCCGCACCGCCCGATTGTTCCAACTGATGCAAGCCCTGCGTTCTGGCCCATCGCCCAGAACGTCTGAACAGTTGGCACTGGATCTGGGTGTTTCTGCCAGAACAATTCACAGGGATATTGACGCGCTGCGTGGTCTGGGGGCCGTTATCGACGGCGAAGCTGGGTTCGGTTTCACTCTGATCGAAGATGCCACGCTGCCGCCATTGGGTTTCACTGATGACGAGCTTGAGGCCCTTGTTCTTGGCCTTCGCGAAGTACAGGTGATTGGTGATCCTGCCTTGTCAGAGGCAGCCAGCGCCGCCCTGCGGAAATTGCAGGGGCGATTGCCACAGCGTCAGTCCCATCGGCTGAGCCACGCGGTTCTGGCGGCAACGCGGTTCAATCGCCCGCCCGCGCCGACCATCGACGTGGCCGTTTTGCGGCAGGCGACGTGGGACGAACGCGCGGTCGAGTTCTCGTACACGGACGCAAAAGGCGATGCCACAAAAAGACGGGTGAACCCGCTGAGCATCGTTTACATGGATCGATCAAATGTGTTGCTCGGCTGGTGCCACCTGAGACGGGATTTTCGCGTCTTCCGGTTGGATCGCATGCAGGACATGTCTGTGACAGATCAAAGCTTTAGACCGAACCGCGTGCCGATGCTGCGCGAGGTTTTGGCGCAAATCCGCGCAAAGCGCGACGCACAGGAGCGCGATGAGGATGCCTGAGACTTTGTGATTCACCGATTTTGCGCTACCCTGAGGTTGAGCAGTAATCAGGAAAAATCGGAATGCATAAATGCGTAGGCGGCGTCATGACCGTCGCATTGTGGGCATCCATGGTGCAGGCGGAAACATCAGAAAACACGAAATGGCCAGACAGTGCAGTGACCGGCGAAACGATCCGGCTGGCCTCGGCGGATGTGACGGTTTCGATCCGTCCGGTCCCGCGCCCGGCGGTTGAGGCATTGCGGGTGTCCGCGGCCGTGACCGCACGGTTTCAGGCCTGGCTCGGCGCGTTTCAGGAGCGCGCGCAGAAGCAGGGCATAACGGAAAGAACGTTGAACAGGGTGTTCTCGGACATGACCTTTGACGAGGACATCCTGAAAAAAGACCGCAATCAGGCGGAATTCTCGAAACCGATCTGGGAGTATCTGGATTCCGCAGTCTCGGACTCGCGCGTTTCCAACGGTCGTGCCGCCATGCGGCAACATCGGCAGGTGTTGAAGCAAATCGAGGCTGAATATGGCGTTGAAAAAGAAGTGGTCACGGCAATCTGGGGGCTGGAGACATCTTTCGGCTCTTATCGTGGCAGCAACCGGACGCTGAGTTCCCTGGCGACGCTGGCCTTTGATGCACGGCGGGCGCAATTCTTTGAAACGCAGTTGATCGCCGCCCTGAGGATCGTTCAGGCAGGGGATGTCAGCGCCAAAAACATGCTGGGCAGCTGGGCAGGTGCGATGGGGCACACGCAATTCATGCCGACCTCGTATCTGGATCACGCGGTTGATTTCGATGGCGATGGTCGGCGTGACATCTGGTCGGACGACCCAACGGATGCGCTGGCCTCGGCCGCGTCCTATCTGGCGCGGCACGGATGGAAAAAGGGGCAGCCCTGGGGCGTAGAGGTGCGCTTGCCCGAAGGGTTCGACTATGCCACCGCCAAACGGGACTACACCCTGCTGCCGTCAGATTGGGCGGCGCGTGGCGTGGTGGGGCGTGACGGCAAACCGATCCCGGATCACGGGCAAGCCGCAATCCTTTTGCCCGCCGGGGGGCAGGGCGTGGCGCTGATGATTTTCGACAATTTCAGCGTGATCGAGGCCTATAACGGGGCCGATGCCTATGTGATCGGTATCGGACATCTGTCCGACCGGCTTGCGGGTGGTGAACCGTTTCAGTCCGACTGGCCCCGAGATGAGCGGGCGCTGAGCTTCACCGAGAAAAAAGAGTTGCAGACCCGGCTGACCCAGGCCGGGTTTGATACGAAGGGTATAGATGGGCGCACCGGGCCGAACACCATCAATGCGGTCCGCGCTTACCAACTTGCGCGGGGCTTGGTGCCGGACGGCTATCCAACTGCGAAACTTTTGGAGCGGCTGCGGTGAACAAAAAGAGGCGACCCAAACGGGCCGCCCCTTGATCGAAGCTTTTTTTGATCTCAGGATGCGGCTTTCATCAGCCCCTGAGCGATGATTTCCGCCTGTGCTTCGTCCAGCGACTTGTGGATGCGCACGAACATTTCGTCGATATCCGCCGGGGTCAGGATCAGCGGCGGCGAGATGATCATACGGTCGCCCACATGGCGCATGATCAGGTTGTTGGCAAAACAGCGGTCGCGGCAGATATAGCCGACCGTGCCGGGCTCGGACGCGAACTTGGCCCGGCTGGCTTTGTCGGGTGTCAGAGCGATGGAGGCCATCATTCCGACGATCTTAGCCTCGCCCACCAGCGGGTGATCGGCCAGCGCCTCCCATTTCTGTTTCAGATAGGGGGCGGCAACGTCGCGCACGTGCTCGACGATCTTCTCTTCTTCCAAAATGCGCAGGTTCTCAAGCGCCACAGCAGCGGCGACGGGGTGGCCGGAATAGGTGTACCCGTGGTTGAATTCGGTGCCGCCAATGACTTCGGCAATCTCGTCATTCACGATGGACCCGCCGATCGGCGCATAGCCCGAGCTGAGCCCCTTGGCGATGGTCATGATATGCGGTTTGATGCCCACGGTTTGTGATCCGAACCAGTTGCCGGTACGGCCGAACCCACAGATCACTTCGTCGGCAATCAACAGGATATCGTATTTGTCGCAGATGCGCTGAATTTCCGGCCAGTAGGTATCGGGCGCCACGATCACGCCGCCTGCACCCTGAACCGGCTCGGCGATGAAGGCCGCGACGCGGTCTTCGCCCAGTTCCAGAATGGCCTCTTCCAGCTCGCGCGCGCGGGCCAGGCCGAATTCCTCGGGTGACATGTCGCCGCCTTCGGCCCACCAGTTGGGTTGGTTGATGTGGTGAATGTTCGGGATCGGAATGCCGCCCTGCGCGTGCATGCCTGCCATACCGCCCAGCGAAGCCGACCCGACGGAAGACCCGTGATACGCGTTTTTCCTGCTGATGATGATATTCTTGTCCGGCTGCCCCTTCTCGGCCCAATAGGTGCGTACAAGGCGGATGTTGGTATCGTTGGCCTCGGACCCACCAGCTGCGAAGAAGACATGGTTCAGATCACCCGGTGCCAGCTCGGCGATCTTGGCGGCCAGTGCGATTGCCGGCACATGGGTCGTCTTGAAGAAGGTGTTGTAGTAGGGCAGTTCGCGCATCTGACGCGCCGCGACATCGGCCAACTCATCACGGCCATAGCCGATATTGACGCACCAAAGACCTGCCATTGCGTCCAGAATTTCCTCACCTTCACTGTCGGTCAGGTAAACCCCGCTGGCGCGTGTAATCACGCGTGCCCCTTCCTGTCCCAGCGCGCCATTGGCCGAGAAAGGATGGATGTGATGCGCCGCATCCAGCGCCTGCAATTCGGCGGTCGGCATATGGTTGGTTATGGTGGACATCGGAGAATCTCCTACAAGAACGCAGTTGCGGTTCACAATATGATCAAATTCATCGCTGTCAATCGAATCGGGTTGAGTCAGGTGGAAGTCAGGGCCTCTGCGATCAATTCCATGCCTTGCTCAATGTCCTGTGCCGTTGCTTTTGCGGCTTTTTCGGCGTCTCGGTTGCGCAAAGCGGCAATGATATCCTTGTGCCGATCCGGCAGGCTTTGAGTCCCGAATCGACCACATACGACACGCAGCGACGGACCGAACCGCAACCAAAGCCTTTCGGCCAGATCGCTGAGAATCGGTGCGTTTGCGTGTGAGTACAAGGTTTCGTGGAACGCCTGGTTCAGACGCAGATATCCGCCTACATCCCCGTCAGCAATCATACGGTCCAGATGCATGTCGAGTCGCTCCAGATGATCTATATCTTCGGTTTGCAAATTCGACGTTGCGCGCCTTGAAAGCTCTGATTCTATTGCGGTTCTGGCAAAGATCATTTCCTGGATGTCGCCCGGGGACAGCAGCGGCACACTTACACGCCGATTGCCTTGGAACACCAATGCCCCGTCCGAGATCAACCGGCGGATGGCTTCGCGCACCGGTGTCATGCCAACACCCAGCGAATCAGTCAGGCCCTGGATCGTGACAGGCTGGCCGGGAACCAATTCGCCGAACAGGATTTGTGATCTGAGCGTTTGATAAACCTGCTCATGCGCGGGCTGCTTCCCTTTGTCGATTGTCGACGCAGATGCCTTATTTTTGATCAAATCCAATTGGTTCTTCCCATTTCGACTAACCCTGACTTGTCAGGTGACAGACCTCGTGAAACCATACGCCGGATCGAGGAAAAACGCAAAACTTGATCAAATCCAAAAAAACGGGAAAATAGCCGTACACTTGCAGGGAGAAGAATATGACAATCAAAACGCTGACCATGACAGCGGTCATCGCATTGGGGACTTCGGCGGCCTTCGCCGAAGAGGTGCGTGTTTACAACTGGTCCGACTACATCGACGAAGAATTGCTGAGCAAATTCGAGGAAGAAACCGGCCTGACACTGATTTACGATGTGTTCGACAGCAATGAGGTTCTGGAAACCAAGATGCTGGCCGGTGGTTCGGGATACGATGTGGTGGTGCCGTCGGGCACATTCCTGCAACGCCAGATTCAGGCGGGCGCATTTCAGGAACTTGACATGACCAAGTTGCCGAATGCGGTAAATCTGTGGGACGTGATTCAGGAGCGTACCGCAGGGTATGATCCGAACAATGCCTACTCGATCAACTACATGTGGGGAACGACGGGCATCGGTGTGAACGTCGACAAGGTCAGGGAAGTCTTGGGTGACGACGTGGCCTTGAACAGCATGGATTTGGTTCTGAAGCCGGAGAATATGGAAAAGCTGGCCTCGTGTGGCGTTCATTTCCTTGATGCGCCAGCCGAAATGATACCGATGACCTTGCAGTACATCGGTGAAGACCCCGACAGCCACGACCCGGAAGTGATCAAGAAGGTCGAAGACGTTCTGACAAGCGTTCGCCCCTACATCCAGAAGTTTCACAGTTCGGAATACATCAACGCGCTGGCCAATGGCGATATTTGCGTAGCCGTGGGTTGGTCCGGTGATATTCTGCAAGCGCGGGACCGCGCGGTCGAAGCCGACAACGGTGTGAACATCGAATACCACCCGTTCGCAGAAGGGTCATTGATGTGGTTCGACCAGATGGCGATTCCTGCCGACGCGCCGAATCCGGATGGTGCGCACAAGTTCCTGAATTTCATTCTGGATGCCAACAACATGGCTGCTGCGTCCAACTATGTGTACTACGCCAACGGCAACAAGGCGTCTCAGGAGTTTCTTGAGGAAGACGTGATCGGCGATCCGGCAATTTATCCGGATGAAGCCACGATGCAGAACCTGTACATCACGACTCCGTACCCCGCGAAAACACAGCGGGTCGTGACCCGTCTTTGGACCAAGATCAAGTCAGGCACCTGATCCGGTCAAAAGCGCGGGGCGGTCTGGCGATCGCCCCGCCGCACTATTGTCCTAACTGACCATGCGGGGGCTGCTTTGAGTTCTGACGTTTTTGCGCCGTGGAATGACCCACAGGCGAAACCCTTGATCCAGTTCCAGAACGTGACCAAGCGCTTTGGCGAATTCACCGCGATCGACAACTTGTCGCTGGATATCTTCGAACGCGAGTTTTTTGCCCTGCTCGGCCCTTCTGGGTGCGGCAAGACAACGATGATGCGTATGCTGGCCGGGTTCGAGACTCCGACCGAAGGCCATATCCTGCTGGGCGGGCAGGATATCGACCCCATCCCGCCGAACAAGCGGGCCGTGAACATGATGTTCCAGTCCTATGCCCTGTTCCCGCATCTGAGTGTCTGGGAAAACATCGCTTTCGGTCTGCGACGGGACAACATGCCCAAGCACGATCTGGAAGACCGGGTGGAAGAAATGCTGCGCCTGACCCGGCTGGAACAGTTTGCCCGTCGCAAACCCCATCAGATCTCGGGCGGTCAGAGGCAGCGCGTCGCGCTGGCGCGCTCGTTGGCCAAAGCGCCCAAGCTTCTGCTGCTGGATGAACCGTTGGGTGCGCTGGACAAAAAACTGCGACAAGATACCCAGTTCGAGCTGATGGATATTCAGGAGAAGACGGGCACCACCTTTGTCATCGTCACCCACGATCAGGAAGAGGCGATGACAGTCGCCACCCGCGTCGCGGTGATGGATCAGGGCCAGTTAAAGCAAGTGGCCACCCCGGATCGGATCTATGAAAACCCTGAATCTGTTTATGTCGCTGACTTCATCGGAGATGTGAACATCATCGAAGGTCGCGCGACACGATCCGGAGAGGACGCCTACCAGATCGTATGGGCCGAAGGTCAGGCCCCGTTTTCGGCGTCTTCGCCTGCTGTTTTCTCAGACGGTCAGTCCTGCCATCTGGCGATCCGCCCCGAGAAAGTGACAATCTCTGCCGAACGACCCGTCGATGCGGTCAACGCCGTGCAGGGCAAGGTTCACGACATTGCCTATCTGGGCAATCTGTCCACCTATCACGTTGAATTGGCAAACGGCACGATCATCAAGGCGCAGACGGCCAACACCCGCCGCATCTCGCGCCGTTCGTTCACCTGGGAAGACCCGGTCTGGCTGTCCTGGACAGCCACGGCTGCGGTTCTGCTGGCCAACTGATGCGCCGCGCCGTTCTGATCGCCATTCCTTACGTCTGGCTGTTGGCCCTGTTTCTGGTGCCGTTCTTCATCGTTCTGAAGATTTCGCTGTCGGATACCGCACTTGCCATCCCGCCTTATACGCCAACTTTGGACCTGTCAGCCGGTTGGACGGGGATAAAGGAGTTTTTCAGCCAGCTTGATCTTGAGAATTATGTCTGGCTGACCGAGGACGATCTGTATTGGAAAGCCTACCTGTCCAGCGTCAAGATCGCTTTTATTTCGACCTTCCTGACCCTGCTGGTGGGCTACCCTATTGCCTATGGTATGGCCCGGGCACCTCAGGAATGGCGACCGACACTGATGATGCTGGTCATCCTGCCCTTCTGGACCTCGTTCCTGATCCGGGTTTACGCGTGGATGGGCATTCTGTCGAACGAAGGGTACCTCAACCAGATCTTGCTGTGGACCGGTATCATCTCGACCCCGCTGACGATCCTGAACACGTCAACTGCCGTCTATATCGGCATCGTTTACACTTATCTGCCCTTCATGATCCTGCCGATCTATTCGGCGTTGGAGCGTATGGACGGATCGCTGATCGAGGCGGCCGAGGATCTGGGATGCTCTCGTTTGCAGGCCTTCTGGCTGGTGACCATCCCGCTGTCCAAGCCAGGCATCATTGCAGGGTGTTTCCTGGTGATGATCCCCGTGATCGGTGAATTCGTGATCCCATCCCTTCTGGGTGGTTCCGGTACGCTGATGATCGGCAAGGTTCTGTGGGAAGAGTTCTTTTCGAACCGTGACTGGCCGGTGGCAAGTGCGGTGGCCATCGTGCTGCTGCTGATCCTCATCATTCCCATCGTGCTGTTCCAGCGCAACCAGCAGAAACAGGCGGAGGCCGAAGGATGAACAGATTGAGCTGGTTCAACACGGTTTCGCTGACGCTGGGCTTTGCGTTTCTGTACATCCCGATGATCATCCTGATCATCTTCAGCTTCAACGAAAGCAAGCTGGTCACGGTCTGGGCCGGGTTTTCGACGAAATGGTACGGAGAGCTGCTTCGGAACGAAGCGTTCCTGGATGCCGCCTGGGTCACGATCCGGGTCGCGGTCTTTTCGTCGACGCTGGCGACAATTCTGGGAACGGCCGCCGCTTATGTACTGGTCCGCAGCGGACGCTTTTTTGGCCGGACACTGTTTTCCGGCATGATCTATGCGCCGCTGGTGATGCCCGAAGTGATCACCGGCCTGTCGCTGCTGCTGTTGTTTATCGGCATCGGCCTGGATCGGGGTATTCTGACCATCGTTCTGGCACACACGACTTTCTCGATGTGTTTCGTTTCGGTTGTCGTATCCTCGCGCCTCATAACTTTTGATCGCTCGCTGGAAGAGGCTGCGCTGGACCTTGGATGCTCGCCCGCACAAGCCTTCCGTCTTGTCACCCTTCCGATCATCGCACCTGCGGTAATCTCGGGTTGGTTGCTGGCCTTTACCCTGTCACTTGATGATCTGGTGATTGCATCGTTCACTTCGGGGCCGTCGGCAACGACATTGCCGATCAAGATATTCTCGGCCGTGCGTCTTGGCGTCAGCCCGGAAATCAACGCGTTGTCGACGATCATGATCGCTGTGGTGACGGTCGGGGTAATCACGGCCTCGCTTGTGACCAAACGCGCGATGGTACGGCAGCAGCAGGACGAAATGGCTGCCGCGCGCACCGAATGAAGCGGATTTTTCCAGACTACGCCTATGGCAGCGACCCTCGCGACGGCTGTTGGTGGGACGAAACCGTAGCCAGCCCGGATTGGCCAGAGGTTCAAGGCGGCATGCATGTGGATGTGGCCATCATTGGTGGCGGATTTACAGGCGTTTCGGCTGCCCTGCATTTGGCTGAAAATGCTTCTGTTGCGGTGTTCGAAGCCGGCGCACCGGGGTGGGGAGCCTCGGGCCGCAATGGCGGGTTTTGCTGTCTTGGCGGCTCAAAACTTGGCTACGAATCCATGCAGCGCCGGTTTGGCCGCGATGCTGCTTTGGACTATGCGAAGGCGGAACAGGAAGCGGTTCAACTGGTCGCTGATCTGTTGGTACAGCATCAGATCGATGCGGATACCCACTCCAACGGGGAAACCCAGCTGGCGCATTCCAGGCGGGCGATGGACATGCTGCGCCGCAATGCAGACGAGGCGGGAACCCTGCACGAAGCCAGAGACCTGCCTGCGAAGGGCATGGGTGGCGCGTTTCATGGTGCCTACACTTCGCCGGTCGGTTTCGGGTTGAATCCTCGCAAATATCTGTTCGGGATTGCCCGAGCCGCCGAAGCAATGGGCGCGCATCTGTTCCGGAATTCCCCGGTTCTGAGCGTTGAAAAAACGGCGTCCGGCTTTGTGCTGCAAACGCAGAGCGGGCCAGTCAAAGCGCAGGCGGTTTTGGTTTGTACCAACGGATATTCCAGCGAGGATATCCCGGCCTGGATGTCCGGACGATACATGCCTGCACAGTCGACTGTCATGGTAACGCGACCCCTTGGCAGATCCGAGCAGATGGCACAAGGATGGACTACGGATCAGATGTGTTACGATACGCGCAATCTGTTGCACTATTTCCGCCTGATGCCAGACGGGCGCTTTCTGTTCGGGATGAGAGGCGGCCTGCGGTCATCGGCCGGGGCTGAAGCGGCCATTCGGCGAAAGGTCCAGCAGGATTTCAAACATATGTTTCCTGCCTGGTCGACGGTCGAGGTCACTCATATCTGGTCCGGTTTGGTGTGCCTGTCACGGGCCCTGACACCTTTTGTCGGCCCCGTTCCGGATCAACCGGGAATGTTTGCCGGGTTTGCATATCACGGCAATGGCGTCGCCATGGGCACGTATTGCGGTCGAGCACTGGCACGCTTGGTTCTGGGGCAGGACGCCAGGCTGCCGGCGGTGATGACACAAACACCGGGTCGGTTTCCTTTGGGTCGCTGGCGCCGCGTGCTCATGCCGCCAGCCTATGCCATGCTGGCGCTGGCCGACCTGCGATGAGGCGCGGCGTTACAGAATTACGGTTTCCAAGTTCAACCCTGTCACGTAGTCGGGCGCACCATTTTCAGCGCGCCAGAGGCAATACGCCGCCATGCGCCACGCATACCATGGCCTGAGCTGTAGATAGCGCGCGACGATTTCGGGTCTGCCGTAGGCCGAAAGAAACTGGTCTTCCTCTTTCTTCGACAGTGGTGAACCTCGGTAAAGCTGCTGCATTGCAGGCGACAAAAAAAGCGCAAGGTCTTCGCAGGGATCGCCCAGGGCCGGGCATTGCCAGTCGATCAAGGTCAGACCGCCGGTCGCCACCAGGATATTGCCTGCCACGGGGTCGCCATGGATCAGGCACGTCCGTTCCGTAGGTGCGACCGGATTCGTAGGTTGCAAATCGGCGAGTTTGTCGCGCCCGTGTGACGTACAGCCTTGCAGAATTCTGTTTCCATGAGCTCGCAAGTCTGCGCTGCCGTTGCAACCGACTGGCGCCTGGACGGCAATGGGCAGGGTATGAAGCTTGCGCAGCAAGGCGCCAACCTGGGCTGAATCCTGCCGCCAGGGTGCTCCGGGGGCGTGGTCGTAGAACACCCAGCGGGCTTCATTGTATTGCCCTGTGGCCCGCAGCCTTGGCACGAAACCCGTGGCGCCAAGCGCTTTCAGGCATTGAGCCTCCAACTCTGCATCATTGCGAAACAAAGGATTGCGCAATGCTGTGCTGTAGAGTTTCAGGACCTTGTCGTTGTCGCGGCCCTTGACCTTCCATACCCTGTTGGTGCGCCCGCCATACAAGGTTTCGAACCGAGGATGCGCGTTGACCAATCCTTGCGCGTAGAGATGGTCAACCAGATCTCGAGGGGGGGCAGGCAGGTCGGGCAGAGGTTCCATCACTTCTTATGGCGAGTCGATTTGCCAAGCTTTGGCCCGTCCCGCCCGACAGATCAAGCACCAGTTCGGACTGCGGTGACCTGAGTTGCGGGAATCACCTGACCGCCCTGCAATGTCAGCAAAACAGTATCGTCGCCAACCTGTGCTTCGACGACGCGACCGTAGGCGGCGACAGGTTTCTCGGAGAGCAACTCATCGCCTTTGTAGCTTTCCAGGGTTGCAGTGTAGTTGCCTGATGCCAATGGATTTCCAGAAGAACCAACGCCCGCCCAAACAAACTCTTCAGTTGTCGTGGGTACAGTGACTTTATCGATCACCGTACCGTCACTGTCGCGGACCACCAATTTGGTTGCGTCCGCATCAGGGTCGGCCTGAGCAAACAGTGTTACGGGCTGGCCGTCAAAGTGAAAGGCTGATGTCGAACGGACGTCCATGCCCACCCAACTTGCAAGCTCGTTCAGTTTCGTACCGCCCAATGCGTTGGCCAGGGTGGACAAGAGGTCATTGGTCTGGACTTGTTGCTCGACCATCGAGAACTGCGCCAACTGAGACGCATACTCGGTCGAATCCATCGGCTCCAACGGATCCTGATTCTTTGCCTGCGCCGTTAGCATCAGCAAGAACGTCTCAAAGTCCGACGTAATCGCGGACTTTTGTGATGCCCCGGCCTTTTGTTGATCCGCAACGGGCTGCGTGGTGTTGACAGGCGTAATCATTGGTCAAAACCTCATGTCGATGCCCCGGCCCGAGGCCAGATTCTGTGGATGGGAAGTTGTGTGATCGATCCGTTCCTGCGGCGCAGCTTCTGAATGTGAGGGGGATTGGGTGTCAGCGTCATTTGCGTCCTTTTGATCTGCGCCAGAACCCCAGGAGGTTCCCAGATCAAAGCTCAGATCCCCATACCCTAGTTTCTGGAACTCTTCTGTCAGAACGGACAAATGGCGTCGCATTAACTCAAGGGTTTCCGGGCGCTCGGTCGCAATGGTGATTTGCAGGCCGTCCTCCCGGCCGTTCAAAACAATCGACACACGCCCAAGCTCTTCCGGATTCAACGCTATTTCGGTTGCTCCTGATCCGGTGCGTGTCTGGACCGCTGCCGACAGCTGACCAGCGATCGCCCGGGCGATTTCTGCTCGGGCGGCAGTAGACGGAGCCGTGAGTTGAGGCGCGGAGTCGCGCGAGGTCAGCGGCAGAGGTTCCTCTCTGGTGGCAGGCAGGGCCTCAACCTCGACAACGGGTGGAACCGGTTCGGCTTCAACGGCAGTTGCCATCAGCTGAAGCTGCGCCACCGAGGGCGCCCGGTCAGGCGCTGACGGTTTTGGCGTCAGAATGTTCACTTCAGGCAACGGTTTCTTTTCAGGGCCCAGCGGGAGTGGGACGGCCCCCGTTAGTTCGACCGTGCCTTTGGGCTTTGCAAGCTGATCAGACATCTGGCCGATTTCGGTCATGGCTGTCACTTGCACAGGTTGGGGCGCCGGACCCTGCGCCTTCTGCGAGAGCGACGGAACCGGGGAAGGCGTGCCGCCTTGTGTGGGCAAACCTATGGATGCCAATACCTGTGGTTGATCCGGTATTTCGGAGGGGGTTTGATTTGCCTCCGCAACCTGAACCGGCATCATCGTTACCTCGTCCAAGCCGGGGGTTTCGAAGAATGCAGAAGGGGTTTGCTGTTCGCCGGTGCGTTCTGAAATCTGGGTGGGTTGGGCCGTTGCAGATGCCTCGGCCGTTGTCTCCGGCACAGGCTCGGGCTCTGCTTCGACATTTTTCAGCTCGGCACTGATGGCAGCGTTTTCGCCTTCAGGGTGGCCGGTGGCACCAACCTCTTGCCCGAGGACATCCTGAAAGCTCTCCGATCCGGTGTTTTGGCCCGGAGCCTTACGAGATGTGACGGCTTTCTCGGGTGTGGTCGGCGTTGAGTTCGCCAGCGTTAGGGGGTTGGGCATTTTGCTCCGGCTCCGTGTGATTGGTCGGAACACTGCCTGTAGGAAGTTACGTTTATTTTAACCGCTTTCACCTTTGATCGAGAAAGTTCGAAGCAAATTCGGAGAATGCCATGAAGGTTTCCACCCTTCCTCACGTATCTCAATCACAGTCACCCCAGACCCGGCTGAAAAACGCCGCCATAGAGCTGGAGGCGGCGTTTCTGGCGGAAATGCTGAAATCTGCCGGGTTGGGAAAAACCCGCCAGTCCTTTGGCGGTGGCGCCGGTGAGGATCAGTTTTCTTCGATGCTTGTTCAACATCAGGCGCAGCAACTGGCCCGGTCCGGTGGCGTGGGCCTTTCCGAAATTCTGTTCAAGTCACTGATGGAGAAAACCGATGACGTCTAAAGTCGATAATGCGTTGATCAAGTCTTTGGAAGAAGTCCTGGATTTGGAACGTGCCGCACTTGTGCAGGGGGATCTGGACCGTTTGTCCAGCATGGTGCCTGAAAAAGAAAAGCTGATCGGGGCAATCAATGATCTTCAGGTGCTGGAAAGCGAGGCACTGATTCGCGTTCAACAGAAAGCCGAGCGCAATCAGGCGCTGCTGAACAGCGCGGCTGAGGGCATCCGGGCAGTCGCCAGCCGAATGGCTGAATTGCGGCGCGTTCGGCAGGAATTCAGCACCTATGGTGCGGACGGACAGCGAAGTGAATTTGCGGTGCGCAGCGTGGCAAAGCTGGAAAAGCGGGCATAGGCAGAAGTTTGATTCAAATCCGAAATTTCTGGGTTACGCGTTTTAGCACTCCGTTAGGGGATCGGGTTCAAAAGTGGTGTTGCACCTGAGATCAACAGGTGGCGCGAACGGCCACGCGGCGCGTCGCACAGGTCAGAAAGACACCAATGCCCGCAAATAGTGCGGGGTGAACATGGGCAAAACGGCCCGAACGGAAAAGGATGAAAGCTATGTCCAGCATTCTGACAAACAACGGCGCGATGGTTGCGCTGCAAACGCTCAAGTCGGTTAACAAGAACCTGGCCTCCACCCAGAACGCGATCTCGACCGGCAAGGATGTCGCAACGGCCAAGGACAACTCGGCAGTATGGGCGATTTCCAAAGTGATGGAGTCGGACGTCAAAGGTTTCAACGCCATCAAGGACAGTCTCGCGCTTGGTGAATCGACCGTCGCCGTCGCACGGAATGCTGCGGAAACCGTCACTGATCTGCTGACCCAGATGAAAGGCAAGATCGTCGCCGCGCAGGAAGACAACGTTGACCGCGGCAAAATCAATGATGATGTGACTGCGCTGAAAGGTCAGATCGCGTCCGTTGTCAGTGCGGCGCAGTTCAATGGTTTGAACCTGGTTGACGGCTCTGCCGGTTCCGCTTCGATCCTTGCGTCGCTGGACCGCGACAGTACCGGCGCCGTGACCTCGTCGTCGATCACCGTTGCAGGGCAGAACCTGTCAACCGGCGGTTATGTCACCAAGCAGGTTTTTGACGGTTCGACCGGCGCATCGACAGGCAACGATCGCGTTGGCGCAACCATCGACAACGGCGCGACTGCCGCAACCGCGCTGGTCACCGACGAATCCAGCGGTGTGTTTGCCGCCGGTGACAAGGTTGTCGTCGCGATCAACGATCAGGTCGTGTCCTATACCGTGTCTGCCGAAGACGCCGCCGCGACAACGACCGGTGATCTGGTTGCCGTTGGATTGAAATCGAAGATTGAAGAGCTTGGGATTACCGGTCTGACCGTGGATTATGACTCGGGCACAGCCGGAACCCTGTCCATCACCAACGGTACGGGCTCTGACATTTCGTTCTCGGCTCAGTTCGTGAATGCCGGTGCAGGTGGTCTGGGCGCGCTGGCCGGTATTGATGTCTCGACCGGTGCGGGTGCGACCGCAGCCCTGGCCGCCGTTGAATCGCTGATCGATACTTCGATCGATGCATCAGCTGCTTTCGGTTCCTCTCAAAGCCGGATCGAAACTCAGAAAGAGTTCATCTCGAACCTGTCCGACTCGTTCAAGTCAGGTATCGGGTCGCTGGTCGACGCGGACATGGAAGAGACTTCGGCGCGGCTACAGGCGCTTCAGGTTCAGCAACAGTTGGCGACACAGTCGCTTTCGATCGCCAATCAGGCACCGCAGTCGATTCTGTCGCTGTTCCGTTAATTTGCATAATCGGTTGGGGCGCGGATTTCGCGCCCCATCAATGACTGCCTGATGACCGCCCTTTGGAAGGATTTCAAGTGACACCGCAAACCCTAGCCCATCAAACCTATGCGCAAACAGCCGCGCCGACTCGGACGCCTCGAGACACGGAGTACGAAGCGATTTCAAGGATCACACTGCGTCTGAAGGCAGCAACTGCACAAAAGGCAACGGATTTTTCGGGCTTTGTTCAGGCCGTGCACGAAAACCGGCGGCTATGGGGGGTGCTCGCAACCGGCGTTGCCGATTCCGAGAATGCCCTGCCCAACGATCTGAGAGCCAGGATCTTCTACCTTGCCGAATTCACCGAACAACACAGCAGCCGCGTTCTAGGAGACGGCGCAACCGTTGAACCCCTGGTGGAAATCAACACGGCTGTATTGCGCGGATTGCGCCAGATGAGGGCAACTTGATGAGCGGACTGGTCCTAAAGCTTGCCCCGAAAGAAAGGGTTCTGATCAACGGGGTCGTGATTGAGAACGGCGATCGCCGCGGCCGGTTTTCGATCATGACGCCACAGGCGAATGTTCTTCGACTGCGGGACGCGATTCATCCGGATGAGGTGAATACGCCGGTGCGCCGCGTCTGCTATGCTGCGCAGCTTGTATTGTCGGGTGACATCGAACCTGGCCAGGCACGTCAGCAACTGTTGCGCCGCGTGGAAGAGCTGAGCCAGATTTTTACGGATGCAGATAGCCGTCGGGTCTTGGCCGAAGCCACGGATGCCCTGGTTGCAGAGCATTATTACAAGTGCCTCAAATCGCTTCGCTCGCTTCTGCCGCGCGAAGAGCGGCTGATGGCTTATCAGCAATGACATTCCAGCCCGTCATCCCAAGCGGTGGAATCGTGGGCTGGCGGTTCTTGCAACGTACCTATGAAAGCCAGCTCCAGAGTTTTTCGTCGTCAGCTGCGAATGAAAGAGAGACACAGTATTTTCTGGACAACATCGGAAAAATCCAATCCGCCGAACAGCTGGTGTCGGATCGCAGGTTGTTGCAGGTCGCATTGGGTGCGTTCGGACTGGAAGGAGATTTGGACAACCGGTTTTTCATACGCAAAATCCTCGAGGATGGGACACAGGCGGATGACGCGTTGTCCAATCGATTGGCCGACAAGCGATACCGGGAGTTTTCTGACGCCTTTGGGTTTGGTCCCGGTGCTGTCCGAAAAACCGCGCTGACGTCCGACATGGGGCAAATCGCCCAGGCCAATTTGACGGCACGGTTTGAAATTGCCGTTGGCGAGTCGGATGAAACGATGCGCATTTCGCTCTATGCACAACGAGAACTTTCGGATCTCGCCAACAGGGCCTCAAGCGCAGACACAAAATGGTTCGATCTGATGGGGTTGCCCCCTTTGCGCAGCATGATGGAAACGGCACTTGGACTGCCGTCATCCTTTGCGCAGCTGGACATTGACAAGCAGTTGGTCGAGTTCAAGGCCAGGCTGCACAAACTGACCGGCTCGGAGGACTTGGCACAGTTTTCGAACCCAAAGTCCATCGAGAAACTGACCGACACATATTTGGCCAGAAGTCAGATTGCGCAACTTCAGAACACGATCTCGCCAGCGCAGACCGCGTTGATCCTGTTGGGAGCCGTTTGAGCAGAGCGCCTCCGGGTCGAAGTGATCGATGAAGCATGATCGCACAGGCGTAACGTTGATCAAGTCAATGCGGGTTTCTTCAGAACTGCAAACGAAAGGCCTTAACCGTTCAGAATCTTATCGGCTGCGGTTCGTAAAGCAAATGATCTGACGGGCCGGGACACATTGTGCAGATTGACGTCGCCCAGCGGCACGGCGTTGGAACAGGCCGGTTCGATGTCTTCTGAAACGACAATGCGGTGCCCTTGCGTCTTGCCGAATTCTCCCAGGCGCGCTGCGATGTTCGCGGCCTGACCGATAACCGTGAAGTCAAGGCGTTCACGAGACCCCACATTGCCGTAGGTGACACGCCCATAAGCGACGCCGATCGAACAGTCGCAATGCACGTCCGTGCCTTCTTTGCGCAGTTCACCCAAAGTTTCGACGATTTTGATCGCCGAGCGCTGGGCATTGGCGCGGGCTGTACTGGCATCTTCGTCCGTTGCCGGGAAAACGGCCAGCACAGCGTCGCCAATGAATTTCAGAACTTCTCCGTTATTGTCGTGAACAATACCCGAGACTGTTTCAAAGAACTCGTTCAGGAGACTGATATATTCCCCCCGGCCCAGCTTTTCTTCCAGGCTTGTTGAATTGCGGAGATCGCAGAACATGATTGCGGCGTCGATCTCATCCCCGTCACCCCGCCTGATTTCGCCACCCAGCACACGCGCGCCGGTGCGCTTGCCGACATAGGTTTCCAGCAGGACCTGCGCGTTTTCGCGCTGCATGAACACTTCGTAGAAACGGGCAATGACAGAGGAACACTCAAAGACAAGGCCCAGGTTTTCGGTCGTGAACCCGTCCGGGTGATCGCAGGTCAGCGTCAGAACATTGGTGCGCCCGTCGGAAAACGGCAAAGGCATGGCCACGTAATCCGTTGCGCCCTTGGCCCGCAGATCTTCCATGATCGGAAAGCTGTTATGCGGGTTTTCATCGTTCAATCTTTGCCGCACGCCACCCAGGCCGTTCGAGACATGCCGCAAGGGGCTGTTGATGAACGCCGGGTGGTCATAGATTTCGTATGTCGGGGCCCGGGTCAGAATCTCGTCTTCATCTTTTTCCCAGATATAGTGCTTTCCCGCGATAAGCGGGTGCAGAGACCAGGCCAGAATGCTCAGCCTTTGTATCGCGATGCCATGCTCCAGCATCTTCTCGGCCAGCGCTTTGGTAAAGCTCTCGGGTGTTGTTTCAGTCGAAGCACCACGCATCAACCAGTCAATCAGCGGGCCGCTGATATTGCCGTCTTCTGGTTCGCGAAGGCGGTTTTCGCCCAGATCGATTTTCGTATAGGCACCGGGCATAAACCCTATGCAGCCTTGTATGGCCGCGCTTTCAGGCAGGGCTTCTTCATAGGCCCAGACAGAATTGGCCAGATTTTCGGAACCCAGATTGATGTCGTGGTAAGTGGCAGTGCCTTTGAACGGGCAGAATGTTTGCAGGTCTGTTTCTTCGCTCAGATCAACACAGACATCCGCGCGGGGCACATAGATCGTGGGGGGCAGGCGCGTTTCATACATCACCTTGGCATTTGTACTTTCAGCCAAAAGCACATCGTTTCGGTAAATGGCAATTCTGCCATTCAGCGATTCAACCGATATTCCATACCCTTTTATTTTTGGTGCGGCGTGGACGTTCACATGCGACCTCCCTTGCCTGGGGTTGTTCTAGAATGGGGCTTTGCATCCCACATTCCAAGAGGCGGCGAAGGGAAAAGTGCCAACGCATACGGTCACACGGCAAGGCTCAGACCATCTGTATGACGTCTTTTTCGATGGACAGCATATAGCCTTTTTTGGCGATGTTCTTGACCAGAAGTTCACTGACCATCTGGTTGCCAAGCGCATCCCGCAACCGTTTGATCCGCGTCGCGCCCGCAGCTTCGTCGCAATCGGCTGCATTGCGGCCGGAAATCATCGCCTCGATCTGGGCCCCGGACAACACCTCGTCATCCAGTCGCGATTCAGCCAGAACCGAGAGGGTTTCCATGGCGGCGGGCGTGAGTTTGAAATCCATGTTGTTGAGGTAGACGGTGTTTTCCTCGCGGCTGATCAGCAGGGATGTCACTTGAATGCCGGTGCGTTCGATTTGCGCCATGCGCCGGTTCAGCAGAACCAGCATCACCAGAAAGACCAATGCCGAGGCCATCATCGCACAGGCAAAAACCAGCAGCACATAGATCACCATCCGATAACTGGACAGGGTGTCCGCGAAGGCGGTGCCAGACTGGGCCAGAATTTCAAGCAACCGGATTTCAGTTTGCGAGGTCAGATCGGCCTCGACAAACAATCGCTCGACCCGCGCGTTGAATGCGTTGGCGTCCGGCAGGGTCCAGAACAGGAAAACGGCGGCAGTGATCAGGATGGCGACAATGGCTGCGATGCCCAGCACGACCAGCCTGACACCAGACCGGCGCGCATCAGAAACGGAGATAGAATTGTCCGGCATTGCCCTTCCTCTGATCCAACCCTTCCGGCCCGAAAACGGACTGCACTTCAAGCAAGGTCCAACCTGACGCGCTCAGGCGCCGGGCGATTTCTGCATGGGCCTGGCCCTTGTCGCAGTTCGAGACCTGAATGACCCCATAATGCAAACGCAGCGGGTTGTCTTTCTTGGCCTTGTAATCCGCATAGCAATCCGCGGCAGACGCAGCAGTGCCAAGCGATATCAGGACCGCAAAGGTCAGAGAAGAGAGGATCTGTTTCATAGGCCGCATCCTGCGCATGAGTTGTCGCGATATTCAATAACCCAAGGGGTTTGCGGGTTCTGATATCCGATAACACCGGGCCGTTATTGCTTGTCTGAACCGGTCGCCCCCAGTGTCAGGGCAATCACGACGCGCTCCGTCACACGGTCGCCCAAACACTATGAAGGACACGCATCATGCACAGGAAATTCATTGCTTTCATCGTTGCGACCGCGGTTGCAATAACCGGGGTTTCTGCTTCTCAGGCGCGGGCTGCGGACGCAAAGGACATTCTTGGTGGGCTGGCGGCCATCGCGATCATCGGGGCCGGGGTTCACTATTACAACAAGGAAAAGAAAAAGGATCGGGCGGCTCGCCATCAGACATATACCCCGGCACCTTACACGCCGCAGCCGGTGCGCCCTCTGCCGCCGCGCGTGGCGCGATACGATCTGCCGCAGCGCTGCCTGCGCACATTCAACGGGTATTCACAGGATCATCCGCTGCTTGGGCCTAAATGCCTCAAGAAGCACTACAAACATGCCAATAGCCTGCCGCAAGAGTGCAAAGTCGGTTTCTGGAATGGCCAAAAGGTCAAGCGGGCATACGAACCCGCGTGCCTGCGCCAGAAAGGATACCGTGTCGTTTACCAGTAACAAGGGTTGAGCAGGAGCGGCGCCAATGACGCGCCGTATGAGAGAGGGCGGTGTGGGCTGCCCTCTCTTTTTTTCTTGCGGCGCTGTGTGAAACGCGGTTTTCCAAAGGCATGACAAAACCAGACTTCGAACTTGAGCAGGCGCTGCTGGACCGGGGCCATTATCGCATCGCGGGTGTGGATGAGGTCGGGCGCGGCCCTTTGGCGGGACCAGTTGTCGCCGCGGCCGTGATCCTGAACCCACAGGCCATCCCCGAAGGGTTGAATGATTCCAAGAAGCTGACGGCCAGACGTCGGGCCGCGCTGGATGCCGAGATCCGGCACAGCGCCGAGTTTGCCGTGGCCGAAGCCTCGGTCGCCGAGATTGACGAGATCAACATCCTCAGGGCATCGCATCTGGCGATGCTGCGCGCGGTCGAGGCTCTGTCGTCGGCCCCTGATTTCCTGCTGATCGACGGGAACATGATTCCACGCGGCCTGAAAATCCCGTCGCAGGCCATCGTGAAGGGGGATGCCCGATCGGTGTCGATTGCAGCCGCCTCGATCCTTGCGAAAAACTGGCGCGATCAGGTGATGGTGGATTTGGCGCAACAGCATCCGGGATATGGATGGGAAACCAACGCCGGTTATCCGTCAAAACAACACAAGGAAGCACTGCAAAATCTTGGCGTGACCCCACACCATAGACGTTCGTTCAAGCCGGTGCACAATATCTTGTATCAAGAGTAAATCGTAAGCCGCTGATTTAAAAAAGAAATTGACGCCGATTCGTCTTTGACTCATCCTTGTCTCAACCAAATGAGCGCAAAAGCGCCGTGGACACTTGAGGCAGTAATATGACGACAACCACCAAAAAGGGCGCAATAGCGCCCCCTTTAAACACGATTCTATCCGGGGACTGCATCGACGTGATGAACAGTCTTCCCGAGGCATCCGTTGACCTGATTTTTGCGGATCCGCCCTATAATTTGCAGTTGAAAGGCCAACTGCATCGCCCGGATAACAGCCAGGTGGATGCGGTGGACGATCACTGGGATCAGTTTTCAAGCTTTGGTGCCTATGACGAATTCACCCGCGCGTGGTTGAAGGCGGCGCGCCGTCTGCTCAAGCCAAATGGCGCGATCTGGGTGATTGGCTCTTACCACAACATCTTTCGTGTGGGTTCGGCCTTGCAAGATGCAGGGTACTGGATTTTGAATGACGTTGTCTGGCGCAAATCCAATCCGATGCCCAACTTCCGCGGCAAGCGTTTTACCAACGCGCATGAGACGATGATCTGGGCGTCCAAGCGCGAAGGGGCCAAATACACCTTCAACTATGAGGCGCTGAAGGCCCTGAACGAAGGCGTGCAAATGCGCAGCGACTGGGTGCTGCCGATCTGCACCGGGCATGAACGTCTGAAGGATGAAAACGGCGACAAGGCGCACCCGACGCAAAAGCCGGAATCTTTGCTTCATCGCGTACTGATCGGGTCGACCAATCCCGGTGACGTGGTGCTGGACCCGTTCTTCGGCACCGGCACCACGGGTGCGGTAGCCAAGATGCTGGGCCGCGAATTCATTGGTATCGAACGCGAGGAAAGCTATCGCAAGGTGGCCGAGAAACGCATCGCCAAGGTGCGCAAGTTCGACCGTGAGGCTCTGGAAGTCAGCGCCAGCAAACGTGCCGAGCCGCGTGTTCCGTTCGGGCAGCTGGTCGAGCGCGGCATGCTGCGCCCGGGCGAAGAGCTCTATTCCATGAACCAGCGCCACAAGGCCAAGGTTCGCGCCGATGGCACGCTGGTCGGCGACAACGTCAAAGGCTCGATCCATCAGGTGGGCGCTCATCTGGAAAATGCGCCGTCCTGCAATGGCTGGACCTATTGGTGCTTCAAGCGTGACGGCAAAACGGTTCCGATCGACGTTCTGCGCCAGCAGATCCGGGCCGAGATGAACTGATTTCAAGAACACCGCCGGTGCCTGTGGCCTGACACAAGGCACTACGCCTTGCCCCGCCGATCCTACGGCGGGGTCTTTTGTTTTTGGACCAACAGTGATTGCATGAAGATGACCCTGACACTGCAAGAAAGATCACGGCCATGACCGAGACAACCGCGCAGCCCCGCCGCAGTCTGTTTTTCACGGAACCTGACACGTTCGATCTGGACAACAAATACACCGAGGCCGCGTTGGAGCGGCACAAGCGCGAAGGGCTTGAACTGGCTGTACGCGCGCGCTGGGTGGCCATGGCCCTGACCGGGGCTCTGCTTATTTTTCTGAACCCGCAATGGGATGTGCTGTGGTATCATTTCATCCTGCTGCTGATCTGCGCCAATGGATGGCTGATCCGCAGCGCGGGCCGGGTGGGGCAATCCCGGGTCGAGCTTCTTTTGATCTTTGTTGATCTGTTGATCATGACCCTGGGGATGATCGTACCCAACCCGTTCAGCGATGATGTCCGGCCGCTGGCCATGCAATATCGGTTTGACAACTTTCAGTATTTTTTCGTCATTCTGGCGGCTGGAACCCTGGCCTATTCCTGGCGTACGGTGATTGCCATCGGTTCGTGGACGGCAATGATGTGGACGATCGGTTGGATCGTCGCCTGGTGGGTGGCCACGCCTATTCCGGAGATCAGCGAAAAGGTTGCAGAGGCCTTGCAGGGCTATCCGGATGTTGCCGAGCTGCTGGATCCCAACAGTTTCATGATACCTCAACGTATTCAGCAGGTGATCGTGTTCATGATGGTTGCAGTAACGCTGGGCATCTCGATGCGGCGACTCAATCAATTGTTGATGAACAACGCGGGGCTGGAACGGGAACGGGCCAATCTGTCACGGTATTTCTCGCCCAATGTGGTAGATGAGTTGAGCCAGAACGATGAACCGCTGAAACAAGTCCGCAAAGCGGATGTGGCCGTTCTGTTCATCGATATCGTCGGGTTCACCAAATACGCCGCCGGGCGGGACCCCTATGAAGTGATCGAGGTGCTGCGCGGGTTCCATGCCCGTATGGAAACCGAAGTATTCCGGCACCACGGGACATTGGACAAGTATCTGGGCGACGGTTTGATGGCGACCTTCGGCACGCCGGTGCCAACGCCTCTGGACGCGAGCAATGCCCTGGAATGCGCCCGTGCGATGGTAGGCGCGATCGACCGTTGGAATCTGGAACGTCGCAGGGTTGGAGAGCCCGAAATCCATGTCGGCGTTGGGGTGCATTACGGCTCGGTCGTACTTGGGGATATCGGTGCCAACCGGTTGGAATTCGCGGTGATTGGCGATGCGGTCAATGTGGCTGCCAAGCTTGAAGCGCTCACGCGTGATTTCAAGGCGCGTGTCATTGTCAGTGATGCCGTGCGCCTGCGGGTTGCGGAAGAAAACCCGTCGATGTCGGAGGCCATGGCCGGTTTTGTTGCCTGTCGCGACCAATCCGTGCGAGGGGTCGAGGCGCCGATGGATGTCTGGGTGATGAAAAGCTGAGGGCCTCCCGCCCGTCAGAACAGCATCGCAGATGCAGTGCTGACAGTTGGGCCAAGCAGCGCGCCCGTGCGCGCTGCGGTCACGCTTTGGGCATGGGGTTCAGAGATTTGTTGTAGGGGTGCCAGTCGGTGATCTCGGGATAATAGTGGCGTCGCCACGCGCGAACGCGCGGGTTCATGACCCGCCGCCACAGCGGAGGGATCATCGCGGCCACGGTCATGACGGGATAGCCATAGGGCAATTGCGGGGCTGTGTCCGACGCGTGATGTTGCAGCAGCGGAAACCGGCGGTTGGGTTTGTAATGGTGGTCCGAATGGCGCTGAAGATTGATCAGCAACCAGTTCGACGCTTTCTGCGAGGCATTCCACGAATGGCGTGGCAATACATGCTCGTACCGTCCGTCGCCCAGGTGTTTTCGGGTCAGGCCGTAATGCTCCACGTAGTTGACCAGCTCGAGCTGCCAGATCGCGACGCCAGCCTGTAGCACAAACAGCGCCACGCCGGACCATCCTCCGATCAGGCCAGCCAGTGCCAGCATCCCACCTTGCAGCGCCCAGTACCGCCAGAAAGGGTTTGAGCGATCTGTCCATGGTCGGTCTTTGCGGGCCAGCTTGTCGCGCTCGGCGCTGAAGGCCGAAACCCAGCATTGCCACAGAACGCGGGGATAGAAGCGATGAAACCCTTCGTTGTAGCGCGCCGTTACCGGATCGCGCGGGGTTCCAACATGGCGGTGATGGACCAACAAATGCTCGGACCGAAAATGAGAATACAGCACCATGGCAAGAAGAATGTCACCCAACCAGCGTTCCAAGCGGCTTTTCTGGTGCATCAACTCGTGGCTGTAGTTGATCCCAATCGTGCCCGAAATGACGCCCATGCCAAAGAAGAGGCCGATTTTCTCTAGCGTTGACAGATGGGTGTTGTGGGTTGCGTACCAGATCAGACCAAAAAGGGTGACGAACTGGATCGGGACCCAGAGTTTTGTCAGCAATATGTACCATTGCAGCGCCGTGTCCGGCGTCTCGGGGTCGGCGTTTTGAGTGTTGAGCCCGGTGATCCGGTCCAGCACTGCAAAAGCCCACCAGGTTGCGGCAGGAACCAGCAGCAGTGACCATCCACCGGTAGCAGCTGAAAACCAGACCAGCGGGATCAGCAGCAGCGACACCCAGAAAGGGGATGCAGATTGCCAGCGGGACAATGTGCCAGTTGCGATCATCTTTTCTGCTCCGACTTTTTGGACATACCCTAGACATGGCCCGAAGACTTGCACAGCGGACTTATTGTCCTTTCCAAAGGTCATAGGCCTTACGCATCACGGTTGGCAGGTCGCCGGGCCTGAAGCTGTGCTTGTCGACGACCGTCAGATGTTCGGGTACGTCGTGATCAGCGGCATCCGTGGTCCAGATCCGCAAAATCAGGTGGAAATGTGTAAATGTGTGGCGCACTTCGCCCGGCAACATCTTCCAATTCGCAGGGAACGGGGCACGTTCGGTCGGGGCATCGTTCCACTCTGATCCGGGCCAGCCCAGCATTCCGCCCAGCAGGCCTTTGTCAGGTCGGCGTTCCAGCACCATGGCACCGTCTGCCATACGCGCGACATACACGTGCCCATAGCGGGTTGGCTTGGGTTTTTTGGGTGTTTTTCTTGGCAGGTCGGCTTGGGTGCCTGCGACGCGGCTCTGACAGGGGTCACGCAGGGGGCAGATGCCACATGCCGGCGACTTCGGGGTACAGATGGTGGCCCCCAAATCCATGACCGCCTGCGCGTAATCGCCGGGGCGTGTGGCCGGGGTCAGGGCCGACGCCTTTTCCTTCAGCAGGGGTTTGGAGCCGGGTAACGGGTCGTGAATGTCGTGGAGCCGGGCCATGACACGCTCGACGTTTCCGTCCAGCACGGTTTCGGGCTGATCGAATGCAATGGCCGAGATCGCAGCCGCAGTATAGGGGCCAATGCCGGGTAGCTTCAGCAGGGCGTCAAAGCTGTCGGGAAACCGGCCATCGCAGTCCTGCGTGACAGCGCGCGCGCATTTCAACAGATTGCGGGCGCGAGCGTAATAGCCAAGCCCGGCCCATTCCCCCATGACCTGTTCGTCCGGTGCGGCGGCCAGGGCCTGAACCGTGGGCCAACGGGTGGTGAAACGCAGGAAATAGTCACGAACGGCGGCAACTGTTGTTTGCTGTAGCATCACTTCGGACAACCAGACCCGATAGGGATCGGGGCGTATGCCGGCGGCGCGATCCGCCGGACCCGTGCGCCATGGCATTTCGCGGGCGTGGCGGTCGTACCACTCCAGCAACGCATCACTGACGGTCAATTCAGCAGAGTCACGCAAGTTTTATCCATCTCCCTGTCGGGTTTCTCTGGCACCCGGTGCCCTGCTCAGTACAATAGAGGTGTAGGAGCTGGAAACCAGATGCAACGCAGACGTTCTTCGACCCGTGGGTTTAAACGCACCGCGTCCGTGCTGAACGATCAGATCAGGCGCGCCGGGGAAAGCCGGGGGTTTGCCGTGTCGCGGCTTTTGACCCATTGGGCCGAGATCGTCGGCCAGGAAATCGCCGCCATCGCACGCCCGGTCAAAGTGGGTTATGGCAAGGGCGGTTTTGGCGCGACCCTGACCGTTCTGACCACCGGGCCACAAGCTCCGATGCTGGAAATGCAGAAGGAACAGATTCGCGGAAAGGTGAATGCGGTCTATGGCTACAACGCCATCAGCCGCGTCCGCATTACCCAGACCGCTCCGACCGGATTTGCCGAGGGGCAGGCCAGTTTCGACCACAAGCCGAAGCAAACCAAACCCCAGATTGCGCCTGACATTGCCGCCGAGGCAGACAAAGTGTCACGCAATGTAAATGATGAAGATTTGCGCGCGGCCCTTGAACGTCTCGGGCGCAACGTTTTATCCAAACAGAAACGCTGAGAAAGGGCTGAGAATGAGCCGTATTGCAACCGTAATCTGTGCGGCTGTCGCCGTAGCCGCTGGCGGCTATTGGCTGACACAGTCGAACACCAACGTCACCCTTCCGCTGGTCAGTGCTGCCGAAGCGCAGGAGGCAGACCTGGATACGTCGACGATCGTCGATATGGTCCAGGGCGCTGAGGATGCGCCGGTCGAGATCATCGAATATGCATCCTATACCTGCCCGCATTGTGCGAGTTTCCATCAGGGTGCTTACAAGCAACTCAAGAAAGACTTCATCGACACCGGCAAGGTCAAGTTTACCTACCGCGAAGTCTATTTTGACCGCTACGGCCTTTGGGCATCGATGGTGGCCCGCTGCGCCGGCCCGGAAAAGTTCTTCGGTATCACCGACCTGATCTACGAAGGGCAAGCCGAATGGTCACGTGCTGGTGGTCCGGCCGAGATCGTGGACGAGCTGCGTAAGATCGGTCGTCTGGCCGGTATCGATGGCGACCAGCTTGAGGCTTGCCTGCAAGATGGCACCAAGGCGCGGACATTGGCTGCGTGGTATCAGGAAAACGCCGAACGTGATGGCATCCAGGCGACTCCGTCGTTCCTTGTGAACGGCAAGAAAGTCGACAACCAGTCCTACGCGGACTTCAAAAAGCTGATCGAAGACGAATTGGGTGGCTAACCACCCTTTTCCGGTTGGCCCTGTCTGGGCCGACCGGACCTATTTTGGTGCAGGTGCTGCGTTCAGCAGCATGTCGCGGACCTTGTCAGTTTCACCGACTCGCAAACGAACCGGCAGAGTGATCACTTTGCTCCGAAACGCCGGAGGCAGGCGTACGGCGTCTTTTTCGGTTGTGATCATCTGAGCACCCAGCTGGCGCGCCTCGTTTTCCAGTCGGGTCATCAGGGCCTGAGTCAGGGGCTGGTGATCGTCCAGGGCTTCGGCGCGGACCAGGTCTACGCCCAGCTGCCGCAGGGTTCTGAAGAACTTCTCGGGGTGGCCGATACCGGCAAATGCCAAAGCGCGTGTCCCGGTCCAGTCCATGCCGGTTTGCAGGGGTTCGATTGCACCGGTGACATGGGGAACGGACAACTTGTCGCCCCACTGACCGGTGAAAGCCTGTTGTGCAGCCTCATCGCCCAGAGACAACACAAGGTCGGCCCGTTTCAACCCGATGTCGACCGGTTCCCGCAGCGGACCGGCAGGCAGGCACAAGCCGTTTCCGAACCCGCGTTGAGCATCGACAACAATGATCGAGAAATCCTTGGCCACCGAGGGGTTCTGAAAACCGTCATCCAGAACGATTACCGTGGCACCCGCAGCCGCGGCGGCCCGCGCGCCCGCCGCCCTGTCCTTCGCAACCCAGACTTCGGCAAACATCGCCAGAAGCAGCGGCTCGTCCCCTACTTCGGCAGCAGTGTGCTTGGCCGGATCAACTTGCACCGGCCCCTCCAAAGAGCCTCCGTGCCCCCGCGTGACGACATGTGGTTCGTGCCATGCGCCCCTAAGCTGTTCAAGAGTCCAGATCACCGTTGGTGTTTTACCGGTTCCACCAGCGTTTAGGTTGCCGATACAGATCACGGCCACACCCGGCTTTTCGCCGGATTCCGAGGCGATCCTTCGGGCGGTTGCCGCTGCATATAGGCGCCCCAACGGTGCCAGCAGACGCGCCCTCGGATCCGGTTGGTCCGGGGGCGTGTTCCAGAAATCAGGTGCCCGCATGATCCGCACTCCGCTGATCCAGAATATCCTGCACCAATTCGATCAGGGCGTCAGCCTGTGGTGCGCCTTCGGTCAACAACTGCCACCCCGCCAGCGCCATGTCGGCAGCTTGATCCGGGGCCAGAAGCTGCACAACGGCGTCGCCCAGTTCGGTTGCCGTTTTTACCTCTTTGGCGGCGTTCACCTGTTGCAGGCTGGAATAGAATTCCTGATGGCGGTGCACATATGGTCCGAACATGATCGCAGACCCCAGCGCGATTGCTTCGGACGGGTCCTGACCGCCCGCGCCGCGTTCCAGCGAGCTGCCCATGAATGTCACTGCTGCCATGCGATGCCACAGGCCCAGGTTTTCGGGGTCCGATGTCAGGACGACCTGAGTGGTATCTTCGATCATGTCCCCTTCATCCCAGCTGACGCAGCGCAGGTCCATCGATTCCAGCCGCCGCCTCAGCGGCGTGACTTCCGGCTCGTTTGCCACGTGCAGCACCAGAACCAGCCGATGCAGCATCCGCAGAGCCTGACGGTGGGCTGTCAGGACCGAGATAAACTCCTTGTCCTGAACCCATGCCGCCAACCAAACCGGGCGCCCGGCAAGCGTATGAGTGGTCTCGATAAGCTCGTCTTCCGGCCAGGGCCGGGGGTCGGGGCTGATCCGCAAAGGCGGTGATTCCACGACTTTTCCAGATGGAACACCGAGACGGCGGATCTGTCGAGCCGTCTCGGCGGATGGCGTGAGAATCTTGCGGAAACAGTCAAAGGTCACCCGTGTGATGTCCGGCAGCCAACGGGCGTTTCGGGACAGTGTGACGCTGAATTGAGCGTCGAACAGAACCAGCGGGATCGCCTGTTCGTCAGCGCGCGTGACAATGTTGGGCATCAGATCCCCACCGACCCACAATCCCATGTTCGGACGCCAGTATTCGATAAACTCGCGGGCTGCTCCACTCTGTTCCTGTGGCAGGTTGATCAAGGGGAACTTGCTGTCCGGCCAGTTGGACAAATCCTCATTTGGGGGTGCTGTCAGCAGGAAATTCAACTTGGCCCTGACCTGTGACAGCCGACGACAGAAGTCGGTCACAGCCCGCAGCCGATCCGGGGTGGCAACATGGATCCACAGCAACTCACCTTCGGGGCGCGGCATGTTGGATTGCGGCGCAACCCGGTTGCGCATCCCCCATGACAACACCCTGTAGGCGGCCAGGCTGAGTGAGCGCGGTTTGCTCATGTTCCGATTCCCGGCCCGGCCGGGTCCAGCAGTGCGGACAGTTGCTGATGAATCGAGGCGCTGGCGGCGATCACGCCGTCCAGCCTGGGGTGCGCATTGTTGAAGATCAGCCGTTGCCCCGTACGGTCCGAACAGATTCCGCCGGCCTCTCGAATGATCAGGTCGCCTGCGGCAATATCCCATTCCCAACTGGGGCGCAGGGTCAGCATGCCATCGAACCGCCCCTGCGCAACCAAAGCCATGCGATAGGCAAGCGACGGGCGGTAGGCGCGTTCGAACTCTGGTGCCTGCGCGTGGCGCCAATGCCGTGCGTCAAGGTTTGGCTTGGCGGCCAGAATTTCTGATTGCAAAAGCTCTGCGGTGTCCGAGGTCGTGATCGTTTCGCCATTGAGAGTCGCGCCCTGACCCTGTGCCGCCGTGTACAGCAAATCCCGCATCGGCAGGTAGATGACCGCCGCCGTCACCACGCCGTTATCGGCGACGGCCATGGAATGCGCCCAAGTGCGCGCGCCTTCTGCAAAGCTTCGGGTGCCGTCGATCGGATCGATGATGAAAGTGTTGCTGCGGTCCAGCCGGTCGGGTGAGTCTTCGGATTCCTCGCTGAGCCAGCCATAGCCCGGCCGTGCTGAACACAACCGTTCCTCCAGCATCGTGTTCACAGCAAGATCCGCTTCGGTCACTGGCCCGGCGCCATCGGGTTTGTCCCAGCGCTGTGCTTGCGTGCCGGAATAGCGCGTGGCGATCTTGCCGGCCTCCAGTGCCGCTTCGATCAGCAGGGGCAGGTCAGTTGCCGGCAAGTGTCATTCCTTCGATCAGAAGCGACGGAACCACGCGCGACAGATAGGGGCGGGCATCGTTCGCAGGGACGATCCGGCGCAGCATGTCCCGCAGATTGCCCGCGATGGTGCATTCATTGACCGGATGCGTGATCTCGCCATTCTCGACCCAGAAGCCCGATGCACCCCTTGAATAGTCACCGGTATTGGGGTTGATCGTCGATCCGATCATGGACGTGACCAGCAACCCGGTCCCCATTTCGCGCAGCAGGTCGGCGCGGCTTTGGTCGCCTTGTGTCAGGCTCAGGTTCCAGTTGCTGGGCGATGGCGGGCCCGAGACCCCACGAGTGGCGTTACCCGTGGACGCCATGTCCAGTTTTCGCCCGCTTGACAGGTCCAGCGTCCAACCGGTCAGGATGCCGTTTTCCACGATTGCCCGGCGTCGTGTCGGCAAACCCTCGGCGTCAAAAGGACGCGAGCCCGAGATACGTGGCCGATGCGGGTCTTCGATCAGAGAAAGGTGTGCGGGCAGAACGTCCTGCCCCAGACAATCCTTGAGCCAGGATGCGCCCCGCGCGATTGCTGCACCATTGCTGGCGGCCAGAAGGTGGCCGATGAGCGAAGATGAGATTCGTTCGTCAAAGAGCACGGGAAAGCGACCCGTTTCAGGTTTGCGCGCACCAACCAGTTGCACGGCGCGTTCGCCTGCTGTGCGCCCGATCTCATCTGCGCTGCGCAGGTCGGATTGGAACGTCCGGCTGTCGCCGTCATAGTCTCGCTCCATCCCGGTGCCTTCGCCCGAGATCGCAACACAGGATATCGACCGGCTACTGCGTTCATATCCGCCGGTGAACCCGTTTGTCGCGGCCAGATGCACATGGTGGGTTCCATAGCTTGCGGCCGCATCTGACACCTGGGTAACGCCGGTAACGGCCAGCGCTGCGGCCTCGGCCCTCAGAGCATCCTGCATCAGGGCTTCGGCAGACGGGGCCGGGGCAGGGTCTGTCAATTCCAGTGACTCTGTGTTCCAGTCTGTGACCAGCTGGTCCGGGTCAGCCAGCCCGGAAAACGGATCTTCGGGGGCTTCCTTGGCCATCGCAACCGCTCGTTCCGCCATGGCGCGCAGGGTTTCCGGCTGGCTGTCGGAACTGGACACAATGGCAGACCGTTTGCCCAGAAACACCCGCAATCCCAAATCAGTGCCTTCCGAGCGTTCGGCGTGTTCCAGCGCGCCGCCCCGCACTTCGACGGAAACAGAGGATCCGTCGAGAACGATGGCATCCGCCGCGTCCGCGCCCGCCTTGCGGGCCACGTCAAGCAAGTGCTGGCTGATTTCTTCTGGTGTGCGGGTCATGAGGCCTCCGGGTTGGTTGCCAAGGACCTAGCCTTGGACTGCCCGTCTCGCAAGACCTGTGACCGGATTGTATGTTGAGGATCGCGGTGAACCCGTGCCGTTTCAGAGGTTTGTGCAGGGGTCGGCAGGACGGAGAAAGGGCCGCATGTTGCGCGGCCCTTTCCGTTAATCGTCACTTGATACGCTGACCATTCGCCAGGATCTGACCGTCTTTGGTGAACTCGATCTTCGAGTTCAGTGTGTCCGGTTCTTCGCCCGGGACGGCCATCAGGCCCATCATCATGCGGGCGCCCAGCGCGTCTTCGTCCGAGATGATTCCCATGCCGATCAGGGTGTCGATCAACTGGTTGGCACCAACCAATTGAAGGTTCGCCACGCCGCTTGGGCTGGGCAGGCCATCAAACTCTTCGGTGTTGGTGTTGTCGAAAGCAAAATCTCCGTCACCGGTCAGCTTGGCGCCAACCAGCGAAACCAGCAGTTCGTTGATCTTCAACGAGTGCAGTTCCCCCGGCGCTTCGTCGGATTCGACGTCGATTTCAGGATCGAATATGTTCATCAGCACTTTCGCTGTACCCGTCGCATCCAACGCAATCGTCGCAGGGTCACGCGGCAGTGCGCCCGCAGGATCGAAAATGCCCCACAAGATGTCCGACATGGTGAAATCGGTCAGGTTCAGCCCAAAGCCGAAAGGTTGAACTTCATCCGATTGCTGGATGGGGAATTCGAAGTTCAGGCCAGCCTTGGCCATCGAAAGTTCGATCGGGAACGGCAGGCCCGCCGTGGTAACGGCCATCTTCGTGCTGTTCTGGTCAATGTCATAGACGATACGATCTGCATCGATGCTGGCAGCAAAACGCCCACCTTCGGACGTGCTGTTCATCGAGAACGCCTGACCTTCGCTGGTTCCGCTCAGATCGGTGCTGCCCGCGGCATAGGTGAAGGTGCCGTCAAACGAGAAACCAGCCTTGTAAAAGGCTTCTGGGTCCGAAAAGTCAAAATCCGGCGGGATCACGTTTTTGCCTTCAAATGCCAGTTGATCCAGTTGACCGTTGATCAACCCGTTTTCGCCGCTTTCAGGATCCTGAAAGTTCAGATCATAGGACAATGTGGCTGCGTTGAACGTCTGGCTGATGTTCCGATTGTCGCCGATCTGCATCCGCGAGCTGCCGGACAGATCGCTTGCTTGGACATTGATGCCAAACACATCATTGGGCAGAGCCTCACCATCGACCTCAATCGAATCCAGTTTCACCCCCAGATTGTCAGCCTTGTAGTCATAGGTCATGTCGTCCGGTGTGCCTGAAACGACCATGTTCAGTTGGCTGTGGGAATAGGTGACAGTGGCTGCGAAGTTTTCGTCTTCGGCCTGACCGGTGATTTCCATGGGAAAGTTTTCCGGCAGGTCAATGGTAACGGTCCCGTCACCATTTTCGGTCAGTGTCATTTCTGGCATGACCATCCGAAACTGCCCTTCCTCTTCGGGCAGGGCCACTGAAAGTGTCATGTTTGAAATCGTGGTGACGTCGCCCGAGGTGCTTTCGTCTCCTGTGATGGTGTAACCCATCGAAGTGAAATAGCTCTGCCAATCGGACCAGACGTCATTGGCCGACAGGTCTGCAAACGCCCCTTGGGTGGCAACGGCATAAGCCAGGGCAGCGCCGCAGCTGCGGCGAAGGAAAACGGACATAAGGTAACCCTTCTTGATCAATTTGTGGCGCATGGTCGGGTTTGTGGCGGGTATCGTCAAGGGGGCAAGGGCTGGACCCTTTCCCCGTTTACGCGTTACGGCTGTAGCCGACAGAGATTGCAATGCGTGAGGAAGGGCAAATGCAGGGAAAAACTGTTCTCATAACCGGGGCCAGCCGAGGAATTGGGGCCGAGGCAGGGCGCGTTTTTGCCGCAGCCGGCGCCAATGTCGCATTGGTGGCCCGCAGCCAGGATCAGATTGACGCCCTGGCGGCCTCATTGGGCGATCAGGCCATCGCACTGGCCTGTGACGTCAGCGATTTCGCGCAGGTGGAACAAGCCGTGGCCACATGCGTGGACCGGTTCGGTGGGTTGGATGTTCTGATCGGCAATGCCGGCGTGATCGATCCGATCTTTCATCTCTCGAATGCTGACACCGAGGCGTGGAGCAAGGCCATCGACATCAACCTGAAAGGCATTTTCTATGGGATGCGCGCGGCGTTGCCGGTAATGCGGGCTGCGGGAGGAGGGAGCATTCTGACGATCTCGTCCGGTGCAGCGTCGAACCCGGTCGAAGCCTGGAGCCATTATTGCGCTTCGAAGGCCGGGGCCAAGATGCTCACGGAATGTCTGCATCTGGAAGAAGCCCATAATGGTATTCGCGCCATGGGTCTTTCACCGGGGACGGTGGCCACCGATATGCAGCGGTCGATCAAGGCCAGCGGCATCAATCCCGTCAGTCAACTGGACTGGGATGCCCACATTCCGGCAGACTGGCCCGCACGGGCGCTGCTGTGGATGTGTTCCGATGATGCAGATGAGTTCCTGGGCACCGAAATTTCGCTGCGGCTTGATGACATTCGCAAACGGGCCGGGCTGATATGATCGATTTGACCAAAGAAGGCGGCCTGTGGACCGTCACGATCAACAACCCTGACAAAGCAAACGCCCTGACGGGGGCCATGCTGGCGGAACTGGCCGAGATTGCCGAATCCGCGACAGGCGCGAAGGCGTTGATCCTGACCGGCGCGGGCAAAGTGTTCAGTGCCGGGGCAGATCTGGACGAGGCGCGCGCCGGTCTGGCAAAATCGGATGTCTGGGAAAGGCTGTCTGGCGCCATTGCCGCGCTGCCCTGTCTGACCGTCGCCGCACTGAATGGCACCCTGGCCGGTGGGGCCAATGGTATGGCGCTGGCCTGTGATCTGCGCATTGCCGTGCCATCGGCCAAGTTCTTCTATCCGGTGATGAAGCTGGGGTTTCTGCCGCAACCGTCCGACCCCGCGCGGCTGGCGGCTCTGGTCGGACCGGCCAGGGCCAAGTTGATTCTCATGGCCGGTCAGAAAATCACCGCGCAGGAAGCGTATGAATTTGGTCTGGTCGACCGGATTGTCGATCCCGATCACCTGATGCAAACCGCACGCGATCTGGTGGCCGACAGCGTGAATGCCGACCCCGAGATCGCAGCGGGAATCGCAAGGTTGTGTTCATGAGGCTGTCTGCACTGCGCCTGCGGGTCGCTGACCCGGATCGGCTGGTCGCGTTTTATCGCGACGTTCTGGGCATGTATGTTGGCCAAGCAGAAACCGGTCGCCGTGTCGGCTATGACGGCGCAGACGCAGACATTTTGCTGCTGCCGGGTGGAGGAGGATACACCCATGACAGGGGGCAGCGGTACTGGAAGATAGGAATCACTGTACCGGATGTCGATCTTGCTGCGGCTCATCTGCGCAGGTTTGACGTTCCAGTGAGCATGCCGAACCAGTTTCTGGACATCGGCTACATGTGCCATCTTGCGGATCCCGAAGGGTTCGTCATCGAGCTGCTGCAACATGATTTCGAAGGCAACCGACCGCCGCATGCGGCGGACCCCGACGCGCCCTTCGCGCGGGCTCGGATCGGTCAGATTACCCTTCGAACCGGCGATATTGCCGCCGAAGACGCGTTCTGGCGCGCCCGGGGCATGTCGTTGTTGTCGATGCAGGAGGTCGCCCCTTGTGGCTTTGACCTGCATTTCTATGCCTTTAAGGACGAAACCCCTCCCAATCCTGATCTTTGGGCTGTTGAAAACCGCGAATGGCTGTGGAAACGCGCCTATACGACGTTGGAATTCCAGCATGTTGCGGGCGCACAATTCGCGCATGTACCGGACTTTCAGGGTATCGAGATCGAAGGCCTGTCCGAGCCCCTGACAGATACTTTCGGCGACCCGATCCTGCCGGGCTGATCACCGCCCGCGCCGCTTGCCCGGAACTTTCGAACGAAACCCGGGTGGGCGTTTGCGGACCCAGATCAGAAATTTCTCGAGCCTTGGATGCGCACGCAGGGCCTCGACCGTGTTGAAACTGCGTGCCAGTTCGGCTTCGGTCAGGGTGGCGTGCACCTCTTTGTGACAGATCTGATGCAGCAGAACGGTCGGTCCGCCCTTGCCTCCTTTGAGTTTTGGGATCAGATGATGCAGGCTGCCACCCCCGTCGGGGATCGGGCGGCCGCAAAGCGGGCAGATCGGATCGCTGTTCGTCATGATGATGTGAAACTTGCGCCTGTGACGGGCGAAGGCAAGAGGGTGCGAATGGCGCAGGCAATGGTGATCGGAGCAGGCCCCGCCGGGTTGATGGCGGCCGAACAGCTGGTCGCAGCCGGGCATTCCGTGTTGGTGGCCGAGGCCAAACCTTCGGTCGCGCGCAAGTTTCTGATGGCCGGGAAATCGGGGCTGAACCTGACCAAGGACGAGCCGCTTGATGACCTGATCCGCGCCTATGGTGAAGCGGCGGATTGGTTGCGCCCGATCATGACTGACTTTGATGCCGAGGCGGTGCAGCACTGGGCGCGCGGGTTGGGGCAGACGCTGTTTGTCGGCTCGACGGGGCGTGTATTTCCTGAATCCATGAAGGCCTCACCCTTGTTGCGGGCCTGGCTGGCACGGTTGGGCAAGGCCGGGGTCGAGGTCAGGACCCGCTGGCGTTGGGCTGGCTGGGATGGTGATGCGCCGGTGTTTGACACCCCGGACGGGCGGCGCCGTGTTTCGCCGGATGTCACCGTGCTGGCACTGGGCGGTGCAAGCTGGGCCCGCCTTGGCTCGGACGGTCACTGGGCGCAGATATTGGCCGGAAAAGGCGTGGCGCTGGCTCCGTTCGAGCCTGCAAACTCAGCCATTTCCGTTGATTGGAGCCCACATATGCAGCCTCATTTCGGGGCCGCATTGAAATCGGTCCGATGGATGGCAGGTGACCTGGAGAGCCGAGGAGAGGCAGCGATTTCCAGAACCGGTCTGGAAGGCGGCGGGCTGTATTCGCTGACACCGGCCTTGCGCGCGGGGCAGCCATTGTTTGCTGATCTGAAGCCTGATCTGGACCAACAGGCTCTGCTGGCGCGGTTTTCTGCGAAACGGTCGAAAACAACGCTGTCCCAGTGGATGAGAAAGTCGCTGAACCTGTCCGCTCAGAAAATCGCCCTGTTTCATGAAATGGCCAAACACGGCGACCACTCTCAATCCGTGCAAGTGAGCATGTTGAAAAAGCTGCCAATCCGGCATGCCGGACTTCGCCCGATGGACGAAGCCATTTCGACCGCAGGTGGTGTGAAACGGACAGCGCTGGATGACGGGCTGATGCTGACGGCCCTGCCGGGTGTGTTCTGCGCCGGTGAAATGCTGGATTGGGAGGCCCCAACCGGGGGATATCTGCTCACGGCTTGCCTGGCGACCGGGCGCTGGGCCGGTCAGGCCGCCGCAGATTGGCTTGAAACGGCCAAGTGAGTTAGCGGGATCGCGCCAACATCGCCAAACGGATCATCGCGCGTTCCACCAGCGCCATGGCAGGGGCTGTCTGCCCGGCAGAGCGCAGCGCCAAATCCGTATCCGTCAGAACCGTCAGCGCGGTTTGCAGCTTGGCCGCACCCCAACCTTGTGCCTGCCGCAGGATACGGTCACGCCGTTTGCCGTAAACCGGCGGACGCAGCTTGCCGATGCCCTGCGCAGCACCACCGGGATCAGAAGCGCAGGCATAGAGTGTCCGAAAATGCCGCATCGCTCCGATGCACAGAGTCACGCCATTGGTGCCCTGCGCCTGCAACCTCCGGATCAGCGGCCCGATCTCACCGGCGCGGCCTTCGGCCACGACGTTGAGAACATCATCCAGCGCCGCCTCGGTCGAGCGCGGGGCGCAGGCCTCGATATCTTCGATTGTCAAATCAGTGCTGTCACCGCGTTTGTAAAGAGACAGTTTTTCAATCGTTTGGGCGAAATCACCGGGGCTGAGGCTTACTGCCAATTCGCTGATTGCAGACATGACATCTCGGGGCACGTTTTTCATACCCGACTCGGCAAGAACCCGTTCCACTTCGGCGCGTGAGGGCGGGTCGTCATAAATGCCGACGGCATAGGCGGCAGGGTGGCCTTCGAACGCCTTGCGGATTTTCGAGCTGGGTTTCAATTGCCCCGCGGTCACGATGATCTGGGCGTCTCCGGGGGCCCAATCTTCGAGCGCGGCCAGAATTGCCGACGCCGCGGTTTCGGTTGCGTCTTCCACGAAAACGGCACGTGGACCGGGAAAGAAGCCGACCGCCTTGACCGCGTCCAGCAGCAGGGCGGGATCACCACGCAGATCGCCACCGGGCATGCGGGTCAGGCGCATTTCTTCTTCGGCTTGGGGGCCAAGCAGAGCGGCCAGCACCTGTTGCCGCTTGAGCGCAACCCGCATCGCATCCGCGCCATAGATCAGCAGCCCGGTCTTGTCCGCGTCCGGCTTGGCAAAATACCCCTCAGCCTCGCGCGGGCTCAGCTTCATGCGGCCAGATCCGGTGTGGCGTAAAGTCGGTTCATGATCTGACCCGACAGAATCATCATCAGCCGTCTCTTGGCATCGCGCTCGTCCGCCAAGGTGGAAACGGTCGATCCTGCGGCAGAGTATGACACGAAATCCGCCACCGAGCCCGAGGCGATGATCTGACCGGTTGCGTTGGACCGCAGCGTGTATTGCGCGCGTCCGTCGATGGTGTAGCGTTGCGTTTCGTTAGTGGTGGTGATTGCTGCGCCACGCGTTACGGTCGAAACCTGAACGTCCAGCTTGTAATCGTTGACCGACCCGGCGCTTCGCCCCAGTTGCTGTTCCAGATTTTGGACCAACAAATAGCTTTCCACGGTGTTGGGCGCCGACACCTCGACGCGGCCATACAAGGCCGAACCCGATCCGTCAGGTGCATAGACGGGCTCAAAGCCGCAGGCGGCCAGCGCCAGCGGCATCAGCAAAAACGTTCTGCGATCAAACGACAACATTCACAATCCGGCCTGGAACGACGATCACTTTCTTCGGCGCATTCCCTTCCAGCGCCTTTTGAACAGCTTCGGTGCTGAGCGCAATTTTTTCAACCTCGGCTTTGTCCAGATCCTTGGCCACGCTGATTTCCGCACGACGCTTGCCGTTGATCTGGATCGGCAAGGTGACGGTGTCATCAACCAGCATCGCCTCGTCGGCGACGGGCCATGGCGCAACGGCCACAAGGCCTTCGCCGCCCTGATGGGCCCAAATATCTTCCGCCAGATGCGGTGTCATCGGCGACATCAGCTGTGCCAGCGTTTTGATTGCCTGCTTTTGGGCCGCAGCACCCGCCTTGGATTTCGCCAGAGTGTTGGTGAAGGCATAAAGCTTGGCGATGGCCGCGTTGAAGCCAAAGCTTTCAACACCCAAGGTCACATCGCGGATGGTTTTGTGCATCTCGCGCAGCAGCTCCTCATCGCCTTCGCCCGTGGCGTTCGGGTCCATGGCACCGATCTTGTCGCAGAGAGTCCAGACACGGTTGAGATGCTTGTACGCGGCCTCGGCCCCCGCAGCCGTCCATTCCACGTCCCGTTCGGGCGGCGAATCGGACAGCACGAACCAGCGGGCTGTGTCGGCGCCGAAGGCCGAGATGATGCTGACCGGGTCGACAACGTTCTTCTTGGACTTTGACATTTTGGCCGATGGGATGATCTCGACCTCTGTGCCGTCGGCCAGTTTTCCGTCCGTGACCTCCTCGGGCAGGTGATAGACCGGACGACCGTTGACATCGCGGGTCTGGTAGATCTCGTGCGTCACCATGCCTTGGGTGAACAGCGCGTCGAAGGGTTCGATGGCTTTGTCCGGCAAATGCCCGGTGATGTTCATCGCGCGGCCGAAGAACCGCGAATACAGCAGGTGCAGAATCGCGTGTTCGATCCCGCCGATATACTGGTCGACATTCATCCAGTATTCCGCCTCGGCCAGATCGGTGGGTGTTTCCGCGCGCGGAGCGGTGAATCGGGCGAAATACCATGACGAATCCACGAATGTGTCCATCGTGTCGGTCTCGCGTTTGGCAGGGGCACCACAATTCGGGCAGGCGCAGTCGCGCCAGGTCGGGTGGCGGTCCAGCGGGTTGCCCGGTTTGTCGAAGGTGACATCATCGGGCAGGCGAACCGGAAGGTTCTCTTTCTTTTCAGGGACCACACCACAGCTTTCGCAGTGAACGACTGGAATCGGGCAGCCCCAATAGCGCTGGCGGCTGAGGCCCCAGTCGCGCAGGCGATATTTCGTGACCCCTTCGCCCCAACCGGCTTTTTCGGCGAAATCGATGGTGGTGTTGATCGCCTCTTCGCCGGTTGCTTCGGTCAGGCCCGCGAAATGGTTCACCCAACGGACTTTCTCGGTCTTTGGCGGGACAAAGGCGATCTTGTCGACCGGCGTGTCGTCGTCCAGCGCAAAGAACGTATCGATCACCGGCAGGTCGTATTTGCGGCAGAAATCAAGGTCGCGCTGGTCATGGGCCGGGCAGGCAAAAATCGCGCCGGTGCCATAGTCCATCAGGATGAAATTGGCGATCCAGACCGGCAGTTCCCAGTTCGGGTCCAGCGGGTGCTTGACGCGGATGCCGGTGTCGAAACCCAGCTTCTCGCCAGTTTCGATGGCCTCTTCCGTGGTGCCGCCCTTGCGGCATTCCGCAACGAATTCAGCGACGTCCGGGTTTTCTGCCTCAAGCTGTTTGGCGATCGGGTGATCGGGCGAGATCCCCACGAAGGACGCACCCAGCAGCGTGTCGGGCCGCGTCGTGTAGACAGTTATCGGTTCCCCACCATCGGTGCGCTCGAACCCGAATTGCAGGCCGCGCGACTTGCCGATCCAGTTTTCCTGCATCAGCCGCACCTTGGCGGGCCAGTTCTCGAGCGTATCCAGCGCCTCGAGCAGCTCTTCGGCGAAATCCGAGATCTTGAAGAACCACTGCGTCAGCTCGCGCCGTTCCACCAGCGCGCCCGAGCGCCATCCGCGCCCGTTTTCCACCTGTTCATTGGCCAGAACGGTCATGTCGACCGGATCCCAGTTCACCACGGCATTCTTGCGATAGACCAGCCCGGCCTCGAGCATGTCGAGGAACAGCGCCTGCTGCTGGCCATAATATTCCGGGTCACATGTGGCGAATTCACGGGACCAGTCGATCGACAGGCCCAGCGGCTTCATCTGGGCGCGCATGTCGGCGATATTGCCGTAAGTCCATTCCTTGGGGTGGCCGCCAATCGCCATGGCAGCGTTTTCCGCCGGCATCCCGAACGCGTCCCAGCCCATTGGGTGCAGAACATTGTGCCCGGTGGCCAGCTTGTGCCGCGCGATGACGTCGCCCATCGTATAGTTGCGCACATGCCCCATATGGATTCGCCCCGACGGGTAGGGGAACATCTCAAGCACATAGTATTTCGGCTTGTCCGCCGTCCGTTTGGCGGTGAAGATCCCGGCCTTGTCCCAGGCCTCTTGCCATTTTGCTTCGATTTCGGTGGCCGAATAGCGCGACATTGTGCGGTCCTTCGTGAATGAAAACGCCGGGTAGGAACCCGGCGTGGTATTAGTGTGATTTTCGGCGGAGTGCTAGAACTTGTTGTCGGCGATGCGCAGCTGACGGGCGCGGGACAGAATCGCATCCTCCACGGCACGGGTTGTTGCCGCGCTTACCGGGGCGCCCCCGCTGGATTGCAGGGCGACGGACAAAGACCGGGCCGCAAGCGCCGGATCGCTGATGTGTACGGTCGCCCTGTATGACCGGCCTCCGCCCGGAGGGGTGCCGTAACCTGTTACGATCACTCCGGTAAACGGATCGACCTCCTGCACAGGCAGGAAATTCAGTATGTCCAGAGAAGCTGCCCACAGGTACCGGTTTACATTGGTGGTCTGCTCGGCCTTGCTGCGATCGAAAATGTCCCACAACGTTGAACGTTCGGGATCGTTCAGTTCGCGTTCATCGGAATTACCGCTGGCGGGATTGGGGGAATATGTCGAAGTGGTTCGATTCTGCCCGCATGCCGCAATCGTGGTGGTCAGCATGATTAATCCCAAAATCGTAGGCAGGCGCATTGTCAGCAGGTCCTGTTTCACTTGTTTTGCAGTATTCAGGGCATACTCCTAGCCAAGGACCCTCGCTGCAACAAGCCTATTCTTCTGAAATGTAAGTGTATCACCCGCATCCGGGCGAAAAGGAACTGTGGCATCCTTGCACCAATCTGACCCCAATGACGTGACCGGGTTTATGCCAAGCTTGCGCAATGGGGGCAAAAAGAGCGAAACGGTGTCCGTGCTGAGACATATGCCGAGGCATGTGTCGAGTAGATAACTCTTTTGAAAGAAACCGAGGGAAACAAGATGAAAAAAGTTCTCTTCGCATCGACGGCGCTGATCGCGACCGCAGGCGTTGCGGCAGCTGAGATTAACTTCAGCGGTTACGGCCGTTTTGGTATTGGTTACACTGAAGACCGTACCGCAACCACAACCGTTACTGGACCTGGCGCAGACGGCCTGATGGGCACAGCAGATGACGTATCCGCAAGCTCGACCGCACAGTCTGACGACGCTATCCTGGTCTCGCGCTTCCGTCTGAACATCGACGGCATCGCAGAAACCGACGGCGGCGTTCGTTTTGAAGGCCGTGTTCGTCTGCAAGCTGACGAAGACAGCAGCACCGGTGAAGCAAACTCGGCCGGCCTGAACGGCGCACGCTTCTCGGTCATCTACGGCGGTCTGCGTGTTGACGCGGGCAACGTCGCAGGTTCGTTTGACAACCTGGCAAACTACTACGGCAACGAAGTAGGTCTGGAACTGTTCGCAGGTCAGTACTCGGGCGTTGACTACAGCTTCCTGGCGTACTCGTCGACCGGTTCGGGCGCGAACGCTGTGTTCTTCCAGTATTCGGTTGGCGACTTCTCGTTTGGTGCGTCTTATGACCAAGCGCAGGTTACAACTGTTGCAGCTGGTGGCGCCACTTCGACCACCACTGACGCAGACCGCTGGGACATCAGCGCGACCTACACCTTCAACAACATCACTGCCGCTCTGGCCTATGGTCAGACCGACGGTGGCGCAGGCAGCGATCCGAGCCTGACCGTTCTGACCCTGGGTGGCGAATGGGGTGACTTCTCGGGTACTCTGTTTGTCGCGGACGACGCAACCAAAGTTGCTTCGACCGACGGTACTGCATGGGGTCTGTCGGCTGCCTACAACCTGGGCGCTGCAACCACCCTGCTGTTCACCTATGGTGACGGTAACGCATCTGCTGACCTTCAGCAGGTTGCTATCGGTGCAATCTACGACCTGGGTGGCGGTGCATCGCTGCGCGGTGGTCTGGGTGTAAACGACTGTGACTCTTGCGCAGACTCGACCATCAAGGCTGACTTCGGTGCTCAGTTCAACTTCTAAGCTGATCTGAACCGTAAGGTTTAAGGGCGGGTCTTCGGACTCGCCCTTTTCTTTTGCGCCGACTTGGTGTTTTTCTGCGCCAAAGACAGATTGAGGGCCCCATGTCGTTGCAAGAGATCACCGCGCGTATCGCCAAAGCCGAAGCCAAAGCACAACGGCAGGCCGGTTCGGTCAAATTGATTGCCGTTTCCAAGGTGCAGCCCAACGAACGGGTTCAGGCCGTTCTTGAGCAGGGGCACAGGTGTTTTGGTGAGAATCGCGTTCAGGAGGCGGCCAGCAAATGGCCCGCTTTCAAAGAGCAGTTCGATGCCGTCGATCTGCATCTCATCGGCCCGTTGCAGACCAACAAAGCCAGGCAGGCGATGGAACTGTGTGATGCGATCCATTCGGTCGATCGCCCCAAACTGGCCAAAACCCTGGCGCGGCTGGCGCAAGAGTTGGGATACTGCCCCGACTTGTTCATTCAGGTCAATACGGGTGAAGAAGCGCAGAAGGCCGGCGTTCTTCCCGCGGACGCGGACGGGTTCATCGCGGAATGCCAGTCTTTGGACCTTCCGGTGCGCGGGTTGATGTGCATCCCGCCGGTCGATGAAGAACCCACACTTCATTTCGCACTTTTGGCCAAGATCGCCGCACGCAACGGGCTTGAGGGCTTGTCGATGGGTATGAGCGGTGATTTCGAGCAGGCCATCGCCTTGGGCGCGACCCATGTCCGCGTCGGGTCGGCCATTTTCGGCGAGCGGGTCAAACCTCTGGGATGATCAGGCGCGTTCCAGGAGAGATTCGCCCTGCAATCCAGTGCAAATGGTCCCGACGGAAGGCGATGCAACCTTCGGTCGGGTAGCCGGGCCTGCGCCACTGGTGCAGAAAAATCGCCGATCCCCTGCCGGGAACCGCATTCGGCCAGTTCCAGTCGGTCAACAGGACCAGATCATAAAGCGGATCAGCCCGGCGCAGTTTTTCATGACTGAACGCATAAGGGGCGGGCACCATGTGATTGTAGCGGCTGTCCTCGACGTCATCCGACCACAAGTCCTGCGGCCCAATCGGGATCGCCCAGAAGTTGGGGGCGACCAGCCGGTCGGGCCGGTAGAGCATGCCGACGATTCGATGGCATCCGGTAGGTGTCGCCCCGTCACCCTCGTGTTTCGTGTTGCTCAATCCGCCTTTGCCAATGGAACACGGAAACGTTCTGCCCAGAAACCGAACGCCGTTCGGGGTCAGAACCAAATCACTTGGGGTCACAGCAAGTGCCCGGATTTCGCGGCTTTCGTGGCCAGGTATCCCCGGTTATGCGCGGTTTCGCCCACTTTCAAAGGAACGCGCTCGGTCACGGCGATCCCCGTGCGTTCCATCATCGAGATCTTGGCGGGGTTGTTGGTCAGCAGGCGCACCGAGTTGAAACCCAGCGATTTCAGGATATCCGACCCGAGTCGGAAATCGCGCTCATCATCCTCGAAACCCAGCCTGTGGTTTGCTTCTACCGTGTCAAAACCCTGATCTTGGAGAAAATAGGCGCGCATCTTGTTGGCCAGCCCGATACCGCGCCCTTCCTGGTTCAGGTACAGAAGAACTCCTGCCCCTTCGGCCCCCATTTGTGCCAGCGCGCCGCGCAGTTGCGGACCGCAGTCGCATTTCAGGCTGCCCATCAGATCGCCCGTAAAACAGGCAGAATGCAACCGGGCCAGAACCGGCTTGTCCCGATCCGGGCGGCCGATTTCGACCGCGTAATGCTCTTCTCCGCCATCTTCGGGGCGGAAAACATGCAGGCGACCGGCCTCGGAGACTTCCATCGGAAGGCGGGCGGCGACCACTTCATGCAAGGCGCTGCGGTCCGCCAGATGCGGGGCGGCGCGTGTGTGATCAATGCAGGTCAGGCCGTGCGATACGGCAAAGGCCCGACCGTCTTCGACCGGCACGACGACCGCGGCGGGAAGAATGCGAGCGGACTTGGCCAACGCAATCGCGATGCGGTGCAAATTGGCGTTACCGTGGCGCTCGGTCATCAGCGGCCCTTTCATCGGCGCGCTCAGATCGTCCGAGGGATCGGCAACCGCCTGCACCCATGTGATGTCTGCATCGGCGGGAATCGAAACCCGTGCGAGATCACCGTCATAGGCACGCGCTTTGAGTGTTTCGGCCCGCCGCCCGGTAATGGCCACCACCGGTTCCCCGAGCTTTTTCAGATCAGCCAGGCGCTGTGGGCTGAGCGTTTCCGCAGAGATCGCCACAACGCTAAAGCCGCTGTCATCGGTCAGCACCACTGGAACGCCCATGCGCAGATCGGCCCGGGCCCTGGCCAGAAGTTCGGTGATATCGGGAATGAGACTCATCTATGTTACCCTATAACGCTCAGCTTTTCTCCTAGCTGTTTCGAAAGGAAATGTGAAACAATTCTGCCAACTCTGACACGAAGGCGTGAAACCGTTGCAGCAAATCTTGTTGATTGCATATTCCGCGCGCAAGTGATGGAAAAGCGTTTGGAGGATCGGGAAATGGCTCAACTCAAGAAAATCCTGTTGGTGGACGATGACGAGGATCTGCGCGAGGCGCTCAGCGAACAACTTGTCATGACCGAAGACTTTGACGTTTTCGAAGCGTCAGACGGCCAGTCCGCAATGGAGCGCGCACGCGAAGCGATCTATGATCTGGTCATTCTTGATGTGGGTCTGCCCGATACCGACGGGCGGGAACTGTGCCGCCTGATGCGCAAACAGGGTGTCAAAAGCCCGATCCTGATGCTGACCGGTCATGACAGCGATGCCGATACGATTCTGGGTCTGGACGCCGGCGCGAACGATTATGTCTCCAAACCATTCAAATTCCCGGTTTTGCTAGCCCGTATCCGCGCTCAGCTGAGGCAGCACGAACAATCCGAGGACGCGGTATTTGTTCTTGGCCCCTATACGTTCAAACCAGCGATGAAGATGCTGATCACGGAAGAAGACCGCAAGATCCGCCTGACCGAGAAGGAAACCAACATCCTCAAGTTCCTGTACCGTTCGACCGATGGCGTCGTGGCGCGGGATGTGCTGCTGCATGAAGTTTGGGGATACAATGCCGGGGTCACGACGCATACGCTGGAAACCCACATCTACCGTTTGCGTCAGAAAATCGAGCCCGATCCGTCCAATGCGCGCCTTTTGGTCACAGAATCGGGTGGATATAGGCTCGTGTCTTAACTGGTTGTGGATTGATGTGGATCAAAGTGATACTCTGAACTCATAATTAGGTTACTCCCAACCCGTGCATGTCCGGGTCATGACATGTACCTCCCTGTTGGACTGCCGGGCCGAATGGCCCGGCTTTTTTTCGGTGCTGAAGGGGGGCTGCTACGCAAGACAGAAAGCAGCACTGACCGATTTTTGGCCCATAATAGAACAATGAGCTCTGCGGCGGGTCACTCTTCCACGGGAGCAACGGCCCGCTGATAAAGGTGCCACGTGGTGTGGCCAAGGATCGGAAGGGTGAAAACCAGACCCAGAAACGCCGGAACCAGCGACAACAGCATGGTGACCGAAATGATCGCCGCCCAGCCCAGCATGACCACCGGGCTTTCGGATACGACGCGCAAAGAGGTCAACATGGCGGAAATGAAGTTGGTTTCCCGGTCCAGCAGCAAGGGCATGGCGACGACGGTCACCGAAAACAGTACGGCCGACAGGAATGCGCCGACACAGGTGCCTACGGCAAGGAATATCCAACCCTGCGGTGTGAAGAATACGGCGTTCAAAAACCCGTCGAAATCCGAAAAGGATGCGTTCTGGAGTATGATCGCCAGCCAAAGCCGAACCTGGTAAATCCATACCCAAAAAATGAAAAGAGTGACAAAGGCCATCCAGCCCATTTCGCGTTTGCGTTGATTGGCCATAACGGTCAGGATTTCAGACCAGCCAAAGCTTTCGCCTTTCTGCAAGCGGCGCGACATTTCATAAAGCCCGGCGGCGGCAAAAGGGGCGATCAGCGGAAAGCCTACAATGGCAGGGATAATCATCCAGATCTGGCCAAGCCAGATCAGGGCCCAAACCAACAGAATTCCGAAAACCGCAAAGAAAAGGCCGAAGAAACCGCTCATGACAGGGCGGGCCAGAAAGTCGGAAAACCCTGCCTTCAGTGACGCTGTGATATCATCTACAGTGACCCTGTTGACATTGGGCATGGTCTGCTGCTGTGGCGTCAGGTTTTCCGGCGGCGTGGAACCTGCGGATTCGGATGCCATGACACACTCCTCCCAAAGCATCGTGCCGGGCCGGTCTGTTCGCGAACAGACCCAGCGGTGAAACAGACATTCCTCATTCGCACACAAGTCTGCATCAGGCGAGGTATCAGGGCAAGGGGAAGCTCGTTGACCTGCCGACGGATAGTCCAGGGATGAAGCCGCCTTTTCTCGTGGCAACTGGCTTTGTGCCACGCTAACCTGCGCCAATCGCGACAAAGGAATCCCCGACATGCCTTTCACCCTTGCCACATGGAACATCAATTCCGTTCGCCTGCGTGAGCCTATCGTTTTGAAATTGCTGCAAGAAGAAGCCCCTGACGTATTGTGCCTGCAAGAGTGCAAATCACCGGTTGAGAAGATCCCGACCGAAGGGTTTGCCGAACTGGGTTACAAGCACATGATCGCGCGGGGGCAGAAGGGTTACAACGGCGTCGCCATCCTGTCGCGCCTGCCGATGGAAGAGGTGGGTGACAAGGATTTCGCTGGTCTCGGACATGCCCGCCACATTGCCGGGCGGTTGGAAAACGGTGTCACGATCCACAACTTCTATGTCCCGGCGGGCGGCGACGTGCCGGACCGGGACGTCAATGAGAAATTCGGCCAGAAGCTCGACTATCTCACTGATATGCGCGATTGGTTCCGTGCGGAAAAGCCGGCTAAATCCATCCTTGTCGGTGATCTGAACATCGCCCCGCGTGAGGATGATGTATGGTCACACAAACAACTGCTGAAGGTCGTCTCGCACACGCCCGTCGAGGTCGAGCATCTGGCCGAGACACAGGAAGCAGGCGGCTGGGTCGATATCACCCGTCAGGATATTCCGGAAGGGCAGCTTTACAGCTGGTGGTCCTATCGCGCCCGGGATTGGGATGCGGCAGACAAGGGGCGCCGGCTGGACCATATCTGGGCCACGGCCGATATCTCGAACGCGGGCCATTCCAGCCGCATCCTGAGGGACGCCCGTGGATGGGAAAAACCCAGCGATCACGCTCCGGTCTTTGCCAGTTTCGACGTCTGATCTGCAACTCAGCCCTTGGTTTCCGCGGCCAGCGACTGCATATAGGGCGCAAATTCGAACGAAAGAGTGATTGCCATGGACCTTCTGAACGGCGGAGACGCCCCAGCAACCGATCTGATCAAAGACGGGACCGAGGCCACTTTCATGGCCGATGTGGTCGAAACCTCGCAGGAAACACCTGTGATCGTCGATTTCTGGGCACCTTGGTGTGGCCCGTGCAAAACCCTTGGCCCGATGCTGGAAGAGGCTGTGACAGCCGCGAAAGGCGCGGTGAAGATGGTCAAGATCAATGTGGATGAGGCGCAGACAATTGCCGCGCAAATGCGCATCCAGTCGATCCCGACCGTCTATGCCTTTTTCAAGGGTCAGCCGGTGGACGGGTTTCAAGGCGCGTTGCCGGGATCCGAGATCAAGGCGTTCGTGGACCGTGTGATCGAAGCCGCAGGCGGTGAAAGCCCGGGCGGCCAGTTGGATGATGCCGTGCAGGCTGCCGAGGAAATGCTTGCCGAAGGTGCTGCCGCGGACGCGGCTCAGACCTTTGCCGCGATTCTGGGTGAAGATCCGAACCACGCCGCGGCTTATGGCGGGCTGGTGCGGGCGCATATCGCCACCGGCGATCTGGAGCAGGCAGAGGCGATCCTGAACGGCGCTCCGGCCGAGATATCCACATCGGCCGAGCTGGAAGCCGCACATGCGCAGCTGGAACTTGCCAAGCAGGCGGCAGATGCCGGCCCCGTCGCCGAGCTGACGGCGGCTGTCGAGGCGGATCCGGACAACCATCAGGCCCGCTTTGATCTGGCCCAGGCGCTGCACGCGAACGGCAATGTGGAAGAAGCCGTGGCACAATTGCTGGAGCTGTTCCGCCGGGATCGTGAATGGAATGAGGGCGCGGCCAAGACACAGCTTTTCACCATCTTCGATGCGCTCAAGGCCAATGACCCGATTGTTCTGAACGGACGTCGCAAACTCAGTTCGATGATATTTGCCTAATCTCTCATCAGAGCTAGAATTGGGTACATGATGCACCCCGCCGACCTGCCGGATACGGTATCCGTTTTTCCATTGCCCGGGGCACTGCTGCTGCCCCGCTCGCGCTTGCCGCTTCACATATTCGAGCCGCGCTATCTTCAGATGCTGGACGACGCGCTGAAAACCAAGGAACGGTTGATCGCAATGGTTCAGCCGAATCCTTCGGTCAAAGACGAGGACAAGCTGCACCGTATTGGATGCGCAGGGCGGGTGACGCAGTTTTCGGAAACCGAAGATGGCCGGTATCTGATCACGTTGACCGGTATATCCCGGTTCAGGGTCCTGTCAGAGCTGGACGCGTTCACGCCCTACCGGAGGTGTGCGGTCTCGTGGGACGGGTTCGATCGTGATCTGGGAAAGGCCGAGAAAGACAACGGGTTCGACCGCGCAAAGTTCCTTACATTGCTGGAGCGTTACTTTTCATCCCGTCAATTGTCCACCGACTGGGATTCGCTCAAAGATGCCGAGGATGAGCTTTTGGTGAATTCCCTGTCGATGCTTCTGGATTTCGACCCCGAGGACAAACAGGCCCTGCTGGAAGCCCCCTGCCTGCGCACCCGGCGCGAGACGTTGGTGACGCTGATTGAATTCGCCATGCGAGGCGGATCGAATGAGGAAAAACTGCAATGACCGACCCTGAACACGTCTTTGATCGCCACATGCTCGAGGCGATGATCTGCCCGCAGACACATACGACCCTGCACTATGACGCCGAAAGGCGGGAACTTGTTTCAAAAGCGGCGGGTTTGGCTTTTCCCATCCGCAACGGGATTCCGGTCATGCTGGTCGACGAGGCCCGGCAGCTGGATTAAATCGGGCGCCCTTGCAACAGCTTGGGCAGATCGCCGGTCAGCCCGGCAGCCTCGCGAACGAAGCCGCGACGCAGCCCGGGCAAAGCGCCGACAACTCCCATGCCAATGTCACGACCAAGGCGCAGCAACGGATTGTCGTTTGAAAACATCTTGTTGAAGACATCTGTCGCCATTGCCAGCGAGGCCGTGTCGAAACGGCGCCATTCCTGATAGCGCTCCAGCACCATGAGCGAGCCGATATCCTCGCCGCGCCGTCCCGCCAAAGTCAGAACTTCAGCCAGAGCGCCGACATCGCGCAGGCCAGCATTCAGGCCCTGACCGGCAATGGGGTGCATTCCGTGCGCGGCATCCCCAACCAGCGCCATGCGATCACTGATGAAGGCATTGGCGATGGTCAGGTTCAGCGGGTAAGTGAAACGATCACCCGCCAGACTGATTTTGCCAAGAAAATCGCCAAATCTCGGGCGTAGCACTTGCACGTAATCATCTTCGGGCAGGGCGTTGATGTGCTGTGCGGTTTCGGTGCGTTCGCTCCAGACGATGGAACTGCGATTGCCAGTCAACGGCAGAATCGCCAGCGGACCGGGTGGCATGAAAAACTGATGCGCAATGCCAATATGCGGCAGCTCATGTTCGATGGCGCAGACCAATGCCGTCTGGCCATAATCCCAACCGGTGCGTTTGATGCCGGCCCGAGACGCGGTTCCGCTGCGGCGACCGTCACAGCCAACCAGCAGGATGCCGCCCAGGGTTGTGCCGTCATCCAACGTCACGGTCACGTTGGCAGTGTCGGCCTGTTGCGAAACGACGGATTTGCCGCTTACCTGGGTGATGCGCGGCTCTTCGGCCATCGCGTCCAGAAAAGCACGGCGCAGGTGGCGATCCTCGACCATGTACCCCATCGGGCCTTCTTCGATCTCGGCATGGTCGAAATGCATGAAAAAAGGTGATGGTCCTGTTCCGGCATGGCCATCTGTGACCTTGATTTCCAGCATCGGTTGGGCGTGCTGCGCGACGCGGTCCCAAATACCGATGGCATCCAACAACCGCTGTGAGGCCAGAGCCAGCGCATAGGCACGCCCGTCGAATGCCGCGTTCTTGCGCGCCTTTTCGACCAGCGCATCGATCACCGTGACCGAATGACCGGTTTGTGCCAGTGCCAGCGCCAAAGCAGGGCCGTTCAACCCGCCGCCCACGATCAGAATGTCAGAAGCCTGTGTCATGCCCTGCAATATGCGCGCCCTTTCGGGATTGTCCATGTGCAGTCCTGTCGCTACCGTCACCCAAAGCCTAAAAATCAGGAGGGATGAGATGCAGGACTGGTTGACCATGACCGCGTGTGATTTGGGCCGTGGCATTGGCATGGGCCAGATCGATCCGGTCGAACTGACGGAAACCTACCTGTCCGCTATTGACGCTCATCCGCATCGGGACCGCATCTATGCCCGCGTCACCCATGACCGTGCCCGGGCTGAGGCTGAAGCCGCTCGGCAACGCGCGCAACTGGGCCTGCGCCGGTCGTTGCTGGACGGGGTCCCGATCAGTTGGAAAGACCTGTTCGACACCGCCGGCACCGTGACCGAGGCCGGTTCGGCTCTGTTGAAGGATCGCGTACCGGAAGCGGATGCTCTGGTGCTGCGCAACGCGACTCGGATGGGAACGGTTTGTCTGGGCAAGACGCATATGAGCGAGCTGGCCTTTTCCGGCCTCGGGTTGAATCCGATCACCGAAACCCCGCCCTGCATTCATGACGAGGCAGCAGTGCCCGGGGGGTCGTCTTCAGGGGCGGCGGCCTCGGTCGCCTGGGGGTTGGCGGCGTGTGGCATCGGCTCGGACACGGGCGGGTCGGTGCGTATCCCGGCGGCATGGAATGATCTGGTGGGGCTGAAAACCACTGCGGGGCGGCTCAGCCTGGAAGGTGTGGTACCGCTTTGCCTGCGGTTTGACACGGTTGGACCTGTGGCGCGTTCGGTCGAGGATGCGGCGCATGTTCTGGCTCTGCTCGAGGGGGGGACGCCTGCCGATCTGCGTGGCGCTTCGCTGAAAGGACGCCGTTTTGCCGATTTGCAGAACATCGCCAAAGACGATCTGCGCGACACACCGCGCAAAGCATATGACGAAGCCGTTGCCAAACTTGCGGACGCGGGGGCCGAGATCGTGCCGTTGGAAGTGCCCGAGTTGAACGAGGCCATGACGTTGACCAGCATCGTATACACGACCGAGGCCTATGGGCTGTGGCGCGATGTGATCGAGGCCAATCCCGACGCGATGTATCCCGAGATACTCGAACGCTTCCGCATTGGCATGGGGTATTCGGGCCCCGACTATGTGGCCGCCTGGGCCAAGCTCAAGGCGTGCCGCAGCGCCTGGGACGCGGCAACTGCCGGGTTTGATGCGGTTCTGGCGCCGACAGCGCCGATTTTTCCGCCTAATCTGGAGCGCTTGCTCAGCGATCACGACTACTACGTGACCGAGAATCTTCTGGCCCTGCGGAACACGCGGATTGGCAATCTGATGGGGCTTGCAGCGCTGAGCCTGCCCACCGGAACCCCCGGTTGCGGGTTGATGATGCTGGGCTATCCCGGCTCGGAAGAGGCGTTGTTGCGGCTTGGTTCGGAAACGGAATCGGTGCTGGCCTGAATGCCACAATCCCCTGATTCGGAACCTCTTTGTCTGGACGAAGAGGCATACGGACTGTAATCTGCCAAAAAAACGGGGCGCCTATGACCCCGATATTGAGGCAGTATTATGGTTTTCCCCGAGCGGTTTTCGAACCTACCGGCTTATGCATTCCCGCGTCTGCGCGCCCTGCTGGATCATCACCAGCCGGGCGGTGACGTCGTTCATATGACCATTGGTGCGCCGACACATGAATTTCCGGCCTGGGTGACGGATGTCATCATGGAAAACGCCGCCGGGTTCCAGGGATATCCCCCGAATGAAGGGTCGGATGACCTGCGCAGTGCAATCACGGGCTGGATCAAGCGGAGATATGGGGTTCAGATGGACCCTGATGCCAACGTAATGGCGCTGAACGGCACGCGCGAGGGGCTATACAACGCCGCCATGGCTTTGTGCCCGGAACAGAAGAATGGTCAGCAGCCGATCATCCTGTGCCCGAACCCGTTTTACCAGGTTTACATGGTCGCCTCGCTGTCGGTCGGCGCGCAGCCATACTTCGTGCCAGCCACCGCCGCGACGGGCCATCTGCCGGATTATGCCGGCCTGCCTGCGGACGTGCTGAACCGCACAGCCGTGGCCTATATCTGTTCACCGGCCAATCCACAGGGGGCCGTTGCCTCGCGCGATTATTGGGCCGACCTGATCCGTCTGGCCGAGCAGTACGATTTCCGCATTTTTGCGGATGAGTGTTACTCCGAGATTTACCGTGAAGAGGCCCCGACAGGTATTCTGACCGTCGCGCGGGACCTGGGCGCTGATCCTGAAAGGATCACGCTGTTCAACTCGCTCTCCAAACGTTCGAATCTGGCCGGCTTGCGGTCGGGACTTGTCGCAGGTGGTCCAAAGTCGATCAAGCAGGTCAAGCAGTTGCGCACCTATGCCGGGTCGCCTCTGCCTCTGCCCTTGCAAGCTGCCGCGGCAAAGGTTTGGGCGGATGAGGAACACGTTCGCGAAAACCGCGCGCTGTATCAGGAAAAATACGCCATAGCGGATGAGGTATTCGCAGGCGTGCAGGGCTATATGCCGCCCGAGGCCGGATTCTTCCTGTGGCTGCCGGTCGAGAATGGTGAAGACACCGCATTGAAAGTCTGGAAGGAAACCGGCGTCCGGGTCCTGCCGGGCGCATATCTTTCACAAGGCGATCCGGGAAAGAACCCGGGCGAAGGATTTATTCGGGCTGCATTGGTGGCCCCAAAAACAGAGTTGCAGCGTGGTCTGATCACACTCCGCGACTGCATCTATTCGTGAGGTACGAGGGCAAAATGGCATCATACAACGCGCGTAACCGCGATCCATTGCTGGACAGCACAACGCAGGCAGCCCTGGAGCGACGCAGCAAGGAACTGATTGGCATCGCCCTGATCCTGCTGGGTTTGGCTGCGGCCGCGATGATCTGGTCCTACACACCTGATGATCCAAACTGGATGGTGTCCACCGACGCACCGGTGCAAAACTGGATGGGGCGGATTGGGGCCTCGATCGCCGCTCCCTTGTTCATGATCGTCGGCTGGGGAAGCTGGGGCATCGCATTGGTTCTGATCGGTTGGGGGGTTCGGTTTGCGGGCCATTTCGGGGAAGATCGCGCGATCGCGCGTCTGATCTTTGCGCCGATCTGGATCGCCGTCGTCTCGGTGTACGCCGCAACCCTCGTTCCTGACGCAGACTGGCGCGCGACCCACAGCTATGGTCTGGGCGGATTGTTCGGCGATACGGTCATGGGCGCGTTGCTGACGCTGCTGCCGATTTCGTCCCATTTTCTGGTGAAGCTGATGTCGCTTGCCATGGCGGTCGGGATGATCGCGCTTGGCATATTTGTTCTGGGCTTCACCAAAGCTGATGTAAAAAAGGGCTTCCGAGCCTTCCTGCTGGGTCTCGTCATGGCATACGACATGCTGATGACCCTGATGGGCCGTGGTGCAGCCTCGGCAGCGCAGGCTGCGCGAGATCGCCGCGCGCAATGGGAAGAGCGCAAACTTGCGCGAACCGCAGCGGCCGAGGCCGTGTTCGAGGATGATCTGGCTTATGCCGATCCAATCTTTGAAGAACCTGAACTGGAAAGTCCCGAACCTCCGGTCAAATCCGGCCTGTTGGCGCGCATGCCGTCACTCATCAGGCGCCCCGATCCCATGCCCGAGCCAGAGCTGGTCGATCCGGAACCGATCGCGGGTTTCGACGAAATGCCGGGGGAAGATCGCATCCGGTCGAAAATCTCGGCCGCTGTGCGCAATCGCAAAGTGGCCACCGGTGAGGTGACGCCCGAACCCGACCCGAACCTTCCGCTGACCAAAGGCCGTGGCCGCCGCCCGGGGCCGCTGATTCTGAACACAAGCCAGCCCGATGGCTTGCCGATGGAACCGCCGGTGACAGCAGCAGGGCTGCCGCCCGAACCACCCGTAACAGCGGGTGACAAGCCAGAGTCGCAAGACTCCGCACTGGTTGAAAACGCGCCCGCGCCCATGCAGACACCCTATGCGCCCGAGTTGGACGAGGGGGACGCCGAGGTATTCGAGGATGTCGAACAAGCTGTTCGGCAACCGCGCCCGGCAATGAAAATCCCGGTGGCCGAACCGCGCAAGCCCGTGGTCGCACAACCGATACGCCGCACACCGCAGCCGTCTCGCCGCGCACAGGCCGAGGCGCAGCCCGCATTGTCCTTTGAAGAGCGGCACTCTGATTTCGAACTGCCACCTCTGGGCCTTTTGTCGAATCCGGCCAGCATTCAGCGCCATCATCTGAGCGATGAAGCCTTGGAAGAAAACGCGCGGATGTTGGAGAACGTTCTGGATGATTACGGCGTCAAGGGCGAGATCGTCAGCGTTCGCCCCGGCCCGGTTGTGACCATGTACGAGCTGGAGCCCGCTCCGGGTCTGAAGGCAAGCCGTGTGATCGGCCTGGCCGACGACATCGCACGCTCGATGTCGGCCCTGTCGGCGCGGGTTTCGACCCTGCCGGGGCGTTCGGTGATCGGTATCGAACTGCCGAACGAAAACCGCGAAATGGTGGTTCTGCGCGAAATCCTGGCCAGCCGTGACTTTGGCGATGGCAACCAGGCGCTGCCGTTGGCCCTGGGCAAGGATATCGGCGGCGAATCCGTCGTGGCGAACCTGGCGAAGATGCCGCACCTGCTGATTGCGGGCACCACCGGGTCAGGTAAGTCGGTGGCAATCAACACGATGATCCTGTCACTGCTGTACAAGCTGACGCCGGATGAATGCCGTCTGATTATGATCGATCCCAAGATGCTGGAACTGTCGGTCTATGACGGCATCCCGCACCTGCTGTCGCCGGTCGTGACCGACCCGAAAAAGGCGGTTGTCGCCCTGAAATGGGTCGTGGGCGAGATGGAGGACCGCTATCGCAAGATGTCCAAGATGGGCGTCCGCAACATCGCGGGTTACAACGGGCGCGTGAAGGATGCGCTGGCCAAAGGCGAGATGTTCAGCCGCACGGTTCAAACCGGGTTTGACGATGAAACCGGAGAACCCACATTCGAGACGGAAGAATTCGCGCCCGAAGCGATGCCCTATATCGTCGTCATCGTCGATGAGATGGCCGACCTGATGATGGTGGCGGGAAAGGAAATCGAAGCCTGCATCCAGCGTCTGGCGCAGATGGCGCGGGCCTCGGGCATTCACCTGATCATGGCCACACAGCGCCCTTCGGTCGACGTGATCACCGGTACGATCAAGGCGAACTTCCCAACGCGGATTTCGTTCCAGGTGACGTCGAAAGTCGACAGCCGCACCATTCTGGGTGAAATGGGCGCCGAACAGCTGCTGGGGCAGGGCGACATGCTCTACATGGCTGGCGGTGCCAAGATTACCCGCTGCCACGGGCCGTTCGTGTCGGATGAAGAGGTCGAGGAAGTCGTCAACCACCTGAAACAGTTCGGCCCGCCGGATTACGTCAGCACGGTGCTGGATGGCCCGGCCGAAGATAAGGCCGACAATATCGATGCCGTTCTGGGGTTGAACACAGGTGGCAATACGAACGGAGAGGATGCGCTCTACGATCAGGCGGTGGCAATCGTGATCAAGGATCGCAAATGCTCGACCTCGTACATCCAGCGAAAACTTGCCATCGGCTACAACAAAGCTGCACGGCTTGTTGAGCAAATGGAAGACGAAGGTGTTGTTTCGTCAGCAAATCATGTGGGGAAACGCGAAATCCTCGTCCCCGAACAGTAAGATATTTAATAACAAGGGCAGAAGACCTATCTGTACGGCATGAAACAGATTGCTTTTGCCCTTGCTTTGACACTGGCCGCACCCGCCGCATGGGCGGCGGAGAAACTGCCGCTTTCACAGATTTCCAACTACCTGAACGGATTGAAGACGGTTCAGACGACATTCACGCAGGTGAATGACGATGGCTCGCTGAGCACCGGCAAGCTGTGGATGCAGCGCCCCGGCAAGATGCGGTTTGAATATGACCCGCCCAACAGTGCCGTGGTTCTGGCGAGATCCGGAAGTGTTCAGATCTTTGATCCGAAATCGAACCAGCCGCCCGAGCAATACCCGCTTAAGCGCACGCCCCTGTCCATCGTGCTGGCGCGCAACGTGAACCTGAGCCAGGCGAATATGGTCGTAGGTCACAGCTTTGACGGGACGGCCACCGTCGTCACCGCGCAGGATCCCAAGAACCCCGAAGCGGGCCGGATCGAACTGATGTTCACGGACAATCCGGTCGAGCTGCGCAAATGGGTGATTCACGACAATGCGGGCAGCCAGACAACGGTATTGCTGGGTGCCCTGAATGAAGGCGGTCGCCTTGATCAGAAGCTGTTCTCGGACAAGAAGAGAAGCGGGTCAGGAAATCGCTGACCCGCTGACGCTTCAGTACCGGCAGTTCGCCAACTGAGCCTGATATAGTCGCGCGCGCGCGTCCACGTCATTTGCAACGTTTAACAGCCAGGATTTGTTGTTGTAGCTGCCGCGCGCGTACCCTGTATGGCCTTCGTGATAGGCCAGGTATTGATTGCGCGTGTCGCTGGGATGGATGCCGTTGCGCTCGTAGCTTTTGTTCATGTACCAGCCGATGAAATCCGAGGCGTCGCGGATGCGATCCCGTTTGGCCCGACGTTTTCCTGTTTCGCGCTGATATTGTTCCCACGTCCCGTCCAGTGCCTGACCATAGCCGTAAGCGCTGCTTTGACGGCCCATCGGGATCACGCCCAGAACATATCTGTGTGGCGTGCGCGCGTCATGCTTGTACCGGCTTTCCTGATAGATGGTCGCCATCTGAACGTGAACCGGAACGCCCCATTTGCGCTCGGTATTCTTGAAGGCCTTGATAAAGTCGGGTTTTTCACGCGCAATGCTGCACGCGTCGTTCAATCTGCTGGGCGGCTGTTTGGAACCGCCCCCACAGGATGCCAGAAGCAGCACCCCAAGGAGTACGAAAAGAATTCTGCTCATGTGCCTCGTGCCTTTTTTGCTTATTCTAGCGCAGATTGAGCGCTGAGGAAATCACAATCGCTATAAAATGATGGCCAGAACAGCCGGTAACGCCGCCACGGAAAGTACGGTGGACACCATGACCATGCCGGCGACGGCGTCGGAATCGGCCCCGAACCGTTCGGCCAACAGGTAAGAGGTTACGGCAACCGGCGTACAAATCTGAAGAACCAGAACGCCAAATGCGATCGTATCCAGATCAAACCATCGTCCGATTCCCCATCCCAGCGCAAAGCACACCGCCAGTTTCAGCGCCGACAGCCACAGCGCCCGCCCCAGGCTGTGCGAAGTCAGGCGGGCGATTGCCACACCCAATGTGACCAGCATCAGCGGGACGGCCATTTGCCCCAAAAGCTCCAGCGTGCTGGTCAGAAATGTCGGCGTCTGCCACCCCTGCGACAGAAACACTGCGCCAAGGATCGTCGCCCAGGCCATTGGTTGGCGCGCAACCTGTCCCCACGCACCTTTACCGGCGACCAGATAAATCCCGTAAGTGAAAGAAAACAGTGCAGTAACTGACAGAAAGATGACTGCATACCCCAGGCCGACCTGTCCAAAGGCAAAGATACACAGCGGCAGGCCCAGATTGCCGGTATTGCCGAAAATCAAAGGTGACAGATACGTTCGCGGGTCCAGTCTCAACCCTCGAACGATCAGCCAGAACAACACTGCCAGCAGCAGATTTGCGACCAGTGTCGCCATTGTGAAGCGTGACAGATCATTGCCCGGGATCTCGGTTTGCATCAGGGCAACAAAAATCAGGCTGGGCATCGCCAGCATCGTTGCAAAGCGGGTGACGAATTGCAGGCGGTATTCGAAACCCAGCTTGACCCAGCTAAAACCAACAGCCGCCAATAGAAAAACCGGCGCCACGATTTCGAACACTGTCAGTATAAGGTTCACAGACTGTTTCCCTGATTTTCACATCAATGATTGGCTTTTCCGCCCGGAAACGGGTAAAAAAAGCGGTGGGGGCTGATACAATGCTAAAGACACGTGCAAAATACGGCTTAGGCCAGGTGGTTCGTCACAAGAAACACCCTTTTCGAGGGGTGATTTTTGACGTGGATCCCGAGTTTTCGAATACCGAAGAATGGTATCAGGCCATTCCGGAAGACAGCCGCCCAAGGAAAGAGCAACCGTTCTATCACCTGCTGGCCGAGAACGATCAATCCTTCTATGTTGCTTATGTTTCAGAACAAAATCTGGTTGCCGACTATTCAGGAGAACCGGTCGAGCACCCGGATATACCCAACATGTTCGGACCGTTCGAAGATGGTGCATACCCCCTGCATTTCCATCTGAACTAGCGGAACCGAACCGGCGGGCATAGGTCTGCCGCAGATCAGTATCCAAGCGAACAGCCATCCTTGCGTGGGTCGCTGCCGCCTTCCAAAATGCCGTCGTTTCGGATTCGGATCGCTTGCGCTCCGCCAAGTGGTGTTTCCGGTACTTCAATTTTGTGGCCGATATCGGACAATTGTTTCGCAATCGCCTCGCTGTACCCACGCTCCAGTTTCAGAACCGATCCGTCAAAGAAGGCACGCGGCGCATCGATGCTTTGCTGCAACCCAAGCCCGAAATCGGTAAGATTTGACACGAAACGCGCGTGTCCGGTTGGCTGATAGGCACCGCCCATCACTCCAAACGGCATCGTGACCCGACCGTCCTGCGCCAACATTCCCGGAATGATCGTGTGCATCGGGCGTTTGCCGCCGCCCAGTTCGTTGGGGTGGCCGGGCTGCAATGTGAATCCTGCCCCGCGGTTTTGCAGCAATATGCCGTATTTTTCCGACGCTATACCGGATCCAAAGCTGTGAAAGATCGAATAGATCAGCGAAACAGCCATTTGGTCGCGGTCGACCACGGTGATGTAAACCGTGTCCTTGTGAACCGCTTCGGTCAGAGGCGCCGCAGCAGGCATCGCCTTTTGGGGATCGATCAAAGCAGCCAATCTGGCAGCGATATCCGGATCCAGAAAGCGCTCCATTCTTGCCATGTGGTCGGGATCCGCGATGAACCGGTTTCGAGCGTCATAGGCCAGTTTGGTGGCCTCGGCTTCGATATGAATACGCTCCGCTCCGAATGGATCCATCGAGGCCATGTCAAAGTGCTTGAGGATATTCAGCAGCAAAATCGCGGTTGCGCCCTGGCCGTTCGGTGGATGTTCCACCAAATCCACGCCTTTGTAGGCCCCATGTATCGGCTGCGTTTCGGTATATCTTGTGTGATGAAAATCCTCAGCGGAATGGACACCACCCCTTTCCGAAAGTGCGGTAATCATATCATCGGCGATTTCACCTGAATAGAACGCGTCGCGCCCGTGGGCCGCGATCTGGCGCAATACCTCCGCCTGTCCCGGCGCACGGAAAACCTGCCCGATCGACGGGGCTTGCCCGTCAATCAGATAGTGGTCGCGGGCGGCGCCCTGAAGTGTTGCGGCCCCCGATTTCCAATCGAAAGCGACACGGGGAGCCACCGGAACACCCGCTTCAGCATAATGAATCGCCGGGTTCAAAATCGCGCCCAACCCCAGGCGACCCTCGGTCTGGGCCAGGTGGCAGAAGGCATCGACGGCTCCGGGAATGGTCACAGCATCCGGCCCATCCAAAGGTACGGATGACAGGCCCTGATCGCGCAACATCTGGGATTGCGCGGCAGCCGGTGCGCGACCCGATCCGTTGAGCGCGCGTATCCTGCTTTCGCCGGCACGATTGAACAGAACGAAGCAATCGCCGCCCAATCCGGTCATCTGAGGTTCGCAAATCCCCAGAAGAACAGCCCCGGCGATCGCGGCATCCATCGCGTTGCCGCCCTGGCCCAAGATATCGATGGCCACTTTGGCCGCCAGCGGATGCGACGTTGCGCACATGCTTTGCGTGGCAAAAACTTCGGATCGGCCCGGGCTATGCAGATCACGCATGGCGAATTCTCTCTCTGTGGAACAAGAGAAAGCTATTCACTGATCAGCGATTGTCCAGCAGTTTCGGGGGGGGGGGAAGTTCCTCGGCGCCATTCACTGGGTGGGGGCTGTGATATGTGGCGCCGAGGGAAGCTATCTGAGCTACGAGTCACTGTATGGCGGTTGTTTGCGGCGCGACAATGTTTCGAAAATGACCTTATTGTGACCAATTGCGGTCGATCACCCGTTGGATTCAAAGTCAAACCGCAGGGACAGACGATTGCATCCACCGCGCCGCTCGTACCGGATATCACTGGTGAGGCGATGAATCAGGAACCAGCCGAACCCGCCTTCGGGGAGGTCCTGTAGATCCGTTCCAATTGGAGCAGGGGTGCCATCCGGAAGCCGGTATCCAGGCAGCGGGCGCCCCGTATCCGAGATCAAGATGTCCAGAAGATCCCTGTCCAGCCGGCAGGTGACCTGAACCTTGGCCGCGGCGATGCCATTGTAAGCGTGTTCCACGACGTTGTTGATGGCTTCAGCCAATGCAATCTTCACATCATCGGCTTTATGGGGGGGCAACCCCCGTTCCGCCAGACCGACGCTGAGCTTTGCAATGCCCACACTGGCCTCTGATTCCGTCGCAGGGAAGGTCAATTCCAGACAGGTCTTGTTTTCAATCGGCTCCACGCCATCTATCCCCTGCTGCCTTCAGGCGTCCGTCTCTGACAACGCGTCATCCAGTGTTTCAAAAAGCCTGAAAACCGTATCCATGCGTGTCAGGCGAAAGACTTTTTCGACCACTGGCTGTAACCCGGCCAGATCAAGCCTCCGGTCCTTTCCCAGCTGTTTCATTGAGGCAACGATTGCACCCAGACCGCTGGAGTCAATGAACTCGACATCGGACAGATCCAGAACAACGCGATGAGCGCTGTCCTCGGTATTGGCGCGCATGTCTTCCTTGAACTGAATGGCCATTGCAGCATCGATCCGGTCGGCATGAACGGTGATGATCTGAGTTTCGCCGGTTGTCTTGCTGGTCAGCCCCATGATCCTGCCGCTTTCCAAACTGAAATTGAGTCGTAGAAATACGCTAGACGGCAATTCTTACCATTCGGTATTCAAGGGCCGGAAAGCAGGAGGAAAACCCGGATGAGAGACGTTGTTATAGCAGGGGCTGCCCGTACACCGATGGGCGGGTTTCAGGGCATGTTTGACGGTGTTGCTGCGGCTGACCTCGGGGGCGAAGCGATCCGCGCGGCTTTGCAACAGGCAGGGGTACAGACAGTCGACGAAGTGCTGATGGGTTGCGTTTTGCCGGCCGGGCAGGGTCAGGCACCTGCGCGGCAGGCCGGTTTCGCGGCAGGATTGGGCGAAGAGGTTCCCGCCACCACGCTGAACAAAATGTGTGGTTCGGGGATGAAGGCCGCAATGATGTCCTTTGACCAAATTGCCTTGGGTCACGCAGATACGATGGTTGCGGGCGGCATGGAAAGCATGACCAACGCGCCGTATCTGCTGCCCAAGATGCGCGGCGGTGCCCGCATTGGCCACGGCCAGGTGGTTGATCATATGTTCCTCGACGGCCTTGAAGATGCCTATGACAAGGGCCGTCTGATGGGGACCTTCGCCGAAGATTGTGCCGAGGCGTACCAGTTCACCCGTGAAGCACAGGATGAATACGCGCTGCAATCTTTGTCCAACGCGCTGTCTGCGCAGGAAAGTGGTGCATTCGATCAGGAAATCGCGCCGGTTACGGTCCGGACGCGCAAGGGTGAAATTCTGCTGGAGACAGATGAGCAGCCAAAATCCGCCCACCCCGAGAAGATCCCGACGCTGAAACCTGCGTTTCGCAAGGACGGTACGGTGACGGCGGCCAATTCGTCTTCGATTTCGGATGGCGCGGCTGCGCTGGTTCTTGCGTCGGCAGAAGCCGCCGAAGCGCAGGGCATGACGGTTCGGGCCCGGATTTTGGGTCATTCGAGCCATGCTCAGGCCCCCGGCCTTTTCACGACGGCTCCGGTCCCGGCGGCGCAGAAGCTGTTGTCGCGCATTGGTTGGAGCAAGGATGACGTTGACCTGTGGGAAGTGAACGAGGCCTTCGCGGTTGTGCCGATGGCTTTCATGCACGAAATGGGCTTGCCGCGAGACAGGGTGAATGTGAATGGCGGCGCCTGTGCCCTGGGTCATCCTATCGGTGCCTCTGGTGCCCGCATCATCGTTACGTTGTTGAATGCGCTGGAAAAACGAAACCTCAAACGGGGTGTCGCGGCAATCTGCATTGGCGGGGGTGAAGGCACGGCCATTGCCATTGAACGCGTTTGACGCTTCATCTTTTTCCAAATACTCCGGGGGTTCGGGGGCCGTGCCCCCGACCATCCGAAGGGGTTGCAATCAATGACTGCCGATTATGAAACGCTTTCCAAGACCATCGCGGCCTTGACCGATGGTGAAACGGATCATGTTGCTCTCATGGCAACTGTCGCCTGCGAGGTTCACCATTCCGACGATCGTTTTGACTGGACCGGGTTTTATCGTGTCACCGAACCGGGCGTTTTGAAGATCGGCCCCTATCAGGGTGGGCATGGGTGTTTGGTCATCCCGTTCGAACGGGGCGTCTGCGGTGCTGCCGCAAGAACGGGCGAAACGCAACTGGTGCCGGATGTCGACGCATTTCCGGGTCACATCGCCTGCGCCAGCTCAACCCGGTCCGAACTGGTTCTGCCAGTGCGGGATTCGTCGGGAAAAGTCATCGCCGTTTTTGACATTGACAGCGACCAGCCGGATGCTTTCACGCAGCAGGATGTGCAAAACCTGGAAGGCATTCTGACTGCCGTGTTTGCGAGGCACTGACCGCTGCGGTCGTTGCGGATGTGCATCAACCCGAGGGATTCCCGAGGGATTGAACGGCCCGTCTGACTTCGTCTTGCAGGCTTGGAAACGATCTCCTATCAAAATCCATAGCGAAGTTTCGTTTTGGGGTGTTTCTCAGGGATGCAAGAGTCTGACATCAATCCGACGGTCGCGGATGAAGCGCCTCCAAAAGGGATCAGACGCGCCCATATGGCGACATTCCCGGATCGCATCGGCGTATTGCCCCATTCGGTGGCAAGCATCGCGCATCAGGTCGACAGAGTTTTCATCTGCCTGAACGAATACCAGAAAGTTCCCGATTTTCTGGGCGAGTTCGACAACGTCACCGCCGTGATTCCCGACCGGGATTACAAGGATGTCGGCAAGTTCATTTTTCAACCTGATCCGGAAGACACCGTTTTTCTGGTCGACGATGATATCGAATATGCGGACAACTATGCCCGTCAGACCATACGCCGGGCGCGGGGCGTCGGGCTGGAAAAGCGCGTCTTCGGTTATCACGCCACGACATTTACAAACCCGACGCCCAAGTCCATACGGCAGCGCACGTTGTTGCGTATGAACCAACGGCTGACCTACTCGACCAGGGTGCACCAGCTGGGAACCGGAACCGTCATGGTGTCCGGGTCGCTGTTCCCAGCACTGGATTACATGGAGGGCAGCGAGAAGTTTGTCGATGTGCGTTTTGCCCGCTACTGTTTTGAAAATGACATCGAAATGTGGACGCTGCCCAGAAACCGCCGCCGCTTTCCCAGCTTGCTCGCCGGGCTTGAGCCGGAAAAGCGTGAAACGATTGCTGACAGTTTCACTCGTCGTTGGCCTCAACATGTGTTGGATGAAGTAAAGGTTTTTGCCGGTCTTCAATTCTAATCCCGGGCGGGCTTTGCACGGTTCACGCTCATTCAAGACCTGTCTCTGTTGCTTAGGATTTCCCATGTCGCCGCAGCGCGACGGGGGAACGATATGTGCTGTCTTTTTGAAATGAAGCCCTTGTACGGCAAACACTGAAATCCGGCTGCTGCGTCCCTGCGGTTTTTCTGGTGTTTCAAGGGCCTCCGTGCCTGCTGGTCCTCAATTCTGTCGTCGGTACGAAGTGATGACCAACGCCCCATTGAAATCGGGCGTGAAAAAACGCTTGGAAATTTCACCGTCTTGCTTCATCGTGAAAAACGAAGGAAGAATTTCACGAGATTCGGAGCGGCCTGTGAACAGCCAAGCCCCCCAAAGCGCGACCCTTGGTGCTGACCTGAGGGCCTTGCGCAAGGCCCGAGGGTTGACCCTGACCGAGATTGCAACTCGGCTGGATCGCTCTGTCGGTTGGTTGAGCCAGGTTGAGCGCGATTTGTCCGAGCCTTCAATCTCGGACCTGCGCCAGATTGCCGAATGCCTCGGCGTGCCAATGTCGATGCTGTTTGCGCATTCCGCTGCCCCCGCAGACGAACAGGGCTACGTTGTGCGCGCCGGGTCGCGTCGCCCGATGGGGTCGGGCGAAGAAGGGCTGATCGAAGAGTTGCTGTCGCCGGATCTGACCGATGATTTCGAAATGGTGCATTCCACTTTCGAGCCACATTCACGGATGCAGACCCCAGCCAATCGCCCGACGCAGGAAGTGGGCTATATGATCTCGGGTCGATTGAACCTGACGATCGGGGCGCGTGAATTCCTGGTGGGGCCTGGTGACAGCTTTCGGATCAAACATGAACCTTATCAATGGGCCAACCCCTATGATGAGCCTGCCGTGGCCATCTGGGTCATTGCTCCGCCGGTGTACTGATGAGCTTCGAGGCCTGGACCATATTCGCGCTGTTCTGGGTGGTATTCGTCACCACTCCGGGGCCGAACGCGGTCAACTGCATCTCGAACGGGATGAGCCTGCCATTTCCAAAGGCGATGATGGGTGTATTGGCCATCCTGACACAGGCCAGCATGTTTTTGATCCTGTCCGCGCTGGGCGTCACAGCCCTGATTGCCGCTTCTCCGACCGGTTTCTTCATGGCCAAGCTGGTCGGAGCGGGCTTTCTGATCTGGCTGGGCGTGCGGGGGTGGATGAACGCAACAAAGCCCGCACCGGTTTCAGAGCGCCCGGCCCGGCACGTTTATTTGCACGCGCTGGCAGTGGCCACGATCAACCCCAAAAGTGTCGCCGGATATCTCGCGGCGTTCTCGCAATTCGTTCAGCCCGAGGTTCCGATCTGGCAGCAGATGGTCGTGATCATGCCAACCGCGCTGATCATCACCACGCTCAGCTATACCGGTTTCACCGTGTTGGGCGCCTTGATGGGCAAGGCGGCGCTGGGCGCGGTGTTCAATATCTGGGTGCGCCGGGTGATGGCGGCCTGTTTCATAATCTACGGCGTGTTGTTGGGAACCAGCACCGCGCCTGCGGCAAGGGGGTAGTCTTATGTACAGCGGGTCCTGCCTTTGCGGTTCAGTTGCTTTCACCATCGACGGAGACCTTTCTCCGCCTTCGGTCTGCCATTGCGGGCAGTGCCGAAAGCAATCCGGCCATGTCTGGGCCTCGACCACGACCCATCAGGACAACCTGAGTTTCTCGGCCCGCGACACGCTGGAATGGTTCCGGGCGTCAGACATCGCACGGCGCGGGTTTTGCAGCAAATGTGGCTCGTTTCTCTTCTGGCAACATAACCAAGAGGACACGATTTCGATTTCCATGGGCGCATTCGATGCCCCCACGGGCCAAAAGCTCTCGAAGCACATCTTTGTGGCTGACAAGGGCGACTATTACGACATCACGGACGATCTGCCCCGACGGGCACAGTAACAGGGACCAAGACACATGAGTGATTTTCCGACAAAAGCCCGCGTGGTCATTATCGGTGGCGGTGTGGTGGGGGCTTCCTCGCTGTATCATCTGGCCAAGAAAGGCTGGACCGACTGCGTTCTGCTGGAAAAGAATGAACTGACCGCAGGTTCGACCTGGCACGCGGCGGGCAACGTGCCGACCTTCTCGACCTCGTGGGCGATCATGAACATGCAGCGGTATTCGACCGAGCTGTATTCGCGTCTGGGTGAAGAGGTCGACTATCCGATGAACTACCACGTGTCCGGCTCGATCCGTCTGGCGCACAGCAAAGAGCGGATGCAGGAGTTCCAGCGGGCCATGTCGATGGGCCGCTATCAGGGAATCCCGATGGAAATGTGGACGCCGGAGCAGGCCAAGGAACGCTACCCGTTCCTGGAAACTCATGATCTTGAGGGTGTTCTGTATGACCCGACCGATGGCGATATCGACCCCGCGCAGCTGACCCAGGCGCTGGCCAAGGGCGCGCGCGACATGGGCCAGAAGATCATCCGGTTCTGCCCCGCCACCGGCGTCACCCAGCATGACGACGGCACCTGGACCGTCCACACCGAGAAGGGTGACATCGACTGCGACTATGTCGTCAACGCTGCCGGATACTATGCGCAACGCGTCGGCGAGTGGTTCAAACCCTATGGCGGCCGCACCGTGCCGGCGATGGTCATGAGCCACCAGTATCTGCTGACCGACGAAGTGCCGGAAGTTGAAGAATGGTCCAAGAAGAACGGCGGCAGGAAGCTGCCGCTGCTGCGCGATGTAGACGTCTCGTACTACCTGCGGCAGGAAAAGAACGGCTTCAATCTCGGCCCCTACGAGCCCAACTGCAAGGGCCATTGGATGACCGAGGATGACCCGATGCCCGAGGATTTCAGCTTCCAGCTTTGGAACGATGATCTGGACCGCATCGAGGACATCGTCACCGACGCGATGGAGCGGGTGCCGCTGATGGCGACCTCGGGCGTGGGCCGCGTGATCAACGGGCCGATCCCCTATGCGCCCGACGGCCTGCCGCTGATCGGCCCGATGCCGGGCGTCAAGAACGCCTTCGAGGCACATACCTTCACCTTCGGTATCGCCCAGGGCGGCGGCGCGGGCAAGGTGCTGGCCGAATGGATCGTGGATGGCGCCACCGAATGGGACATGTGGGCCGTCGATCCCCGCCGCTATACCGACTACACCGATCAGGATTACTGCAATCAAAAGGGCATGGAGGTCTACGGCAACGAATACGCCATGCACTTCCCGCATCATGAATGGCCCGCCGCGCGCGACAAGAAACTGTCGCCGGTGCATGCCAAGGTCAAGGAACTGGGCGGCGTCATGGGCGTCTACAACGGCTGGGAGCGCGCCAACTGGTTCGCGCAGCCGGGCGACGATACCTCCGAGGAAGGCACCCACACCTGGGGTCGATCCGGCCCGTGGGAGCAGCGGATCAAGGAAGAATGCGAGGCCGTGCGCGACCATTGCGGCGTGCTCGACCTGCCGGGTTTCTCGCGATTCATCGTCAAGGGCGAAGGCGCGGCCGAGGCGCTGCGCGGGCTGGTCACCGGTGGCCTGCCCAAGGTGGGGCGGATCAACCTGGTCTACATCGCCGACGACCGTGGCCGCATCCTGACCGAGATGTCCTGCATGCGCCTGGGCGAGGATGATTTCGTGATGATCACCGCCGCCACCGCGCAATGGCACGACCGCGACATCCTGAGGAACGCGATGCCCGCAGGCGTCACCGTCGAGGACGTGACCACCACTCGCGACACGCTGATCGTGACCGGGCCGAAATCGCGCGAGATCCTGTCGGGCCTGACCGATGCAGACCTCTCGGCCGGCTGGCTGACCCATCAGGCGGCCACCGTGGCCGGGCAACCCGCCCACCTGATCCGCGTGTCCTTCGCCGGTGAACTGGGCTGGGAGGTGCATGCGCTGAACGAGCACATGCCGCCGATCTATGACGCGATCCTTGCCGCCGGGGCCAAGCCGTTCGGCATGTATGCGCTGAACTCACTGCGCATCGAAAAGGGATACCGCGCGTGGAAGGGCGACCTCAGCACCGACTACTCGCTGCTGGAAGCGGGCTTGGAGCGGTTTGTCAAACTGGACAAGCCGCAGGACTTCCCCGGAAAGGCCGCCATCCTGAACGAAAAGCAGCAGGGCGTGAAGAAGTCGTTCGTCACCCTGACTGTCGATGCAGGTGATTGCGATGCGCCTTACATGTCGTGCATCTGGCAGGGCGATCAGATCGTGGGCGAGACCACTTCGGGCGCATGGGGGTACCGTGTCGGCAAATCCATCGCGCTGGGCATGATCAAGTCAGAACATGCAAACCCCGGTACCGAGCTCGAGGTGGAAATCTACGGCCAGAAGTGCCGCGCCGTGGTGCAGCAGGATCAGCCGCTGTGGGATCCCGCAAATGAGCGGCTGCGCGCCTGACCTAAGGAGGCCCCCATGCGTCCGCAATATTCCAGGCTGGAACCCGGTGAGGGTCCCAACTTTGACTGGGAAAACGACCATACCTTCGTGAAGGTTTCCGGTCGGGGCACGCGCGGGGCCTACACCTTGATGGAAGACAACGTGAAGGCCAGCTGTACGCTTGGCCTTCATCGCCACAACAGCCATGCCGAGGTTTTCTGTTTTCCGAAGGCGGGGTTGGTTTCTTTGTTGATGGTGGATCGCGTTGATGTGGGCTGAGGATCACGAGCCACGGTCCGTAACATTCTGATGGTGAGGTCTGAGATGACGATTCCCAATACCATGTCGGGCGTCTACCTGACCGGTCACGGTGGACCCGAGGTTCTGGAATGGCGTGATGATATTCCGGTTCCTGAACCCGGGGCAGGACAAGTTCTTGTTCGGGTCGCCGCCGCAGGCGTGAACAACACGGATATCAACACGCGTGTCGGTTGGTATTCCTCGGACGTCACCGGCGCGACGGATGCGGTTGACCAAGAGGTCGAAGCGGGTGGTTGGGGCGGTGCATTGCACTTTCCCCGCATTCAGGGCGGCGATCTGTGCGGCATCGTGGAACAGGTTGGGCCGGGTGTTGCCTTCAAACCGGGGCAGCGCGTGACCTGTCCGATAAACCTGCCGCGCCCGCGTCCGGGAAACCCGCAGGGCTTCATTGCGCTGGGTTCCGAGATTGACGGGGCTTTTGCGCGGTACTGCCTGGTTGAAGCCGATGATCTCTATGACGTCAGCGCCTCGCCCCTTTCGGATGTGGAAATCGCAGCCATTCCTTGCGCCTTTGGCACGGCGGAAAACCTGCTGACCCGCGCAGGCGTGACTGCCGGGCACAAGGTGCTGATTACCGGCGCTTCGGGTGGCGTCGGGCTGGCGGCGGTGCAACTCGCTGCGCTGCGCGGGGCGTCGGTTTGGGCTGTAACGGCTGGCGCGAAAGCCGAGATCGTGAAATCTCAGGGGGCAGAGAACACGTTTGACCGGAACGACCCGCTGCCGCAGGATATGTTCGATGTGGTGATAGACGTTGTGGGTGGCCCGGCTTGGCCATCGCTGATCCTTTCCCTGAAACCCGGCGGGCATTACGCCGTTTCGGGGGCGATAGCGGGCCCGATTGTCGAAGCTGATCTGCGGGACATATATCTGCGCGACATCACCATACATGGGTGCACGCACCAGGCACCCGAAGTCTTTGCCCGTCTTGTGGAACTGGTGAATACCGGACGGATCAAGCCGCTGGTTTCCCGGACCTATCCGTTGAAGGATATTGGCGTTGCACAGGCTGACTTTCAATCGAAGACCCTTCCGGGAAAACTGGTATTGGTGCCCTGAGGAGTAACGACATGGCAGATATCACCCTTTTGGACGGCTCTATCGGGCAGGAACTGGTAAAACGCAGTGGCGACCGGGCGACACCGCTGTGGTCGACGCGCGTGATGATCGATCACCCCGATTTGGTCGCGGAAGTACACCGCGACTATTTCCGCCGGGGTGCGACGGTCGCGACAACCAATACTTATGCCGTGCATCGCTCTCGTCTGGTGCGGGTGGGGATGGAGGATCAGATGCCCACCCTGATCGACACTGCCCTGACACAGGCGGAACGTGCCCGCGCAGAAACCGAGGGCCGGATCGCGGGTGCATTGGGGCCGTTGCTGGCATCTTATCGACCCGATCTGAACCCGGATCCGGCGGACGCGGCTGAAAAGTTCGCCGAACTTGTGGCCATGATGGCCGCGCGGGTCGATCTGTTTCTGATCGAGACCGTATCTTCGATACAGGAAGCCGAGGGCGCATTGCGTGGCACGGCCGGATGCGGAAAACCGGTTTGGCTGTCCCTGTCGGTCAATGATGACGATGGCAGCCTTCTCAGGTCCGGCGAAGCGTTGGCGGACATTGCTCCGCTGGTGGAAGAGTTTTCGCCCGATGCCGTGTTGATCAACTGTTCGCGCCCCGAAGCGATCCCGGCGGCGCTGGAGGTTCTGTCCGGCATGAATCGGCCATACGGGGCCTACGCCAATGGTTTTACGCATATTTCGGATGGCTTCCTTCAGGATGCGCCGACCGTGGATGCCCTGCAAGAACGGCATGACCTTGGCCCAGGGGCTTATGCGGATCAGGTGATGCGGTGGATCGATCAGGGGGCAACGATTGTTGGCGGGTGCTGCGAAATCGGGCCGGATCATATCGAAGAACTGGCGCACCGGGTGCGGGCCGCCGGTCATAACATCGTTTGAAGAAAATGGCGGCAAAACCTACTTCGGACGCTCCAAAACAGGCCATACGGCATTTCGACATCCTTGTCGCGCCGGGTTTCGTGCTGCTGGAACTGGCGTCTTTGGTCGAGGTGTTGAGGCTGGCCAACCGTGTATGCCCAAGCCCTCCGTTCACCTTCACCTATCGCTCGCTCAAAGGTGGCCCGATCGCCAGCAGCAGTGACGCCGTGGTTCAAACAGAAGCGGTGCCGCCTCAGCCCAAGGCGGACTACCTGTTCGTAATCGGCAATTCAGATCCGGATCATCCGGATTTGTCGTTGGGGCGGGTGGTGTCGGATTATACCTTCCGGGGCGCCAAGGTGTTCCTGCTGGCCGAAGCCGCCAGCCGCTATATCGACGAGCAGGGAACAGCCGACCTGGCAACCCATTGGGAAAACGCATCGTTCCTGCGGGAACGCGGCGCCCGGTTCGAAGCCAAGCTGTCGATCGCAACCGAACAGGGCGCAGTGGTGACATGTGCCGGGATGGAGGCCACAACGGATATCGCCTTGGCAGTGATCGGGCGTCATGTCTCGGGACCGGCGAAGATGACCGTGGCCGACATCATGCTGCATGAGAACATCCGCGATTTTGCCTCGATGCAGCCATTCTCGGGCGCCAAGTTGACCGCGACAGGCGATTCGAAGCTGGATCAGTGTATAAAGCTCATGCAGGCCAATATCGAAGACCCCCTGCCGATCAATCAGATCGTCGAGTCGCTGCACCTGTCGAATCGGTCCCTCGAGCGTAAGTTCAAAACCTTTTTTGGAACCACTCCCAACGGATTCTACCGGGAAATGCGACTGGCCAAGGCAAATAACCTGTTGCTGAACACCACGATGAGCGTTCGCGAAATTGGAATGGCCTGTGGTTTCCCGAACGGTTTTTCGTCTGTGTACAAAAGCTTCTTCGGGGTAACGCCTTTTGTCGTACGTCGGCAAAAGCGCGCGGCTTCACATCGGTGAAAACTGCGGATTATGTGACGCTTTTGGTGCATTTATTGTCGATCTTCCATGGCAACCTATGCCAAACCTGACACAGCGGAGATTTCAGGATGGTTGATCTTCCCAGCAAGGCCCGAGCGGTCATCATCGGCGGTGGCGTCATCGGATGCTCGGTCGCGTATCATTTGACCAAGAAGGGTTGGAAGGACGTCGTGTTGCTTGAACGAAAGCAACTGACCAGTGGCACCACCTGGCATGCGGCGGGTCTGATTGCGCAGCTGCGCGCCACCGCAAACATGACCAAGCTGGCGAAGTACAGTCAGGAGCTGTATGGCTCGCTGGAAGAGGAAACCGGCGTCGCCACCGGCTTCAAGCGCTGCGGCTCGATCACCGTGGCGCTGACCGAGGAACGCAAAGAGGAAATCTATCGTCAGGCTGCGATGGCGCGGGCGTTTGGTGTCGAGGTCGAAGAAATCTCGAATGAGCGCGTGCAGGAGCTGTATCCGCACATCAATCTCGAGGGTGTCAAAGGTGCGGTCTATCTGCCGTTGGATGGGCAGGGTGATCCCGCCAATATTGCGCTGGCCCTGGCCAAGGGCGCCCGCCAGCGCGGAGGCGTGGTGAAAGAGAGGGTAAAGGTCACCGACATCGTCAAACAGGGCCGCCGCGTGACCGGTGTCGATTGGGTGGCCGATGACGGCAGCGCCTCGGGTCATATCGAATGCGACATGGTGGTGAACTGCGCGGGCATGTGGGGCCACGAAGTTGGCCGAATGGCCGGCGTGAACGTCCCGCTGCATGCCTGCGAACACTTCTATATCGTGACCGAAAACATCGACGGCCTGACCCAGCTGCCGGTGCTGCGGGTGCCGGATGAATGCGCCTATTACAAGGAGGATGCCGGAAAAATCCTGCTGGGTGCATTTGAACCCAACGCCAAGCCCTGGGCGATGAATGGCATCCCGGACACGTTCGAATTCGACCAGCTGCCCGAGGATTTCGACCATTTTGAACCGATCCTCGAAGCCGCCTGCGAACGGATGCCGATGCTGGCCGAGGCCGGTATCCACACCTTCTTCAACGGCCCCGAGAGCTTTACGCCTGACGATGCCTATCATCTGGGTCTGGCGCCTGAGATGGACAATGTCTGGGTTGCCGCCGGGTTCAACTCGATTGGCATTCAATCGGCAGGCGGTGCGGGCATGGCGCTGGCCGAATGGATGGATTCGGGTGAAAAACCCTTTGACCTGGGCGATGTGGACATCAGCCGGATGCAACCCTTCCAAGGCAACAGGAAATACCTGTTCGAACGGTCCAAGGAGACGCTGGGCCTGCTCTATGCCGACCACTACCCCTATCGCCAGAAAGCCACGGCGCGCGGCGTGCGCCGGACGCCGTTCCACCACCACCTGAAAGAACACGGGGCCGTGATGGGCGAACTGGCCGGGTGGGAGCGCGCCAACTGGTTCGCCAATGAAGGGCAAGAGCGCGAATACAACTATAGCTGGAAGCGCCAGAACTGGTTCGACAACTCGGCCGCCGAACACCGCGCGGTGCGCGAAAACGTGGGCATGTATGACATGTCCTCGTTCGGCAAGATCCGCGTCGAAGGCCCCGATGCCCAGAAGTTCATGAACTTTATCGGTGGCGGCGACTACGCGGTGCCCAACGGCAAGATCGTCTACACGCAGTTTCTGAACCGTTCCGGCGGAATCGAGGCGGATGTCACCGTGACACGTCTTACCGAGACGTCCTATTTGGTGGTCACCCCGGCAGCGACGCGGCTGGCGGATCAGACCTGGATGATGCGTCATTCGGGCGATTTCAACGTGGTCATCACCGATGTCACGGCGGGTGAAGGCGTTCTGGCGGTGATGGGTCCGAATGCGCGGGCCTTGCTGGAAAAGGTTTCGCCAAACGATTTCACCAACGCGGCAAACTCCTTCGGCACCGCGCAGGAAATCGAGATCGGCATGGGCCTCGCCCGCGCCCACCGTGTCACCTATGTGGGCGAGCTTGGATGGGAGATCTATGTCTCCTCCGACATGGCGGGCCACGTCTTTGAAACGCTGCACGATGCGGGGCAGGGCATGGGGCTGAAACTCTGTGGCATGCACATGATGGACAGTTGCCGGATCGAAAAAGGTTTCCGCCATTTCGGCCATGACATCACCTGCGAGGATCACGTGGTGGATGCGGGGCTGGGCTTTGCCGTCAAGGTGGACAAGGGCTGCGACTTCATCGGCCGCGAGGCGGTGATCGCGCGCAAGGAAAGTGGGCCGAAATCGCGCCTGGTTCAATTCCGCCTGACCGATCCCGAGCCGCTGCTGTTCCACAATGAACCGATCATCCGCGATGGCGAGTATGTGGGCTATCTCAGCTCGGGCAACTATGGCCACACGCTGGGTGGCGCCATCGGTTTGGGTTACGTGCCCTGCGAAGGGGAGAAGGCTGCGGACGTTCTGGCCTCGACTTACGAGATCGACGTCTGTGGCACGAAAGTCCGGGCCGAGGCGTCGCTCAAGCCGATGTATGACCCGAAATCCGAACGGGTCAAGGTGTGACCACGGGGTTCGGTGGGGGCTCTGCCCCCGCCGCCTTCGGCGACTCCCCCGGGGTATTTTCGGCCAGATGAAGATTGGTGCCCCTTGTTCATCTGGCCACAAATATCCCGGAGCGCGAGGCAGAGCCTCGCATTTCAGACCTCAGCTGAAAAGCGTGGTCTGACAACTCATCAAACATCGTTATGTGACACTTCACTGTTTTCAGAGTTTTCAACCCGTTCATTTCTGCCTTAAACCGAACCGGTATCAACCGGAGACCCGATGTGGCAGACACGCTTCTACCTTCACAGAACACGGACACACCAAAGGGGCTTGCGCTGGCAGTCACGGCCTATGTCCTGTGGGGGTTTTTGCCTCTGTACATGAAAGCGCTGGACCATATGGGCGCGGTCGAGGTTGTGGCGCACCGTGTTATCTGGTCAGTGCCCGTGGCCGGGTTGTTGCTGGTTGTCCTGGGCCGAACCCGGGATCTGAAGGCCGCGCTTGGCAACCCGAAGATGTTGGGCATGGCCGCTTTGACCGCTGCGCTTATTTCCGTGAACTGGGCGATTTACGTATGGGCCATTTCCACGGGCAACGCATTGGATGCAGCGCTGGGATATTACATCAACCCTCTGTTCAGTATTGCGCTGGGGGCAATCCTGTTGAGGGAACCCCTGACACGGACACAATTATTCGCGGTTGGATTGGCTGCGATCGGTGTGGTGGTACTTGTGGTGGAAGCCGGTCGTTTGCCTTGGGCCGCTCTTGGCTTGATGGTCAGCTGGGGGTTCTACGCGTTCTTCAAGCGCTCGTTGCCGATTGGGCCGAACCAGGGTTTCCTGCTCGAGGTCCTGATCCTTTTGATTCCGGCACTGGTCTATGTCACCTTTTTGGGTGTGCAGGGCACAGGACATTTCGGCGTGGCGATGTCGGACACCTTGTTGCTGTCCTGTGCAGGGGTTGTGACGGCGGTGCCGTTGCTGGTTTACGCAAATGGCGCCAAACTGGTGCGTCTGTCCACGATGGGCATTCTGCAATACATCGCGCCGACCATGATTTTCATTACAGCAATAACCCTGTTCGGTGAGAAGATAGACACCGGCCGGATGATTGCGTTCCCACTGATCTGGGCGGCTCTGGTCGTTTACTCGATCCCTATGATCCGGCAGGCGCGCGGTCAGGCCTGAAGCAACAGACGCGCGGCTGCATCCGCCCAAAGCGCATACGCCCGGGGGCTGGGATGATAGCCATCCGGTGCAGCCAATGCCGGGTCGTCCGGCAGATCGAGGGGCAGGTGTTGAACATGCGGAAAAGCAGCGACAACCTCTTGCAGCCCCTGGTCCAGGCGCGCGGCTTGGCATCCTAGTACCCAGGCCAGTGGCTGGGGCAGGGCCGGAAACCTGTTCATCTGCGGGACAGCGGTGACGACGATGCGCCGAGCGCCCAGGTCTTCGGAAAGCAAGCGGATGAGACGGGTCTGGCGGTGCGCAAGTTGCTGGCGTGTTACAGCCCGGGTGACATCATTGACCCCGAGTGCCGTAACGACAGCATCGAATTCGCCATTTATCTGCGACAGGCGGTCAATCGTATCCTGGGTGGTGTGCCCGGTTGTCGCTTCCAACTGCCATTCGACCGCGTAGTGCCTTGCCAGACGGTTGACCAGATGTCCGGATAACGCCTGATCCTGCGTGCCCGCGCCCACTCCGGCTGCCGAGCTGTCACCGGTGATCAGAAGCCGCAGGCGCGGCCCGCGCCCTGTGCGGCCCTCGCGCGGGCCAGTCGGTTCCGGCAGCAGCTGAGCGTTCCGTCGCACCGATAGGCCCTGCGCGGCAAGCACCGGAAGCAAAGGCACCCGCAAAATCTGATCGGCAGCCAATGAACGTGGCATTGTCAGCTCAGCGCGTTTTTGAATTCCAGAAAACGGGCGTCGGTCATAACCCGCGCCATCATGGCATCGCGCAAGGCACCTACCGTTTTGTAGGGGCGCATGACGACCTCGAAAACCTGAATCAACCCGTCGTCATTCAACGTAATCAGATCGACACCGATACCATCCAGATCACCGACTTTGCATTGAAATTCCAATGCCCAGTCTTTCCCGCCGCCCATGATGCGCCGATACCGAAAATCTGAAAACACCTGCCCGACATGCCCCAGAACGGCCGCGACCGGAGCGCGCCCTGTCCAGGTGCTGTAGTAGGTTGGTGGCAGGAACTGCACATCTTCGGCCAAAAGTTCGTGGATCAAGGCCTCATCGCCCTTCGCGACAACCTCTTGCATGCGTTCTATTGTCGGGTGCATGGCATCTCCTCCGCTTTTTTGGGGAGAAGGTCACCGAACATGGGCGGGCATGCAAGGACGACGTTGCGGGAGGTCACGAGCTGGGATAGGCACCCCTGCATGAGCGAAACCTATGATCCCCCTCAAACCCCGCTGGATGTGTTGCATGAAGACGCACAGCTGATCGTGGTGAACAAGCCTCCGGGCCTGCTTTCCGTTCCGGGGCGGGGGGCGCATCTGTCCGATTGTCTTTTGACCCGGGTGCAGGATGCATTTCCACAGGCCCTGCTGGTGCACCGGTTGGACCGGGACACGTCCGGTGTCATGGTCTTTGCCCAAACGCCGCACGCGCAGCGCAACCTGAGCATGCAATTCGAGCAGCGTCAGACCCGCAAAACTTATATCGCCCGTGTCTGGGGGCAGTTGGAACCCAAGACCGGTACCGTTGATCTGCCTCTGATCGTGGACTGGCCCAACCGGCCCAGACAGATGGTTTGTCATGCGACGGGCAAACCTGCCGTGACGGACTGGCGTGTCGTGAAGACCGAAGACGATACGACGCGTGTGCGTCTGTTTCCCAAAACGGGCCGGTCTCATCAGCTTCGCGTTCATATGCAGGCTTTGGGCCACCCGATCCTGGGCGATCCATTCTATGCAACAGGTGATGCGCTGGGCTTCCCCAGATTGATGCTGCATTCAGAGGAACTGCGTCTGAAACACCCGGAAGGCGGGGTTTCGATGAAGTTCCGGGCCCGGCCCGAGTTCTGATCTCAGGCCGTGCTGGTCCAGAGCATCTTCAGATTTCCCAACGAAAAACGTCTTGATCGTTTCTTTGAAACGGGCTGCTTGCACTGCCGGGCCATGGCGATTTCGCGCTCGATCTCGAAGGCGCGCAGGGTGTGGTCCTGAGACCATTGCCCCAGCCTGAGTGTCATCATGACATGGGTGTCGAGATATGGCATTTTTCGTGCTCCTTTTCGTGATGCCATTCCAATTTGACCCATCTCTCCTGACACCCTCTTGTCAGTGGGGTGTGCTAGGGTGTCAGCATGGTGACAGGAGGATGCAATGCGCCGTTCGACCCGATTGTTTGAAATCATCCAGATCCTGCGGGCTGCGGGCGCTCCGGTCACGGCAGAGGCACTGGCCGCAAAGTTGGAGGTGTCCGTGCGCACGGTCTATCGGGACATTGCCGAGTTGCAGGCGCAACGGACGCCCATCGAAGGTGAGGCCGGTATCGGGTACGTGATGCGGCGCGGCTATGATCTGCCGCCGCTCAATTTCGATGCAGAAGAGGTTGAGGCCTTGTGGGTTGGACTGTCCATGTTGGCGCGTACCGGCGACAGCCATCTTCAACGGGCTGCCAGTCGAATATGTCAGAAGATCGACGCGCTGCACTGCCCTGCTGACTGGTTGCAGGTTGCCCCATGGGGTGCCCCGGCGGACGATCCGGAAAAGGGTTGTGTTTCGATTGCACATTACCGCGAAGCCATTCGGGCAGAACGGAAAATCCGTATCACCTATGAAGATGGTGAAGGCGAACGCACGGTCCGGGTCGTGCGCCCTGTGGCGCTGATCTATCACATCGAATGCACGATGCTGGCAGGCTGGTGCGAACTGCGCAACGGGTTTCGCCATTTCCGCACCGACCGTATCTGGTCCAGCGAATGCACGGAGGAAAGCTTTTCAGGACAGAGCAGGTCGTTGCGCGACCTCTGGCAGGAACAGCAGAATGCAGAAGCGTTCGTTGAAACGGTTTGAATACGCGTTTGGCGGGTATTCGCCGATCTCACCGCATTGTTGCTTGAGCCGCCAAGCCTGCACAGTGATATACTGAGGAAAACGAAGCATGCCCGAATAACGGGTGCTGGAGCAGAAGGTGATATCATGACGATTTCCAAGTTTTTCGTGGCCACGGGCTTGTGTTCAGCCCTTGTGTTGGCGGCCTGTACCGATCCGGGCACGCTGACAGTACAAAACGACCCGAACCAGAACGCCAAACAAGGCGCCGTATTGGGTGGTCTGGTTGGCGCTGGTATCGGGGCGATTGCCAATAACTCGAACCCCGGTCTGGGTGCGCTGGCCGGTGCCGCAATCGGTGCTGCCGGGGGCGGAGTGATCGGCAATCAACTGGACAAGCAGGCTGCGGAGCTGCGTCAACAGCTGGCAAATGACGGAATCACGATCGTCAACGCAGGGGATCGCCTGATTGTGACGGTCCCGAATGACATCACCTTTGACACCGACAGTTCGACCGTACGCCCGGCGCTGCGGTCTGATCTGGTGAAAGTGGGCCAGAACCTCGTCAACTACCCGAATTCGAACGTGCAGATCATCGGGCACACTGACAGCGACGGAGACGCAACCTACAATCAGGGCCTGTCAGAACGCCGCGCGAACGCAGTGGCCGATATCCTTCAGGCCAATGGTGTCAGCTACAACCGCATTCGCACGATCGGGCAAGGTGAAAACAACCCTGTCGCGTCCAACCTGACGCCCGAAGGAAAATCGCAAAACCGGCGTGTCGAGATTGTCGTGGTGCCCAGCGGAAACGCGTAACCCCTGCGTATTGTGAACAGCGGGGCCACCCTTTGGGCGGCCCCCTTCGCGCAATGACTGTGCGTCAAATGGGGTTTGGATCAGGGTGAACTCGGTCTAACTTGCGACAAACACAGAAACGGAGCTTTCCCGATGTCCCAACCGACCCTTCTTGGCCTGTCCGGGTCCCTGCGCCAGAACGCGACCAACCGTAAGCTTCTGCGCGAGGCGGCTCGGTTGTTCGAGCCGGCGAGCTTTGTCGAAGCGGATTTGAACCTGCCCCTCTACGATGGTGATCTGGAAGACGGAGAAGGGATTCCCGAAGCGGTTCAGACGTTGGCCAATCAGATCGCACAGGCCGATGCGGTGATCATCTCGACACCTGAGTACAACAAGGGCCCATCGGGTGTTCTGAAGAACGCGCTGGATTGGGTCAGCCGAACGCAAGGCAATCCATGGGCCGACAAACCGGTTGCGGTAATGTCGGCGGCTGCTGGTCGTGCGGGCGGGGAGCGGGCGCAGATGATCCTGCGGGCCTGTATGGTTCCCTTTCAGCCGCGCATCCTGCAAGGGCCCGAAATCCATCTGGCGAACAGTTCGAACGAATTCGACGATCAGGGAAGGCTGCGTTCCGATCGCTATGAAAAGTCCTTGCACGATTTGATGCAGAAACTTAGGGCCCAGGCCGGGTTCTGATCGCGGGTCAGGCAAATGACGCAAGAGAGACAGACCGATCTTCTGGATCCGGCCCGCGCGGCCGCATTTCAGGTGGCGCTGGGCGCTGTGCCGACGATCGCCAGTGGTTCGGAATTGCCGCCCTTCTTCCATCAGCTCTATTTCTGGACCCCGCAACCGGCTGCCGCATTGGGCCGGGATGGGCATCCCAAGATTGGGGGCCTGATCCCGGATATGGGGTTGCCGCGCAGAATGTGGGCCGGGGGGCGGTTGACCTTTCACGCTCCTCTGATCGCAGGGATCACCGCCGAAAAGAAATCGGTTCTTGAAAGCCAAAGCGCCAAGGTGGGGCGGTCCGGCCCGTTGGGCTTTGTCACTTTGCGGCACGAGATCTGGCAGAACGGTCAGTTGCGCGTGACAGAGTGGCAGGATCTCGTCTATCGCGAAGATCCTGCGCCGGATGCTGAAACGCCCCAACCGCCCAGAGCGCGCACCGATGAAACCGATTTCCGCGAAGTCGGGTTCGATTCAACCTTGTTGTTTCGATACTCGGCCCTGACCTTCAATGGCCACCGTATTCACTATGATCTGGATTATGCGCGCGATGTGGAAGGATATGGCGGGCTGGTCGTGCACGGGCCGCTTCTGGCGCAGCTTCTGATGTTGTTCGCGGTGGATCTGAGCGGTCCGCTCGCCTCGTTTTCGTTCCGTGCGACTTCACCTTTGGTGCATTTCGAAACTGCCCAGTTGTGCCGGAGAGGTGAAAACATGTGGGTGCGCGGCCCTGACGGGCGGCGATGCATGCAGGCTGTCGTACAGTCACAATGAGGCTTCGGGCCGGAACTCATCAGGAATCCTATCCCGATCTTCCAGCATAAGATCGGCCATGACCTCGGCGATTTTGGGGGCCATGCCGAACCCGATTTTGAACCCGCCATTGGCGATGAACTGCCCCTGATGCAGGGGATGCGCGCCCAACATCGGCGCACGGCTTTTGCTGCGAGGGCGCACACCGGCCCAGCGTTCGATCACCTCGGCCCCGTGCAACAGGGGCAGGACGCGCGTGGCGCGGTCTATCACGTCGTCCAGAGCTTCGTCCGTGCTGGTCGGGTCATCGTAGTCCCGTTCCGAGGTCGATCCGACCGCAAGTGTTCCGTCTGCATGTGGGACAATGTGAATCGCGTCGGCGAACAGTTGCGGCACTTCCCCCGCGTCGAAGCGCAACAGGGCGGCCTGCCCTTTGACACCATTTCCGACGGTCTTGCCGTAGGCGTCGTTCAGTTCCTGCAATCCTGCAAGGCCCGTGGCGTGGATGACGTGCCCCTTGTCCTCGGCTTCACTGACAATGTGGACGCCCATGACCTCCAGGGCTGCGACCAGCGCGGCACAGGCCCGCCGGGGGTGCATCCGTGCCGTCAACGTATCCCGGATGACAAAGCCAGTGGGGCTGGGCGGGCACCATGAACCCGCTTGGGCTGTGGTCATGACACGCCATTCCGCGCGGCCTTGCCAAAGCTCATCTGCGGTGCCTGCGCGCTGGCGGGCCAATTCCAGACCACGCGCGTCCGGGATCGGCTGTAGGCGGCCCAGCCGGCCATAGCCGGGGGAAACCCCGCCGGTGTCTTCGACCTGCCGCCAGAACGGTTCAGCCATGATCAGGCTGTCGAACTGAAATGCTTTCTTGGCGTTCCAGTTTTCCGGCACATGCGGGGCCAACGCGCCGACCAGACCTCCGCTGGACCCCGCGCCTGGTCCGAACGGATCGACAACCTGCACGTTTGCGCCGCGTCGCGCACAAATCCAGGCGATGGAAAGGCCGAAAATTCCCGCGCCGCGAACCGTCACATCGACCATTGCCAATTCCCTTTTCCTTGTTCAGTGTCGCGCCGCTTAGCTACAGGATTCCCCGATGGCAGACCAGCGCGCCAAATTGACGTGGACCGAAGATCAGATCCCGGTCTCGGACCGCTTCGACGACCCATATTACTCGTTGCAGAACGGGCTGGAAGAGACGCGCCATGTGTTTCTGGCGGGAAATGATTTGCCTGCACGGTTTGCGCCGGGGTTTCACATTGCCGAGTTGGGTTTCGGCACCGGCCTGAACCTGCTGACGGCCTGGTCGGAATGGGAAGCATCCGGCCAAAAAGGGCCATTGCGCTTTACCAGTTTCGAAGCCTTTCCCATGGCGCCGGAAGACATGCAACGCGCGCTCGGGTCCTTTCCTGAATTGCATCCGTGGAGCAGCCGTTTTCTGGCGCATTGGACAGGACGCACATGTACATTGGAGTCGCTTCAGTTCGAGGTGGTGATCGGCGATGCGCGCAAGACATTGCCGAACTGGGACGCAATGGCAGATGCCTGGTTTCTCGACGGGTTTTCACCGGCCAAGAACCCTGAATTGTGGGGTGTGGGCCTGATGCAGGACGTGGCAAACCACACTGTCACGGGGGGGACGGCGGCCACGTATACGGCCGCGGGCTTTGTGCGCCGGGGGCTTGAAAGTGCCGGTTTCAACGTAACCCGCACGCCCGGCTTTGGCCGCAAACGGCACATGACACGGGCACGCAAAGCATGACCCAAAAGAACAATGTGGGCGCGGGCATCGCATTGATGGTGGGCGCGACGATTGTCTTTGCCTTGCAGGACGGTATCTCGCGCCATCTGGCCGGAACCTACAACACCTACATGGTGGTCATGATCCGCTATTGGTTCTTTGCAGCTTTCGTCATCGCTCTGGCTGCGCGGGCCCCCGGTGGGCTGAAGGCGGCCACAAAGACAAGTCAGTTGGATGTGCAGATCGTGCGGGGGGTGCTGCTGGCGGCCGAGATCTGCATTGCGGTGTTCGGCTTTACGGTCCTTGGCCTGATCGACAGTATGGCGGTTTTCATCTGCTATCCTTTGCTTGTCGCCGCGCTGAGCGGGCCGGTGCTGGGTGAAAAGGTCGGATGGCGGCGGTGGGTCGCGATCGGTGTCGGCTGCATCGGCGTTCTGATCATCCTGCAACCGGGCGCCGGGGTCTTTAACCCATGGGCTGTCATACCTTTGATTTCCGCATTGCTGTTTGCGATCTATGGCCTTTTGACGCGATATGTCGCCCGTCAGGACAGCGCGGCGACCAGCTTTTTCTGGACCGGTGTCGCCGGGGCCGTGGCGATGACCGTGTTTGGCATGTGGTTCTGGGAGCCGATGGCGCGCAGCGACTGGCTCTGGATGGCGCTGCTTTGTGTCAGTGGGGTGTTCGGGCACTGGCTGCTGATCAAGTGTTATGAGATGGCCGAAGCCAGTGCGGTTCAACCCTTTGCATATTTCCACCTAGTTTGGAGCGCGATCCTGGGTATTTCGATCTTTGGCGAAACGTTGCGCCCCGAAGTCGTGGCGGGCGCAACCATCGTCGTAGCCGCAGGTTTGTTCACCTTATGGCGCGAACGCCGCCAGAGATGATCCGATCAGTTCCTGCGAAAAAGGAATCGGAAGGGCGGGTTGCCCCAGGCGCGCACGGTAGACCGGCAGGCTTTCGGTCACGCGCATCACGTAGTTTCGCGTTTCGCTGAACGGGATCGTCTCGATCCAGTCGACGATATCGACCTCGCCTGTGCGTGGGTCACCATAGCGTTCCATCCACGAGATCGGACGCCTTGGCCCTGCATTATACCCCGCCGCCATCATCACAACGTTGCCGTTGAAATCGGCTGCCAGACCGGAAAGGTAGTTGGCCCCAAGCTTTGCGTTGTATTGCCAGTCCGTGGTCAATCGCCCGGTTTGATGGCCGCCGAGAATGCCCAGCTCGCCCGCGACCAGCTTGGCCGTGGCGGGCATTACCTGCATCAGGCCGCGCGCGCCCGCACCGCTGACGACAACCGGGTCGAACTCGCTTTCGCGGCGCGCGATCGCCAGTGTCATTTCCTTGGCCATCGGCAATCGCATATCGGCCACCGGGTGGACCGGGTAATAGGCCGCAGGAAGGACAGTACCGTTGGTCGCGGCCCGTTTGGCGATCATCACGGCCAGATGCGGTTGTTTCAGTTCAATCACCAGATCGCCCAGCTGACTGGCCTGCACTGGATCAAGGCCTTCCACCAGATGGGTCAGGAACCGTTCGGACAGGTTTGCTTCTCCGGCTTTCAACAACAGCAACCCGGCCTCCAAAACGCTGGAATCGGCAAACTCCGCCTGCCGCCAATGCGGCGCGCGACGCGGATTGGCCAGTTCCGCATCAAACGGTCGTCCGATCCGTTCTGCGGCCAACAGACCGTAGAATGAGGTCTGGTAGTCGGCCCCCATCGCATAGGCGTCATACGCCTTGTCCGCGTCACCCAGTGCCGCGTAAGCGCGCCCAAGCCAATAGCCACCACGGCCTTTCGAGATCGGAGATTTCACGGCGTCCGAAAAGTTCTGGAAGTGGCGAACGGCGGTGGCTGGATCATTCAGTTTGCGAAGCGCCAGAAAACCGGCCAGCCATTCAAGATCGGCATAGCCGTAACCCATTTCCGGGGTCATGTGATGATTGGCGGCCACGTCATATGCGCGCGCCGCACGGCCCGATCGCATCTCAAGCCGTGCAAGACGGCGCCGTCCCTCGGCCCATTTGTCAGGCTCACCCAGTGCATCAGGCCCGGTAGAGCGTGCCAGCATCAGATCGACGGCGCTGTCATCCAGCTCTTTCTTGTCGCGCCAGACAAAACGATCGAAGGCCAGCCCCGGCGCATCTGCCAGAGACTTGGGAACTGCTGCCACCTTGGCGTCCACACCGGGTTGGCGTTTCTGCAATGCTATGCGCGCTTCGGCCAGTTTGCGTTCGTCCGAACCGATCAAAGGCAACATCTGCCCGGCGCTCACAAGATGACCGTCCCACAGCATTCTGTCCAACCGCGCCGCGTGATGCGGTTTCAGCAATGTGGCAAAGTTCTCCAGATAGCTTTTTTGCAGGCCCGAACCCATTGGCATGGTGCGCCAGGCTGTCACAATGTCGGCCTCCGCCTCTCCGATGCGTCCCTTGGCTTTCAGGGCAACGGCGTAGTTCAACGCCCCCTCTGCTGTCTGAGGCGGCATGTCGGCATAGAATTTCAGAGCTCTGTCGGGATCGGCTCCGGTGAAAACGGGCTCGCTCTTGCGGCGCAGCCACGCCAAACCGGGCCAGTCCGGCCGACGTTCGAGAAACACCAATACGTCGCCAGAGCTGCCGAACCCCTCGCGCAGCCAGTGCCAGACGATGATATCACGCGATACGGAACCTCGCTGGCCGGATACGCGCAACGCTGCGTTCCAGTCGCCTTTGCGCATTTCGTCAAGCCCGGCGCGCAAATCAGCCGCAGCATCTGCCCGCGCTGAATGCGGCGCAGTCACCGAATACAGAATCACAGCAGTCAACAGTGCCAGAAAGCGTGTCATCCCTTGCATTTCCCAACCAACCGAGGATAGAGCCTGTGAGGATAAACCGTGCGTCGCCGGGATCAACTCACAAAGCTGGAAACGTGAGGGACCGCGGCGCAAAAACAGCAAAATGCACCTTGAAGGAGCGTGTCATGTTCAAAGGCTCGATGCCAGCCCTCGTCACCCCGTTCAACAACGGCGAGTTGGACCTGAAGACGCTCAAACATCTGGTGGATTGGCAGATATCCGAAGGCTCGACCGGGCTGGTGCCTGTGGGAACCACCGGCGAAAGCCCGACGCTCAGCCACGAAGAGCATGAGACGGTGATCGACGAGGTCGTCAAAACCGCTGCGGGCCGCGTTCCTGTCATTGCCGGTGCCGGGTCGAACAACACGGTCGAAGCTGTCCGCTTCGTTCAGTTCGCTGAAAAAGTCGGAGCGGATGCGGCGCTGGTCGTTACGCCGTATTACAACAAACCGACTCAGCGCGGCCTGATCGCGCATTTCGAGGCGCTGCATGCGGCCGCGGATATCCCGATCATCATCTACAACATTCCGGGCCGTTCAGTCATTGATATGACGCCTGCCACAATGGGTGAACTGGCCAAGCTTCCCCGTATCGTCGGGGTCAAGGATGCAACAGGCGACCTGGCCCGTGTCAGCCAGCAGCGCGCTGCCTGTGGCGCAGATTTCTGCCAACTGTCCGGCGAAGACGCCACGGCCCTTGGGTTCAATGCCCATGGCGGTGTTGGCTGCATCTCGGTGACTGCAAACGTGGCCCCTAGGCTCTGCGCCGAATTCCAGCAGGCCACGCTGGCCGGAGATTATGCAAAGGCCTTGGAGTATCAGGACAAACTGATGCCGCTGCATGAGGCGATCTTTATCGAGCCGGGCCTTGTCGGTGCCAAATATGCACTCAGCAAACTGGGCCTTTGCAGCACCGAAGTCCGCTCACCCCTGACCGAGCTGGAAGCCAGCACCAAGGAAGCCATCGAGGCCGCAATGGCCCATGCTGGCCTGATCTGACCGGTATTTCAGAATATGACGAAGGGCGGCCTCTGACCTTGAGCGCCGCCCTTTCTTTTCCATGTTTCCAGACTTCATCTGGCTAAAAATATCCCGGGGGAGTCGCGGCCCGCCGCGGCGAGGGCAGCGCCCCCTCTACCGTTTGCCGTAGTACAACCCCACGACATGTTCCGCCTGCGCAAAGAACAGCCAGCGCGACGTTGCAACGCCCGCCAGATGCGAGGCCACGGCCAGCAGGGCGAAGACGTGATTGAACGGCAGCAACAACAGCAGAACCGGCAGCACGAATGCCAGAACGAACGAGATCAGCCGCAGTTTCTCGGCGTGTTTGCGTCCGACCACGTGCACAAACTCCCGCAGCAGATAATTGGTGCCGGTATGGGGCGGCTCAAAGGCGCGGACGGAACCGCGCGTGCCAAGCCCTGTGGCTGTTCCCAGATTCGTTCCCGATGATGCAAACGCCTGATCTCCCTTGCGCCAGTACAGTATCTGCACCAGCGCCGCGATCAGCAGCAGCGGCAGAGCTGCGCTTGTCTGACCTGCCAGCAAGGCACCGCCGGCCAGGCTGAAGCTGAGGAACATGGCAGGTGTCAGGTTCATGTTCCAGCGTGGGATGGTCTTGAGTTGCGTATAGATCATCGAGGTCGTGAACACGGTCGCCAGCGACAATCCTGCGCCGATCCAGCCCAGAAAACCCCAACGCTGGTCCAGAAACACCACGCCAATCGCATAAAGCCCGATGATGACCAGCGCGAGTACGGCACACCAGCCTTCACGGCTGAGCCAGCTGGTTTTCCATTGGGTGAAGGCCTTCAAGGCCCGTTCCGGATGGCCAAGGTGGAAGGTCGAGGCCAAAAGCCCGCCGACGGCCAGACCATAGGCAATGGCGAAGAACACAAAAGCCACCCAACCCGAGACAGCCGGAAACCCCAGACCAAGAAAGAACAGCAGTCCGAATCCCAGACCGGACAGGGTGGTGAACAGAATGACGGATGGTGCGGGATGCATCAGAGTTTCTCCAACGTCTTGTCGAGCCAGCCGAGGAACCCCTTGGGCTCGTCGGCGATGGGTGCCAGCAGGGGGGCCAGTATGTCGATCTGGTCTTCCACGGTGTCCTTGGGGCGCGGGGGCAGGTATTTGTTGACGGGTTTGGTGCCCATTTCCGGCATCAGGTCCATCCCGCCTCGTTCTGCAACCAACTGGCTGACATCGCTGTCAGGATCGCCCAGATCGCCAAAGTGCCTTGCGCCCGCAGGGCAGGTGCGAACACAGGCTGGGATACGGTCGACTTCGGGGAGGTTTTCGTTGTAGATGCGGTCAACACAAAGTGTGCATTTCTTCATCACGCCTTCGGCTACATCCAGTTCCCGCGCACCGTAAGGGCAGGACCAGGCGCACAGGCCGCACCCGATACAATCGCTTTCATTGACCAATACGATGCCATCCTCGACCCTCTTGTAGCTGGCGCCGGTGGGGCAAACGGTAACGCAGGGCGCGTCTTCGCAATGCAGGCAGGATTTTGGGAAGTGGATCAGCTGGGCGTGCCCGTCGGCAGGTTGCACTTCGTAGGAATGCACGCGGTTGAGGAAGGTGCCCGAAGGGTTTGCACCGTAGGCGTCCTGATCCGAAAGCGGGGCCCCGTAGTTTTCAGTGTTCCAGCCTTTACAGGAAATAACGCAGGCGTGGCAGCCAACACAGGTGTCAAGGTCGATGACCAGACCCATCTTGCGGTCGGTGGAGTTAGGTAGCTGGGTCATGTCAGTGAACCTCTGCTTTGGGGGGCAGGTGAGGGGGCCAGCCCCCTCTTGAGCCTGCGGCTCAATTCACCCCCGGGATATTTTTGGCCAGATGAAGTGCGGATCCGGGTCATTTGCCCACCTTCCAGGCCAGGTTCTCAGGGCCGGTTCCGACCGGAGATTTGATCGGGTCGAAATTCGGCTGGCTTTGCGCATCGGCGGGCGCGTCGGTTTTTTCGATTTTGACCTTCAGGTCGAACCATGCCGCCTGACCTGTGATCGGGTCCGAATTGGCCCAGCGCATTCCATCTTCTTTGGACGGCAGCAATTCGTGAATCAGGTGGTTGAGCAGGAAACCTTTGGTCGCCTCTGGCGCGTCGTCCTGCAAAGCCCAGGCACCTTTGCGTTTGCCGATGGCGTTCCACGTCCAGACCGTGTTGTCGTTCAGCGCGGCCATCTCCATCACAGGCACGGTGATCTCACCGTGTGGGGAGCTGACTTTTGCCCAGTCTCCGTCTTGCAGGTTGTGTTCTCGCATCAGTTTGGTCGGGACATAAAGCGGGTTGTGCCCGTGCAACTGGCGCAGCCACGCGTTCTGTGTACCCCAACTGTGATACATGGCCATTGGGCGTTGGGTCAGGGCGTTGACCGTGAAACCTTCATTGCCCTGCTGGTCGGTTTCGTACCAGATCGGCAGCGGGTCCATGGTGTCCTTGATGCGCTGGCGCAGGTGCTCGGGCGGTTGGCGGTCACCGTAACCTTCGGCAGCCAGCTGGAAACGGCGCATCGGTTCGGAATAGAGCTGGAACAGATAGGGTTGAGGGCTGTCATAGATGCCCATCCCGACAGCCCAGTCCTGATAGGCGGTGTTCCAAGGCTTGTAGTAATCCGCGCCTTCCGGGATATGCGCCACATAAAACCCACCGTTTGCGATATACCGGTTCAGTTGATCCGGATTGACTTCGCCGCGGCCTTCCTTGTCACCATCCGAACCCCGGAAGCCGGCCAGCGGGCCGATGCCGGGACGTCGTTCGTGGTTGACGATGTAATCTGCGTAGTCTTTCCACTTTGGGCTGCCGTCCTCATTCGTGAAACCCGGCAGGCTCATGCGGTTGGCCAGTTCGATCAGAACCGACTGGAAGCCACGCACGTCACGGTCGGGTTCGACCACCGGCCAGCGAATGGCGTCTGCTGCGGCGTCGGCCTCGCAGATCGGGCGATCCAGCAGAGAGATACAATCGTGCCGTTCGAGATAGGTGGTGTCGGGCAGGATCAAGTCGGCATAAGCCACCATTTCCGAAGAATAGGCATCGGAGTAGATGATGCGCGGGATGACGTAATTGCCGTCTTCGGTCTTGGCCGTCAGCATCTCCATCACACCTTTGGTGTTCATGGAGGAGTTCCACGACATGTTCGCCATATACATGAACAGCGTGTCGATCTTGTAGGGATCACCGGCAGCCGCGTTCGAGATCACCATATGCATCAACCCATGCGCGGACATCGGGTTTTCCCAGGTGAACGCCTTGTCGATGCGTTGCGGTGTGCCGCAGTCGTCCAGCAGCAGGTCTTCGGGACCCCGGGGGAAGCCCAGATGCGGGCCGTTCAGCGGGCGTCCCGGACGCCTGTCGCCATGGGGCGTCGGGTGCGCTTCGACCGGTTTGGGATAGGGTGGCTTGAAACGGAAACCGCCTGGCACCTCGACTGTTCCCAGCAGGATCTGAAGCACGTGCAAAGCGCGGCAGGTCTGGAATCCGTTGGCATGGGCCGAAACGCCCCGCATGGCATGGAAGCTGACGGGACGACCAATCATCTTGGTGTGCTTTTCGCCCCGAAAATCAACCCATTCCTGATCCAGTTCGATCGCCTCGTCAAAAGCGACCCGGGCGATTTCGGCGGCAATGGCCCGGATACGTTTGGCGGGGATGCCGCAGCGATCGGCCACCGCCTCGGGCGCGTGTTCATCGCTGAGGTATTTCTCGGCCATCAGGTGGAAAACGGGGCGGTGCGTTACACCGTCCTTGTCATAGGTCGCCGACAGGTCCGGGCGCACGCCGGGCTTGTCGAATGCGGTTGGCTTGCCCGTCTTGCGATCAATTACCAGCGGCTTGCCGTCCTCGTCGCGCAGGAACAGGCCCTTTTCCGCACCCTCGCTTGCATTCACCAGAACCGGCGCATTGGTATAGCGGCTCAGGTAATCCAGATCGATCTTGCCGGCTTTCATCAGCACGTGGATCAACGATAGGATAAACAGACCATCTGTGCCGGGTGTGATCCCGACCCAGTCATCGGCAACAGCGTTATAGCCCGAGCGGATCGGGTTCACTCCGATCACCCGTGCGCCGCGCGCCTTGATCTTGCCGATCCCCATTTTTATCGGGTTGCTGTCATGATCCTCGGCCACGCCGAACAGCATGAACAGTTTGGTGTGATCCCAATCGGGTTGTCCAAACTCCCAAAACGCGCCCCCCATCGTGTAAATGCCACCGGCCGCCATATTGACCGAGCAGAAGCCGCCATGGGCTGCATAGTTCGGAGTGCCGAAATTCTGGGCCCAGAAACTGGTGAAGCTCTGGCTCTGGTCGCGGCCCGTGAAAAAGGCCAGCTTTTGCGGTGCGGTTTCATGCAGTTCGTTCAGCCAGCCAACAGCGGTGCTGAGCGCCTCGTCCCATTCGATTTCGCGAAATTCACCCGAGCCGCGTGGGCCGACACGCTTCAGCGGTTTGCGCAGGCGAGAAGGGGCGTTGACCTGCATGATCCCGGCAGAGCCCTTGGCGCACAGCACACCCTTGTTGACCGGGTGGTCCCGGTTTCCTTCGATATAGGCAACCTTGCCATCTTTCATGTGAACGTTGATGCCGCAGCGGCAGGCGCACATATAACAGGTGGTTTTGCGGACCTCGTCCGAAACTTTCGGAGACGTTTCAAGGATCGGCTGCTGATGGGTCATTGGCGGGTCCTGTCGGTTGTGTCGGGAGGACTGTGTCACTTTCCTTCCGATTAGAGAACATCGTTCTGAAAACGACGCGAGTTATGGGCATTATTCCCTGATGGCTTGCAGTGCGGTCACGGCGATCATCTGGGTCACATCTTCGGCGCTGCATCCGCGGGACAGATCGTTGGCGGGTCGCGCCAACCCCTGCAAAACCGGGCCGATCGCGGTGTAACCCCCCAGTCGTTGCGTGATCTTGTAGCCGATATTGCCCGCGTCGAGATTGGGAAAGATCATCACGTTGGCTTGGCCGGCGACCGAAGATCCGGGCGATTTGCGATCCCCGACCGAGGGCACGAAGGCCGCGTCGAACTGAAGCTCACCGTCGACCTCGAGATTTGGGGACATTCGGCGCAGTGTTTCTGTGGCCTCGATCACCTTGTCGACATCGGGATGCTTCGCGCTGCCCTTGGTCGAGAAGCTGAGCATGGCGATCTTGGGGTCAACCCGCAGTAGTGCCCGCGCCGATTTGGCCGAGGCGACGGCAATTTTGCTCAACTCGTCAGCGCTGGGATCGATGACCAGACCGCAGTCCGAATAGAGCATTGCCCGCGCTCCGGGCTGAGCGTTTTCCGGCGGGTACATCAGGAAAAAAGACGATACCATTCCGGCATCAGGGGCCATGCCGATCACCTGAATGGCCGCGCGTACAATGTCTCCGGTCGTGTGAACGGCACCACCTACGGTTCCAGTGGCCCGCCCGCTGCGTACCAGCATGGCGGCATAGACAGGCGGTGTTTCAACGGTGGCACGGGCCTTGGTTGCATCGACGCCCTTGTGTTGGCGCAGTTCAAAATAGGTTTGGGCAAATTCCTCGGTCAGGTCCGAGGTTGCCGGGTCGTGAACCATGACGCCGTCAGAGCGAGTGGCATTCTGGTTTTTGAGGGCGGCTTCGACTTCGGCTTGTGGACCGACCAGAATGACATCGGCCAGCCCGGCCTGTTGGGCGGCCAGCGCCCCCGCGACAACGCGGGGATCACTGCCTTCGCATAACGAAATCACAGGGCGCGAGGCCGGGGCGCACTGACGCAACAGCTCAATGGGTGTCATTGTCATACGCTCTGGCCTCGTCCTTTGATCAAGCTTCCTGAGCTTTCATGTCGTCAGCCGAGATTCCGGCGACGGCGACGGGTTTTTTCATTGCGTCGCGGCGGAAGGGTTCGCCGAGCTCCTGGTTGATCAGGGCCTCGATCAGCGTGGTGATGCCGTTCTTCTGGTCCTCGATCGCCTGGTTCAGCGCTGCGGTCAGCTCGTCCTGGGTGCGGGCCACGACGCCCTTCAGGCCACAGGCCTGCGCGATACCGGCGTAAGACACTTTGGTGTCCAGTTCGGTGCCCACGAAAT
>NZ_JBQFTR010000007.1:0-112381 GCF_056538725.1 Ruegeria sp. BF10
CTGCGACAGGGCAGGGGAGGCGGAAGGGAGATAGGGGGCAGGGGGCTTCATGGCAGCCACTCTGCGTGCATTTCGCGGAAAAATCAAACAAACATGATAAGCGGTACTTATCAGGTGAGATTGAGATTTAACAAAGCGGATAAAGTAACGAGCAAAAAGAGCAAATTTTGCGCGTAAAGCGGGTAGGGGGCAGCCAGGGGTAGTTTGCCGGGATTTGACGCAAACTCTGGGGTATATTTGACGAACCCGGGTGATCTGAGGTTTGTACTGGTCGAAGTTTTCGAACAGGTTTTTGAGCATGATCTCATTTAAGGGCTGTCATTTACCTAAGGATGCAGTTTTATACGCTGTTTGCTTCTATCTGCGGTACACGGTGTCCTATTGTGACTTGGAAGAGATCATGGCTGAGCGCGGTGTGCGAGTTGACCATGCCACATTGAATAGGTGGGTTGTGAAATACTCGCTGATCGTCGCTGCTCGTGCGCAGTCAAAGAAGTGTCCGACACTGAGTTCGTGGCGCATGGACGAGACCTATATTCGTGTTCGCGGCAATTGGATGTACCTCTATCGGGCCGTCGACAAAGCTGGGAATATTCTTGATTTCATGCTGTCTGAGCGCAGGAACCGTCCAGCAGCAGCAAGGTTCTTTGGCAAAGCGCTGTCTTCAAATGGAATCCCGAACAAGATCATTGGTTTATCAAGCGTCGCATACGGCACATGTGCGGGTTCAAATCGTTCAGATCCGCATCAGCTACTTTGGACGGTATCGAAGTCGCCAATATGATCCGGAAGCGGCAATTCTCAAGCGATAAGACTTCCGGCTTTCAGCTATTCGCCAAGATGGCAGGATAAGTGTATCCAGTAAGTCGCTTACTCTGGCTGTCCCAAAAGTTTGCGACACATTCGTTCCGTCTATACATCTCTCAGGAAAACTTGCGACAGATCCAAGCGTGAGACATTCTGTGTAACTTGACACCTGGGCTGTCTTCTTTGCGGATTTAACAACTTTCCCGTTTTTAACCCGGCCGTTCCAAATCATTATCACTCTTATCGAGCAATACGCCGTGTTTAGTTTTGACGATCCGATGTGTGGGGATGGATCGCTGAGGTTGGATGTAACCAGAGTAACGAGAAAGGATCCACGCTTGTCCGAGGAAGCAATTTTACGATTTCGGAACCCGACACCGGACAGAAGTTTTCGCGATCAACGGTCGAGAACAAAACCCAATGACCGCATAATGTCCAGTTCAAACGAGTCCCCACACAACAAGAAGTTCATTTCCGTTGACGCCATCCAGTCAATGCTCCCGGAAGAGAACTGCCGGCTATCACTGGTTGCAGTGCCCTGCGAGGAAGCGACCGAAGCCCGACCGCGTTGGACCATGGAACTCAGGGATGACACGGGCCACCGGTATACCGTCAAGACGCAGGGCAGCCATTGCCGACCGATGTATGCCAGCACCCCAAGCGGTGTTTATGGCATCGCAGCAGAGATCGGGATTGATCAAGTGGTGCTGTGTATCCCACAGGGGTGAGTCGGTTGCGAACACTTGCAATGTTGAGAGCTGCTTCTTCAAAAGGTTGAGAAACCAAGTGGATAAACACGATCGCATGCGGTCGCATGAGGAACGAGTGGATGGGTTTTTACTATGCGATTGAGGGTCTCATCAGGGGCTTAGGAAACACAGCGCTTACAAATGGCGGTGGAGCACCTCGTGGAGCGTCACAGGTAACCGCAGGGACGATGTTTTCTTTCTCCGGCCCGACAACTGTTGGCATTGACGTCAACGGCGATGGTCAATCGCTCAATAACGCGACCATTGTTGTTGATGGCGCCGCCATGATTGATGGCGGTCAATTCTATCGGCTTGATGGTATTATCAACGGCGGGGCCGGTTCTAATAGACTCATCGCGGGGGATGGCGATGATGGTATTCTGAACCAATCCTCTGGTGACTATTACGACAACATGTTGATTGGAGGAAGGCAGATCGCCGGGCCTGCCGCTTTGTCTGGAATCACTAGGTCTTCGTTGTTTAAACAAACAGGCGTGGCCTGTTTCGTAGCCGGCACGGAGATCGCTACTGCCAGAGGATTGACACTAGTTGAACGCCTGAAGGTCGGCGATAGAGTTATCACTCGGGATAGTGGTGTTCAGGAAATCCGGTGGATCGGGTCAAAAAAAGTTTCTGCGATAGGGAAATTGGCGCCGATCCGCATTGCCCCCGGCGTGCTAGGGTCGAATGATCAGTACTTGTGGCTATCGCCCAATCACCGCGTTCTAATAACCAGCGGAGACATGGGCGTATTGTTTGGTGAAAGCGAAGTGCTGGTTGCTGCAAAACACCTTGTTGGCCAACCTGGTATCACGCGGCAACCCGGAGGTATGGTTGAGTATTTCCATATCTTGTTCGACGCTCATGAACTTGTCTTGTCAAACGATCTTTGGACCGAGAGCTTCTTCCCCGGCTCCCAGGTCTTGTCTCAAGACAATGAAATGCGTGAAGAAATCCTGAACCTATTTCCAGAACTCGGTGCGTTTGAGGAAGCGTCAAACTACGGGAAGACCGTGCGCGTGGTTTTGAACGCCCATGACAGCAAACTTATAAACCTGGACCGTGCAGTTTAGGCCGGCATCACTCACTTACATCCGCAACCTCTTGATAGAAGGAGAATCTATGTAAACCGAGTAGCAAAAGCTCTTACAACAATCCTGAGTAGTTGCGGACGCAATGACCCAAACAACTTCGAAACAACTTCAGTTGGGGTTGTTTCCCCAAAAGGTATCGTGACCTGCCAGCTATAAATACCTGACCTAGTCGTTTGGGATCAGGCGGTGTTTGCCCTGAAAGGCATGTCAATTCCCAAGGCGGACAGCATTTGGAAGAATGAAGGTTACGCCGCAAGAACCTAAGGTAATTAGACCTCCAGATTGCGGCAACATGGCCCTGCCTCCCCCTCGGCAGGGTCATTTTCTTTACTTGATCGGAGTGCCCAATTTGATTTGGACCACCGCTATGTTTGAAAAACGGAGGATCGAGAACTTCGAACAAGAGTGCTCTGAAACCCATTTTCCGGCCATTTTTGATTAGAGTTTTACGCAACGAGTCCTTGGCTGGGAGAAGGAGCGGCAGCGATGAAAGCAGCGATCCCGGTCAGTAGAGCCAGACGCGCCGCCCGGTTCACTAAGAGCCGTTCACCCTGGTCGAACAGATCGTCGGTCAGTTTGAGATACCCCTACACCCTGCCACTGTCGGTCTCGCCGTTCACGCGGCGGGTGCGATCCGGAAATCGGGACAATTGTCTGATGCTGCAATTGTCCGGCGAGGTCGATTTCGCGATGACATTTAAACGCCCGGACGTCCCCCGGTCCTGCGGTGCCACACGCGTTTGGGGTGTAGCGGCTGGGCGGCGATACATTGGTGCCTGTGGTGTCCCCCGATCTTGCGGTCTACGCTGATAACACCCAGATTCCGTTCAACTCATATCCCCCTGATGTTATCCTGGGGCGCCTGTTCAGCCAGTTCGTTTTGCCTTTGTTGCCCGAAGGCGGAAACTGCACTGACCCTTGCTGCCTGTGAATGCGCTGGATGGCGAAGGGGTGGTGTAGTTGTCGCTGACCCTGGTCAAACGGCATTTAACCGAAAGGCGGCTGCGGCGATTACATGACTTGCCGCATCAGGATCTGGGCATCATACTGATCCGCCTCTCTGATCAACAGGGCGAGGGGAATGCACAAATCTGGTCTGATCTGACAATTACTCTCGAACCATCCGTGGGGCTATAACGCTTCCAGACCTGCTCGCCGGTTCTATCCAGACGCTAAAGTGAGCAGAATAGTGAAGGGGTCGGGGTGGCCTGCTAGTGTTCCCGCCAACCTGAGTCATTGCCAAGGGATCAACTTAACTGAACCAACAATTTGAGATAGGGGCGGAGGGTGACGGCATCATTCAGGCGACGTCCTGAACAGAAAACAGCCGCCCTTTTCAGGGCGGCCGCAGTGATGTGCTTTGTCACTTACGCCCGCGAAACGTCCGGCGATTTTAGCACATGGGGAGTATCGTAGGCATCCAGATCCAGTTGATCTTCGGATTTCGCAATAATGACGGTGCAGGCAGCGTCGCCGGTAACGTTGAGCGATGTACGTGCCATGTCGAGAATGCGGTCGATGCCTGCGATGATGGCTACACCTTCCAAAGGCAGGCCGACCGAGCTCAGAACAAGCGACAGCATCACCAGCCCGGCACCCGGCACACCAGCGGTGCCGATGGAGGCAAGTGTCGACGTCAGAATAATTGTGACATATTCCGACATGCCCAGCTCTATCCCAAAGGCCTGTGCCACGAAAAGAGCCGCAACGCCTTGGTACATGGCGGTTCCGTCCATGTTGATTGTCGCGCCAAGCGGCAGCGTAAAGCTTGCAACCGACCGGTTCACGCCAAGGTTCTGCTGAACCGCCGTCATCGTGACCGGCAGTGTCCCCGAAGAGGACGTGCTGGTGAAGGCCACGATCTGCGGCTCGATGATGCCTTGGAAGAAGCGGATTGGGTTCAAACGCGCAAAGATCGAAACGAGCCCGCCATAAACAATGACGGCATGCAGAACGCAACCAATATAGAGCGCAGCAATCACGGTTCCCAATGGCAACAGAAGATCCAGACCATAGGTTCCGGCGACCCAGGCCATTAGTGCAAACACACCATATGGTGCAAAACTGATCACAATCTCAGTCAGTTTCAAGATGACGGAATTTAGGGCTTCAAAGAAATCCCTGACCGGCTTTCCAGCGTCACCCACCAGGTTGATGGCCAGACCGAACATAATCGCAAAGAAAATGATCTGAAGCACGTTGCCATCCGCGGCAGCGGCGATTGGGTTTTTGGGAACGATCCCGATAAGTTGCTGGATGAAAGGCGGAGACGCTTTGGGTTCCATTGCGGCTGCGGTGCTCAGATCAATTCCTGCGCCGGGTTGCAACATCAGGCCCAAAGCGAGTCCAATCGTGATCGCGAATGCAGTTGTACCCAGATAGAATACAATCGACTTCAGGCCAATTCGCCCCATGCGGGCCATGTCGCTGACCGATGTCATACCGCAAACGAGCGATACGAAGATCAACGGGACAATCAGCATTTTGATAAGCGACAGGAACAGGGTTCCAATGTTCTTGATCATGCCCGCAATTGCTGCGTTTCCAGTTGCGTTCAGCAACACGCCCGTTACCACCCCAAGAACAAGCGCGATCACGATTTGCTTCCAAAGAAGCATATTCCTCCAAGGTGCCATAAACCCTGTTTTGCGACTGGTATTCATCAATAGGTTCTCCCTTTCCATGGCAGTCAACTGGAATGAGCTGCCTGCAGTCGCCGCAAGGTAACACCGTCGTGCCGGTCATGGTCGCGCAAATAGAGAAACGGCATTGCAATATTTGCAATACCGTTTCTTCTGTCGGATAAAGTTTCGGTGGCGCCTAGAATCTTGCGAGCTGTACACATTTGCGGGCGAGCACATCGGTCGGGTCGACAGGAAGCGCCCCCAATGCGTCTGCGCTTTCGGTCACGATGAGCGGCAATTCCGTACAGCCGAGAATGATTGCCTCGGCTCCGCGCGCAACCAGATGGGAAAAGGCCCGGCTAATCTGTTCTTTGCAGAGGCCGTCGGTATATCCAGCTTTGACACCAAACGGGCCATAAATTGAATCCATGACCAGGTTTTGATGATCGTCATCGGGAATGATGTGGGCAAGGCCTGCCTCATCAAGTGCTGTCTGATACAAGCCACTTTGTATTGTTCCATCCGTGCCGAGGACCCCGACCACACGCGTCTCTGGGGTGGTTTCTTTAATGTGTTCAGTGGTCGCGGCAAGGATACTGATGATCGGAATATCAAGGTGGCGCTGAATCCGATCAACATACGCGTGGGCGGTGTTGCAAGGGATGACCAGCATGTCAGCACCACCGCGTTCCAGTTTTTTGCAGGTAGAATAGAGGGCGACAGTTGGATCGGTGCCCTCGCGGACCAGATTTTCGGTGCGGTCAGGAATTTGCGGGTTCTGTTCAACCAAGACTTTTATGTGATCCTGATCGCGGGTCGCCTCGGTCCCTTTGACCAGTTTGGCAAGGAAATCTACGGTTGCGGCAGGTCCGACACCGCCGACCACTCCAACTTTGAACCGGTGACGGCGGTCTGGCTGGGTCTCTTGCAGGGCGTAATCCGCGTAAACCGCCGCCGTGTCTATGGCCGTCATGTTGTCTGGCAGGTCAAGCTGGTTGAGCAACAATGGCAGTTCAGAAAGACCGGGCACAAAAACGGTCGCGCCTTGTTCGAGTAGGTTGGTCTGGGCGGCATTTATGGGTCTCAGAACGTCTTCATTGCAGTGTCCTGCTTTGAAACCGATGCGTCCATATACGGCCTCCATGACGGCACTTTCCAGATCTTCCCGGGGATGGAGGATCTGTATTTCCCTGCCAAACAGGTTCTCGAACAAACCAGTTTTCCTGACAAAAGGCGTCGTGATGACACCAATCTTTGTCGGCTCGGGACGCAGTCTGTTAACGGCGGCGGCGATCGCCTCTGTCATGCTGATCAGCTTCAGTTCAAGCTCGTCCTCAAGTTCATGCAGAAAGCTATGGGTGACAAAACATGGAAGCAGCGCCACGTCACATCCATCCCGTTCCATGCGGGACAGTGTGTCAAAAACATAGAGTTTTCGGTGTGTTGGGCTGTAGCTCAGCTCTTTGGGGGAGGCTGGTTCGCGCAGCGGTTTCTGGTGAAATATCAATTCCCTGTGGTCTTCTTCCGACCTGACCGGTGTCCTTTGAACAATTCTGTTCAGCAGGTCAGCTCCGGCAAGGGCGCCCAGGCCGCCAACGATTCCTATGCGTAAAGATTGGTTTTTGTTCATTGGGCAATCTCCGGAGCCTTGCCGTGCATGTGCTGCAATGCAGTCTCGGCAAGTTCTCCTGGCAAAGCGGGTTTTGCGGCCTCTTGCAGGTTCAAGCCATGCGCCTGTGCATATTTTGCAAGTTTGGTGGCAGCCTCATATCCGATCACCGGGGCCAGTGCGGTGACATGTACAAGGCTGTTGCTCAGCAACATCTCGCATCTTTTCTCATCCGCAACGATACCGTCCACGCAGCGGGTGCGCAGCACATTCATTGCATTGGTCAGAGACCCCATGGTTTCCAACACTTTATGGATGATGACCGGCTCCATCGCGTTGAGCTGGAACTGGCCGGCCTCGGCGGCCATTGTGACGGTCAGGTCATTTCCGATTGCCTGATAGCAAACCTGATTTACAACTTCGGGAATAACCGGGTTTATCTTGCCGGGCATAATGGACGATCCTGCCTGAACCGCGGGCAGAATGATTTCTCCAAGCCCAGCCCGCGGCCCAGAGGACATTAGGCGTAGATCATTACAGATCTTAGACAGTTTGATGCCAACCCGCTTGAGCGTGCTTGAGAACATCACAAAGGCACCCAAATCAGATGAAGCCTCAATCAGGTCCGGAGCCAGTTTAAGTGGCTCGCCGGTAATGTCGCGCAAATGCGCCAAAGCGACTTCGCCAAACCTATCTGGGGCATTGATGCCGGTGCCAATGGCCGTGCCTCCAAGGTTTACTTCTGTCAGAAGGCGCGACAGGTCCCGCAACCGGTCAGCATCTTCGTTGATTGTTGTGGCATATCCCCGGAACTCCGCACCTAGTGGCATGGGTACAGCGTCCTGAAGTTGGGTGCGCCCGACCTTCATAATATGCTGAAACTCACATGCCTTTTGGTCGAAGGATTTGGTTAGAAGATGCATTGCTTCAATCATAGGGGCGATCCTGGACAGGACAGCCAGACGGATTGCTGTGGGGTAAACGTCATTTGTGGATTGTGACCGGTTCACGTCATCATTCGGATGAAGCTGGTTGTAGTCGCCATGATCTGCCCCACGCTTTTCCAGTCCAAGATTTGCAATAACTTCATTGGCATTCATATTGGTCGATGTGCCAGCACCACCCTGCATGACATCAACAACAAACTGATCGTGATGGCCCCCAGCAATGATCTTGTCACAGACTTCCGTAATGGCCGACGCTTTCCAGTGGGGCAGGACACCCAGGTCCTTGTTGGCCATAGCACAGGCTTTTTTGACCGACGCCAGTCCGACAATCAATTCCGGATAGTGGCTGATCGCCACCCCCGTAATCGGGAAATTTTCCAGTGCCCGCTGGGTCTGGCTGCCCCAGGTCGCTGCCAGCGGGATCTTTACCGGGCCAAGGCTGTCGGATTCTGTTCTGTGTTGTTTCATGATCTGAGACCTTTTTGTGGTCTTGCGGCCTGCATCAAATGCGAGGGGCCGAGACTCTGTGAGTGTGTTGGTCTGACCGTACCGCCATCAAGTCCGCCCACCCATGACAACTTTCGCAAAGGTGTTGCGAATTTTGCAACATGCTTCTACCGTGTGAAGTTTCTGCAATTGGAGAATTTAGATGGAGATCGATTGGCTGGAAGACTTCTTGGCACTTTCAGCTGCTGGGGTATTTGCCCGCGCGGCGGATGCGCGCAACATAAGCCAGTCGGCTTTCACGCGGCGGATCAAAAACCTGGAAAACTGGACCGGGACCCCATTGTTTGACAGGAGCGTACACCCGGTTGAGCTTACGTCAGCAGGTCATGCATTCAAGCAAACCGCAATCGACACGGTTGCCGCACTAAAGCAATCCAAAAGCGATATCCGTGGCTTATCTCGCCAGGAAGCATCGGTGCTTGATTTCGTCGCGCTTCATTCGTTGGCAATTTCCTTCTTCCCGAACTGGCTGACACGAATGTCCAGCCATCTTGGTCCCACCAAAACCAGGCTGGTCGCGGAAAACTTCTCCGGCTGCGCCGAGGCAATTTTATCCGGAAGCGCAGACTTTATGTTGTGCTATTCCCATCCGACCGTGCCCACTATTTCAGATGAAAACCGATACCCGTCTTCGACCATCGCAAAAGACCGGATCATAGCCGTCAGCGTTGTCGATGCTGATGGGCGAGCCAAATACAGCTTCGAAGGGGAAAGCCCGGTTCCATTCCTGTCATACACTCCTGACAGTTTTTTGGGCCGCGTGTCCCAGGTTTGTCTGGATCGCGGAGGTCTGAGTCACATTGTGAGCCCCATCTATGAAAACTCCGTTGCCGAGGCGCTTAAGTCCGCTTGTCTTGCGGGAATTGGCGTTGCATTCCTTCCCGAAAGCGCGGCGGATCGAGAGTTGAAAGACGGGAGTTTGCAGAAGATCAGCCAACCAGAATTCGAGCTTTCAATCGACATCAAACTCTACCGTTCGATCGAGAGGTCCCGAGCAGAGTTGGAACGCTTTTGGATGATGGCTCAAAACCTGTAAGGCACATCGCAAGTCTGTAATGGAGAAGGGTGATGCTTACTGCAAGTTTCTTTGCGGCTACTCTGTTTCGGCAACCAATTTGCGGAAATTAGTACCGCGCGGGTTGGAAACGTGGGTGTACAGAACAATATCCAGCGGCAGGCGGCCGTATTCCGGAGAGAGGATGACGGCATCGCCAGTAATTATGTGATTCTGGATGAGCGAGTGAGGAACCCAGGCAGCGCCGCTTCCTTCCAAAACCATCTGGGAGATCCCCACCGAAAACGCGCTTTCCACAGCCGATCTTCCCGTCCAGGCACGGTCCGCTTTAGCTTGATGCAGTAAAACAATCTGCCCAAAAAAGCTGTCTGCGGGGAAATCAATGCAGGGGGCGTCCGGTGGTAGGATCTGACCTTCCAGCAGCTCATATTTTAATGCGCCTCCGACGACCGGAAGCAAAGTGTCCCGCCGCCAAATGTAACGATCAACGGTGTCGTCGAAAGGCACCTGGGGCAGCTCACGGAATTCATAGCTCACCAGAATGTCGCATTCATGGCGCAGGAATGTGGACATCGCTGTCACCTGGTTCTGCGTGCGCAATCGGATTTGCGGCAATCCGCTGCGTTCGCGGAGTTTGCGAAGAATCTCCGGAACGACGGACACCGAAAGCGAGTGCTGCGTCGCCATCACCAGCGGTTCTCCGATGCCTTCCGGGTTATTAAGATGCCCATGCAATTGCCGCAAATGCGCGAGCAGCGACCGGATTTGAGGTTCGCTTTGTAGTAGCGTCGGAGACAGCTCTACCCGGTTGGCCTCACGGACCAGCAAGCTTTTTCCGATCCAACGTTCCAGGGATCGAATGCGCCGTGAAAAGGCGGGTTGTGTTACATTCCTACGCGCGGCAGCGGCGGTCAGGCTGCGCTCTTCCAACAGGATCAGAGCGTCTTCTAGAAGGCGTGTATCCATGCTTACCCATACCTTTTGTACGGCTACACTGCAATATTGGCATTATCAATCGCATCTTTTTTGCGTTTAGTCTTACTCAAACTACGTAAAGGGAATGTATTCAATGCAAACCGCAGCGACAGAAGGTGCTATGGCAGTAGGCGGGAACCTTGCGCTTGTAAGGCGCGCGCTTGAGAATTTTCCACGAGTGCGTCTTGGTCATCTGCCAACACCTTTAGAGCCTCTTGACCGTTTGAGCGAGGAACTCGGCGGACCGCGCATATGGGTCAAGCGCGATGACTGCACGGGCCTTTCGTCGGGCGGCAACAAGACTCGCAAACTGGAATTTCTGATGGCCGACGCCATGAAGCTGGGTGCTGACACAGTGATCACACAAGGCGCCACCCAGTCCAATCATGCACGACAGACAGCAGCCGCAGCAGCCCGGTTGGGGCTGAACTGCCATATCCTGCTTGAGGATCGCACCGGGTCGAATGACGAGACTTATAACTTCAACGGTAATGTTCTGCTGGATCAGCTACATGGCGCAACCGTTTCCAAACGAGCAGGTGGTGCCGAAATGAACGCTGAAATGGAGGCCTTGGCCAGCACGCTGCAAGATCAGGGACGCAAGACCTACATCATCCCGGGCGGCGGCTCCAATCGCGTTGGGGCGTTGGGTTATGTGAATTGTGCCGCCGAGTTGGAAGAGCAAGCCGGAAACATCGGCCTCAAGATTGACGCCCTGGTCCATGCCACCGGCAGTGCGGGAACCCAAGCAGGGCTGGTGGCTGGACTTGCTGCCCTTGGCAGCAACATTCACTTGCTTGGGATCGGTGTTCGGGCACCTCAGGGGAAACAGGAAGGCATGGTCTATGACCTGGCCTGCAAGACCATGGATTACCTTGGAATGGGGGCCGTGATTGAACGTAACTCGGTGCGCGCGAACTGTGATTATGTTGGCCCAGGCTACGGCCTGCCGACCGACGGCATGCGTGCGGCGCTTCTGAAACTGGCTCAACTCGAAGGGCTTTTGTTTGACCCGGTCTATTCGGGCAAAGGGCTCGATGGCCTGATTGATCAGGTTCGCAAAGGCTACTTCGAAGGAATGGATAATGTTGTGTTTCTGCACACCGGTGGAAGTGCAGCGTTATTTGGATATTCCGGCATTTTCGATCTGCCGGGCTATCAGGACTAACAAATGCAACAGAAACTAAGGGAGAAAACCATGAAATATATGAAACCAGCGGCCGTATTGGCTTTTGCCTTGGCCTTTTCTGCTCCGGCTGTGGCTGAGGATCGCACGGGAACTCTGGCCAAGATTGACGCCTCGGGCGAAATTGTCATTGGACACCGGGAAAGCTCTGTTCCGTTTGCCTATCTGGACGAGAACCAAAATCCGGTTGGGTATTCGATCGACCTTTGCATGAAGGTGGTCGAAGCGGTTTCCGCCGAACTGGGTAAGGAACTGACGATCAAATATGTGCCGGTGAACCCCAAGACCCGGATTGCACTGATGGCCAATGGCACGATTGACCTTGAATGCGGCTCGACCACGAACAACCTGACCCGTCAGGAGCAGGTCGAGTATCTGCCCACGACCTTCATCACCGGTACCAAACTGATGGTCCGCAAAGACTCCGGCATCAATTCGGTTGCAGATCTGGGTGGCAAGGCCGTTGCACTGGCGCAGGGCACCACCAACGAGCGTGCCGTCAAGGCAGCAATTGAAGAGCTGGGGCTGGACGTGAAGGTTCTTCCGGTGCGGGACCATGCCGAGGGCATGTTGTCTTTGGAAACTGATCGTGTGGATGTCTATGCCACGGATCACATCCTTCTGTTCGGGCTCATTGCAAAATCCAAGACCCCCGAAGATTTCGCGGTGGTCGGCGATTTCCTGTCTTTCGATCCCTATGCGTTGATGGTGCGCCGCGACGACAGCGCCTTTGAACTGATCGGCAAGAAGGCTATGGCAGATGTGTTCCGCTCGGGTGAGATCAACGACATCTATGCCAAGTGGTTCGATCCGCTGGGTGTTGGTCAGACAGACCTGCTTAAGGCTGCGTTCCAGCTTAATGCGCTGCCGGAATAACCTCCTCCTGTAGCAACACTGTCGGGCCTGCACCGTGCGCGGGAGGCCCGGCACCATTTTATCAGGGTAGAAAGCATGAACTACAACTGGAACTGGGGTGTCCTCTTTGAAGAGGAATACCTTGGCTGGCTGACATCGGGGCTGGGGTGGACCTTTGCGGTCGCGCTTGTGGCCTGGGTTCTTGCGCTGGCCGTCGGTGTTCTAATTGGCGTCGGGCGCACACTGCCATCGCGGCCTGTTGCCTTACTTTGCACCACCTACGTTGAACTTTTTCGTAATGTGCCGCTTCTTGTACAACTGTTCCTGTGGTACTTCGTCATGCCTGAGATCGTTCCGGATGATCTGGGTCGTTGGATGAAGCGGGACATGCCAAATCCCGAGTATGTTACGGCTGTTATCGGTCTAGGACTTTACACCGCAAGCCGCGTTGCCGAACAGGTTCGTGCCGGGATCAATGCCGTCGGTCACGGGTTGACCAGCGCAGCCTATGCCAATGGCTTCTCGACTGCGCAGACATATCGCTACGTGTTGTTGCCGATTTCCTTCCGGCTGATCGTGCCGCCGATGACCTCTGAATTCCTGACTATCTTCAAGAATTCCTCACTGGCGCTGACCATCGGCCTTCTTGAACTGACGGCGCAAAGCCAGCAGATCGCGGAATACACTTTTCAAGGATTTGAGGCCTTTACCGCAGCGACGGTCATCTACGTCGTCATCGCTCTTGGTGCGACAGTCATCGCGCAGACACTTGAAAAATACACCCGCATCCCGGGTTTTGTCGGAAAAGGCTGAATTATGGGTGATTTTGATCTTTCCGTCATCTGGAACAATCTTCCATTTCTGTGGCAGGGCTTGCAGCTCTCGCTATGGCTTACCTTTCTTGCTGTGATCGGCGGTATCATTTTGGGGACCGGCCTTGCCTTGATGCGGCTATCTGGTATCGCGCCATTGGCTCTGCTCGCCGCAGGTTATGTGAACCTGATCCGCTCGGTGCCGCTGATCTTGGTGATCTTCTGGTTCTACTTCCTGGTGCCTCTTGCTTTGGGTCGGCCGATTGGCGGCTTCTATTCGGCGCTGATCGCCTTTGTCATGTTCGAGGCGGCCTACTATTCAGAAATTATCCGGGCAGGCATTCAGTCAGTCCGCAAAGGACAGGTGCATGCCGGACAGGCCACTGGCCTCAGCTACTGGCAGATCCAGCGCTATGTGGTCCTGCCACAGGCGTTCCGGAACATGATCCCGATCCTTGTGACGCAGGGCATCATTCTGTTCCAGGATACCAGCCTTGTCTTTGTTGTCAGCTTGCGCGACTTCATGACCGCCTCATCTATTGTCGCCCGAACCGAGGGCCGGCTTGCTGAGATGTATATCTTCGCCGCCCTTGTCTACTTCAGCATTTGCTTCGCCGGTTCACTTGTTGTCCGGCACCTTCAGAAGGCCAAAACAGCATGATCAGCATTGAAAACATCTCTAAATGGTACGGCAACTTTCAGGTGCTGACCGATTGCACCACCAACGTCAAAAAAGGCGAGGTTGTAGTGGTCTGCGGTCCGTCCGGATCAGGAAAGTCCACCCTTATCAAATGCGTTAACGGGCTGGAGCCGGTGCAGCAGGGCCGCATTCAGGTTGAAGACGTGGATGTTACCGCAAAAGGCACCAATCTTACCAAGCTGCGCTCGCGCATTGGTATGGTGTTCCAGCACTTTGAACTTTACCCACATATGAGCGTGCGCGAGAACCTTTGTCTGGGTCAGCAGAAAGTCCTGGGCCGGTCACGTGACGAGGCCAACGCCAAAGCTGAAGCTCTGATCAATCGGGTTGGGCTCCTGCCACATATCGAAAAATTTCCTGGGCAGCTTTCAGGTGGACAGCAGCAGAGGGTCGCCATCAGCCGGGCGCTGGCTATGGATCCGATTGCGATGCTGTTTGATGAACCGACTTCGGCCCTTGATCCGGAAATGATCAATGAGGTTCTGGATGTGATGGTCGAACTGGCAAAGGACGGTATGACAATGATGGTTGTCACGCACGAGATGGGCTTTGCACGCAAGGTGGCGGATCGGGTGGTGTTCATGGATGCTGGTCTGGTAATTGAAGACCGTCCCACCGAGCAGTTTTTTAGCAACCCGGAAAGTGATCGAGCGCAGGATTTTCTAAGCAAGATTCTGAACCACTAGGCGTGCGATAGCGTATATACCTTTGAAACTGGATCAGCTTTTAGGAGACACACAGCGTGTTGATGAGTAAACTTTTCCCCTGCTCTCGCTGGAAAAGAGGTTGAAAATGACAAGGGATACAGCCAGCCAATCAGATATGCGGGACGCGCTAGCAGCACGACTAAACCACCTTGCTAAACAGGTTGGGTCAGTGAAATTCTTGGCTGATGTTGCAGGTGTGAACCGTACGCAAATGAGCCGATACTTGGCCGGAACGTCGGTGCCCAGGGCCGAACTTTTGGCTCAGGTTGGAAAGCGCCTAGCAATCCCCTTGGATTGGTTTTTTGAAACTGGAGAGCCGGGCAGAGACCTTGCAGAGCTCAAATTTGGGATGTCTTTCCGGAACGCAGTTGTCGGTAGGAAATTTCAGGTTCTAGAACCATATATGCCGGAAGGTTTCTATCTTTTCTGGAAGCAGATGTTTACGGACAACACCAAGGCAGAAGTGTTGCTGGGCAAAGTCCACTGTGATGAAGGCGTCCACGAGATGCGCATAAGCATGATTCGAGTGGCGAGAAAGTATGGAGAAGTGGCCGAAGCGTGGGGAGGCCGTAACGATTGCAAGAATACACTGTTCATGAGTGGCGGCAACCTCGGCATGATTTCCTTTGACGGTGTCGATAATATCGTCGTTCACGGTCACCTTATGAAGCAAACCTTCGTTAATCGCAGAGTTGTTTCAACACCTGTTTTTGCAGGTGATTTTTACTGTCCTCATCCAGAGATGTCCGGAAGGTCAACCTTTGTGAAGGGCGTACTAGAGAAGGTACCAACCGACACCTCAAGTCTGCTAAAAGCGGGGCGAAGATGTGGACGGTTTGAGTTGTCTGATTTGCCTGACTACATCAAGCGGTTATTGGCCGCTTCGGAGGAATGACTCCCGGTAGCTCGGGTGGATTCCAGGGAAGCTCTTGCAAAGTTTGACAAAGGGTGCACAGCGTATCTTTGCCTATGCTCCATGGGTCTCGCACCAAAGAGCTCCCCCTGTTGGTGAGTGAAAACCGATTTATTGGCCTGGACAGGACGATCGCTCAGGAACTTCAACATTCCTTTGAGCAACTAGATGCCTCAAAGCCGCGCCGAATTCGAGCTCGGTTATTTGCTTCTCGGTGTCTCCGGCTAAAAAGAACCAGTCGAGTGGAATGTCAAAACCTTCCCGATCTGTGCCAGCAGCTCGGTTCTGGGGACTAAACTGCCGTTAAGGTATCGTTTCATCTGAACCCGGTTCATCTTGCACAAATTGGCAAAACTTCTAACAGATCCACTTTGCTCTGCGATAAACTGCAAACGGTTTTCTTAAGTTCTCACGTAGCACGGAAGAGTGTTTTGCGCGGGATGTTTTGACGAACCGACTATTTGTATCAACCTGTAGTTTTCCCTGTCGCACATGTGCGACAGAGTGCAACAATTTAACAATTCTTGCAACAAATTGTAACCTATCGACCGCCCCTTTGCCCCTGTAAATAAAGGATAAGTTGGACAGGGAGAAACGTCATTCTGGGCAGTCTGCTTTTGTTTTGACTGGCTGGGTCGTGACCCTAAGGCGACAAATGCCGGACCTGTTGCAAGCTTTGACCATTGACGCTCGGGAATGCAGAGAGTGAACAGCCGCCCGTGTAATTCAGCCGAAAGTCAGTTCATGACTTCCTTCAAAGGCGCGCAGTATCCGAAAGATGTGATCCTCTTCGCAGTGTTCTCCTATGTCCGATACGGTGTGTCATATCGCGATCTGGAAGAGATCATGCATGAGCGAGGCGTCGCAGCAGATCACACGACGCTAAAGGTCAATTCACACCAAGACACTGTCCGTTTCGCCAATTCTCCGAGTTGGGCGCATAACGAAGCAGGTCGGATGTATTTCCCTGAACTTCGGTAAACTTCGCAACAAACCCCAGTGAGATCAGTCGGTTATGACGAACTACGACGAAACGAGAGTTGTATTTCCTGCGTTTTTCCGGGAACAATTCCGGGGGCAGTTCGGTAAGATCCTTGGGCATGAGCTGCCCTGGACGGACAATAATCAATTGGATGCGAGCCTGGAGGAGATCTGGAACGCCTTCGAAGCCGCCGATCGAATCATTGGAGAGCATTGGCCGCTACTTGCGACCAGTCTGTGGCAATACGGTTCCCATAAACTGATTTCGACATTCATTGAGACAAGCGCAAATGTTGCAACGGCCCTGAAAGAGATAATGTCGGAAGAAACCGCCTATCTTCCGGTTTTTTGCTCGAGCCTGGAAGCGGCAAGTGAAGGGATGGTCGCGAGGGTAGCCCCGTCGATTGAAATATCTCGACGCAACTGGGACATTATTCTTACGCTCTTCGTATTGGGTCAGACCGCATTCTTTAAAAGGCATGCCCCTGAAGAAACGAAACGTATCGTTTTCCGAACATGTATTCCCAAGTCCTCTCATTCCGAGACGCTGCAACAGCTTGCGACATCGAAGATACTCTTCGATCAACCGTTTAAACAATGTCATGTGGTGTATCCGTTCGATCTGTTGTCGAAATCCGTGGGTTACCGGAATGATTCCCTGAATAAGATTCTTTTGATGGAAATCCGACGTATCGCGCACCTGCCGCGCTCTACAAACGGGATTTCGCCGAAACTTCGGACCCTTTTGAGAAATAGCATGCCGCTACCGCTTTCGGCGGAAGATGCGGCAACAAAGCTTGGCATGTCGCGCAGTTCCATGCACCGCCATCTAGGATCGGAGGGGCTGAGTTACAAAGAGATATTGCATCAGGAGCGCCGTGAATACCTGATGGTCCACCTCTCTTATCTAAACCACAAAGATCTGGATCACGAAGCCTTGGGCTTTGGCTCTCGGCGGGCATTGAATGACTTTTGTAACATCCATCTGGGTCGCCCTCTAAGAACCTTCCTTAAAAAGCGCCAAAGACAAGGCGCTGTGTAGTCGGCCTCGAGCAGCTTCCTTTCAGCCCATCTTGAAAAGGTGGCGAAGACGCTTTCAGCCCAAAGTCGCTCACCGTTTTTCGTATTTAAGATGAGGTGGCTCCGGCTCACGCCGGACGAAGATCCGGTTTGATCCACAATGTTACACAATCAGGGATGCCGCATGGAATTGCGTATCTCCGATTGAGACAGAAAAGGTAATCTGAGACGGGGAACGACATTATTGGCCCAATGTCGCCAGGTCATTTGGAACTGCCAGAAAACACTGATTAACTATGTTTTGCAGGCCTTTGCGGTCTGATTTTTTTGCGGCCGGGGTGGGTGGCTGCTCGGTTCGGTGGTTGCTGTTGTTGAAACGTAAGGACGGATACACCCATGCCCCAGCGGGATTCGCCAGAGAAGCTTTGTCTCCGGGGAACGCGCTTGGGCAGATGCCACAGCTTCTTGGTTCGTCAGGGCCGGGCGCTTCGTGCTCCAACTACAGATCAGGACGGCTCTGCGCGGTTACTGATCCTTGCATACAGTACAATTCCGGCGTCTCCAGCGTGCTCTTGGGAGGCTTCGCAAGATCGGGTGGCGTTATATCCGGCCTCTCGCCTGACGCGCGTGGGCGTGGTGTCTCACCCGCGACGACGCCGGATGATTGCCTTGGCCTGACGGATGTACCAATTTCCAAAGCGATTTTCGTAGGCGAAGCGGGATACAAAACGTCCTGCACCCTGATCGTCGGCGCCTCGGATACGTTCCTGAAGCCATCCCATTGTCCCGAGAAAACAGCGACCACTGGGTTCTCCCATGTGTCGCTTCAATCCGGAGGTAATGCTGCGCAACAGATTGACCGGGTTCATTCGTGGTCAGTCACATGATGGCGATAACTGTGCAGCCGATTGCCGGGGCTTCTTTTGCTTGTGACGCGGAGAACCTTCCCCGCGAGATCCAAACTTGGGGGCAACTAAATAGTTTAGAGCGCGAGGAATTAGGCTAATGGCGACAATCAACGGAGACGACAACGACAACGTCCTTAACGGTACCACTGGCAACGATACAATCAACGGCAATGGCGGCAACGACACAATTGATGCGGGCGCTGGCAATGACATTGTCGATGGTGGCGATGGTAATGATACCATCATTGGTGGGAGCGGATCTGACACCATCAATGGAGGTGCCGGAGATGACTATATCGACTTGCTGGATTCGACTACTTCTGCACCAGATACTGTCGATGCTGGGTCAGGGAATGATACCGTAAGGGCCTGGTTTGGCAACGATACCATTGATGGCGGCGATGGAACCGACCTGATCGACTACAGCAGTATAGGGCAGGCGACTCCAGTTGACATTGATCTTGCCGCTGGAACCGCCGACATAATCGGCGCGACATTTGGTACCCAGACAGTCACGAATTTTGAAGATGCGACCGGAACGTTTGGCGATGATACAATCGCCGGGACGGACGGCGCCAATGTGTTGAGCGGTCACAATGGGGATGACATTCTTGATGGCCGTGGTGGTGACGACACGCTCGACGGCGGTACTGGCAACGATACCATAGACGGCGGGGCGGGTAACGACAGCATCACCGGCGGTGACGGCGATGATACTCTGACAGGAGGAGATGGCGACGACACGTTTCTGTTAAGTGATGGACACGATGTTATCACCGATTTCAACACCGGCAACACCGGTGCGATTGATGATGGCGATCAGTCGAATAACGATTTTGTTGATCTGAGCGGTTACTACAGCCAGGCCAATTATGACGCAGCAGTTCTTGCCGGGCACATCGACCCGCTTGTTATCAAGAACCCGCTGCAATGGCTGCAAGCTGACCAAGCCGATGACGGCATTCTGAACGACACCTTTGCAGGCTGGGACGCCAATACCACCCTGACATTACAAAATGGAGGTGTCCCCGTTGCGGGTTCAAATCTGACTTTCGACAACACGAACGTGGTTTGTTTCACCAAGGGGGCGATGATCCTGACACCCAACGGCGAGGTTCCGGTCGAACATCTCAAGGTAGGGGATTTTGTCGTCACGATGGATAACGGGCTCAAACCGATCCGCTGGATTGGTTGCCGGGAACTGAACGCTTGTGAACTTCAGACGATGCCCAATCTTCGTCCGGTTCTGATCCCGGCAGGCCAACTTGGCAACAAGCGCGATCTTTTGGTTTCGCGCCAGCACGGCATGGTGCTGGATACCCCGACTGGCGGAGGCGGTCAGCAATTGGTCCGGGCCTGCCATCTGGCAGAAGCGCAGGGGCCGATCCGTATCGCGAATGGAAAGAAGTCCGTCTGCTACTATCACATCATGTTTGATCAGCACGAGATCATCTTTGCCGAAGGTGCGCCAAGCGAAAGCTTCTATCCCGGCCCGATGGGGCTGCGGGCGCTTGGGCATTCCGCTTTCTGCGAGTTGGCGCAGATTTTCCCTGAAATGAGACAAGTCCTGACCCAGTGCCGGGCCCCAGAGCTTGCCTACGGCGAACGAGCGCGAGCTTTTGCGAAACGCAAAGCCGTTCTATCTGTCGCAATGCACTGATTTTCGCTGAAGCTGCGCCCAAATTAGAGTGATGAATAATATTCGGTTCTGACGGGCATTGGTTCGACACCGAATATCCAAATTGACACTCGATACGTCAAATTTGAGGGGTTACTCTGAAGCGGCGTTTATTGCCTTTAAGTGTCAATTACACAGATTTCACCACCTGAAACACGCCTCGTGGTTAATGGTTGGTTGTCGGAACAAGTCGCCTTGATTAAATCGGGGCGGTCAGAAAAAGAGGCGGAAGCTATGTGCCGTTCTGATCGTTGTAAGTGTGCAATATGACGCAAAAGAATGCCGAGCTAAATGGCGATGCAGGGTTACCGGAAAAAAGAACCGGGATCTTTGCTCTGTATAAAGAAATATCTCGTCTTACTACGCGGGTAATCCGAAAACTGCAAACCGACCAAAAAACTCTAAAACACGCTGCGGTAGAGTTATTTACGACTGATACGACGCAAGAAATAAGAAAGAAGCGTGAGTGGGAAGTCAGTAGGTTGTTCGGGCGCGTCGCGATGCAATCACCAGAGATCGTCGCCAGCTATCTGGTGTTATTGATATTTCTGCCTATCACCAGACCATTCGGTAGCGATGCGTCTCAGTTGAAAATACTGGTTAGTCTTTTGTGGTTTTTCGGTACGATTGCTCATTACTTTTTTGCCACGCTAACTATTAAATACATCTTCTACTATGTAAGGTTTCGTTTCGGGCATTTTGTTAGCCTTATAGCAAATGTATGCGTGTATTCGGTTATCTGCATTATTACACCAATTGTAGTGGTTTCATTTTTCCCAGAGCCAGTGAAACTGGAAGTATTGCAGATGTCGATCTGCTTTCCTTTGGTAATCGCGATAGGTGCCATTTCCACATACTTCAAATATGTAACGATTGAGCATCCGCTTTTTGTGCCGGAAAACGGATACCGGAAGTTACTTATTCACGTTCCCTTGGACAAGAGGGGGACGGTGTTATCCGTATCGGCAGAAGACCACTACATCCGGATAGCAACAACCGCCGGCACAGCCCTTGTCAGAATGGCCTTCACTGACGCACTTAAGCTCTTGGCATCCGAAAAGGGAGACCAATGTCACAGATCGCACTGGGTCTCTTTTGACGCGGTTCAGACTCTGGAAAAGCGCTCAGGCGGTGGCTGCGTCGCAGAGCTTCTTAACGGGGATCGGATTCCCGTTGCCAAGAGCAGGGCAAAAGAATTCCAGGCAATCCTATCATACAGAAATTCCTAAGCATCCTGGCCAGTGTCATTGCATGGGTCGAGATGTGGGTAAAGGATTCTCCGTGACGCAAACCTGCGCGCGACACACTACTCTCCCCTCTCCTGATTTGCTGTTTACAATCATATTCTAGTCCGCGTGGTTCGCGATGTTTTCGACCATTTCGCGTTAGCTATCAGGAATTTAACGAATTTCGCAGGCATGCTGCGACATTCGGTTTTACACTGTTGCATTAACTTTCGAACATCGTTGCTGACGCGAAACACGCACTCCTGCGATCAAAGCGCGTCACCAAGAGTAAAGTAGGGAGCGCCCGAAGTTGCTCAGCGACGGTGCGCTCGTTTCGGGGATGTGAGGAATGACAGTTGCCGGCAGGATCACCACTACACCTTCGTGTGAAATCAAAGTCGAGACCAACGGGTCACGATGCCGCGCCGCTATGGATAAATGTGAAACCCCGGAAGAAAGGTCATGGCCGAGCGGATGGTGGTTGGTGCCAGCATTTATCTTCGGTGCCTTTATATGGGGTGCCATCCTGGCGGCGGTGGTGTTCTGACTCGGATTCCCGACATTCCCGGGAGGATCTGGAGTGTAGTTCAATGGCTTTCTGTGCCAATTGCAAAGCGCAGCAATACCGCGACTACGTCCGGGAAATCGCGATAGCGCGACCGTTCAACCAGCGGATAACAGTCATCGTAGCTCTTTTTATCCTGGCATTGGTTTGGGAAATTTTGACTGGGTTAGCGATAGAAGCGTTCTTTGTGCCTTTGTTCACATTCGCCGCTTTTCATTACCTTGATCGACAGGCCGCGATTTACAACTACCGGCACAGCGCATCGCAGCGAACCCCTCAGTGCTGGCATCATCTTTATAAAGATGGGTTGCCGAATTGGTCATACTACCGTCAACACCGTCGCGCTCCGCTCTTTCGACGAGTTCGGCAGTAGCCTCAACCAAGCCAGTGTCAGGATGCATCGCGGAGCCCTTGTCGCAGCCAACAGGCAGTTCGCGACTTTTCGCGGCAGTTCACGACAACGGGATTTACTTGATATTTCAGCCCAAGACAGAATGGTCTCAAGGCACGTTGTCTTGCGGCTTCCAAATACAACACTGCATGTACCACTCACTCAACAGGCGCACACAGAAGGAAGTCATTATGCGGAGTGTCTAGCTGGCGAAGGTGGTGGATGTGCGCAACCACCACCTTCGCCGCAGGGGCGTTAGATCGGACCAGGGTAACGGTATTGGTGAGTAACAGTGGACAGCATCTCATTAAGAAAATTCGGTGGGTTGACGATCTCCGTTCCAAAAAATGCGTGTAGTACAGTGCGCGGGCTGTTAACGACGCAAGAGATAGCAACTGCATTTGATGCTGTGCCAGTTTTTGACGAACGGGACCGTTCAAAGAAACGCGATGAGCAATCTTTAATCTGCCAGTTGAATTTTCGCACAACCTCGACAGTGTGCTAGCACGATGCCCCGGACCGCAATTTTCGAAGCGGAAAGAGGAAGAATACACCTTTTTGCTCGAATTCATGAAGCCGTTTCTCGTCTTGCCAGCAACACCGAACGCACAAAGAGACTTCCTATTTTCGCAACGGTGGAGACATCATGAATATCGGGCTTGTACAAGTCGTTGCCTTGACGATAATCCTTCTTATGTCCGGCTGTGGTCAGACATGGCGCACTGATTATCATAAACCTCCGGATCGGCAGTTGGCCGCTCAATGGAAGGTTGTGGGTGTCGTATCGACAGTGCCAAGAAGCCTTTCTGTATCGGAGGCGAATACCTTTGCACCTGACGCTGATATTGTGTGGCGAGAAGACCCGCCCGGAGACAGATATGAACAAGTCGGCCGAATCATGCAGGATGCAGTTACGCGTGGGACTGTCGGTCTGCATGGTCAAAAAGCTGTTCGTGTAGAAGTGACAGTCAATCGCTTCCACGCCCTGACTGAAAAAACCCGCTACTCGAACTATCAGGTCGGTGTTCACAATATCGGTTTCGCGATCCGTGTCATAGATGCACATTCTGGCATCGTGCTGGCGTCGGAAGACGAAGTTGATGCCGATCTGATTGCGTATACGGGATTGCAGGCACTTGAAGCCGTCAGGCGCGGAGAAACGCAGCGGGTTCGCATCACACGCCACATCGCCGCCGTCGTCGCCGGTTGGCTTGGAACAGGGCCGGACGTACGAGGTGCCTTCTCGCGGTCGGGCAGATAATCAGACCGGCCGTGTCGCATGGATCGTTTCATCAGCGTAGCTACTCATTCAAAAACGCAGAAGTGAAATTATGTTTATATATCGGGCGAAGCTTGCTCCGCACAATTCCCCGTTTTTAGCGGCACCAGGTTTTTCTACAAGACCATTACGCGACCACTGATTTTCTCAAAACCAGAAAGGTCATCATTCCCAGCGGTGGGAGGGATCTTTGCTCTTCTAGGGCAAGCCCATCCTCTTGCAATACCGTTTCAATCTCAAAATCTGAATGCCAGCCGATTGTATTTGCAAGCGGGGCAAATACGCGTTCCAAGGATGCAAGCAGACCCCGCTTTCTTTGGAAATGGTTGGTGATCACCACTCTGCCACCCGGTTTGCAGACCCTTGCTATTTCCTCCATCACTTTTTCCGGTTCCGGAACGACGGACAGCACATGCATCGCAGCAACCGTATCGAAATGGTTGTCCGGGAAATCAAGCGTGCGGGCATCCATTTGCCTCAGTTCCGCGACATGGCTCAGCGATAGATCTCTTACCTTGTCGCGTGCCTTTTGCAGCATGTCCTCGCTGAAATCGATTCCGGTCACTTGCATCTCGGGCCTGTAATGTTCCAGGGACAGCCCGGTGCCTACGCCAACTTCCAGAACGGTTCCAAGGCGTCTATTGATGAATTCAACCGCGTGTTGCCGCCCGACATTGGTGATGGTCCCAAACGTTTTGTCATAAACGGGCGCCCAGCGAGCGTAGGAGGTTTGAACGGCTTTGATGTCCATATCGAGTCCTTAACGGTTAGAAGGTATTTCCCTGTCAATCCATGCCCAGGCAACCATTCCCACATAACCGACACACAGCGCGATCAGCGTCGCCCAAGCGAATGTAAGAAGCGCGGCGCCAACAACAGCGACACCGATGAGAAAAAACTTCGTGTTCTCCCGCGAAATCCGCGTGGTCTTGAAAGACCAGGTCGGTATGCGACTGATAAGCAATAGACCGATGATCACCATGTAGAGGCAAATCAACATACTGGGCAGCAATGGGGCATCTGCGAAGGCGAAGGACAGATACATTGGCAACATGACCAGAAGCGCCCCCGCAGGGGCCGGGACCCCCTCGAAATAGGCGCTGTCATGATCGCAGATCTCGGATTTGCTGCCCACATTGAACCGGGCAAGTCGCATGACGCAGCATACCGCAAAAAACAGAACTGCGAGCCATGCCGCACTGCGTATATCCTGTAAGGCCCAGAAATAGAGAACGAGCGGTGGGGCGACCCCGAAATTTAAGAAATCTGCAAGCGAGTCCAGCTCGGCCCCCAGTTTGCTGTCACTGCTGAGAAGGCGCGCAATTCGTCCGTCCAACCCATCCAGCACACAGGCGGCAATAATGAGCTGCACCGCGAGCACGTAGTTGCCCTGAACGCCAAATCTGATTGCAGACAAGCCCGCGCAAATGGCTGTTATGGTTAGCGCATTGGGCAGCAAATGGATCAGCGCAAACCCGGTCTCTTCCTGTTCGGACGGTTCTGTCACTGATCCAAATACCTACTTTTCTTCGGCTGTGTGCAAACTGGCAAGGATGGTTTCGCCAGCAATCATAGTTTGCCCAACACGTACCTGCGGCTCCACGCCATCGGGAAGGTAAACATCCAGCCGAGACCCGAAACGGATCAATCCAAATCGCTCCCCGGTTTGCAGTGTATCTCCCGGTTTCACGAAGCAGACGATCCGCCTGGCCACCAGGCCCGCAATCTGGACAACAGCCAGATCCTGACCGTTTGTCATACAAATACGCAGGCTGTTGCGCTCGTTGTCGGCGCTGGCCTTGTCCAAGGAAGCGTTGAAGAACTTGCCGGGGCGATAGGCAACGGCGCTTATCTCACCCTCAATAGGGGACCGATTTACATGACAGTTGAAGACACTCATGAACACACTGACACGGGTGAGAGGTGTGTCGGGCATCCCAAGCTCGCTCGGCGGTACTGCCGGTTCGATCAGCGAAACCACCCCATCCGCCGGGCTGACGATCAGCCCTTCTCCTGTGGGGGGAACGCGTTCCGGGTCGCGAAAGAAATAATAACACCAGATTGTTAGGCCGACCCCAATCCAGCCCAGAATGTCTGACAATAGAAACAGCCCGACGGTTGCGGCGGCAAAGATCGCGACAAACCGAATACCTTCTGGATGCATCGGCTTGATGAATGTTTCGCGCATGCGCATCGCAAATCTTCCCTTAGGTCAATTGTCGGCACTTTCATAAGTGGATTGGTGGGGAACGCAAGTGAGACGGGTGCAGACGGTTCATTCTTTGAGATATCTGATGCACACCTGCTGGTTGCTGCAGTTTCCTACTGTCTCAACGACCTCATTGAGGTCTAGGTCGAATTCAATTGCCAAGTCCTGGGCCTGAATTGGATGAAAGCTCTCCAAGTTTCGCACTATTCGGCCTTCTTCGAATGAAATCAATTCATGAGATCTGCCAGACCAACGCACAATTCCACCGCAAAGCATCCGTCGTTCGGCGTCGACGATTTCAGCTACCGGGTCCGCAAAGAAGTCGCTCCACTTAAGAAAACCGGTACTGACTGCCCGGGCAACCGCCTGTTCGATCGTCTGGCTCTTTAGCTTGTTGGTGATCGAAGCAGTCAGGACCTCTACCATTCGGGAAGAGCGGCCCATTTGTTTGGCAATGACTGACGGTATCAAACCTGACGCGAGCATTTTCAACACGTCCAACTCATCACCAGACAGGGAATCCGATGGAAAGTTGAAGACCGTATCAATTACATCAAGGGCAAGCAGATGCAGGACCTGCGCTTCATGACGCAGAGCAGGGAGTATTCTCACGACCAAGGCGTCCCATTCGGTTCGGGGCAGATTGGAAGTAACTGTAAAAACGCCACGCTCGCCAAACGGATTTATCACCGGAATAGAAAGTCCGTGCTGACCCACACCAAATTTTCTGGCAGCATCGAATAGCGGTGCGTGTTCACGCTGGTCATCAAACACAGCCCAATCAATTGGTGCAATCATTGCGGCACCAAACCGGATGAGGGGATCAACCAAAACCAGGTCGTTTTCGACGTAATGCTTGACCCATTCGGCCGGGAAGGTGGTGCATCCGTGAACAACGTTATGATGCTTGTCGATGTGGGCGTAGGAGGCGTTTTCAAATCCAAATCTTTGGCAAATTTCCTGGAGGCGCGCCTCCCCGGTTTGCCTGAAATCCAGTTCAGAATTGCCAATGTCCGCGATTTTCATAGATCGTCTTTCTGTTCCGCGTTGCCGTCGAGGCCGCATAGCAACCTAAAGCTGAACAAACTACTCGGGAATTCCCGTAGCCAATCACAGATTTGAATACTGTTCTGTTCTGGAGGCAGAAATAGAGGGAAAACCTGCTGATGAGACGCGTGAATTTGAGAAGCCGGCGGCGTACGCACCAAAAAACCAATAGAAGTTCCCGCAGTCCTAGCGAAGCCCATCTTCCTCCTCCCGCATTCGTCGCGCCAACAGCCCCATGAAACTGGAAATCAGGTTCAGTTCACCTCGTTCATCGGCCTTAACCATACCGCGAAGGTATCCGCCCGGATTAACCAATGGCGGCAGGCGCGAATCACTCAGCCTCGCATCCGTGATCACTCCAGCCAGGATTGCACCCATGATGGTCAACTGTTCGATAGCAGCATGCCAGGCGGAGACATTGGTGCCAATCTCTGAAAGCCGGGACCAAACACCAGTCTCAATCGCATAGAGGCCTAGCTTGGTATTCTGATCTCCGCCACCGGCGATATCGATATGCATGCGCAGCTCAGGGGATGCCAGATCATACAGGATGCGACTGTTCACCCGAGGCAGTTTTTGGGGCTTGCGCGATATCGTATCCGGCGGATGATTGCTTTCTAAGCAATGCGCAGGGCCATCAGGCCCGAAGCCCGAACAATCTGGTTTCTCGGCTTCAGCCGAGGACATTGTCTCATCGCCATCGGCGTTACAGGTCAGAATTTCTTCTTCAATTTGGTCTTGTATATGGCACCCGAAACCAGCTTCGGGTTCACCCGAAATTTCACCGGGTTGAGCAACCAGCTCTTCGATCCTTTTCCAAAGGTCATGAGCTGCCTGAACATGTGCCCTGAGCTCATCCAACGACAGGTATTTCAGCTTGTCAGCACGCGGCCAGGACCGAAACGCGCCCATCATTTCGTCGATGCCTTCAGGAGGGCAGGGGAGTAAGAGAAGCACGGCCAGACTATGTTTCACATATCGGTAAAGCCGTGATCGATCCCCGCGCAGCTCATCTTGTTCTTTCTTTTCGGCCTTGCTTCGCACCTCCGCGTCGAGCATCTCGGATATGAGGTCCAGGGCAGGGGTCAGGAATAGACCAAGTCCCTTGCATTTGCATCGCGCGCCATTTGCGCCAAGCCTGCGTTCGATCAATCCAATGGCTTCCAGCTCACGTTCATGGTTGTGAATTGTCCGATCTGTCACCCCGCGCCCGGCAATGAGAGTTTCCTGGCGCGCGAAACAAAAGGGTTCCTGGGACGGGTCTCGAAACGCGCATGGCGAGATCATGTCGATGATGATCTCAAAGGTGCGAATACACTGGGCCGATGCGCCTCTGATCTGGGCATAGCACACGCAGAGCTGCCGAAACCTGTCACGGTTCCAGCCCTCGGGAAGGCCGTTGTGGAAGCGCATTTTTTCACGGTGATGGGCGGATGAGATGTGCCGGAAGTTCATGGTTTCAACCTGACCTGGCAAAGGTAAGAGTTGTTTCCGCAGCTTCGCGGGGCGGAACATTCGGAATGGTTCATCCGTTTCATTGTGTGCTTCTCATTGAGGAAGCAAGGCGGGTCGAAATTCAGCAAAAGACAAAAAAAAACCGTTCGCACAGATGCGTTTATCCTTGTCAGAATTTTGGGAATTTCCTATGAATCAAGTGATCAAACGTGACTTAGGAAGATCCCCGCTGAGGCCCCGCCTTGCGGGGGTTTTTTGTTTTGGGGTTAGGGTGATCCTCTGCGCGAAACGGTCTGGTTGCCTATACGGCTGGTAGGTTCACTGACAACCGCAGGGACAACGATGCACGCACCGGACAAACAACGTCAGTATCGGATGAGTTCATAGTCGCTAAATCCAAATGTGTCGGTCCACTCGACACCGACGCCGCGGAAGTAGCTGGGAGGTTCACAGCGATTGCCCAGTGGCAGCCAAGAAGGGATTGGGGCAGGAGCGCGCTCGGACCAGCGAAAATTCGTATTATCGTCGTAGGTGCCAACCACAAGATCAAGCGAACGCTCGCAATCTCCCTCCGGTGAACGACGGCGATAGCTGTAGTGGCGCACATCCCAAACCCGGATGGACCTGACAACGTCGAAATCGGGTGAGGAAAGATCGACGCTGATCGGAGTTGGCTGCAGATCAGCAGTGAATGGCTCTTGGAAAGACGACGCTGGTTGTGAGGAAATGGATGCATCCACGATCACGGGTTCCGAAGTAATATTTGCAGGAAGTTCTGGATCAGAATTTGTGCTGGCGCGTTTGATTGCTTCCAGCCTTTCCATTGGACCTTGAGCTGAGGAGTTGTGTGACGCGTTCATCGGACAACGCCAGAGTTGGAGCGGCGGTTCGACCGGGTAGGGTGTGATGCGCCGAATGAACTCTGCCTTGGCAGCAACGCAATCAAGCAAATTTGGCCAACCCCCGGCGAGGCAAAGGAATATGGCACAGTCGATTGGATAGGCACTGGCCTGCATGGCCGGCAGTGCAGCGAGTGCAACTGCAAGGGCCTTTGCGCGAGTTCTATTTCCGGATTTTGAGTGTTTCAAGATGGTCTCTCCTGCTTGCGAATCGCCTAAGCAATATCCGGCCAATATATTTCTGACAATCCAATATCGTATATCGGCGCACTTTCTTATATTGACGTAGATTGTGTTTTAGTCCACAACTTTTGGATGTAGAAGACGGCCCATAGGGGGTCGTCATGGCGGACAACAAGAGACAATACACTGTGGTAACCATCGAGATGGTCCGGGGCCTGAAAGAAGATCAGGTTCCCTTTACATGCCGCTACGAATTTATCGGACTCGCTTCCCTTGGACGACCTAAGTACCACTGCATTTATAGCTCTCCGAACTATGTCGGGGCCTTGTGCAAGTCGAAGATCTCTCGAGCGGGCGCTGAGCCCAGGGAGTTCGATCTTTGGCCAGGGCTTTTTAAGCATCACCAGGAATTTGGCGACGGGCGCATTCTCTGCGTCAAATCAGATTACACGATCGAGTCGATTACCCCAGAGGGTCTCGAAGCAGCCCAAGCCCTGGACGCGAAATCCAAAACCTGATCGGTCACGTTCGAGAACTCAGTTCATCAAAGTACTGGGGCAGGGCACATGAAGCGACTCTTGTTTCTCAGCGCTGTACTCGCGTCTTTGTTCATTGCTGCTGCTTGGATTGAACCATCAAAACAAACAAAGACCCTGAGCGCATCCGAGGTGATTGCCGTTGATGGTGACACGATCGACCACGGCGACGATCGCTACCGGCTCGTCGGTTTCGACACACCTGAGACCTACCGGCCCCAATGCGCAGCTGAAAAGGCTCTGGGCTTGAAAGCGAAAGCAAGGCTGACAGTGCTCATCCAGACGGCGGACCAGATAGAGCTGGTCATCCAACCAGATCTGGACGTGCATGACCGCTTCCTAGCGGTTGGGCGTTCAGGTGGTCAGGAGATAGGGAAAACTCTGATATCCGAAGGTCTCGCCCGACCATACAGCGGTGGTAAACGCCGGTCCTGGTGCAGCTGAAAGAAAGGATCAAACAACGACTTGATGACCCAAAAACAAAACTATTGAGCAGTGAGCGGTCCTGTCGATTGCGCCAACAACCGACAGGACAAGAAACGCCCCAAATCCATCCGGGCATTCCTCAAACATCAAGAGAGAACTGTACTATGGTAAAAACAGTAACCCTAGATGCCGATCTTAGATCGGACAGCACCGCGCCAGAGTCAATGGGTGCGACCCTAAACAACGTGTCTGCGCTTGCGACGGCACAGCACTGACCAGCGACAGCGCCGAACAGGACATCCCCGACACTTTGGTCAGACCTTCCGGCTGATTGATCCAAGCTGAACGCTGGCTGTCTGCGAAGCTCGCGAAGGGCTCAGTGCTGTGTTCCGGCATCCAATTTCTTGCTGCTCAAATGATCCGAAACCGAACCCCATAATAGTAATTATGTAAAAACTACTGACCTAATTTGGAGATCAAATTAGTGGCTAACTCCCTCACAAGCTTCATCGAAAACAGATGTCGGACCAACGCCGTTTGGCCGTTGTTGGCGTTCCTGGGAACCGATGCCTGCGCCCAGGTCATCGAGTACGAACCTGATGGCAGCGTGTTCCTGAACGGTGCGCGGGCAGAAATCGTTGATGGCGTTGTTAAGCCAGTACGGATGCGGGAATACGAGTTGGACGAACAGGCGCAACCGCCCAAAGCCAAACCGCAGACAAAGATAGAGTTTGCAGGTAAAGCACCGCGGCCTCGCAAAGCCTCTGGTGGCTGGTCGCAGGAACGGATCGTCAAAGAAATCCATGCAGCGGCGGAACGGCATGACATTCCGGCCGAGTTGTTCATGGCGCTGGTCTGGCAGGAAAGCCGGTATCGGGCTGACGCTCTGTCACCCAAAGGTGCCTATGGCTTTGCACAGCTCATGCCGGGAACAGCGAAAGACCTGGGCGTGAACCCAAAGAACCCATCAGAAAATCTCGACGGTGGTGCCCGCTATTTGGCGGCGCAGTACCGCGCGTTCGGAACCTGGAAGCTGGCGCTTGCCGCCTACAACGCCGGGCCTCACCGCGTCGTCGAATATGGCGGCGTCCCCCCCTTCACCGAAACCCGCAACTACGTGCGGATCATCCTAAGCAAAGTGAGCACTTCCTCATGAAAAGAACCCACTTCTACCAGCAGATGGCGTTTTTCGCGATCATTGCGTTCATCATCACAGCAGCGCCCGCCTCCGCTGGCTGGTTGCAAGATGCCATTGGCGATTTCATCAACGAAACACTGGCCGACTCGAAGGTCGTTGGCGTCAGCCTTGCCGCTGTCGGCTTCATCTGGGGCTGTCTCGCCTATGTGTTCGGCTGGGGTTCGTTGAAAGGCCCTGTAATCGCTATCGTCGTCGGTGCTGTTATCGGCCTCGCTGATACGTTCATCGGAGCCTGATTGATGCCGCGCCGCAATACGGTCTTTCGCGGCCTGAGCCGCCCCGCAGAATGGGGCGGCCTACCCGTGATCTATCTGCTGGTGATCCTCGGGATGACCATGCTTTCGTTCTTCATGTTCGGGATAGCACCAGCAATCATTGCGGGTTTTGTTTTCTACACCGGGCTTCGCCTCTTTTACGAATGGGAACCGGCTTTCTTCCGCGTCCTGTCCGTAACCCTTTCCAAAACTCCGCGCACCAAAAACCGCCAGCATCATGGGGGAGATTACTATAGTGCCTAAGCCTGCTGCCCGAGGCATGTGGACCCTTGCCCGCTCGTTGATCGAGCCGAGCTGGCGCAAGGATGAAATGAGCCTCTTTCAGATGTTGCCCTATGGCTATGTCGTGGACGATGAGGTCATTTCCACACGCAACGGTGGTCTTATCGCCGCTGCAGAAATCACCGGAATCAACGCAAACACACTTGACGAAACCGAGTTCGAGTTTCTGGCCGAACGGTTTGAGCGTGTGTTGCGGACCACTCCAAATGAAGTGGCATTCTACGTTCATCGACTGACCGTCCCGGCTGAGACGGGACACGTCATCACAGATCCAACCGGCTTTGCCGGTGCAGTGGCGCAGGCCATGCGTTCTGCGTCCGTGGATGCGGAGCTGAAGGAACGCAAGATCATTATCAGCGCCATTCTGCAAAAGCGGCAGGATGAGCGGGCCAAGCAGATGTTCGGCATGTCGTCAGGAACGATCGACGAGGAACGCCGCGAAATGATCGAACAGCTCGACGGTGTGTTCACCACACTGGCGGGCACGCTGGGTGAGGCCCGTGTTAGTCGGCTGAAGCTCAGTGATGGGCGTTGGCTGGGTTACTATGGAATGCTGTTGAATGGTCGGTATCAGCCGATCATTCACACGAACATTGCAGAACCCATTGCCTTCAACATGCCGCAAGAGGATGTGCTGTTTCAGGGCAAGACCGGAAAACTGGTCACGGGCGACGATCAGGAACGCTCGATCCGTGTCTATTCCCTGAAGAATTACCCGATGGCGTCTTTCCCCGGCATCTTCGACGGGCTGGACCTGCCGGTCGATGTCGTGATTTCGCAATCCTTCCTGCCGATCAGCCGCGCCCAGGCGCAGGAAATGGAACGTCGCAAGTCGGGACAAATGCGCTCGGCTGGCGACAAAGCGAAGTCGCTTGAAGAGGATTTGTCTATTCTGGCGGATGGTATTGCCTCCGGCACCATGTCACTCGGCAAGCACCACCTGTCGATCTGCGTGTTCGGGAACGAGGAAGATCTGAAAACCGCCGAAAAACACATCATCGGTGAAATTCAGATTTCGGGTGGCACAGTGAAGCGCGAAACGATGTCGGCCCGTGCGGTGTATTTCGCGCAGCATCCCGGCAACTTCGCATTCCGCCCCCGTGAAGAACTGATCACGGACCAGAACTTTGCGGACATGGTTGCGTTCCACATGCGGCCCAAAGGGCTGGACGCTGAAAAGCTGCCCTGGCCGGGGCCATTGGCAACTTTCCCAACGACACATGGCGACCGCTATGACGTGTCTCTGCATCAGCAAAAGACCAGCAAGGATGCCGAAAACCTGCCCTCCGGCCACACAATCGTTCTGGGACCGAACGGCTCGGGTAAAACCGTGATTGCGATGCTGTTGGCAACAACGGCTGTTGCCCAGGGTGCGCGGATCATCGCATTTGACAAAGACCGGGCAATGGAAGCCCCAATGCGCGCCCTCGGTGCGCAATACATTCGTGTCAGGATCGGTGAGCCCACCGGCATGAACCCGTTCCAAACGGAGACGGATGAGGCCGGTCAAAGCTGGCTGGCAAATTGGGTCATCGCCCTATTGAGTTATGATGAGCCTCTAACGGCAGAGCAAAAAGACGAAATCACGCGGGCTTGCCAAGCCAATGCCACTTTGCCGCCTGCGCTTCAGAACTTCGATTCACTGGTGGAACGGTTCAGAGCCTTTGATGACGGCAAGAACCTGTACAAGCGGGCCAGCGAATGGGCGGGCAATGGTCGGCTGTCCTGGATGTTTGGCGAGGGTGGCACAGATCCTTTCGCCTCTGACGATCGGCATCTTGCGTTCGACATTTCCGAGGTTCTGGATGACGAATTGGTCCGGCTGGCATGGATCAGCTATGTCATGCGCCGGTTGGAGCATCGCTGCGCAGAAAAAATCCCCTCTGTTTTTGTCATTGATGAGGCATGGAGAATTGCTGGGAACGAGTACGGCGCAGCAATCCTCAAAAATGGTTTCACCACGTTCCGTAAGCTGAACGTCGTCATGATGTTGATGACGCAAAGCCCCAAACACATCCTGTCGTCACAGGCCAGCGATTCCATCTTGGTAAACACCAGCACCCAGCTTTTGTTCCCGTCCCGATCCGGCAAGGAAGCGGATTTCCAGGCGCTCGGTTTGAACGACGCGGAGCTGGGCGCGTTGCGGGCGCATTTTGGCGACCGCGTCATGCTCATGAAGAAGGGTGATGAGAGTGTTTGGCTCGATGTCGATGTCGGCGCTCTCGGCCCGCTTCTCCGTGTTCTGAGCGGATCAGACGGAAAATCGTTCCCTGATCCTGACTGGCGAGAAAACCCCAACTTCTGGAAGGAAATCACATGAAAACCCGCCTTGTAATCGCCCTGGTCGTTCTGGCCGCTGTCTCTGCCTGCACCAGCACCTATTCGGGCTATCGCAGCAAATGCGCCTGCGACTTTGAGCGCATGACCCCCCCTGAAAACATGGAGCTTGTCTGATGAATATTTCCAGGAAATTCCGCACAACCATTGCCGTTTCGGTTCTGGCCGCCCTGCCCGTTCTGGCGTCGGCCCAAGGCGTTCCGGTGGTGGACTCTGCATCCATTACACAGGATGCCGCCAATTCGGCCAAGGAAATCGCTGAAATGGTCCGCCAGTACGAGCAATTGCTGCAACAGTACGAGAAACTGGAACAGCAACGGGCATTGCTCGAAAACTCCTTCAAAACCATCAGCGGCTTGACGGATCTGGATGAGTTCAACAGCCGCAGCTTTTTGAAGCTGGCGACCGCTGCTGACACGCTCGGCTACGCGCTGGACGCAGCGGAGGGCGGTATCTCCGGCCTGCCCGATGTCGCGGCTCAGGCGATGGAGCGTCGATCCATCAACCTCGGCCTCAACGGTGGCATCCTGTCGGAGTTTAATGGCTCAGACGTACCAGCTCGGCGTATCCTCTCGGAGCGTGGTGGTGCGGGCCTGATGGCGTCGGCGCTGGGTGAGAATGGCTATGACATGGCTAGTCAACTCGCCGAAGATGCTGAAAAACTGCGCGGTGAAATCGGTCAACAAGAAGATTTGAAGGACGCAATCGACTACAATACGGCGGTTCTCCTGAAACTCTTGCAAGTTGAAATTGAAATCTTGCGCACAACCTCGGCTAATGCTCTGGCGTCGGGCACGGATCTGGCTGCAACCGCTGCCGATCTTTCGACGCTTAGCAATTACGCAAGAGGAGCAATTAAATGAAAACTCGCACAACTTTTTTCGCCGCCGTCGCCGTCACAACCATGCTTGCGACGGCGGCGTCGGCAGAGGTCAGCTATTTTTTTGGACCAGATGTCGATTGGACATTTGGGAATTATGGGGCCTGCCTTGGATACAGCGGTGTCAGAGAGGTCAAGCAACCTCTCAAGAAATATGGGATCGAACGGCTGGCCGCTGTTGGTCAAGGTTCTGACAAGCAATACGTCGTAGGCAACTGGACCGACGCGATCCTAAATGAACAGATCATTGCGGCTCATGAAGTTGCTATTGAACAGTGCCGTCTTCGCAAGGCCGGTGAAGCCTTCAGCACTGAATGCCCTTTGGGCAATCTGAACCGCGATGAAGCTGTTGCCAAAGTTGGCGCAGATCAAGATGCATTCTGGTCCAATCCATCCAGCGAACTTCAGTCACTCAAAGATCAGCAACAAGAGCGACTGGAAGCTCTGCGCCCTGCGATAGAGGAGGCTTGTGGGCCGTGATCGAAGGTTTCGTCAGCTCGATAGAATCTGCGATCAGCAACTTTTCGCAGCAAGCATTCAACAGTCTGGCTGCGGATCTCGCAGCCGGTCTCTGGGCCATCGCTGGGCTGATTTTTGTGATGATGTTGATCAACGGTGTGCTTCAGATCAAAGAAATCGGGTTTGGTGGTTATGTCGGCTGGATCATTCGGGCGACGATCATCATCGGCATGGCCTCAAGCTGGAGTTTTTTTCAGCCGATCTACCAAGGCATTCAAACCCTGCCGGACAGCATCGCAGGTGCTCTCACTGGCACAACAAATGTATGGAAATCCTTGGATAAAATCGCGCTTCAGTGCTTCTTGATGGGGCAAACCGCGATTGAGAACGCTACGTGGGGCCTAAGTATTACTGGCGCTATCTTGTGGGTCGTCGGCGCTGTCATCGTTGCATTTGGCACCGGAATGGCACTCATCGCCAAAGGCGGCATGGCGGTTTTGCTCGGCCTAGCTCCGGTGTTCATTGCAACCCTGCTCAGCTCAGCGACTTCGAACATTTTTGCAGCTTGGGCGAAAACGACAATCGGCCTCGTCATGGTGATTGTTGTGCTGACAGGCATTGTTTCACTTATCCAAGCTCTCTTTGCTTCAGAACTGTCGACTCTTTCCGATGTGAACGACATGGAAGCCAGCGGACGATTCCTCGCCATCTGCATCGTGGCTATCGTGATGTTAACCCAAATTCCGTCGCTTGCAGGTGGAATGTCCGGTGCAATCGTTTCTGCATCGTCCGGTCTCGCTGTGGCAACGGGTGCCGCGGCCGCCGCCAGAAGCGCATTGGGTACGGCTGCTGGTGCTGGACGCAGCACAATTGCTGGGGGCAAAACGGTCGCTGCAATGGCCTCCGCAGCACGTGATGGAACTGGGGTTCGTGACAGCGCCTCCCGCGCAATGAAAGCACGACGGGAAATTGCACATAGAGCCCGCAATCAGGATGGGGCGGCGCGCCAGAGCTACGCCGCTGATCGTTATCGGCAGAGCATTCGAGCTGCCCGCGAAAAATCTTCATAAATCGAGGTACAGAGCAAATGTCACACGTGACAGATCACGAAAAAGAACTCTTTCTGAGCGCACGTCGCGATGCCTTCAAATGGCAAGTGTTCGGTATGGTCGGGATGGCAATGGGCGTGGCTTCCATTATCGGTTGGGCGATGCTCCTTCCCCTGAAGGAAATCCGCGCTGTACCCTTCTCCATTGATCCGGACACGAAGCTGCCGGTGCTGCTGACTGAAAAGGTCGAAAAACTCGAACCTTCTGAGGCGATGGCGTTCCGCGAGGTCGCAAACTATGTGCGCGACCGGGAAACCTATGATGTCCAGGACAACAACGAGCGCCTGAAATCGGTGCTGCGTCGTTCTGATGAGCTGGCCGAAACTTCCTACCGGGATCTGTGGGACGGCTCGAACGAGAACCACCCGGACGAAATCTATACGCCCAAGACAAAGGTGCAGACCGAAATTCTGGGCGTTTCGCCGGTCAACGATGAGACGGTGCAGGTCGAGATCCGCAAGTCACTGATCGTTCCAAACCAACCAACCGCCTCGGCCCGCTACGTGGTCACAGTCACCTACGGGTTTGAGGAAAAAATTGTGACGTCGATGGATGAACTTTTGGAAAACCCGTTCGGCTTCGTCGTCACCAACTACCGCGTAGACGCAATGGGAGACATCTGATGCAGCGTTCTTTCAAAACACTCACCGCCACCGCCGCAGCAGTCTTGGCATTCTCCACGCCTCTGCTCGCTGAAATCACACCGACACCAGACGGAAAGAATGCGGATCACCGCATCACGCATTTCCATTACGTCGAGAACCAGGTGTACCGCATCCCTGTGGGTGAACGCCTGATTACCTATGTTCACTTTCCGCAGGGCGAAACCGTCCGCAGCATCGGTGCGGGCGACACTGAAAGTTTTCAGATCACCCGCCTTCAGGAAGGCCGCGTGATCGCGTTCAAGCCGGAAATCCTGAACTCGGATTCGAACCTGACCGTCCTGACCAATCGCGGTTCGTACAACTTCTATCTGGTTCCTGCTGAAACTGCCGCTGAACGCAAAAGGGTGCCGTTCCGAGTCACCTTCTATAGCAACAACAAGGGTGGGACCACGACGACCCGTGGCAAGGTGGCGCGAAGCGAACCCAAGCCAACAGGCCGGTTCGTGAACCAGAACTATTCGCGCTCGGGCAAAGCCGACTTCGCCCCCACCGCAGTTTGGGATGATGGCGTTCACACCTATATGCAGATCCCACAGGATGCAGAGTTGCCGGGTATCTTCCGTGTCCTGCCTGATGGCCGTGAGCTGATGGTGAACACCACAGTCAAAGAGCGCGGCATTGTCCAGGTGCAGGGTCTTTCCGATCTTTGGACACTGCGCATCGAGGACACTTCGATCTGTGTTCGCAACGATGGCGACGCGTTTCAGCAGGCAAGCGTGAGCGGGCGGCCCGTCACTTCACAGACAGTTAAACCGGGGGGCAGCAAGTAATGGATCGCAATCAGACAATTGCGGCACGGGTGGCGGCTGAACAGCCTCCCCTGCGTTCCCGGAAAAGGCTAGAACCCAAGAAGCTCATCGGCGTTGCCCTCGCGGGTGCCGTGTTCGTTGGTTTCGCGTGGTTTGTGCTAGGCGACGACGCCAAGAACAGCCGCGCCGGTGTTCGCGTCGATGCCCTGCAACAAAGCGGTGGCGAACGCTATGGCCTGCTTACGGCACGGGGACCACAAGTGGACGAACCCGAACCAGAAGCGTTGCCTGAGACCATAGCTGTGGCGACACCCGAAACAGCGCCGGTGCAGGTCGATGCCGAGGGGCTGAAACAAGCCTTGAAAACCATCGAGCAACAGAATGGTCGGATTTCCGATCTGCAAGACGAGCTGACAGATGCCAAGGTTTCACTGTCTGAAAAAGATAGTGAAATCGCTTCCCTCACTCTGACCAATGAACGCCTGCAGGTCAGGTATGACGAGCGCGAGAAGAAGTTTCAGACAGAGCTTGCCCAAGCCGTAGCTGATGCCGAGGCACGGGCACTCGCCAGCATGAGCCATCTGCAAACCCAAGGTCTGACCGAGGACGAACGGCGCAGGCTCGAAGAACTCAAGCGGATGCGCGAGCGCCAGAACCAGTCGGACGGAATTGTGTTCGATGAAAATCCACTTCGTAGAAACTGACGGAAACAACGCATGGGCAACTTTATCTCACAACTCATCGGACAGTTTGACAGGCGCTGGCTGTTTCGAGCCTATTTCATCGGGTTCTTACTTTTTTGCCTATTCTCGCTGATGACGCTGAGCGTGGTTCAAAACCCATCTATCGAACAAGATGAACGCGGCGCATCAACCGCTGTGCTTGTCGTATTTTCGATATTGAACACGTTGCTGTTCCCGTTCGCAAAACTTGTGTGGAACAACCTGAAAGCATTTGTCCTGGGCGATACGGTTTGGTTGTCGAGCTTCGTGTTTCTCATCATTGGCAAATTCATCGTCAATTTCACGCTTTGGGCAATGGCAGTGATCATTGCGCCGTTTGGAATTGGCTATCTCTGGTTCACGAAACGCAACTGACCCAATTCCTCCACCACAAACGAGGTTCTTCCTATGAACAGAACAGCACTTACCCTCGCCCTGGTCACGTTGGCCTCAAGCGCGACTGCGCAGGATGGTACCGGGCAAAACTATCAGCCCATCAACGGCGGCTCGCAACCAGTGATTTTCCAGCCTTTCCCTGCCGCGCTTCAACCGATCCAGGTTCAGCCGGAAAACACACGCCTGCCTGAAGAACAGCGCGGCTATCAGGAAAATCCAAACACGACATGGCAAAACAATCTGGTTGAAGAATACCCGCCCATCGTCGGGGCCTCTATCATAGACGATCCATCGCGCACGCTGACGCAGGGCACGGTTTTGACTGCCGTGTTTGGCGGGGCCGTAAGCTCGGAGCTGCCGGGTAGTGTGGTGGCGACGATCACGCGCGGCGTCTACTCGATGGACGGAACGAGACTGCTCTTGCCACGCGGCTCAAAGCTCTATGGCGAATACCGCGCTGATACAAAGCTGGCGCAAACAAGGATCGCTGTCGTTTGGAGCCGGGTTATCACGCCGGATGGTTTGTCTGCGCAAGTCGGGTCAGCCGGGACGGATGGTCAGGGGCGGTCTGGCGCAACCGGACGGGTTGATACGCATTTCGGTGAACGGTTTGGGACGGCCGCGTTGCTCTCGATCATCGGGATCGCGCCGGTCGCACTGGTGGCCGACAATGATAGCAGCAATTCGGTGCAAACGGATCTGGCAACGCAGGTCGGTTCAAATCTGCAGAATGCCACAGCGGCGGCACTGGAAGAATACTTGCGGATCACGCCAACTATCTATGTCGATCAGGGCAGTCGCATCAACGCCATCCTGCAGCGTGACGTGGTGTTCGACAACTTCTGAGACCGAACCTCTGAGGCGGCCCCATCGTCGGCCCTTCCGGCCGCTCTCCGCACAATTGAATGCGGTAGCGGCCTTTTTTGACAAAATAACAAGGAAAAATATGAGCGGGCGAAACGGCAACGGCCTTTTGGAATACTACACCGGCCAGATCGAGCATCTGTTGCACGATGAAAACCTGAGCGAGATTTCCGTGAACCCAGACGGCGCGGTCTGGGTCGAAGAAATGGGCACAACCCACATGACCAGGACGGACATCGCTCTGACCAGAGACGATGTTGAGAATATCGGGCGCTGTGTGGCTGGGTTCAGTGACGTGACTTTCGGAGAAAAGAAACCCATTGCGACGGCCAACGTGCCGACAAAGGAGGGTAAAGCACGGGTGCAGGTTGTCATCCCGCCCGCAACAACCGGAGTGGGGTCCGTGGCGATCCGCCTGCTCCGCGTGAAATCAGTAGATCTGGGCGCGTTCAGCTTTGCCAGTAAAGAGACAGCACTGGCCGAAAGCAACGACCACAGCGCGCTTGAGACTGCACGGCAGGCTCTCGCAGCGGGCACAATGAGCTTTGACGAGCTGGCTGACCTCGCGATGCAGAGCAAATGGAATGTGATCATTGCCGGGGGCACTTCGTCTGGCAAAACCACCGTTCTGAATGCGATGTTGAAGCGCGTCGATCCGGGCGAACGGATCGTGACGATTGAGGAAGTGGCAGAGCTGGACATCGAGCAACCAAACTTCGTGGGCTTGCTTGCCGATCGTTCAGAGGAAAACGGACCTCGATCCCCGACAAAGCTGCTTGAATCGGCGTTGCGCCTCCGGCCTGACCGGCTCGTTTGCGGTGAAATCCGAGGCGACGACGCGAATATGTTTTTGGAATTGGTGAACACCGGTCATGACGGATCTGTCTGCACCATGCACGCAAATTCGCCCGTCGATGCCATTGGACGGATGAGCAAAATGGTGCGGCGCGGATCTCCGACTGTCCAAAAGTCAGAGGTGGTTGATGACATCAGAGCCACCATTCACATGATCGTTCACATGAAGAAAATCGGGGACGAACGGAAGGTAAACGGAGTGATCTTCCCGCCCCTGATGACCGCTGACCAACTTATCTGAAGGAGAAACGAGATGAAGAGGTTTGAATATTGGGATGCGGTGATGACCGAAAGAGACGATACCGAAAAAGCCTTTGCTGGAATGGGTGAAGCGGGTTGGGAAATGGTGGGTGTCGTGCGCGTCGAACTCGGCTTCCGGTGCTTTTTCAAACGCGAGTTGACCGATGGCTGAGTTTCAGGATCTCCCCAAAAGCAAGAAGGTCGCGATAGCCGGCACAATGGGCTTTGTCGCCGCCTCGGCTTGTGCGGTGTTGGTGGTCGGCCTGGTCATCGAATACCTCAATACGAAAGGCTTCCGGGGGCTGGACATCTGGGCGATCCCAGAAAAGTTCATGGCACGGCCTGCCGAAGAACAACAGGTCATCGGGCTTGTGGCTGTTGTGGCCGTCTGCGTTCTGACATTTGCATTCGTGGCGGCTGCGCTGCGCGGCCCCTCAACGAAATACGGGGATGCGACTTTTGCAAAGGCACCTCAGCTCGTCCAGGAGGGCTATGCTTCGGTGCTGAAGCTCAAAGACCCGTTGGACAGTGAAATCGTTTTTGCCAAGTTCGGACCGCCAAAAGACAAAAACGCAATCTACTATAAGCCCGGCCCCGGTGTCCAAAAGCCGCACGCGATGTTCATTGCCCCGTCTGGTTCGGGCAAAACCAGCGGCTTTGTGATCCCGAATGTCCTGCGGTTCAACGGCTCCTGCGTTGTTCTGGACATCAAGGGCGAGATCTTCCAGACAACCGGCGCACGGCGGGCGGCAATGGGTGATGAGGTCTACGTGTTCGACCCTGAGAACCCGGAAAAAAGCCACAGCTACAACCCTCTGCGCCGCGCAGCACGTGCCGACAATCTGGATCGGCGATGGGAAGAAGTGATTCAGGTTGCAACCCAGATGTTCGACACGCCCAGCTCATCCGCTCAGGGCTTTATGGGCGGTGTCGAAGGCATGTTCTGCGCAATGGCGATGTTGGCGATCAAGCGGAACCGTCCGTACATTTCCGAGATCCTGCGCCTGGTCAAAACGACCAAGCAAAAGGATTATGAAAAGATGGCCGAAGAAGTAGGCTATGCCCGGGCAGCAGATGAGTTCCTGAATCTCGCAGCCGAAGAATCCAAAATCCTGCGGTCAACGATTTCGGTTATGAACAACTCCGGCCTTCAGCTCTGGCGCAACCCGTCTGTGGCAAGAGCCACACAGGGCAATGACATTAACTTTGAGGATCTGCGTCGGCGCCCCACCTCGATCTACTTTTCTGTGCCGGGGAAGAAGGTCAAAGAGTTCCGGACACTCATTCGCCTGTTCTTCCTCGATCTGGTGAACACCATCGAAACGCACGAACCGGGCCCAGATGAGCCGTTCAAGGTTTTGATGCTGCTCGATGAGTTTCAGCGTCTCGGCCACCTTGAGCGCGTCGTTGAAGCGTATGACACCATGCGATCGTTCGGCGGTCGGATCATTGTGATTTCGCAAACACTGTCACGCTTGCAGGACATCTACGGGCACGAAGGTGTGCGGGCGATGCTGGCAAACGCCGGGACGCAGATGTTTGCGGCCTCTGAGGATTCAGAGGTACGCGAACACGTGTCCAGGTCCATCGGTGACAAAACAGTAATGAGCAAGTCGAAGTCTCGGGCGCTCGGCAAAATGGAAATGGGCAGCATATCGGAACGCGAGGAAGGCATTCGCCTGCTCCGGCCAGAACATGTGGGCCGACTGCCTGAGAATGAGGTTGTGCTGATCCGCGAGGGCAAAATGCCGGTGATTGCAAACAAGATCCGGTACTTTGAAGATCCGTATTTCATGCAGTTCTTGGGGGGCAAGACACCGAAGATCAAAGGCACACACCTCGATCTGGCTGTAGAGCAAGCCAGGGACACGGCTAAAGCTCTGGCTGAGACCAAGCCCACCCCTGCCCCGGTGAAAGAGGTTTCGGAAAAAGATCAGGAACTTCAGGCGGCTTTTGATGCGCAGCGCACGGTTGCAAAACGCAAAAGCCGGTCCGCAAAAGACATGGCGATGGAGAAAATGAGAGCCAAACGGCCGGAAAGTAGCGCCTCCGCTTGACGGGGGTGCTGTTTAAGTAAATCTGCGTTTAACCATGTGTGTGAGAACATAGCGGTCTAACTATCAGAAGGTTTTTTCAGATGAGATTGATACTCGCGATTTTGCTGCCGTTTGTGGTGTTTTTCACGATCAGACGCCCGTTTCAGGGCTTTTTCTGCCTGCTCCTGCAATTGACGCTCATTGGTTGGATTCCGGCCGCCATTTGGGCCGTGTACTCGCTGAGCCAGTACAACACGGACAAGAAGATCAAAGCAGCAGCGAATAGGCTGGGCGATTGATGTTGGATAATACTGTCGAGCCGCAATGGTTCGGACCAATCAAACAGCGTTCAAAGCACCTGGTCGTCCATGACACCAGTTTTGAGGCAGCGCTTGGGATACTGAAGCAAAGGCGAATTCACGGGGTAAGGGGCTATCTGTAACGGATTGCACTTATCCGGCGCTCGGATTGCAAACATCCCGGATTCTCGCTCGAATTAGCTGCGTCTATCCTGAGCGCCAAACTCACATTCGCTGCGAATGAGATCAGATTATTTGCAACACGATTGCAGTCAACCGCCTCGGATCACATTACGTGCGAATGGGATTTTCGGCGTGGTTTCAGTAGGCTGCCTTCCCATCGAGTTGTCGAAGCGCTGAACGTAGATTGTCAGACGGAGTTTCAAGACAAGAAATTCCCGCAGTTGTGGTCCCTCGCTAGACTGCGCTCAGAAGTCTGGGAAACGGACCTTTCCCAGACCGTCAGTCGACGGGGTAAACGCAAAAACGTCCGCACATGTACGTCTCCACTACACACTGGGCGGCATGCCGCGCAGGGAAAATGGGTCAGTGAGCTACTCCCTGAAAACCGGGCACTGACGTAAGCTACGATTTGTTGTCTGTTGATCTTCAACACGAAGGAGATCGACGATGTCGAAACGGAAGCAACATCATCCAGAGTTTAAGGCCAAGGTCGCGTTGGAAGCGCTGAAAGGCGAGGAGACGGTGAGTGAACTGGCCAGCCGGTTCGGGGTTCACCCGACGATGATCCATCAGTGGAAACGGGCTTTGCTGGAAGGCGCGTCGGGCGTCTTCGAACGTGGCGTCCGGAAAACGCCTGAGATCGATGAAGAGCAGGTCAAAGACTTGCATGCCAAGATTGGGGAGCTGGCCGTCGCCAACGATTTATTGGCCAGAAAGCTCAAACCTTGGACAGGCAAGTGAGGCACAAGATGATTGAGCCGAATCTGCCAAGCCTGTCAGTTGGCAAGCAGTGTGCGCTGCTGTCGATCTCGCGGTCGTCATTTTACTATAAACCGAAGGGCGAAAGCGAGATGAACCTCGATCTGATGCGCCTGATCGACAAGCAGTACCTGGAGACACCGTTCTATGGGGTGCGGCAGATGACCTGGCATCTGCGCAATGAGGATCATCTCGTGAATGAAAAGCGCATCCGCCGCCTTATGCGGCTGATGGGCCTCATGCCGATCTATCAGAAACCCAACACCAGCAAAGCAGCCAAGGGCCACAAGATTTACCCCTATCTGCTGCGCGGGTTACGGGTCGAGCGTCCCAATCAGGTCTGGTGTGCCGATATCACCTATCTGCCCATGCGGCGCGGATTCCTGTATTTGGTGGCAATTATGGACTGGCACACACGCAAGGTTCTGGCGTGGCGCATCTCGAACACGCTGGAAGCCGACTTTTGCGTCGAAGCGCTGAACGAGGCGATCCACAAGTTTGGCCCGCCTGAGATCATGAATACGGATCAGGGCAGCCAGTTCACGTCGTTTGCCTGGACAGACCGGTTGCGTCGTTCAGGCGTGCGTATCTCGATGGATGGTAAAGGGCGTTTCCTCGATAATATCTTCGTGGAACGGCTTTGGCGGAGCCTGAAATACGAATGCGTCTATCTGCACGCTTGGGAAACGGGATCAGAAGCGAAGGCTGGCGTCAGAAAGTGGATGAAGTTCTACAACCAAAAGCGCCCGCATTCTGCCCTTGGCGGCAAACCACCTGCTGTGGTCTATTGGCTGCAGAATGAAACCCAAACCGATCAGCAGGAGCAAAGAGTAGCTTAAATTACGCCAGAAACTGTCCAAACATTGGGCGATTGTATACTTGATAAACCCACGGCGAATTCCTATATCTAACTCAAGAAGTTAGAGGTTTTCGAAATGTCCGTTCTATCCGCCAAATATATGCACGATGAAGCCGCCGCTTTTGCGCACGTCGAGGCGATGCTTTGGGCAGATGGTCCGGTTTGTCCGCACTGTGGCGTTGTAGATCGTGCTTACCGTCTTGAAGGTGTTCGCACAAAGCCCAGCAAGAAGAACCCAGAGGGCAAAGAGCGCCACGGCCTGTGGAAGTGCCGGGAGTGCCGCAAACAGTTCACGGTGCGCAAAGGCACCATCTTCGAAGAAAGCCACCTGCCGCTTCACCTGTGGCTCCAAGCGATCCACCTGATGGTGTCCAGCAAGAAAGGTATCAGCAGCCACCAACTGCACCGCGTTCTGGGCATCACCTATAAGAGCGCATGGTTCCTGACGCACAGCATCCGTGAGTGTATGCGTGAGGGTGCGCTGGCTAGCTTTGGTGGCGATGGCGGCATTGTGGAAGTCGATGAAACATTCATTGGCAAAGAACCGGGCGTCACCAAGGCGAAGAACGCCCGTGGTGGCTCCCACAAGATGAAAATACTAACGCTGGTGGACCGCGATACCAAGCGTGCCAAGAGCATCGTTGTGGATGACCTCAAGAAGTCCACGCTGATCCCCATCTTGCAGGAAAACATCGCCCGTGAAGCCTATGTCATGACCGATGAAGCCCGTCAGTATCAGGGTATTGGTGCTGGCAAGGTATTCGAAGCCCACGGCTGGACCAATCACAGCGCTGGCGAATATGTGAACCTTGAGGATCGCGAGATGCACACAAACACCGTGGAAGGCTTCTACAGCATCTTCAAGCGCGGCATGAAGGGCGTGTACCAGCACTGCGGGAAACAGCATCTGCACCGCTATGCTGCTGAATTCGACTTCCGCTATAACAACCGGATTGCAAATGGTATTGAAGATCAAGAGCGAAGTGAGATTGCGTTAAAAGGCGCTGTTGGCAAGCGACTCACTTATGCAAGACCTCACTAAGAAAGACAAAGGGCGGTATTGATATCCCGCCCTTCACAATACTCGTCTCTATTTAACATTTCATGAAAAGACGTCGCCCTCATCGTCCTCTTCATCCAACAAGACCATTCCAGCATTCAAGCGACGCATAAGACGCTTGAACTGATCCATGTTCGTTATGGTCCCGCCGCTGATCTCAAGACCGTTGTCACTCATTGAGATTGTAGGCACACCGGACAGTGTTATGTTAGAAACCGGAGTGGGTTGTTCAGATGGCGCGGATTGTAGTGTTTGCATGACTTCCTCCTCAGCCTCTTCGACTTCGTTAGAAGTATAGCCTACGGATTCATGCTTTACAAACTCCTCGGTCTCACGAAATGAGCGAATAACTCCGTCAACCCCGCTATGTGTGAACCCACGCGTAAACAAAAATGACTTGAGCGCTTGATCACTTGGACTCCGACCCTCGAATTTCTCCGCTATTTCCTGAAAAAGTTTTGGAGTCATGGATGCGGCCCTGACCGCTTCGGCACGCTGTTTTTCACCCGGCTCATGGGCAAGAATCTGAACGGCAAGGTCTGTGATGTGGGTCTGATCGCCCCTCCCGTCGAGAAGCCCGTATTTCGCTACTGCTGCTATTAAACCAAGGGACTTACCGTTCAAACTGCCATAACCCATATGTTCAGCGATCACTTCGCGAGGCAATTCACTTGTATAGTCTTTTTCCCAAACAAGGCGGGCCTTGTCGATTGCCTCTTTCAGACCGACGACTGGATACTGAGGGCTGCGAGGTTTTGCCATTGTCAAATCTCCTTCTTTAAAGGATATCTAAAACAATCGCGCTTGTTGGTCAAGTATTCGCGAAATACACCAACAAACGCTTTATCGCGATTAGGGGTTGAACTGTGATTTGAGCGCTGTATTATGCCATGCGTGGGCAACCACTAAATATAGTGAGGAATTGATGAGCAAAAGAGATAGGCCCCTACGGCAGCGCACCCAGATCGCTTGATCTGACCGTGGGGGAGAAACAAGAAAGCCGACCCAAGAGGATCGACTTTCAAGGTGCATTTCACCGGGGCAGGACCCCATGTCAAACGCGATCTAGACATTCGCAATATGACAAGAGTTCTGCCCCTTTTCAAGGGAAACTCTCTCTTAAGGAGTTGGGGCATGACGAAAGGTGTCTTCGTGAACGCATACGTGCGTGAACGTTTTGGCCGGATCGAGCATGTCTGCGCCCACTGGCGCAGCCGCTGATCCGTGCTGAACCTTAACCCCGCTTCTGAGCTATGCGATAGCGGTTCAAGAAGCCTGTATAAAATCTGACTTCGGCGGCCTTCGGGTCGCCTCTTTTTTTGTCCGACATGCCGGTATATCTTGATCACATGGAAAAAGAAAAATCCCAACTCGAACGTTTTCAAGAAGCCGCCCGCGAGATCGGGGCGGACGACGATGAAGATCGGTTCAACGAGAAGCTGAAGAAGCTGGCAAAGCAGAAGTCGGAGAATGGTGACGAGAAGTCACATGGCTCTTGATCCTGGATGGGCGGCGATAGTCGGCGCTGTTTCGGGTGCAGTAATATCCGTCGCGAGCGGCGTGACCACATCTGTTCTTACTGCTTGGATCAACGGCAAGAAAGCAATATCTCTTGCAGAGAACCGACGGTCGCGGCTTCGCGGTATGTTGAGCGGCGACAGATTTACATGGCGAAGCCTTAAGCAGCTTTCTGCGTCAATTGGTGCAGATGAAGCGACAACGCTGGAGCTTCTCATCGAGATCGATGCGCGAGCATCATTTCAAAACCCTCACATGTGGGCATTGGTCTCTCGTGCGCCGTGGCCAGAAGACGTTGAACCCCAAAATTAGCGGGTTTGTCAAATATACAATCGCCAAACATTGGGGAGTAGCTCACAGGTCGCCGCGAAACGTAGGGCTAAACTGCAAATAGAGCTTGGTTAAAATCCGAAACACCTGTGCATATAGAGCTTATTTGGTGGCTGAAAATGTTACTCGACTCACCGTTGCACTCTGCGATTACCTTATCACAACATCGTGTTATCAATAGATATTCAACTATGATTATGCGGCGCCCCATGTGGATCTTCTTAGGTGAGCCGCAAGTATCGGCAGGCGCGCACGTCTGAAAAGAAAAAAATCAAAGGCCTGACATAGAGGAAAGTTGTATTAAGGTTTCAGCTTTGGAGGAGAACAACAGAAACGTCGCGATGGAGTTTTGCGAAGCGGCGTACATGGAGAGCATATTCGCTCACATTCCGTTCTCCCCGAAGTACTATCAGGGGATACTCGACAACATCGTCTTAGAAGAGACACAACACTTCGGCATGAAGGCCGTTCAAGACAGCCATGTCGTTGGCGTCATCTACTACATGGTTGGCGGTTACTTCATTGGAGAGGGAGCTCGGTTGGCGAGCTTGATCATGATCAAGGTGGCGTCAAGCGTTCAGAATACAATGCTTGACGGAAAGGTCGCCTTGCAGTTGGTTCGCTTAGTGAATGAATGGGCAAAAGCAAGCAATGTCGATGTGTACATGTTCCACGTAACCTCAGGACAAAACCCCTCAAAAACTGATCGAATTTTTAGAAAACTGCGGGCGGCAACGATAGGCCGTAACTATGGTTGTTCGCTTTCAAAATGACTTTAGAGTTCAAAGTTTGGCCATTTTACGTTGAGAAAACACTTCATAACAACGATCACTTCTGAGTTGGGGAAACAATATATGGAAATCAAATACGACGGTACTTTCAATTATTCGTATTACGATGAATCGGGTTTCAGCTTACTCTCGTTTCCCTACCCTTCTGAAGCAAATAAATGTCCTCGCCCATACAACTTTTCAATTCGTTTGAAAGATGGGCAGATTATGCATTGGGAAAACGCGCTGGGTGTATGGAGAAAAGTTCCAACTTATCTGTCTCAAGAGTATGGAGGGCATCTAGTGGTGTTTTTTGAAAATCATGAGGATATATCCGCCAAGCTCCTAGATTGTGTGGCAGTCACGGTAGCCACAGCAGGTGATCAAATTCTGGGTCACGAACTGTGTGATTTCAAATACAATATTAGCTGAAGGTTTTTCAAGGTGATTTTCGGAAGTGAAAATAAATCATTTACAGTTTTGGCAAAAGCCGGGGGTTCTTTGGTAGAATATGATCAGCCCGGTATTGATGCCTATGAGTTTGTTGATCCACAAACGGGAAGATCTTTTGTTGCGAGTGTTAAACATGATGCTGCTCTACTTCTAGACCCTCTAAGAGGGCCTCAGTTAATACAAGAAGCAAATGAAGCGTTAGTTAGACTCGGATCATCAAAGACGTTTTATGACATTGCTACCAGCTATGGAGGATTTCCAGAAGACTTTGACGTTAAGCTCACTGGATTTGGCACGAGTAGATATGACCCTGGTGGTGGTTTATTGGGAGGAGGGCCTTTTGTCCAGGTTTCGACTTCCGCAGTGGCCCGAGAATACGTTGACGTTGATGGAATCTACGCGGCCTTTTCGTTTGCCCATGCACTGGCTCATGAAGTTGTTCACCACATCACCGGGCTAGAAGACCTTGAACAGAATGAACTTCACAACAAACTTACAAACGAAATACTAGCTGAGGTATTCCCGGATGAAGCGCTGAGACTGCAATATGACGGCGTCAGATTCGGGACGAATGCTACATTTGAAGATACACTTCATTCAGTGAACTCGGCCTTCGGCAAAGGCAATGATCTTGCGGCGACTACCGAAGGCGGAGTTTTCGATCCAGATTTTGTCAAGAATTTCGGCATGGAAATAATTGACGATATCGGTCTAGCTATCAAGTACGGGAAACCGGTTCTAGGGTTGATCGCGGAACTCGCGGTTCTCAATGACAGGTGGACGCAAGCAAAAATAGAAGGTTCGACTCACCGTGCAAATGGGTCTGTCGAGTTTTGGAGCGATGGAACGACTCAAGGGCTTACCAATGCGACAAGTTACTACAGTGATGGTTTTCTGAACGAATATGGCTCTGTTAGTGCTAATGGTCACGCCAGCGTAAGTCTTGGTGGCCATGTCCGTGCTTTAGGGGATTGGCTTGGCTTGGATGGTCAGTTCGGGATTCAGGGTAGCTTCACAAATCCTGGTGAAGGTAAAAAGGGCATCTCCATTCCAGATAGCCTGCTTGCGGCTATTGCTGCGGCTGTTTCCACTCAACCAAAGACTCCTCCAAACACTAAAACCCAGAACAACGGCGGCGGCTATAATTCGGGCGGCTCCACTTCTCATGAAGGCAACAATGGTCGCAGTGGCGGTAACTCTGGCACTGGCTTATCCGGCGAAGACCGTCCTCTGATCCTCGACCTTGATGGTACGGGCATAGAGCTGACGCAGCTGACCAACTCGGCGGTTTTTGTGGATTCCACGGGCGATGGGCTGAAGAACCTGACGGCCTGGGCTGCGGCGGGGAACGGGGTTCTGTTTTACGACGCGGACGGGGACGGAACGATCTCCGAGGCGCGGGAATATATTTTTACGGAATGGGACCCGACTGCGACCAGCGATATTGAGGCGCTACGGTCGGTCTTTGACAGCAATGGCGACGGGGTGTTTGACGCCAATGACGACGCCTGGAGCGACTTCAAGGTTCTGGTGACACAGGCGGATGGCTCGCTGGTGGCGATGACGCTGGATGCATTGGGGATCACCTCGATTGATCTGACGGCGGATGCGACCCATATCGAACTGCCCGATGGCTCGGTGATCACCGGTCAGACGACCTTCACCTATGCCGATGGCTCAACCGGAACGGTGGCGGATACGACCCTGGTCAGCGAGACGGCCAGCTATCGCATCGAAGAAAGCGAGGCCATCGACTCGGAGGGGGTGCGCACGCATATCCAGACCGGGTATGGCGCCGATGGCGCCATTTCTTTTGTCATCACCTCGATCACCACAGCGGATGGCGGCTCGATCACCAACAGCTATGATGACAATGGCGATGGGGTGGTGGACCGGTTTCAGACGATTGTGACGGTGACCAACCCGGATGGCAGCAAGAGCGAGACGGTCACCAACCTGCTGGGCTCGGATGCGGTCACGGGTATTCTGATCAGCGAGACGAAGACCACCACGAGTTCGGATGGCCAGACGGTGACCATCGAGCGCGACTCCACCGGGGGTGGCTGGTACGATCAGACCGAAGTCCGTACGACCCATGCGGACGACAGCATGACCATCGTGACCACGGATCGGGGCCCGGACGGCGGGGTGATCCACAGTTCCACGGAAACGATCTCGACCAATGGTCTGACACGGACGGATGCGATTGACGAAGATGGAACCGGCACAGTTGATCTGACCATCAGCCATACCATTGTCGTGAACGCAGATGGCAGCCGGTCGGAGACCATCCAATACCTGAACGAAGACGGATCGCTGCGAAGCTCGGTGACGGAAACCGTATCCGCGGACGGGAAGACCAAAACGATTGCCCGGGATGTGGATGGCGACGGCAGTGTCGACACGCAGGAAGAGTTGGATATCACCGTCAACGCAGATGGATCGACAGATTCCAGTCTGACGGTAAAGAATGGCGATGGCTCTGTGCGCAGCGCGACCTCACACAGTCAGTCCACGGATGCGCTGACAAAATCCTCGGCCGTGGATCAGGATGGTGACGGGACTGTCGACCTCACGACCGTGGAAGCGACCACGATCCACGCGGATGGTAGCCGTGAGACGGAAACAACACTGACCAACACAGACGGCTCGGTGCGCGGCAAAGTGAAAGAGATACTGGGCAGCGACGACATCAGCGCTGAGACCTGGATCGATCACAATCAGGACGGTGTGTTTCAGGCAACAGAGCTGAGCCAGAGCGTGACCGTTGATGGCACAACCGGAGACCGGACCACCACGGCTTGGGTCCGCAACGCAGATGGATCGTTCAGCGCGCAGTCGGTCTCGGTTTCAAGTCAAGATGGCTTGAGTGTCACCACCAATCTGGACAGCGATGGTGACGGTGACATCGATCTCACCACCGGCGACGTCACCGTTGAAAACGCTGATGGCACGTCCACCCGCACTGTATCCACGCAGGCGCAGGACGGGTCTTTGATCCGTGAAACAGAATCCCTCACCAGCGCTGACGGGTTGACCGTCACGACACGGTCGGATGCGGATGGCGATGGGGTGTGGGACAGTAAGTCCGTCTCAGTCCGAACATCCAATGCGGATGGCAGCGTCACAACGACGAACAGTACCTATGCGGGGGACGAGACAACGCTGCTTGGCACAACCACTGTCACGCAAAGCGCGGATCGGCGCGATACGGTCACATCAAGTGACAGTAACGGGGATGGGTCGGTGGATTCTGTTGTGCATTCCGTAAAACATGCGGATGGCAGCACGACGGATACGGAAACCCTCTACAGTGCAGACGGGCAGACAGTTTACAGCCAACAGACGGATGTGAGCGCGGATGGGCTGACAGCAACGGTCACAACGGATTTTGACGGCAATGGCACGGCAGAGACACAGGCGGAACAGGTCACGGTCCTGAACTCAGATGGTGGTCGGACAACCACCATCACCGTCCAAAACGGTGATGACAGTCTGCGCAGCCAGTCAGCCACAACCGTCAGCGACGATGGTCTTGTGGTCACAAGCACGCAGGATCGTGACGGCAACGGCATCAATGAGCGTACGGTTGCATCTACAACCGAGCTGCAATCGGACGGGTCCCGGAAAACAACCGAAGACGTTCTGTCTGAAAACGGCACGCTCCTGACGCGCAGCGAGACGATCATCAGCGACGATGGTCTGACCGTTGAGACCCGTGCGGATAACGATGGCGATCAGTCGGCAGATATCGTGACAACCAGCGTCACCACCCTAAATGCGGATGGCAGCAAGACTGTCACGACGCAGGTCGAAGATGTAACGGGGTCGGCCAATGTTCTGCGCTCGCAGGTCACCACGACAACCAGCGACAATGGGCGCGACGTCGTGGAAACCCGGGATGTGGATGGCGATGGCAAGGTGGATACGCATGTCCACCAGGTGATCGGTGATGATGGTCAGGTCACTGTCACGGAAACAGCGCTGGACACGGATGGCTCTGTTCAGAGCCAGATGGTGTCCGTCACCAGCGATGACGATTTGGACAGCACGACCCGTTATGATGCGAATGGGGATGGTTTTTTTGAGCGCACCAAGACCGGGACAACCACCCTGAAAGCCAATGGCTCAACCACCCGTGAGGTGACGGAAAAAGCTCAGAATGGAGCGGTTGTCAGCAAAACGGTCGTTGAAACCTCTGCGGACGGCAGGACCACGACCACGCGCGAAGATTGGGACAATGACGGGGATGACGATCTCACCACCGTCGAAACCTATGACCTGAGTGCCGCCGGAGTTGAGACCGCGACGGTGACGCAAACCGCTGTTGATGGATCTGCGCTTTACACAAATACGACTGTGACAAGTGCGGATGGTCGAACTGTCACGCAATCCATTGATACGGATGGCAACGGGGTGGATGACCAGGTCATCACCACGACGCGTGCAAATGACGGAACGCAGACCAGTCAGACGCAATCATTTAACAGCGCTGGTACGTTGATTGCCACGCAGATTGCCACGACCAGCGCGGATGGGCTGACCGCCACCTCCCGGACAGACCGGGATGGCGACGGCACTGATGAGTTGGTCGCCACAGCCACAACGACACTGGCCGCTGATGGAGGCCGGAGCACGACAACCAGCTATACGGATGGAAGTGGCTCCCAGCTCTCTCAAACCGTTGCAACAACAAGCGACAACGGTCTGACAACCGGTTGGAGCGCGGACCTGGATGGCGATGGCGCCACCGATCTCGCAACCACAACAACCATGACCTATCAGGCAAACGGGAATGTCGTGACAACCGCGTCCACGACAAATGGCGCGGGTACGGCTCTGGGCACGGTTACAACAACGACATCCGGAAATGGGCTCAGCACAACAGCGGTTTTGGATCTGAATGGGGATGGTGCAACTGACTTGAGCAGCAGTACCGTCACTCAAGCCAACGGGGCAAAGACACAGAACAGTGAATGGTTTGGTCCAAACGGCGTGCGTGTTCATAATGTACAGACAACCACCAGCGCGGATGGTCGTACCCGGTCAACCAGTACCGACAGAGACGGAGATGGAAACACCGACCGGGTCGTGACGACCCTGATCAACGCGGGTCAATCAGTGACCACGTCGTTGCAGGATCTCGATGCTCAGGGGGCTGCTGCAAACGCCGTTTACACCCATGTGACCGCAAATGGGCATGTTGGCTCTTTCAGCTTTGACTTGGATGGTGATGGCACTGCGGAGTTTGTCCGCTCGGTCCATGTCAAGTACGATGCAGGCGGGAACCGGATCACGGAGCGGTATGAATCCCATGGTGGGCGCACCAGCTACGGGGAGACACGGGATCTATCCAGTGACGGGCTTACGGAAACCTATACGCAGGACTGGAACCGGGACGGGCATATCGACCTGAACCAGGTCTCACAGATCATTCTCAATGATGATGGAAGCCAATCGAAGAGCACGATAGCCTGGTATGCCAATGGAGCCATCAAGTCTGGAGAATTCGACTATACCAGTGCTGATGGTCGTACTCAGATACTGCGCACAGATTTTGACGGCGACGGGGTAGAAGATCGCTCGGTTGAGTTCACCCGAAATGCGGATGGCAGCACAAAAACCTTTTCTGCCAGCTACAATGCGGACGGCACCCAGCGTGCTTTTGAGGAAAGCACAACAAGTTTGGATGGTCTGATCACGACCACGCAAAGCGGGACCTCGATCCAAACGACCATAGGTTCTGCGTCCGATCCCAATTCATATACCTTCACGCATTCCGAGGGTGTGTTTGTTGCCGGTGCCCAGACGAGTTCCCCGCATGCGGGCTCCTGGTGGGCGAGCCGTGAGAATTTCCTGGAAGATGTGAACGGCGACGGGCATCTTGATCTGATTTTTCTCGGAGGAAATGACGGCGCCGCCTATGTGGATACGTTGTTGGGGCAAGCCGATGGCTCCTTTGGGACAGCCATCCGGACGAACACCCAATATGCAGGCAGCTGGTGGAGCACCAAGGATAAACATGTCGGAGATGTAAATGGCGATGGTTATGCCGACATAGTCATGTTCGCCGGTGATGATAGTGTCCAGGAGGTGCACACATTCCTGGGTCAGGCGTCTGGCGGCTTTGCAAGCAGTGCCATCACAAATTCCGGCTTTGGTGGCAGTTGGTGGTCGTCTCGGGAGAAGCTTCTGGGAGATGTGAACGGAGACGGGTATTCTGATCTGGTCATGTTCACTGGCGAGGACAGCGCATCGCAGGTGAGTGTGTGGCTTGGCCAAAGCGACGGAACTTTCGGAAGTGCGACAACAATAGACAGTGGTTACGCCGGAAGCTGGTGGGCATCACGAGAAAAGCTTCTGGGGGACGTGAATGGCGATGGATTGGCCGACCTTGTCATGATCACCGGTGATGATGACAATGCACAGATTCACGTGTGGATGGGACAAGCGGATGGAAGCTTTGGGGCCGCTGCAATCACGCAAAGCCATTATGGCGAAAGCGCGTGGACCGACAATGTGAAACATCTGGAGGATGTGAACGGCGACGGGCAAGCTGACCTAGTATTCATCACAGGTGACGATGATGAGCCAGAGATTCAGGTGCTGATCGGGCAATCCGATGGGACCTTTGGTGCCGTTGCAGTAACCGCCTCGGATTACGGCGGGTCCTGGTGGTCAGGTCAAACGCAGTTCCTTGGGGATGTGAATGGGGATGGTCTTGCCGATCTGACGCTGTTGGATGGTATTGACGGTGACCCGAAGATCCACACGTATCTTTCGGACAAAATCACCGTCTCGCACCAGGTTGATGCCGCAGGGATCGAGACATGGACAATGGTTCAGACATCGGCGTCAGCGACACCTTATGTGTATACTGCGCGGCTGGACGCAACCTCGAAGACCCGTATCCTGGAGGAAGCTGCACGTCTTTACGATGCGTTGCTGGATCGTGCGCCCGAGACTGATGAGGTGGAGCGGCTGGTCAAGTTCATCTCACATTCCGAGCTCAATCTCGAAGGGCTGGCAAATGAGATCATGCAGAGTGTCGAGTTTGACAAGCGCTATCCCGATCAATCCAACTTCGAGTTCCTGAACCAGCTTTACATGAACACTTTTGGGCGCGGAGCCTCGATAGCAGAGCTTGGTACGGACATGGCCGCGCTGGCAAATGGAATCAAATCCCGCGCGGCCATCGCTGCCGAAAAGTCGGAGTCCGTTGAACATATTGCCGTCGGCAATGTCAGGCAGCTGACCAACAACTACGACCTGGATCTGAATGAAGCACAGGTCGAACGCCCGCTTGACCTCGCCTATCTCAAATCGCTGGTCGGGAAGATTTTCGATGTTGCTTATGATCGCATCGCCTCAACCGCTCTGATCGAACAGATGGCCCTGCAACTCAGAGACGGAGGGATGACGCGGGAGGAGTTGGCTGCGTCACTGATATCAGCTGATAGCAAGACGGGTTCAACCCTGACGGGCCTGTCGAGCAACGCGGATTTTGTCACCCGGGCGTTCGTGAATGGCCTCGGGCGCGTGCCAACCGCTGCTGAGACCAGTGGGTGGCAGTACATGTTGGACAACGGCCTGATCACCCGGGCGGAATTTGTTGTCGCAATCGCAACCAGCACCGATCACGAGGTCAACGGTGTGGTGCATGGGGCTGCTTTGTATGCGCCCGTCACTATCATTGGCTCCTCGGCTGATGCTGTGATTCAGGGCGGTCATGCCAATGATATTCTGGTTGGGGGGGTTGGTGACGATCATCTGTTTGGCCTGGATGGTCCGGACACCCTGCGCGGTGGCCTCGGCAATGACGTCCTTGAAGGCGGATCAGGAGGGGATACGCTCGACGGTGGTGCTGGCTGGGACACGGTATCGTACGGAGCCTCGTCAGCCGGTGTGAGCGTCAATCTTGATTCTGGCTACGGCGGTACTGGCCCCAATCATGGCTTTGCGAATGGGGGCGATGCCACGGGCGACACGTTCATCAGTATCGAAAACGTACTGGGATCAAAGCATGATGACGTGATCCTCGGCAGCAATCTCGACAACCGGCTGTCCGGCGATGCGGGGAATGACAATGTTCAAGGGGGTGCCGGCGATGATATCATCCTTCTTGGCGCTGGGGATGACACCGGGCTTGGTCAGATCGGAGATGATACAATCTATGGCGACGCCGGAAACGACACGATCAACGGCGGGGCCGGAAAAGACACGCTTTTGGGCGGCTACGGCGATGATACGCTCGAAGGGGGCCAGGATGATGACGAACTGACCGGAGGCTTTGGTGCAGATCACTTTGTCTTCAATACCAGCACGGCCCTGGGGGACGATACGATCACCGATTTTTCCGACGGTCAGGACCTTCTGATGTTCCAGGGCGTCACATACAGTGATCTGACTATCCAAACCCATGGTCACGACACCATAGTTTCGTGGGCAGGCGGTTCAGTGACTCTGGTAGATATTTTGCCAGCCGACATTACGGTGGATGATTTCGTGTTTATTTGATCCAAGCTGACAGGTGTGCCGAACCGCACGACGGTTCGGCCATGCACTCCTGCCAATCGAAAAGGCGACTTGTTGTGTTCGCATCTAATGTGATCCGAAGCAGACGATTGCGATCCCGCCGCAAGTATTCTGATCTCATTCGCAATTAATGTGAGTTTGAAACCCCAGATAGTCGCAATTAATTCGAGCGAGAATCCGGGACGTTTGCAATCCGAGCACCGGATAAATGCAATCCGGTACAGCTATCACACGAGCCATGAAGGCTTTCCCCACTTCCTTTATGATGGTTGGCCGCAATTGAACCATCTGCCAACAAGCCCGCAGATCCGCTTGCGTTTCGAAGTGGCACGGCCCGCCCGGCTGCGCGGTCAAGGTGTTAGCCTACCTGAACCGAACTATCTTGAGGTGTATCAAAACCTGCTGGGTGATCCTTGGCAATGCAGCCTTCATCCGGAAGGGCCTGAACTGGTGTTTGTCAACTCAAGCCCAGATTGGCGGGTGCTGAAATCTCGTATCCCGGCCTGGATGACTATAGGCGGATGGTCGGAAACCAGTAGAGATTTGAGACGGCTGGTAAGTCAACTTCGACAATCCGAGAATGAAAATCGAAAAATCAGACCGGCGCTGGTTTGATATGAAAAAGGGCCACCCGAAGGTGGCCTTTTTTTGATGGAGATTCGATGCCGTCAGTTCTTGCCAGAAGCTCGACGCATCCGACGGATGCACCGATTCATGATTGTGGTGCGTTCGGCTCGTAGCTCCTTCAGAGCTTGCTCTTTCCGCTCGATCCGGACGTGCAGTTTCGCAAGACGGACGATTTCCCTCTTTTCTGCGAACCGGAGCCACGCAGCCCGAAGCCCGAAAACACTGTCGGGCGGCGGCTTGATGACCTTCTCAGGCGGCGGGTTATTGTGCCCCATCATCGGCGCAACCTGTGCAGTTGAATGCACTGCACAATGGTTTTGGTTTGTCGCCAACATCATTCGCCTCCGTGGTTAAAGACTATGACCATCATCTTCATGGACGTGGGCGTCCTGTTCGCGGGTATGGGCAATCTCTTGCACCACGGCGGCGATCTTGCTGGATGAAACCTGGTGCAGCTCACCGACAACGGCCTCGGCGCGCTCGTAGCTGTCCGGAACGCCTTGGCTGTTGAAATGGGCAGCAGCGGTGGAAATGTCCGCGTCTTTCCAGGTCGCCGTTGTGCCGACTGAAACGCTGTCATGATCGTTGTATCGGGCCAGGAACTTGTTTCCATCGAGTCCGAAGCTGTTGGCGGTTGCAACAATGTCGTCACGAACTGCCAGCCACTTTTCGGCCTCGGACGGGTCCAGGTTGTCCAACTCGGCCGCACTCATGGATGTGGTGTAACTGTCGTCGGCAACAGAGTACGCCTGCAGGTCGGTGTCGTATGGGCGTAGTTCGGCAACATCGCCCTTCAACTCTCCGATCTGCACGTCCATTGCGGCGCGCAAGTGCGGGTCTTCGACCTCGCGGGCAAGAGCCTCCATGTTCTCGATGGAGTTTACGATGTCCTTGGTCTGTTGCTCGTATTTCTCAAAACCGGCCTGCCCCAAAGCTGATTGCATGTATTGCACATAGCGATCACCGGGCGACTGGTAGTCGTCGGAATCCTGAAAACCTTTGTCGTCGGTCAGATCTGCAAGAGACGAATAGTAGGGGTGATACAGATCGTATTCCTGAGCATCGTGCATGTGCTGAGAAACCAATGCCCGCATATCGTTCAGATCTACCGGCTCCCCTGACCTCTCCGCAGCCTCCAACTCGATTTTCAGCTCTTCGACCAGATCTTGTTGCGCCGTATGTTCGTCAACACGGCGGTTGGCCTGGTCCTCGATGTCGAAGCTCTTTGAAGCGATGGCTGCACGATCATAGCCCATCGCCTGCTGCTCTTTCATGATGATGTCGATCTGCTCTGAAACGCGATCTTCACGCGGGGCGGATTGATCAAATTTGGAATAGGGTGCGAAGTGTTCGACTTCGTTCAAAAGATAGTCTGTACGGGAAACCATAGTTTTTCCTTTGCGAGTTGATGGATAACTCTGTGATGGATCTGTCTGTGGCGTTGGCGCGCGCATCAGGCAGACCGGGTGTAGTCCTTATAAGCTGTGTCCGTCATCGTCCTCCAAGCTGTGCCCGGTATCTTCACCGCGCCCTTGCAAGAGCGGATGCGTTGCATGGGCGTGAACCTCTGAGAGTTCTTCTGAGATTGCGATGATCTTGGTAGACGCAAGCTGGTGCAGCTCGTCAACAACGGCCTCAGCGCGCTCAAAGCTGTCCGACAACCCCTGTGCCTGGAAATGGGCCGCTGCGGTCGCAATATCGTCGCTGCGCCATCCCATTGTAGTGCCCAAAGTGACGTTCTCATGATCCCCAAACCGGGCAAGGAATTTCTCGCCATCGAGGCCATAGCTCTCGGCGGCGTCAGAAACCTCCTTACGGATCGCGGCCCACTTGTCGGCTTCTGGATAGTCCAGGACATCCATTTCAGCGGTGCCCATCCCCATCATCGTTGAATAGCGACGGTCCTCCATGATGAAGGCTTGCAGGTCGGGATCGTTGGGCCGCATATTGGCTACGTCGCCCTTCAGCTCACCTATCTGAATATCCATTGAGACGCGCAGGTGTGGATCTTCGACCTCGCGCGCCAGCCCTTCCATTTTTTCGATGGACTGCAGGATGTCAGCAGACTTCTTTGTCCAATCGTCACTGGCATCCTCGCCCAGAGTATCGCGCATGTAGGCGTCATAGCGTACTGCTGGCGGCGCGTAGTTTTCGGACGCTTGGTAGTCTTTGTGATCAACAATATCAGCCATGGCCGAGAGGGTTCCGCCGCCCTGCTCGATGTGCTGATGCGCATCAATATGCTGGATTACACGGGCTTTTAGATCAGGGCTGATTGTTTCCTCATCACCACCTAATTCAATATGCTGACGCAGCTCGCGCATCAGCTCAGGCGACTTGTATTCGGGGTCTCCCGGCTCTCCGTAATCATCAAAATGATGGGCTTGGTCTAGTAGATGTTCCATTCTCGATACCATAGGTTCCTCTCCTTCAACGAGTTGGATGGCAAACTCTTCGATCCGGTCTTTGACAGCGTTGGCGCGCTCATCAAACAGATCCGACATTCTTGCGATGGAGAGGGTCATCACATCGGCGGCCATGTCGCGGGCCGTAACTTCGACTTCCGGAGTGCTTTCAACAACCGACATTCCGGCCTGAACTTTCCACGTATCGGTCTCGACTTCCTGTCGCAATCCGCGCTCAAGGCGGGTCGTGGCGGTCAGCTCAATTCCGTATTCCTCAGCAACCTCGACCTGGATAGAGCGCTGAACGTCGATGTTCATTTCGCTGCTCATACCCATAGCCAACCACTGCCTATGTTCGACGCCTCGGTTGTTCACAACGATGTGGACATGGGGGTTGTCAGTGTCGTTATGGAACACTGTCAGGTAGTCCCAAGTATCGCCAAAATCACCGCTGCCAAATAGCCGATCTGCGAACTCTAAACCGGCCTCATGAGCGGCATCCGGATAGGTGCCTTCGGGAAAAGAAACGATCATGTGACGGGTGTAACCGTAGTTGGTTTTCCCGTTGAAATCCTCCGCCCAGGTCTCGATCAGATCACTGACCTGATCCTTATCGAGCGGGGTCACGCCATTGTCTCGGATGTCCAACACACCCTCTGCTCGGACGGTCAGATAGTTGATCTGGCGGCGCAGCTCATGCGCGTTTTTCACCCCACCTTTGCGGACGTGTTTCACAACTGCCTCGGGCTTTCCGACCACGGCACCAAGCCGCGCCTTGATGGATGACGCCCGCGAGATCAAGAACTTCATGCGCTTGGCGGTCTGCAGCTGCTGAGTGATCTTCTTGGTACGATCGACACCTTTCTGAGCCTCGCGGAACGCAAGCTCCAGCAAGTCTCCTGCTGTCAGATCACGGGCAGCTGCGTTCATCCTTCTGGTGTCCAATCGTCGTCGCGCAAGATCCGGCGAATGGCGGATTCAGGCTCACGGTTTCGGCGCGCGGCAGTGATCATCGCTTTCAAGTCTTGCCGGTGCTGGATGATCGCGCGATGTAGATTTTCGACGTCGCGCCGGTCGTCATCCGTCCAGATCACCGAGCCGCGCTTGGCAGATTTCGCAAGCTGGTTGAGGTTGGTGTACCCACCCTGAACCTGCCGCAAGTGCTTCTGCCAGAGATCCACAACAGCGAGGTCAGGATCGAGATAACCGATCAGGCGATAGATCAGTCGTTGGATGATCTGGTTGCGGCTTTTGGCTCCCAGCACCGTCACAGCCGCCTCAAGACGCTCCAGCGCATCCACTGGCAAACGTACGGAAAAGACGGTGGTGTCAGAAGTTTTACTCTCGGCCAAATCGCAATCAATCTTTAGTTGTATTTGTGATTTGTAACACAACTACCTTATCCTGTCATACACTCCAAGTGAAAACCGGGGGTGATTTTAGAAATCCGTATTTCCTCAAATTGCCCTCGGAACAGTTTTGCACTTGGAGGCAATTTCCACGCCGGGAAAAGGGTTCCGCCCCTTTTCCAGCCAGCAGGCGTGGGTGCCGGTGGACTGGCGCAGGGCAATCATGCACCGCATGGGCTGCCCGAACGGCGCCCGCCACATGCCGGCACGTTCAAGTTCAGTATGGCATTTTCCGCGCGCCTCAGCGCGCTCATTTTCCCGCCGACTACGCGGCGGGTGTGGCAGGGCTGAAGGATGCCGCGTTGCGGTGGGACGGTGTCCCTGCCCGGTATTCAGACCCCGCGCCACGCGTGGCGCATATGTGGTCCGGGTTTTGGCCGGAGTAGAAGAAAGGGCGGCTTTCGCCGCCCTGCCCTCTCGTCATTCGGTGACGGGATCGTCATCGTTCCGCTTTGGGAAGGCCACCATCTCAACGCCGGGGAACATGTTGTGCTTGACCTGGATCGAGATGATATTGCCGGTCTCATCGGTGTTGACGAAGAGAACCCCGCAGCGATCCCAGAAAGTCTTGCCTTCTTTTTCACCGGTCTTGACGTTCAGTTTCAGAGTTTGAGTTGCCATTGTTTGATCCTCGCTATGGCGTGTTTCGATGAACATGGGAAAAGCGGGCATCAAGGGGATGTCAGCAGGGAATTTGATCCGCGCGGAATGCGCCGCAGGCGCAGCGGAAATTCCTTGTTGAAGCGCGGCGCCCCGTCGGGCACCGCGCGTCTTCCCCGAATGCCCGCTTATGTTCATCCCTTCAGAAACACCGCAGCCGAGGATCATCTCCGGCAACGAGGTTGAAACTGTCAGACCAAGTGAACAGGCAAGGCTTTCTGGGATCGTTGCGCGCGGACCATCTGTACATTGCGATGCGGCATGTGACGGCAACATCATTTCGCTCCATCACAGGCGCTGTGCACTTTTCCGAGTGCGGTTGGCCTTTCCGGATCGGTATGACCTCCATGGCAAAGAATGAAGGATCGCTGGCGGCGCAAGTCGCCATTTTCAAATGGCGGAGGCCAAAGACCGGACGGTCCGGCCCTGGTCCGCGCATGTGCGGAGCAGGTGATCAGCCGGACTCAATTTAAAATGGCGGAATCTGACCAAATAACCGCCGCTGAATCTCTAAGTTGAATGTTACTGCCCGAGCCATACCACTGGTCGGCAAATTGGACGCAATGGTTGTTCACTCAACCAAGCTCACAATCCGTCCGAATTTCGAACCCCCGCTCCAATCAGAACAGGCATGACCTGCTCATCAGATTTGAACTCGAATATCCGTTCGACCCGAATTGAACCAAGCGGTGCAGCCTCCAGCGCGGCCTTCATTTGCTTCAGCGTCAATCCGAAACCGTCATCGCCTGACGCTTGCCAATCCCATTGCACGAAATGCCCTCCCTTGTTGAGCAAACCCGCCAGCACTGCCACTGCGCCACTGTAATCTGGAAGAAAGGCGCAAACGGAAGACGCGCAGATCAAATCGAAACCTGAAAACCCGTTCTCCAACTCCGGAACATCTCCAGCCAGAATATCTCCGTGAACCGCCCTAACATTGCTCAGATTCTTTTTCTGCAGGACCGCAACCATATTCTCCGAGGTATCGACGGCGACAACTTCCTCCACATACGGCGCAATTTTCTCCGCCAGCAATCCGGTGCCGCATCCAAAATCGAGCACGCGCTTTGATCGCCAATTCTTCCCGCAAATATCCAGGTGCTCGTCCAGCGTGGTGAAAGCGCGACTCGCATAGTGTCTGACGTCGTCATTGTCGTCCCAACCATCGGCATAGTCGTTCCAATCATCAGTCATGTTGCTTGCGTTTCCTTGTGGGTATGCATCGACCCTAACACATCTGCGCTGAGGCAGACGCATCGATACGGACGCGCGACATTGGCGAGGTTGGCAACAACAGTCAACAAGGGTTTGGAACGGCATATGGAGGGAATAGAGGCGACCTCGGCAAGCCTCTGCCGACGTCTAGCACACAAGAAAGAGGCCCACCGAATCGGGCCACATTTTAACCTTGGGGAAATTCTGGAGGAATTGAACACACGCTAACGCTTGCGCGCGCGATCGACAACACCATCGGCTGTGATCGTGGCAATGCGATCCTCTGTGCGGCGGGTCATTTCCACCCCGTCCCCCGTCATATGCGCCTCGGCAAATTCGGTGAACTTGAAGATGCTGCCATCTGCTTCCACATGGGTTTCATCTTCCGCCGAGCGCCGCTTCACCGAGCCGTCATGGCGGATTTCGATGATCGTGTTGTCGGCCATTCGGACTGTCACGGAATGCTCATCCACGGCGACACCCTGCCACCACATATCTGCATCGCGGCGCACAACAATCCGGTTTGGATGCAGCTTGATCTGCACGTCCTGTGCCGTCTCCGGATCAGCAGCCTTCACGACAACAATCGCTTCCTGTGCGCTGGGATCACCATGGATTGACGCGCTCCCGTTCTTTGGCGGCCAGAGCTTAGGCTGTTCGCGCGGCTTGCCTTTCTGATCCGTGTGAAACCCGACAAACATCTGCGCGGATTTCCAGACGCGGCGGGCGGCTTTCTCGAGCTTGTTTGATGAGGTGTCCATGGGTCTACCTAAATCCAGTTTTGCGAAGTGGTTGCTTTCAAAAATAAGCCGGGTGACCGGCCTCTGACAGCTATGCGCGACGGGGTGTTTGCGCAATGTCACTTTGAGTTTTCATCATTGAGGCTGACACAGCCAGAGATTGATAGGCAGGGCACTATGCGCCCTGCCCTGTTAGGTTCAGAAGCAATCCGGCACCCAAGCGTCGATCTTCGCTTTCTGAGCCTCGTTCACACCCAGTGCCGCCTGATGTTCTGCATCGTTGAACAGCTTGTGCATCGCCTCGTTCTTCGCGCCTTTCTTGGATTTCGCGAAGGCTTTGAACGTGTCGGTGTCATCCTGCAGGTCCAGCAGGTGTTTGTAGAGATCATCCAGCTGCCAGCCTTTCAACCGCTTGAAGCAGTTTTCAGCCGACGGGGTCCAGATCGCGCGCATGTCAGCGCCAATCTCAGCCTCGATCTCCGCCATGAACTCCGGGCGTTGAGTCAGGAACCGCCGGGCCAGAAAGCTCGTGATCTCACCGTTGCGGGTCTTCTTGCCCAGCTCGCGAAACGCTTTGAACGCCTCCACGCTGCCTTGTGCGGCCATCTCCTGGAATTGGTCATAAGTCGCTTCTGCCGCGGCATCCCGCTCCCCGCCAAGGCGCGGGTCAAGGATGAACTGGTCATTTATCTCCGGCGTGTTTCGCTCAGCACCACCATAGCCAAACCCAAACAGTTTGCAGGTCAGACCGGAGGCCGGGGTGGCGTAGAAGGCAAACAGGCTTAGCACATAATCGGGCTTGTCCAGCAGAGCCGTTTGAACTGCTGCCAGCCGGATCGCCACCATGTCGTCGATGAACTTCTGTGAATAGGCCGGTTTTGGTGTCTCATTAATCTCGGGCTCTTTGACCGGAGCCAGAACACCGGCCTCAATAGCGGCCTGCACATGTTCCGCCGCGACATAGGCCGACGATGTTTTGATTTCGCCACTGTTGCCGACATAGACAAACACACCGGACAGCTTACGCTGATCGTCGGAATAATACGGCGCGGCATAGTCCTCGAGCGCGGCCAGCTCCTTTTCGCCATCCGCGTCCAGAGCTTCACCCTCATAGAGCTCGGCAAGTGCGTCATACCGCTCGGCCTGTTCTTCGGTGAACTCCCGGCTCACCATGTCCAGACGGTGCATGCCTTCACTTCCCGAAAACCCGTAGGGAATGTAGCTTTCATCATGTGTGTCCACCCAGTCCCAGCCTTCCGTATCGCGTAGCTTTGCTGCTTCTGCCGCCAGTTTCTCGGCAAAAAGACGATCCAGCAGCGCGCCTTCATTGAACAGGGTTTCATCTGCAAAGAGATCAGCGGTGACAGTACCACCGGCTTCAACATACGTTTCCTGCCCCACAAACACAGCCTTGCGGTTGGTGCTGCTGACAGCTTCCGACGTCAGGGCCTGTTTGACATCATGCTCACTGAACCACCGGCACTCCTTGGCCTGTTCCAGTACCTCCAGAATTTTCTCTTCCTCGGTGCTGACGGTCATGGCCTTGGCCAGCCCCATGCTGATTTCACCCGCCTTGAGCGCATCCAGAACGGCGGCAGGCAGACCGGCCAGTACGAGGCGGCGGCGCACATGCGCCTCGGTCACACCAAAGGCATTGCTGATCTTGGCAACAGACAGGGATTTCTCCGCCATCTTGCCATAGGCGCGGACTTCGTCCACTGGGTCCAGTTCCTCGCGGGCTGTGTTTTCCGCATTGGCCCATTGTTCGGCCACAAACGGGTTATCCGTGACCTTCACGGGGACCTGTGCCAGATCGGCGCGTTCGGTCACGGCGATGTTCAAAGCCCGCAGGCGACGACCACCGGCGACGATGGCGACCTTTCCATCTGCATCGCGCAGACCGCTGAGGTTTTGGATCAGGCCGCACATGACCAGACTGTCGGCCAGAAGGGCGATGCCCTCCTCGGCAACGTCCTGTCGTGGGTTCAGATCGGACAGGTAAAGATCGGAGAGCGAGATGGTTTCGATGGCTTCCGGTGCGGTGAATGTTTCGACTTTGCTCATGGGGCAAATCCTTGTTTGAGTGTTTCGCTTCGTGTTAAGGGTGCCCTACCCTTTCCGGGGTAGAGCGGGGCCGCTTACGCGGCTGCGTGTTGTTTCAAGAAGGCGAGGCCGATCTTGGCGGAGAGACCTCCCTTCTTGACCAGCTCAACGGCTTCGCGCCGTCGTTGCTGCAAGGTTTCCTGACTTATTTTCATCACCCCCTTTCCGATGTTCGCGGGCATGAATTCACCCAACGCCCGGCAGGGCATGCTCGCATGTCCCGAGAGGGATCTTTCCTGCGTGGGTTGCGCATGCAGACCCTGCCCTTTGGGACAGAGCTGGTCTCAGTATTCGCTGGGGCACATGATGGTCAGCACACGGCGCGTCGCTGCGGGATCAAACGGGCGGTCGGACCCGTATGTGTAATCCGCGTCATATAGGTCGATCTTCCAGAACAGCTTTTGGCCGCTGATTGTCACCGTCCCGAACGTGTGATCGCCATAGGGGTCATTGCCCTCATCGAACTGGTCATCCGACGCCACTGCAGCCAAAGCAGCGGTTTGGAACTCCACCCCTTCGCCGGACACGCCCGGCGTCACGAACACCTGCCCCCGAATACCCGTGGAGTGCATCTCAATCGCTGCAGTCGGATCGATCAGGGCTTTCCGAAACAGGTCATTCTGAATTGCAATCTCTGCCGCCTGCAGGCTGGTGTCAGTCTCGATGTCTTTTGTCGTCTCAAGATTCAAAACCATCTCTCCTTTGTGGTGCGACCTCTGGGGTTGATCCCCTTTTGGTGCTGGTTTTGAGCCGAGCCCTGAAAGGGCGTCGTCTCTAAAACCTGCCCCGTGGCGAACGCGGAGAGGGGCGAGACAGGACAAATCGACAAGAGTGGTGCGGCCCGCAGCGCAACGCGCGAGGACACGGTCTTGTCTATTTGTCTTGTCCGAGGGGGGAGGCCGCGCCTTCCCCCTGACGTCGGGGGGCGTTTGGTTTGTCCAAATCCCGCCTGACCAACAAATGAGGCCAAAGGATCTTCGATTCTGCGGGAGCGCAAAAGGGATCGAAACCCGATCGGGCAGATCACCACGGCATGGACCGACCATGACCCAAAGCTCCTGCCCCGGCTCGCAAGAGACGGTTCAGGGGCTATTGCGTCAGGGAGATCATGCTGGGGTGTTCTGGGTGCAAGCCGATACGTCGGCTGGAACCTAGGGCCCGGTCACGTGCCGACAGGCTCGGGATTTGCTACGAAAACAGATTGCAACCCGAATTCACTCACCGACCGGGACATACCCTCGGCGGCGCTTTTGCTTTTCGAGTTTTTGGAGTGCATCAGTGGCCTGGGCTTCGCCTTCGTAAGTCACCATCATGGCTTGCCCATTTGTGCCTATACGTCCCCAGGTACGAAGAACAGAAACTTCGCCAAACAACGTCGGCTGCAACTCTATTCCATAGAACCGCGCCATGTTAACGTCGGGGTCCACCTGGATCAGGTGGACAGGTGTGGTTGCCGTCAGTTCCATGACGCGATTGTCGGCAAACTCAGCCCGTCTGCCCAATGACTTTGCAAGATCCATTCGTCGGAATGGATTCTGATCCTCAATGGGACGGACCTACATTTACTGAGTGGACATCCGCACAGTTTTCTCTCTTTAATGACCGTACTCACGCAGAAGAGAATTTTTCACGGCCGGAAACTGCCGCATTTAGTCAGATGATGAAACTCCGCGTGAGATAGCCAGAAGTAATGTGGAAATGTTGCCGCCTCAGATTAGGGCGCATACGATGTTCACTACTCTTCCCAGTGGACATAGAGGGATGAACGAACATGGCGCAATCATTGGAAGGTGGGTGCTTTTGTGGTGAAGTGCGCTACCGGATCACCGGTGAAACGGTACTGCAACTCATGTGTTTTTGCAGAGATTGCCTATCGATGACCGGTACAGATGGCTACGCCGGGTACATGATAAAGTCAGAAAATCTACAGCTACTGAAAGGCAAACCACGGACCTTTGAGAAGACCTCAAAGGAAGGCCGACCTGTTATCAAGCATTTCTGCGGTACCTGCGGGTCAGGCTTGTGGGGTGTGACAGCCTTCGGATTGACGAGCATTGCAGCTGGGACACTGGATGAACCAAACAACTTCAGCCCATCGAAAAAGGTTTTTGCGAAAGATGCCCCCAACTGGGCCAGAGTTCCCCACCACTTGGAAGATATGTAGGGGTTTAGGCTTTGGTATCACGTACATTTCTTTCTGGGAGTTGTTCCTTCTGGTGACCCGAATTGCTACGATTGTAGTTGAGGCAACAAGCAGGACATCAAGATGCGCAATGCAATCTTCTCACCCTTAGCGGCTTTGTTCCTAGGGGTCGTCATGGGCGTTGAGCCGGCTGCGGCGGCGTCACTGGGATCATATGAGGTTTTTGGAGTCGAAGACGGTGACATGCTAAAAATGCGCAGCGGACCTGGAACAGGGTTCAATGTGATCGTTGGTCTTCCAAATGGAACCGCACTACGAGTTCACAGCTGCGAGCAGACCGGTGGCACACGTTGGTGCCGCGTTTCATTGGAGCGTGCTCGTAGACTAAAGGGGTATGTCTCTTGGGCATACTTGCGGAAAATCTAATACGACGATGATCAGCGATGCCATCTTACTGCTATAATAGAATGCTGGCAGAAAAGGCCGCAGTGAAGCTTTCTTGTTGCCGGTGATGGGATCAAGCGGGAAACCACGATCGTGTTTCCGGCCCAATGCCGACATTCGGTATCTCTCAGAGTTCACCTATCGGCTTCCCGAAAGCTGCCGTTCGTTCAAAACGCAGAAATTTCAATGAGCGGATGGCCGTGAGACGAACAAACCTGCCATCGTTTAGAAGCGCTGTTAAGCAAACTTGATTGCTTTCAGAGACCCAACTAACGTTTCTGTAACCATATTTTTCGTGATTTTTAGGACATGTAGATATAGATGACACCTGATGTGCAAACCGCCCACCGCATAGCTCAAGACCATTGCGCTGCTTGGACAAACCGGGCACCTGGCGATGTCGCCGGAAGATATGCTGAACATACAATCATGATAATGAACGGTGGCGACCCAATGGAGAGCCAGGCGGAGATTGGCGACATGGCGGCGGGATTTATGGCTGACTTCCCTGACCTCGTTCTTAGCCTCGACGCGGTCCTCGTCGCCGATCACCATATGGTCTATGCGTGGACTTTCGAAGGCCATCATAAAGAGACTGGCAACCATGTTCGTTTCTCGGGCTGGGAAGAATGGGACTTAGACGACAACCTGAACGTCACCAAATCGCTCGGTTGGTATGATGGTGTGGATTATGAACGCCAAGTTGCGGGAACATGACCATATCCGGCGCCAGTTCGCGCACTGTACGCACAGTCATATACGGCAAGTCAGACCCAATTTGACGCTAGTCGGTTCTCTTTACTGCCTACAGCAAGTGAGAGGGCGTCCATCGGAAAAGGCTTTTCTCATATTCGGTAATTGATTTCGAGAGCCACTGCATGAACAGATTTGCCGCTGGTCGAACCGGGCCCGGCAAAGTGACAAGGTAGTAGCCGATCTGAGGTATTGGATCGTCGAACAGCGCCACGAGTTGTCCCGACTTCAGCTCGTCAGAAACAAAAGCCGGTACCGTCGCCCCGATACCATCACCGCGACGGATGCCATCCAGCAGCATATTGCCCGGTACGCGGACAACTCTCCGGTCCGCGTCGGTCGGAACTCCGACCTTTTCCAACCACAGATCAAACTCGACTGACGCTTGTTCCTGAAGAAGCGTGAAATCAAGCAATTCTGTAGGATTCGTGAGCACCCGGTTTCCGACTAGTTCGCGGGACGCGACGACCGTCAGACAGCCTGGCAGCAGCATCTGCGAGACAAGCCCTTGCCAGTGACCCGTTCCGTATCGGATGGCCATATCGATTCCGCCCGGCTTGAGGTCGACAGCCTGGATCGTTGAATCGATCCTCAGTTCGATATTGGGGAATTCGTCAATAAACGTCGACAGACGCGGCATGAGGAACGCGCTTGAAAACATCGGAGTCGCGCTAACCACCAACGGTCGAACCGCCTCTGCACTCGATACGCTCTCGGTCACGGAGGCCATTTCAGCGAAGGCTTCAAGCAGGCCAGCTGACAGGAATTCGCCTTGCGATGTCAGAGAAATGCCATGTCGGGTACGAGTGATAAGCCGAGTGTCGAGATGTTGTTCGAGCCCGCGGATTTGCTGACTGACTGCGGAATGGGTCACGTTCAGTGCCTCTGCTGCCCGGGTCAGATTTCGAAACTCGGCAGCGGCGGCGAAGGCTCTGAGAGATGTCAATGAGGGAAGCGTGCGCCAATCCATAAGTAAGATCATCTAACAATATAGAAAAATTTACAACTATGTGATCCCCCGAAGTCGGCGCATGCTGGTGCAGTAATTCATCGGCGACCACCGGAGGCAAACATCATGAAAATTGCGGTTTTGGGACTGGGCAATATGGGCTCAGCGCTGGCGCATTGCTTGCTCAAGGCAGGCCACGAAGTCAGCGTTTGGAACCGCACGTCGGAAAAGGCAGAGGTTTTTGCTGGGGCTGGAGCCACGATCTGCTCTTCACCGAATGATGCCATTGCGACGTCTGACTTTGTCATCATCTGTATCAAGAGCCACAGGGAAACTATTGAACTGGTCAACGGGCTGAGCGTCTCGCTAAAGGGTAAGACCATCTGTGACATGAGCACGGGCGATACCTCGGATGCTGATAGACTGGTCGCCATCCTTGAGGGACAGGGGGCTGGCTACATGCTGGGCATGATCAATGCCTACCCTTCCGGCATTGGTGGTGACGAAACCACAATCCTCACGGTGGGCAGTGCCGGAACCTGGGACCGCTATGGCAGTATCATCAGAGAATTGGGTGGAAAGTCCGCCCATGTTGGAGAGAAACCAACGGCACTTGCCGCGCTCTTTGCCGGCCTCTTCACGGTTCGGCAGGGGTTCATGTTCGGAATGGTCTACGGTGCACTTGTCTGCCAGAAAGCGGGCATCCCGATGCAGGTATTTGCCGACCAACTCCCTGCCACGATCAAATTGGTCAATGACTATTATGATCTTTTTGCCAGAACTGTTCCGTTTGAGGATTACGACAGCGCGGAAGCCTCCCTGAAGGTTTACGCGATGGCGCAAGAGGATGCGTTGAAGACCTATCTCTCACTTAATGCGCCCGCTGATTTCATCCAGTTGATGCATGACCGCACCAAAGCGGCTTGGGACGATGGCCACGGCGACAGACAGCTGACCTCGCTGGTTCAGCATATGACGGATGCCTGATGCAAAAAAGGCTCCGGCCCTTTCCGGCCCTTGGTTCCTTCATCGCGATGCCGCGTTGCGGCCCGTCATTCCGGATGGGGTTGATGGCTCCTGCTCCACCGGCGTCGCAATGCGCCATAATGCAGTTGTCTATCACTGCTATGCAGGAGACATCCACACAAGACATTCGCCGGCGGCGCAAAGCCAAGGACTCGTCGAACTCATAGATTGCGCAATTAAGTTTGAGTTCACTACTGGTTCAGTACCGATTTGAACGATTGAATGAAAACCATCGGAGGGGCCTGTCTGCAAGACCAGATTCACAGCTGCGACGATCGGGATGGCCTTCGTCGAAACGCGGTTCGGGTTTGCGAATATCTTTTCTTGGCCAGAACCAGGGAAACAGAAGTTCTGTTGCACCTGGAAGTGAGGAGATACGTCGAGACATTGGCAGGGTTCCATTTGTAATTGAGATGGATCGACCCTGCTCACTTCATCTCTAGCCAACCACCGACATGATCCGGACTACCCGTAAGTCATCCGTAAGTCCCTTGGCACAATAGACTTCAACAGGCATGCTACATCACGATGTCCTCTTACTCTTGTGGGTCTGTATGCCAGTTCACCCTTCTCTGTTTGCTGAAAAGCTGCGCCGCTGGCGTTTCGACAACGGCACCCACGGTCGCGTCACGCAAGAGGCATTGGCAGTGTTGTTAGATGTAAGTGTAGACGCAATCGGCAAATACGAACGCTCGCTGTCGTTCATTCGAGGCGACTTGGAGAGCAGATTGTCGGAAAGGCTGGGGTGGAGCATCGACGAAGTACTAGCTTGTCGGCTGGATTGGGAAGAACGACAGGGTAACTTTGTCGATTCAAAGTACCAATTGCTGGACGATGCACTGGTGGCCAGGCATTTTGATGGCTCTTACCGGAAGGCGATCTGCCACATGATCTCGACCGCAGACACGGAATTGGGTCGATTACCCGATGAGTTGGCCGCTGATAAGAGAGTTTTCCTGCCGATCTATCAAACCTACGGCGATCATTGGCAAATGGTTATCAGGGATGGTCGGATGGTCGCAAAATGGGCTCTGTTATTGCTTTTCCCAGAAGATGAAGCCGAATTTCGCGCGTGTAGGCTGCGTGAATCAAATCTATCCGTCGAACGTGTACGACAACCTATCCTGCCGGGTAAATACTTCGGCTATTGCCCAGCCTTGATTGTTAGCCGCGGCCACGAAAGTGCAGCGCCTTTGTTGTTGTCGTCCTTTGTAACATACCTAGAGCAATTGGCTCGTCGCGATATTGTTCTGCATGGGCTGGGCTCAATTAGTTGTTCGCCAGGCGGGGCTCAGGTGTGTCAGGACCTGGGAATGACCCGTCTTGGCGACTACTGGCTTGGACCGGATTATGGAGTATGGGAATTACCTGGCTCGGCGGTGTCTGCTTCGCTTTTCGGCCGGCGCAGTCCAATGCTGCGCCAAGCCTACACCCAAGCTTTTCCAAGTTAAATGCGGATCAGAGCCGCAAATACATCGTCAAACATAGCAACGCTATCTCGGTGGTTCCCCGAGTTTGCGAAATCGTCGAACGGCCCATTGCTGACATCCGCCACGGGGTCACGCGCCGCGGCGCAGCTTCACCAGACCGACCATTCGCCGCGTAAACAAAATTCAGCAGACGGATGAAGGATCGACACGCGGACAAAACTGCCTATCAGGGCGACTATCGGAATGTCCGATCAGCCCTCTGACAGGCATGTGCATCGACGGATGGAAAAGCTAGACCACGATCCCGGTGCAAGCTAGCGTATCCTGAACAAAAACTTGATCGGGAATGCCCATATGTCGAACGATGAGCGACTGTCTCTGACTGAGGACGACCGCGAAGCGATGTTGACCGCGGCGCATGAGGCGGTGGAATATCGGGCCGTCCTTGGCACATCTGCGGTCAAGCCAACCCTGCGGCCTTCAGACTTGGCGTTGCAATTTGACGGAACACTTCCCACCCGAGGGGACACTGCTTCATCCGTGATCGACGACTTAATTGCCTTTGTTGGTAAGGGAATCCACGGCCACGCGTCTCCTCGGTTTTTTGGGTATGTTTGTGGTGGGTCAATGCCAGTCGGTGCTGCCGCTGATTTCCTTGTGACTTCATGGGGGCAGAATTCGGCGTCTTCATGGGAAAGCCCGTCTGTTGCGCTGATCGAACAAACTGTTTGCCAGTGGTGCCTTGAGCTTTTGGCATTGCCCATAGACAGCGGTGTCGGGATCGTGACGGGTGCGACTGTTGCAAACACCCAAGGTATCATCGCGGCGCGTGACTCACTGTTGGCTCGACAAGGGTGGGACTTCAATGAGAAAGGGCTGTTTGGTGCGCCTAACATTCCGGTGTTGATTGGCGATGCTGCGCATTCTGCCCCGATGGCAGGGATCCGCTATGCAGGTCTGGGGCTTGGTAACGCAATACATCTTAAAACGGACGATCAAGGCCGCATTCTCGTTAGTGCGCTTCGGGAGGCTCTCGCTGACTGCAAGCAACCTCCGCTTGTTATTCTTCAGGCGGGTCAAATCAACACGGGTGGATTTGATCCCTTTGCCGAAGTAATTCCGTTGGTCCACGCCGCAGGGGGCTGGGTGCATGTGGACGGGGCTTTCGGTCTTTGGGCTCATGCCGTGCCTGAATTGCGCGAGCGGCTCGCAGGCGTGGATGGCGCTGACAGTTGGGCTGTCGATTTACACAAATGGCTCAATGCGCCTTACGATGCTGGCCTTTGCATCGTGCGTGACCGCGCGGCACTGGTATCCGCAATGAGCGCACGAGGAGCGTATCTTCCAGAACTTGGCGAAACATGGGAGCCCAGCGATTCAACTCTAGAGCTGAGCCGCCGCGCGCGTGGTATACCGAGTTATGCGATCATCAAGCATTTGGGATCACAGGGCGTGAGAAAGATGATCGCGCGCCATTGTGCCTTGGCGATATATCTCGCGGAGCGATTGGCCACTGAGCCGGGCATCACGATCATGAATGACGTTGTTCTGAATCAGGTTGCCATTGCCTGTGAGACTGATGATCTAACAACGAGGGTCCTTGCACGCATTCAAGAGAGGGCTCGGGTTTACCCCAGCCATGGCGTTTGGCGGAACCGGCAGATCATTCGCGTCTCAATAATCAACCATGCAACCACTAACGCTGATATTGACCTTCTCATAGGCGAAATTGTGGACGCGCACAGAGCTGAAAGATGATCGCTCAGGCCCGCTGTGTAGTCTTCCTACAGCGCGATACCATACCAATTTTTCAAACACTTCTGGTAGTGATCAGCTGATACGAAACCTCCGAGAGCAGACCTTGAGCATTGCAGTCAATTTCTGTGTCTGCGCCCGCATTTTGGGCCCGAAACGGATAATCGAAAGTTCAAAATAGGGAGCCGGTTGATGCAAGTAGATATAGACAAAAAGGTGCATGAAGCCTCGGCTTTCTTGAAGGCGATCTCCCATGAGGGCGCTCGCTCATTCTCTGCTATCTGACCACTGGCAAGAAATCCGTAAGTGACAGTCAGGAAATGTTATCTGTTCGACAGGCAGCAGTTTCACAGCAACTCACTCATTTGCGTTTATATGAGCATTGACCCAGATTTGCGGATCGATCTCTTTGGCCCTGCAGCGGGCGTCGGATCAGGCTTTCACTTCGACAGCAAGGACGGCACAGGCAGTCAGACCGTTTCTAACGTGACCGCGGAACAAGTAACCTACGCCGTCGATCTCGGCCCTTTGGGCCAACCCACGCAATCGATCAGCGCCGTGCCCGCTGACGATGGAACCAAGGTGGTCTGGCGCGTCGATGCAGATATGGGCTTTAACCCCGTGTTTCGCATCATGGGCCTCTTCATGGACGGCATGATGGGTCCAACCTTCGAGCTTGGCCTTGAAAACCTGCGCCAAGCTGTCGCTTAATCTCAACTATCAATCTAATGGAACCAACCCAATGCGTTATACTTTTTTGCTTTACTCCAACCCGGTTGACTTTGCCGACATGACACCCGAAGACTGGGCCAAGGAAAAGGAAGTCTACGGCGCTTATATCGGCACACTGCAAGAGGCTGGCGTGTTCGTCGACACCGATTGGCTGCATCCGGCTGACACCGCAACAACCATCACGCTGAAAGATGGTGAAAAGCGCGTGCAAGACGGGCCGTTTGCAGAGACGAAGGAAACGCTTGGCGGGTTCTTCGCAATTGATGTGCCTGACCTTGATGCGGCACTGGCCTGGGCTGAGAAATGCCCGGCGGCCAAGCATGGCAAGATTGAAATTCGCTCATCGGCCATGGGCGACTATTGACTTATCACGATGCAAAGGCGCGGGCCGAGGATGTCGCCCGCGCCGCCTATGGCAAATTGATCGCGATGCTGGTCAGTCGGTCTGGTGACATCATCGCCGCAGAAGATGCCTTGTCGGATGCCTTTGTGGCCGCTCTCAAGACCTGGCCAGTACGTGGCATCCCCGAACGGCCCGAAGCTTGGCTGCTGACAGTGGCCAAAAACAGACGCACCGATCAGGCGCGTAAAGATGCTCGTCTGGTCATCACGGATGAGGTTCCCGAGATGGAAGACGCACCAGCAATCGAAAATGACAACAATCTGGACGAACGGCTGAAGCTGCTTTTTGTGTGTGCTCATCCGGCCATTGATGCAGGCATCCGTACACCGCTGATGCGGTTCTGTCGCAAACTTATTAGATGGCAAAGCATCAGTGGATTTGGTGAGCAGTTTATTCTGCCAGTTGGATGAACTGCTGAAACGGACGGAGTCCGGGCGTGAATTGACCTTTCCGGATCATGTTGACCAGTTCTATGCCTGCCAGGGCAGATGCGGCTGAAGCGAAAGATTTGAATCCCAGCATGGGTCTGATCCTTCGCTTGATGAAACGGTGATCCTGCTCAATGATGTTATTGAGGTATTTCCGTCTGACCATGTCGATCGGGATCGGGCAGCCAAAGCCCTTCAGCATCTTGTTGATGGCTTTGATGCCGGCTGTGTTGGCACCACTTTTGTCTATGACGATCTTGCGTGGCAATCCGTTTACCTTTAGAGCGCGGGCGAAGAACCTCGTCGCAGCGGCCTTGTTTCGGCGCTCGGACAACATGAAATCAAGGGTCTTGCCGTGTTTGTCGATCGCTCGGTAAAGGTAAACCAATTCGCCCTTCACTTTCACATAGGTTTCATCCATGCGCCACGAACGGTCTGTGGGACGCTTTCTATACCGCGCTGCTTCAGAAATGAGGCCTGCATATCGACTGACCCAGCGGTTCAGCGTTGCGTGATCCAGATCAACACCACGTTCTGCCATGATTTCTTCCAAATCCCGGTAGGAGACACCGTACCGCAGGTAGAAGAAAACCGCGTGCAAGATCACGTCTTTCGGAAAATGCGCGCCCTAAAATGAGATCGTCACGGCCTGCTCCTGTCATGTTCTAGTGCGCGCTACCAGAAATGCTTTCGAACTGACAGGTAGGGGCGAAGTTTGCGACAGAACCTTCGACCACGGTTGGCGGGATCTGGATTGGCTCTTTGTCGATCCAGCATTCGTGTCCTTGTCATCGGATCGCCGGTTCACACGGATGCGCGACAGCCTCAAAGCGGCTTGAGACACGTTTCAGAACTCCTTCAGATTTCTTTCAGGTATCGATGCGGCGCCGCGTTTAGGTGACCGGTACCGGCCCGCTTCGTCGGGCAAATACTGACAAGAGATTAAGGAAGGAAGAAAGATGCCTCTGGCAATCAACAGCGAAGCGCCGAATTTCCTGGCCAATTCAACCGAAGGCATGATCCATTTCCACAATTGGATCGGAGACAGCTGGTGCGTTCTGTTCTCGCACCCAAAGGACTTTACTCCGGTTTGCACAACCGAGCTGGGCGTCATGGCGCGCATGAAAGCTGATTTCGAACGCCGCGGGGTCAAGATTATTGGCCTGTCGATAGACCCGGTCAAAGAACACGAACGCTGGGCTGAGGACATCTGCTCGGCAACGGGACAAGCGCCGAACTACCCTTTGGTTGGCGACAGCGATCTGAAGATTGCCAAGCTGTACGGCATGCTGCCTGCGGACGCGGGCGGGTCGGCCGAGGCCAGAACTGCGATGGACAACGCAACGGCGCGTACTTTGTTCATCATTGGCCCCGACAAGAAAATCAAACTGACGATCTCATACCCGATGACGACCGGGCGCGATTTCAACGAAGTGCTGCGTGTCATCGACAGCCTGCAACTGACCGCACGTCAGCAGCTGGCGACACCCGCAAACTGGAAGCAGGGTGAAGATGTCGTGATCGTCCCATCTGTTTCGGATGAGGAAGCACGCAAGCGGTACCCAGATGGCTGGAAGGCACCTGTGCCGTATCTCCGTCTTGTAGAAATGCCCTATTAACGAAAGACTTTGGAGAAGACTTATGGAACCGAAACTGAGCCGCAGAGCCTTCGGTGCTCTTGCTCTGAGCACGACAGTCCTGACCATCCCAAAACTCGGCCTTGCAATGACGCAAGAGTATGCAAACCCGAGTCTTTTGGCTGAACCGGAAGACCTGGCCAAAACCCCGTCATCCACGCCAGATGTAGACTTTGTGTTGGTCGACGTGCGCTCCCGCGAAGAATACGACGCCGGCCACGTTCCAGGTGCGCGGCATCTTGATCCAAACGCCGTCGTGGCAAAACAAAGTCCCGTTCCCGGAGCGTTGCAGAGTTTTGCCGATATCGAAGCGCTGCTGGGCAATATAGGCATATCTGCCGACCGCAGGATTGTCTTTTACGACGATCGGGGCGGCTTCCACGCCGCGCGGATGCTGTGGTTGATGGAGTATATGGGTCATCGCGACGTCGCTGTGCTGAACGGTGGTTGGTCGTCGTGGCTGGAGGTCGGGGGAACGGCATCCACCGATCCCGAGCCGCATGACACCGCGGTTTATCAAGCAGCGGTTAGCCCGCGACGCAATGCATCGGCTGCGGATGTTCTGAACCACCGCAATGCCTCAGACGCGGTGTTGATCGACGTTCGTCCCACCAAGATGTTTGACGAAGGCCATGTACCTTGGGCGGTCAACATCCCGTGGGCCAAAAACCTTAGGGAAAACGGGCGTTTTCGACCAACGGAAGAACTGTTGGCGCATTTTGAAGCCAATGGTGTGACTTCTGAGAACGACGTCATCATGCACTGTCAAAATGGGCTCGCATCGGCGCACAGCTACGTTGCCCTGCGCCTTTTGGGGCTCCCGCGTGTGCGGGTGTATCATAGGTCGTGGGCAGAATGGGGCAGTGATCCTACGCTTCCCAAGGTCACATCCTGACAACGCGGTGCGCGCTTCACAAAGGCGCGCACCAAGCACAATTTGAACCGGACCAAGCAGAACCGATGTTACCTGTTCTTAGATTCCACCGTGGCTGGTTGCGGCCAGTGAGCAGGGCTGATGCCGGCTTTTTGCGGGGACTTCTAAATCTGCCAGATGTGCGCAGGTATCTTTGCGACGACAAGGTTCTTACTGAGCATGAAGTTGCTGCTTGGTTGTCCGAACACGAACCGTTTGGAGCCGATGGACTGGGTCTTTGGGTGATCGAGACAGATACCCTTGGCGCGGTTGGACTGGCAGGTCTTACACCGGTCACCGGCCCACATCAAAGCGATCCTGAGATGGCTGGTAGGATTGAGCCAACTATCGCGCTTGAGCCAAGGGTTTGGGGTCAGGGACTGGCGCGGGAGGCTTTGACCATGCTGATCCACTATGCACGCGATGGCCTGAAGCTGACCGGGCTCGTAGCCGCCGCGGATGCTCCGAACGCAGATTCACATCGAATGCTCACGGCCTGTGGCTTTGAACGCTTTGGCGAGACCTCGGGCGTTTTGCACAAACTTATCCTCTACCGGCAGAGGTTTGTCCGATCTACCCATAGGACGGATACAGAATGATGCCCAGGCGCACAAATCGCTTCTTTACGCTGGTGTTCGCGCTTTCTGTTCCGTTTTGGGTCCTTGGCAGTATTTCGAAAGATCCGATCCTCCCTGGTCTGCCTTCAAGCGCCTTGATGGTGTTGGCACCTGCTGTGGCCGCACTCCTGCTCGTTTACAAAGAGGATCGGCCTCGGGCGGTACGCCGGTTTCTCATGCGATTGATCGACTGCAATAAGATGACGCTTCGGGCCTGGGGTGTGTCTCTGGGGACTATGCCTGCGGTTATGATAGGATCGGGTGTTTGGCTTAATCTTGGCGGGCAAGACTTACCTGCACAACAAATAGACCCATCCCAAGTCTTGCTTCTTTTTGGGGTGTTCCTGATTGCCGCCATGGCTGAAGAATTGGGGTGGACCGCCTTTGCTACGCGGTCTTTGTGCACCCACCATGGGTGGGTTTTGGCGGGATCAATACTCGGGGTTGTTACAGTCCTCTGGCACATCATCCCCCTGATCCAAGTTGGACGGACATGGGATTGGATCTGGTGGTGGGCCTTGGGCTCGTTCGCGCGCCGAATTCTCATCTTATGGCTCTATGTCCGCGGTGGTTACAGCGTATTCTCGGCGTCGCTCTTTCACGCTATGAGCAATGTCAGTTGGATGATGTTCCCCGTTCAGGGATCGCATTTTAACCCACCAAGTGTTGCAATTATCTTGTGCGCGATTGTGTTGGCGGTTCTTACCGTAGAGGCACGATCGTTGCGATCCAGATAGTCTACGACGCGATTTACGGAACAAATGATGCTTTCATGACCCAGATCCAAATAGTTCCATCTGACGCCTGTTACAGGAGCCAAGTGGTTCATCTCGCGCTGCGGGCTTGGACCGGTGTATTGGACAGGACTGCCGAGGAAGTACCGGATTTCGTTTTCGACGCATTCTACCCCGATGGATGGCGGGTCAGACAACGATACGATGTCGGCGACTTGCTGGACACTGAACCCCACAATGTCTGGGTCGCGCAGGCTGATCGGGTTGTCGTCGGCTTCATCGGGCTGCGTGTTCGTCCAGAGGATCGGATGGGAGAGATCGCGATCATCGCTGTCGACCCTGATCACCAAAGACGTGGTATTGCCAAGCGCATGATGCTTTTTGCAGAGAAGCACTTCTCAGCATTGGGCCTGTCGATGGTTATGGTCGAGACGATTGGCGGCAGCGCTCATCTACCTGCACGTCGTATCTATGAAACGTTTGGGTTCGAACAATGGCCGGTTGCGCGTTACTTCAAGAAACTCTGAACAGGTCGAATGAGCATCCTGAAGTTTGATTTGGGTCGAGTTTCAGAAGTTATTCAGCACAGTTTCAGGTCTTATTGGCACCTACCAAGCACCTTCTATGGGTAACTCGAAGAAAACCCGAAGGAGCTCATTAGATGGATAATGCAAGACCCCAAGCAGGGCGATCGGCTCAACACAGATCAAGTTTTCTTCGGCGCTTTCGCCATGCGCTTAAGGTGCGTCGACAGCGAAACGCGCTGAAGAACCTTGATGATCACGCGCTACGCGACATCGGTCTATCCAAAGGCCAGGCCCGAAGAGAAGCAAAGCGCAAAAATGTGGGATTTCTAATAATAGCAAATCTGAAACAAGTGCACTTGCTGGACAGTATCACAGGTTCGTTCGGCGGAAGTTCATAGGTAAGCTCAGATGGCTTGCAATAGCTCCCAGGACGAATCCTTCTGCAGAAGCGTACGCTGTTTTAGGCCGCAGCAATCGGAGCCGCGAGGCGTTGAAACCTTCGGTTGGTCCGCAACCCAGTAACCATGGGCTCTTGTTGCAGCCAGCGGCCATGCCGAAATCCCTCATCAAGGGCGTTTTCGAGCGCATCCAATGCACGCGTCTCATCTTGCAAAAGTGCATAGCCAAAGAAGTCGTGAATCAAGCAAATTGACTGAGTGAAGCGTGGCTTTGAAAGGAGGCTCCACGCTCGTTCTGGTTCCCCCGCAAGCGCGAGTGCCGGGCCAAGTGTATATCGTGATCGCGGCTCGTCGGAATCCTCAGAAAGCCGTCTCTCCAAAGCCCTAACGCAACGCTTCGCGATTGCCGATGCCTGAGCGACATCGAGAAAAAAGGCGGCGCGCGCCGCCAGAAAAAGCGGTCTAGACGGATCCGGGACAAGTTCAGAAGATCGAAGGGCCAAGTTTGCGGCATTGCGGTAGTCGCCTGCCACAAATGCGACCCGTGCAGCAAGGTAATGGGCTTCACCACTTTTGTCTGAATGCGCCAGGCCCTTTGCCAAAGTTGTGTATGCGCCGGAACCACCTTCGAATGCACCCATCGTAAACCCATGGGCAGCATGCGCCAGAGAATTTTGAGGGGACAGCGCAACTGCTCTTTCAGCGTGTTCACTGGCAGTCTGCATGTTTTCCGGATTGGCCGCTGAATAAAGAACCGCATGCACTAACATGACCGCGCAGGTTGCGTGCGCCCAAGATGAATCCGGTGCGAGACCAACAGCTTCCTTTGCGCACTCGTACGCAATGATTGGTGCGTCGGCGTCACCTCTGACGAGCGTTGTTTGCGCCTCAAGCAATACGCAATACGCGTCAAGTGGTAGGGTTAGTTCATCCAAGTTGGGGGATGGAGAAACATCTTTGTCGAATATCGGTTGATCGCGCAACCGATACCCTGACTTGGGTATCGTCTCGATCAATGACCGATCAGCGCCAATATTCGTAAGTCCACGCCTGATTTCGGTAATTGCTTGTGTTAGGCTTTCATCAGTGACTATCACATCTGGCCAAACGGTCTCTAAAAGAGTGGCACGAGAGACGACCTGCTTATTCGCTTGGGCAAGAACCTTAAAAACGCTCATTGCGCGTGGCGACAAGGTGACCTCAGTCGCGTTTGCAATGAGGCGGCGTGATGATGTGACTACACGCAGATCAGCAATTTGGAACTCAGATGCTAACATGTTCTTGGCTTGAAAGTGAAAGATCTTGAAGCGGCATCATAATAGCGCGCAGAAGATGAGGATGCGACCGATATTCCAATCTTAAACCTAACACCAAGAACTAATCGGTTATAGGAACGTCAGCCTCCCCAACCAAATCGGTCCGGATTGATTGAGTATCTTTGGCCCTTGCCCCTAAAGCGGACCTGCATCCATATCCCAATAAGGAACGTCGTGCCCGATGCGTTCTACGACGAAATCCAAAAACGCGCGAACTTTCGCTGGCATGTGCTTTCGTTCAGGGAAGACTGCGTACAGCGCCTGTTCAGGCAGGCGATACTCGGGCAACACCCTGACCAGACGGCCACTGGTCAAGTGGGCTCCGGCAATAAAGGTCGGCAGGCGGCCGATACCAAGACCGTCAAGCAGCACGGTGCACAGGGCTTCACTGTTGTTCACGCGCAGAACACCAGATGTCTGAACGCGCATGTCACCCGCGGGCCCGGCTAAGCGCCATTCCGAAGGGTCGCGCGAATAGGCGTAGTGAAGGCAGGAATGCGCCAGAAGATCCTCAGGTGTTTCTGGCGTTCCGGACTGCGCAAGATAGTCCGGCGCAGCGACAAGCACGCTGTGGATCGGGGCGAGTTTGCGTGCGATCAGGGCCGAGTTCGGCAACGTTCCGGCGCGTAAGGCCACGTCGATGCCCCCTTCGACGAGATCGACAAATTTGTCATCCATCGTCAGGTCAATTCTGATCCCCGGATATTGCCTGAGGAATGCAGCAATCATAGGCGCAACATGCAGTTGTCCAAAGGACATGGGTGTACTGAGCCTTAGTAATCCAACCGGTTGCCCCTGCAACGCCGCAACTGCGTCTTCGGCGTCCTGCGCTGCGTCAAGCGCCTGCGCCGCGTGGGCCAGATAGATTTCGCCCGCCTCGGTAAGGGAAATGGACCGTGTCGACCGATGAAAGAGCTGCGTTCCCAGATGGGCCTCCAGCACGCCGATCCGCTTGCTGACCGCTGATTTTGTAAGACCCAGATGCCGGGCGGCGGCTGCGAAACCGCCATGGTCCGCCACGGCCACAAACACAGGGATAGCGCCAATTTCAGTCATGTTTTGCGATCCTTTGGGCGAATTATTCTCACCTATAAGTTTCAAATTCACACGATTATCATCAAATAGAAAGCCTAATAGGTATCTGCATGTCCTGTTAACGCCGGAGGCTGCCATGCCCAAGATGCTTATCAACGGAGTTCTGCGTGACAGACCGCTCGCCTCGGACGGTCGTTTTCACCGCCTGCAAAGCCCATTCACGAGCCACATCAGCGTGCAACCAGGCGCCCCGTTTCCGAACACGCCCGGCCGATACCACCTTTACCTGTCCAAAGCCTGCCCCTGGTGTCATGGCGTCGATCTGATTCTAACTTTGAAAGGCTTACGCAATGCGTTCAGCATCACATGGATGGACCCGGTCATGTCGGAAAACGGCTGGGTCATCGACCAGACGCTGTTCAACGATCAAAGCGGTGTAGAACGCACCCGCTTCCTTTACGAAGTCTATCAGCACGCCAAGCCGGATTACACGGGTCCGATCAGCGTGCCTGTGCTACTGGACACGGATACAGGCCGGATCGTCAGCACCGAATCGGCCGAGATCATGCGCATGCTTCAGACGGCGTTTCCCGATACCGCGGGACCCGATCTTCGCCCGTCCCATCTTTGCGACGAAATCGACCGGATCGCCGAACAAATTCAGTCACCGATCCGCGAAGGCGTCTATCGCGCCGGGTTTGCAACCAGCCAGATCGCGTATGGCGAGGCCGTAACGGCGCTCTTTGCCTGCCTCGACGCGATTGAAGAAACGCTTGGCCAACGCCGGTTCCTAGCCGGAGACGTGCTGACAGAGGTTGACCTGAAGCTGTTTCCGACACTTCTGCGGTTTGACCCGGTCTATGTGACCCACTTCAAGACCGACTACAAACGCATCAGCGACTATGTTGCCCTGTCCCGCTATCTGGCCGACATCATGCGGTTGCCGGGCGTGGCTGACACTGTGGACATGGCCCATATCCGTCAGCACTACTTCCTCAGCCATCGGCACATCAACCCCAGCGGAATTATCCCGATCGGCCCGGCTTCTCTGCGCTTAACCGATGTGCCGGAAATGGGGGCCGCGTGATGCCTGATATTGTCAGAAGATCCCCTGTATCCGCGCTGATCATGGCCATCGGTGTCCTGGTGGGGGTCAGTTTCACTTTGTCCAAATTCGTCTCGATGGCAGGAATATCAGCTCTGACCGCTTTGTTCTGGCAGGTTTTGCTGGCCAGCATCGCGCTGTTGGCGTTGTGTTTGCTGTCGCAGAAGCGCGTGGCGCTCAACGCGCGGCACATTCCCTATTATGTCGGCGCCGGAGTTTTCGGTGTCAGCGGCCCCGCTGTGATCGGGTTTCTGGTGCTGGAGCATGTGAGCCTTGGGTTCTATTCCGCCCTCGTCACGCTGTCACCGCTGTTTACCTTTGCGATAACGGCACTGATCGCGCGGAGGATGCTGCCGTTGCACCGCCTGGTTGGTATTCTGATCGGCCTTGCCGGGGTCAGCCTTGCCACCATGGGTGGGTTTGACCTGTCGGGAGTCGAGCCGGCGTGGATTGCCCTGTCGCTTTTGGGGCCCTTGTTTCTGGCCTACGGCAACGTCTTTCGCAGCTATGCCTACCCGCCCGGCGGCGATCCGTTGGGGCTGGCGACCGGAACGCTTCTGTCACAGCTGTTGCTGATTTCCGCCCTGATACTGGGACGCGGCACCACAATCAGCGACGTCTCGGTGCCCCCTGCCCTGCTTGGCGCAATCTTCGGCATCGGATCCATCACTGCGCTCAGCTATGCGCTGACCTTCGAAGTACAGCGGCGCACGGATGGCGTTGGGTTCGCCCAGGTCGGCTATTTTGCCACGCTTTCCGGCATCGCAATCGGGGCAATTGTCTTTCGGGAACCTCTTGGCCTTGGGCTGCTGGGGTCCCTCGCAATCCTGTTCCTTGGGCTAGCCGTCACCAACGGTCACCTGAAACTCCCGCCGGTCCTGCACCGACGGTCACAGGCCAACCAGACTTAGACCCACCGATAACTTTCAAACAGAAAAGGAAACCAAAACATGCAAATCACTGCCCCCACCACAGCGGCCCACGCGCCCCGGATCGCATCCCTTTACACCGCTGTTGACGCGCTGGACGAAGCCGGCGTTGTCGAGCATGTCACCGAAGACGTGCAGTTCCAGCTTGGCAATTTCGAACAGATTGACGGGCGCACAGCCGTGCAAGCCGCGAACGCAGGGTTCTTTGCCACGATCCAGGGTATGCAACATACCATCACCGGCATCTGGTCCAGCGGCGATACTGCGTTCTGCGACGGCACCGTTCACTATACGCGCAAGGACCAAAGCACGCACGACGTGCGCTTTGCTGCACGGTTCAACTTTCGCGAGGACAGGATCGCGGATTACCGGGTGTATGTGGATATCTCCGGTCTTTGATGCCTTTGGCCAGGGCTGCGCGCGTTGCCTGCCGCTCTGGCAGACACGGGCAGAAACGGCCATAATTGCGATCCAGCTTCGGAAGAGGGTTCGATGACCGATCGCAGCATTCTGGAACAGCTCATGACGATGTCCGACGACGTCTGGGACCGGCACACCAACCCGTGGAGCGGCTGGAGCCGCCTGAGCATCCCGCCCCTGTTCGTTCTGGCCGTCTGGAGCCGGGTTTGGCTGGGCTGGTGGTGCCTTGTTCCGGTCGTTGTTGTTGTATTCTGGACATGGTGGAACCCCCGCGCCTTCCGCAAAACGGGCAATCCGGAAAACTGGATGTCCAAAGGTGTACTTGGGGAACGGATCTGGCTTGCGCGCGCGAAATCGCCGATCCCTGCAAGGCACCGCCGGATGCCTCTTATTCTGGCCGCAGTCAGCGCGGTCGGAATCGGCCCCTTGGTCTGGGGGCTTTGGCAGCTTCAATTCTGGCCGACGCTTCTGGGGTTGCTGCTGGTTATGGGTGGGAAGCTGTGGTTTCTGGACCGCATGGTCTGGCTGTTTGAAGACACTCGGGCAGCAAGCACCTGGCAAGGAAAATAGCGGCGCTGTGAAAACGGAAAGCAGGAGCATCAGATGCCCCTGCCATTCCGGGTCTGCCAGGACACGCTTAAGCTTGTGGACCCCCATGCGCCGAGGGCCGCTGCGACAGCCCCAAAGACATCAGGGACACACCGGCGAAAATCAGGTTCAGGCCGGCAAGAACCCCCAGCAGAACAAGGGACGAGCCATTGACGATACCGGTCAGGATCAGGCCGCCAAGCAGGATGGCCATCGCGCCGGACGCAATCATCAGCGCCATGGGCCGCTCCTGACGCGACCGAATGGCAATTACGATCCGCAACACACCTTCGGCCAGAAAAACCGCGCCAAGCGCAAGGGTCAGTGCCAGAACGCCGCCGAACGGATCAAGCAACAGAACAAGCCCCGCAAGCGCGTTCAGAACACCGATGGCCAACAGCCAGAAGAACCCTTTCAACGCCTTTTCCGCAAATGCCTGAATCGCTGTGACGATGCCTCCGCCCAGCAGGGCCACGCCGACAAAGGCTTCGACAGCGAGCGTGGACATCAGCGGGAAGGCTACGGCGCACAGCCCTACACAGAGCATGGCGACGCCGAGCACAATCAGCCAGACCGGTCGAGGCTGCCAACCGGCGACCTCTTCCATGAGCGCGGGTTTCGGCACGGTTTCATTAACTGAATCAGTCATGTCGACCTCCAGGATCAGGGTCAGGCGACCGACTTGTCGAGATGATCGCGATAGGCGGCAACGGCGGCGTGCAAGGCTTCCCAATGGTTCTTCGCCTGATCATGCGCGTCCGTCACAGCGTCTTCGCCTTCTTTCTGGATGCGATCGGCAAGGTCAGTGACCTTGTCTTTTGCTTCCTGCAGATCGGATTGCAGCTTTGTCACCTGCTCCTGGGTCCACTTGTCGGTCGCGTCGCCCGCGTCCTTGACCTTCTGTTCGAACGATTTCAGCTCGTCCTCGACACGGGTATAGTCGTCTTTGGCTTTCTGTACGAATTCGGAAAATGTTGTCATGGTTCAGTCCTTTCATGGGTCATATGTTTGCTGGGCTCTTTTGAGCGCCATGGCCCAGACCCTCGCAGATCCACGGCCCGCATCCGAGTGAGTCACGGTTAAACCGTCGCGCTGTCTTGTGGCGCTGCTCGTCATCGGACAAAGTTGAGCGACGGAGGGAAACATGCTTGCCGAAGTAAGCTCTGCCATCGATCCAAGCGCTATTCAGGAACAGTTGAAGCGCGTCCTCGTCAGTCCGCATTTCGCGGATACCACGCGCCTGAACCGCTTTCTGTCGCATATTGTCGGCGAAGCGCTGGCGGGTCGGTCCGAGACGCTGAAAGGCTATGCAATCGGCATTGACGTTTTCGACAAGCCCGAGGATTTCGACCCCACCATCGACACGATCGTTCGGGTTCAGGCCAATAAAATGCGCAGCCGGCTGGATCTCTATTACGCTCAGGAAGGGCGCGAGGACCCGGTTCGAATACATATTCCCAAGGGGTCCTACGCCCCGGTTTTTGAGATCGCGTTTGACCCCGAACGCCGGACCGATGCCGAAACGCCCCCGGCGCCAACCGGACGGGTCGCGGTGGCCGTGATGCCCTTTGACAACTTGAGCGGAGACCCGTCGCAGGAATACCTGGCCGATGGGTTTACCGAGGAAATCATCTCGGCCATCGCCCGGTTTCGCGAGGTGAGCGTGCTGTCCCGGCACGTCACCTTTCGCTTTCGCGGCCGCGGCCGCGATCCGCGCGCGGTCGGAAGCGAACTCGACGTCCAATATCTGGTCGAAGGCAGCGTGCGACATTGGGACAACAAGCTGCGCGTCACCGCCCAGCTTATTGACGCGGAAACCGGCCAACAGGTTTCCGCGGACACTTATGACCGCGACCTGAGCGCGGACAGCCTATTTGAAATTCAGGACGATATCGCCGCCCGGATCGCCACGGAAATCGCGGAACCCCACGGAGTGATCCATCGAACAGGTGCAGTGCAGCGCAGGGCACAGACGCACACGCTGGATGCCTATCAGTGCAGGTTGCTGGCCACCGAATACTGGCGTGAACCCACGGTTAAAAAACACAAGAAGGTCCGCGACCTGCTGGAGCGCGCCGTTGAGATTGATCCCGAATATGCCGGCGCCTGGGGGATGCTCGCGATTGTCTACGGCGACGAACTGCGCGGCGGGTTCAATTTTCGCAAGTCCCCCCCGCCCTTTGATCGCGCGCTGGAGGCCGCACAGCGGTCGGTCGCTCTGGATCCGCTGAACGCAACCGGCCAGCACGCATTGTTTTTGACCCATTTTCATCGTGGAGAGTTCGAAAGCTTTGAAGACGCGGCTGATAAAGCATTGCGGGCCAATCCGAATTATCCAGACATGTTGGCCGATCTGGCGGCCTGCTTTGCGTTGCGCGGCGATCTTGAACAGGCCGCGAGACTGAGCGCCCGCGCGATCGAGCTGAGCCCCAACCCGCCCGGCTGGTACCACGCAAGCACGTTCCTGATCTGTTTCATGAAAGATGATTACAGCGGCGCGCGTTCAGCGGCGCGCAAAGTCGGTGGTGGCATGTGGAATGGTTCTGAAGTGCTTGAGCTTATGTGCATTCCATACACGGAACCGGACGCCGACCTGGATTCAACCCTGTTGGCCCTGAAGACCAACATTCCCGATGTTGACCGTTTTATCCAGACGCTCTACGCGATCTGGCATGTGCCATCTGACATCTCACAGAAAATGACCGAAGCGCTGCGCACAACCGGGGCGTTGGACTGAGGTTCGGCCGTCAGGGATTTAACGGTGACTCACTCTGCCCTTTCCACCTCTGCGCGTAGGTTGGTCCTGACATCACAACCAGACCCGGAAACGACCAATGCAAACTTTGCCACAGCGCCTTGATCTGATGAAACTCGCAACGGACATCGCCAAGACCAAAGCCGGTTGGTCGGAAGAAAAGCCGGCCAAACTGGAAGAAGACATCCTGTCCATTTATGAGAGGCTCAGGCCAAGTGTCGAAAGCGGCAGCGCCTTTGAGAACACCAGCATGTCTGATGTGAAAACCGCCGTTGACGTCGCCTCGACCATCGACGGATTTCTGGAATAGCCGGTCCTTGTTTTCAAGGCCAAACAATGCCGTTTCGCATCAGGATGTTGCGTGCTCACAATTCTAACAACTATCAAGTGCAATCGCCCCGACCCGAACCTCAAGTATGGTTCTCGCACACTTCGCTAGCAGCGCGCTTTCCTGCCTTCGCTGCGATTGTGAAAACTGGCGCTAAATGTATTATCTCTAACGGGGCAAAGTGGAATTGCGTTACGCTTGTACTATAGTCAGATTTGAGATTTTTGACCCACTTGAGGATGCCGTTATAAACAATAGACTGCGAACCTTGCGACCGAGCATCAATTCTGGACGACACAGCACAATGCCCCAGTTGCATCGCATACCAGACCATTCTCAAAAGTGTTTTTATTATTCTGATGACGAGCAAGCACGGAACCTGGGCCTGAGTTGATCTTGCTCAGCGCGTTTTCGAGAAAGTCGACGCGAACACTCGGCACCCACGCCACGTTATTGTTGGGAACTGCAGGTTCCGCTGCACATATCGCCAACACTTCGTCTTTTAGACTAATTGGTCTCTGTGACGAAGGTACGTTTCTAGCAGGTGAGAGATTCCATCCGCACATTTGGTGGTAGAAGTTGTCCGGGAATACGCCGCTACGGGATAGGTATAGTTCATGCGTAAACTGACGAGCGGGGGCAGGGTATTCGTGCCGCGAAACTGATACACCGAAGAATGCGCCAAGCGGATCACGTAAGAGGCAGTTCCGACCAACCCCAGGAACTTCAAAGGGAGGTTTCACTACTGATCCTTCAAGCTTGACGGCGAGTTTGGCGGCCTGATCTACGTCTTCGACTTCAACATAAGGGATCCACCCTTCAAAGAGCACCAGATTTTGAGAAACAATCCCGGCCCCTGCCTCTTCATCGAGAGTGGCGAGGACAAAATCTCTATGGCCGCCGCCCCATGCGAAATCTGTGGCGTGTTCGACAATATAGCTCCAACCTGCCACGCTTTCGTAAAATGACCTGGAAGTTTCCACATCAGGCGTGAAAAGATCGTGCCAGACAATTCGGCCAACTTTTTCTTTTGTCACCGCGACTTCATCCAAACTGCTTCGGTTCGCCATAACTCTCGTTTGCGGTCCAAATATTGATGCAGATCAATTTGCGCGGTTCTGGTCCGTGAAGTCAATTAATTCAGTGGCTCCGTTGGCGGTCAGCCATTCTGCAAATTTACCCATATCATCCGTTGCGGGGCGATCCGAAGGCTAGGCGAAGCAATATTTACCAGCGTTAACGGCTTCACTGAAGGGTTGTATCAGGCGACCGTGTTCGATGTAGCGTTCGAACATGGGCACAGGTAACAAGGCCGCCCCAGTACCAAAGGTGGCCAGCTCGGCGAGGGCCACTGATCTGTCCAGAATTGGTCCCTTTACACGCGGGCAAATCGTTCCAACTGCTTCGAACTAACCTGGCCACCCGGCACCCTGAGTTACGACGGCACCGCGTCGGCCGCATATTGAGACAGGAATTCCTCTGAGGGCGGGATCTGAGTGATAACATCAATCAGTACCCCGTTTGGATCGCGATAAATCGCATGGCGTTGACCAAACGGCTCGCTCACAAGTGACTTTGCCACCGGAACTCCTTCCGACCGAAGTCGTTCATCCACTTTGTCGACATCCTCGACTTCAAAGTTGAGGATCATACCCTTAGACGCACCGCGGGAAACCTCTGGGATCGTCTCGTGGTTTGACTGGACGACCGCGAGATTGACCGACGAATCCACTTCACTTTGTAGATGCACATACCAATCCGCCTCGAATGCTGCGCGGAAGCCAAAGTGACGTTTGTAGAACTCTGCCGTTTCAGAAACCGTTTCAGACTGAATGACCGGGTAATATTGAGTGACACGCATTTCTTTATCTCCCTAACTTACATGCAATGTGTATGTATCATAGATTTGCAAATACATGCAAGATGTATGTAAGGTGCTTGTAGTGATATTCGGAGCCGTCAATCTTGCCCCCAGAAAAACCCGCCCGACGCAGCCAGGCAGACCGGCGCGCAGAAACGCGTGCCAAACTCCTGGTGGCCGCCCGAGAACTGTTTGTGAATTCGGGATTTGCCGATACTGCAACCCCAGACATCGTACGTAAGGCCAGCGTAACCCGCGGCGCGCTGTATCATCATTTCAAGGACAAGGCTGACCTTTTCCGCGCCGTCGCAGAAGAGGAGGCCAAAGCAATCTCACACCATATTGACCAGGAAACGCGCAATGTGGCCGATCCCGAACAGGCCATGGTGACAGGATCGAATGCCTTTTTTGATGCGATGTTGGTTCCAGGTCGGGTGCGCCTCCTGATGGAAGAGGCCCCAGCGGTATTAGGGCACAGCACCGCTGTCGTGTTGACCCGGGCCAATGGAACAGCAGAACTTCGTGAAGGGCTTTCGCGGGCTCTTCCTAAGCATTCACCAAAACAGATCGATGCTTTGACTAATTTGTTGTCGGCCGCGTTTGATCGCGCCGCTCTTGAGATCGCCTATGGGGGCGATCCGGAGGTCTACAAGGAGGTTATGAACCATTTGATTGGTGAAGTACTCAAGGGCAACTAGCAGACCTCGGAAGCCCCGCAGTATGGGTCCCTACCCTTTCTTCCGTGAGTTACTCGGCCCATTCCTGCCATTTGCCGACTGGTCGAGATGCTGCGGTCGCAGCCCGCATTCCGGACATTCGCTGCAAGCACGAACTCAGTGCTTCGTCGATATCACACCATGCGGACCGAGACGCCATTTGGCCAAGATGTTGAAGGTCAGATTTGTCCGGTAAGGTCGGCTTCTGCCAAGTTACCAAAAGTAAACTCGGCGCGGGTGAGAAAAGGCGCGTTTTCTGCAAGTTTTCTCAATTCTTCAAGTGATAAATACAACGGCGTTGACGGATCAAGTCTTGCTTGAGCACGGCTTCTGAAGAATTTCCCGTACTCTTCCACATAGACACGGTCCTTTGGCGGCATGTCAGCGAGATGGTTGGTCAGGAAGTTGTCGTAGTGGTGAACCGCTTCCGCAAACCTGTCCTGCCGATGCCGCGCCATTGCACGAAAAAGTTCCGCCTTGGCCAAGAAATATGGTTGCGCTTGGAACCCGTCCAGGCGGTCAAGAACGCCCTGATAGTCACCTGCTTGCATTGACTTCACTGCCCTATGAAAAATCCCAGCAGCCCTGATATCGCGGATGAGTTTCATAGGTCCGCCCCATCAACTGCGTCGCTGGCGTCTCCGAAAGGCATTATTCCCCAAGCTCCCTGATTTCCCGCTGAATCGACCATTCGATCAGTTCGGCCCAAAGCCTGCGTGCGAGGTCCGGGTCCAACCCCTGTTCCAACGCGGTTGTGCTGACCTTGTCCAGCACCTCGGCCACTCGGTCCGTTGTACGCGCCGGCAGGCCTTCGAATTTCTTGAGGTCTACAGCCCGGTCGATATAGTGGCTCCGCTTGACCAGCAGGCCTATCAGGTTCGTATCGATCGCGTCGATTTGCGAGCGGAGATCGGCCATGGTCTGGCAGGCATTCGGCTCGAGAAGGGTCGTCATGTTTCGATTTCCTTTTGTTAGCTTTGGGTCTAGCCGAGAAGGGCAAGGAGGAGCCTGACAGCCCGCGCGGACCGTTCTTGGCAAAAGGTCTCCGATGGCTGAGGAAGGCGACCTATGACGCGCCTGATCTGCTGATCGCCAATCAACAGGTCGAGATAGAGCGCCACAGCCTCTCCGGTATGTTCGAAGTTGAGCACGCCCTCGTCCCGGGCACGCAGCAACACCCGTTCGAGCAGTGGAAACACTGCCTCCCGCCCCGCCTTTGAAAGCGTCGCGCCGAGTTCGCCACTGCTATCGGCAGCTGCGGCTCGATTGAGGGCAACAGCGCGATCACCGGTCAGCAAAAGCAGAAGCTTCGGGCCTAGCGTTCCCAGAATTGAAAGCGCTTCATGGTCGGTTTGCAGTTCGGATTCCAGATGCGCTTTAACTTCTTCAGCGTTCTTTGTGACAAGTGCGCGGAACAACCCCTGTTTGTCCCCGTACCAGTTGTACAACGTCTCATTCGAGGCGCGCGCATGTTTGGCAATGCCCTGCATGGACGTGCCTCCGTACCCTTTGGCCTCCAACACTTCGTATGCGGCCGCCTCGATCTGTTGCTGACGCAGGGATCGCTTCTCTTCACGCAAAATCATTCTCCAGCATGTTGACAGAAACCGTAACGATAATTACGGATACATGCAACCGTAATCACAGTTACGCTTTGGAGAAGCAAATGGAACAATCTAATCGTCACGTCATCGCCGCGCTGGCGACACTCATCCTTCTGCAGGGAATCATGCTGTCCGCCTTATATGCCGGGATTAGGCCCCACCCGCCCATCGCCACGCCTTTGTTCGGCATTGCTCCGTTTCTCGGGGCCGCGATGTCTGTCGCTTTGGGGGCTATCATCGTGCAGCCGCTGGAAAGTCGGGCAGGACGCATCATGAGCGTTCTCGCAGCGCTCATGGCCCTGGTTTCCTTCGGGCCGCAGAAATACTTCGATGCTCAATTTGGCCTGATCTACCCGGCGGTACTGCTCGGTCAATTCGCTGCTCTGGTCATCGTTGCCTTGGTCGCGTCAGCGGCGCGCCAACACCGGGAACTCGAGGCGGAGCGGGTTTAATGGCTCGGTTGCTTTTGCCGATGTCGATGCTTTCACTCCTAAGCATCGGTGCCATCTTCGGGTTTTTCTACGCCTGGGTCTGTTCGACAGTGTGGGGCTTGGACGCGACAGACCCGCGAACAGCCATCGCCGCAATGCAGGCAATGAACGCCTCGGTCCGGAACGGAGTGTTCTTCCCGGCTTTCTTTTTGACCCCGATCATTCTGGGAGTAACGGCCTACATCGCCGCTTGGCAGCTCAGGAAGAGGTCAGCCATGTTATTTTGTCTGGCCGCCATTCTTTACATCGTCGGTGCCTTCCTCATCACAGCAGCGGTGAATGTCCCCATGAACGAAGCCCTGGCGGAAGTTGCCGTACCAATTGACATCGGATCAGCCCGTGAAATTTGGCAAGATTACTCAGCCTCCTGGCAGGTCTGGAACGTGCTTAGGACTATTGTGAGTGGGGTTTGCCTGATCCTGACCGGCCTTGCCATCTACTTTCTGAATTTGGAATCCGCATGATGGAAATTTCTCTTTTGACATTCGCCTTTCTGGCGCTGGTTGTTGTTTTGACGCCAGGACCAACCGTTCTCCTCGCCCTGTCCAATGGATCACGGTTCGGCATCGCTACCGCAGGGTACGGCATCGCAGGAGCCGCAATCTCTGATGCCGTTCTGATCACAGCTGCCGGTCTGGGGCTCGGTGCACTTCTGGCCGCATCAGTTTTTTGGTTCAATGTCGTCAAATGGATCGGTGTCGGCTACCTCGTCTGGTTGGGCGTACAAATGATGCGATCTACCGGCCAGTTGGAACCGGTCGCGAACCCATCCGAAGACAACAGATCGGGAACGCTTCAAAACAGAGTTGCAGTCTTTAGAACGAGCTTTCTTGTCGCTGTCACTAACCCCAAAGGCTACCTGTTCTTCACAGCTTTCCTTCCGCAGTTCCTCACACCGAATGAGGCGATGTTTCAACAGTATGCAACACTGGCTGTTGTCTTTATCGCAGTCGATGTCGCGGTTATGGCCACCTATGCAGGGCTGGGCGCAAAGGCAATGCACCTTCTAAGTGACCGAGGAGCGCTCTGGATCGACAGGACCTGTGGCGGATTGCTCATCACCCTTGGCTGCGCCTTGGCATTTGTCCGACGCAGCGATGCGTAATTCAGCTTTCGTTCAACGCATTGCTGACATTCGGGCCAAGTGATGCATCCAGTTTCTTGAGGCTCGCTGCCGACCTGGGAGGCGGTGCAGCATTGACCTCAGTGGGGCACAACAGCCCGGCCACGGACGGTCGCTTTGCGGCCATTCACCCACTGGTCAGAATGCTGCGGTCGCAGCCCGCATTGCCGCCGTTCGCTGCGACTGCGAAATCTGGTCGTCGACGAACTCACAGTCCGCGGACTATTTCTGCCGCTCGTTGCAAGAGAATTAACGTCAGCTTTGAACAACGTCGCTGTACCAACCCGACGTTCCTAAACCGCTTTCGCCGCGGTTACCACCGCAGGTATTGGCACTTCCCATTCGGGACCTGAACCATGTCTTTCTAAGACTTGGGATACAACCGCCTTTCTGATCGCTGCCGCATTGTCCGGCGGCTGAGGGCGCAATAATGCGCCGCCCCGTGCCGTGCCCTCCAAGAAGAAATCAAACGGTGCGCCGGGGTCACTAACCACCCACTCCGAAGCGACTTTAGATTGGTGAAAATTGGCGAATCCTGCTTTCAGAAGTGCTGGAAAGGCGTTTTCCGGATCAGCATAATCATTAGCTCCGGGTCCTGGCGGCAATACAATGTCCGGGGCTCCGTATTTGCCGATTGCACCGAAGACATATCCAAGTGCCGTATCCACTTCCGGACCACACCAAACCGAAAACGCAAGGCGTCCTCCTGGACGAAGCACGCGGCGGGCTTCAGTAAATACTCTCCGCGGATCAGGGACATGCGGTATTCCAAACCCAATTGTCACGATGTCAAAAGTGCCATCGTCGAAGTCCAACGCCATCGCGTCTCCTTCAACGAATTTGGCCTCCGGAACTGACGACCGGGCCATCTCCAGCATAGAAGACGAGAAATCCAGTCCCGTTACACTGGCACCAGCTTTGATGAGACCTTCGGTTACATTCCCGTGACCACAGCACAGATCGAGTGCTTCGGTACCTGAACGGGCTTCAACCGCTTTTACCAAGGTGGGCACCACCATATCTGCAGCTTTCGCAAATACTTGCGCATAGGATTTCGCCACGTTTGTTTTAGCCCACTCGCGTTTCTCCAACGCAGCGAAGGTGTCGGATTGTTCAGATTCTCGCATCCCACTCTCCTGCAAATCTTTGACGTAGTGAACACTCTGAGTAGACTGATCGTCAACGAGTGTTCCCTGAAGACGACATTCGCCGCCACGCAGCATTCGTCAAACGGGCTCATACCTGACCTCGGAGGCAGCGCAGCATCCTGTGATAGGATGTTTCGGTCAACGTCGGGTTGTCGTATTGGGAGGGATTGGCGGATCGGAGGATCAGTCATGGAAGCACTAAACTTACCAGCCATTCGCGCACTTCGCCCAGCATGGAATAAGGGTCGCATCGTCGGTCAGAAGCGACCATTGAAGCCAAAACACGTTTGGGCCATCCGAGTGCGACTGGAATTGGCTGAGAACCATCGCGATCTCGCATTGTTCAACATGGCGATCGACAGCAAGCTGCGCGGTTGTGACCTCGTCAAGATGAAAGTTGTCGATGTGATGGCGTCTGGTCAGATCAATGGAACGCGCATCGGTCTTGCAGAGCAAGACACAGAAACCTGTACGCTTCGAGATATCGGAAGGGACTCGCGCGTCGGTCGAGAAGTGGATGGAAGACGAGCTCATGGTCGGCTCAGAATATCTTTGGCCGGGTCGGTTTCATGAACGGCTGCACATTTCGACCCGGCAGTATGCCCGGATCGTGCGTGATTGGATCACATCGATCGGTCTCGAGGCGAGCGCTTACGGCACCCATTCGATGCGCCGAACCAAGGTCACCCAGATCTACAAGAAGACCGGCAACCTTCGAGCTGTTCAGCTTCTTCTCGGTCACACCAAGATGGACAGCACGGTCCGGTACCTGGGCGTTGAACTCGAGGATGCGTTGGCCATCGCCGAAGCCATTGAAATCTAGGGTATTTGGGTCGCCTTCACTGGCGGCCCTGAGCTGCCGTTGGCCTACATGTTTCAATGCTGCGGTCGCAGCCCGCTTTGCAGCCATTCGCTGTAGTTGCGAAAGCCAGCCGAGGTGAATTCTCACTCTGCGGTTGAAAGTGGCATCGCGACTTAGACTTGCTTCATTCATCGCTTGATTTCTAGAGTGAGAACAAATTCCAACCAGCTATCGATGCTGGGGTTCAAGAACTGGTGCCAGACACGAAGACAAATCTGAGGACACAGCGAATATGATTCTCTAGAACTTTCTGCAGTCTACTCGCGCCAATCAAACGATGTTCGTAACATCACAACCCAGTCTCGAGTTCACCAATAAAGAATTCTAGAAACGATAAGTCGCGCCTAACACTGGCCCTGACTGATCAAATGTAAAATCGCTACCGTCGATCTCATGGTCAAACGAGATATAGCGATAGCCGCCGCGGATCAGCCATCTGTTGTTGATGGCATATTCGGCGGTCAACAGAACCTGCCATGTTTCACTGCCGCTGCGGAAACCTCCGTAGTCGACGAAACCGGTGCCGGACCATTTGTCCGAGAACCGGACGCGTGCTCTGGCGGCGATGACAGGGTCGGTCCAGCTGTCGTCGGCGGTTGTTGTCCTCCCCGGTGCCGCGCCAGGGAGAAGGGTGAACTCTGTATCAGTGCTGAACCACCGGAACCCTCCGGCGACATCCACCGAGATAGTTGGTGCTTCATACACTCGGTAGCCGACATAACCGCTTAGGTATTGCGTGGTAAATGATGTCTCGAGGCCCGAACTGGCGGGGCCGGGAGTGCTGTTGCTGAACGACAAATCTGTGTAGTTGTAATCTGCAAGTATAAGCCATCGTCCGTCGGTGGCCGAGAACGCTCCCATAAAGGCGAAATCTAGGTTTTCCAATGCATCAGAAAAACTGAGTGTACCGTCCAGTGTCCCCATGGGGGTGCTTAAGGATGTTTCTGTTTCCGGCATGAACAGATAAATCGTGGCCTCGTAGGACCAATCGGATTGTTGTGCCGCAGCCGTTGTGGCTGCCGATGCCGATAGCGTTGCCGCGCATAAGCAACTTTTCACCCATAGTGACGAAAACATTCTGTTCCTCCCGACAAACATACAAGTTTCAATAAATTGTCGTTGGTTTGAAATTGTGTGGTCCTGATTTTCATTCCGCAGCTTCTTCCGTCGCCATCGAACTGTTGCCGACGCGATTGATATCTGTGTTCGGGAAAAACTCGGACCAAACGTGCCAGAATACGCCTGCGCGCAGGGTTTCTACACGTTTTAGCTGACCCTGATCCGAGTGACCCCAGAAATCGCATTTGGCCACCGGTTGACCCGAGTCGTTATACCAAACGCCCAGGCTTTCATATTTCGGATCCAGGCTGACCACGACATCCCGTCCTCCGACTTTGGCGGTCACGATCCAGTTGTTCTCGATGATGAAATCGTCGGTCCAGCAAGCGACATCTTGACCAATCGTAATTCCCCAGACGTAGGTTTTGTTCGGCAACCGGTGGTCTGAACGATCCATGTTGTCCATCACAGGAGCGTCTTCCTGATGTTGGCGTCCGATGCCCCAGCCAAAGGTGATCTCGGTCATCATGTCCAGCAGACGCAGCAAAGGGTTCGTGGATGGTTTGTTCAGAAACACCTCACCTTCTGGATAGGCTTTCTGAAACCCGCGGAATGTCATTCGAAAGGTGGGCCAAGGCCTCATTTGCGCTTCGGGCCGGAGAGGGCAAGCAGGACCCTCGGAGTTGGGGTCGCGATCCGCCTCGCGAAAACCGTAGATATGCTGGATCGGATCGCCCGTGTCGTTGTCACGCAGTATCAAGTTGTTGCCATGCTGGGCCAGAACCTCAAGGTTCAGGCGCCGTCCTTCTATTCGCGGTGTGTACCCCTGACCCAGATTGGCCATCGCGCAGTAAGTCATGACCACATCCTCGCCCCCCAGCCCATCTACATCGCCCGCCAAATGAGGGCGCATGATCTGCGCATCCGGGTGCGCGCGCGCGTGACCATTGTGTTCGATGACGATGACTGGCGCTGTTGGACCGACATATTTTCGCGCTTCCTCGATAGAAAAATACTGGGCGTCGTTGAGCTGGTTTCTCAGGCCCAAATGCACCCACACATAGGGAAACCCATAAAGAAGCAAGGTCAGCGCAGCCGTTACAAGCCAAAGCCAGAAAGGGCCGCCCCCCAAAAGGAAATGTGCAAGGGTTGCCACTACAAATCCGCCCAGGCCAATGCCAATCAGGCGGTATTCATGCCGGATAAAGCGCACCATATTCTCGCGCTTTACTTTCAGCAGCATTTGCGAGACATCGCCAAGGTCGCGGAAATAGACAAACCCGATTCCGAGTGACACGATCAATCCCAGTGCGAAAATTATGCTACCAACCATGCTGAGATCCTCGATTTTGGTGATTACAGTCCTTCGCGGTTCATTACGAAAGAACAGGCCTACTTCTGGGGCGACGCGCGCTTGATCATGAAAGCTTCAACGGCTTGCTGTGTCTCGGGACGAATGTTCTCAATCCCCTCATAAGGCATGCCGTAGGCGGGCGGAGTATCGGGGTATTTCTCTTTCCGCGCCTTGTGGCGGCCCAGTATACGTACGAATTCCTGCCCACCCCAAGACCCGACTTCGGTTGAGACCGAGTATTCTTCGCGGGTGTCGCGGTAAAGATCGAAGAATTTTGCTAAAATTGCGCTCTCGCCGGGTCCCGGCAGTTTGAGCTTAAGCTGATCCTTAACGATCGCCTCGGGTTTCGCGACCGAATAGATGATCACGTGATCGCGTCGCGCTTTCGATTCATCCGCGAACAGTAGCGCCGCCGACTGATCGACACCATCGACCAGACGATCCCTTGGGATGAATCCATCCGCCCCGGCAAAGCGCGAGATCGTGGTATAGAGGTCCGAAACATGAATGATGCTGTTTAACAACCCGTCAGCTTCAATCATGCCCGGCCAGCGGATGAAGGCGTCCACGCGCACGCCACCTTCAGTCGTGTCGCCTTTACCGCCCGCGTAAATCAGTGGGGTAAACCCGGATTGCGGCGCGTATTTGGTAAAATGCCCATTGTCGCCCATAACCACAACGATGGTGTTTTCGCTGAGCCCTAGATCATCCATGCGCGCGAACAGATCACCCAGCCACTGATCCAGTAGCTGCATCTTGTCGACATACAAGCCGCCATTCGCGCTTTCCGGCCCGTCACGGCCGGCGCGGGTATTGTCCAGCGGGATCATCGGCCAATATTGCAGGAAGAAGGGCGCGTCCCCAGTTGCAAGGCGTTCCAGTTCCTGAAGTGTTTTATCCTGAAACGCCTGGTTCATTTCGTCGTATTTTTCGGCGTTCCAGCGTTCTCCGGCTTCCATGCGGATTTCGCGAATGGCGCCGCCGGTCTCGCCCTCGATGACGGTCATCATCGCCGAGGCATCCGGTCGGAACCAGCCGTCCAGTGTGTATTTATCCTCATAGTCCCGGATCGCGACCGAGACCTGTTCTTTGATCGCATCATCATTAAAGATTGTCAGCTGGCCCTGCTGGTGGATGGCGTGCTGGGCATAGTCAAAACCCTGATTCATCGCCCAGCTTTCGGCAATATCGCCCATATGCCACTTGCCGACGTGGCTGGTTGCATATCCTGCCTGTTTCAAGACTTCGGCCAGCGTCACTTCATTATCGGGCAATCCAAAGCCAGCGATATCGACGGTCGTATCACCCATTCCCATACGCACGGGCAAGCGGCCGGTCATTTGTGCCACGCGAGTCGGGGTGCAGGACGGTTCAGTATACATCCGCACCATACGCAACGCTTCGTCCGAAAAGTCGTTGATGTTCGGAGTGTCGTACCCACGGACAGCGTTGAGCTCGGGTATACCCATATCGCCAAAGCCCATATCGTCAATCAGAACGCTGACGATATTTGGGGGTTGCCCATTGTTGCCGTCACGAAAAGCGGCCAAAGCCTGATCAACGGCAGCGTCATCCTGCACCCATTGTTCCGCGCGTTGGGCTTGCAGAATATAAAACTCAGCATCGTGTTGAATAGGGTCGTCCTGAGCCTGCAAAGGTGGGGCGGCAATGCCTGCACACAAAACCAGAAGCCATTGTAGTTTCATTCCGTCTCCCCCTTGGTTGAAGCAGAGCTTCGGTGTTTGAACTTTGATGTGCTGGCAATTTGTAACATCATTATATTCAAATAATTGTTTTTTGCGAATTCACTGCCAGCTCATGAATGTATTGCGGGTCAGTTCGGTTTCCGGACGCAGGTTTTCGATGCCCTCATAAGGAATACCTTTGCCAATCTCTGAATGCGGGTACTTGGCGATCATCTTCTGGTGGCGCTTGATCATATCCTGAAAAGATGCGCCGGCCCAAAGCGAGTAGCCCACCAACGGGTGTTCCTCGCGCGGGTCCCGATAGATATTATAAGTCGGGGCACCCGCGCCGGGCTGGCCAGGGGCAGGAAGATGCATCTTGAATTCCTGTTTGACGATCGAGCGTAAAACAGGCCCTTCGTAAACATAGACATAGTCGCGCCGACCATTCCCCTCGCCATTCAACAGCAAGGCGGTCTGGTCAATACCGTCGATGATACGGTCCCGCGGTATAAAGCCGGTTGCTCCGGCAATTCGCGCCATTGTGGTGAAGATATCCGATACATGAAAGATGTCTCCAGCGGCGCTGTTGGGTTCGATCACACCGGGCCAGCGAATGAATGCGTCGGTTCGTACGCCACCTTCAAGGTGCTGGGTTTTGCCTCCGCGATAGATCAGCTGGCTCAGGCCGGATGTGCCTTCATAGTGATACATCAAACCATTATCCGCCATCAGAACAACAATCGTGTTGTCTCCCTTGCCGGTTTCTTCGAGCTTGGCCAGAAGATCTCCGATCCAACCATCAAGCAGTTGCAGCTTGTCGGCGTGAAATCCGCCATTTCGTGAAATTGCCTGATCCGGGTAAACGAAGTTCAGCGGATAAAGCGGCCAATATTGCAAGAAGAACGGTGCATCCTCGGAAGCTACGCGTTCAAGTTGCTCGAGCGCCTGCCGTTGATATCGCTCGTTCATCTCTTCATATTTGGCCTGCGTCCACACCTCACCGGCCGACATGTCTACTTCCAGGGCGGGACCACCGGCTTCGGCTTCGACACCTGTGACAAGACCATATGGCTTGAACCGTTCATCCAGTTGGAACTGATTATTCTGCCCCTCGGGCACATAGCCGAGCATAGTGTTGGACCGCATTGCCTCGGGGGTCATGAGGCTCAGCTGTACTTGCTGGTGTAGTGGAAATGCGGCCCAGTCGAACCCCTGATTGTGGGGGTACGATTGTTCGATGTCGCCTTGGTGCCATTTGCCGACATGCGCCGTATTATAGCCGACCTGTTTCAGAATCTCCGGCAGTGTCACTTCACTGGCCGGAAGGCCCTCGCCAACCAAAGCCACCTTGACCTCTTCCACACCTGCGCGAATTGGGTGGCGCCCTGTCAACATGGCTGTGCGGGTCGGAGTGCAGGAGGGTTCGGTATACATGCGCATCAGCGACATACCTTCGGTGGCCAAATGATTGATGCTGGGTGTCTCAATCCCCATGACGTAGTTCATCTTGCGGTCGCCCATCTGACCGAAGCTGACGTCGTCGATTAGGACGTAGAGAAAATTCGGAGGCTTGCCACCATTGGTCGCACGAATTTCGGCCAGCTTGGCGTTGATTTCAACGTCTTGCGCATCCCATGCCTCACCAAACTGCGCGCGGAGGAATTCAAACTCACCGTCATGAACAATGGGGGTTTCCTGTGCAAGCACGGAGCCGACACCAATCAACGACGCCGGCAAGATGTATCTAAGTCTCATGTCAAACCTCCAAATCTTTATCCCGTACCGATTCCGCACCCGCGCCTTGAGCCTGCAGCTGTCCTTCTATACTGCCGCGCAGGTCCGAAATGCTTTCTGCCAGATCGGCAAGGTATCGCAACTGCAGAACTGACTCCGAATTTGGCGGCATCGCCAATTCCGCGAAAACCTCTTTGTAGTCGCGACACATCCGATCAAACTCTTGGTCTTTTTTTCGTAGGTCCCGTAGCAGACGACCCGCTTCGGGAAATTGGGATTCAAAGAATTCATCATCCGTCATTGGCAGCGCCCTATAGGCATTCATTCTCTATGCATGCACCCAACAGAATATGTATTGCACGTTTCAAGTCGCATGCTACGGTAACATCATGACGTCAAACCCTTATTGTGAAAGGATAGTTTTTGAACGTCAGCGTGGGAAATCAGGATCAGACTGGTACTCAACACTTCTCGAGCGAGCAGGTGCGTGTCGCTTTAAATAAGGTTCTGGGGTCGGATGAATTTAAAGGATCCGCCCGCATGCGATCATTCCTGTCTTACGTTGTGACAGAAACACTGGAGGGTCGTTCCGACGAGATACGCGCTAAGACCATTGCAATGGATATTTATGGCTACGAGGCGGATGAGCTATTGAAACGCGAAGGTGTCGTGCGTGTGGATGCCGGACGTGTTCGGCGAAAGCTCCAAGCTTATTATGAAAGTAAAGGGGCCGCTGACGAACTGGTAATCTCATTGCCTGTCGGAAGTTACGCACCACAATTTTTGTCGGGCTCCGATCGAAGCAGACAAAGCTTACGCGTAAGGCAACGGGTTACCTTGGTCGTTATCTCGCTTTCAATTCTAGTAGCCGGTATTCTAACCGGCGTTCTGATCGGCCGCAGTTTGCAATCTGTTGCTCCAAAAACTGGCAAAACTGCGATCTACGACGTGTCTCCAGCCCGCGTCGAAGCAATGAACCTAAGCAACGCAGGCCGGGATCTAATTTTCCCGGTTACAGATTTGGCACGCCTTCAACCTGCGTTGTTGATATTTCAAACAGCAATTGAACGAGACCCGTTGTTCTACGGGGGGTACGCAGGCGCTTCTCAGGTCGAAACCATGTTCGCCATCATGAAATCCGGCAGTCCAAGTTCAAATGAGTTTTTGCGCGCGGCCGACAAGAATAGTGCTTATGCTTTGGAAATGGCTCCGGATGCAGCATGGTCGCTTTCAGCTCGGGCCTGGTTTGAATTTGGGGTGGGCAATTATGAAAGCGCGGTTGGATTATCCCAAAGGGCCGTAGACTTGGCACCCGATGATTCACATGTTGCTGAATTCGACGCCCTGATCTCCCTTTACACGTCCGATTTTGATCGGGTTCTGTCGCAATCAGTGAGATATAGAGCACTGGCCCAAAACGGTGGAGGGCTAGTTTTTGACAACGCATTGGGTGCGGCTCAGTTCCACACGGGAGACTATGCTGCCGCAATCCGAACGTTTGATAAAACAATATCTCGCGGTGGGCCGTTCGGACCAATTTCCGCAGCTTACCTTATGGCAGCCCACTGGAGGAACGGAGAACAAGCTGAGGCACAGCGGCTTGCAAGAGTATTTTCGGACACTTGGCCAAGCTTCCCCCTCGAAAAACTAAAGGCTCGGGTGTTTGTAGACCCACAGCCAGTTCAAGAGCTGATCAGTGCAATGATAGCTGCAGGTTGGTCAGGACCCGCCAAGCCCTGACGATTTTCTATAGGGTTTGTAATAATTCGTTCAGAGGCATGCGCTTCCAAGGAGGAGGTGCGTTGGTTGTGAAGTGGACGAACCTCCAGACGAGATCAAAACAAAGTTCATCGATACCGAATGGGTGTGTGATGGACAGACAAAGGTCTGCTCTTGGCTCCCGATGAGATAATCTTTGCACTCGCAGCGAACTTCTGCTTCCCGCCCTCAGTGCAGAAGTAAGCGGTCGAACAACAAAACAGGTTCGGTTGCTTGCCCCCCTACCCTGCCCGCCTGATGCCAGCAAATTGAACTCCTGGTTTCAGTAATCCGCGCCCTGCCGGGTATCCCAGAGACGCAGAATTTCTATTTGAGTGGGCATTACACGATAGATTAGCGTGAATGGGGTTCGCGGCACTGAAAGCTCACGTACGTCTTGGCGTGTGTCACTTGGGTGACCTGCATAAGGGTTGGCTGCAAGAGTAAGCTGAATGGCTTTGAGTTGAGTTCGTGCCCTTTCGCTGCCTTCAGGAAAAACTGACGTGTAGTAGTAACGGAACCATTGAATGTCCCGGGCCGTATCTTCGAGAAATACAATTTTCATTGGCTATTGGATTGCCCGCTTGCGACCGGAGCAGAAAGCTCATTCTCGGTATCCCAGCTGTCTATCCAGGCATTCATTTCGTCTGCCGTGATGAACTTACCTAGATCTGCTTTTTCGACAGCTGCATCAATGGCTGCTCGCTTTGCGGCCTTGGATTCCAACATCATTCTAATTGCTCGTACAGCGAGCTGCGCAGGCGGCCGATCTTCTATCGCAGCTTCTCGTTCCAGAGACTTTCTCAAGTCTTCATCAAGACGGATTGAATATGGGCTGGTTCTCATCGCAATCACCTGATTCCGCTGTGTAGTACAATGTAATACATTCGCATTCTATTCACAATAGAACGATGGGATGAACTTCATCTGTTGCTCTGAACTCATAAGCGAGATGTGAATTCATAAGTACGGCCTGTTCGTCCGCGGTTATTTTGAGTTTTGCGCCAACAATGCGGTTGGCTGCATGTCTCCCCGATCGATCTTTGACGTCAGAGAAATCAAATAGGCCTGGTGAGATTTTATGTTCTCCGCTCGTTGGAAAATATATCCCAAAACTATGAAACGGAGAGCTGGGCCATGTGTCGATTTCATAGCATACCAGGTCTGACCAAATCGTAAGTACTCGGCGATATTGTCCATAAGCCGGTCACAATGTGACTGATCCCGGGCAAAGCGAAGTTCCGAGCACAAACGTGGAAAGCTGCGCTCCATTTGATCTGGAGAAACTTGAACCTGAGAATGTTTTTCTTTCTTAACTATCGGATTCAAAGAGTCCTCTTTGTGCCCCTCAATTTTATGGTCATAGGCCCTCATTTTTTCGGTATGAGCCGGTGTTATCTCTGAGATTTCCACAGAGATTTCAGCCAGAAGTTTCCGGAGGACATGCGCATCCGGCTTACGGCGCAGCGCATTGCGCACGGAGGTCATCAAATCTGTGATAGAACCACCGTCTGCTACAAGCTCTTTCAGACGAGCCAGAGCGGCCGATACCTTGTCGCGGAGTAACGTGAATTCGAGAACGCGGTCAGCATGCTTCTGGGCTTCCTGGAGGAACTCAGCATGCCTTTCAGACAATGGCATCAGGGAAAGACCGGTCGCTGTGACCACCCTGCCCTGTCGGTCTCGGCGTGCCCAACGTTTACCATTTGAGCTCATTACGCGTCGGACAATCCCAAGCTTGGCCAGAGTCGAGATATGACGTTCAACAGTTGGAACGCTGACATGGGCTCGTTTGGCAATCGCGGCGTTGGATGCGAAGCAGATATGCTCATCATCCTGATCGACTGAAATCTGATCTCCTTGCAAAAAGGAAATCATTGCTCTTAGGACGTTGAGAGAAGTGGACTTCAGCCCAAGCGGCTCTCTCGCCTCTTCAACGGCTCGAAGAAGAATCCATTTCTTGGGCGTATAAGTCCCCTGCCCTGTCGCGCTCGACAAGGTTGCTCCTGACGGAGCCATTGCTGTCACTGTTTTCATGAGTTTATGTCAGCAGACAAAAAATACCCGTTCGCTCAGGAGCGTTTTTTCTTGTATGGCGATTCGGGGACTGCTAGATTCTAGGTGTCTAATCTAAGAATTGCGCTTAGCGCAGCAGCCCTCGAAGCTCCGGTTTCGGGGGTTTTTCTTTGCTTGCCTTCCTCCTTTCTGCTCGTCCTCAGTTATTTTGCTTGTTGTTTACAGCTGTAAACTCGGCGTGTGATCTCTTGATGATTTTCGTCAGATTTTTGTCCAACCACTCAGCAAAATCCGCGTTCGAACCTGTCTTTCTAACTGACAATGTAAGAGACCCGCTGCCGGACTTGATAGTCACGCCATCAATGGGGCTGGTTTCACCAACGCCGTCCTTTTGTCGGGCACCACGTTTTGCGGCCGCTTTAAGTAGGGTTTCCAGCCGGTCATCTGAGGAAACCGATGGCTCGACGGCTTGAAGCAAGTCCGTTGCGTCTTCAATTGTCAGCTTGCCTGCCAAGAAGTGCTCAGCAAGTGCAGTCCACTTCGGGCGGCCTGACTTTGGAGCGGCGCCGATCATTTCTCCGACCTCAAAAGGAACGTTTTGCGTGACCTTAGTAAGGTGGGACAATCCTGATGCTGACAGGTTCAGAACTCGTTTCACCGTGGCTGTATCATGCCCAGCGGTCTGAATTGCTTCCGCAAAGCGAGCTTTTTCGTAGAAGGACAGGTTGCGCCTCGCTGCGTTTTCAAGGCCTTTGGCAAGGAGCGCCGACGCATCGTCGATATCTTGAACATTGGCGCGAACTTTGATTTTGAGCTCACGACATGCTTTGAGCCTTCTCCTCCCATAAATCGCCTCGTAACGACCTTCGGTTTTCGACTTCCGAACGAGGATGGGCACTTGTTGACCGCCGTCTTGGATGCTCGATTTCAAACTCTCAAAGCTATCGTCATCTTCATCAGGGTTTACAGCTGTAAACTCACCAAGCCGATCAATCGGTCCCCAATCGTCTATGAGAGATGGGTCAATTTCCCTAATTGCGGCAAGGGATCCTTGAAGCGCACCGAGAGCAGGGGCGTTGGCTCTTACCGGTCTGTCTGCGGTCTTAGATCCGGAACGTGCAATCGTGCTCGCTATACCCGACATTTCTTGAAGAGATTTTCTAGCCATTAGCTACGTCCCCATGCTTGGTGGATCATTTGCTCTACCTCAGAGCCGATCGCATCCATTGAGTTCTTTGCCCGGTCATAGGTTGCGCGTGTCATTTCCGAACGCACAACCTCGTAGATCGACTGCTTGAGCATTGTTGCGTCACTGATCGCAGTGCTCTTCAGAGCCGTTGCTGACATAACGCGGTCCTGAAACAGTGCTCGCATGAACGAAGCCAGCTGTTGAGATGGAACGTCTGTTGGCTCGTCACGTGTTATAAGGAACTTGAAGCTGTCGTATTCGAGAGTGGCGCCGGCGTCTTCAATGACAGCCATATAAGCACCAGCAAGTTCGAGAAATTGAGCTGTCGAAGACACGTCCAACATAGAAGGTGTTAAGGGCACGAGCAAAGAACTGGCGGCAGCCATCCCCGCGATGGTTAGGAACCCGAGTTGTGGTGGACTATCAATAAGAACAAGGTCAAAATCGTCTTCCACTTGGGCCAGAGCATTCCGTATTCTCGTAAAAAACGGATGGTCAGGGTTAGAGTGGACGGCGGATTCCGTCTCAAATTCAGAAAGAACAAGCCGTGACGGTGCCACAGACAATCCGGGGAAATATGTCGGAAGCACGACATCTGCCATATTAACCGGGTCTTCATAGCGAATGGCATCGTATATCGTTAGCCCATCGAACTCGATTTCAGGGCTGATGCCGCACATGGATGTAAGCGAGCCTTGGGGGTCTAGGTCAACGGCCAGCACACGGTATCCGCGAAGCGCGAAAAAATGAGCCAGATGAATTGTTGTAGTGCTTTTGCTGCTACCGCCTTTGAAGTTCATCAACTGCCAGACTTGAAGTTTCTCTCCTTCCGTCCGGCGAGGGATGTAGCGTCCTTGTTTGCGCGAGGTCTTCTCAAGCGTTTCACGTGCTTCCCAAAGCTCTTGCGCAGTATAGTAACGTCGACCGCTTCGCACGTCTTTTGGTTCAGGAATTGTACCTTCTGAGTGGACCTTGCGCATGAATTGACCCGAGACGCCCAAAAGTTCGGCCGCTTCTGGTGCTGCGAATGTGCGTAGTGATTTTGTGTTGTCAGGTGCAAAGGCAGCAAGAAGATGCTCTCGTATAGCCGAGTTCAATCTCTCGGAAATTTCCGTGGCGAGTGCCGATGGTCGATCTGCCGTAAGTGGTGTCACGGGAATCATGTAGTTGCCTCAAATTAAAGAATGTGGTCATTTTCGCGCCACTTGAGACAAACAGCCGTGATTCACTACCCTAAGTCAAGAATTTTCGCCTATATTGTGGGCTGCGCTGACCGGCAGACTACATGCGCTTTGTATCAGAGCAGGGTGGTTTACAGTTGTAAACCCGGTAGAAGAGAATTGTGGGCCCTCAAATCAGAGGTGGATCTTCCGCAGATCAAGCAGGCATGCGCGTGAAACTTCTCTAAATGCTCCGCTTTGAGTGGAGCATGTCCTGCCGAAGGCTGTGTCATGAATGAGCGAGGTGCGTTGTAAGAAGGGTATCAGGGAAGGGTAGGGGGTTAGTTGAGCTGATTGGTTGAATCACACCCCAACAAATCCGCAGCCGGGTTCTGGGCGATATCGACGCCGTCATAGCATTTCTGAGCCAGTGCGATAGGCGCAAACCGGTCTTGAGCGGTGCGCCGTCCTGCGCGGCTTGGGTCAGGAAGCCCGAGCGCAGCCAATGCGATGAGGCATAATCCTTCGTAGTCCTGTCACCTTCAGTCGGTGTTTGACGATCTGGGCGATGGCGTCCAGGTTAAGGGGGCGTTTCCGCATCCAGCCAGATTTCGAGACCGAGTGAAACAGGGGGTTGTCCTCGATCTGACCCACTTTGCTCCAATGCACCAACGGCTTCGCTGCGTGGCCCTTGCGCACCAACCGTGGAGTCTTGTCTTTTTGGGTGGTCTCAACTACCAGCAGCGACAACTAAATCATGTAATTCTCGTTGAATTCCTTCAGCGACACATCCCCCAAAAAGATCCCGCCGATCACCGAACGCTGCCATCTACCCGAGGTCAGCCCAGTAACAGGATGATCCGGTCACGGCTGTCCCGGCACGAACCTTGAATGGTGACCATCTGCTGTTCGAGAATATCACCGGTAATCGGATGGGCGGTGTTCGGGGCAAGGAGGTCGGCCCTGTGTTTGGAATTTGCGAAAGCGTAGGGGCGATGGTTAACCCTGCCACGGCGGTGAGCACTTATTTGCTCTGTCAGGCCGGCAATAAGAACGGCTTGATTAAACTACCGGGTGTGGAAACTTCAATTGTTGAACAAGTACCTTCGTTGGCATATATTGCCAATCAGGAGGCTTAAGCCATGGTAACCCGCAATGTCGTACTTACAGAAACGCAGGATCAACTGGTGCAGGACCTGGTTGCGTCCGGTCGCTATCAGAACGCCAGTGAAGCGTTGCGCGCTGGTCTTCGTCTTCTGGAGCGGGAAGAGGCGGGACTGGTGTCTCTCAGGCAAGGCCTGCAGGAGGGCGTAGCCCAGGCTCAGGCAGGAGATCTGGCAGAAGGTGGCGGTACGGATGCGATCCGTCGTGCCTTTGTAAGGGCACGAACCAAAGCGTGATCAAACCCTTTCGACTGACACGCCGTGCTGAAGCCAGCCTGGTGGAAATTGCCCGATGGACCATCGACAAGTTTGGACGGCATCAAGCCGATCTTTATGAACAAGAACTGATAGCGCGCTGTCTGGCCATCACGGAGGGCAGGGCGGCCAGCCGCAGCTGTTCTATATTGGTAGAGGAGGCAGCTGATCTCAGATATGTACGGGCGGGAGAGCACTTCCTAGTTTACCTGGATCAGCCGGACGCGGTGATCATTGTTGATATCCTGCATTCCCGCTGCGACCTGCCGCGACATGTTTCCGCGCTGGCCACGTTAACGGATGCGACAGGAAACAAGACATAGGCACAGCAGCCGGAGTTTCCCTCAAGCTGGGAATTCTTTAAGTAGTCAGTATGTGCTCACCCCAATAGATCAGTCGCCGGGTTATCCGCGATGTCCACATCGTCGTAATATTTTTGCGCCTGCGCCACAGAGCGGTGCAGCGACAGGCGCATGGCGGCCTGGATCGGCGCACCGTCCAGCGCGGCCTGAGTCAGAAAGCCAGACCGCAACCCGTGAG
>NZ_JBQFTR010000008.1:0-92548 GCF_056538725.1 Ruegeria sp. BF10
CTGCGACAGGGCAGGGGAGGCGGAAGGGAGATAGGGGGCAGGGGGCTTCATGGCAGCCACTCTGCGTGCATTTCGCGGAAAAATCAAACAAACATGATAAGCGATACTTATCGAGTATGAATGAAAGGAATCCAGATCAGGCAACAAGTGAACAAAACCAGGGGATAATGAGCGTAATATCGGCAGGGCTTCTAATTTGTTGAGCCCGCTGAAGCAAAAGGATCGTGTCTTTGGTCCTTTCCTCCTGCGCCACAGCGTACTCGGCCGCAGCCTTCGGCCATGCCGGCACAATTGCTGCACAGCCCGGTTCTGAAACAGTCTGAGCGGATTTGGCGGCCTCTTATCCCGCCTGTTCAACCTGCTCAGGAGTGCGGTCTATCTGAGGGGTTCGCATCTCGGTTTCCGGGGTTATGTGCCGGAGCTTGCGCCAGACATCGAAATGCAGAATTCCGCGAAGAACTTGTTGGGCCAGATCGAACCCGTATTTCAACGGTCCCAGCGTCGCCACAAGATCGGCCTGAAAATCAAGGAGGTCGTCGCGGTCAGAAGCATCATATCCCAAAAGCCCCTCGTAAAAGAGGCTGCCTTCCAGTGCGACTTTTTCTTCTATCAAACTGCGGTTGAGCCAGCGCAATCCGCTGGGCACGTCGCGGCATGACATGGTGTCATGCTTCCAGTAAGGCGCAGAGGACAGATGATCGAGTTGTGTGACAAGTCCAAAACGTCGCCGTTGATCGGGTTGCAGTACAGGCATGGACACCATGCGGGTGTTGAAGCCACCGCCAAAGAACAGGTCCGGTGGCGCTTCTTTCAAACGGTTGAGTGTTTCGCGCAGGCTGGCTTTTGTCTCACCCGGGAAACCCACAATCAATGTAATGGCCGTTGTCAGCCCCGCTTCGCGGCAATTGACCAGGGCCTGAACATTGTGCCCGACATCGGATTTCTTGTTCATGTTGTCCAAAACGCCCTGATCGCCGGTCTCGTACCCTATGTGCACCAGCTGGCAGCCTGCCGCTTTCATCAGCGCTGCGGTGCCCGGTTTGGCAAGATCCCCCGCGCGCGCATAGCAGGTCCAGCCGACCGGACTGCCTGCTTCGATCAACAGCTCGCACAGTTCCTTGAGGCGCTTGGGCGGGATGGTGAACAGGCTGTCCATGCAATTGATGATCTTTGCTCCTCCCTTGGCGTAGATCATCCAATCGTCGAAAATCTTGCGGGCGGATTTGACCCGGAACATGGTGTCTTCGAACAGGAAGGGGAAGTTGCAGAAAGAACACCGATAGGGGCAGCCGCGGACGGATTCATAATTGATCATCTCGAAACTGCGGCCGTGATATGCCTCGGCCAGTTTCCAGTCCGGAGTGGGCAGCCAGTCGAGGCTTTTTCCGGATGGGCTGCCGCTGTAGACCAGCGTATTGCCCAGACGTTCCACGACACGACCGTTTTCAGGAGGCTCAATATCGCGATAGCCGCTTTTGATCCAGCGTGCCAATACGGGAACAAGCATTTCCCCATAGCCTATGGCGACAAGATCAGCACCCGGAACATGTGTCCAGTCATCATGCAGAAGTGAAACCAAGGCACCCCCGACAACAACCTTGTTATGCGGTTGTTTCAGCATCTTGACCAGCGGTATGAGCTCGCTCATATCTCGCATCAATGTGCTTGAAACAAAGACGCATTTGCATTCACCCAGAAGTCGGTTGCGTGTTTCGGCATCAGCAAGCCCGGCGAAAGTGGTCGCTTCAAAAGCAATCCCTTCCTTGCGCAGATCGCCTGCAAGCACGACCTCGGTCAGTTCAGGAGCACTGACATAGGATTGAGATGAGAAATACCGGTCAACTGCGGCGCGGTAAGGCGCCCGCCGGAACTTCGGCCGCCGTTTGAAAAGTGTGCGGGCCAACAGCATTTCAGCGCTGACCGCCTTCAGCGCCACATCCTGCCAGATGGCCGAGGACGTGCGCATGATGCCCAATTGTCGGCCAAGGGCATCGACGATGGTGCTGTTGCTTTCCACCATGCTGCCGCCAACCGTAGCTCCACCCGTGACGATGAGAACCTTGTCGGTTACGGCTGTTTCATTGCTTTCAAAATTTTCTTCGCCAGCAGGCTGGCCAATTGCTTCGTACATCCACTCACCCTCCCGACGTATCTTTGTCGAGGATACCTTTGACGTACTGCGCACCTGCCATATGATGGCCATGTTTTAGTATGGCTCAGCCTTGAACAATATCAGATCAGAGGCGCGGAGTCTGTAATCTATTGTGTAAAACCCTTTCGGGTCGCAGGGGCACATGGTGCCCGCATGTGTCCGGAAAAGGGAGAGTAAGGGGTTTCGTCCATGACGTGTGTTTCGGGGCAGCCGGGGATACATCCGAATGCTGCGGCCGGGTCATCCACCAGACCGTTGCGAATTTTGCAGCTGGGTCCTGCGTTCGAACGAGGTGGAATTCAGCGCCATATTCTGGATCTGACAGATCATCTGCGGGATCGGGGGCATCATGTCGAACTGGGCGGATCGCCGGGCCCATGGGGCCGGGAAGGGCGGGATGTCGGGTTTCATGCGTTGGACCTGAAACGTGTATCGGAAGATGAGCGTCTCAGCATGACGAGACGGCTTGGAGCCGCCATGGGATGCGCGCAAAAACTGCGAAAGATCGTAGCCCGCGGCCGTTTCGACCTTGTTCATTCCCACGAAACCGCCCCCGCGCTTGTCGCCCGGCTGGCGCTTGCCGGTCTGCCGACCCGTCGCCTTTTCACCTTCCATGGTTCGACGCCCGAACGGTATGGCGGGGTGGCGCGCAGTGCTCAGTTCGCGGCGCATGTCACCGCCTGTCCCAGCCGTAAAACCCTTGATGAACTGATTGCGCGTGGCCTGCCGCGGGCGCGCACCGCCCAGCTTGGGCTTGGTGTGCCGCCGCCACCGGATCAGGATCCCGCCGCAGTTCTGGCGCTGAGACAGGAGCTTTTGCGCGATGGGGAAGGCGTGCTGATTTTCAGCCCGGCCCGGTTGGATCCGCAAAAAGGTATCGACGTGATGATCGATGTTTTGGCCCGGCTGGTGAAGGTCCGGCGCGATATCGTGATCGCATTGGCTGGCCACGGTCCCCTGGCGGACGTGCTTTCGGACTGGATTGCTTCGGCCGGGGTGCATGACAACATCCGGGTTCTGGGGCCGATCGATACCGTCCCCCTGCATATGGCCGCCGCGGATTTCATGCTGCTCACGTCCCGGTGGGAGGCTCTGCCGATTTCAATCGTCGAGGCCTTTCACGCCGGTTTGCCCGTGATAGCGACCGATTGCGGCGGTGTGAGTGAGCTTGTGTCGGACCGGGTTGGGCGGCTTTGCCCTGTCGGTGATGTTGAAAGCCTGACGGCTGCCGTGCTGGAACTGGCAGGGGACGGGGGGCTGCGCAAAACCCTGGGGGTCAACGCCCGCGCATTGGCACGTGAGGACCGTTTCGACCCAACCCATGTGCATGAACGGATCGAACAGATTTATCGGCAGATGCTGGATGGGGTGGCCTGACAGAGCGCAGCAAACGGAAACAATAAGGGGATGTTTTGTATATTATCGAGTATTTGGGCTGCTTTGAGGTGAAACCGCCTGCATCCGAGTCTTGTGTCAGCATGCGCCCCGGATACGGTGGGATGCGAAAGAAGGACCGTCCCCTGCATGCGCCGCGCCCAGGCCGACGATTTTGCCGGGTGCCTGACCTGAACCGAGTGGACTGGAGAAGCCCATGAAACAGCCTTCCCCCGCGCTTGACCGCAACGATCTGGCAATACTCCTGTTCATTCTTCTTCTTGCCGCAGTCCTCAGAAGCGCCGGGCTGAACGCGCCCCTGTGGTATGATGAAATCCGGACCGTCGATACGCATGTCAGCCTTCCGTGGAATGAGATGATGCGCGAATATTCGATGAACCATCATTACTTTTTCAGCATGAAGGCAAAGCTGGTTTCCCAGATATTCGGAGATCAGGCTTGGGCGTACCGGTTTCCGGCCGTCCTGTTTGGCGTCGGTCTTGTCGGGGTAATCTGGTGGCTGGCAAAAGAGGTTGCAGACAGCACGATTGCGCATGTTTCTGCCTTGCTGGTGGCCCTGTCCTATCATCAGGTCTGGTTCTCTCAGAACGCGCGCGGATATACCGAGCTTGCATTCTGGAGCACGCTTGGCTTCATTTTCTTTCTGCGGGGGATGCGCCAGCCAGCGACCGGCACCTGGGTTGCGTTCGGCTTTACTGCCGCGGCCGCTGTTTTCACCCATCTGACCGGTGCATTTTTCTTTGTTGCATTGGGCCTCATCTGGCTGCTTTCCCTGGTGACCGGGTTCGGTCGGGGCACCTTGACCCGTCAATGGGTGCTGCATCCGCTGGTGGGTGTTGCGGTTGCGCTGGTTCTGGTCCTGTTCGCGTATCTGCCGATCTTGCCAAGCATAGCGGGCACGGTGAGCGAGGTTTCGGCGACATCCGCCGTGGACCCCATGCAGGAATATCAGAACCCGCTCTGGACAATTGTCGAAGGTTTGCGGACCGCGGTTGGGGATACCGGCCCGCTGATGTTGTTCATCGCGATCGGAGGGCTGGCCGTCATCGTCTTCGGTGCCGTGGGGGCGCATGCGACGCAGCCGTTGTTTTTCCCGTCCATCGCCATGCATATCGCCGTGACGCTGATCCTTCTGCTGTCGCTTGAGATGCGGATCTGGCCGAGGTTCTTTTTCGTCGATATCGGGCTGATCATTATTCTGGCCGTTGTGGGGTGTCGATACGGTGCTGATGCGGTGGCACGGTGGGCTCAACAGCCCCGGCTTGGATCGCCGCTCTTTGCGTTGGGCGTTCTGGCGATGATCGTGGTGTCCGTGTTCTTGGTGCAGCGGAACTATTCTGCTCCGAAACAGGATCTGGCGGGGGCTTTTGCGCTTGTGGAAGAAACCCGCAGCCCGTCAGAACGGGTATATGCGATCAACCCGGGCGGCCCCCTTTTCGAAGACCACTTCGACGCCGACTGGGGAACCATCGGGGATGCGCAGGACTATTCCGAAGCGATGGCCCAACCTGGCCCTGTGGCGCTGGTTGTTCTGTTCCCGGACCGGATGTTCCGCGCCATTCCTGATCTGCGACGTGATGCCGAAGGGCGGCTGGAACGCGTGCATGCGTTTGCCGGGACACTGGGGGACGGGCAGGTTCTTGTCTACCGGCGCAGATGAGGCGGAGGGATCAGGATGAATGACCGTCCAGGGGCTCAAACCCCAGGCTGCTTTCGACAATGTAAAGCGGCCGTTTCTGAGCCTCTGCATAAAGCCGCCCCAGATATTCCCCGATGACGCCCAGCACGACAAGTTGCAGGCCGCCGATCAACAGCACTGCAACCATCAATGAGGCATAGCCGGGTACATCCACCCCGTAAACAAGGGTACGTGAGATCAGGAAAACACCGTAGATGATCGCGGCCAACGCAGTCAGCATGCCGACATAGCCTGCAATCCTGAGAGGTACGGTGCTGAACCCGGTAATACCGTCCAGCGCAAAGTTCCAAAGGCGCCAGTAGTTGAACTTGGTCTGCCCCGCCGCACGCTCGGGGCGGTCATACGCCACCTCGGTGTGCCGAAACCCGACCCAGGCAAAAAGGCCCTTCATAAAGCGGTTGTGCTCGCGCAGTTGAACGACAGCCTGAACCACGCGCCGGTCCATAAGGCGGAAATCGCCGGTATTGGCGGGTATCGGCACGCCTGAGAGCCGGTTGATGACCTTATAAAACTTCCGCGCTGTCCAGCGTTTCATCGCGGTATCGCTGTCGCGGTGGCGCCGGACGGCATAGACGACATCGAATCCTTCGCGCCATTTTTCCAGAAATGTCTCGATCAGTTCGGGCGGATCCTGCAAATCCGCGTCTATCGGAACAACGGCTTCACCCGCAGCTGCATCCAGCCCCGCCGTCAATGCGATTTCCTTGCCGAAATTACGTGAAAAGTTCAGCACCTTGATACGATCATCGCGCTCATGCGCAGCAGCCAGAATCCTGGCGGTCGCGTCTGTGCTGCCGTCGTTCACGCAGATGATCTCGTAGCTTTCCCCAAGCTGACCGAGGAATTGCCCCAAACGTTCGAACAGGGCCGGCAGAACCTCTTCTTCATTGAACATGGGCACGATGATGCTGAGCGTCGGAGCGCTTTGGCCCGGGGCTTTTCCCCGGGATGGAGATGTGGGGGTGCTCATGTTCAACGTCACCATGACGCGGGCCTTTTTCCGTTCATTTGGGCACAGGTGATCATGGTTTTCCCTCAGGCTCAAAAAGTTCCGCCCGGGCGCGCAACTTTTCAATTTCCAGTGTCTTATCATAGTCACTCAATGCCTCACGCCGTGCATCGGTGATGACAAAAGCTTCTTCATGGGGCCAGGTGATCAGCCAGACGCGGGATGTGGGGTTGGCTTGCAAAGATGCATCATATTCCGAGACGACGAAATTCGCGTCATTGATGTAATAGAACAGCGGTGTATCGACCCAATCCCGGTTCCTCAGAAAAACAAGATCGCCGGATTGCATTTCAGATAACACGGCTTGCGCTATTCCTTGATAATCGTTGGGTGCCCCGGGTTTTCTGATGGCGTAGGGGACGCTGGCAGCAAAGACGAGCAGGCACAGTCCTGTCGTTGCCAGCCTGAGGCGAATGTTCCCGAACAGCCAGACCGCCCCCGCCGCGCAGAGGATCAACAGGTAAGGTACAAAAACCAGAAAAGCCTGCGGGGCAAGGACGGATACGAAATGGGATGCCGCAAAAAGGATCAAAGGTGCGGCAACCGCCAGCAGCCACAAAAGCAGCGCCCTTTCCTGAGGGTGATGCAGTGTGTGCGATGGCAGACGGGGGACAAACCTGCCCCAGACCGCGCCCAGGGCAGGGATGAGCAAGGCCAGAAACGGCAAGATGGACATTGCCATCAGAGCTTCGTTCCGGCGATGTGCGATTGAGGCGAGCCAGAATATGAAGCTGGCTGAGCAGACAGCCAGCAGGCCCGGAATCCAGACGGGAATCCGAGGGGTCGTGGTGAAAATCGGTGCTTCACGCTTTGGGGCTTTCAAGCTGGCTGTCAGCAACAGCAGGGCAAAGGCCAGCAGCAACCAGACCCAGACCTGCCCGATCTGTAGCTGCGGAATTGTGAATTCGTCTTTGGCGAACAGAAATCCGAAAGAGAAGTATTCGATCAGAAAGTCCGGGGATGGATCAAGCGCTGCGCCCTTGCGCGCGCGATAGACTGCATGCACCAGCGCAGGGGCGGCTAGGATGAAGGCAAGGGATTGTATCTGAAACAGCCGGGCCCCCTGCCACAGGCCGATCCTATGTGAAGAGCGGTTCGATACCGGTTCGGGCCGAGGCAGAACCAATGCTGTCCACAGCAGATGGATCATGATCAGGGGCCAGAAAAACTCGACTGTCAGCACTCCGGCCACAACTGAGGCGACATAAGCAAACTCAAGCCAGGGCCGTGGTCTGGGTGTTCTCATCAGGCAGAGCAAAAGCCAGGTCGCCAGCAGAGAGAGGAAGGCACCGGCGACATACATACGTGCCATTTGGCTCCAGAAGATGTGGAAGCCATGAAGCGACAGCAGCAATGCGGACAGACAGCCGATGGACGATCCGAATATGCTGCGTGCAATCAGAAAAATCAGCGGGATCGACCCCATGGCAAACAGAACTCCTGGAAACCGCAATGCGAAATGCGAAGTCCCGAATGTCTTGGTCCAGCCCAGCATGGCTGTATACCATCCCATGGGATGCGGTTCGTCATGGAAATGCCACCAGAGAGTTTCGGCAAGACCATGTCGCGGCGGTGGCTCGGAAATACCCGGAACCAGCTCGATGCCGGGGACATAGATTTCCGGATGGGACATGCTGCGTTCCTCAATCCCCCAGAGCCGCAGCAGGACGACACATGCAAGAGCAACACCAAGGGCGCACAGGACAGCATATGTGCGATATTCACGCCTGATTAGAAAAACGCTTTTCTCATCTGATGATGCCATTGCAAAATAGCCACTCTGAAACACAACTACTCGGAACGGTAATCCGGGAATGATACTACAGGATGTGGCTCAGGTCACTCTGGCACGCCTTATTCTGCGCTGTCGAATGGATATCGTGCCGCGCCGAGCGTCAGCTTTTCGGACCAGGTGACTGCACCATCCCCGCCAACCATCGACACGTCGATCACATCAGGCACCTCACCGTTCCAGCCTGCGGTATAGAAGCACCCGCCATGTATGGTGTGGCCACGGCTCTGAACGTCGTAAAAAGCGCTGCGGATGGTTGGCGTCGCGGTGTGTATCACGTCAATTCTGTCCCCCCGAACGGGGGGCGCACAGATTTCCGAGAACCGCAGAACCGCTGTTTGTGTGACGCAGACACGGCCGATTTCGGGCCTGTCACTGTCGGCGCACATGAGGTTGCCGGAAAAGCCGGGGCTTCGTGACAGGCAGACATAGGCGGCACCTTGATACAAATAGACGGAATTCTCGGCCGGGAAGGCCTCGCAGGCCAGCGGTCCTTCATACAGCCCGCCCTCGGCGTACCAGTCCAGGTCGTACATGTCCTTGAAGATGCCCGGGCGGGAGTTGCCAGCGTGAAATACGGTCCAACCAATCATGTCCCCCCAAGCCAGATCGGGGTAATCTGTATGGCCGACGATGCGGAATGGCGCCCCGTCATACCCTTCCAGTTCCGCGACCCGCGCCATGATTTTTTCGGCAAGCGCCTCATCACGGTCTCCCATTTCGGACTGATCGCTCCAGACGAAAGGCGCCATGAATGCGTATGTGAGGGCAACGATCAGGGGCAGGCCCAGAATGATGGGTGCCGTGAACCCTCTTGCCCGTATTTCGGCATCAACAGCCAGGTAGAACACCGCAGCCAGTAAGCCGACATATGCGACGGCCCGAGACGGCAGCCATGGCCCGTCATAGGCGAACCAGATCAGAAGAGGTAACAGGAGAATCCCGATCATACCCACCAGGATGCGCAGGGCGTTCATCCAGTTGCGCGGAGGGCGCGCAAGGACATGAATGCTCAACCCGACGCTCAGCAAAACCCCTATTCCGATATAGGCTGAGTTCAGAGTCTTGACCGCAAAGGGTATTCTCTGAAGCGATCCCCGCCAGATCTGGCCAAGCAATCTCAAGCTGTTTTCCAATTTGTCCTGCAATTCGTGCGCCGAGGCCAGGGCGACACGGTTGGTTGTGGGGACATGGTCATGCAGTTGGGCAGCCAGATGGGCCTGCGCAACATAGGCCAGAAGGCCAAGACATGATCCAATTGCCGACAGCAGGATGAATGTGCCCACATCTGTGGTCTTGTATCGGTCGGTTCGGATCATCGAGACAAACAGGATCACGGCACCGAACGGGACAAAAGGTTGATAGAGTGCTGCACAAAGCGCGATGCATTGCGCACCGATCAAAAGCCAGATCACCCGAGCGCCAAACGCATGAAGGATGCCGCGTTCAAAACATTTGAAACCGGCAACGGAAAGCAGCAACGCCAGCGGGAAAGCAAACACGTGGCTCGAAAAGGTAAGGGCGTTGATCATATAGATGTGATGAACGCCAAGCGTGAAAATCAGGAAGGTCGCGAAGGGCCGGGTGTCACGATCGCTGGATTGCCGCGCCAGAACCCATGACAGCAGAAGAAAGGCGCCTGCCGCCAGACCAGTCTGCAAAACGGGCAGAAAACGTTCCTGGAGAACATGAACATACAGCACCTCCATCGCCCAGCGACCTTCCTCGGTCGTCCAGTTGAGAGGGAGCCCGCCTTCGGGCGCGCCATGGACCTGACGCCAGTCATCCGGGTTTCTGCCATCCCTGATCAGGCCCGGTGCGGTTGTGAGTGCATAAATGAGCAGGCTGGCGGAAATCGCATGCGGCCAGCGGAACCTAGTCGAGAGGATATGTGCGGGTCGTGCAATGCTCATGCTATACATTTCCCACAAGAAACGTGCACACAGCTGTCCCTGACCCGGTCAAAAATACTCTTTCAACCTGCGGGCGCGCTTCATGTTGGATGGCAGCGACACGATGTTTCGTACCAGCCTGGCTGCGGCACGCATCCCCGGAATGGCCTTGAGCGCCGAGAGCCCTTTGGATGTTTTCAGAAGAGTTTCATAGGTCTGATTGTCCGCATGCCTGAAGTCTTTGGCATGCAGGTCCTCGCCAGCGTTTTCTGTGGGTGTCGATGCGACCGAGGTCGCCTTGCGGTTCACGTCAAAGACGACGAAAGACTCAAAGAAGCTAATCCCCCAGGCACGCTTTTCCGAGGCGTCAGGCGTCAGTCGCGAGAACCGATGGTTGATACGGTCCACCATGTTCATGGCGTATTTGATGAAGGAACGGTGCCTGAGGCCGAACCCTTCCATGTAGGAGGTATGCGTGTCTTCGACCACAAGCATTCCGCCATCCTTGATGTGTGGCAACAGGCATTCCGTCGTAATGATCTGTTGTTCATAGGTGTGGCCGCCATCATCCAGAACGATGTCGATGTCCCCGACCTCCCTTACGATTTTTTCAAGGAAATCCGGGTCGCTCTGGCTGCCGATGAAAATCTCGAACCCTTCCTGTTCCCAGCGCTTTGCATCGGGGTTCAGCTCAACGCCGATGATGCGCGCCTGAGGGCCAAAGAACTCCCGCCACATGAAAAGAGATCCACCACCCAGAACGCCGATCTCAACAAACGTGATATCTTTCCCGATGTAAGGAGAAAAAAGTTTGTCATACACATCGAAGTAAGTGGAATGCTTACTGCTTTTGTATGGGCTGTTCATATAGGCCTGATAACTTTTCGACTCTAACATCTCTACGTCCTCGGATCTCAACTTGTCATGCGCTCCACCTGTCGAAGCGGGTATTCATAAACTGGGGCGTCAATTCCATTACTTCGTCTGTTTGGCTGTTTTGTGGCTCCGCTCTTTCCACAGCCTCAGGCCTTGGTGGCTTCCTGTCAAACGCCGTGGGCCCGGTCTGGGGCACTTACTTGCGCGTTACGATGATGGCATAGGAAGAATAGACCGCCCATTCGCGCCGGGCGCACAGGCGCGCCAGCCCGTTATCCAGCTGCCGCAGGCCGAAAATCTTATCATAGTAATGGTGCCCGTAATATTCATGTACTTCGATGCTCGAAAACCCGACATCCGCCAGCGCCTTTCGCATGTACGGGGTCGAGCCGCGACACAGTGAGTAGTAGGCGGGGAATTTGCCGGTATTCTGGCCATCAAAGCGCCGGGGCTGCAACAGTTGAACCGCCTTGCGTGTCAGTTGTTCGGGAAACAGCCAGTTGATCAGGAACGGCGAGGCGAAAATGGTTGGCACCAAGTGAACAGCAACGCCACCATCCGCCAGAAGGTGATGCATGTTTTTGTGGAACTGCTTGCCGTCGGGCATATGCTCGCCACAAAACTTGGACATGATCAGATCGAACCTCTGATCCACATGGCTGACATCGCCGCAGGCGTTGATCTGAAGGGTGTCGAACTCATCGGAAACATGGGAAAGCTCTTCGGCACTTATGTCACTGATCGTGAAGGATGTGACATGATCAGGCAGTGTCTTGTCGCCGGTCGATCGGCTGGTCGTGCCACCGATTTCCATGATCCGGGCCGGTTTTTCATCTGTTATGATGTTCCAGACCGTATCCAGATAATCCTGTCTGCAATCCGTGTGCCAGCGTATTTCTGACTGTACCATTTACTCTCCCAAAAAACCCGTAACCTTGCGCGGCGTTCGAAACGGGGCCAATCGCGATAAAAAGATTTTTGCAATACGCCTTTTAAGGCAGTGACATGGCTGTTTGACCAATCTTTAGATGAATGCCGGCAGCATTCAAAGAACGTATGCACCCAAGTTTACATGACTGGCAATGCCAGGGGGCGGAATAGATATGGGCGGGTCCGAATTTTCGGTACCCGCCCATGCAGTGGTAATCAATAGGCTGTATTTTCAGCGATCTTTGCCGTTACGCGAACAAATCAGAATACGGCTCGACAAACGGGGCTTCTTCGCCGACCGCAAAGGTGTCAACGCTGTCACCAACGTACCAGTCTCTTTCCTGTCCGTCGGCGAAATCGAAATCCGTATTGGTTTCGTCCAGGACAACGGCACCATCGACCAGAATCTGAAGGCGGTCGGTGTCCTGATCAACCATCAGGGTGACCTGATGTGTTTCACCGTCGTTCAACTCGACATCCTTGACCTTGAAGCCTTTACGGAACCCGTCATCATTGTTGTCGACTTTTGCGACCAGATGCCCTTTCTTGTTCAGCTTCAGACCGAAATTCGAATGGTTCCATACAAGCCGTTCAGCACCCGTTTCACCTTCGTCACGGGTTATGTCGACCGAGAAGCTAACCTGCGACGCGTCAGAAATTCCGTCCAGGGTTCCGATGTTCCCCCGGCTATTCTGATTGGATATGTCGATCATCGACAACTCGCTTTGCCAGCCGTCACCATGGACAGGTTCAGAGCCGGTGTCAGGCTGCTCGGCGCTTGTATCGCCTTCTGCCTGTGTTTCATCGGCCGGAACATGGGTTTTGCCAACCTCAGAAACCCCGTCCAGGCGTCCGATAGTCTCCGGGCTGTCCTGATGGGTTATATCGATCATCAGTTCGCCCTGCGGGTCGGCACCAAGAACAGGCTCGGACCCGGTGTCGGTCTGTTCGGACCCGGTGTCGGGTTGCTCGGACCCAGTGTCAGGCTGTTCGGACCCGGTGTCGGGCTGCTCGGACCCGGTATCGGGCTGCTCGGACCCAGTGTCAGGCTGTTCGGACCCGGTATTGGGTTGCCCGGACCCGGTATCGGGTTGCCCGGACCCGCTGTCCGGTGGTGTGGGGCTGGTATTGGGTTGTGATCCCCCGGGGGGAACCTGCTGCGGGGGGGTGGATCCCGTGGCACCATGCGAGACGGCAGAGCCGGCGTTCAGTGTGTCAGCCAGGCTGCCCGGGATGACGACATATTGGTTGTAGCCATTCCCCTGTGCCGTTGCCTGATAGGTGAAGTTCTGGTCGTACTCACTGGGCTGGATCAGGGCGTTGTTGGTTACGTTCCAGTCAGCCTGCCCGTTATACCCCACGATCTGAGACGTAATGTTCTGATCGATGGTGACGTTTTTGGAACCGGCGGAAACGTTGATCGCCGGGATTTCGATCCCGCCTGTCAGCGTCTTTTCGTCTACGTGCAGGACCGAATTCTTGGTGATCGTAAGTCCATCCACACCATAAAGAGAGATCCCGTGGAAGTGACCGTTGTAGATCGTGTTCCCTTCGATCAGCACGTTGTGGTGGATCACGCTGGGGTCGTCGATGTTCTTGCCGTCACCGCCAGCCCAGATGGTCTGGGTGAAATCCCCGTTGGCCATGTCAAAGAGGTTGTTGCGGATGGTGATGTTGTCGCTGCCGCTGCCATAGGCGCGCTGAATCTGGATCATGTCACGGTGATCGCCCGAGCCAGCCGCGCCGCCGAAATCGTGCAGGTGGTTGTTCTCAACCAGGATGTTGTCGACATTGTCAAAGACCAGACCATCGGAGCGGATCGTGTGGATGTCGTTGCCGGTGACATTGATCCCGTCGGAATTCACCGCAATGACAGCTTTCCACCATTGTGAGAATTCGGTGTTGTTGATGTTGATATTGGTCGAGCCGGCGATGTTCAGACCTGTGCCATAGCCGGTACCGTCCGCCGATGTTCCGGTACCGCTGGCAACATCGCCGTCGAAGATCGAGTTGTTGAACGTAATGTTCTGGCTGTCGTAGACGCCGAACTTGCTTTGAAAGTGGTGGTCGCCACCACTGAAGCTGTAGTCAAACTTGATGCTGTCGAACGTGATGTTCGACGATTGCTTGAGGTGCACATCCGAGAAGCTGGCTTTCGCATTAGGATCCGCGGACTGGATCGTCACGTTCGATGCGAAATTGGTATTGTGGAGGTTCAGTGACCCGTAGTCACCTGCAGTAAGGAGGATCGTCTCACCACCGCTGGCCTGTGACAAAGCCTGGTTCAGCTCTGCGGCGGAAGTTACAATGATAGTCGTCGACATCTTTCACCTGTGTTTCCAAATGCGCTTACCCAAAGCGCTGAAGATCCCGCTCACCCAAGGAGTATGGAACAGTCGCACAAGGGCGACAGATTGGCCGGAATATGGCTATGTTTGGAAACTGTTGCCTGTATGAGGACAATTCTGCCCTTTTGCAGTCATTTCCGAGTGAACTCGATACTCGATACCGGGAATTGTTCCACTTCCCTTAGCGGTTGCCTAGGGTTTGGCGAATTGATTCCTATAGGGCAACAATGGCCACAAAATAGCCATCATTCAGGCGTGTCCTTGCGTATGGGCGATAGGTATCGGCAATGAATTGCCCGGTGCCGTAAGGGAAACCCGGGCGTTGCAGGGCCATTCGGACGTGCCGTGGCGCCAGACAGGCAAGCAGGCGCGATAGACAGTGGAACCCGCCTTGCCTACACTTTCCTGCAAGTGTGGTTATCAGAAAGGTGCGTTATGGCCGGGTCCCGGATTCTCGTCTTGGCAGGGGCGCTACTGCTCATGTTGGGTTTTGATGTGGCGGCCCAGACCCCCTGTCAGGGGCGAGACGTGCGAACGCATCTTCCCGCAACTCAGACCAAGGGGCAGCCGGTCGCAAATGCCGCCGATCTTGGCGCAGCCCTGCAAAATGCCCGAGGCGGGGAAATCTTTCTTCTGGCGCCGGGGAATTATGGAACCCTGAGGCTGAATGCGTCCTACCGGTCACCCGTGGTGATCCGGTCCGCCGATCCTGCCGCGCCGGCCTGTTTTACCCGTCTGGTTCTGGAAGGAGCCAGGAATGTGCATCTGGATGGTGTCTATTTCGATTACACCTACAATGGGGGCGATCCGCATTTCATTGCCTATTTCGTCATCCTGAACAGTACGGACATTGTGATATCGAATTCCGTGTTCGACGGTGGGACTGCAAGAGGAACAGGGTCCGAGGCGGACGGGTACAGTATCGGGATCGGTCTGAAAATCGAGCGGGGCGGGAACCTGACCCTTTCAGGCAACGAGTTTCGCAGATGGTGGACAGCAGTTCTGTCCGTGCAATCGCGGCAGTTTGTCTTTACGGGCAACAACATTCACACGATCCGGTCCGATGGGGTTGATGTGGATGCTGCGGATGGCCTGAGAATCGAGCGGAACCGATTTCACGATTTCGGCGGTGCGGCTGGATCCCAGGATCACCGCGACATGATCCAGATTATGCGGGTATCGCCCCGGGGATCTTCGGACATCGTCATCCGTGACAATATATTCGACATGGCCGGTGGTGATTTCACCCAGACCATCTGGGCTGGCGGAGACGGCAAGGACCTCGGCAACCCAGTCATGCGACACCGCAATGTGCTGGTTGAAAACAACATGATCTACAATGGTCATATTCACGGCATTTCGATCCATGGCTCGGACAATATCTCGATCAGAAAGAACTCGGTGATCCATGTGCCCGGCGGTCATTCGGTTCCGGTCATCAACATTTCTCCGGATTCGACCTCGGTGGTCATTGAGCAGAATGCGGTGGCCAATATCATCGGGCACGAGAACCAGCGCGATTGGGTTGTGCTCAACAATGCGTTGATTCAGGATCAGACCCCCTCTCAGGGTGGGTATTATGACAGCCAGTTCATCTATTACGCGCAAGGCAGGAAAGACGGATACAACGAATACGGCGTACGCCCCGGCAGCCAGCTTGATCGCCTGAATGCGGGGTCCAGCCTGTCGCAATCCTACCCCTCGCGATGAGGACATTGCAGGCAATGTTGTGGAAAAGTGATTGGCTTCGGGCGCACGGCCAGAATACTGACAATATGTTAGTGCAATCTGTAATGTGTTATCCGTTTGAAGGCAGGAATTTTAGATGACAGCCGTTTTGTCAGCGAAAGCCAGCGCCCCGGCGACAAAGCCGATCGTTCTTGCCTTGCTCATTTTCTCCTTTGCGATGCCGTTCTATTTCCACCTGGGGGGGCTCAAGCTCAGCGGGTATCGGGTGATCCTGCTGCTGTTCATGTTTCCTGCGATTATCGGATGGCTGAGCGGCAAGGCTGGAAAGATCAGGCCGATTGATATTTTGGTGATATCATTCAGCTTCTGGTCGGCCCTGTCTTTTTCCGTCAATCACGGTTTGGCGTCGATGTGGCAGTTCATCGGGATGTTCATGATCGAAACCCTGGCGCCCTATTTCATTGCCCGCACCTATATCCGCAACCTGGAATCGTTTCGGTATTTCGTGAAATGCCTGTTCCTGCTCATCCTTATTCTGCTGCCCTTTGCCCTGTTCGAATCCTTTACGGGCAAGACCCCGCTGTTGAACCTGTTCGGCAAGGTTCTAAGCGTCTATCAGAAATGGATTTTCGAACCTCGGCTTGGATTGCTGCGGGCGCAGACAACGATGCCGCATCCCATCCTGTTCGGCGTGTTCTGTGCGCCGGCCTTCGCGCTGACCTGGTATGTGCTGGGATGGCATAAATCGTTCTTCAAGAAGGTTGGCCTGACCTCGGTAGTAGGGGGAGCGGTGTTCTTTTCCCTTTCATCGGGTGCGTTTCTGAATGTCGTCATTCAGTTGGCGCTCATGGGATGGAATTGGGTTTTTCAGTTCCTCAAAAGCAAATGGAAAGTTCTGCTGAGCATATTTGGCATCCTGTATTTCATTGCCGAGATCGGTTCGAACCGGAGTATGTTCCAGATCTTTGCAACCCATTTCACGCTGACCCCCGGCACGGCATGGGCGCGAATCCACACATTCAACTTTGCGTCTGACGATATTTTGCGGAACCCGATATTCGGGATCGGCCTGCATGACTGGACCCGCCCCCACTGGATGGTGCTGCTGAGCAGCGTCGACAATTTCTGGCTTGTGGTCACGTTGCGGCATGGCTTTCCGGCCTTGTTCCTGCTGGTGGGGGCCGTCATCGTCACGTTCTTTCAATTGGGCAGCAGAAACGTGACCGGGGCAACGGCAGATGCGCGCCTCGGATACCTGATTTCGCTGCTGGGCCTTTGCGTGTCGGCCGTCACCGTCCACCTTTGGGATGCCACGTTCTGTTTTTTGATGTTTCTGCTGGGGGCAGGGGTCTGGTTTCTGGATGCAGATGACGGGTCCGGTCAGGATGGGGACCAGGCCCAGGCCGAGGAAGGAGGGCGAAAGATGCGGTATACCCGGTTTCCCAAGGCCCTGCCCGGAGACCTGTCTATCGGACGCGTTGCACGTACCCGCTAGCCGGTCGTCGTCCAGCGCCGTCTGGCCATTCCCAAGCAGCGCCGAAGGCGGCGTAAGGGCGCGACCCTGCCAGACAGGACCGCTTGTATCTGGTGATCAGTCATATCCGCGCGCAAGGATGTTCGGGGGCGCAGGAAAGCGTTCTTTTGCCAGGTTCCGCCATCGCTTGACCAGGCGGCCGTGTATCCGGCTATGCGCAGGGCGCGCAGAACACGAGCATCATACCGTCCAAAGGGGATGCCTGCCTCGGTCACCGGGTGTGCGCATATCATTTCCAACTGCGCGCGGGATTCGCTGAGTTCTCGGACCAGAGCAGCGTCATCCAGTGTCGGCCAGGCAAGATGGTCAATCCCATGGCTGCCGATTGTCATATCCGCACCCTGCAAGCGACGCAGGTGGTCTGCATCCAGTGATCCGGCCTGTCCGATCCGCCCGGTCAGGACAAAGAACCGTGCCCGAAGCCCCCGGGCCGACAGTGCTGGCAGGGCGATGTCATGATCCGAAAGATTGCTGTCATCGAAAGTGATGGTGAACCGGTTCGGATCAGGGTCAGCGGCGATCCTGTCCAGAACCCGTTCGAATTGCTCGACCGAAAGCCAATAGGGGGCCTCGCCCGGTTCCAGAGGGCGTTTTGGTGTTCCGATGCCGTGAAAGTTGATACCGATGGGCTTTGTCATGAGCGCAGCTTCTTCAGGCGGGCGTGAATGGTTTCGGCGATGCTGATCAGGGCAGAGCTTGCGCCGGCAGGGCGGAACTCGTACGGGCCCGCTGCGCGCAGCTCTGTGCCGCCCGTGCGCAGCTTGTAACGTGTGACGGAAGGGTTGGCTTCAGGGTCTATCCCGCCCAGGTCGAAATATTTCAGGCCCAGGTCGCGACAGCGCAGCATGGAATGCCACATCAGATAATGCCCGGCATTCAGGCGCCGTCCGCTGTCCAGAGTGGCCCCGAACAGGTAGACGGCATTGGACCCAGCCCGTCCCAGCGTCATCGCGGCAATGTCGGCCCCGTCCTTGCGGGCAAACAGAACCTCATGGGCAAAATCAGCCCCCTCAAGGGCATAATAGAATTCTGGCGGGATATCCGGCCGAAAGCCTTTGGCTGCTTGAACCTCGGTATACATCGGATGAAACCGGTCGGCTGCCTGTGCAATCGGCACGATATCCAGATCAAGGCCGGCTTTCAGCGCATTGCGCAAGGGGTTGCGCCATTTTCCGTGCAGGGCACGCATCAGCGTGTCTTCGTCCTGGGTACAATCCACGACCACGGTTCGATAGGTCGGGGATCGATCGGTGGGCAAAAACGCTTCGCTACGGGCCAGCTGATCCAACAATGCAACATCATGCCAGGGTGTGGCCGGGAACCGCAGGCGCAGGATATGCCCACTCTCCTGAGCATACGTACGCAGTACGGCCAGCACGGCACGCAGTGTTGCAGCATCGGGATCAGGCCGCTCGACATGCTGTACCAGCGGTCCGGCGGCAAGCCATGCAATGCCACGCCGCAGGCCGGGAACATGTTTGATGCGCAGACATGCAGCGGCAACAGGCTGCCCATCCGGGGTGGTCAGCATCAGGAACTGTACTTTTGCCCCGATCCGTCGGGCCGCCGCGCGGGCATAGGTCAGGCTGTGTTCAAGGGTCAGGTCGCGGAATGACGCGCTGAGGGCGGGCCACTTTTCTTCAGGCAGAACCCGTGCGGAGAGCTGATCTGTGATCATATCCGCCTCATATCCTTGTTTTGATCCAGCTGGACCACAGCGATTTGTTTTTCAGCGGGATAACGGCCCTCAGCCGGGGTGCAACCCGCCCGAACCAGAGCCTGTAATAGACCAGGTGCAACACACGCGCCCAGCCAAGGCAGAGCTTCAGCAAGACAGGGGATATTCCTGATCGCCTTGAGACGATCAGGCGGTGAGTGGGCACCGATTCACCACCATAGACCAGCTTGTAACCATATGCGCCAATCCCGGCCTCGATCCGCGTCACGCCTGCGGCGATCAGCTGTTCGATCATCTGAACCAAGCCGATTTTGCCAAGGCTGAGGCGTTCCAGTTCCGGATCGGTCGATCTGGCGGGCAATCGCCAATGGCAGGTCTGTCCCGCGACCAGACAGAATTGAGTGGCAAGGGGGCCGTCCCGGCCCCGCTGTTTGACAAACCAGATTTCCTGCCCCTGCAAGGTGGCATCTGCCAGATCGCTGTAGAAGGCGGCGCTGCCAGGCCAATCCGCGAAATGGCCTCCTTTTCCAACCTCCTGCCATTGCCGGTTGTGGAAGTCGACGAAATCCCCGAACTGATGCGCATCAGGATGGACCATCCGTGTTGTCAGGCCGTGGTCATTCTGTAGATGTTTCAGATCCCGTCGATACTGCCCCCGCCGTTTCTTGGACAGGTTGGCAAGATAGCCCTCAAACGTATCGGGCAGTTCAAAAACCGTATGGGTGCCAGCGGGCGTGTCGGTCAGCGCCAGCTCCGGTGCCACCCCATCGCGGATGGCTGCCAGCATGGTGCCGTGTTCCGAGGCAGGGGTGAAACTGACCAGATGCGCCCGGCCATCGCCGAGAAGGCCGTTCAGGGCCTCGGTACAGCTGTTCTTTAGCGCGGTTTCCGTGGCGGCCAGTTGGAAAATCACCGTGTTGGGATCGGTTGCGGCCAGTTTGGCGATACGGATCCTCACAGGCCCCAGCCAAACCGGATAGATCATGAACGGCAGCAAGGCGACCAACTGCCCCTGAGCGTCATATGCCACAAGGGTCCGGAGCGTTTTACCGCGCCCGAAATGAGCCCACCAGGTCAGGACCCAGACCGGAGTGGCATAGATATCCGCGCCGGTCCGTCGGGCCAGTGCGGCCCACGCATCGGCCATGCGCTCAAGGCCTTTGACCCCATCAACCCATTTGAATGTCAGCCGGACGTCTGTGTCGGTCACTCTGTCGGCTCCTGGCTGGTCAGGTGATAGCGCAGCGAGGCCCGGGCCAGACGCCGCCGCGCGGCAGCTTCTTCCCGCTGATTTGTGACCGACATGACAAAGCGCAATATGGATGACCCCACAAATACCATCCGGCCTCGGAACACACCCCAAAGGCCGTAATGCTTGCGCAGGTAGATCATCTTACTTTTTTGCATCTGTACGTACATCCGCGAGCGGATCTGGGCGGTGCTTTTGCCGCCTCCCTCAAGGTGCAGGATGCGCGCTTCGGGGGTGAACACGCATTTCCAGCCTGCATCACGGATGCGACGACACCAGTCGGCCTCTTCCGAGTAGACGAAGAATGCCTCATCCAGAAGACCCACGGCCTCGAAGACACGACGCGGCACAAGCATGAACATGCCCGAGACGACGTCGACCTCGCGTTGCGAACGCCGATCCCAGTCTCCGTACTCGGCGCGGGCCAGAAGCGGATTGCCCCGAGACAGGCGGTGCAGCCCAAACTCGATCAGCGCCAGGTTCCCCGGACCCGGGTCGGCAAAACAGGTGCGCTGAATGGTGGTTTCATCTTCCAGGACCTGACATCCAGCGCAGCCGACATCCGGGTGCTGATCCAGCCAGCCCAGCATGGTATCGATCGCACCATCCAGAATGATGGTATCGGGATTGAGCAACAGCAGATTGTCACCCCGTGCGATTTCCAGACCCTGATTGTTGGCCGCGGCAAATCCCCGGTTCGTGTCATTGGCGATCAACCGAACATCAGGGAATTCGTCACGGACAAGATCGGCGGATCCGTCGCTTGATGCATTGTCGACGACGATGACCTCATGCGGCTTCCGGGTCTGTCGGGAAATGGATATCAGGCAGTCCCGAAGAATGTCCCGGGTATTCCAGTTCACGATGACAATGGAAACAGCGCATTCGCTCTGCGTGCCGTGTGACGGTGAAGTCATGAAACCCTGTTCTCGTTACTCGCTTACATTTTCAAATTGTTTAGCCATTGTTCTGATCTATGAATACACTCAACGTCATTAAGCGACGGCTGTTGTTAAATAGTAGCTGTGAAATTCAGAGCGAATAAACCGGTATATTGAGGTATTAGTTTGGCTGTGCAGGAACTTGAAGGGCAAGATAGTGTTGCGATTGAATGCACTGAAACCCTGACCGCAGACCGGAATGCCGAATGGATGACGTTTCTGAATGCGGCCCGGCACCAGCATCCGCGGCAATCTCCGTTGTTTACGAATTCGGAACAAAGGTTGAATCGCAAGGTGATTTATGCCTCGGCGCGCCGGGGGGGTGTGCTTGTGGGTGTCGGCCTGATCTCGCTTGAACCGCACCCATATCTACCCGGTGCCTGGTCCCGGGCCCATTGCCTGAGCGGCCCGGTTTGCGACGATGCCGCCGACATGGTGGCGTTTCTGAACGGGCTGTGCAGGCAGCCTGAGCTTTCAAGGGTTGGCAGCCTGACTGTCACCCCGTTCTGGACCGAAGAAGAGGCCGACACACTGGATGCCGCGCTGGCTCATGCGGGTTGGCGCGTGGCCGAGGAAGATCAGTTTCGTGAAACCGGATGGGTCGACATATCGGTCACGAGCGAAGAGATCATGGCGGCGTTTTCCAAAAGCGCCCGTCGCGAGGTCAGGCGCGCCGAACGGCAGGGCGTGACGTTCCGAAGCGCGCGAACCCCGGAAGAGTTCCGCATTTTTCTCGAGAGCATGAACCGGTTGCGCGTCTCGCGCAGGCTGCCCGAGCTGAGCCTTCCCGCCTATGAGGCGATGTTTGAAGATGTATTGCGGCCCGATGAGATTGGCACCGTGATCATGGCCTGGCAGCAGGAGGCCTTTCTTGCCGGGCTTTTGGTGTATCGCAGCAGGGACATTGTGCACGGCCGGCATTTCACCACCGAGCCGGATCATCTGCGGGCGGCGGGCAATCTGCGTATCGCCCCGGCCTTGTGGTTGGAGGCCATGAGATGGGCCAAGGGCAAGGGCTGTAGAACCTTGGATGTCGAGGGCTATCACGTACCGGTTTCGGGTGAGAAGAAGTTCAACATCCACAAGTACAAGTCAGAATTCAATCCGCGTGTCGTGCAGCGGATTTCGGCACGTGAAAAGGTGTTGAACAGGTCTGTGTACCTGACGGGAAATGCGCGTGATCTGATCAGGGGGCAGCTGAAAAAGCTCAAGAGGGCAACGGCGGGTTAGGTTCCTGAACGATTGGTAAGGCGAAGTATGAATCTGGCTAAAAAAGGCAAATTGCAACTGATCCGGGGGGCCGCGCGACGTGGACCAGTTGTTCTTGTCAGGCAGCTTTGGCTGGCCCTGATGGACAGCTTAGTGCGCAAGCGCCATCTGGTGTTCCGGCTGGGCGCGACCAGTTGCGCTGCCCACTCACAAGCCGGGCAGGACGCGCAACAGGTGCGGGAAATCCGATCACGCGAAGACCTTACCAGTGACGAGCTGGCCAGCCTGACGGACCCTGAGGCGGCGCATGACTGGGGAATGCTGGAATGGCTGGACGCCGGGTGGCAGCTTTGGGTGCTGACGGAAGAGGGGCGCATCCAGGCGGTGGCCTGGGTTAGGGATGCCGCGCATAGCCGCGATTTCTTTGTGCCCCTCACCGACAGGGAAGAGCTGTTCTGGCATGTTTATGTCCTGCCAGAATACCGCGGCAGGAATTTGCAGGGTCGGCTTTGGAACACGATTGTTGCCAGCAAAATATCCGCGGGAATCGACGGGTTTTATACCAATTGCCGGGATTACAATTTACCTTCCAGGCTCAATATCCTGAAAACGGGGTTTTCACCGGTTGGGCACTGTAATGAATACCGCCTGACACATCATCGGACTTGGCGGCAGTATTGAAATGCGGGGTTGGCATGAGCAGCAACACACATGAGACCACGCTTTATTGCGGCGACCCGCCCATGCAGTTTGCCAATCTGTTTCGCCGGGACCCGGCAGGCGGATATACAGCCCTGTTTCGGAATCGCCCGGTTTTCTGGAGTTTCAATACCCGCGTGGCGATCCGGGCCGCCTGTGATCTTTTGGCCTTGCAGCCCGGGGACGAGGTTTTGGTGCCAGCCTATAATTGCGGCTCAGAGGTTGACCCGCTGATCGACGCGGGTCTTTCGGTCCGGCTGTATCCTGTCTCGGACAATCTGCTGGCTGATCCGGATCGTATTGCACCGCTCATCACGGAGCGCACGCGGGCGATTTACGTGACGCATTACTTCGGCGCGATCCAACCCTCACTGACCGAGCTGCGGGCGCTGTGTGACCGGCACGGGTTGCGGTTGATCGAGGATTGCGCGCTGAGCCTGCTGAGTGGTCAGACCCCCGCCGAAGGCCGGGTGGGTGACGTCTCGGTCTTCTGTTTTTACAAGTTTGTTCCGGTTTTGGGCGGCGGCGCCTTGGTGATCAATGCGCCGGATCTGCATGCTGAGCATCCGTTTACACGCCCGCCCCCCCGCAAGATGGTCACCAAGATGCTGCTGCGTGCCGGGCTGGGCAATGTGCTTGGTACAGCGCGCCTGAAAGGGCTGGTGCAGGCGTTGCGGGGCGGCGGACAAATACCCGTGGACATGTGCCCTGAGGGAGAACTGGAAGATATTCCAAGCCATTACTACTTTGATCCGGCTCTGCGCAGTACCCGTATGAGCGCGTTTGCGGCCCGCCCCTTGCGGGCGTTTTCCGTATCCGAGGCCATTGCAACGCGCCGGGCGAACTGGGAAAGGTACCGTGAACTTCTGGCTGATGTCGCGGGTGTGCGCATGCTTGTGCCCGAGCTGACGGTCGACACCTGCCCGCTGAACATGCCGGTGTTGGTGGAGGAGCGCGACCGTATCGTGCAGGCTTTGCAACACAGCGGGATCGGGGCAACACCTTGGTGGGCGGGATTCAACCGTAATCTCGACTGGACCGGACAGGCCGAAGCGATGGCGCTTAAGAATGACGCGGTGTCACTGCCGCTACACCAGTATCTTTCCGAGGCGCATGTCGATTACATCGTCTCGGAGCTGACGCGGGCATTGCAGGGGTGAGTGTGGCTCAGGACACCCTGGCGACAATCCTGTTGCGCAGTTTCGATGCGAGTTCGAGCGTCAGGCTTTCAAATCCCTTTGGGCGCCCTGACAGCTGCCAAAGCAACAGATGGGTCGCGATATAGGTGAACACGCCGACGATGACTTTGACGGCAAAGCGGATGCGCAGCAGCGGCAGGTCTTCGGCTGAATCGTAAGCCCAGCCGATTGCGTCGCCACTGCCATAGGCGCTGCTGACGATGAGAACCGCGGTGACCATTGCGATGGCCGCGGCGAAGGTGCGCCAGGCCATGAGAATGGGTGTAAGAAGCCCCCCGGTTCCAAAATCCTTGGCCATGACCAGCGCCAGGCCGATCGCGAACAGGCTGGCGGCGCCGGATCCGAGGATCGCGCCCACAAATCCATAGTTGGATCCCAGCAGCACCAGTATGGTTGTTACGACCAGCAGGATACTGTTGCGCAGGAACAGCCGTTTCGTGTCGCCCTGTACATAGCTTGCCGAACGGACATTGGCCTGTAGCGTTTCAATGGCCTTGAGCGGGGCGAGCACCCAGATGACCTGAGAGGCCGCCAGCCATTCATATCCGGCCACCACGACGATCAGGTGATTTGCGACCAGCGCCATTCCGACACTGACGGGAATGATGATGCCCAGCAGAATGGCATTGGCCTGTTCAAAGGCTTCGCGGTCGTTGCCCTGAGCTCTGGAGATGCTGGCAAGCCCGGGATAGATCACCCGCTCAAGTGGTCCGATGACCTGGCTGGTGAACAGTGACACAAGGCGAAAGCCGATTCTGAAAATACCCGCATCCGCCAGCCCCAACGTGGCTCCGATAATGATTTGCGGCATGTTGGTCGTCAGGAATTGCGTGATCTGTGCACCCAGTGACCATGATGATACGTCGATGCAGTCATGCCAGCATCTGAGCGTCAGCCGGGGCCGCATCGGTGCGACGGAGAAAGACCAGATAACGCGTGCGACCTGGGTCAGGAAATTGGCTGCGACAATGGCCCAGAAATCGCGCCAGAACCAGGCAAGGCACACTGCGAACAACGTGTATGTGATGCGGCTGATGGCTTCTTCACCAGCCACGAATCCAAACCTGAGATCCCTTTCCAGCAAGGGAAACCGTGTGCTTTTGAGCGAACTGACGATGGCGATCAGGCATAAGGCGGGTATCAGCTCGGTCAGGGCAGGCAAGCCCAGAAACCCCATCAGGGGTGCACTGATCCAGATCAGGCCAGCGGCGGAAGTGCCTAGCAGAAGCTGCATCGTGAAAACCGTATTGAGGTGCGCTTCGGTTACCTCGGGTTGCCGGATCAGGGTCATGGAAATCGCCCGCTGCGCGATTTCAAGCAAGGCCACTGCGATGACGAAATAGGCGATTACACCGAAATCCGTCGGGGTCAGCAGGCGAGCAGTGACGATAAGCGTCAGCAGACCAAGAATCTGGCTGAAAACACCCGACGCAAACAGTGCTGCGGCCCCGACGACAAGGGGTGAGCCGCGCGGGACTGCGGCACCGGTCGGTTCGGATTTAGGCGAAGGCTTCAACAGCTTTGTCTTTCCACATTCAAAACAAACAACAGAATAACGGTTTAGTGTTTCCTTTTTATCTCCTCTCCCAAGTATTCCAACCGGATAGAGAAGTGCCGTTCTGGCAATTGGGCGGGGTCGCTGTTACTCAAGGAAAACCGCGCTTTTTTATGTCGAACTCACATGATTTTCTTTCAATGTCAGAAGGTTGTTTCATACTCGGTGATACCTGCGGGTCTAGTGTCCGAAAGTTATCTGCTGTTTCAAGGAGAATTTCTGGCCCAGTGTCTCAGATCAGGCTCCTCATGGGCAAGCGCGTCAAGTATGTGATGCCTGATATGTGTCCGGCGGCGGCCAGTGCCCGGAAGCCGGGGTTCAAAACGGTGTAATGGTATGAAGATTGCGATTTTTGGTCTGGGGTATGTGGGGTTCACGGCAGCATGCTGTCTGACCCGTGAGGGGCATGAGGTGGTCGGCGTCGATGTGAATGCCGACAAGGTCTCGGAAATCAATGCCGGGCAGCCTCCGATCAAGGAACCCAAGGTGGCCGAGCTGCTGACCGAGGCGCTTGCAAAGAACCTGATCCGCGCAACGGTTGAAATCCCCGACCTGTCCGATGTCGACCTGGCCATCGTTTGCGTCGGCACGCCCAGTTCCACTGACGGCTCGCACAACATGAATTTCGTGGCCGAGGTGACGCGACAGATTGCCAAGGCCGTGTCACCGGACCGCGCGCGGCCGCTGACCGTAGCGTACCGATCCACCTTCCGGCCGGGCACGGTGCGGCAACTGATCGAGCCGATCTTTCACAGCTATCTGGGCGATCGGACGGGGCAGGCGATCGAGATCGTCTATAACCCCGAATTCCTGCGCGAGGCATCGGCGGTGGATGATTTCTTCAACCCGCCCAAGATCGTTGTCGGCACGGCCGATGGCAATCGCTCGGCGGTGATGGACGAAATGCACGAAGGCCTGGACGCGCCGGTGTTCTACACCGCGTTCGAAGAGGCCGAGATCACCAAATTCGTCGACAACACCTGGCACGCCACCAAGGTGGCTTTTGCCAATGAGGTCGGTCGGATCTGCCACAGCATGGGCGTGTCGGCAAAAACCATGCACGAGATTTTCGTCTCGGACACCAAGCTGAACATCTCGGCCTATTATACCCGTCCGGGCGGGGCGTTCGGGGGGTCCTGCCTGCCCAAGGATGTGCGTGCGTTGCAACACATCGCCGGTGAGGTGGGTGCGCATACGCATCTGATCGACAGCCTGTTGCAGACCAATCAGGCGCATAAGACCTATCAGGCGCAGGACATCATGGCGCGGCTGCCCGATGGGGGCCGGGTGCTGATGGCCGGGCTGGCCTTCAAGGCCGGAACCGACGATCTGCGCGAAAGCCCCAATGTCGATATCGCCCGGCGTCTGTTGCAGGCGGGCTATCAGCTGTCGGTCTATGATCCGGCCATCAAACCGGCCGATCTGCGGGGGCAGAACCTGGGCTATGCCTTTACCCACCTGCCCAACGTGGGCAGCCTGCTGGTGGACCGCGCCACGGCCGAGGCCGGACCCTGGGATCTGGTGGTCGGGTCAAACCGGATCGTGAATGATCTGAACCTGGGTGATGCAGAGGTGGTAAGAACCTATGAATATGACTAGCCCTGTACCCGCCGTTCAGCCGATTTCATTCGAAGAGCTGCGCCAGAGCCAGCCCCTGAAGGGCCTCAAGGTTCTGATCGTGGTGGAAAACCTGCCCGTCCCCTTCGACCGCCGCGTCTGGATGGAGGCGCGCACGCTGGCCGCCGCAGGCGCGCTGGTCTCGGTCATCTGCCCCACCGGCAAGGGCCATGAGGAACGCGTTTGGGAAGACGAGGGGATCAAGGTCTATCGCCACCCGCTGCCTTTGGATGCCAGTGGCGCGCTGGGGTATCTGCTGGAATACGGCGCGGCGCTGTTCTGGGAAAGCTGGCTGGCGCTGAAGATCAAGTTCACCCGCGGCTTTCACGTCATCCATGGCTGCAACCCGCCCGATCTGATCTTTCTGGTGGCGTTGCCGTTCAAGCTGTTTGGCGTGCGCTATCTGTTCGATCACCACGATATCAACCCCGAGCTTTACGAGGCCAAGTTCGACAAGCGCGGCTTTTTCTGGAAGCTGATGAAGACGTTCGAGCGGCTGACCTTCGCCTCGGCCCGGGTGTCGATTGCCACCAATGAAAGCTATCGCAAGATCGCCATCGAACGCGGCGGCATGGCGCCCGAGGATGTGTTTATCGTCCGGTCCGGCCCTGATCTGAGTCGGCTGCAGCACCTGCCGCCGAACCCGGCCTGGCGCAACGGGCGGAAATACATGGTGGGCTATGTCGGCGTGATGGGCGATCAGGAAGGGATCGACCTGCTGCTGGAATCCGTGGCGCATCTGGTACAGGTGCAGGGCCGCGACGACATCCAGTTCTGCCTTGTGGGCGGGGGCCCCAGCCTGGACAAGCTGCGCGAACAATCTGCTGAAATGGGCCTGTCGGATTACGTCACTTTCACCGGCCGTGCCCCGGATCAGGACCTGTTCGAGATCCTGTCGACCGCGGATGTCTGCGTGAACCCGGACCGGGTGAACGAGATGAACGACAAATCCACCATGAACAAGATCCTCGAATACATGGCCTTCGAGAAACCCATCGTTCAGTTCGACGTGACCGAAGGGCGGTTCTCGGCGCAGGAGGCCTCGCTTTATGCCAAGGCCAATGATCCGGTGGATATGGCCGACAAGATCACCGAATTGCTGGCCGATGACGAACGTCGCGCCGCCATGGGCCGCTATGGGCGTGCCCGGGTCGAATCCGAGATGGCCTGGCCGCATCAGGTGCCCGCGCTGATCGCGGCGTATCAGCGGATCTGGAAGGGGTAGGGTCGGCTATTCAGCAGCCTGTTTGGTCTCCAGGGGTTTTGGAGTCTTCCGGTGCCGCAATTGCATGGCTGGGGCTTCAACAAAATGCCATGACAGCATCGCGCAGATCATTGTTAGTGGAAATGATATGACCATGTTGACGATGGGGGTGGTGACCCCGGCCTGCGCCACCAACTGCTGGATGGGAAAGGCATAAATGTAGACCCCGTAGGAATAGTCGCCCAGCTTGTTGTAATGCAGCAGCAGAGGCGATTTCGCGTAGCCCAAGAAAAACACCACATATGACAGGCAGACGGCAAAGACCGGCAGAAACAGTGGTGTGAACCAGGCCACAATGGACAGCGCCGTTGCCGTGATGAGCAGGATCGGGGACAGCGGGATGTGCTGGCGCCAGATATAAAAGACCATCCCCGTGAGAAAGGGGAGTCCAAGCCGGGTGAGTTGCTCGATACGCGGGTTCAGGTCGGTCACCATGGCCACCGCATAGACGACCAGGAACAGCAGGGTAACAACAGCAAAGATTTTTTTCCGCCCCAGAATGCCGAGGATGCCGCAGATCAATACACCGATATAGCAGGTGACCTCGTAAGACAGCGACCAGAGTGAGCCGTTGATTGCAGGGCCGTAAGGGTTGGATTCGAACACGCCGGGCAACACGTATTGAATCTTGAACAGCAGCATGTTGCGCACAAAAAATTCCCCGGCCTGCGCCCAGAAAACGGATGCAGGGGCCTGTGTCAGTATGAACCCGGCAACCAAGAGCGTAATCCCTGTCACGACCGCAAGTGCCGGAAACAGACGCAGCGCGCGGGCGATCAGAAATGAACTGGCAGATCGTTTTCTATCGAAGCTGCGTGTGATGAAGAATCCTGAAATGGCGAAGAAGATCCATACGCACACCATGCCCAAGGACAGCCCGTGAAGAGCAGTTTCAAACGGTTGACCAACCGCGCCACCCCAACTGAGCGGATAGGCGTGCGATACAAGCACGCCGCTGGCGGCAAGAATCCGGATCAGGTTGAAATTGTTGTCCCGCCCGTCTGCCCGGTCCGCGATATAGCAGTGCGTAGGATTGCCCGAGGTTGCATGCGCATCCTGGTCTTTCATCCGCGAGTCCTCTGGGTTGGTGACATAAACATATGGGTCCGCAATTATTTGGAAGTTATCCTTTGATACAATATCCACGGTTCAGTTGCTGCAAGTATCTCGAAACCCTGAACCTGTGGCGGAAACGATTCCGTGGAACATGTCACGATTGTATCGGCTTTTACGTTCGATAGTGCATTCAAGGCCGCTGGCAGCGTGTGATTGGCCTCCAGCGCAATTTTCTGAACTGTGCTTTGCACATGGGTGAGCGCTCCGGTGATGCGCAGCGGTTGTTGGGTGGGGTTGGCAAAGGTTGGAACGGCGGTGCCGTTGAAAATCATGAGAAAGGACAGGGGCCTGCAACTGGGCTTGAAGACCCATGCATCCCGGGCGTCTTCAATATAAACCCCGGCCCCCAGGGTACGCGTATCGTGGCCGCTCAGTGCATCAAGATATGCGCTGTAGATCTTGCCATCCTGATACCATCCTACGGTCAGCATCAGGTTGCGCACCAGAAGCAGCCCGGCGATCGACGCAACGGCAGCCCGGCGTGATATCGGTTTCGCGTCGGGGTTCAGGGACAGGCTTGCCGCCAGAAGCGCCAACATCAAAAGCGGAATACGCTCGCTCAGATGTCCGACACCGAACAGGTTCGGGGGCATGAGCAGGACCAGCACCCCGCACACCGCCGCGGCAAGTTTCATACGCCTGTCGATCTGCAATATCCCGGTCAAAAGGCCACCGATCAAAAGGCCCCATAGAACCAGGCCAAAGCCCCAGTCGAAATTGCGCCATGTCGAGTCGGCAACACGCAGAATGCCATCCATTCTCAGATAGGCTTCGGTACCCAGCCGACGCCATAAGGTGCCTTGCTCGGCATGAGCCAGAAGGTTGGTCACTGGCGTGATGACGCCGCCTCCCGCAGTTTTTGTCTGGATGAACAATAAAGCCGGCGCAACGGCGATCAGGGCGAGTCGGGCGGCCCTGCGGATCAGTACACGGGGGCCCGTGTTGCCCGATGATAGGGCGAGGGACAGCTCGACCATACTCAGCAGCAGCCCCCACAACGCAAAGGCCAGCCCGTGAATGAAAAACAGGATCAGCCCCAGACAGGCCGTGACAGCCAGTTGCCGGACGGGACGGTCCTGTGTCGCAATCCAATAGCCGGTTGCGCCCAGCAGAACCCCCAACCCAAGCAGAAAATTCGAAAACCCCCAGATCAGGATGTGGTTATACGCGACCAGACCGGCCAGCAGCACGCTGAGCACCGGGAGGTGCCCGTGCAGAACACGTGACAGATACAGAATACCCGCGAACGGGGCCGCAATGATCAGACCGGCGATCAGCTTGGCACCCAAAAGCGGGGGCAGCACATGCATGATACCTGTGCCCAGAATGTCCAACCCGAGATTGGGTAGCAGTTGCCAGGCGGCTTCGTAGTTTTCCTGCAATACGTCAAAATCCGGCAGTTTGGCCAGAATGTAGTAGCGTGCGATATGGGCATAGAAATCCGTCAACGGAAGGATTGGCGTCACACAGAGCGGAACAAGGCTGACCAACAAGGTCAGCGCCAAAACTGGACGCAAAGAACGGCTTTGAGGAGCAATATTCATTTCTGCCGCGGGCACATTTCTAACCATACACTTAAAAACTAAAAACCTGATCCCTTACTGTCAGGAGCACGTCATCCTGCATTTTTTGCCGTGCCGCAATCATTTGAATCGGCGTGCCATGTTTTACGATACACGGTGTTGCGGGGAATGCTCTGATTGCGTGTTGTCCGGTCCTTCCTCAAAACGGTACAAACCGCGGCAGGCGGTTCAGGCTTGGCTCCATGAAACGTTGCAACCTTGCATCCGCATCCGCTTCGGTTTCACCGGGCAGGATGGGGGTCACAAACCGGACCAGAGCGCCATCGGTGCGCCCCATGGTGAAGCCGTCCTGAATGACGCTCATCTTGGCGCGGAAATCATTGACCATACGCTTGCCGCGCTGCTCGAACCAGTAATAGACCAGCTGTTTTGACAGCTCTTTCTGGATCACGGCGCGGTTGACCGTAAAGCTGCCATAAGGCGTGTTGCCCGGGTTGATCTCATAAGGTTCAAGGCTGAAGATTTCCCAGCCGCCCACCGGCAGGCACACTTCGGGCGAATGGATGCCGTCGCCGTCGGTCTGCTTGTCGTAAAAGGCCACGAACATGTTCACGAAGTCGCCCGATCCGGTATTGATATAGGTGGCATTGAGGTAATCGCTGGCCCCCAGAACCTGTTCAACCTGTGGATCCAACGTGGTGGGCGACCCGGACCAGGGGCCAAGCTGCCGTGGATAGAGAACAAACGGGTCACGTTCCACAGGCCGCACTTCGGAAGCGGGCCGCAGGGTCCAGGCGGTTGAAACCGCAAGCGTCAGAAGGGCCGCAACCGCCAGCGCCACCGATGCGCGAATGCCAAAGATACGCAAGGCAACAGAACCCAGCCCCTGGGTATCCAGATCAATGGTCTCGGCAAAGGGTTGCGGATTCGGCGCCAGGCGCTGCAAGCCGATGGCCATCAGGAACAGAATGGCGACGCAGAGCAGGAAGATGATCCAGCCTTCGAAGAAATGCATGAAGCCTTCAGCCTGCTCGATGCCATGCTGGTTGACCAGCACGCCGATCACACCGATGCGGATCGAGTTCATCAGCACGGTCAGCGGAGCGGCCGAGACCAGCAGAACCACCTTGTGCCAGATCGGGCCACGGTAAAGCAGGGCAAAGAGATACGAGAAGCTCAGGATCGGGAACAGATAGCGCAGCCCGGAACAGGCCTCGGCCACCTGTAGTTTGTAGACCCCCAGATCGATGATGTTGCCTTCGATGAAAACCGAAACACCGGCCATCTGCACGAACCAGACGCCCAGCTCGGACGAAATCCATTGCAGGAAGATCGTGAGCTTCCAATAGACGAACTGCGGCAGGGGCAGCATGAACACCAGATGCAGCACGGGCAACTGATGGTATTTGCCCCGCTGCCAGCCGAACACGGTCAGCATGACGCCGCCCGTCCAGACGATCATGGCATAGGTGACGATATCGGGAATACGGGCCAGGTTGCCCAGAATGGCGATGGTCAGAGCCACGGCAATCACCGCCACACCCGGCCAGCGATCATGCACAACCGGGTTGGGTGGTGGCATGTCCCGCAGTTCACGCAGGAACAGATACAGCGAGATGATCGGGATCAGCGGGCCATGGCTGTATTCGGGGGTGCTCCAGGCGGCGCCCAGAGACACGATCCCGATCCAGAAGACGGGTATCGACCCAAGCAGCAGCAGGACAAACCAGAACAGCCCGACGGTGTTCATGACCGGCAAGCCTCTTCTGGCCGCTTCAAGGATATTACTGCGGCTGTTTTTCGAATCGAGGTGATGCATCACGGTCCATCATGCACAATAAGGTGTGGCCTGAAATTATGACGGCCCAAGCTCCCGCTATTTTGATCCGTTTTCGGGACATTGAGCGCGGGTTGTCCTGATTGTCGATACCATGGACCGCGTGAATGAACGTCAGGGTTTGAGAGAAAAGCGTCGGCCCAAAGTCAGAAAGACCGAGTTTGAAGTTGCCTTAAAGCCGTTCTGATCGTCCATTTCATATTGGTATCCCACGTTTACAGCCCAGTCTTTCGTGACCGCCCGTGTATAGGACGCGCTGAACGTACCGCGCTGGCGCGGGTTGGGTTGACCGGTTCCCTCGTCTTCCTGGTCGATGTAATCGACGCTGAAAGACAGACCCGATACCGGGTTGATGAAATAGTCATATGTCAGAAATACCAGTGTTTCACGTGTTTCTATGCTCTGCGTACTGGTGCCGACCCGGCGTTGCACCGTTGCTCCGATCCGGGAACTGGCCAGCTGGTAGCTGTAGTCAAGCTGCCCGATCGGCGTGACTTCGTCGAATGGTCCTCTGGTCAGGCCCAGGTTGAAGCTGAATAGTCCGTTGGCGCGCTGAAAACTGCGGCCGGCCGTTGCGTTTATCCGTGACCCATTGACCCCGAATGTCTGGTCAATCTGAAAATCCGCCGAGCCGTCTGGCAGGGTTTTGTTCCATGCGAAATCCCAGACGAAATCCTCGGTCACGGTGTTGGTATTGGTTGTGCGCTGGGTGTCATCCACCTGACTGTAACCGATATTCGCACTGACGGTGGTGACAGGGGATATGTCATAGGTCCCCCCTACTGTCACAACCGTCGTTTGCTCATCGGTTCGCACGTTGTCTTCTGCCGAGAAATCAGTGTAGCCGAGACGCAAGTTGGCCTGGAAAACCGGTGACACCCGCAATGTCGTGATCGCCGTGTAATCGCTTGATTTGTTGTCGAACAGGTTCGGATCGATTGTGTTTGTATAAGTGCGTTCGCTATAGCTGTAGATGAATTGGAACCCGATTGGATCATTCAGGCCGGTTTGCCAATTCAGGTTGCCCAGGGAGTTGACCTGATCCCCGATGGTTCCGGTCACATCGGCGGCATCAATTCTGCCATCCAGATTGGTGTCGGTCAGTGAACGATTAAAAGCCAGATCCTGTTCGCGGTAATCCAATAGCAGGTCAAGCTGGCTGTTCTGGCGCGACCGCTGATACGACAGGCGGGCAGTCGGGTCCGCAAAACTGGAATCCGTCCCGATGATCGGCTCATTGGCGATCCGATACAGCCCGGAAAGGTCAAGAGCCAGTCTCGAATCCGAGGTCTGTTTCAGAATACCCAGGGCCAGCGTATTCTCCCACCAGGTCGTGGACCCAAGCGAAGGATCGGTCAGGCGAAGATTGCTGTCATGTCTGAGCGACGAGAGATAATCCAGGGTCACACTCAGGCCGGTCCCGGTCCCAATCTGCTGACCGGTCGGCAGGCCGACCCTTCGGGCCGGATTTCGCTGTGCCTGTTGTGCGATCAGTTGCTGGCTGGGTGTCTGCTGCACAACCGTCGATGCGACGGTTGTCTGCTGCACGGATGTTTGCTGTGTCGAGGTTTGTGTTTGCTGCGCAGTCGTTTGCTGTGTCGAGGCCTGCTGCCCGACAGCTGGTGTAAACGAACTTATGACAGCGATCCCACCCCCCAGAATGGTGGACAGCCTGCTCCTGGATTTCCCCACCTGTATCAGCCCCTATTCGAACAAGCGGCGTGCTGGTACGACAACCACGTCTCCGGGTCTAAGCACTGTATTGCCTTGGATGCCACCGCCCGAGCCTTTGTAGTTATAGGTATATTTTCTCATCACGCCTGTTTTACTGTCAGCCCGGCGCAATTCGATGCGCTTGCGAGCCGCGAAATTGGTCAGACCACCGGCCTGAGCCAAAACCTGAAGAATTGTCGTGCCTTCGGTTGCCAGATGCTTGCCGGGCACATTGACCTCACCCATGATGAACACATCGATGGTTGGTCCGGATGCGGCCTGTCCGCCCAGAAGCGGCGGCGGAGCCAGCGACGCCACTGAAATAAAGACTGTCGGCGGCGTATTGAAATTCGAGGCCAACGCCGATGAAAGCGACGCGCTCAATCCGCTGGTCGACTGGCCGGCCGCACGGATCGAGCCGGCAAGCGGAAAGTTGATGGACCCGTCCGGCAGAACCAGGATGGTCCGATTCAGGGTGGGGTCTTCGAGAACTTCAACCTGCAGCGCATCACCCGGTTGGATTTGATAGGATTGCGCCCATGATGCGGTGGCCACGATCATGGTAATGACAAGTGCGGTCAAGGACCCGATGACTGTACGCATATTCAAATCTCTCACTTTTTCCTACTTATGCCTTCCCACAAGCTGCAAAACAATCAGCAGGGAGTCTGATACATACAAGATGCGGCAGAAATGCAGCGGCGGCGCCTACTGACCTGCGTTGTTCATCGTGACCAGCCGTTCGATCTCGGCCTCAATGGATGAGGCAATCTCAGCCGAGGCTGCCCCGGTCGCTTCCGCTGCACGAAAACTGCGCAAAGCTTCTTCGTGCCGGTCCAGGGCGGCGTATGTTTTGCCCAGATGGTACAGGACAAGAGGATGCCCAGAGAAAACCTGTGCCGCAGATTCCAGGTACTGGACAGCCTCTTCATAGTTGCCGACCTGATACGCCACCCAGCCATAGGTATCTTGAAAGGCGGGTTCTTGCGTGCCCCGCAGACGCTGCGCCAAGACATGCGCACGTTGCAGGCTTTCGGCATCGTTGCGCTGGGTTGTCAGCAGGCTGGCAAGGTTGTTGGCAACCAAAATCGACTGGCCACTGAGGGGGTAGAGCTTTTCGTAAACGGCAATGGCCTGCTCCATATCGCCGGCCTGTTCGTGAAACGCTGCCTGCACAAATAGCAGATCGGGATTTTCGGGCAGGGCAATCAGCGCCTCGGCCAGGACATCCTGGGCTTTTTCGATATTGCCACGCTCGGTTTCCAGCATGTGAAGCGCGACCCATGCCCGTGTTACGTCAGGGCGCTCATCGATGATCGCGCGATAAATCTGTTCGGCTTTGTCAAGTTTCCCTTCTTCCGCCAGCGCACGCGCCTTTACAAAGCGCAATGGCAGGGAATCCGGGGTTTCCGTAAGTTTCTGATCGATCCGGGCAAAGGCTTCTTCGTGTTTGTCCTGTGCCAGCATCAGTCGGATAACCGCGATATCCGCGGGCAAACCGAATTGAGGATCTGCGGCCAATTCGTTGAGAAATTCCATCAGGTCGTCAGAGCGGTTCTGGGAGGCCAGCATGTATGCCCTGAGCTCGTTCGAAAGGCGTTGCGCGTTTGGGTCTGTCAGCGCTTCGAGCGACTTCAGAACAGCTTCAAGGCGGTCCCAGTCCTGCTGGCGCATATAGGTTTGGGCAAGCAGAGACAGCAGGTCCGGATTTTGCGGGCTTTTGCGCAAGGCATCCAGCAACACGCTCTGGGCGATTTCCAAGTCATTTTTTGACAGCAGATATTGACCATAGCGCGCAGCCTCGGCTCCTGCGTTCTGGGACATCTCCGCAGCCAGAGCAAGCATTTCGCCCATCAGTTCGCGATCGCCGTTGCGCTCGTGAGCATTGGCCATAAGGGTCATCAATTGCGGATCGCGGGGGGTCTGGCTCAGGGCTTCGCGCAGCAGGATAATCGCATCACCGGTCTGATTGTCCTCAATCAGCCAGGCAGCCTTGAACTTGAGCGCCCCCACCTGTTTCGGATCTTCTTCAAGGATCTTTTCGACCAAAGCACGAGCTTCTTCAGATTTTCCCTCGCTGAACAGCATCCGGGCAAATTCTACTTCGTTTTCCCGGGTTTGCGCGGTTCGCTCTGCATCTGCCAGAAGATTGCGCATTTCAGCGAGTGCGGTTTGCGTGTCACCGCTGTGAAATTTCAAAGTGGCCCGCCATGCGCGGAGCTTTGCGGCGTTCGTGCTGTCCTGCGCGATGATTGCATCAATTTCGTTGATGGCGGCTTCGGGACCGCGATGGTCGTTCAGGAATGCAATAAGCCGTTGAGTTGGCATGTGATCTTCGGCCTGGGGGTCGATCTTCCCGCGCAGAATATCCTCAGCCGCATCCAGCTCGTTCCAGTCGATGTAATGCTGAACCAGCATCGCCTCGACGCCCTCATCCTCGGGGTAAAGCTGAAGCATGCTTTTGAGCTGCAAAGCTATCTCTTCGTGTTTGTTCTGAGCCTGTAGGGCACGCAGTCGGATCGCGTACAGATTGTCCTGCTTCGGCACTACGGCCAGTGCGGCATCAATCTCGTCGACCACATCATCCCAGAGCTCGTTGCGGACAAGCCAGTCGATCACGATTTTCCGCGCGCTCATCAGATCGGGTTTTTCGTCGATCATTTCGCGTGCGGTCCGAATGATGGAATCCGTTCTGGCCACATCCCCGTTACGGATCGAGTCGGTATAGGCCAGGCTGTTATTGATGGACTCAACCTCGATATTGTCGGGTTCCAGATCGGCGGCTATCGCACCGTGGCGGCGAACAGCGTCCCAGTTGCCCAAGTCAAATGCCATCTCGGCCAGTGCGAAGTGGCTTTCGAAATTGTCCGGGTATTGTTCGACCAACAACAGGTACTGGCCGAATGCGACAGGGATGTTCTCTCGATCACGCTCAAGCCGGGCATAGGTCAGGCGCGCCTCTTTGTGCTGGCCGTTCAGTTTGAAGACATTGCGGAATTCGACCAGAGCGCGCTCGACGTCGCCCTCTTCCAGCAAGGCCAGCCCGGCCTGATAATGTTTCTCGGCCCGCTCTTCAGCGGTGTCACAGGCGCTCAGGAACAGGAGCGCAGCGCACAGAAGCGATGCAAGACGCGGGAGACGAGAAAAGACGGACTGGTTCATGGATAGGTTTCCACACGATCTGGGCGCAACAAGGATACAGCCATCCCAAAAGGCTGCAAAATGACCGTTTCAGCAACCGGTCCCACGCAGAACCGCAAAAATTGTCCGAAACAGGATATGCATGTCCGTCTTGAGCGACATGTCCTTCCAGTATTCCACATCATGCTGCGCACGCTCGGCGAATGTCGAATTGTTCCGGTTGGAGACCTGCCATGAGCCGGTAATGCCGGGGCGCATTCTGTAGTACATGTTGTTTGGATAAAGCTCTTTCTGGCAAACCATCATGGGGCGGGGGCCAACCACGGACATTTCGCCAACGAAAACATTCCAGAATTGCGGCAACTCATCCATCGAGGATTTGCGCAGGAATGTCCCGAACTTGATGATGCGCGGATCATTCCGCAGCTTCTGGTCGCGATTCCATTCCTCACGGGCTTCAGGGTTTGCTTTCAGATGTTCTTGCAGCACGTTTTCGGCGTCATGCACCATTGTGCGTAGTTTGATCATCTTGAAGGCCTTGCCGTTCTTGCCCAGCCGTTCCTGCCGATAAAACGGCGTCACACCCTGGAGGGCCAAAAATGCGGCCAGCATAAGAACAAAAGGCACAACGAAAGGTGCTGCGAGCAAAGCGAACGCAATGTCAAAAAGACGCTTGCCCACACTTCTGTACACCCCTCGACACGGCAACGGAGTGGATACAACAGAAATACCGGAGTAGCCCGCGCCAGCGTTGGCCACTTCTTTCGAATGACTTGTCACTATTTAAACCCCCAACACACACAAACACTCATGAACCACTTACCAAACTCAGGAACCGAACACGCTCGACCTCAACTACATATATTTAAAATCTTATATTTCTATACCACTTCGACCCTGCACTTACTCACTTGCGAGGTCGCTTTCCCGTATACAACTGTTAACAAATTCCACCTGCCTTGCAAAACATTAATGCTGGCGAACGTGTTCTCTGGTCGCTGAATACAGGTGCTTTTTTACGGTATCATGAAGCTGCGACCAATTGATCGGCCGCAAATTCATGAACTTTCGTTTCCCTGCGGGACACAATGGGCAAGAATTTAGCTCTTTAGGTTTGATTCCCGCCCCTGGAATCTCTTTTAATGTGTGATCACCGCAGGTTCTGATTGCCTCTTTCTCGGTCAACCCAATAAGGGCGCAACGGAAACAATCGCGCCGGTCACCTCAGATTGAGAAAGCGGAAAGGTCAATTCACCGCGTGTGCAGTTTAGTGGTGCCTGCTATCTTGATTTTGTGACAAACTAGTACCCAAGTACTTTTTGTTTATGTGATGTGTTCTTTGTGTAAGGGATTTCTGGTGGTTCAGAGTATGAGTTTGGATAATCTCCGGGGGGCCAGTACGAGGTTTGACAAGGCAGAAGGCAACCGAGGTGCAATGGCGTCCAGCGACGGGTTTTATCTAGATTATTTCGGGCTTGACCGACGGCCCTTCACGCTGCTTCCGGATCCCGGATTCATGTACTGGTCGCCGCTGCACAAGCGCGGTTACTCGGTCCTGCAATTCGGCATCATGAGCTGTGCCCCCATCACCGTGCTGACCGGGGAAATCGGGGCCGGAAAAACCACCCTGGTACAGCATCTTCTCAGCGAGATGGAGCAGTCGATCACCGTAGGGCTGATCTCGAATGCCCAAGGTGGCCGAGGAGAGCTGCTGCAATGGGTCCTGCATGCTTTAGGCCTGCCAATCGACAACGACGCCCCCTATGTACAGCTGTTCCGGGAATTACAGGATTTCCTGGTCGCGGAATATGCAGAAGGGCGGCGTGTGGTTCTGATCTTTGACGAAGCGCAGAACCTGACCGTCGAAGGGTTGGAAGAAATCCGGATGCTGACCAATATCAACTCGAACACGGATGAGCTGATCCAGCTTGTTCTGGTTGGTCAGCCTGAATTGCGCGACATGGTTCTTGATCCCAAGATGCGCCAGCTGACACAGCGCGTGGCCGCAAGTTTTCATCTTGAACGGATGGATGAGTCTTCGGTCGAAGCCTATATCAGGCATAGGATGAAAACGGCTGGCGGTTCAGGCGATGAGTTCACCGAAGAGGCCTGCAAGCAGATTTTCAAACAAACGCGCGGTGTTCCGCGACTTGTGAATCAGTTCTGCGACTTTGCCCTGCTTTATGCTTGGACGAATGAGGCCGAGAAGGTGGATGAAGGGGTTGTGGAGCAGGTGGTCAAAGATGGCGTATTCTTTGGCGGAAACTCACTCGAGAAGGAGCTGACAGTCTGATATGGGCCCGGTTCGCTATTACTTTTCCATTTTCCTGAGACGGTTTCCGTATTTCCTGATCGTCGCCCTGATCGTGTCTGTAGCGTCATTCATTGTCGCCAGATCACTGCCTGCCACATATGTCTCGACGATGCGCCTGATTGTTGAATCGCCTCAGATTCCGGGCTCCTTGGCGGCCAGTACCGTCACGACACCCGCGGCGGAACAGCTTCAGATCATCGAACAGCGCCTGCTGACCCGTCCGGTCCTTCTGGAGATCGCACGTGAGTTTCAGGTGCTGCCCGACCAGGATGAGGCAAGCCCTGACCAGATCGTCAAAGCCATGCGCAAGAACACTTCGATCTGGACTTCTGGTGGTCTCAATCAGGCCAATCTGATGACAATCACCTTCGAAGCGCGCAGTGGCCAGATTGCGGCAGGTGTGTTGAACAAATACCTGACGGAAATCCAGAAGCTGGATGTCGCCTATCGCAAGGAACGGGCCACAGATACCCTAGCGTTCTTCGAGCTCGAAGTAGAACGGCTGAGCGACGAGTTGAGCCGGCGCAGCGCCCGTATTCTCGAGTTCAAGAATGAAAACTCCGGCGCTTTGCCCGACAGCCTGCAATTTCGGCTGGCACAGCAGGGGGCATTGCAGACCAATCTTGAACAAACAGACCAGCAGATCTTTTCTCTCAAAGCGCAGCGCGAAAAGCTGGTCAATATCTTCAGTTCAACCGGTCAGGTTGTCGGGGTCTCTCAGCAGAACCTGTCCCCCGCGCAACAACAGCTGAGCCAGTTGCGCAATCAACTGGATAATCAGCGTGTGATTTATTCCGAAAACAACCCTCAGATTAAGTTGTTGCAAGCCCGGATCGAAAAGCTTGAGGAAGTGGTTGCCGCCGAACAGGCAACAAACCCGGCCCCGGTTGATGTGCAAACAGGCAATTCGGCCCTTGATCTGCAACTGGCCCAGGTCGACTCGCAGATTTCGGCGTTGGAGGATCAGAAGCGGGTTATGGAAGACCGTCTTAACGCTCTGACGTTGACCATCGATCAGACGCCGGCCAATGCCATCACACTGTCTGAACTGCAGCGCGAACATGACAACATCCTAAACCAGTACAATGCCGCGGTCAGCCGCCTGGCCGCAGCCTCGACCGGGGAACGGATCGAAGTCACGTCCCAGGGGCAACGTATTTCCGTCATCGAGCATCCCTCTACGCCAAGCGAGCCGGCCAAGCCAAACCGCTTGATGATCGCCGGCGGGGGCGCTGCCTTTGGCATCGCACTGGGGCTGGGGCTTGTGGTCCTGCTGGAGATCCTGAATCGCTCCGTGCGTCGGCCCGAAGACCTGATCAGCAAGCTTGATGTCTGGCCGATCGCCACTATTCCCTATGCTCCGTCCCGCGGTGAAGTGTTGATGCAGCGCGCGGTATGGGGTGGGATCATACTGGCCATTCTAATCGGAGTGCCGGCCGGGGTCTGGGCGGTGCATACCTATTACCTGCCTCTCGATCTTATTACCGAGAGAGTGATGGATAAACTGGAGACATACTGGTGAGTATTGTTTCGATTGATTTGGTGAATGTGTGATGGACCGTCTTCAGAAAGCGATTCAAAAGGCGCGCGAGGAACGGCAGAGCCGCGAAAGCCCGCCGCCGGTCATGGAACAACCGCCCCGTCATGCCCCGTCAGAAGACGCTCGTGACGCCCGGTGGCAAAGCGTGCCCGAGATACAGATCGACCCCAAACTTGCAGTGCGCAACCGGCTTGCATCGCTTGCTGGCGGCGGAGACGCCACCCCCTATGACATGTTGCGGACCAAGATGCTGCAACAGATCTTGTCCAACAAATGGCGCAGGGTGGCATTGACCTCCCCGTACAGCGGGTGCGGCAAAAGCACGACGACGGCCAACCTGGCGTTCAGCCTGGGGCGGCAGGAAGATCTGCGGACGATCGTGATCGATTTCGACATGCGGCGCAGGGGGCTGGCCGAGATTCTGAAGCAAACCGGCAACCACAGCATGGCCGACGTCATTCAGGGATCGGTGCCGTTTCACGAACATGCGCTGCGGTATGGCAAGAACGTGATTTTCGGGCTGAATTACACGCCCACGCGCAACCCGGCGGAAATCTTGCAAAGCCGACGGGCGATCGAATTTCTCGAACAGCTCGAGGCGGATTACAAACCCGACGTCATTCTGTTCGACACGCCCCCCCTGATGATGAGCGATGACAGCCACGGCTTTCTCAGGAATGTCGATTGTGCCCTGCTTCTGGCTGCGGCCGAAGAAACCAGCATCGACCATATCGACGTTTCCGAACAGCAACTGGCGGAACTGACCAGCGTCATGGGGATCGTGCTGAACAAATGCCGATACATCAGCGGGACGTTTGGCAATGAGTACGGATCCTACTGATACGGCTCCGGCCGATGCGGTGATCATTCCCCATTACAACGATTTGCCCCGGCTGGAACGATGTCTTCTTGCCCTGAGAGAGAACGATCTGACGGCGACCGAAATCGTTGTCGTTGACAATAACTCTCCGGTGTCGCTGGACACGATGCGCCAGGCCTTCCCCAAGGTGCGTTTCGTGGTGGAAACCCAAAAGGGCGCGGCCCATGCCCGCAATCGCGGGGTTGCAGAAACCAGAGCGCCCCGGCTGTTTTTCATCGATGCCGATTGCGTACCCGCGCCGGACTGGTTGAGCGTCGGGCGTCAGGTCGCGGATCAGGCCGATCTGATTGGTGGCCGGGTAGATGTCTTTGACGAAACCCCGCCCCCGCGCAGCGGCGCAGAAGCGTTCGAGGCCGTTTTTGCATTCAACTTCCGCAGGTATATCGAGGTTCAGGGGTTTTCCGGCGCCGGCAACCTACTGACCCGGCGCGATGTGTTCGATGTGATCGGCGGGTTCATCAACGGTGTCTCGGAAGATCGGGAATGGACCATGCGCGCGGTCGCGCGCGGGTATAGCCTGATCTACCGGGACGACTTTCGTGTCAGCCATCCATCCCGGCAGAACTGGCCCGCCCTCAAGGCCAAGTGGCGGCGCACGACCCAAGAGGCATATCTGCTGCATGGCACCAACGCCGCCGCGCGCATGCGGTGGGCGATCCGTGGATTGGCCATGCCGGCCAGTGCAATTGTGCATACCCCGAAAATCCTTACCAGCGACAAGCTGACCTCGGCGGGCGAAACCAGTCGGGCGGTCATCACGTTGTTCCGGCTCAGATGTCAGCGGATGATCTGGATGTTGCGCCAGGCAGCAGGCGGCGACATCTGATCAAAAGAAAAGGGACCGCGAAACGGCCCCTTGTCCTGTTTGTCAGGTTTGTGTGTCGCTCAGGCGGCCCTGCGGCGACGCGTCAGAGCCAAACCACCAAGCGCGGTCAGAAGCAGCAGACCACCGGCGGGCAGCGGAACTGGTGCGACGTCGAAATCAAACGTAACCGGCACCGGATTGCCATTGGCATCGGTCGCCCCTTGAGAGTTGGCCCAGCTAAACACCAAATTCTGGCTCAAGGTGTTCGGGCTGACGCTGCTGAACAGCGTGCTGAGTGTCGTCTGAACACCACCCAGAACCGACGTCGATGCCAGCACGTTGGCCGGATTCAAGGCGTCGACCCAGCTCACCGTCAGACCTGTGAACGTGCTCAGCAGATTGATGGTGATCGAAGCGTTCGCAACACCAAAAAGAGGATCAATCGGCGACTGGAAGTTGATCATGTAAGCCCCGGGTCCACCCATCGTGGAAACGGTACCGGAGAAGAGCGTGTCGGAGGTGATGTCATATCCACCCCCCGGAAGAGGACCACCACCCGCTGACACCGAAGTCAGAGCGCTGGCCGATCCGGCCATCATCACAGCAGTAGCAAGCCCCGCCGCCATCATTTTAAAAGTTCTAAACATACAAAGTCCCACCTTTGATTTTTATACACACAACCCGCTCGAAATCTCGGCAGGGCACCTACTGCAATTATTAATAATTCATTTCTATTTGATTGCGAAGGATTTTCCTCGGAATTGTGGCTTTTTTTTGTCGCAAGGGCCCATTGCTCAGCACAATGGATACCTGAGTTACAGTTTGTTTCCCTATCGTGAACCAGAATCACCCGAATAAGGCGAATCTGCGTCTGGAGAACATGCCGACTTTCCGGCGATTCCAAGCGTTTTCACATTGCACCAAGCATAATCCGAACCGGTTCAGGCAATGCAGAACCACGCCCGATCACTCTGTCATGAAATGCAGCCGGCACGTCTTTTCACATGACGGGCGCCCCCGTGCCGCACAAGGCAAGAAACAATACAAATCATTTCAGCGCACTGTCCACTTTCGGCCCGCGACAAGGGCCCTGCGGATCGCGACAGAAGGGAAAAAGGCCACAAACCCGGGCTCCGCCATATTTCTTCTTCGACGGTCCGAAAGTTTCGTGTAGCTTTGGATTGTTATTGTACCAAGTTCAGGCACGCATTTTCAATCGGAAGCCCTTGTTTAGCCGTTTGTCTATTGTGCCTGCCTATTTAGCGAGGAGACATTGCGCATGGGCGTTGGCCAGAACATAGCCGCTGAGAATGCGAACTGGACCTTTGGGGGCAGTGTTCCCGATACGTTTGTAGACCACATCAAATTGTCTGTTCCTCTTTATGAAATGGGTCACGGCCTGATCTGTCAGGTTTCCGATTTCTTCGTCCGCAATGACAGTCTCTGCTATGAAATCGGCACATCGACCGGAGAGTTGATCCGCAAGCTGGCAGAACACAATGCGGGAAAGCCGGACGCACGCTGGATCGGCATCGATGTCGAACCCGAAATGGTGAAGGTCGCCGAAGCTCATTGCGCGGACGTCCCGAACATTTCCATTCTTCATGACGATGCCCGTCATATGGAGATGGAAAAGGCGGACATGATCGTCAGCTATTATACAATGCAGTTCATCCCGCCCCGGTACCGGCAGGAACTGTTCACCAAGATCTACAACACCCTGAACTGGGGCGGTGCGTTTGTCATGTTCGAAAAGGTCCGGGGGCCGGATGCGCGGTTTCAGGATCTTGTGACTCAGCTCTACAACGAATTCAAAATCGGCAACGGATTCTCAAGCGAGGAAATCGTCGAAAAGGCGCGCAGCCTGAAAAGCGTGCTGGAGCCATTTTCCACTCAGGGCAATCTGGATCTGCTGGGCCGGGCCGGTTTCAAGGATGTGATGAGTATTCAGAAGTATATTTGTTTCGAAGGTTTTCTTGCTATCAAATGATTGCTTAACGCCATGCCGGCAGAGACCGGAGTGGGATAACACCGCTTATGGCCCGATTGATGGAGGCTGCCGAGGACGCTGATGAACGCGCCTGATTTTGATCCCTGTGAAATGGCACTGGAAGACGGGCTGAATGCGATAGTTGCTTGCCTTCAGCACACCGTACTTGCGGCAAATCTGGTCGCAGAACGGATATGACCGTGCCGGCTCTTTCGGACAAGCCACCCTGGACGGTCGGGGCTTTCCTCCTGTTGGTCGCGGCGCTGCTGGTCTGCCTGTCCGTTCTCATGATCAATGGCGGGCCGCTTTATTACTTCGACACCGGCAGTTACATCCGGCAGGGAAATGTGGCCTTGAGCAGTTTCCTTCCACCGACAGCTGACAGCGTTGCGGCAGGTGTAACCCACGCCGCCGATGAGGATAACACCGCAACCGGATCACGGTCACTGATCTATGGCCTCATCATGGCTGCGCTTGTTCGGGTCGATGCCCTGTCCGTCCTTCCGGTATTGCATCTGGCTGCTACGCTGCTGGCCGTTTGGATGCTGGCGCGAACCGCTGGCCGGTCGCCGGGTGGGACGCCGAACACAATCATGATGACCGCAGTGCCTTTGTTGGTGGCAGCCAGCACTTCATTGCCGTTTTATGTCGCCTATATGATGCCGGATATTTTTGCACCGGTGCTGCTGATCGTGATTGCCTCACTGACGGCCTTTGGGCGGATGATGCAAACCTGGGAACTGTTTTTGGTATCCAGTCTGGCCCTGTTCAGTGCCCTTCTGCACCCGTCTCATCTGGCGGTTGCAGCGTTAATGATACCTTTTGTCGCTTTGGCCGCGCTCTGGGGAAAAAGACCACGACGCTGGCGTGCGACAATCTTGATGATGATGGTTCTGGCGCTGGCACTGGCCGAGCGCAAGGCCTTTCAGGTCACCGTGGAAATCGCCACCAACAAAGAGGTCGTCTATACGCCGCATATCACCGCGCGGCTCATCGTTGACGGGCCGGGCATGGATTATCTGGACGAGGTCTGTCCGAATGCCGAAGTGCCCACCTGCGCGCTACACGAAGCGCTGTCGTGGTCAGATGATCCCTACAGGCTGACACCATCCCATATCATTTTCGAACGCTCGCCCAACCTGGGTTCATTCCGGCTCATGTCACCCGAAGATCAGAAACGGGTTGCCCTGTCCCAACGGGAATTCGCCAAGGCGGTTTTCCTGTCCCGGCCCCTTTCCACCTCGTTGGCGCTGGCCCGGAACGGCTATCAGCAGGTATTGCGCTATAGCATTGCCATGACGATCCCAACGGCTGTGGAACTGGAAAACGCCCGCTGGTTGGCCAGAATGGAAGATATCCGGCCCGATATGTTCCAAGGCGGTTCATTGTCTCGGGACAGGGGCTGGATAGAAACGGCCGATATCGTACACGGCGCGATCTATGCCGTGTCTTTTGCCTTTATCGTGTTTGTTCTGCTGCGGCCGGGTCGTGTGTCGCGTGACATGAAGCTGTTTGCGCTGTTCATCCTGATCGGAATAGCGGTCAACGCTCTGGTCTGCGGAGGAGTATCTCAACCCGCGGATCGTTACGGCGCGCGCGTGATGTGGTTGTTGCCCTTTACAGCGGCCTTTCTTTTCCTTGTTCAGCGCCCAGGCGCTTCGCGTATCATTGCCGGAGATCCTTCGTGAGTTCAGATCAATCCCTTTCCATCAGCGTGGTCATGCCGGCCTACAACGCCGAACATCTGCTGCCGCGCGTTTTGCCCCCATTGATTGAGATGCTGAATACCGGACAGGTGCAGCAGGTTCTGGTGGTGGATGACCAGTCCCCGGACGGCACTGCGGCGCTGGCACGGGAAATGGGCGCAACCGTTCTGGCCACGCCCGTCAATGGCGGTCCCGGAGCGGCCCGCAACCTGGCCGCCCAGCAGGCCACGGGCGATGTCCTGTGGTTCGTGGATTCCGATGTCATCGCCTGGCCCGATGGCCCGGAACATATTCGCCGGGCGATGTCCGAAGACAATGTCGGTGCCGTGTTCGGATCCTATGATGATGCCCCGGACGGGCAGGCCTGGTTTTCACGCTACAAGAACCTTCTGCATCGCTATCACCATCAACGGGCCCGCCGCGAGGCGCGCACCTTCTGGGCCGGGTGCGGCGCCATCCGGCGCGACGTGTTTCTGGAGGTCGGTGGGTTCGACGTAAAAACCTATGAGGTCCCCTCGATCGAGGATATCGAACTGGGCTACCGGATCGCGGCCACCGGCCGCCGTATCCTGGTCGAGCCGCTTTTGCAGGGCAAACATCTGAAAGTCTGGACCATTCGCAACAGCCTGAGCACGGATATCTTCTGCCGCGCCCTGCCCTGGGCCCGGCTGATGATCTCGCGCGAGGGGCTGACGGATGACCTGAACACCTCGATGGCCGAGCGGGCCCGAGCCGCAATTGCCGGGCTGTTGCTGCTGTCGCTTCTGGCTTTGCCGTTCTGGCCGGGAAGCTGGCCTTTGCCTTTTGTGTTACTGGCTGCGGCCTTTGTCGCCAATCTGGATCTGGTGCGCGCCATGTCCGGGCATGGCGGGCCGTGGTTTGCGTTCAAGTGTCTGCTCTACCATCAGGTCTATTACGTCTACTCGGCCACCATCTATGTCTGGTGCCTGTTCGAATATCACATGCTGGGCAGACGGCATAACTTGTCGGTCAGGCGAAGTTAACCTGTCCGGTTTCACCCGTCGGAAACCGGACAAACCGATCAGTTTGCCCTGCGCAAGTTTCCTTTGAGGGACCGCGTTCTGGGCTTTCTGGCAGCTTCAATCTGGCCCGGCAGCGTTACCGAAACGCGCGCACCACCCAGAGGGGATGTTCCGATACTGACGGATCCGCCGTAAAGTTCAGCGATATCCTGCACGATCAAAAGCCCCAGCCCATGCCCCTCGGTCTCATCGGCGTTGTCTTTCCGAGCCGACCCCTCTGATTTACCCGCCCCCATCCCGGGGCCATCATCCTCGATACTCAACGTGATCATGCCCGGCTCGGATGCCGTCACGGATATGCGCACATGGCTCCTGGCCCAGAGACAGGCGTTTTCAAGCAGATTGCCCAGGATCTCCTGAATGTCGGCCTCCTCGCCCCAAAAGGTGGTTCCGGCGTCTATGGCGTTTTCGATATGCGGCATCCTGTTTCGGAGTGTGATGCCAAGTGCAAACGATACATCTTCGGCACAGGCATGCACCGGAGAGGATTTTCCATAGGGGCGTTCGGTACGAGCACGGCTGAGGTTCCGTTTGATGACACCGGTCATACGCCCCACAAAATCCGTTATCTGATCTCTTTTATCCCCCTCAAGCTCTTCGGCAACGCGCGCCAATGCCGCCAGCGGTGTTTTCAGGCCATGCGCCAGCTCTGCGTTTTTTCGACGGTGTTTTTCGATGATCGTGCCGTTGCGCCAGTGCAACTCGCGCAGTTCCTCAACCACGGGAACCAGATCGGGGGGCCATTTCTGATCGTCTATGATGGTGTCGTTTTTACGCATGACCTTCACGGAATTGCTGAGCCGCTTGAGCGGCATCAGCCCCCTGTTCACGGTGATGTAGACCGAAACCGAAACCATTATGGCAAGACCAATGAAAATCAATGCAATCAGCTTTGCAGCCCGGTTGGTCTCTTCCGTGACATGCATCAGCGGGGCCGCAATCCGGAAGGTCAATGTCTCATCCGGTTCCATCCCGGGAAACACGGCCCGCCTTCCACGCAGAACATCTCCGCCCGGGATTACGAAATTCCCCCCGGCTTCCGGGACGTCCAGAACCCAGCTTTCCGCAGTAACAGGGCCAAGTGACGGGGATTGCAGCAGGATTTCGTCAGACCCGTCGCGCGTCAATTGCCAGAACCATTGCTCATTGGTCAGGTCATAAAAGCTCGGGCCAACGCTCTCGAGCAGTTCAGCCTGTGCCCCGTCATAGGCGACCCGCCGGGCTTCGATCAACAAATCCTGCCCAAGCAGCAAATCCATTTCGCTGATTTCATGAGCCCGGTAGACCTGAATGCAGATCATTGCCCCGATACCCAGTATGGCGCAGCAGATCGCTATCGTGGCAATCGAAACGCGACGGGGGATCGTGGCCCAATTATGCGTCATCTACCGGAATCCGATACCCATGCCCCCGCACGGTTTCCACCATTCCCGCCGAAGTTTTCCGACGCAAACGTGAGACAAGAACATCGATGACGTTCGATTGCAGATCCATATCCTCGGCATAGATATGTTCGATCAGATCTGCCCGGCTGACGACAGATCCCGCATGCCGGGCGAGATGCTCCAGCGCCCGGAACTCGAAAGCGGTCAGCGATACGCTGCGCCCTTTGAAAAAGGCGGCTTTTTCATCTGGCAGAACCGAAAGATCTCCGACATCGATCGAGGGCGTACCACGCCCGCTTGCACGGCGCACCAAGGCCTCGAGCCGCGCCAGAAGCTCTTCGGAATGAAACGGCTTTGACAGATAATCATCGGCCCCGCTGCGCAGCCCGGAAACGATGTCGTTCCAGCTGTCACGCGCCGACAGGATCAGAACCGGCACAGCCACATTCCGGCTGCGCCATTCCCGCAGGATCGACAACCCGTCCAGCCCCGGCAGCCCCAGGTCCAGCACGATCGCGTCCCAATCCTCGGTCTCTCCCAGAAACAGCGCATCATTGCCGTTTCCTGACAGTCTTACGATATCACCCCGGGCGCGCAGCAAACATTCAAGATCACCGCGCAGTGTATCGTCATCTTCCGCAACCAGTACCTTCATAACCCCTCATACGGGACAAACGGCCCAAACGTGAACACAGCATGACAAGACCCGACATGCACCGTTCACCCCACCTTTTATATATTTCACCCGATCGGTTGTCGAAAGCGATCCGTTTTAGAACCCAAAATTTAGTTTTAGCGATTTGAGGTGCCGGATGTGCGGTCTGTTTGGAATTTTCCCAGAGGATACAACCTCATCCCCTGATGTCACACGGCTTCGTCAAAGCGGTTTCGCCATTCGGCACCGCGGCCCCGATGCCGGCAATATTCTGAGCGAGCCCGGTCTTGGCCTGGCCCATCAACGCCTGTCCCTGGTTGATACCGACACCCGGTCGGATCAGCCATTTACGGACCCAAGCGGCCGCTACATCCTTGTCTACAATGGCGAAGTCTATAACTTCAGAACCCTGCGCGCTGAACTTGAGGCTTTGGGCATCCCGTTCCGCACAACCTCGGACACCGAAGTGGTGCTGCACAGCCTGATCCAATGGGGCGAAGATGCGCTTGCCCGGTTCGATGGCATGTTTGGACTGGCCTTTATCGACCGGCAGACACACCGGGTTCTGCTGGCCCGGGACCGGTTCGGCATGAAACCTCTCTACTGGATGCAAGGGATGACCGAACAAGGCCCCGCCTTTCTGTTCGGTTCAGAGATCAAGGCCTTCGAACCCTGGATAACCCTGCAACCCGATGTCAACTCGATCACGGCTTACCTGATGAAATTCGGAGGCCCGACCAGCGGCCCGACCTTCTATCAGGGGATCCGCAGCCTGACACCCGGCACTTACCTGTGGCATGACGGAGCGGGCAATATCGACATCGCCTCTTTCTTCCACCTGACCGACTTTCTCGACCTTGATGAGATGACCCGTCTCGATGGCCTGTCGGCTGCCGATATCGTCGATGAATATGCGGATCTCATGCATAAATCCGTGGCCTCTCATTTATTCGCGGATGCACCGGTTGGCGCGTTTTGCTCTGGCGGGGTGGATTCATCCCTGATCGTTGCCATCGCAGCGGCCCAGCACCAGAATATCGCCCTGTTCCACGCCAATGTGAAAGGCGCCTGGAGCGAGGTGGACGCCGCCTCGGATCTGGCCAAAAGCCTGAAACTTGATCTGCATGTCATCGAGGCTGAAGAGCAGGATTTCGTCGACATGATCCCGCGTGTAATGCGTCACTACGAATACCCGTTCTCCTATCATCCCAATTGCGCGCCACTGATGATGATCGCCCAGCTCGCGGCGGATTCAGGGATCAAGGGGCTGTTGTCAGGCGAAGGATCGGATGAGCTGTTTCTGGGCTATCCCTGGCTTGGCCGCAAACGCCTGACAGACGGGTATGAAAGGATGATCAGCGGGTTGGGATCAGCCATACGTGCAATACCGGGGGTTGGCCCGATCCTGGCACCTGACCGGATGGGAAACATGGAAAACGTCCGCGACATCCTGAATGGTCGCGAGATGGCGCAGGACAAGCGGGCTGTAGCCGACAGCCTGGCACAGCTGCCTCGCAAGTTTCAGGAAAGAGGCCGGCAATGGAGCCTGGATTACATGCACCACCATCTGCGAACGCTTTTGCATCGCAACGATACAATGGGCATGGCTGCCGGGATCGAGGCGCGGTTCCCGTTTCTGGATACACAGGTTGCCCGGTTCGGGATCAATCTGCCCACACGCTACAAACTCAGGACCTCTCCGTTCGTTTTCGAAAAGGCGCACCCCTTCATCCGCGACAAATGGGTGGTCCGCGAGGTTGCCAACCGCTACATCCCCAACACCCTGAGCCAGCGCATCAAGATCGGGTTCTGGACGACGGTGTTTCAGCGGCTTGAGATCCGGCCGGAATACTTCAGGAACGCCCATCTGGGGGATCTTTTCAGCCTGACCCGAGCACAGGTAGCAGATACAATCGAAGAGGCCAGTCCGGACCTTCGGCTGCGGTTGCTGTTGACCGAGGTCTGGCTGCGATGCCGGCTGGACCATCAGGACGAAGATCGCGAAATCAACAGATTACGCGATCACGTCAGCATCCGGCCGGACAGGTTCCGCCCCCGACCCTCCTCTGCCAACAAACCTGTGGGCGCTGCGGTCCACAGTTGAAGGGCTGCCCCTTCCTCAGAGAGCCGTGCTTTTGCGGACGGCGGATTGCGGGGCCGCCTTTTTCTTGGGCTTGGCTTCAAACTCTTCGTGATACGAGCGCTCAACATTGACATCCCAGACGTCATGATCCTCGCCCAGAATATTGCGCGCGGCGTACATCGCCGACAGCATGGAATGATCCTGGTTGTTGTAGCGGTGCAAACCATTGCGACCCACGGTCTGGAAGTTTTCCAGCGTCTTCAGCCAGCCGCTGACCGTGTCCAGGGCGTCCTTGTATTCACTGTCATAGACCGGATAGGCCTTGGGCTGCCGGATAACCGCGTGATCGATGACATCGCTGGCCTTGGCCAGACCCAGCTTTTCAAGCTCTTCACTGGCGAGATGCCTGAGATCCTCGTCACTTGACGACCACAACCCGTCACCTTTCTGGCAGAAATACTCCATCCCGATCGACGCGGTGTTCTGATCGGGCAGCATTTCCGCGGACCAGGCCCGGAAATTCTGGATGCGCCCCACCTTCACCTGCGGGCTGTGGATGTAGATCCAGTTGTCCGGGAACGGGTCCGCGTGATCCAGGATCAGAGTCACGATCAGGAAATCACGATACCGCAGACGGTCTGCCGCCTCGACGACCTCGGGCGGTGGCGGCGGATCAAACGCATGGATCAGATCACGAACGGCCATTGAATTGACGAACTCCGTGCCTTCCACCCGTTCTGTGTGTTTTTCGCCATCTTCAGTCCAGTGGCGCACATCGATCGAGGTGACGCGATTGCCATCACGGTTCACCTGGATCACTTCGGAATGGGTCTCGACCGAACCGCCCTTTTCCTTGATCAGATCGCGGGTTTTTTCCCACATCATGCCGGGGCCCAGGCGGGGATACTGGAATTCCTCGATCAGGCTGGCGGTGTCGTTGGCCCCCGAAATCGCGTTCCAGACAGCCTTGGGCAGGGACAGGTTCTTGATCCGCTGCGCGGCCCAGTCGGCCCGGATTTCCGACGGCGGAATACCCCAGACCTTCTTGGTGTAGCTGTGGAAGAAATGCATATAAAGCCGCCCACCAAAGCGGTTGACGACCCAGTCTTCGAACGTGTCTTCCTGCTGGCGGGGGCGGATCTTCCATTTGATGAAGCTGCCGATGATCTTGTAGGTCTCGTAGGGGCCGATATTGCCAAGGGCGTTGAAGATACGCAGCGGGTAGTCGTAGAATTTGTTGCGGTAGAAGATGCGGCTCAGGCGTTGCACGGTGATGAAATCATCCCCCATCACCTCGTGCCACATATCCTCGACTTCACGCACCTTGGTGAAAAACCGGTGCCCGCCAATGTCGAAGCGATACCCTTTGTGCGTTTCGGTTCGCGAGATGCCACCAACCATGTCCGAGGCTTCGAACACCCGGGGAACATGTGTGTCGCTCAGTTTCTGAAGTTCATAGGCTGCTGTCAGCCCTGCTGGACCACCACCAATGACGACAACGGGAACAATATCTTTTTTCAAATGACTAACACCCATACCAAAACACTGACCTAAAGCTACAAGAGGTTATCCGAGATTCACAACAAAATCCTGTCAGCCCCCGAAACGGGGCTTCTGCGTATTAAGTTCCACCCCTTCCGTGCAGAAAAATCAACCATTCCGTTTGACGAACCGCACTCGCGTCCTTCTCTGCAAATCGATGGCAGACCCAAACCGGGTCGCCTGTACCGAAAGCCGGTTTGGGTTTTGCGAAACCGACGGTCTTTCACACCGCCCGAAACAGCACGCGTTTTCCACAATGCCCTGAAACATAAAGATGATTGCTGACTGGAACAGCCAGCCGAAACTCCCCGCCCGGAAGCGAAACATAGATTGGATCCATACACCTCTTGCACGGCGCCTGACCTGAACCATGACCGCTTTTTTCAGGCTGCGTCTGTGATGTCCTTCACTGTGTCGACGGACCGAAAGCGCGCATCAACAATGCTGTGACTTTTCCCGCATTGTGTATGGTTGAGCGCCAGAGCAACAGGGAATTCAGCGCCTCACGACTCGTGGCCTTGTGAATCTTGACAGGATGGCGGCGCTGCCATCCTACTGCGTGTGAATGTTTGGAAAGGCTCGGATACATCAGGTCCGGGTTCGAACGAGTGAATTGGTAGCCAGTCTCGTTGTTAACGAGGGAGCAATTTTATGAAGTGTGTTATTCTGGCCGGTGGTTTGGGAACCCGGCTCAGCGAAGAAACCGTCAAGATTCCAAAGCCCATGGTCGAGATCGGCGGCAAACCGATCATCTGGCATATCATGAAAATCTACGCGGCACACGGCATCACGGATTTCATCGTCTGCCTCGGCTACAAGGGTTACGTGATCAAGGAATACTTCGCGAATTTCTTTCTGCACAGTTCAGACGTCACGATCGATCTCGCCAATGGCGGGCTTGAGATTGCAAACAGTAAATCGGAACCGTGGCGCGTGACGCTGGTCGATACCGGAGAGGACAGCCAGACCGGGGGGCGGCTGCGCCGTGTCATGCATCTGCTCAAGGATGAAGAGGCCTTTTGCATGACCTATGGCGACGGGGTCGGGAATGTCGATATCAGTTCGCTGGTCGCGTTCCACAAAAGCCACGGCAAACGCGCCACGCTCACCGCAGTCGTGCCACCGGGGCGTTTCGGCGCGTTGGAGCTGGCCAGCGATCAGATCGAACGCTTTGCCGAAAAACCGGGCGGTGACGGTGGTTTCATCAATGGCGGGTTCTTCGTGCTGCATCCTTCGGTAGGTGATCTGCTGGACGGGGACAGCGCAATCTGGGAACGCGCTCCGCTTGAAACGCTGGCCGCAGACGGCGATCTGATGGCGTTTCGCCACAAGGGATTCTGGCAACCGATGGATACGCTGCGCGACCGCCGTCAGCTCGAAGCCCGCTGGCAGGAAGGCAATGCTCCATGGAAGGTCTGGGAATGATGCTGGGTTCCGCTCCGAAAATCATCCTGCTTGGCAATCTGGGCTATATTGGTCCGGTCGTGGCGGCGGCCTTGCGGAAATCCTATCCCAACGCCAATCTGATCGGCCTTGATCCCGGGTTTTTCTCGGACCGGCTGACCACGCATGATGCGTGGCCCGAGCGGGTTCTGAACCAGCAGATCATCGCGGATATTCGCGATATCGATGCGTCACTGTTCCAGGGGGCGGATGCGGTTGTTGCACTGGCGGCCATCTCGAACGACCCGATGGGTGCCCGGTTCGAAACAGTCACCACGGAAATCAATCAGGATGCCATCGTGCAGGCCGCTCATCTGGCCGCCGAAGCCGGGGTGTCACGCTTCGTGTTTGCCTCCAGCTGTTCGGTCTATGGCTTCGCCGAAGGCGATGCGCGATCCGAGGACGCGCCCCTGAACCCGCTGACCGCCTATGCCCGCAGCAAGATCGGGACCGAGCGCGCGCTGGCGGCCATGGACACGCCGGGGATGCTGCGCACCGCGCTGCGTTTCGCCACTGCCTGCGGGCCGTCGCCCCGGCTGCGGCTGGATCTGGTGCTGAACGATTTTGCCGCCTGTGCGGTCACCGCCGGCAAGATCACAGTGCTGAGCGACGGCAGCCCCTGGCGGCCGCTGATCGACGTGCGCGACATGGCCCGAGCCATCGACTGGGCCATCACCCGGACCGAGGATGCCGGAGGTCAATGGCTGGCGGTCAATGCCGGGTCGGATGTGTGGAACTATCAGATCCGCGATCTGGCGCAGGCCGTGGCCGAGGCGGTCCCCGGGGCCAGTTACTCGATCAATCCCGATGCCTCGCCCGACAACCGATCTTACAAGGTCGACTTTTCGCTCTACAAACAACTGGCACCCGAACATCAGCCGGTGCAGACGCTTGCAGGCACCATCCGGGATTTGCTGCAATTGCTGAACGATATCAACTTTGGCGATGCCGATTTCAGGTCATCTCCGCTGATGCGGCTGAAAGCGCTTGAAGAGCATATCCGCACAGGCACACTGAGCGAGGATCTGCGCTGGAGGATGCCGCAATGACACACCCCGCTTGCCGGAGCTGTGGCGCAGCCCTGACCCAGACGCTGGTCGATCTGGGGCTTTCGCCGCTGGCCAATTCCTATGTCCCGCCCGAGCGCGCGGGCACGGCCTGTCCGCGCTATCCGCTGCATGCCTGGGTCTGCAACGACTGCTATCTGGTACAGGTCGAAGACGCCGTACCGGCGGATGAGATCTTCAATGCCGATTACGCCTATTTCTCGAGCTATTCGGACAGTTGGCTGGCCCATGCCAGGGCCTATGTCGAACAGATGGTCGACCGGCTTGATCTGGGACCGGATGATCTGGTGATCGAGATCGCCTCGAATGACGGGTATCTGTTGCAGTATTTCGTCGAGAAAGGCATCCCGGTTCTGGGAATCGAACCTTCGGGCAGCGTGGCGGCGGCAGCCGAAGAAAAAGGCGTGCGCACGCTGGTCGATTATTTCGGCGAGGCGCTGGCCCGCAAGGTGGCCGCGACCGAGAAACCTCCGGCGCTGATCGCATCGGCCAATGTGCTGGCGCATGTGCCTGACATCAACGATTTCGTCGCCGGGATCGCCACGCTTCTGACCGGCGACGCGGTCTATACGGTCGAATTCCCGCATCTTCTGAACTTGATCAGGGAAGTGCAGTTCGACACGATCTATCACGAACATTACTCCTATCTGTCGCTGCTGGCGGTGGAAAAGATTTTTGCCAAGGCGGGCCTGCGGGTCTTCGACGTCGAGGAACTGCCCACCCATGGCGGTTCGCTGCGGGTGTTCGCCTGCCTTGAGGGTGCCAGCCACCGCGAAGGGCCCGGTCTGGCCAAGGTCCGTGCGGATGAGGCTGCGGCGCAGTTCGACCGGCCTGAGGGCTATATGAATTTCACCATTCAGGTCGAAGCGCTGCGCGACGGATTGCTCGCCTTTCTGCGCGAAGCAAATGCCAGGGGGGATACAATTGCCGCCTATGGCGCCGCCGCCAAGGGCAACACGCTGCTGAACTATGCCGGGATCGGCCCCGACCTGATTTCCTACTGCGTTGATCGCAACCCGGCCAAACAGAACACGCTGCTGCCCGGCAGCCATATCCCCGTGCATGGGGTCGAAGCCCTGCGCGAGACGCCGCCGGATTACGTGCTGATCCTGCCCTGGAACATCCGGGACGAGGTCACGGATCAACTGTCCGACCTGAAAGCGCATGGCACCCGGTTCGTAACCGCCGTGCCAGAGATCAGGATCAGCTGATGGCACGGGTTCTGCTGACGGGCGCAACCGGATTGATCGGGCGCGCGACAGCCACGGCTCTGACAGAGGCGGGCCACGAGGTGGTGACGCTGGGCCGCAACCCGGCAAGCGACATCACCTGCGATCTGCTGGACCCCGGTGCCACCACGACAGCCCTCGACGCCGCCCGCGCCAGCCATCTGGTGCATCTGGCCTGGCATGACGGCGCGCGCGACCGCTGGACCTCTGGGGCCAATCTGGATTGGATGGCCGCAACGCTGCATCTGGTGCGGGAATTCGCGCATACAGGCGGCCAGCGTGCGATCTGCGCCGGAAGCTGTGCCGAATATGACTGGTCGGTACCGGAGCTGGTCGAAACCAGCCCCCTGCGCCCTCGCACCCTTTATGGGGCGGCCAAGGCCGGGGCCGGTCTGGCACTGTGCGCGGGCCAGCAGACACTTGGCCTGTCCCTGGCATGGGCCCGCATCTTTTTTGTCTACGGGCCGGATGAACCGCCGGGGCGACTGTTCGGCGATCTGATGTCAAACCTCGGGGCGGGACGGCCGGTTGATTGCACCGATGGACGGCAGGAGCGGGATTTCCTGCATGTCGATGATCTTGCCCGCGCCTTGTTGCGCGTGCTGGAAAGCGATCTGACCGGCCCGGTCAATGTCGCCAGCGGTACGGCGACCCCGGTTCGAGACCTGATTGCAGAAGTGGCAAACCAGATGCACCGGCCCGATCTGATCCGCCTGGGCACCATCGCCCGCGCGGCGGACGATCCGCCCCGGCTGGCGGCGGACGTAACCCGGTTGCGGGACGAGACCGGTTTTATGCCACAATATGACATTGCTTCCGGAGTCGCCCGGTGTCTTCGGTCAAGGGAGGAGGCCGTATGAAATCTTCATCTTTTCTACGCAAGCAATCCTTCATGCTTTTTGCCCTGGTCGGCATCGTGAATACGGCCTTCGGGTATGCGGTTTTTTCGGTTCTGAGCCTGTCGGGATTGCCCGCACAGGCGGCTCTTGCGATCTCGTTCGTGATCGGCGTGTTGTGGAATTTCATGACCCACGCCCGGATCGTATTCGACACCAAAGGGTTCAGGAAATTGCCCTTCTACCTGCTGGCATATGTCATGGTTTACGTTTTCAACGCCTTTTCGCTCGAAGCTCTTCTGAGCACGGGACTGCATCCGATCCTTGCACAGGGCCTGCTGGTTCTGCCCGCGGCCGTTCTGGCATTCATCCTTGTTTCCCGGGCGCTGACCGATCGCTTCCCGTGGCAGCAGGAGGTCTGATATAATGCCTAAAAACCACAGACATAAACACTTTCGATCCGTAACCGGTCCATCTGATATATAGTAGGATATGGACTGTTAAATGTATTTGGTACCAGTGCTGGAAGGATAATCGTCAATGCGTCTTTATCTTGCTGATCTTGGACATAACCTCGTTACTGCCACGTCGGACACCTACCCGTTGGGTGTTGGAAATCTTGCGACCTATGCCCAGGCTCATGCAAAAAGCCCGACACCGGTCGAGGTCGCGATCTTTCGTGATCCGCAGGAATTCAAAGCGGCCGTCGACACAGCTCCGCCCGATGTGGTCGGCTTTTCCAGCTATTCCTGGAACCACCACTTGGCCCTGTCCTTTGCCAACTACGTCAAGGCGGTCAATCCCAACAGCCTGACCCTGATGGGCGGCCCCAACTTCCCGCTGACCGAAGAAGAACAGGACAGCTGGATCCGGACCATGCCACAGATCGACATGCATGTGCGCGGCCCCACCTATGAGGGCGAGCGCGCGTTCCTCAGCACGCTGCAACGCTTCATCGATGTCGGCGCCCGACGCGAAGGCATGTGGGAAGAGGCCGTCGATGGCGCGCTTTACGTGCACCCAAAAACCGGAGAGATCCTGCGCGGGGCCGAGCCGCCCCGCATCCGCGATCTGGATGAAATCCCGTCGCCCTATCTGGCCGGGCTGATGGACAAGTTCTTTGACACCGGCCTGTTTGCACTGATGCAGCTGGCACGGGGCTGCCCGTTCACCTGCGCGTTCTGCAATTCGGCGGTCAAATCGAATTCGAAGGTCTTCCGCCATTCGTTTGAACGCACCAAGGCCGATCTGGATTACATCGTGGCCCGTATCAACCATGCCAGCCCGCTTTGTTTTGCTGACGACAATTTCGGTATGTATGTACAGGACGAAGAGGTGGCCGATTACCTGGGCCATCTGATGGAACGGTACGATTGGCCCAAATATATCCGCACCACCACGGGCAAGAACCGCGGCGACCGGATCATCAAGGTGATGCGCAAGGCCAAGGGTCGCTTGCCGATGACCTCGTCGGTTCAGTCTCTGAATCCGGAAGTTCTGAAGAACATCAAACGCGACAATATCAGCCTGGACACCTATGCCGAGGTACAGCAGGAGCTGCATTCAAAGGGCATGCAATCCTATGGCGAGCTGATCCTGTGCATGCCCGGTGAAACCAGGGAATCCTTCATGGATGCCGTCGATCAACTGATCGAAACCGGCGTCAGCCGGGTCGCGGCGCACCAGTTGATGCTGCTGCACGGCGCACCCCTGGCCAATCCTGACAGCCGCGAGAAATTCGGCTTCAAAACCCTCCATCGCGTGGTTGCCCGATGCCTGGGCAAATATACCGGTCCAACCGTGGTCGAGACCGAGGAAATGGTGGTCCAGTCCGAGAATTTCTCGTTCCAGGATTATCTGGACACCCGTGTTTTCCATCTGCTGCTGACGATCTTCTATTACGAAGACAATTTCGAGGAAGCCTTCCGGCTGGCGCGGTCCCGTGGCATCCGGCCCTTCCTGATCGTCAAGCATATGCAGGACATTCTCGATCAGGCCCCCCAGCCCTTCCGGGATGCGGTGGCCGGTTATCTGGAGGAAAACCAGCAGGAGCTGTTTGAAACCCGCGCCGATTGTGTTGCCTGGGCGCAGGAAAATTATGATGATCTGATCAGCGGCGAGTTGGGGGGCAATCTGCTCAGCAAATATTCGATGATTGGCCGGTTCATCGTGCTGGACGAAGCACTTGATTTCCTGAAACGGGCCATCAGCGACCTTTTGGACAAGGACGACCACGAAGCGCACGAGATGCTCGACACGATCATCAATTACTACAGCGCCGTGATGCTGCATGTGCCCTTCTCGGAAACCTTGGAACACGAACCCGTCTGGAGCTCGTCTTTCGATGTCGAGGCCTGGCGGAATTCGGGATATCAGGGCGTGCTGCAGGATTACCAGTTCGATGCCCCCCGCGAGTTCCAGACCCAAGTCGATCAAAGGGTGAAAACCACCTTGCTGTCACGGATCGAAACCTTTGGCGAACATGCTTCGGGGCTCGGCCGGTTTACCCGAACGATGTTCGCCAATGATTTCCGGCGCAACTTCGTGTCAGGCGAAAGCCAACACGCAGCCGAATAGGTCTGGCTTTGGGCTGGGCCTATTCGCCATCCCCCAGATAGACATCATCGCGGCCCGGGAAGGCCGCGATGATGTCTGCGTTCTGCTCGGGACCCATATCGCGCAGGAAAATCGGTTTGCCCTCGGGCAGGAACGGGTCGTTGAGATAGAGTGCAGACCCGATATCGCCCTGTGTCGAGACAAAGACCAGAGCGTTTCCAAGCCCGGCAGCCTGCCGTCTTATGTCACCGGTATAGCCGCCATACCCATTGTATTTCGACACTCCCCGCCATGGGGTGAAGCTGACAACAGACACCGCACACAGCAATAGGATGACGCACTGCAGACGGCCACGATGCCGTTCGGGCAATCGGTCCCGGACGGTCTCGATCCCGGCCGCCGCCAAAGCCAGCGCCGGCAACAAAGCCGTATGCCAGTAGCGCGGCCCAAGATAGAACGTGCCCGTAAACCAGTAAAAAAACAGGGCCCCCACAAGGATCGCGAACACCACCAGCATGGCCCGGTCGAACCCGGTCAGCTTTCTGCCCCATATGAACGCAATCCAGACCGGAACCAGGGACCCGAATGTCCAGCCCAGAAGTTCGTAATTGAGCGCGGCAAAACCATTGATCAGATTCAGCAGACCCTCGGCCGGGCTATGCCCGACCCAGATGTCGAGCGCGCCCCAGCTCTCGGCCGGTGGCCCTACATTGGGACCAAACCCATAGGCATTCTGCGTGTCGGGCCATAACCGGCTCAGGTAATCCGCTTGCGGGGTCAGCAGCGCGTCTCCGGTGATCATCAGGTTGAGCAGCAAAAAGACCCCACCCGACAGAACACCGCCCAAGGCGCAGGCGATCACCTGTCCGATCCCCCCCGGCAGGCGCCGCAGCAACCACAGGCCGGTCAAAACGCTTATGATCAACCCATCAAGCTGTCGGGTGACAAAGGCCCAGCCCAAAGCCAGACCTGCAACAAGCGCAAGCAAGACATCCCTGCGCGTTGATCCCTCTCCGGCTCTGAGCAGACACCACCATCCCAGCAGCACCATCACCAATGTCGTGGAATGTGCCATCAGCGTGCCCCCGGCGGCGAGCACCCAGGGCGACGTGGCCATCAGCAACGCCACCAGATCGGCCCGTTCGCGACTGACGGCACGGCACACGATGCCATGCGCCAGCCAGACAGAGATTCCGGTCAGCACGGGGTTGACCAGCCACGGCACCCCGGCCAGCACGCCAAGGCTCAGCACGATGGCCCAACCCTGTGCCGGCACGCCGATCCACTGATCGCCGCGAATGTCGAACAGATAATATTCCAATGCGGGCTGCGCCGCTGCGGGTGGGGCCGGGCTTCCGAGGACACCCGCAGCAAAGGTGCGCGCCTGAAACAGATAGGCCACCTCATCCTCGACATGAGGCACGCGGTCGAACGCCGCCCAGGCCAGAGCCGCGCTGGCCAGCGTAGCAAAGACGGCCAGGGCCGGAACCGGAATGCGGGGTGCCCTGTCAGGCCCGGCAACTGTGAAAACGGCGACCAGCGTCGCCATCTGCACAAGGTTCAGCGCACCGCCGATCCCGATCTGCAAACCGAAAGCCAGATAATACCCGTAAGCCACGTAGGGCGTCGCAGAAACGCAAAAGGCCGCAGCCAGCCCCAGCAAAAGGATCAGCCGCCACCGTCCTGCTTCTGCCATCAGGCCCGTTATGGCCGCCCTTCCCTGCGGCCGCACAAGCACAAAGCCCGTCAACACCGTCTGGCCCGCCAGTATCGCCAGCATGATCAGGTTTTCAGGAGGGTTTGCGGAAATCTCGAGCCGTGGAAACCAAAGGGGCTGGGTCAACCACAACCGGGCCGCACTGCCCAAAAGCAGCGCCGCGCCAAGCAAGCCAAAAAGAAGCTGGCCGCGCTGCCGGAAAACACCCACCACAAGCAGTGCAGCGATCGCCATGGCTGCAAACCAAAGGCGCAGGTCCGCCAATGTGGCATTGCTGCCCGCGAGGTCCGCAGCCCAGGCCGAGCTGCCGCATAAGGCCATCGCCCCGGCAAAGAGCCACATCGCCCGACCTGAACGCATTTTCATGCCAAATGCTCGTCTTTGACAATCGCCGGGTCCCGTGCGGGACCTTCGATATTGATGCGTTCCTGTTCAGTGACGATCGGACCGCCCCGCACCTGATTGTGGATCGAGGTTATGTATTCCCCCAACATGCCGATAAACAGCATCTGGATGCCCGACAGGAAGAACAGCGCAACGATGATTGTCGTGGTTCCCCGTGGAGCCAAATCCGGATTGAAGAAATAGAACACCACTGAAATGAGGGAAAACAGAATACAGCTGATGGCAATCACCAGACCACTCAGCGTACAGAACCGCATTGGGGCACGTGTGAAAGAAAAGATCGCATTCAGCGCCTGATCGGTCAGCGCCATCAGATTGTGCTTGGAAACACCTCTTTTGCGGGCCCGCCAGACATATGGAACGATGATGCGGCGAAACCCGCAACTGGCGATGATGCCGCGGATATAGGGGTAGTGGTCGTTATGCGACAGCACCGCATTGAGCACTTTGCGATCAATAAGCTGGAACTCACCCACTGATGGCTCCAGCCAGACATCGGACAGCCGGTTGACGATCGTGTAGAAGATGCCGCGCGCCGCGCGCATCACGATCCCCTCTTCGCGGGTGGTGCGGGCACCGGCCACCACATCGTAACCGCTTTCCCATAACTGCACGAATTCCGGGATCATGTCCGGCGGGTCCTGAAGATCCACCGGCAGGATGACGACCACGGCATCCCCTTCGGCATAACGCAACCCGTTGAAGGCGGATCGGAACACTCCAAAGTTGCGGGCATTTACGACAACTTTCACATTCTGATCTTTTTCAGCGATCTCTCGCAGGATCTCGACAGTCCGGTCGGAGGATGCATTATCGACAAAGATATGCTCGCACCTGTAGCCCGGCAGATTTTCCTCAAAAATCGCTTTTACGGTTTCATAGCAATTCGCCACATTGTCTTCTTCGTTGTAGCAAGGCGAAACAATGGAAATTGTTTTGTGATTTTGTTCTAAATCTGAAGACACCAATTACCCAACCTCCAAGTTGGAAACGATTGTATCACCCGGTGCTGTATCGGATTCGCACATCGCCCAAAGTACAGGAATATTTTGCAATAACGTGCGCGCACCGCCACATCTTTTGCCGATTTCACGCATTCACAACAGTCAGTTTTCTCCGACCCCTTGTTTCTTGAACATCAGTTTCATTTAGTGTGCCGGTATATTTATCAGCTGTCAGTGTTTCAGATGAACCGAACCTTTCGCAACTGGCTATTTTCCCTGCACACCCGGCTGGGATTACACCTGTCCATCTTCTTTACCTTCATGTTTCTGACGGGGACGGTGCTTGTCATCGGCATCGAGGTTGAATCCATTGCCCGGCCGGAAATCTGGACCACCATTGCCAAAGAAGACCGGACGGCCAGTTTTGCGGAAATCCATGACGGCATTAAAACCGCCCATCCCGAAAGCGCTGTGTTCGTCATCGAGAAATACCCCGCCCCGTGGTTCGCAGATCGCACTTTCGGACGAACCGGCTGGGGCGAAAACATCAGCTTCTGGACTGACCCGGTGACCGGAGCAGTCGTTTACGAAACGAGGGATGGCGGGTTTCGCGACATTCTGCGCGATCTGCATGATACGTTTCTGACCACCAAACGCCCCATCTTCATCCTGATCTCGGCAACATCCGTTCTGCTGCTGTATCAGATCGTCAGCGGGCTGATTACCTATCGGCGTTTCTGGAAAGGGTTCTTCCGCTGGCCCAGACGCGCCGGGGGGTTCAGATCCTGGGCCGGGGCCACGCACCGCCTGACGGCCCTCTGGGCAGCGCCGCTTCTGATCCTGATTGCAATCACCAGCTTCTATTTCATGCTTGGCGGCCTGGGGATCGAAGGGACGACACCGAAACCTCAGCCCGCTGCCGCCCGTGACACTGCCCTGCCTGCGGGTTTCAGCTCGGGCACCATAGAACAAGCCGAGGCAAGCGCCCTTGCCGCCATGCCCGGCCTGGAGCCGCTTGTCATGGTGCTGCCGGGCGACCCATCCGGCGCCATTGAATTTGCCGGCCCTCTGACCGGTTTTGCCGAAATGATCGGTTGGGGCAGCGTTTCGGTTGATCCGGTGACATTCGAGATTCTGGGCGCCTTCACACCGAATGACGCCGGTGGCTTCGCCCGTTGGAAAACACTGATGAACACGCTGCATTACGGCACCTGGGGTGGCGCTCTCTCACTGGGTCTCTGGGTTCTGTCAGGCCTTGTGGCCACCGGCGTTGCCCTGACGGGCGCCTTGATCTTTGCGGCCCGGCTGGCTCCTGAAGCGGCACAATACGGCCCGCTCAGGCGCATCTGGCGCGGATTGGGCCTGTCCCGCTGGATCTATCTGTTGATCGTTCTGGGTATCCTGCTGACCGCGTATCAGCGCTTTGGGCCGGGCAGCTACCCGAGAGCTGGGGTCTTCCCGACCGACGCACCTGCTGAGGTGGCCTATCTGATCCTGCCCGCACCTCTGCGCCGTGATACCCCGCTTGATGTCGAAATGCTGGTTGGGGAACCCGGCATCACTGCGGCGTCCATAGCAACAGATGGGGGGGCAGAGCAGCCCGTCGAACTGGTACGGAACGGTGAAAAGGCACAGGCATTTTTTCGCATCACCCCCAATGACACGGCCAACCGGATTACAGCCCGCCTGACAAAATCCGACGGCACTGAAAAAACCATCACGTTCCGGCTGGGGCAACCGATATGGTAAACGAAACAACACTTCCCCTGACGAATGAGAAGGCTTTTCAGGAACGGCTCAGCATCCTGCAAATGTGCTCGTTTTTCACATTCGGAGGCGGCATTCAGCGCCACATTACCGATTTGGGCGGGTCCCTGATGGCGCATGGGCACAAGGTGATCAAGGCTGGCGCGCCCGGAGAGCTTGGCGAGACCGCGGATGGCAGTGTCTTTGTACCTTTGCAGCTTGACCGGGTCAGCGACCACAGTGCGAATGGCAAACTCAACCCGGCCCTCAGAATGTACTGGCTGGTACGCTCGGCCCTGACCCTGCGGCGGGCGCTCAAGGCACATAAGGTCGATGTCATCCATGCCCATGAAACTGCCCCGCTTCTGACAGCCCGTCTGGCCAGTCTGGGAATGGGAATTCCCATTGTGATGACCTATCACGGCTCGTCGCCCGACCGTCTCAACGCGGTGGCCCGCGCCTGTCGGCAGCAAGCCGATCTGGCGATCTGCCCCAGCGAAACCGTCATGCAATCCCTGCTGGAACGCCAGGTCGACCCCGACAAGGCGCGGGTGATGCTTTTGGGGGTACGTCCCAACCCGCCCGCCGATCCGGCCGCCGCGGATGCCCTGCGGCGTGAACTGTTGGGCGAAGATGGCACACATCTGGTTCTGTCCTTGTCCCGTCTGGATCACCAGAAGGGCCTCGACGCGATGATCGAAGTGGCCCGGCGTGTGCGGCAGGACCTGCCCGGTCTGCGGATCGTCGTCGGGGGCGAAGGCGTGCTGCGCGGCCAGGTCGAAGCCTGGGCCGAACAGGCCGGGGTTTCAGACATCATCCGTTTCCCCGGGGTGATCTCGGATGTCGCCACCTATCTTGCGGCCTCTGATCTTTATATGCTGACCTCCCGGTGGGAGGCCCTGCCGATTTCAATTGTCGAAGCGTTCCGCGCCGGACTGCCGGTGATCGCCACCGATTGCGGCGGTGTGCGTGAATTGGTGGATGGCGATGTCGGGCGCCTGTGTGCGGTCGATGATCTTGATGCCCTGTCTCGGGCGCTGCGGGAACTTTGCACCGACCGCGCCGAATATGACCGGCTAAGCGCCAATGCCACGGCGCGCGGTGCAGAAGACAGGTTCTCGCCAACCCATGTGCATAGCGGGTTTGAAAAGCTGTATCGGCAACTGGCCGGGCGGGGATAACCCCCGGTCAGTCCGCCGCGCCGTTCTCGAAAGCACCAGCTTCCAAGGCATGGGCCAGATCGGCCCGCCCTGCACGATGCGCGGCCTGCGCAAAAGCCGCGCCGAACCGGCCCAATACCTGATCTTCACGCCAGAGCGTCTCAAACCCCTGCCGCGCCGCTGCGGCCATCTGATCCCGCGCGGCACCTCCGTTCTGAAAACGGCGCATGGCTGCGATCAGATCATCTTCGGTTTCGAACAGTTCCCCGCCCCCTGCCCGCTCGACGATCTCGGGGAACGGACCCAGCCGCCGGGCGATCACCGGCGTGCCCAGCCGGAAGCTTTCGATCAGGATGATGCCGAAGGTTTCATAACAGACCGAGGGCACGATCAGCCCCAGTGCGCCACGATAGTAAGCGTTCAACTCGTCCGGCGTCTTGCGGCCCAGGAATTTGATCCGGTCATTGCCTGCGGCCTGTGCCTCCAACTCATCCGCATAATCGCCATCACCCAGGATCAGCAGATCCGCGGCGGGATAGCGGTCAAAGGCCGGGAACACATCCTGCAACCCCTTGATCTTTTCCAACCGCCCGACAAACAGGAAATAGGGGCGGTCATGCGCCGCCGGTTCCGGCAAGGCGCTCTGATCCAGGTCGGGCAGGAAATAGGGCAGCACCTGCATGTCCTGCCGCAGGCCGAATTCACGATGTTTGGCGCGGCTGAATTCGCTTTTGGCAATGATCAGATCCATGTGATCCAGCGCCCGGTCCAGCGCACCGGTATACCGCCACAGCTGCGGTGGACGCTTGTGCTGCAACACGCAGCGCAGGCACTGGCGCTCATCGCACAGCTCGCGCCCATGCCGCCACAGAACATGGGTGGGGCAGACCAGCCAGTGTTCATGCGCTTCATAGATTTTCAACCCCTCGCCCATCGGCAACAGGCCGGGGCCGCCGATCAGGGATGTGTTGTTGTGCCAGATGATATCCGGCTTCCGCTCGGCCAGTAACTCGCGGATGCGGGCAGCATGGACAACCGGACGGCCCAGTTGCTGGGTCAGCAGGTTCGACATCACGCCATTGCGGCTGCGCAGCCCGACCCGCCGCACCCCGTCAGGGGTGCCTTCGGGCTGCGGTTTGCCGCCCAGAATCAGATAGCTGTCTTCGTCATGCACCACCGTCACGTCATGCCCGCGCGCCACAAGCGCCCGCGCCATGCGCTGAATGCCGATGGCGTCACCGCCAAAGGAATAGGGGGGATAAAATGTGGTGAACATCAAAATGCGTAACGATTTCATCTATCTCTCAATTCCTTGAGTGTCAGCCGCAGGCAGGTGCCCGCCTTGCGGCCCAAGCATCGAAACCAGCAGGCGCAGCCTGTCCCGCTGGAGCAGAAAAGCCAGCAAACCATAGGCCAGAACACCCGTCACCGTGCCGGCAAGTAAAAGCAAAGCCGGAGACAGGCCGTCCAGTTGCCACACGACCCCCTGCACTGCCGCCACCATCCCCCCTGACAGCAGAAGCGGCGCAAGATGCTGCCGCATCAAAGCCGGCCCGGACAGCCCGGCAATATGCCCCAGATTGGCAAATTTGAGCGGCCAGACCAGCAGAAAGACAGCCACAAAACCGGCTGTGACGACCGGCAACCCATACGGGGCCAGCACCACAATCACCCCCGCCGCCAGCGCCACCTCGACCCAGGACAGAACCGCCAGACGACCGGGCTGACCGGCCGCCAGACAAAAGGTCTGCTGCACCTTTTCGGCACACAGATACATGCCAAACACCGACATCAGGCTCAGGACCGGAGCCGCCGGAGCCCATTTCTGACCGAACAGCAGCACCAGCGCCGGTTCCGACAGAACCGCCAGCCCGGCAAAGGCCGGAAAGGCCAGAAACCCGGTCAGGCGCATGACGTCGATCAGCAAATCCGTCGCCGGACCACCATCGCGCGCCGCCGCACCAAAAGCAGGCTGCGCCACGGTGCGCAGCGGTGTGATAACCAGGAACGAGGCGGTCTCGATCACGCGCCAGGCGATTGCGTAATACCCGGCCGGAACCGGCCCCAGCATCGCGCCGATGATCACCGCAGGCGATTGCACCGCAGCCAGTTCCGCCGCGCGCAGGCCCAGGATCCGATGACTGAAATGCAAGACCCTGCGCATATGATCCCGCGACGCATGGAATGCCGGGCGCCAGGAGACCGCCCCCCAGGCCATCACGATATTGGTGGCCGTCATCGCCAGCCGCTGACCGACCAGGCTCCAGACGCCGTATCCCGCCAGCGCCATGCCAATGCCCACGCCCCCTCCGACCGCCGCGCCGAGCGCTGCACGGATGGCCAGAACACGGAACCGCATTTCCCGGCGCAGGATCGCCACCGGCACCGCCGTCAGGGAAATCATCAGCACCGTTGGGGACAATCCGATCAACAATTCACGCGCAACAGGCTCATTGTAGAAATATGAGACCGGCCCCGCGCCCAGATACAGCACAACCGTCAACACGCCCCCCAGCAGCGCCAACAGCCAGAAAACCGAGTTCAACCGCTCTGGTGACAGCGCCTCATGGGTCAGCAGAATGTCGGAAATCGTTTCGCGCACCAGGAATTCGGAAAACAGCACAAAGGCTGCAACCATCGCCAGAAGACCAAAGGCCTCGACCCCTAAAATACGGGCAAGAATGGCAAAAATGATGAAATTGAACGCCTGCTCGACCCAGATACCAGCCGACATCCAGGCAACTCCGCTGCTGAAACTCTGCCGCCCTGACATCCGTTTCCTTCCTGCCGCCCGCACCCTGCCAAGTGCCGATGGACACATGGCTCAAACACTCACACCTGTTGCGCACTGTATGCGCAATTGCAAACTTGACGCCTTAACGGTCGAATTTGGTCAAATTTATTGTCTATGTTCAGTCTGTACGTGTTCGAATACTATACGCAATACAGGGAATTATGCCCGTCACGTTCCAAGCGCCGCGCAAATCTTGCAGCGGGGGCTGGGGCAGGGATTATTGAGTGAATAAAAGGTTTTCATTTTCATGAACAAAGTCGCAGAGCCGATGGAGACGAACAGCACCACACCCGAAGAGCTGATCGCATCGGAAACCGCCGGCATGAGCCTGAGCGTGGTCATTCCCGCCTATAACGAGGAAAACGCCGTCCGCCACACGGTCGAGGACGTGCGCACCCATCTCGAACCGCTGGGCATTCCCTATGAGATCATCGTGGTGGACGATGCCAGCCAGGACAACACCCGCGCCGAGGCCGAGGCCAGCGGCGCGACCGTCACCTTCAACGATGTCAATTCCGGCTATGGCGCCAGCCTCAAGCGCGGTGTTCGGATGGCGCAGCATGAATATGTGGCCATTCTGGATGCCGACAGCACCTATCCCGCGCGCTATCTGCCGGGAATGCTGGCCCTGTGCCGCGATCAGGACATGGTCGTGGGCGACCGGGGCGCGGCGATGAAGAACGTGCCGCTGCTGCGCCGTCCGGCCAAGAAATTCCTGTTCGCCTTTGCCTCGTTCCTGGCCGAACGCAAGATCAACGATCTGAATTCCGGCCTGCGGGTGTTTCGCAAATCCGAGTTGATCCCGTTCCTGCCGCTCTTGCCACAGAATTTCTCGTTCACCACCACGATCACGCTGTGCATGACCTCGAACGGCAAGCGGATGATCTATACGCCGATCGAATACGGCAAGCGGGTGGGCAAATCGAAGATCCGGCCGATCGATTTTCTGAACTTCATCATCCTGATCCTGCGCATCAGCACGCTGTTCAATCCGCTGCGGGTGTTCATCCCGCTGGGTCTGGCGTTTTTCACGCTGGGCACGGTGAAGTTCATTATCGATATGTTCTACTGGAACCTCAGCGAAACGGCGGTGTTCTCGTTTCTGGCGGCGATCATGATCTGGTCGCTGGGGCTGATCGCCGACATGATCTCGCGGCTGCATCTCAGACCGTGACATGAGCGGCAAGCTGCTTTCCGACCCAAATCAACGGCGCTGGCTGATCCGGCTGGCCGGATCGGTTCTGGTGCTGGCGATCCTGTTCTGGATCCTTCCAACTGATGCAATCGTGGCAGCGCTGAGGGCGATCCCGATCTGGGTTTTCCTGTCCGTGTTCGTTCTGTTCCTGTTGGCCCATGTTGGCGCGGCCCTGAAATGGTGGCTGCTGCTGAACCGGGGGCTTTCGCCCCTGCTGGCCATCCGGGCGCATTTTGCCGGTCTCGCCGCCAACCTGTGCCTGCCCGGTGCAATCGGCGGCGACACGGTGCGCGCCGGTCTGGCGCAGGCGGCGATGAAGGACGGCGCGCAGGTTGTTGCGGGCGCAACCGTTGACCGGCTGATCGACATGGTGGCGCTGCTGACCCTGTCCTGTCTGGGCCTGGTCCTGACATGGGAAAGCGCGGCGGGCGGGCATATGATCTGGCCAGTGGCGCTGATCCTGCTGGCCGCACTGGCAGGTATGGTTGCATTACCGCGCCTGCTGCCCCTGCCCTGGCGCTATGTCCCGCCGCTGCCCGGCAAGGGCTTTGCCCATCGTCTGGCCGATGCGCTGGCCGGGATGGGCCGCAAACCCGGCACGCTGGCAGTCGCTTTCATCGCATCTGTGCTGATCCAGCTGTTGCTGGTCCTGCTGGCCTGGTGGCTGGCCATCGCGGCGGGTGTCGATGTGGCCGCCGGGCCATGGATTTTTGCCTGGCCGCTGGCCAAGATCATCGCCGTGCTGCCCGTGTCTTTGAACGGGCTGGGCCTGCGCGAGGCCACTTTGGCCGGTTTCCTGGCCCCCTTCGGCGCCAGCGCCCCGGCTGTCGTGGCCGCCGGGCTGGTCTGGCAGGTTGTGTTGTTTACAGCGGGCGGGTTTGGCGCGCTGGTTCTGACCATGTCCGGAATGCGGTTCAGCGCCCCGGCAAATTCCCAAAAGGAAGAGTGCAAGTGACGGATGTTTCCCGACCAACAGGCGGCGACACGCCTGAAATCATTATCCTCGGTGCCGGGCCGGCCGGTCTGGCCGCGGCCCATGCCCTGACCGGGCAGGCCAAAGTGACCGTGATCGAACGCGCGCCCAGTGCGGGTGGCAATTCGGCCTCATTCCCGATTGATGGCGTGATCTGCGATTATGGCTCGCACCGGTTTCATCCGGCCGCAGAGCCCGAGGTTCTGGCCGATGTGAAAGCCCTGCTGGGCGACGATCTGCTGCTGCGCCCGCGCCACGGGCGCATCCGGCTGGGCGGCAAATGGATTCACTTTCCGCTGAAACTGACCGACGCGCTGATGCGCCTGCCCAAACCCTTTGCCGCGTCGCTGATCGGCGACATGGTGCTGAAACCCTTCCGCAAGAAAAGCACGGGCCCCGAGACATTCTCGACCGTGCTGTATGACGGGCTGGGCCCGACGATTTCGGACAATTTCTATTTCCCATACGTGCGCAAGCTGTGGGGGCTGGATCCGGACAAGCTGGCGGTGAAACTGGCGGAACGACGCGTCGGCAGCGGCTCGGTCGGCAAGATCCTGATGAAGATGCTGCGCCTGCTGCCGGGGCTGCGCAGCGAAACGGCGGGCCGGTTCTTTTATCCGCGCAAGGGGTTCGGGCAGATCTCGGACGCGATGCGCAACAGTGCCGAGGCCAATGGCGCCACCTTCCTGTTCAACACCGAAATCACCGCCATCGAGCGGGATGGCAATCGCATCACCGGGTTGACGATCCGCGACGAAGAAGGCGAGCGGCACCTGACCGGCGATCTGATCCTGTCGACCATCCCGCTGACCGGGCTGACGCGCCTGATCGGCGATGCTCCGGCCGAGGTGGTCGAAGCCGCCCGCGCCATCCGCTTCCGGGGCATGATCCTGCTGTATCTGGTGCTTGAGACCGACCAGTTCACCGAGTTCGATGCGCATTACTTCCCGGAACTGTCGATCCCGATCAGCCGCATGTCGGAGCCCAAGAACTATAACGCCAGTGGCGAGCCGAAGGGCGTCACCGTGCTGTGCGCCGAACTGCCCTGCGACCCGGATGAAAAATGGTGGTCCATGTCCGACGAGGAACTGGGGCAGGAATTCACCAAATGGCTGGGTCAGTTGGGCCTGCCCGTCACCGTGCCGGTGCGCCGCTGCGAAACCCGGCGGCTGAGCCATGCCTATCCGGTCTACGATGTAGGCTATGAAGACCGGTTCGATACGGTTGATCAGTGGCTCTCGGATCTGGACGGATTGCTCGTATTTGGACGGCAGGGCCTGTTCGCCCATGATAATACGCACCACGCCTTTGCCATGGCCTATGGCGCGGCGGATTGCATCGACGACAAGGGCAATGTCGACCGCGCGAAATGGAACAGCTATCGTGAGGTCTTTGCCACCCATGTGGTGGAAGACTGACCCATGCCCGCCTGGCAGGTCGATATCCTGATGTATCATTCGATCTCGGACGCGCCGGGGCCAACCTCGATCGCGCCCAACATCTTTGCGGCACAGATGCGGGCGCTGGCGGCGTCCGGCCTGCCGGTGGTGACGCCGGACGCGCTGGCCAACCCGCCTGCCCCCCGTGTGGTCATCATCAGCTTCGATGACGGGTTTGAAGATTTCGCCGATACCGCCTGGCCGATCCTGCGCGAACATGGCTTCTGCCCGATCGTCTATCTGCCCTCGGGCCTGATGGGTGGCACCGACAGCTGGGCCGGGGGCAATATCCCGCCCCGCCCGCTGATGGATTGGGACAGGGTCAAGGCGCTGGCAGCGGAAGGGGTCAGCTTTGGCGCACATAGTGTCAGCCATCCCGATCTGTCGACGCTGGATGCAGAGACCTTGGAGGAAGAAGTCACCGGATCCGGTCAGGATATTGCCGCCCGGCTTGGTCAACCCGTCCGGCATTTCGCCCCGCCCTATGGCGCGTCGAACCCGAATGTACGCGCACAGATTGCCCGGCACTACGACACCTCGGTCGGCACCCGTCTGGGCGTGGCCGGGCCAGGGGATGACATCCACGACCTGCCCCGGCTCGAGATGTTCTATTTCACCGACATCGCCCGCTGGCAGGCGCATCTGGCCGGGCGGGGCGGCCCCTATTTGGCGGCCCGCAAACTGATGCGCGGCGTGCGAAGCGGGCTGAGCAGGGTGCTGCCCATCAACTGAATGTCAGGCTTCGGGTGCAAGCGTTCCGATCCGGTGGGCATTCGCCATCACACTGAATGTAATTGTCGTCGCCGGGATGGTCGGCAGGACAGAGGCATCAACGACGTGAATGCGCGTCGCACCATACGGGCGCCCCAGCACATCGCTTTCACCCGGGCCCGGGTCATCCGACATCGGCAGATCACCTCCGACATGAAAACTGGCCCCCGGCGCCCCGAACCGCGCTGCAAAAGACAGGCTGGTCAGACCAAGCCCCCGCAAGGCCCGGCCATAGCGCGCGAGTACGGCGCGCATTGTCTCGGCGGTTGCGGGATTTTCGTTCAGTTCCGGGCGTAGCCGCCCATCCTCTGCCAGACGCAAGGCTATTTCATGCGAATGATCGGAATGCAGGAAAACCTGCGCCACGATCAGACGTCGGGCCAGGGCCTCAAGCAGCGGCCCGCTGCCGGGTATCCGGTTTCCATAGTTCTGTTTCAGATCGCGGGCATAGTATTCATTCCAGGTATAGATCTGCGCGTGAACCAGTTGCCGCGACACGCTCGGGTCATCCAGTTCGGCAAAAAGCTGCGGCAGCGTCTGATAGGGCAAAACATCGGGCCGCCTGGGTGCCCGCCAGCGGTGCAGCATCGGCAGAAAGGCCTGCTGGCTGTCTTTCAACACCAGCTCCTTGCCCCGCAAGCCGGGTGACGCCAACAGGATACGCGCGCTTTCCAGCACCCCGGCGGCCAGAAACACCTGGTTTCCGCGGACATCGCTGCCATCTGCCAAAGTGACGGCAACCTCGTCGCCTTCCTCGCGGACCTGCCGCACCACGTGATCCGCACGGTAGGCAAAGCCCGGCTCTGCCTGCAACGCCATGCGGGTTTGTCTTGCAGACCAGATCAGCGACCACGGGCACCCGTGCAGACACAGCCCGCAGGTCTGACAGCCCGGCCCAACTGCCTGACGCGCCAGACCGACATGCATCCCAGCCCCCTGCAATGCCTTCGCCTTCTGCCTGGAACGGGCCAGCAGCATCTCGGCCTGTGCGGTTGGTGGAACGGGTGTTCGGCCTGTCATATCGCAGGCGGGAAAGAGATCCTGCAGCCCGTCCTTTTGTCCGGACACAGGCATTATGTCCGCCACCGCGCTGTAATGTGGGGCAAGATCGTCGGTCGTTATGGGCCAGTCGTCGATATCCGCCTGCCGATACGGCAAGACCGCAGCGCCCCAGACATTGGACAGCCCGCCCGCCGCCCGCGAGGCGCGCAAAGCAAACCAATCCGCCCCTTCCGCCAAGATGCGCGCAGGTGAGGCCAGCGCATAACCTGTCCCATAGCGCCACACCTCGCCTTCCGGGGCCTGAAACTGAGGCTCCATCCAGGCTGTACGCGCCTCAGCGGTCCAGTCTTCGGCGCGGGTTCGGGACATCTGCTGCACCCGGTCCGTGACCCCGGGCCCCGGTTCCCCCCCGGCATCCAGCATCGTGACGTTTCGCCCCCGCGCCAGCAAGGCCCGGGCGACGGAAACCCCGGCAGGCCCGGACCCTATGACAAGATCGCTCACTGCGCCTTTACTGCCCGGACCAGAACCAGCATTTCATAGTTGGGATCATGGGTGGACAGTTCTTCGGGCGCAATTTCACTGGCCCCAAGGCCGTGCAGGTTGCAGATGCAGGTAAAGACATTGCCAACGGTCGACACCTCGACATTCTCTGCCGGGAAGACCGCCCGGAACAGGCGGCGCTTGGACTGGCTGGTGAAATGCCAGTATTCGCCCCAGTCATCCACGCCTTCACGGCGCGCCACACGGGTCATCCCATGCGAGGTACACAGCACCACGCCACCGGGTTTCAGAATGCGTTCCAGCGTAGCAATCGCCTTGTCGACCTCAAAGATCATCTGAAGGGTCTGGGTGATGATGATGCAATCGAAACTGTTGTCGGGAATATGCGGCGCATCGGTGATATCCGCCACGATGGTGGCCTGCGGATTGCCCTCGACATAGCTCAGTACATCCGCCTGCGTGACCCGGTCACCGCCGAATTTCTTCGTATAGGCCGGATCGCCGAATTCCAGAACCCGGCCACAGATGTCGTCGCTGTGGTTTTGCAGGAATTCTTCCATGTAATGGCGTTCGATGGTCAGCAGATCGCGATCCTGCCCGAACACGGCACTGATCGGCGACAATCGCCGCAGCCCGCCGAAATCCACCGACCCCACGGGGGTCGATTGCAGATTGTGCAGCCGCTGCTGTTTGCGGATCCATTTCCGCAGCCTTTCGGGCAGCAGCACAGTCGCGGTGTCGCGCACCAGCTTTTCAACTCTTTGTCCCGGTGTCATCGTGATCAGCCCTTCATGCGTAGGCTTTGGCGCGTTTCTCGGCCATGATATCGGCGATGATATCATCCAGCGTGCGCGCCGGGCTGAACCCGGTATAGCGCCGCAGCTTGGACACATCCGGCAGACGGCGGGCCATGTCTTCGAACCCTTCGGGATAGACCTCTTCGTAAGGCACCAGTCGGATTTCCGAGGTTGAGCCCGTTGCGGCAATCACCTTTTCGGCCAGCCCCCGGATCGTCACTTCCTGTTCACCACCGATATTGAAGACCTGCCCCCGGGCTTCGGGGACATCGAGCAGACGCATGAGCGCCTCGATCACATCGGCCACATGGCTGAAACAGCGCGATTGCTCGCCGGTGCCATGAACTTGAATCGGCTGACCGGCCAGGGCCGCTTCGATGAAGTTCGGCACCACCATGCCATAGCGCCCGGTCTGGCGCGGGCCAGTCGTGTTGAAAAAGCGCAGCACGACCACCGGCAGATCCACCTCGCGCGCATAGGCCAGCGCCATGAACTCGTCCAACGTCTTGGCACAGGCATAGGACCAGCGCAGAACGCTGGTGGCACCGATCGTCAGATCGTCATCTTCGTTGAACGGGAATTTCGATGCCTTGCCGTAGACCTCGGAACTGGAGGCGATGAAGACCAGGGGCTTGTGGCGCAGGGCCGCCCGCAACACGTTCTGCGTGCCGTCCACATTGGTTGCAATCGACTGGCTGGGCTGATCCATGATCAGCTTGACCCCAACAGCGGCAGCCAGATGAAACACCGCATCCGCAGCCCCGACCAGCTCTTCGACCAGACCGGTATCCAATACGCTGCCTTCGACAAAACGAAAGGCGGAATGATCCTGAACGGAAGACAGGTTTTGCAGCGATCCGGTGGACAGGTCATCCAGCACCGTCACCTCATGCCCATTGCCAATCAGACGCTCGGCCAGATGTGACCCGATAAAACCGGCCCCGCCCGTGATCAATATTTGCATGAAAAACCCTCGTACCAACAGAATCCACTCTAATGCCACAGGCTTAGCATAGGGATCGGTGGCCACCAAATGGTAGATACCGCTATGGTGCGCTGACAGGCCGGGCCTGCACAGTTTTGAGAAAAGGGCTGAATTGTTGCACAACGCATTAAGAATGTTGAACCTGCGGACATGACCGAAAAACACGTGGACCCCCGCCCCGGCGACGGGCTTGCAGGCCAGCGCGTGGTCGTGACCGGCGCGACCGGCTTTATTGGCCGGCGCCTGATCGATGCGCTGCTGAAACTGGAATGTGATGTGACCGCCTTGCTGCGCACGCGCCACGGGGCTGCCGCGTTGGAACAGGCCGGAGCAAAGGCACTGGTTTGCCCGCTGCACCCCGGCCCGGCTCTGACGCAGGCGCTGGACGGCGCGGCGGCTCTGTTTCATCTGGCTTACGATTTCCGGGCCCCCGGCGCGGAAAACCTTGCAGCCTTCGACGCGCTTGTCAAAGCCGCTGAAGACGGGTCCTGCAAACGCATCGTGCATCTGAGTTCCGCCGTGGTCTATGACAGCTGGCCAAACGGGCCGATCACCGAGCGCAACCCGATCACGCCGGAAGATGTGCAAAGCTATCGCGGTGCCAAAATTGCGATGGAACAGAGACTGTTACAGGGGCAGTGCGACGCTTCCATCTTGCAGCCAACCATCGTCTACGGCCCCGGCAGTGCGCTCTGGACCAACGGGCCATTGGCGATGATGCGCCGGGGCGGCATCATCCTGCCCGACCCGCCCGGACAATGCCCGGCCGTGCATGTCGATGACGTGGTGCAGGCCGCCCTGCGCGCGGCCTCATCACCCCGGGCCGGGGTCGAGCGATACCTGATCAGCGGGCCGGACACGCTGGGGTGGAAGACGTTTTTCGAAGGCTATGCCCGGCTTGCCGGATGCGGAGAGGTTCGGATTGATCCGGCTGCAAACCCGGCCCCACCCCCGCCGCCCAATGGCAATGCGCCCGCAGGCCCCTCTCTGGCGGGGCAGCTCAGCGCGCATCTGCGCCGCCTTGTCGGGCGCCGCCGGGTCGAGGCCACCGCAGACTGGGTACGGTCCGTTCAGGCCCGGCTGGCGAACCCCCGGCCCGTGATGCCTGACATGGCCGGGCGCAGGCTTTTTGCCGGCCTGCCAGAGGTTTCAACCCAACATGCACAGGATCAGATCGGGTATGTGCCTCGTGTTTTCTTCGATGAATGGATCGAGCACATGCGAAAACAATCGGCGCGCTGATTCAAGACTGCCTTGTTTTTGGAAACACCCATGCCGGGTCTTTGCCGGGAATGACAAATTAGTTGGCTTCGTTTCCGATCTGTCCTATCCGATGAAGAGAGAAGGTTTCCAATCTGCTAAGCTAATTTTAATTCAGTGTGACTTTGTACGATCAGGATAGATTATGAACTACGAAACCTCGCACCATCAGTCCCTCAAGCAGCTTATCGCGGCGCGCGATGCGCGGGTTGCCGTGGTTGGGCTTGGCTATGTCGGGCTGCCGCTGGCGCTGACCGCCTATGATGAAGGGTTTGATACCACCGGCGTTGATCTGAACCCCGACCGGGTGGCGCGGATTAATCAGGGCGATCAGGTCATATCCTATCTGGCATCCGACCGGATCGCACAGGCGGTGGAGAGTGGGCGCTTTCGCGCAACGCAGGACGCCGCAGCACTGGCCGAGGCCGATATCATCCTGATCTGCGTGCCGACCCCGCTGACCGACGCACAAGATCCGGACATGCGCTTTGTCGCTGCCGCCGCGCAGACCATCGCGCAGCATCTGCGCCCCGGTCAGATGGTGGTGCTGGAAAGCAGCGTCTGGCCCGGCGCCACGACCTCACTGGTTCAGCCGATCCTCGAAGCGGGCGGTCTGCGGGCAGGTTCCGATTTCTTCCTGGCCTTCTCGCCCGAGCGCGAAGACCCCGGCAATGACAAATTCGACACGCACAGTATCCCCAAGGTGGTTGGCGCCGACGATCCGCTGTCGCGGCAACTGGTCGAGGATTTCTACCGCGCCATCGTCACCAGCGCCGTACCGGTCAGTTCGGCCGCCACGGCCGAAGCGGTGAAACTGGTCGAAAACAGCTTCCGTACCGTCAATATTGCGCTGGTCAACGAGTTGAAGACCGCGCTTGAAGCAATGGACGTGGATGTCTGGGAAGTGATCGAGGCGGCGGCGACCAAGCCGTTTGGCTTCATGCCCTTCTATCCCGGTCCTGGAATTGGTGGGGCCTGCATCCCGGTGTCTCCGGCCTATCTGGCCTGGCGCGCCGCGGATGCAGGATCTGATACGCCGCTGATCAATCTGGCCCGCTCCAGCAATGACGCGGTCCCTTCGATGCTGGCGGCACGGATGGCGGCGGAACTGGCCGCGCGCAACGGCTCGGCGCTGGCGGAAACCGGACAGCCCCTGACCGGGCAGCGCATCCTGCTGATGGGCATCGCCTATAAGCGTGATGTCGAGGACACCCGCCGCAGCCCGGCGCTGGTGCTGCTGGACGAACTGGAAAAGCTTGGGGCCGAGGTCGAGTATCACGACCCGTATTTCCCCCGCCTGCCCGAAGGTGGCGAATACCCGCAGCTTGCGGGCCGGACATCTCAGCCGCTGACAGCAGAAAATCTGAAACGCTATGCTGCGGTGGCCGTGATCACCGATCACAGCGCCCCGGATTATGGTCTGGTCGCGCGCGAGGCCGCGCTGGTCTTCGACACGCGCAACGTTTTTGAAAAGCAGGGGATCAGGGTGGCAGACGGACGGCTGGTCAAGATGTGACCGTCTTGCCGGCGGTGGCACACCCCCCGTCGGATTCTGCCCGAATATCGATATGTGTTGACAGATATTCTCTGCATCAGGACACTTTCCAGGATAACACCATGCGGGTTCAGGAGCGATAATTGCAGGTTTCATCAGCTGCCTCATCTCATGTGAAGTCGGCCTCTGCACAATTGCGCGGTGAATACCTGATCAGTATTGCCATTCTGGCAAAGGGCGATATCGCGGATATCGAGAAGACAACGCTTGAGGCGTTGCAGTTTCTGGAAAACACAACCGAGTTCTTTGAAATCCTGCTGCTTGTCGGAACGACGGATTACGATCGCAACCGGGACGTTTTTGACCGTCTGTTCCGTCTGCGCAATCTGCGCAGCCTGATCCTGCGTGAAGGAACCGGCGAGTACCGCGCCGCCGTAATTGCCGCGATGGAAACAATAGGTGATTTTGCGATCATTGTTTCCCCAGATGAACGCCCCCTTATCGATCTTCGGAAGATCTACGACACCATGACCAGCACCGGTGCCTCGGTCAGGTTGCGGAACCCAAACCGGGCTGGTCTCCCGGCCCGCGCTGCGGCCGGTTTGCTGAGCCTGATTTCCGGCTATGACGTTGATCCTCAGATTCTGCGGTCAGCGGCGTTTCATCGCTCTCATATCGGGTGGATCGCCTCAAGGTCCGATCGGGAAATTGCCTTGCGCTTCATGCCACGCAGCGGCGGACATTCCGAAGACGTCACGACATTGGACGTCGATCCGGGTCAGGATTTCCGCAACAGACGCTCACTCTACCTCAAGTTCGGGATGGCGATGGAAATCCTGTCCAACTCGCCCCCCAGTATTCTGCGTTTTCTGGCGATGCTGAGCTTTTTTGTTTCATTCTGTTCAGTTCTGTTTTTCTTCTACGCGATCTGCCTGTTCGTCTTTGGCGCCACGCTGCAACCCGGCTGGTTCACGACCAGCATCGCGATCAGCGGCTCCACCGCGCTGGCGGGTCTTTTGTTCGGCGCCATTGCGACAGCGCTCTATCAGATTCTCAACAGATTGCAGGACAATACGGGTGACGAGGTCATCCGGGAATTGAACAACACCGATTTCTTCAAGAATTTCCGGAGGGTCAATGTCGAGACCATGGCTCCGGATTGACGCCCCCGATCAACCGTGATGACCCATTCAGCCCCCCCTGAACCGGCAGGTGCTGCGGATTTCGACGTCGTCATCATAGGCGGCGGGTTCTTTGGCTGTGCACTCAGCCTGCTGTTTCGCAGTATGACCGACCGGGTATTGGTGATCGAACGCGACGCCGAGCTGATGACGCGTGCCTCGGCGGTCAATCAGGCGCGGGTTCACTCTGGCCTGCATTATCCCAGAAACTTTGTCACCGCGCAGCGGTCCCTGAAGAACTTTCCGATATTCACAGACGCCTTCCGAAGTTGCATTCAGGACGATTTCGAAATGCTCTACGCCATCGCCCGGCGCAAATCGCATGTGCAGGCCAACCGGTTCGAGGCAATGTACAAACTGATGGGTGCCCCCATTCAGCGCGCCAGCCCGTCGCAAAGCGCCTTGTTCGACACAACCGAAATCGAGGCGGTATTCACCTGTCAGGAATATGCGTTTGACTGGACCAGGCTGCGGCAGCACCTGCGGGCAAGAATGGCCAAGCATGACGTACCTATCTGGTTCGAAACCGAAGCACATCGGGTTCGGAAGACCAAAAGCGGGCATCTCGAAGTCGACCTTTCGAACGGCGCCACGGTTGGCGCTAAAACGGTTTTCAATGTCGGCTATGCCCAGATCAATACATTGCTGAGAAACAGCGGTCTTGATCTGTACCCTCTGAAACATGAAATGGTCGAGATTGCGCTGGTCACCCCCCCTGCCGAGCTGAACCACCTTGCCGTCACCGTAATGGACGGGCCTTTCTTTTCGGTCATGCCCTTCCCGGCTGAAGGGGCCTATTCTCTGTCGCATGTCCGCTATACGCCTCAGGCGTCGTGGATCGATACACCTGCGGGCCCTTCCGCATATGAACAGTTCGAACAGTTGCAGCATCACAGCCGCTGGCGTCATATGGTCAATGATGCGGCGCGCTATATGCCCTGCCTGGCTGGCATCGAATGGCAGCAGTCACTGTTTGACGTAAAGACGGTGCTGTTGCGCAACGAGTTTGACGATGGACGGCCCATCCTGATGGATGAGCACGAGCAGATGCCGGGCTTGTTTTCAATACTCGGAGGGAAAATCGACAATATTTTCGACCTGTTCGAGTTTCTCCAGGCCAGGCGCCCGGACTGGGCCGCGTTGTCACCACATCTGGTGACCGAGACCTGATGCGCTTTCTGAGGTTCACAGCAATCAGCGGGATCGGTCTGGTCGTCGACATTGTGATGGCCCTTTTCCTGCATCGGGTTGCCGGGGTCCCGCTGTGGCTATCGGCGACGCTGAGCTTTCTGGCTGTTGGTGCATGCAACTATCTGCTGTTTGAATTCTGGCTGTTCCGCTCTGACAACAGTGCCGTTTCGATGCGGCGTCTGGCCGGGGTTCTGCTGAGCGCGGCCTGTGCCGGCGGTGCCAGAATCGCAACAATCGTGGCAATTGAGCCCTTTGTTGACGCTGCTCTTACAGCCAGCTGGCTACGCGACACTCTGATCCTGTTGGCGGGGGCCAGCGTGTCACTTACGGTGAATTTTGTTATAAACTCCCGCATTGTTTTCAAACGGAATACGCAAGGGTTACCACCGGAAGAGTTGTAAGCCTGATCTGTGTGTCAAAGAGTTTCAAAGGATTAAAAAATGGATTGTCTCGTCGGATATACAGGGTTTGTCGGCGGGAACCTGGTTCGTCAGCACAAATTCTCGGGCCTTTTCAACTCATCCAACATTGACCAGGTGGCTGAACATGACTGTGACATGCTTGTGGTTTCGGCCGTCCCCGCTACGATGTGGCTGGCCAATCAGAACCCCGATGCGGACCGGGCCAATATTCTGGGATTGTTCGAAAGGCTGCGTCATGTACGGGCAGATCATGTCGCCCTGATCTCGACAATCGCAGTCTACCGCGACCCATCCGGCGGCGTGACCGAAGACAGCGACGATTTTGAAACCGAACTTGCTTATGGACGCCATCGCCGGGAGTTCGAGACCCTGATTGCGGATTGCTTTCCACGCCATTCCATACTGCGCTTGCCGGCTTTGTTCGGGCACGATCTGAAAAAGAACTTCCTGTTCGATTGCATGAACCCGGTGCCGTCTTTCTTGAAGCCTGAAAAATATGACGCCTTGTACACGGCAACAGAGGCTGCCGAACGGCACATTGTCGAACAGGGCTTCAGCTGGGATGAGACCGCCCGGATGTGGCGCTGCAACCGGGCTGAAATAGCAGCTTCGGGCACCGGCGAACATCTGCGTGAAATCTGCGAAACCGCCGGGATCACGGCGCTTGCCTTCACGCACGCCGACAGCATGTTCCAGTTCTACGACCTGTCCAGACTGTGGCGCGACATCATGACAGCCCGTGAAAGCGGTTTGTCCTTCCTCAACCTTGCAACCCGTCCTCTGCGCGCCGGCGATATTTATCAAAGCCTGACGGGAGCCCCCTTCAACCACCGTGAAGCACCGCAGATCACTCAGGATATGCGCAGCCGGTTCTCACAGCTCTGGGGACGTCAGGATGGCTATCTGCTTGGACGGGATGACATTCTGTCCGGTATCCGGGAATTTACCGGGATCAACCAATGAAGCTGTCTGTTTCAAATATCGCCTGGTCCCCAGATCAGAGGCTGGACGCTTATGCGCTGCTGCGTGACCATGCGGTCAGCGGCCTTGAATTCGCACCGGGGTTGCTGTTTCCCGATCTGGCCGCGCCGCTGGATGCAACGGCGCAGGAGTGCGAACAGGTCCTCTTGCAGCTTGCGGAATTCGGGCTGCGCCCCTCTTCGATGCAGTCACTTTTGTTTGGTGCCGATAACGCCCGGCTTTTTGGCTCGCCTCTGGAACAGGAAACCTTGCAGGACACCATGAAGGGCGCGATCAGGCTTGCAGCCCGTCTGGGGTGCGAAAACCTTGTATTCGGGTCCCCGAAAAACAGGGTGATCCCGGATGACATGACAAAAGCGCAGGCCGAGGCAATCTGGCGCGACAGTTTCTTCAGGATGGGGGATGCGGCGGCAGCGGCAGGTGTTGTCATCGCGCTGGAACCCAACCCGGAGCAATACGGCACGAATTTCATGACCCGCATCTCGGATACGCTGGATGTTGTCAAATCACTTGATCACCCGGCAATTCGCATGAACCTGGATCTGGGGGCCGCCATCATGACGCATGAGATCGAAACATTCGAGACCTGGCTTCCTGCCGCTCTGAGCGTTTCAAACCACGTTCATCTCAGCACCCCAGAGCTGGCTCCTCTGTCAACGCAGGTGCCGGTTGTCAGACATGCAGCGGGCCTGTTGGACGCGACGGGCTGGCGCAAGTGGATTTCGGTTGAAATGCGCGGCGGGATTCCCGCGCTTTCGGAATCTCTGGCCTCGTGTTTCGGGCCGCGATGAGAGGGGGCCACATGTCCATGGATGAACCAGACCACCAGGTCCCCGCATATCAATGCACCGTTTTCAAACCCCGTGTGTTTTCCACGGCTCTGGTGATCCCGGTCATCAACGAAGGCACACGACTGCTGGGTCAATTGGACGCCATCGCCGACCTGCAACCGCCGGTGGACATCATCATTGCCGATGGCGGATCCGACGACGGGTCTACGGATGCGCAGCAACTGGAATACAGAAGGGTCCGGGCCTGCCTGACCAAGACCGGCCCCGGCAGGCTGAGCGCGCAATTGCGAATGGCCTATGCCTGGGCGCTTGAACAAGGGTATGACGCGATCATTACCATGGACGGCAATGGCAAGGATGGCGTCGAAGGAATCCAATCCATCCTCGAAAAGCTTCAGGCCGGATATGGCTATGTGCAGGGGTCGCGCTATGCACCCGGAGGCAGCGCGATCAACACCCCCCTGTCACGGTGGATCGCAGGTCGCCTGATCCACGCGCCTTTGATCAGCCTTGCGGCGCGGCACTGGTTCACCGACACCACCAACGGGTTCCGCGGTTATTCCCGCGCCTTTCTGACAGACCCGGGTGTGCGCCCGTTTCGGGACGTCTTCATGAACTACAATCTGCTGTTTTACCTGTCCGTACGGGCCTCGCAGCTCGGGTATGACGTCACCGAAGTCGGAGTGACCCGGGCCTATCCAGACAGTGGAAAAATACCAACTAAAATCAATGGGTTTCGTGGAAAATTCGACCTATTCGGCGAATTGATCGGGGCCGTGACAGGACGCTATCACCCCAAGGTTTAGACACTCAAACCGGCATTGCGAAATTCAACGACACCACCGATTTCCGGTACAAGGCGAAGGCAAGGAAAAGATGAACACCCACCAGTACTGGCCCGGCATAATTCTTGCGACCCTCTCATTTCTTCTGCTGCTGCCACTGATGCTATGGCTGCCCGAACAGTTCGGGCACGCACCCGGCGTGATCAGCGCGGCACAGGCTGAAGGGTACAACAATCGGATTGCACATCTCACGAGCCTGCTGTGGATTCTGTTTACCCTGACGGGTGTCTGGGTGTTGTCCCGCAACACAGACCAGTCCCCCATCGCCCCTCCGCGATCTGTAAACAAGCCGGGTTTGGCCCTGTCCTGCCTGCTTCCAATGATCACAATTCTTGCCGTTGTGTTCCTGTACTTCCCCCCTGCGCTGGCACCCAAAGGATCGTATTTCGAAGAGTCCATCCATTTGACAGCCATACACAGGATGCTGGGCGGAGATGTTCCATATCTGGATTTCGAGTTCCTCTACGGGCCTTTGATGCTTTATCCGGCCTACTGGTGGACCCAGCTGACATCCTTCTCACTGACGTCCTTCTACACCTATGTGATGATGCTCGAACTGCTGGTGATGCTGGCTCTGCTCATTCCCATTCAGACGTATATTTCATCATTCTGGGCTCGGGTTGGCGCGTTCCTGCTGCTGTCCAGCCTGTATTTCAATACGATGCTCGGACCAAACCAGAATGGTCTGCGCAAACTTATGGGCGTTCTGATCCTGATCAGCGTCGCCCAACGCCCTTTGCATTTCGGGCTAAGCGCGCTCCACGGTGTGGCGGTCGGGCTTCTGCTCAGTTATTCGCAGGAATTCGGAGCTGCGACGGCAATTGGCATTCTGGCGATCTATGCGTCGCTGTTCATCAAATTGCGGGACAAACGCGCCATCCTCGCGTTGCTGCTTACAGGGGCTGTATCCTGTATCGTCTGGCTGGGATGCCTGTGGCTGCTTCTGGGACCGGCCATGATGGATTACTTTTCCGTCATCCGTTACCTGACGGCCCAGTTTGATTCCGGAGAGGCCGCATTTCGCTTCTACTGGACAGCTTCAAGCCTTGCCGTATTTGCCCTGATACTTATCGCAATCTGGCTTGTCGGAACCGCCCTGAGCCGCAAGTGGACCGAAATGCCAGGCCCCGGCGATCTATTGGCCATCGGCGCGTTGGCCTATGCCGCGCTTTTGCTCAAAAGCGGCCTCAGCCGGGCAGATCAATGGCACCTTGTTCCCTGCGCCCTGCCCATAGCCTTCAGCCTCATTCTGCCACTGCGCACGTCTGTCATGCCGATTACTCGGCGTGTTCGCGTGCTGGGCATCATGCTGACACTGATACTGGCCCTGACCTATTCCTTCGGACAGTTCACAATCGTCCGATACGTCTTCCGCGAAGGATTGCTTGCGAATTACAAGGCCATGCTTTCGGATCAGGCCCCCCAGACCGCACAGCATATCGACAGCGAAAGACCAAATATTCTGAACGAACGCAGAAACCCGTCTGAGGATATCGTCGAACTTGCCACCTTCCTTGCAGAGCCGCCACAAAGGGGCGCCAGGGTTTTCGCCTATGATCGCCTGTGGTCTTTGCCCATGAAAGTGGGTGTTTCCAAGTTCGGCTACCTGACAGACAACTTCATCTACGGGGATGACCGGGGCAATTTGCTTCGTCAGGCACTTTCAGAAAATCCGGATGTGCTCGTCGTGATCGAACGCGAAGCTTATGACTGGCTGAGATCCACACCCGAAGACACATCCGCAACGCCCGAGCCGGACTGGATCAGTTCAGGGCAGTTTGGCCGACTGCGGGAAATTCTGTCATCGGCCCATGTTCCTGCTGTACCGACCGAAGTCGCGCAAATTCAAACGCGGTGGCGGCGTTTGGTCGGCAATTACCTGGCTGACAATTATACGCCGATATTCAGCAACGACAGTTACGTTGTGCTCGGGTATCGAAACGAACCGACGGATTAGCACAACCATATCCTTTGGCCTCTGTTTCGCGCGCGAAACATCATGTGCCGCGCGCGTGCAACCAGGCTTTCAACTCCGCAAGAAATGTCTCGGACATTCCATCGCCGGACAGGGTGACCTGTGCACCGTTTCGACTCTGTTTCAACTGAATGCCGCCGAATGTCTCTTTCAGGGGGGTCTTGGCAGCAGGTGGGTTTTTCCCATTCGACCCCAGGCCGCTCACTGCACGGGTCAGAGCGGAAATCTCGGCTTCCCCGCTCTGAGGTGCGGCCTTCCGCAGAGCGGTGGTGATCAAGGAAGCGGCTTTTGCCTCCTCCTTCAGAACTTTCGCAATCGACAGCCCCAACCGTTCAGGAATCGCCGAAGGGAACTGCAAATGGTCATCCAGGGCGTGATAGATCGCGATGAACGAGCCGACCTTGGATCTCTTCGCCCGGCTGGCCGACGCGAAAAGTCCGCGCAGGGCAGTGGCTTCATCCGGGTAAACCCCCTGCTCTGCCGCGCGCGCCACGATCCGGGCACGCTCGTAATAGCTCAGCCCGACGCGGATCTCGTTTTCCTCGACCATGGCTACGTAAGCATCCGAAGCACTCTGTGGCTGTCTGAGGAACGCGCGTACGGTTTCAAAGCGGGCCTCACCCGTCTCCTGCGCCAGCGCCCGAAGCGCGGTCATGCGCCGCCAACCCGAGATCAACCCGTAACGCCCGCCCTCCAGTTCCACGACCTCGATCGGGGTCTGCTGGCCGCGGGTCTTCAGGCTTTCCCTCAGCGCCTCCATGTCCGCGTCATCTGCCGCCATGCGGTCACGCACCAGATAGGTTTCTTCGATGACGTCCAACGGCAGATCCTGCACCAAGCGCCCTTCGGCCCGCGCGGCACGCAATTCTCCGGACAGCTCTTCCAGCGCCGCCTGAGCCGCCGTGGCCCCGGCCACCTGCGCGACCGGCGGCGCGGCGCGGGGTGTATCTGCGGGAAACATGGGGTTCAGCCCAGGGGCAGGGTGGTTGTCTTCCAGATAATCCGGCCGGGCAGGGGTCAGTCGTTTGCGTTTTGCCATTGGTTTCTCCTTTTCCTGCGCGGATCAGACTCTGTTTCGGGACATGGCAGGCGTGTTTCGCGCGCGAAACATCGCGCTCAGAGCGACAATTCCGGTGTTCCCGCCTCTTCGGCCTGCCGGGCCCGTTCTTCGCCCCGCCAGACGCCGATCAGCAGCTTCTTGAACGAGGCATAGGTGGCATCAAAGGTTTCCCGCCCGCGCACATAGGTTTCGCGGTTGAAATCTCGGTAATCGGCCTCGTAGATACCGTTGACCTGTTCCCCGGCCTGACCGATCAGCGCCGTGTAGCCCTGCCAGTGCGGCGACAGGGTCCGGCCCAGATAGGCCTGCATCAGCCCGGCCAGTTCCGCCTGCTGGCTGCCGTCATAGCGGGTGATGATCGTGCGCACCGCATCCCACTGAAACGCCATTTCGGGTCGCCCCAGGGCGCGCGCGGCCATGTTCTCGCCATCCTCGATGGACTGGAAGGTGGAATGCAGCATGTCAAAGAACCGCCCCGTGGAGTCGAACTCCAGGAACGAGGCCCCCATGGGCACCAGAAGGATATCCGATGCGGCCAGCCCGTTGATCGTCAGATAGCCAAGGGCAGGGGGGGTATCGATGAAAATGATATCGTAATCGTCCAGCACCCCATCTTCGTCCAGCGTATCGGTCAGTGCATCCCACAGCTTCCAGCTGCGGCCCTGCATTCGCCAGACGGGGATCTGGAATTCCGCCCAGTAGAGGTTCAGCTGAGCTCCGATCAGATCGATATTCGGCCAGTGGGTGGTTTGGATCAGATCGCTGCTGCGGGTCTTCAGCGCCTCGGACAGGGTGTCGTCGATCGGATGCGGGGCCTCACCCCGGTCAAGACGCCCCTGATTGTCGCGGCGCAGATGGGTGGCGTAATGACGGGCGAGCAAGGGGAACACCGTCTGCCATTCATCGCTCACCTTGCCGCCGAAGATCGATGTCATCGAACCCTGGCTGTCCAGGTCGATGACCAGAACCTTGTAGCCGTCCAGAGCCGCCGACATGGCCAGATGGGCGCAGGTCGAGGTTTTGCCGACGCCACCCTTGAAATTCGCTACCGAGACGATCTTGGCGGGCAGACCCTCGGGGCGGTAGGGACGGTATTCTTTTGCCTTGGATCCTTCCGAGGCGAAATGCGCCCGCAGCCGCAGAACTTCATCCAGCGTGAACCACTTGGCGCCGCCCTCGGTTTCGGACTGTCCCTGGGGCAAATCCGGATTGCCTTTCAGGACCCGGCGAAAATGGGCTGGTGCCACAGGGATCAGATATTTGGTGATTTCCCAGGTTGAAAACAGGCGCAGCTTTTTCTGACCGTTTTCTTCCAGCCCCCGGTTTGCCAGGTCGCTACGACCCCGTGCACAGGCATCCGCGATCTGTGAGAACTCATGTGTTCCGGTTGGATCACCCAGTTCAGCATAGGCCAGATCCGGATCGATATTGAAATACGGGGGAAGCCCCTCGGAGGTTGCTGCTCGCATTGAAATACTGCCCATGTGCTATGTTTTCGCAAATATACCACAAAAGGACGCATGTGAAAGCATTATGAGCACAAAACCGGATTTTCTAAGCAAAATTAAGGGGTAGAAACCCTTCGAGACGCTGCTTTTGAGCGTACAGCAAAAAAATGTTCCGTTAGAATCCTGTTATCTTATTAGTTACGGGTCAATTCAAATTCTCTTAAGTATAAGAAAAAAAAGGGGTTTTTGTATTTCTTGTAGATCATACTGAATCTGATCCCACGATAGGGTGACTCTGATCCCACGTTGCAGTGACTCTGAACCCACGTTCCGGCGGCTTTACGCATCCTGTGGATAACTCTACGGTGAGCGTCAATAAAACCACGAACAAAGATTCGGGCAGGACATATGGGCAGGGCAGTATGAGCGGGTCGGGGGCGTTGTTGCCTGACCGGCACCCAACGGGCGATTTTTTTGTATGCGATATCTTCGATGCGCTGCCCAAGACAGATATGGGTTCGATGGAGCATCCTATGTTTTCGCTCTCGACCCGGCCGGATCGGCGGATCCTCAATTACGAACATAACGGGGTCGAGATCACGGTGACGCCTTCGGTGCGCGGTCTGGCGACGATCCACGACAAGGACATCCTGATCTTTTGCATCAGCCAGCTGATGGCGGCGATCAATGCGGGCCGGACGGTCAGCCGAGTGCTGCATCTGACAGCGCATGATCTGATGGTGGCCACCAATCGCGAAACCAGTGGTGATGGCTACAAGCGTCTGCGCGAAGCGTTCGAGCGGCTGGCCGGCACAAGGATCACCACCAACATTGTGACGGGTGAAAAGGAAACCACCACCGGGTTCGGCCTGATCGAAAGCTGGGAAATCGTGCGGCACACAAGGGCAGGACGGATGGCCAGCGTCAGCGTGAAACTGTCGGACTGGCTGTTCCGCGCGGTGCTGGCGAAATCGGTGCTGACCCTCAGCCGCGATTACTTCCGCCTGCGCAAACCGCTCGAGCGGCGGATCTATGAGTTGGCGCGCAAACATTGTGGCCGTCAGCCCGAGTGGCGGATCTCGGTCGAGGTGCTGCTGAAGAAATCCGGCTCGGCCTCTCCCCGGCGGGTGTTCCGCAAGATGATCCGTGACATGATCGCAGCCGATCACCTGCCCGATTATGAGATGACCGAAGAGCCGGGCGACCTGATCCGGTTCTCGCGCCGGGGTCAGGTGGTCGAGGGGCCGGACAAGCCGATCCTGCCGCCGCAGGCGCTGGAGGAGGCCAGGGCGATGGCGCCGGGCCGCGATGTCTATGCGCTGGAAGCGGATTGGCTGGCTTATTGGGCCGCGTCAGGCCGCCCACAGATCAGAAACCCGCAGCGGGCGTTTCTGGGTTATGTGGCCAAGCGGGTCGCCGGACGGGACTAGGGCATCCCGCTGCGCATTTGCTGATTTGATGGAAGATGTTCCGGTACATTGTAAAGGATCAGCCCGAATAGGCGTGATCCTGTTTCTGTGCCTGTGGTCTGAATGACCGGATGGCGAAGATCACGATGACGGCGGCAAGGATGAATGCCCAACCCGCCAGCATGTAGACTCCTATGACCATCAGGATGGACATGCCGGAGTACAAAGCAAATCCACTGGCTCCCAAGCCAACAAGGACAGCTATTCCGAGAATTCCCATCATGTTATCCGGTCCTCCGGCATTGGTCTTGGCCACGTCAGTTTCCAGAGTGGCCGTGTTTGTGCCACCGGGGTGAGTGCCCGGTATGATTCCGCGCCGGAATCATGGCAAAACTGTGAACCACCTTGGGTTAAAATTTGGTTATTTTTACCTGACGGGGCTTTGCCCCACTACTCGTTCAACACAGCGTGTTTTTTTTGTTGAGACATGAACATGTCTTGCTTTTCTGATGTGTAATTTATGAGGGGCAGCCATTTATGGCAATGGAGGTTCGTCAAGACGTGCAAAGGTCCGCCTATCTCGATTTGATTTCAGAATGCAGCCGATTTCGCCCATGGCCATTTTGACCGGCGCCGCCAATTCTTCCGTGCTTTTCCGATGGCTTCATTCAAAGGCAAGCAAACGCCCGGGATACGCAATCAGGGTGTCGAACGGAGAGGGGCGCGAACAGGGCTTCGACCCATGCCGTCATTTTTTGGCAAACGATTACCCCAGCAGATCCGCCGCCGGGTTTTCGGCGATATCGACGTCGTCATAGTATTTCTGCGCCTGCGCCACAGAGCGGTGCAGCGACAGGCGCATGGCGGCCTGGATCGGCGCACCGTCCAGCGCGGCCTGAGTCAGAAAGCCAGACCGCAACCCGTGAG
>NZ_JBQFTR010000009.1:0-67014 GCF_056538725.1 Ruegeria sp. BF10
TCGGCATCATCGCAGATCCAATGATCCCGAACGCATGCTCGATCCCGTGCATCTGCAAAACCTTAACAAACGCCTCTTCCGTCGTCATCTTCATGTGGGTGCTCTCCAAACAAGAGTGAGTGAAACCGGGCACTGTGCCCGGCGTTTGATATGGTTTTGGCGCAAGGGTGCGACCTGCGTTAGGGCCAAAACGAAAGCCGGATTAGGTCCAGATGAGGCTTAAACGGCCCGAATTGCATCTGCGATCAGTTTCACGCCGGGCGCGATGCGGTCTGTTGGAATGGAGGAATAGCCCAAGCGATAGAAATTCTGTGGCCTGTCGGGCCCCGAGAAAAACGGTGCGCCGGGCTCAATGTGAACACCCTGGTTTTGCAGTCTTAATGCCAGTTGAGTTGTGTCGACATGCTCAGGGGCTGACATCCACATTGAAGAGCCGCCGATCACACCCCGCCCAGCCACGGTCAGCCCACTTTCCGCGATGGCTTTGTCCATCGCGTCGCGCCGCTCTTGCAAGGCCTTCGACATACGCCGAATTTGCGCGTCGTAGTGGCCCAACGACAGGAAATACGCCGCCGTGCGTTGAATGTGGCCTGGTGGGTGGCGCAGGACCAATGAGCGCAGCGCACGTGCCTCGCGGATAAAAGGTTCCGAGCCGACCATGTACCCGAGTCGCAGCCCTGGAAACAGCGACTTGGAAAAACTGCCGACGTAAATCACGCGGCCATCCCGGTCCATGGATTTCAGCGCCGGCGAAGGCGCACCCCGAAAGGCCATCTCAAACTCGTAATCGTCCTCGACGACCATCGCGTCGAGTTCGCGTGCTCGATCCAGCAATTGGTTGCGGCGGTCGATCGGCATCGTCGCGGTCGTCGGGCTTTGATGGCTGGGGGTGGTAAAGATGACGTCCGCTTCGTCGGGAATCGCCTCGGGAGGCAGACCGTCCCGGTCCACGCTCAAGGGCGTGACCGCGCAGTCCCAATGGTTCAGAAGGCTGCGCAGCGCATAGTAACATGGGTCTTCTATGACGGCCGTGCGATTGTGGGTCAGCAAGATGCGCGATGCCAGCCAGAGCGCGTTCTGCGCGCCCAGAGTGATCAAGATCTCTTCGGGGCGGGCCGCGATGCCACGGCGTGGTAGAGTGTGACGGGCAATAAACTCGATCAACAACGGATCATCCAGATCCACGTAATCTCCGGTCAGTGAATCGAAATCTTTATGCCCCAGCGCGCGGACGGCGCATAACCTCCAATTGGCGTGGTCAAACAAGGTTCGGTCAGCCTGCCCGTAGATGAACGGGTAACGGTACTCTCGCCAGTCGCTGGGTTTTGGCAGAACGTCGCTGTCCAGAAAGCGGCGTGCCAGTGCCTTGTCCCAGTCGACGGATTCGGTGCCGCGCTGGACAGGTGAATACTTGGGGGGGACAGGTGCGTTTTGCGATACGTAGTACCCGGACCGCCCCTTGGCCGTCAGGTAGTCATTGGCCAACAGTTCGGTGTAGGCCAATGTCACCGTTATTCGGCTGACCCCCAGATGCGCGGCCAGTTTGCGTGACGAAGGGAGTTTTTCTCCGACGTGAAAGCGACCCGACAAGATGCCTTCGGCAATCATCTGCTGGATCTGGGCCTGCAATGTGCCCTGACCATTGAGTTCAAGAAAGAATGTATCGACCGAAATCCCCATGCCTGCTTATAGGGTGGACTTAAGGGCGGGGCAATCTGGACTTACATCGCAGTCACGAATTTTTGTCAGCAGGGTTGACCGAAGATCCCCTTCGAGCTAAATAACTAAAAATCTAGTTTAGTGGAGATAATGGATGTGGGAAGCTGCTGCTGCGGGGTTTTCTGCCATGGGCTCTGAAGCCCGGCTGAAAGTCCTGAAGACGCTGGTCCGGGCTGGCAAAGCCGGATTGACCGTTGGCGAGATACAGGACCGGACAGGGATTGCCCCTTCGACACTGGCCCATCACCTGCGGTTTCTTGCGGCCGGTGGTGTGGTCGAACAGGAAAAGGTCGGTCGCACCACGATCAACCGCGCCAGTTACGACGAATTGAGAAATCTTGCGCAATTCATTCTCAGCGAGTGTTGCGCCGACGAAGTTGGAAAGGCTGCGAACGATGGCTGAGTTGACACAGAACCCGCGCATGACTGCCAAAGGGGTGCTGGACCTGATCAAGACGCCCTGGACGCTGATCGTCGTCATTCTTGTGGCGGTGGCAATCCTGGATCCCGGAAACTTGACCGGGGTGGTGACATTCGCAGCCAAGGCTCTGGCGCATACAGGGCAATATATTCTGTTTGCAGTGCTTCTGCTGTCTTACCTCAAGGCGACCGGCGCAGAGGTGATGGTGGCGCGTGCCTTTGAGGGGCGCGAGACCCGGATGATCTTTCTGGCTGCCTTGTTCGGTGGTCTTGCGCCGTTCTGTTCTTGCGAGGTTATCCCCTTTATCGCGGGTCTTCTGGCCCTTGGTGCGCCGTTGTCCGCAGTCATGGCGTTCTGGCTCAGCTCACCCTTGATCGATCCGCCGACGCTTTTGATTACCGCCGGTGCGCTGGGATGGCCCTTTGCCATCGGCAAAGCTGTCGCTGCGGTTGCGCTTGGCCTGTTCGGTGGGTTCGCGGTTCGGTTGCTGATGCGCAAAGGTGCGTTTGCCCAGCCTTTGCGCGAATACAAGCCCGCCGGATGCTGCGGATGTGGTCCGAAAATGGACGACAAACCTGTCTGGAAATTCTGGCAGGAGCCCGAACGCTGCGTCCGGTTCCGTTCGGAATTCATGCACAACGGTCTGTTCCTGTTGAAATGGCTTGCGCTGGCTTATGTGCTTGAGGCTCTGCTGGTTAACTATGTGCCTGCCGACCTGATCGCCGGCGTGGTTGGCGGAGAAGGCGTGCTGCCAATCGTCGTTGCTGCGCTGGTGGGTATGCCGGCATACCTGAACTCGTACGTGGCACCGCCTTTGCTGGCAGGGTTGATGGAGCAAGGTATGACGGCGGGTGCTGCCATGTCTTTCATGGTTGCCGGTGCTGTCAGTTCCATCCCGGCGATGGCCGCGGTCTGGTCATTGGTCAAACCACGCGTCTTTGCAACCTATCTGACCCTGGGCGTCGGTGGCGCAATCGTTGCTGGTATCATCTTTCAATTGGTATGAACGCAAAAGCCGCCCGGTGTCACATCGGGCGGCTTTTATCCGTTCGGTTCCGTCGATCAACTGCCGTCGCAAAGACGCGGCAATTTGAACCGGTATCGGGCTTCTCCGCTTTCGACATATACGCGCTTTTCGATACAGGCCGTCGTGCCCACTGTCTGCGAAATCTGCGCATCCGTGGACGTAATCGATGTGGCGGAACCATCCGGCAAGCGGACCGATGCCACGACGCCATTCTTCAGGTCTCCGTTCACCGGAGTTGCAGACAGTACCGGGACGGTCAGGAACGCCTCATGCTCGTGTTCGCCTTCATCCCCCAGCAGGAACAATGTCGTGACGATGGCAATCATGACAACGCCGCCGGCCAGACCAAGCCCCCACGTTTTCAGAAAGGCATAGATTGTGACGGCGCGATGCGGGCCAAGAACCGCAGATAGAACGTTCAGCATGGCAAGTCCGTGAAAAAAGCCCCAGCCGAAATGGCCGAGGCTGTTTGCGTGTTATGTGCGAGGATCTTCTTCGTCTTCGTCATCCGCCCCACCCTTGGGCAGGTTGAAGAAGCTGTCTGCGTCGAGGATCGGCTCGTCGTCTTTCTCGTCCGACGGCTCGTCGGACAGCGAGAAGGTTTCCAGACCTTCAATTGCGGTCGGGATCTTCGGCGCTGCGTCCATTTCCAGCGACTGCTCGGTCGACACCAGCTTGCGACGTTCGTCATCGCTCATCACGCCGCCTTCAGCCGCTTTCTTGGCCGCCGCTTTCTGCACGGCGGTGTCCAGTTCGGACTGTTTGCACAGACCCAGAGCAACAGGATCAATCGGCTGCATGTTGGCGATGTTCCAGTGCGTGCGTTCGCGGATCGACTGGATGGTGGGCTTGGTGGTGCCTACCAGCTTGGCAATCTGGCCGTCGCTGAGTTCCGGATGGAACTTGACCAGCCACAGGATCGAGTTCGGACGGTCCTGACGCTTGGACAAAGGCGTATAGCGCGGACCACGACGCTTTTCCTCGCCAGCGGCCGACGGGTTGAACTTGAGCTTCAGCTTGTGAAGCGGGTTGTTCTGCGCCGCGTCGATCTCTTCCTGGGTCAGCTGGTTGTTGGCGATCGGGTCAAAGCCCTTGACGCCGGCGGCGACGTCGCCATCAGCAATACCCTGCACTTCCAACTCGTGCATTCCTACGAAATCCGCGATCTGCTTGAAGCTGATCGTGGTGTTGTCCACCAGCCATACGGCGGTTGCCTTGGCCATAAGCGGTTTTGCCATCAGCCCGTCTCCTATACATACATCTGTCCCGTCGCCGGAATTCGGCGGCCCCTTGGTTTTTGGGGCAGGTTTCCGTTGTCGGGGAACTTGGCCCGTATATAGTCGCGCAAAGGCAAGAAGGGAAGAGGCGAATGCGCCAAGGGATTATGGGGCTGGTTTTGTGGGTCTTAAGTGCGATGGCTGCGCTGGCCGAGGGCGAAAAGGCGGGCGAATTCGACTACTACGTTCTGTCGCTCAGCTGGTCGCCCAACTGGTGCGCGCGCGAAGGTGATGCGCGCGGATCGGATCAATGTGATGATCGGCATGATCACGGTTGGATACTGCACGGGCTTTGGCCACAGTTCCATCAGGGCTGGCCGTCCTACTGCCGTACCCCCGCAAGCCCACCTTCGCGACGCATGACGCGGGAAATGGAGGATATTCAGGGCAGTTCCGGCCTTGCTTGGCATCAATGGAAGAAACACGGCACATGTTCGGGATTGTCGGCATCCGACTACTTTGCCTTGTCCCGGCGGGCTTATGAAGCGGTCAAGCGCCCTGAGGTGTTCCGCAAGCTGGATTCATCCGTCAAACTGCCGGCTTCGGTGGTCGAGGAGGCATTCCTGAAGGCCAACCCAGAATTGGAGCGCGACATGATCACGATCACCTGCAAACAGGGCTATATCGAAGAGGTCCGCTTGTGCCTGTCCCGTGATCTTGCGCCCGTCCCCTGCGGTCGGGATGTGATCCGCGACTGCACAGCCAAGGACGCGCTGTTCGATCCGATTCGCTAGAGCTTTTTGTTCTGACAGTCCCGCGCATAATCCAGCGCCTTGGCGGTCCCTCTTAGGTCAATGGCCATCACCACCTCACCTGCCGGATTGTAGACCGTCATTGTCTTGTTCTGGGCGATGGCGTTCACGAAACTCCGGTCGGTGAAAAACACGGTTGCGCCCGGCACGTCGCGTTCGTTGAATCCAATCGCAGTGGCATCATAGCTTTTGCCGTCCAGATCAAAGCGGATCGGATAACTCTCACCCTGTTTAATGTCGCCCCAGGCTTTGTTGTAGACGGCGAAATACCCACGATTGCCCAGCGCGTCATAGCCCAGCCGCACCACCGAGAGATCCTGATACACCGTCTGGATCAGGCACCCGTTGCCAAGTGCGGGGTCCATCATGATGTTCCAGCCTTCGACGTAGCCTTTGTCAATGAGGTCTTGGGACAGCGCGGAAGTTGCGGTGAAGGCGGCGAAGGTAAGGGCAAGAAGGCGGGTCATATTGTGTTTCCCAGTACAGGAGTGGAATGGTGTCCACGTTACTAGTTAAATGAACCCTGCCAAGCATTTTCTCTGTGTGCGAAATTTCTGATTCAATGGCCAAAGTTGATCATGTCTGAAAAACACAAAAAGAGCTTGGCTTTGTGATGCCTGTATTTGCCGAAGCTAATAGTTTTAAAGGCATGACCCGCCGTACATCGACTTTAATTCGGTGACAACTCCACCTTGGTCTGTCCAAAAGACGCGCCAGAAAAGCATGCAGGGAAACTGTTGTTATTCAAAACTGGCGTAGTCTTTTTCATCAAAGACGGAGAACCCCTTCTGTTTTAGATTACGAACTAGCTCCCGCTCATTTAACGGCAGGCGGAACTCAGTGGCTATCCTTCGCGCGAACTCCTTGTCAGCCTCGGAAAAACTGCTAGGCAGCTCTCTTCCGATTTCTGGTGGCAAACGAAACGGTGTAAAAAGCAATAGATGCATGCCAATCACGATAATCAGCACCAATGCGCAGACCGTTACAATGAACTTTCGCATCAAACGCTCAAATTTCTGAAAACGAAAAGAAGAACAGTGGCGGCTGTCTTCAAGGTCCGCAAGGTCAACATAGCATCAACCTATATTTCCTTCCGTGCCCGCAGCGCCGCTGTAATCGTCCCGTCATCCAGATAATCCAGCTCGCCCCCAATCGGCACGCCCTGCGCCAGCGAAGTCAGGCGCACCTGTCCTTCCAACTGATCGGCGATGTAATGCGCGGTGGTCTGGCCGTCGACTGTCGCGTTCAGCGCCAATATGACCTCGGTGATACCCTCGGCTGTCACCCGATCCCTGAGGCGGGGAATGCGCAGTTCGTCCGGCCCGACCCCATCCAGCGCCGACAGCGTGCCGCCCAGAACGTGGTAGCGGCCTTTGAAGACCCCGGCGCGCTCCATCGCCCAGAGGTCGGCGACGTCTTCGACCACGCACAGCTCGCCGGTTGCGCGGGCCTCATCGTTGCAGATATCGCAGATATCGGTGGTGCCCACGTTGCCGCAATTCAGGCATTCGCGGGCGGTGATCGCGACCTGCTGCATGGCATCAGACAGGGGCGTCAGCAGCAGGGCACGTTTGCGGATCAGATGCAGAACGGCGCGTCGGGCCGAGCGGGGGCCGAGGCCGGGCAGCTTGGCCATCAGGTCGATCAGGTTGTCGATGTCGCTGTTCGAACTCATGGCCAATCCTGTCTTGCGCCGGAGGGAGCCTCCGGCGGGAGTATTTTGGAAAAGATGAAGCTCAGAACGGCAGTTTGATGTCTGCGGGCAAGCCCATGCTTTCGGTCAGCTTGGCCATTTCTTCCTGCGAACGTTCGGCTGCCTTGGTCTGGGCATCCTTGATGGCGGCCAGGATCAGGTCTTCGACCACTTCCTTGTCATCGCCGTTGAAGATGGATGGGTCGATATCCAGACCTTTGAGTTCACCCTTGGCTGTCGCCGTTGCCTTGACAAGGCCTGCACCGGATTCGCCGACAACCATCATGTTGTTCAGCTCTTCCTGCATCTCGGTCATCTTGGTTTGCAGGTCTTGCGCGGATTTCATCATCTTGGCCATGTCGCCCAGACCGCCAAGCCCGCCGAGTCCTTTCAGCATAGTATTCTCCTGTGTCTCCGTTTGCGCTCTAGATACGGGCAGCAGCCACATGGCACAAGGGTTCTCCCGCCGGTGGGTGGCTCAACCGTTACGGCCGGCATGTTGACCGGCGCAGGCGCCAGCAGGAACCTACCGCCCATCTGCGACGCCAAATTTGCCAGCAGGCCCGACAAGCGCAGATCGTCCTTGGCGCGCATTTGGTCTGCAACCGAGAGTGATTGAATGGGGCACAGAAACTCTGGGCGGGGTTTGAATGGCCAGGGAGCACCCGGATCAGAGTTGTCACGGGTCACCTTCCGCTGGCCGATGTCGCAACAAACGATCTGAGACATGCAGGCAGAGGGGATATGTGCACAAGTCCCTGCCTCACATCAAGGGTGGATGTGTTCGATTGAAACCGGGGGGGGAAGGGCGGCGCGAGGTCAATCTTCCTCGAACGGGTCCCACTCGTCTTCAACCTCGGGAAGCGCTTCGGTCTCGACCTTGGCGGCGCGTTGTTCCGGCGTTTCGATACTGGTGATTCTCGCCTTGGGGAATTGCGCCAGCACAGCCTGAACCAAAGGGTGTTTTTCAGCCTCGGATTTCAGCGCCAGCTCGGCCTCGTCCCGTATTTCTGCAATTGTGGGTGCATCCCCGTCCGAGACGATCGAGACCGCCCACCGGTTTCCTGTCCAGCGTTGCAAGGCAGAGCCCAGCCGTGGAGCCAGATCCGCCGGTGCCTGGGCGGCTGGTGTGAATTCGATTCGTCCGGGTTGATAGGAGACGAGGCGCACGCCGTTTTCCACCTCGACCAGCAGCTTCACGTCGCGATTGGTCCGGATCAGTTCGACCACGTGGTCGAAGGTCGGGTACCGCGCAAGGGCCGTTTGGGTATCCTGCGCCAAGGCTGCAACCGGCGCACCACCGGCACCGCGAGAGAGCGATGCGAAGGTAGGCGGATGGGCCGCGCCAGCCGGCGCCGGACCGGCGGCGCCCGGTCGGGATATCGAAACGCCGCCATTGGGCCCGCCCGGCGGCAGTGGCGGGGTATCCTGCAATCGCTTGATCAGTTCTTCGGGGCTGGGCAAATCAGCCACATGAGTCAGGCGGATAACGGCCATTTCGGCGGCCATCATGGCGTTGGGGGCAGCCGAGACTTCCTCGAGTGCCTTCAGCAGCATTTGCCACATCCGGGTCAGAACCCGCATCGGCAGAGCCTCGGCCATCTGTTGGCCCCGGGTCCGTTCGTCCGGAGAAACCGTCGGGTCCTGCGCCGCGTCAGGCGTGATCTTCACGACGGACACCCAATGCGTGATTTCGGCCAGATCGCGCAGCACCGCCAGCGGGTCCGCGCCTTCGGCGTATTGGCCGCTCAACTCGGTAAGTGCTCCGGCGGCATCGCCGCGCAGGATCATATCCATAAGGTCCATAACCCGGCCACGGTCTGCCAGTCCAAGCATTGCACGAACCTGATCGGCGGTCGTCTCGCCAGCCCCGTGCGAAATCGCCTGATCCAGCAACGAGGTCGCGTCCCGGGCCGATCCTTCCGCTGCTCGGGTGATCAGCGCCAGCGCGTCTTCGGCGATCCGGGCGTTTTCCGATTCGGCGATCTTGCGCAGAAGGCCAATCATGTCTTCGGGTTCAATCCGGCGCAGGTCGAAGCGCTGGCAGCGGGACAGCACAGTGACAGGCACTTTGCGGATTTCAGTGGTCGCGAAGATGAACTTCACATGCGCGGGCGGTTCTTCCAACGTCTTGAGCAGCGCGTTGAAGGCGCTGGTCGAGAGCATGTGGACCTCGTCGATGATATAAATCTTGTAACGCGCGCTGGCAGCGCGATAGCGCACGCTGTCGATGATCTCGCGGATATCGTTGACGCCTGTGCGGCTGGCGGCGTCCATCTCCATCACGTCGACATGGCGGCCTTCCATGATGGCGACACAATGTTCGCACTGACCGCAGGGTTCGGTTGTGGGGCCGCCGGTTCCGTCCGGACCGATGCAATTCATGCCCTTGGCGATGATCCTTGCGGTCGTGGTTTTGCCGGTGCCACGAATGCCAGTCATGATGAAGGCCTGCGCGATCCGATCGGCCGCGAACGCGTTTTTCAGGGTGCGCACCATGGCATCCTGACCCACCAGATCGGCAAAGGTTTCCGGGCGATATTTGCGGGCGAGAACCTGATAGGCGGGGCTGGAGCTGTCTGTCATGTCTTCTCGTTGGGATTCGGGGCTTGGGCACAGCGTAGTGGCCACCGTTGCCCGCGTCCACAGCGTGGTGTGATGATTTTTGTTTTAGAAACGAGTCGCTTTCGCACTAAACTGCGTTAGCAGATTTAATGACTCATTTTGTAAAGAGTTCTTTGGGGAGGACACGTTTCATGTCGCAGTTGGTGATCTACGCCCTGCAAGTCGGTGGCGGAACGCTTGCACTGACCTCGATGCCCGGACGTGGCGGGGATTATTTCAGCGATCTGGATATGATCGCAGGCTGGCAGCCGGGGCTTGTTGTATCCATGACAACGGATGTCGAGATGCTTCAGGATGGGGCGAAGGATTTCGGCAGCGACATTCAAAGCCGCGCCAGCAGATGGGTTCACCTGCCGATCGAAGATTTCGGAGCGCCGACACAGGCGATTGATGACGCGTGGCCGTCCGTCAGCGCCGCAGCCCGACACGCGCTGTCAGGAGGAGGTCGCGTTTTGGTGCATTGCCGTGGGGGCTGTGGCAGGTCAGGTATGGTTGTTCTGCGGCTGATGATTGAATGCGGCGAACGCGCGGACACAGCGCTGGAACGATTGCGGGCGGTGCGCCCCTGCGCCGTCGAAACGGATGCGCAACTGGCCTGGGCCTCGCAGCGTGCGCAGGCACAGGTCAGTCTGGACTCAGATTGAAATCTGCGCGGGCGCGCAAACAGGTTTTCGCGGCCGGATCGTGGAAACTTCGATCATCGCGCAGGGTGGGGTTTGCACGACGCCGGATGGCATCGCACTGACCGTGTTTCCGAAGACCAATTCGGCATAGAGGTTCAGGGGCTCAATTGCGGCTTCGGGCTGCGTGCCGCAAAAGACACGAATGCTGTCTGATTGCGCCCTGAAAACTGCGTGACATCCGTCGGTGCAATGTGACAGCTCGCTGCTGCCCTCAATCTCGAAATCATCACTTGTGGCCGAGGTCGCCTGGGTCATGGCTTCGGATATCGAGCGCGCCAGCCGCGCCAAAGCGGGGCAGGTTTTGCCCGTCCGCTGACATACTGTTGCACTGAATTCATGCGTTTTTGTCTTCCAGATCATCCTGCGCCCTCCGCGCGTGGTGGACAGGATATTTGGGACAGGTGGGACAGCGTGATGCCGTCAGGACCTGCCCGGACACCCCGTCCGAGTTTCGGTTTCGTTTCCGATGGCAGGTCTCCTGACTTGCGGGTCATCGCTTTGCCGACCTTCCCAGCCTTTCGGGCCAGTGGTGTTTTGGCATCGCTTACCGCTTACAGTTGCGGGGGCAGTCGCGGATTTGGTTGTTGCCTGCATGACCAGACATTACCGCACCGTGTTCCCTTTTCATCCCGACCCCTTGTGGAGGCCGGAAACCATCACACAACCGCTAGCGTTTGAGCACGCATCGAGTCAAGCCGATCTTTTGGCCGGACGCTTGGTCATGCTGGATACGATGTAGGTTCATGCATAGTGTCGAGGGTGTCGAGGTTCGGAAACCGGATTTACCAAGCGAAAAGCCAGAGATCATGTTGGATACAGAGCAAACGGTATTGACCGAGGAGTTTCGCTTTCCTTCCGGGCAGAAAACACTGTCTGCCCGGTTGTATAGCCCGCTGACTTCGCCCGAAATCGTCGTCGTGCTGAACAGTGCAACGGGTGTGCCGCGTGATTATTACCGTCATTTCGCACGATGGCTTGCCGCTGAGAAGGGTATGGCCTGCCTGACCTATGACTATCGGGATTATGGGCATTCCTTGACCGGCCGCCTGAAAGACTCGCGTGCGACCATGGCGGATTGGGCCTTGATCGACATGCCCGCGGCACGGGCGGAAATGCGTCGGCGATACCCGAATGCGAAACACTGGACCATCGGCCATTCCGTCGGCGCGATGTTGGGGCCTGTGCAACCGGATATCGATCTGATTGACCGGATGATCTGTGTGTGTTCGGGGCTTGTGACCCTGAGCGACCATCCGTGGCCCTATCGGGGTTTGGCGGGGTTGTTCTGGTACGGCCATGCTCCGCTTTTGGCCCGAGCCCTTGGCTACCTTCCCGGAAAGGCGATCGGGTTTGGCTCGGACCTGCCGGCATCGGTCTATTGGCAGTGGCGCAAATGGTGTACCGCGCCTTTGAATTATGTGCCTGAAATCGGGCATGAGTTACCTGCGGCGCAGTGGAAGGATTCTGGAACGCCCGTGGATTTGTTCACCTTCGAGGACGACCAGATGGTGCCGCCGGAAGCGGTTTGGCGGCTTGCGGACCTTTACGGCCCCGATGCCAACCGTCACCTGCTGAGCCCCGCCGATTTCGGGTTGCCTGAGGTTGGACATATCGGAGCATTTGCCCGGCGCAACGCAGCGGTTTGGCCGCGACTGATCGCCTGACCAGACGCGGCGCAGGACGGGCCGGGCACCGTCCTGCCATCACCGGTTACGAAGCTTCTTTTCCTTCATGACGCCACGGACCATCTTGCCGAACGCTTTGTCCCGCGCCCGGGACTGCGCGACAGTTTCTGAGTTGCGCTGATCTTCGCGCCGAAGCTTGCGCCACCGGTCCAATCGAGCCGGGTCAAGCGTGCCGTGGCTGATCGCCTTTTGCACGGCACATCCGGGCTCGGAGCTGTGCTGGCAATCCGAAAAACGGCAGTCCCGGCTCAACGCGGCAAGGTCCGAGAAAACGTCGTCGATCCCGTCCTGAGCGTCCAGCAGGCGCAACGCGCGCATACCGGGTGTATCGATCAACCAGCCGCCGTTGCGCATCCGGTGCAGTGCCCGAGCGGTCGTCGTGTGCCGGCCCCGCGCGTCATCCTCGCGAATGTCCGAGGTGGCGAGATCCTGACCGGTCATGGTATTGGCAAGCGTCGTCTTGCCAACGCCCGACGAGCCAACCAGCGCTCCGGTCTGGCTTTTGGGGCACCAGGACAGAACCTTTTCAACCTCTGCCGGGTCCAGCGCGTTGATCGCCAGAACCGTCAGGAACGGGTCCAGTGATTGTACCTGTCCCGTGAAACTTTCAGGGTCCGCCGATTTGTCGGCCTTCGTCAGAACGACGACCGGGTAACACCCGGCCTGATACGCAAGCGCCAGATATCGTTCCAGCCGGGGCAGATTGAAATCGGCATTGCAGGAACTGACGATGATCAGCACATCGACATTGGCTGCGATCAGTTGCGTCGCGGCACCTGTTCCGGCGGCGCGCCGGTGCAGCAGGCTGCGCCGGTCGAGCAAATGGCGCACGCGTTTGTCGTCGTCGGTGAGAACCCAGTCGCCAACGGCATAGGTGCCGGTTGATTGATCGAGGGTCAGCAACGGGACTTCACCATCCGGGTTCAGCCCGATCAGGCGGTCCCGATGAACGGAAGTGATGCGAAAAGGTGTGCAGGAAGGATAAGCCGCGTGTTGCGCAGCAAAGTGAGAGGACCATCCCAGGTCCGAAAGTGTAAGAAACATTGGTCTGCCTGTCGTCAGAAACAGCACTCCCGACGGATGGCAATCGCTCATCCCCGGGTCATGTGTTCAGGCAGTCAGTTGATACCGTGAGGTCAGAACCGTGCTGCCCGAAGGATCTTTGCTACAATCATAAAGCCCTCCTGCGGCCAAGGTTCATTAAGGTTCATAAAGTGAGAGGTTGGACATCGACCCAAGCGGGGCTCGTTGTGGCTGCTTCCTTCCGGACCTGACCAGGTTGGCGAGGCGCTCGCCCGCGCCAACCTCTCGACTCTGGATATAGGGAAGGCTTCGGAAAAAGACAACCCGTCAGAGCGTCAGGCGAATGCGCGCAAAACCCTGTTCGTCAGGTTCCAGAATCGTGGGGGCAAACCTGTTCAATTCGTCGACATATTTCAAAGCACCGGGCCCTGTCCGAAGAATGGTCTTCATCCCCGATTTCGGCATCAGCGAGAACGGATAAGGTTGCCGGGCCAATGGGTCGGGTGGCAGGCGGTGCGTCATGTAGTCTCGCAAAATGTCCCGGATATCCAGCGGGGGCAGATCTATGGCAGGGGCCGATGACACATGCGGGAAATGTCCGCCTCCGCTTGCGCGATAATTATCGAGCGCAACGACAAATGTCTGATCCGGCCGCACGGCTTGGCCCGCGCAAGTCAGATGATGCACTCGCCTGTGGCCGGGATGGATCATTTGCCCCCCGACATCGTAACGCGCCGGTTGCGACGGGTCGATCTGATAGGACAGGCCAAAGATGACATCGAAATTGTATCCCGCCCGATCCCGGTCGAACAGTTCTGCCTCGGCATCGGGGAATTGTTGGTTGAATGCACTGGCTGACATCTCCAACCATTCCAGCAGCTGCGCACCCGTGATCTGAACCGCGCGCAACTCGTTGGGAAAGACATGCAGGTCCGCCACGTGACGCAGACAGATTTCACCGGGTGGCACGTCCGTGTAGTGCCTGGGGCCAGAGCGTCCGCCGCATTTGGCTGGTGACGCGGCTGACAACAGCGGCAGCTCTGCAAGCGGGGTGCCGTGTAAAAAAGGGCGCAACGCGGCTGCTTGTGCGGCGGCAACAAGCGTCAATCCACGATCCGGCGCACAGAAGCTGAAATAGCTGTGCAATGTCTCCGAGACGTGCGCAACGGGCGCTGCCATGTCCTGACGGGTCTGCTGATGTGCGTGTTCAACCAGATGCGCGATTTCCAAATCTTCGCCAATCGCGGTGCCGCCCATCGAAATCGGGCGCAATTCGGCGTGGCTGTCAACAACACGCAGCCCCGACTGGGGCTGTAGGGTAACGGCGAGATCGATTACTCCAAGATATGCGCCTGCCGAGCCGGGCATGACAACCGGCGTTCCATGCACCAGCCCTTTCACGTAATCCACATTCGGGGTTTGCGCGCCGGTGCGTGCGGGAAGGGTCAGGTGAGTGTGCCCGGCGACCACAGCGTCGATGCCCTCGATCGCGGCCAGGGGAATAACGGCATTTTCAGTGTCGGTCGCTGTGTCCGGGTGTCCAAGCCCGGAATGGGCGAGCGCCACGATCAGATCGCACCCCTTTACGCGCAAAAGACGCGTCAGGGACCGGGCCGCGACAACGATGTCGTCCGCCTCTACGGTTTCGTTCAGATTGTGTTCTTCCCAACGTGTTGTCTGCGGTGGCAGAACCGAAAACACGCCGACGCGAATGGGTACATCCTTGTTTCCCACCGACACGATACGGTCGAGGATCGCAAAACGCTGCCATGATTGTCGTTCTCCGGACCGATGAAGATTGCCGCACAGAACCGGGCACGGAGCTTGCGCAAGGGTCTTGTCCAATGTAGGCAGCCCGAACCCGAAATCATGATTGCCCAGACCAATCGCATCATAGTCCAGCGCCTTGAATGCCTGCATCATCGGGTGGGGTTTGTCGTTCCGAACGGCCCATTCGCCCATCGGCGTTCCCTGGAGCGAATCCCCGTTGTCGAACATCAGTACCAGCGCGTCTGTGGCCTCGTGTCGGGCCTTGCGGATCAGGCTGGCGGTGCGAGTCAACCCAAGCGTTGGGTCTGGTGTGTCCGCGTAATAGTCAAAACCGGTCAGATGCATGTGCAGGTCGGAGGTGGCAAGAATACGAATACGCCCACGGTCTTTTGTGGGGTGAGCCTGCGTCGTTGGGTTTTGCTTCACTTTTGTTGTTCTGCTTTTGAATGTGGCAATGGGCTAAAATCATCAAAACGCAGTCTAGATGATTTTTCCGAGGCTGCCATGCGGCTTTTCGGCGGCGCGTCTCTGTGTTTTGCGTCTTGAATTGCCATTGCAACAGGGCCTGAGACATGGCAGCCCTGTGCGCAAGACCAGAAGGAATTCCAATGAAAAAAGCAGAGCAGGTGACTTTCGGCGGCTCGGGCCTGAATCGGGCAGCACATCTTCGTGGGGATTCCGAGAAGCTGTCCGAGATGGCGCGCAACCCTGCCGCGCGATGCATATTGTTGTGGCGAGGCAAGCTTCTGGTCGTGGGCGCGGCGCTGGATCAGCTTGCCCTGACGCAGATGACCCACCCGCTGGTCAGCGATGGCCCCGGCGGCGTAATCGAAGCACCGGTTTTTCTGGGTCTGAGTGCCGAGGGCGCTCCCCTGTTTGCCGCGGATATCTCGGCCTGGGCGGCAGAGGGATTGGATCTGACCGGCCTGGGAGAGTTCGTGGACAGATCCGAACAGCAGCACCCGGATTTGCCCCAAGGACATGTCTTTGCCGAGCTTCGCCGGATCATGGCGCGATTGTCGCCCCGTGATGCCGAACTGGCCGCATCGGCCAAGGCGGTCGTCGGTTGGCACGAAACACATCGCTTCTGTGCCCGCTGCGGCGCAGCCAGTGATGTGTCGCAAGGGGGGTGGCAGCGCAGTTGCCCGTCTTGCGGCGGGCAGCATTTTCCGCGCACGGATCCGGTTGTGATCATGTTGATTACGCATGGGGACAGTGTGCTTATGGGGCGATCTCCGGGGTGGCCCGAGGGGATGTTTTCCTTGCTGGCAGGATTTGTCGAACCCGGCGAAACGCTGGAAGCGGCGGTGCGCCGCGAGGTGATGGAAGAGGCAGGCGTACCTGTTGGCGCGGTGTCTTACCTGTCCAGCCAGCCCTGGCCTTTCCCGGCATCCCTGATGTTCGGATGCGCCGGCGAGGCCCTGTCGCGCGACATCGTGATCGATCCGGTCGAGATCGAAGAGGCGATGTGGGTCAGCAAATCCGAAATGATGCAGGCATTTGCCGGCGAACATCCCTGGTTGTTGCCGGCGCGCAAGGGGGCTATCGCTCATTTTCTGCTTCAGAACTGGCTTGCGGATACGCTGGACTGAAGAAAAACTGGTGAAGCCATAAACAGCAAAGGTCATTATGCAGTTTTCAGCGCGCGAAGATATCGAAGCCCCGATCAATTCGGTGTTCGACATGGTGTCGGATTTCGAAAGGTTCGAACGTATGGCGATGCGTCGTGGCATCGACGTGCGGCGTCTGGACACTGATGCGATGGTGATTGCCGGCACTGAATGGAAAACCGAATTCAAGTTGCGTGGAAAGCCGCGTCAGATGTCGGTGGTGATGACGGACTATGACAAGCCGTCGCAAATGCGGTTTGAAGCTGCCAGCAAAGGGATGACCGGCCTGACGACAGTGGATTTTCTGGCCCTGTCCCCGCGTCGGACACGCCTGAGCGTTGAGATGTCCTTGGCCGCAAAATCCTTGCCCGCGCGGTTGCTGTTGCAGTCCATGAAGCTTGGACAGTCAAAGTTCCGCAAGCAATTCCAGGTGCGGTTCAGCGAGTTTGCGCGTGAACTGGAGCAGCGCCATTTCCACAGCGGGCAGTAAGGCCCGGCGGAGGATGCTTTGCACATGTACGACATTAGAGAAGTGCGGGAAAGCGACGCAGACGGTCTAGCTGACGTACTGAGCGAGATATTCAAAGCAGGAAAACGTTTGACCGCAGGCAGCAAGGACTTTGTTCAACAGCGCTATATTCACGACCCCCAACGTATCAGGTGCACGGTCGCAGTTGATCCGGACGGTCGAATTCTGGGCTTTCAATCCCTGAAGGAGGCAGAGAAAGACAACCTGTACGGAACACCTGTTGGATGGGGCGTAATCGGAACGCATATCCGTCCGTCTGCTGCGCGGATGGGAATTGGTCGAAAGCTGTTTGCCTGCTCACTGGAAGCCGCTCGAGCGCATGGTTTGCCAGCCATCGACGCAACGATTGGCAAGGACAACGCCGAAGGTCTGGCCTATTACGAGGCGATGGGTTTCAGGGCATACAGGCATGCCCCCGGTGAGATATCCAAGGTATTCAGACTGGATGCCTAGCGGTTCGGACGCTGTGGAGGACGGATGGCGAGCATAATCTTCCTGCACGGGGCGTCGAGCAGCGGAAAGAGCACGATTGCGCGGGCATTGCAGCAGAGTATCAAGGAGCCGTTCTGGCATATCTCGATAGATCATCTGCGCGATTCCGGTGTTCTGCCTACGGCCGGGTACAAAAACGGAGCGTTTGACTGGAAGGCAGACCGCGCAAAGGTTTTTGACGGGTTTCATGCATCACTGGCCGCCTATGCGGATGCGGGTAACAACCTGATTATAGAACATATCCTGGACACCCCGAAATGGGCTGATGATCTGAGATCGCTGTTGGATCAGCACGACATCCTGTTCGTGGCGGTTCATTGCCCGCTGGCCCTGTTGGTTGAGCGCGAGCGCCTTCGGGGCGACCGCGAACTGGGCAGCGCTGCGCGCGACCATTCCTTGATTCACGACGGCAGGGTTTACGACATCGAGATCGACTCGGCCGAAGGTGTCGAGGCAAATGTTCAATCGATACTTCAGGCGTGGCGCGGTGATACGCGCCGATCCGAGTTTGGCAGGAATGCCGAATGATGTCTCAGCCGCGCGGATGGGCCGCTGGGTAGACGCCAAGAATCTCGACATTGGTCGTGAAATGTTCCAGCTCGTCCATGGCCAGCTGCACGTTACGGTCTTCGGGATGTCCAACGATGTCCGCATAAAACTGCGTTGCCGTGAAGGACCCGTCGACCATATAGCTTTCCAGCTTGGTCATGTTGATCCCGTTCGTGGCAAAGCCACCCATGGCCTTGTACAGCGCGGCCGGGATGTTGCGGACCTGAAACACGAAGCTGGTGATCATTTCATACTCACCCCGACGAGACAGATCCGCCTCTCGGGACATGACAAGAAAACGGGTCGTGTTGTCGTCATTGTCCTCGATATGGCGGGCCAGCACGTTCAGGTCGTAGATTTCAGCCGCAAGTTCGCTGGCCAGAGCGGCGGAATGCAAATCCCCGATTTCGGCCACTTCGCGCGCAGCGCGGGCATTGTCGGGACTGACACGGCCGCGAATACCGTGTTCTTTCAGGAAGCCGGAACACTGCGGCAGCAGCACCAGATGCGAATGCGCTTCGGTGATGTCCTCCAGCTTGGCGCCGGGTACACCAAGAAGGTTGATGTGAACACGCACGAACGCTTCATCGATGATATGAAGCCCGCTATGCGGCAGCAGCCGGTGAATGTCGGCAACCCGACCATAGGTCGTGTTTTCGACCGGCAGCATGGCCAGATCAGCCGCGCCCCAGCGAACTGATTCGATCACGTCCTCGAATGTGCGGCAGGGCAGGGCCTCCATTTCGGGGCGTGCGTTGCGGCAGGCCTCGTGACTGTAGGCGCCGGGTTCGCCCTGAAAAGCAATGCGATTGGTCATTTGGTCGATTCCATGCAACAAGTTCGCGATTTGGTCGTTTCGTCGCGGTGTCTATACCTTGCCTCTCGCAAGTGGAAGCCTTAGACACCTGCCCAGACAGCTGAAATGGACACGCGATCAATGTTCGACACGATGACAGTTACCAAGGCCGCCGCAGGCCTGTTCGGCACTTTCCTGGTGCTGCTTCTGGCCAAATGGGGGGCGGACATCCTCTATGCTTCCGGTGGCCATGGCTCGGCTGAGGCCGCCTACATTATCGAAACCGAAAGCTCGGGCGAAAGCGCCGACGGCGAAGAGGTGGTCTTCGAAGATCTGCTGGCCGCCGCTGACGTCGAGAAGGGCGCGAAAGTATTCCGCAAGTGCACCGCGTGCCACAAGCTGGAAGACGGCGCGAATGGCACCGGCCCTTATCTGTACGGCGTTGTTGATCGCCCGGTCGCTTCGGCAAAAGGTTTCACCGGTTATTCAGCCGCTATGCAGGCGCATGGTGGAAACTGGACGCCCGAAGCGCTGGATGCGTTCCTGACCAAGCCCAGCAGCTATATCTCGGGCACTTCGATGAGCTTTGCCGGCTTGAAAAAACCGCAGGACCGCGCAGACGTGATTGCCTATCTGCAAACAATCGGCAACTGATTGCCTGACAGGCCAGACAAGTTGAGAGCCGCTGCCCCGCGCAGCGGCTTTTTTTATCTGAAGGGAACTTCACAAAGCGCACACGCATTCTAAACTTGAAACTGTCAGCGTTGGCACTTTAGCTAGCGTATGCGACAAAAAAGATGACAATGACCCAGAGGATGAGCCACATGATATCCCTAATGCCTGCTGCACGTGATCTTAAGGTCAGGCCATTGGCTGGCATATTCGGGCTTTGTGCTGTTCTGCTCTCACCGCAAGCCGCTTTGGCATTGGACGAGGGGGTTACCCGCAGTCATGGATATTCGTATTTCGGAAATCTGGATTACCCTGCTGACTATCCGCATCTGAATTACGTGAATCCAGATGCGCCCAAAGGTGGCGAGTTGTCCTTGGCGGCTTCAGGGACGTTCGATTCCCTCAATCCCTATTCCCGCAAGGGGCGCGCAGGCGCCTTGACGACGCTGCAATATGACCGCCTGTTCGAAAGCTCGGATGACGGAGTCGGGCAGTATTACGGCGTGCTGGCGGAAAGCCTGGAATATGATGAAGGGCGCAACTACGTCATTTTCCATTTGCGACCCGAAGCAACCTTTTGGGATGGCACGCCGGTGACGGCCGAGGATGTTGTTTACAGCCACCGCCTGTTCATCGAACAGGGCCTGCCTTCGTACGCCCAGGCCGTGGGCCGCATGGTGACGGGGGCCGAAGCGCTGGATGATCACACGGTCAAGTTCACGTTCAATCCGGAAGTCACCCGCCGCAGTTTGATCGAAACCGTTGGGTCGACCCCCGTCTTTTCGAAAGCATGGTTCGAGGCGGACGAGTCCCGGCGCCTGGATGAGCCGCGGCTGGAAGTGGCGGTCGGATCGGGCCCCTACAAACTCGACAGCTATGACATCAATCGCCGTATCGTTTACAAGCGACGAGACGACTATTGGGGTAAGGATCTGCCATTCAATGTCGGTCGCAACAATTTCGATACGATCCGCGTCGAGTATTTTGCCGATCAGACAGCGGCGTTCGAGGGGTTCAAGGCCGGTGAATACACGTTGCGGATTGAAAGTGATCCCAAGCTTTGGGCGACGGCGTATGATTTCCCGAAGATGAACGAAGGTGTGATCGTACGGGACGAGATACCGGATGGCAGCCCGCCAACACCGTCAGGCTTCGTCTTCAACCTCGGAAAACCGCAGTTTTCCGACAAGAACGTACGCAAGGCCCTTGCCCTGGCCTTCAATTTCGAATGGGCCAATGAATCCCTGCTGTTTGGTCTGAATTCACCGCGCAATTCCTTTACACAAGGCACCCCGCTGGAAGCGCATGGCTTGCCCGAGGGCGATGAGCTGGCGTTTCTTCAAGGGCTGGGTGAGGTTGTGCCCGAGGACCTTCTTTCAGAACCTGCCGTGACGGTACACGAGTCAAACCCCGCGCGTCTGAATGATCGCAGAAATCTGCGAAAAGCCGCGAAACTGCTGGACGAGGCCGGGTGGCCGGTCGGCGATGGCAACGTGCGGCGCAACGCGGAAGGGCAGACGCTCAGGGTGGATTTCCCCTATCCTTCAAACCTGCCGACTTCGACGGCCACGATGATTGAAACCTATGTCCAGAACCTGCAAGCCATTGGTGTGGATGCATCGGCGGAAAAGGTTGACCCGGCACAATACACGCTGCGCAGCCGCGAGCGGGACTATGACATGGTCTATTCCACACGATACGGGTCTTTTTTGTCGACCGGCGGCGGGTTGAGCCAGATGTACGGGTCGAAAGAGGCTGCATTCAGTCTTTTCAACCCGGCCGGATTGGCCAGCCCTTTGGTTGACGCAATCATCGAAGCATCCTTTGATACCGACAATCAGGCGGATCAGGACGCGGCGTTGAAGGCGTTGGATCGCGCCCTCAGGTATGAGTTCTTCGTGATCCCCGTAGGATACATCGCTGACCACTGGGTGGCATATTACGATATGTATGAATACCCGGAAAACCTGCCGCCTTATTCGCTGGGCTATCTGGATCTGTGGTGGATCAATCCGGAAAAAGAGGCTGCACTGAAAGCGAAAGGCGCGCTGCGATAACATGGGCGCCTATATTCTAAGACGTTTGTTGCTGATCATCCCGACCCTTCTGGGCATCATGATCGTCAACTTCACGCTGGTACAATTCGTGCCTGGCGGTCCGGTCGAGCAGATCATTGCCCAGATCGAAGGTCAGGGGGATGTATTCGCCGGATTTGCAGGTGCGGGCGATGCCGGCGCGGGTTCAGAGCCGGCGGGCGGCGTTTTCGACGACAAATATGTCGGTGCGCGAGGCCTGCCGCCCGAGTTCATTGCTGAACTTGAAAAGGAATTCGGCTTCGACAAACCGCCTCTGGAGCGGTTCCTGATCATGATGGGCAACTATCTGACGCTGGACTTCGGCGAAAGCTATTTCCGCTCGATCAGCGTGATTGATCTGGTGCTCGAGAAAATGCCGGTCTCGATCTCGCTGGGCCTGTGGTCAACATTGATTGCCTATCTGGTTTCGATCCCTCTGGGCATTCGCAAGGCGATCAGGGACGGTTCGCAGTTCGACACGTGGACCAGCGCTGCGATCATCGTGGCCTATGCGATCCCTGGCTTTCTGTTTGCCATTCTGCTGCTGGTGCTTTTCGCCGGTGGATCCTATTGGCAGATCTTCCCGCTGCGGGGGCTGACATCCGACAACTGGGACAGCCTGAGTCTCTTTGGCAAGATCGCGGATTACTTCTGGCATATCGCGCTGCCGACGATTGCGCTGACGATCTCGGCCTTTGCGACGCTGACGCTGCTGACCAAGAACTCGTTTCTCGATGAGATCAAAAAGCAATATGTCATGACCGCCCGCGCCAAAGGTCTGAGCGAACGCAAGGTGCTGTATGGCCATGTGTTCCGCAACGCGATGCTGATCGTCATAGCCGGATTTCCGGCCGTGTTCATCGGCGTGTTCTTCGGAGGCTCGATCATCATTGAAACGATCTTCTCACTTGATGGTCTGGGACGTCTGGGTTTTGAAGCTGCCGTGGCGCGGGATTACCCGGTGATCTTCGGCACGCTGTTCATCTTTGGCCTGATGGGCCTGGTCGTCGGTATCATCAGCGACCTGATGTATGTGCTGGTCGACCCGCGCATCGATTTCGAAAAGCGGGAGGGGTAAATGGCATTGTCCCCCCTGAACCAGCGCCGCTGGAGCAATTTCTGCCGCAACAGGCGCGCTTTCTGGTCATTGATCATTTTCTCAGTGCTGTTCGGCCTGTCGCTGTTTGCCGAGTTCATCGCCAACGATAAACCGATCCTCGTGAAATACCGGGGTGAGTTCTATACGCCGGTCTTCAACTTCTACGCGGAAACCGATTTTGGCGGAGACTTCCAGACAGAGGCGATCTATCGCGACCCCGAGGTTCAGTGCCTGATAGACAGCGGCGGCCTTGAAGAATGTTTTGACGATCCTGAAGGCATTATCGAACAGATCGACGCCGGCACGTTCCAGGCGGAAGGGTTCGAGCGTGGCTGGTCGATTTGGCCGTTGATCCCTTATTCCTACAACACATCGGTCGATCGCCCCGGGGCTGCGCCCTTGCCACCCAACGGCCAGAACCTGCTGGGCACCGATGACACCAAGCGCGACGTTCTTGCCCGCGTGATCTATGGTTTCCGCCTGTCGATCCTGTTCACGCTGATCGTGACGGGCGCCGCCAGTCTGATCGGTATTTTCGCCGGTGCCATACAGGGCTTCTTCGGCGGTTGGCTGGATCTGATCTTTCAGCGGATCATCGAGATCTGGTCAGCGACGCCCTCGCTTTACGTCATCATCATCATGTTCGCGGTGCTGGGGCGCAGCTTCTGGCTGCTGGTCGCGTTGATGATCCTGTTCAGCTGGACCGGGCTGGTTGGTGTGGTGCGCGCAGAATTCCTGCGGGCGCGAAACCTTGAATATGTGCGCGCTGCGCGGGCGCTGGGCGTGGGCAACATGACCATCATGTTCCGCCACATGCTGCCCAACGCGATGGTGGCCACGCTGACCTTCATGCCCTTCATCGTCACGGGCACCATAGGCGGGCTGGCTTCGCTGGATTATCTGGGTTTTGGCCTTCCCTCTTCGGCCCCCTCGCTGGGAGAGCTTACCTTGCAGGCGAAACAGAACCTTCAGGCCCCGTGGCTGGCCTTCACGGCCTTTTTCACCTTTGCCATCATGCTGTCCCTGCTGGTCTTCATCTTTGAGGGCGTGCGGGATGCGTTCGATCCCAGAAAGACCTTCTCATGAGCCTGCTGGATGTAAACAACCTGAAGGTCTCGTTCCGGCAGGACGGTCAGATCAGTGCTGCGGTTCGGGGCGTGTCGTTCCATGTCGATCGCGGGGAAACCGTGGCGCTGGTGGGCGAATCCGGATCGGGCAAATCTGTCACCGCGCTCAGTACCGTATCGTTGCTGGGCGACAGCGCCATCGTCGACGGGTCTGTCACCTATGACGGGCAGGAGATGATCGGCGCCTCGGAGCAGCGTCTGATGGATGTGCGCGGCAATGACATCAGCTTCATTTTCCAAGAGCCGATGACATCGCTGAACCCACTGCACACGATCCAGAAGCAGATGGCGGAATCGTTGGCCCTGCATCAGGGGGTGACGGGTGATGTCGCGCGCGAACGGATTCTTGAACTGTTGTACAAGGTCGGTATCCGCGACCCCGAAGACCGGCTGGACAGCTATCCGCACCAGTTGTCAGGCGGACAGCGGCAGCGGGTGATGATCGCCATGGCGCTGGCGAACAAGCCGGACATCCTGATCGCCGATGAACCGACGACGGCGTTGGATGTAACCATTCAGGCACAGATCCTCGAGTTGCTGGCCAGTTTGCAGAAATCCGAAAACATGGGGATGCTGTTCATCACCCACGATCTGGGCATTGTGCGCCGGATCGCTGATCGGGTCTATGTGATGAAGGATGGTGAGATCGTCGAGACCGGTGCGACTGCCGAGATCTTCGACAACCCGCAGCACCCCTATACCCGCAAGCTCTTGGCCGCGGAACCTTCGGGTCAGCCAGACGCCGTTGCAACAGATGCCGAGGAAGTCGCGCGCACCGATCATCTGAAGGTCTGGTTCCCGATCCAACGGGGATTTCTGAAACGCACGGTCGGCTATGTGAAGGCGGTGAATGACGCCTCGCTGAGTGTACGCGCGGGTGAGACTTTGGGGATCGTGGGTGAAAGCGGGTCGGGCAAGACCACGCTGGCGCTGGCGATCATGCGTCTGATCGCGTCCGAAGGCGGCATCACCTTCCGTGATCAGGATGTTCGAAAATGGTCCACGCGAGAGCTGCGCCGGCTGCGCAAGGATATGCAGATCGTGTTTCAGGACCCGTTCGGCAGCCTCAGCCCACGTATGACCTGTCAGCAGATCATCGCGGAAGGTCTGGCCATTCACAACGTCGATCCTCATCGCGCGCCGCGCGAGCTGGTCGCTGAGGTGATGAACGAAGTGGGCCTGGATCCTGCGGCGATGGACCGGTATCCGCACGAGTTTTCGGGCGGGCAGCGTCAGCGCATCGCGATTGCGCGCGCGATGGTCTTGCGACCCAAGCTGCTGGTACTGGACGAACCGACCAGCGCGCTGGACATGACGGTTCAGGTTCAGATCGTCGATCTGCTGCGCGATCTGCAAAAGAAATACGGGCTGGCCTATCTGTTCATCAGCCATGATCTGAAAGTTGTGCGGGCGATGTCGCACAACGTGATCGTCATGCGAAACGGAGATGTGGTTGAAATGGGCACGGCCGAGGATTTGTTCGAAAATGCCCAGACCGACTATACCCGTGAATTGATTGCTGCGGCGGGCTGAAATCAGCCCGCCACCGTCAGGCCGTCAGGCGCTTGCCTTTTCTTTGGATGCCGCTTTCGGCACCGGTCCGCGCAGTTCTTCATAGTGATCAAAGCTCAGCTTGACCCACCCGGTTCCGCGCGTGGCGCTGGCAAGAGTGCGATGCAACTCATCCTCGGCCACGGCGGGTATCAGGGCGTTGAAAATCTCCCAGCCTGATGCGTTTGGGTTGCCCTCAAATCTCAGAACCTGTCCTTGCAGAGAGCTGATCGTCGGCACCAGGTCGCCAACAAAATCAGAAGGCAGGTGGATTTCGGCGTTCAGGATCGGCTGCAAAACAACGGGCTTGGCCTGTGGCAGCGCTTCGCGCACGGCGTTCTTGCCCGCGGTGCGGAAGGCATAATCGGAACTGTCCACGTTGTGATGCTTGCCGTCATGCAGCGTGACCTTCACATCCACCACCGGAAAGCCCTCGGGGCCTTGCTCCAGCGCGTCCCTGGCGCCCTGTTCCACGGATGGGATGTAATTCTTGGGCACCGCGCCTCCCTTGACCACCTCTTCGAACTGGAACCCAGATCCGCGCGGCAGCGGCGCGACCGAGATCACGACATCCGCGAATTGCCCGGCCCCGCCGGATTGTTTGCGGTGTCTGTGGCGATGTTCGACAGGTGTTCGGATGGTTTCGCGATAGGCGGTTTCGACTTGGTCAGCTTCAATCTCGATCCCGAAATCCTCGGCCAGCTTGGCGGTCACGCGTCGCATGTGCTGCGGACCCTGAGACCCAAGAACGGCGTGGCCGGTAAGCTCATCCTGTTGCAGGTGAAGGCCGGGGTCGATCTCGGCCAGACGGCTCAGGGCGTTGGACAGGCGCACATCGTCCCGCTCATGCGCAGGCGAGACGATCTGACGATGCGCCACCGGATGCGAGGCCGCCCATTCCGGCAGTTCCGTCGCCGAATTGCTGTCGTAGATATAGCCGGGTTTGAGGTGATCGGATTTCACCGCCAGACCAATCTGCCCGGCCTCAAGCGTGGCGATCTGGGTTTTGGCATCCAGCGTTGTCAGATTGCCGACGGTCTCACCACCCAAGGCTTCATGGGCTTGCACGCCGTCCCCCAGGCCGCGCAGTACGACGATTTTTCCGATGTGTTTTTTGACATCCGCAAAACCGGCAATGGCGCGGGCGCTGTCTCCGGCCTCGTCGCGCCCGGCGGCGATATCAAATTCGGGGGCTTCGTGTCGCAGGGCCTTCATCAGGCGCGTCAGCCCGTTGCCGTGGCTTGCGGCACCCAGACAGGCGGGAATCAACTGATGATTCTTCAGGACCTGTGCCGCCAGGTCATAGACCTCGTCGCTTGGCGGCTGTTTGTCTTCGATGAGCTGTTCCAGCAGGGTGTCATCGAAATCGGACAGGGTTTCCAGCAACTCGGTTCGGGCCTCCTGCTCACGGTCTTCGACGGATTGAGGCAGTTCGATCAGGGCCGAGGGCTGGCCCTCCTGATACTTCCAGGCCCGTTCCGAGATCAGATCAACCGCCCCGATGATCGTATCCCCTTCGCGGATCGGGACCTGACGCAGGGCGATGTGATGGGTGCAGTATGTTTGCAATGCGGCGATGATATCGCGGATGCGGCCGTTGGGATTGTCCATCCGGTTGATGAAGAGAAAACACGGGATGCCGGCCTCTTCTAGCAGTCGCAGGTAGGGCGCGCACAAAACGGCGGCATTCGGGTCGGGGGGCACGACAACTACGGCAGCGTCCGATATAGCCATTGCGGGTCCGACATAGGCCAGAGCATCGCCGCCCCCGTCAACGTCGATCGCGCACCAGGGCTCGTCCAGGTAAGAAAAACCGTGCAAATGCACGGTTTCGGAAACATCGAATGTGGTGGGGCGCCCGTCGAGGCGGCTGATGGCCTCGACAAGCGTAGATTTGCCCGATTGACTGGGCCCGAGGACGGTGAATACGCGCATGAGTGTTGTCCCTCTTTCAGGTTGCAGATTGGCTGCACGAAAGGGACCGACCGACGCGTTGGCGTCGACAAGGATTGTCTGTATTTTGCCCGCCTCAGGCCGCAGAGCGAGATGCCGCCCTACAGCATGAGTGTGGGAAAAACCGCAGGCGTGCGTCAAGCCCCTGATGTGTTTTGCGCGTGACGGGCCGAATGCTGCCCGCCGAAAAAGGGTCAGATGGCCGAGCTGTGCCCGGCTTTGCTGAGGTCATAGGCGTCAAAGCTGCGGGCGATCATCCGGGTCAGCGCCCGCGCTTCGGGCGGTATGAAAAGCCCGGTTTCTGTGATTTGCAGCATCCCGTCGAAAGATGCATTGGCTGCGTGATACATCTCGTCCAGTTCAGCGGCTGATACATCGTGATCCCGCAGGATTTCTGCCGTGTCGATTTTGAAATCGCACATCAGTGCCTCGATCAGGCGGGCACGCAGAATGTCCTGACCCTTGAAGAGGTGCCCTCGGGATGTCGAAAACTGCCCATCGCGAATGGCTTTGGTGTGGACAGAGGTGGCCGGAGCGTTTTGCGCATAGCCTTGCGGGAAGCGCGAGATCGAGCTGGCCCCGACACCAATCAGAACATCGGCCTGATCGTCGGTGTAACCCTGGAAGTTCCGCTTGAGGCGGCCCGTGCGCAAAGCGTGGGTCAGCCCGTCATCCTGAGTGGCGAAATGGTCGATGCCGATTTCGGCATAATTGTCCCAAAGAAACAAACGCCGGGCCGTGTCGAACAGCTCGAGGCGCTGTTCCGGTGTGGGCAGGGCGTCCGACGGAATAAGCTGCTGCCGCTTGGCCATCCAAGGCACATGGGCATAGCCGTAAAGCGCCACGCGATCCGGGCTGAGCGACAGGAGCTTCTGTACGCTTTCCGTCATGCGCGCCTTGGTCTGATGCGGCAGGCCGTAAAGAATATCCGCATTCAGGCTGGCGATGCCGCGTGCGCGGATCATGTCGATGGCGTCGCGCGTGGTATCATAGCTTTGGATGCGGCCGATGGTTTTCTGGATTTCGTCGTCGAAATCCTGCACCCCGATCGAAGCACGGTTCATGCCCGCGTCTGCCAGCGCATCCAGACGCGCCTCGTCAATCTCGTTCGGATCGATCTCGACCGAGAATTCGGCATCAGGCCCCATGGGCACGATACCCAGGATGTGTTGTGCCAGTTCACGCATCAGTTGGGCGTTCAGCAACGTTGGCGTGCCACCGCCCCAGTGCAGGCGCGACAGAACCACACCTTCGGGCAAACGTGCTGCCAGAAGATCCAGTTCGGCCTTCAGAACGTCGACATAGGCGATCACCGGATTGTCGGTTTGTGTTCCTTGTGTCCGGCAGGCACAGAACCAGCATAGCCTGCGGCAGAATGGAACATGGATGTACAAGGAAATGGCACTGCCGGGTTTGATCCCGGAAATCCAGTCGCCAAACATATCTGCTCCCACGTCGTTGCTGAAGTGGGGGGCGGTGGGATAGCTTGTGTAACGCGGTACTTTCGCGTCAAATAGTCCAAGCTTTGCCAATTGTGGTTTCACTATCATGGCGATACCCTTAGGGGACAGAGGACACTGGTGCTTTGATGGAGATCAAGTGGGAACGCGCATGACAGTAAAAGCACAATTTGACCATTCAAATTGCGGAGATTGCCCGATTCGTCATCGCGCCGTCTGTGCCCGGTGTGATGCTGACGAGCTGGAAGAGCTTGAAAGCATTAAATATTACCGCAGTTTTGAAGCGGGTCAGACGATCATCTGGTCTGGGGATCAGATGAGTTTCGTCGGCTCGGTCGTGGCCGGAATCGCGTCGTTGACCCAGACGATGGAAGATGGCCGCACCCAAATGGTTGGTCTGCTGCTGCCCAGCGATTTCGTTGGCCGGCCGGGTCGCGATACTGCACCTTATGATGTCCAGGCGACGACGGATGTCGTGATGTGCTGTTTCCGCAAGAAACCGTTCGAAGAGCTGATGGACCAAACCCCACATATTGCGCATCGTCTTTTGCAGATGACGTTGGACGAGCTTGATGCCGCTCGCGAGTGGATGCTGGTTCTGGGGCGCAAAACGGCGCGTGAGAAGATTGCCAGCCTGCTGTCGATCATTGCGCGCCGGGACGCTTCGGTCAGCCAAAAGGGTCTGACTGGATCTATAGTGTTCGACCTGCCCCTGACCCGAGAAGCAATGGCGGATTACCTTGGTTTGACACTGGAAACGGTCAGTCGCCAGATTTCGGCTTTGAAAAAAGACGGGGTGATCACACTTGAAGGAAAGCGACACGTGACCATCCCCGATCTGGGCCGCCTGATGGAAGAGGCAGGTGACGATTCGGATGGCGGCTTTCCGGTCTGACGCGAACGGTTTTTGACCGCCAACAGCCGTCGCGGTCTTGTTCGCAGGAATGTCTGATTCAGGAGATCGACATGGAATTTACCAGTTTGTTGGCAATGCTTTTGGTCGGCGCAATCGCCGGTTGGCTGTCTGGCAAGATCATGGAAGGCCGGGGGTTCGGTCTTTTCGGCAACATCATTGTCGGAATCGTCGGCGCGTTTCTTGCGGGGTTGATTTTTCCGGCACTTGGATTTGCCGTTGGCGGCGGCCTGCTGTCGTCTATCTTCTTCGCAACAGTAGGCGCCGTGATCCTGTTGTTCCTGATAGGCCTCATCCGCAGAGGATGACAAAAGCCGCCAAGTCAGGCGGCTTTTGAAGGGCGGATCAATGGGCAAGGAATACGGGTACGCTAGACTGCTCCAGCATGTTGCGTGTTGCGCCGCCCAGAATGGCCTCGCGAAAACGGGAATGACCGTAAGCGCCCATGACGATCAGATCCGATTCTGTATCGGATGCGTGGCGGTTGAGAATATCCGACACGCGCGTCATGCTTTTGCTCAGCACATCAATCTCACATTTGACCCCGTGTCGGGCCAGCATCTGTGACAGCAATCCGCCGGGGTCAGACCGGTCGGGTCCATGACGGGGTGGATCGATGACCACGATTCGGACCAGCTCGGCCTGTTTCAGGAAGGGCAGGGCGTGACGAATGGCGCACATGGCCTCGACGCTTTCGTTCCAGCCTATCATGATATTGCGCGGCACCGTCAGGGGTTCGACGTCGTCCGGTACGACCAGAACCGGGCAATGCCCTTCGAACATGGCTGCTTCGATGATGGGCTCGGCCTCGGCCCCACGGTCTTTGCCGTAGGGGTGCGGCAGGATCACCAGATCGGAAAACCGTGCCCTATGCGCAACATGGCGTCCGATATCAGCGATTTGCGCGACGCCATGCTCGGCGGACCAGCGAACGCCGGACTTGCCAAGGTAATCATTGGCAAAATTCAACAGCTCCTTGGCCTCGGCGTTGGCCCGGCTCAGTGTTTCCTGAACGATAAGCGCATTGGCACCCGCATAGTAATAACCTGTCTGACTGCGATCGACCCCCAGGCACAGGGCTTCGGCATGGGCATCCTGAGATTCTGCCAAGGCCACCATCTGCGCCAGAGCGGCGGGTGCTGTCTTCGTTTCGGTCATGACAGTGAGTAGAGATTTGTAAGTCATCGCGACCTCATGATTCGGGCATTTGGTCTCATGTGACCAGTTGGCCTGTTTCCTCTACAATGCGTGTCACAGAAAACGCAGAACTGTCTTGATACAGATCAAAGCAGTAACAGCCGCCGTGCTTCAGAACGGCAGCCAGTCAAATGGGTTTCGCGCGTCACAAGAATCAAAAGCGCGCGGGGCATGGCAAAGGGACGCAATATGTCGAATTACATCAAGCTGATCGTGCTTGGTCTGATCGCGCTGTTTGCAGCGATCGGAACCAATTATGCACGTGATTTGGCGTATCAGGTACATGCGCTGCTGGTGATGCTTATCGCCGGTGGCTTGTTCATCTGGACGCTTCGAAACACTGACGAGCCAGATATTCTAGTCGACCGCTCGGGCGAATACATGGATGACGTGATCCGCTATGGCGTGATCGCAACCGCCTTCTGGGGCGTGGTCGGGTTCCTGGCCGGGACCTTCATCGCGTTTCAGCTCGCCTTTCCGGTGCTGAACTTTGAATGGGCACAGGGTTATCTGAACTTTGGTCGTTTGCGTCCGCTGCACACGTCGGCAGTGATTTTTGCCTTTGGTGGCAACGCGCTGATCGCAACGTCGTTCTACGTCGTTCAACGTACCAGCGCCGCGCGTCTTTGGGGCGGCAATCTGGCCTGGTTCGTTTTCTGGGGCTATCAGCTGTTCATCGTGCTGGCGGCGACCGGCTATGTTCTGGGCGGAACGCAGTCCAAGGAATATGCCGAACCTGAATGGTATGTCGATCTGTGGCTGACCATTGTCTGGGTCGCCTACCTGGCCGTGTTCCTGGGCACGATCGTCAAGCGGAAAGAGCCGCATATCTATGTGGCCAACTGGTTCTACCTGGCCTTTATCGTCACCGTTGCGATGCTGCACCTGGTCAACAACATGACCGTTCCTGTCAGCATCTGGGGTTCGAAATCGGTCATCGTCTGGTCGGGCGTACAAGACGCCATGATCCAGTGGTGGTACGGCCACAACGCCGTGGGCTTCTTCCTGACTGCCGGCTTCCTGGGCATGATGTACTATTTCATCCCGAAACAGGCCGAGCGCCCTGTATTCTCGTACAAGCTGTCGATCATCCACTTCTGGGCACTGATCTTCCTGTATATCTGGGCCGGTCCGCACCACCTGCACTATACCGCGCTGCCCGACTGGGCTTCGACGCTGGGCATGGTGTTCTCGGTGGTCCTGTGGATGCCGTCTTGGGGCGGTATGATCAACGGTCTGATGACCCTGTCGGGCGCATGGGACAAGCTGCGCACAGACCCGGTGATCCGCATGATGGTGATCTCGGTCGGTTTCTACGGCATGTCCACCTTCGAAGGCCCGATGATGTCGATCCGCGCAGTGAACTCGCTGTCGCATTACACCGACTGGACCATTGGTCACGTACATTCCGGCGCGCTGGGCTGGAACGGCATGATCACCTTCGGCGCGCTGTACTTCCTGGTGCCCGTCCTGTGGAAGCGTGAGCGTCTGTACTCGCTGCAAATGGTCAGCTGGCACTTCTGGCTCGCCACCATCGGCATCGTGCTTTACGCTGCGTCGATGTGGGTCACCGGCATCATGGAAGGCCTGATGTGGCGCGAAGTGGATGCCAACGGCTTCCTGGTGAACTCGTTCGCCGACACCGTGGCCGCCAAGTTCCCGATGTATGTGGTACGTGCGCTGGGTGGCGTGATGTTCGTCGCTGGCGCCTTGATCATGTGCTACAACCTGTGGATGACCGTCCGGCGGGCCCCGGCCAAAGAGGCCAGCCTGACCGTCGCGGTCCCGGCTGAATAAGGAGGGCGGGAGCAATGGCAATTCTCGACAAACACAAGATCCTCGAGACCAACGCGACCCTCCTGCTGATCTTCAGCTTCCTGGTCGTGACCATCGGTGGCATCGTTCAGATCACCCCGCTGTTCTACCTTGAGAACACAATCGAGAAGGTGGAGGGCATGCGCCCTTACACCCCTCTCGAGATGGCGGGGCGTGAGATCTACATCCGCGAAGGCTGCTATGTCTGCCACAGTCAGATGATCCGCCCGATGCGGGACGAGGTCGAACGGTACGGCCACTACTCGCTGGCGGCGGAATCGATGTACGATCACCCGTTCCAGTGGGGGTCCAAACGCACCGGGCCGGATCTGGCTCGTGTGGGTGGCCGCTACTCGGATCAATGGCACGTGGACCATCTGCGTGATCCGCAATCGGTGGTGCCGGAATCGGTGATGCCGAAATACGGCTTCCTCGAGCATCGCAAAATTGACGGCAAGTACATCGGTGATGTGATGGCCACCAATGCTCTGGTCGGGACACCCTATTCCGAAGAGATGCTGGAAAACGCACAAGCCGACTTCGTCGCTCAGGCCGACCCGGACAGCGACTATGACGGGCTGCTGGAGCGCTATGGCGACAAGGTCAACGTGCGCAACTTCGACGGCCAGCCCGAGTTGACCGAAGCTGATGCGTTGGTTGCCTATCTTCAGATGCTGGGCACGTTGGTCGATTTTTCGACCTTCACCCCGGACGCAAGCCGCTAAAGGAGAATCGTGATGGAAGAATACACAATTCTCAGGCAGTTCGCGGATAGCTGGATGTTGCTGCTGTTGTTCGCCTTCTTCGTTGGCATCGTCATCTGGGTTTTCCGCCCCGGTGCTAAGCAGGAATACAAGGACACCGCCAACATCCCCTTCCGGCATCAAGACAAACCCGCCACATCCAAGGAGGCGCGGCAATGAGCAAGACACCTGAAAAACAGCCGGGTGATCCGAACACAACCGGGCACAGCTGGGACGGGATCGAAGAGTTCGACAACCCGATGCCGCGCTGGTGGCTGTGGACATTCTATGTGACCATTATCTGGGCCGTGATCTACACGATCTTGTATCCAGCATGGCCCCTGGTGCAGTCGGCAACCGCCGGCGTCCTGGGCTGGTCTACGCGGGCTTTGGTCCAGCAGGAGATGGTTGCATTCGAAGAGGCAAATGCACCCTGGAACGCCAAACTGGTGGAAACACCGCTGGAAGACATCGCAAAAGACGCTGAGCTTCAGCAATATGCCGTGAACTCTGGCGGTGCCGTGTTCCGTACCTGGTGTGCGCAGTGCCACGGTTCCGGTGCACAGGGCGCGCCTGGTTTCCCGAACCTGCTGGATGACGCCTGGCTGTGGGGTGGTACGATGGAAGATATCGTCTACACCGTCAGCTATGGTATCCGGAACGAAGAAAGCGACGATGCGCGCTATTCCGAGATGCCTGCCTTCGGTGAAATCCTCGAGCATGATGAAATCACGCAGGTGGTTCAGTATGTCATGTCGCTGAGCAACGCACAGACCGATGACGCGGCGGCACAGGCGGGCAAGGTTGTCTTCGAAGACAATTGCGCGTCCTGCCATGGCGAGGATGGTACGGGTGACATCTTCCAGGGGGCACCGAACCTGACCGACGCAATCTGGCTATATGGTGGCAGCGAAGAGACTTTGACTGAAACTGTGACCTACAGCCGCTTTGGCGTCATGCCGAACTGGGATACCCGCCTGACCGAGGCGCAGATCCGTGCGGTATCCGCCTATGTCCACCAGTTGGGTGGTGGCCAGTAAGACCTAGAGGGCAACCTTCGGGCGGTTCGCCGCCCGAAGGCTGTAGCACCGGCTGTTCCATCTGTTCGCGCGTTTCCTGAACAGCCGGTGCTTTTTTACACTGAATTCCTGTTGTTTTGCCATTCCGTTCTTTGCAACGACGGCTGACCATCCGCATTCGGGCAGGTCTGACCCGGGGCTGCGACAATTGGTCGGTACTTGGAAAACCGCATGTACCACGTGCAGCCGGTATCGCGCCACAAGCAGTTTTTCCGCCAAAATCGGCTGAAAATCGGCTGAAAATCGGGTAAAATACTTCATTTCCTGCGCCGGCAAGATGGGGCGATCTTCAAAAGATGTTTGCTCGATGCGCTTTTTGACCCATGTCAAAGTTCGCCTGTGCATGATCTGGAACAAGACGTCTTCAGAAGACCCATTTGTGGAGCCAGCCAGTGAGCGATTCCGATCCCGCCCCCAGCCTTTACGCCGCGCGTGAACCGATCTTTCCAAGACGTGTTTCGGGCAAGTTCCGCAACCTGAAATGGATCATCCTCATCGTGACGCTGGGCATCTACTACGTGACGCCTTGGATCAGATGGGATCGTGGCCCCAGCCTGCCGGATCAGGCTGTTCTGCTGGATCTGGCGAATCGGCGTTTCTATTTCTTCTGGATCGAGATCTGGCCGCACGAATTCTACTTTGTCGCCGGTCTGCTGATCATGGCAGGTTTGGGTCTGTTCCTGTTTACGTCAGCCCTGGGTCGCGTGTGGTGCGGATATGCGTGCCCGCAGACCGTCTGGACGGATCTGTTCATTCTGGTCGAGCGGTGGATTGAAGGTGACAGAAACGCCCGCCTGCGCCTGCACCGTCAGGAAAAGCTCGATTTCCGCAAAGCTCGCTTGCGGATCACCAAATGGACGGTCTGGTTTCTGATCGGATTGGCGACGGGTGGTGCCTGGGTGTTCTATTTCGCGGATGCACCGACGCTGGCCCGCGATCTTGTGACGGGCAACGCGCATCCCGTAGCCTACACGACGATGTTGATCCTGACGGGTACAACCTTCTTCTTCGGCGGGTTCGCCCGCGAGCAGATCTGTATCTATGCCTGCCCATGGCCGCGCATTCAGGCGGCGATGATGGATGAGGACACGCTGGTTGTCGGCTACCGCGAATGGCGGGGTGAACCGCGTGGCAAAGGCAAACGGACGGCCGATTCTGAATTGGGAGATTGTATCGACTGTATGGCCTGCGTGAATGTCTGCCCTGTCGGGATCGATATCCGGGATGGTCAGCAGCTGGAATGCATCACCTGTGCCCTTTGCATCGACGCGTGTGACGACATGATGGCCAAGATCGGTAAGCCACGAGGGCTGATCGACTACATGGCGTTGAGTGACGAAGCCCATGAGCGATCCGGTAAACCCGCCAAGAATGTCTGGAAGCACATTCTGAGGCCGCGGACAATCATGTATACCACGTTATGGGCGCTGGTCGGATTCGGGCTGCTGTTTGCACTGTTCATCCGTTCTGACATCGATCTGACTGTTGCGCCGGTGCGCAACCCCACCTTCGTCACCCTGTCGGACGGTACGATCCGCAACACCTATGACGTTCGTCTGCGCAACAAGCACGGTGAGGACCGTCTGTTCAAACTGTCTTTGGCGGGCGATCCGGCGATGCGACTGGAAATCGAGGGAACCAAGATCGATACTGTGAATGTCACGGCGGATACGGCACAATTGACCCGTGTATATGTGTTGGCACCTCGCGACAGCGGTCCGGCCGCAGCAGAGGCGACACCAGTGCGGATCTGGGTCGAAGACCTCAGCAGCGGCGAACGCGCCTACAAGGACACCACGTTTAACGGACGAGGGAACTGATCATGGCCGAACGGAAATTCACCGGAAAGCACGCTTTGGCCGTGTTTGTCGGCGCTTTTGGCGTGATCATCGCGGTGAACCTCGTGCTGGCCTACAATGCGGTGAAAACCTTTCCCGGGCTCGAGGTGAAGAACTCCTATGTCGCCAGTCAGGAGTTCAACGAGCGCCTGAAAGAGCAACAGGCGCTGGGCTGGACCGTTCGGGCTGAAACCAAAGGTGGCCTTCTGATCCTGCACATCACCGACGAAAGCGGTGCGCCGGTTGAGGTGCGCGAATTGCAGGCCGTGGTCGGCAGGGCAACCCATGTGCGCGACGACTTTGTGCCGGATTTTACGTTTGATGGCACGGCCTATGCCACGCCTGCCACACTGGGCAAGGGCAACTGGAACATCAGATTGGTGGCGCGTGACGGAAACGGGGCCGAATTCTCGCAGCGCGTTCCGCTATACGTGAAGGGGTAGGCATGACGGCTCAGCTTTCATCCGGTACAGCGGCCTGCCCGGGCTGCCTTGCGGCCCCGGCAGAACCCGCCCGGCCCATACCGGAGGATGTGCAGATCGCCTTGTCGCTGCCGGGCATTCATTGCTCGGCCTGTATCGCGACGGTCGAGCGTGAACTGAACGCGCATCCCGGCGTCGAAGATGCCCGGGTGAACCTGACGCTCAAACGCGCGATGATCAAAGCCACGCCGGAAACGCGCGCAAGCGATCTGATCCCGGTGCTTGAACAGGCAGGATTCGAAGCACATGAGCTTGATCCGGGGGCTTTGTCCGCAACGCAGACGGACAAGGCCGGGCGTGATCTTCTGATGCGCCTGGCCGTGGCCGGGTTTGCATCCATGAACGTGATGTTGCTGTCGGTGTCGGTGTGGTCCGGTGCGACGGATGCAACACGGGACATGTTCCACTGGATTTCAGCGGCCATTGCACTGCCGGCCATTGCGTTCTCGGCCCAGCCGTTCTTTGCCAATGCCTGGAGCGCCCTGCGCGTGCGACGGCTGAATATGGATGTGCCGATTGTGCTGGCGATCCTGTTGGCGCTGGTCACGTCGCTTTGGGAAACCGCGTTGAGCGGCGAGCATGCCTATTTCGACGCCGCTCTAACATTGACCTTCTTTCTGCTGGCCGGACGGTATCTTGATTACCGCACCCGTGCCGCAGCGCGATCTGCGGCCGAGGAATTGACAGCGTTGGAAGTTCCCCGCGCCATTCGTGTGGTCGATGGGGCCGAAGATGAAGTTCCCGTAGCCGAATTGTGTGTCGGAGATCTGATCCTTGTGCGACCGGGTGGGCGCATGCCGGTGGACGGCCAGATCGTGTCGGGTCAGTCCGAATTGGATCGATCCCTTCTGACGGGTGAAACGGTGCCTGTTTTTGCCGAAGCCGGGCAGGTTGTGAGCGCGGGTGAAGTCAACCTGACGGGTCCGCTGACAATCCGGGCAACGGCGGTGGGTGAAGACACGTCGCTCCATCGTATGGCTGATCTGGTCGCTATCGCCGAGTCTGGCCGGTCCCGCTATACCTCGTTGGCCGACAAGGCTGCCAAGCTCTATGCGCCCGGGGTTCATATTCTGTCGGCGCTCAGCTTTGTTGGGTGGTACATCTATTCCGGTGACGTGCGCACGGCACTGAACATCGCGGCGGCTGTTCTGATTATTACCTGCCCCTGTGCGTTGGGCCTTGCCGTGCCTGCGGTAACCACGGCCGCGTCGGGCCGGTTGTTCCGCAAAGGGATGCTGATCAAGCACGCCACTGCACTGGAGCGGCTGTCCGAAGCCGACACGGTTGTATTCGACAAGACGGGCACGCTGACATCCGGCGCGCCGGAACTGGTCAATCTAGGAGACCATGCCCGCGCCAAGGTCGAGGTCGCTCTGGCGCTGGCCGAGGCTTCTGCGCATCCCTTGTCCGTGTCATTGGCAAAAGCGGCGCGTGCGGCGGGGATCAAACCAGCAAATGTGCGGGGAATAGCCGAGGTTCCCGGCTATGGCACCGAGGGGGAATTCCGCGGTCAACGCGTTCGCCTGGGTCGGGCGGCCTGGGTCGGCGCGGATCAGGGCACCGACACTTCGGCCTGGTTGGCAATCGGCGAGGACGCACCCGTGGCCTTCCGATTCTCGGACGCGTTGCGCCCGGGCGCCGCTGAGGCGGTGGATGCCCTGCGTGCTTCGGGCAAACATGTGCTTTTGATGTCAGGGGATTCGCAGGGGGCGGTGCGTGCCTTGGCTGAAAAACTTGGAATCACGGATTGGATCGCCGAGGCATTGCCGCAGGACAAGGCAAGACGCATTCAGAATCTCAGCGATGAAGGCCACAAAGTTCTGATGGTTGGCGACGGGCTGAACGATACCGCTGCTTTGGCGGCGGCGCATGTGTCGATCTCTCCGGCCTCTGCGCTGGATGCGGCGCGGGTCGCGTCGGATATCGTGCTGTTGGGCAACGATCTTTCACCCATTGCGGATGCGTGCGACACGGCCGTCAAGGCCACCAGGCGCATTCGCGAGAACTTCAGAATCGCAACAATTTACAACGTGATCGCTGTTCCTCTGGCCGTTGCCGGACTGGCGACACCACTGATCGCGGCCTTGGCGATGTCGACCTCGTCCATTACCGTGTCCCTGAACGCCCTGCGGCTGAGGTAACCTGAATGGAAGTGCTTGCCTATCTGATCCCGATTTCCCTGTTTCTGGGGGGCGTTGGTCTGGCCGCCTTTGTCTATACCGTTCGTTCGAACCAGTACGAAGACCCAGAAGGTGACGCGCGCCGGATCCTGAGCGACGAATGGGATGACAAACCCAAACCCTGAACGAATGCCCGATACAGGCAGAGTTGAACCAACTGCCCTTGAAATTGCCGCAATGCCCGGCTATGTCCGGCCCATCCGCTAGCAGAGAGAACACGCCAAATGGCCACCACCAATCCGATCCAGTTCATTCAGCAGGTCCGAGCCGAAGTCTCAAAGGTCGTCTGGCCGACCCGGCGCGAGGTGCTGTTGACCACGGTAATGGTCTTCATCATGGCGGCGTTGACGGCTGTATTTTTCGCTTTGGTCGATCTGGGTATCCGGGGTGGTCTGCAACTGATCCTGGGTGCTTTTAGCTAGACGGAATCGGCGCGCTGAAACGTCTCTGCCCCCTTGCGCTGCGGGCAATGTCAGAGTAGGTGACGCGGTACTATTCGGAATGGGCGTGTGGCGATTCGGGCTGCGCGCCGCTTTTTATTCCGGATGGCGTGACAAGATTTTAATGACGGGTGTGTCCGGTACGCTTGATGCCCCGAAGACAAACAAGGACGACAGGTTCATGGCGAAACGGTGGTACTCGGTCAGCGTTCTTTCGAATTTCGAAAAGAAGATCGCAGAACAGATCCGCACGTCGGTGGCTGAACAGGGCCTTGAGGACGATATCGACGAAGTTCTGGTGCCCACCGAAGAGGTGATCGAAGTGCGCCGGGGCAAGAAGGTCACGACCGAACGCCGCTTTATGCCCGGCTACGTGCTGGTGCATATGGAAATGTCGGATCAGGGGTACCACCTGATCAACTCGATCAACCGCGTCACCGGTTTCCTGGGCCCGCAAGGCCGCCCGATGCCGATGCGCGATGCTGAGGTCAATCAGATCCTCAATCGTGTTCAGGAAGGTGAAGAAGCACCCAAGCTGATGATCAGCTTCGAGGTCGGTGAGAAGGTCAAGGTCAACGACGGCCCGTTCGAGGATTTCGACGGCATGGTCGAAGGTGTGGACGACGAAAACCAGAAACTGAAGGTTTCGGTTTCGATCTTCGGACGGGAAACTCCGGTCGAGCTGGACTTCACGCAGGTCACCAAGCAGAGCTGAGGAAACTCTCCCAAAGAATTGAAACGCCGCGATGCCAAGGGCAACGCGGCGTTTTTTCGTTCAGGTATTCGCTGAAAACGTATCGACCTATTGCGCCTGAACCATGGCCGCGCGCAAGAGTTGCGGGCGGTCGGTCTGGGATGGCAGGAACACAGCCTGCGATCCGGCATCCAGTGCCGAAAGGCTCGCGTCATACCACTGCATCGCAAGGTCGCGACGTTTCTGCACACCGAAGCCTTCGCGCAGATGGTGGCCAATCAGCTCGCCATAGGCCGGCTCACCCATTGCGACCAGCATCAGGGCAGATCCAAGCGCGGCATCCATGTTGTCCTGACGATAGCCGATCGCCAGGCAGACCTTGCTTGTCGCGGCAAGATCTTGGGGGCTGAGGCCCGAGTCCAGCGCCAGCTTGCGCATCTGGGTTTCAGCCTCAGTTTTCGAGTTGATCGACAGAGCATCAACCTGAGGCGCCACCATTTCACCATATGAATCGCATTGGGCGCTGACCTGCTCCGGTGTCAGTCCCTGGATATCCTGAATCAGATCTTCACCGCGCGCCATCGCGTAGCTGCGGGCAAGGCAGAACTGTTCACTGAGCGCAAAGTCGGGATCGGACATGTTCGACAGGGTCGTATAGCCGCCATTGGTAGATGTTTGCAGCATGACCCCGCTACAGCGATTGGCCAGCGACGGGCCTCCGGTGCCGCCGGAAAACAGGCTCGGCAGGCTGGCAGACGTTGTTTCGGTTGTCTCGGGCTCGGGTGCTTGCGGTGTCGCAACCGGAACAGGTTGTGCCGGGGCGGTTTGTGCCGGAGCCTGAGGGGCAGCAGCCAAAGCAGATCCCGTTTGCACCTGACGGCGATACGCCATCAGAAGCGGTTGACCCGCAAGTTGCGTCGTCGCCTGTCCACCGCTTGTAGCCCAGTAATAGGCTTGCATCAGAAAGTCATACTGATACGGCTGAAAATCATAGCCGTTTACAGGATAACCCATCGAGGCCTGATAGCGTTCGATTGCGGACCGGGTGCCGCGACCGACCTGACCATCGACCCTTCCTGCATTGTACCCGAAGTAATTGAGCGCGGTCTGGGTTTGCGCACCTTGCGTGGTCGATGGAATACCTGACCGATAGGTGCGGTTCGATGTGGTTGTTCGCTGAGATTTCTTCTTTTGTTGGTCCTTGCCAATTGCGTAACCAACGATCCCGCCGACGACCGCACCACCAAGAAACTCTCCAGCGTCGGCCCGCGCCGTTTGAGGGATGGCCGCAGCAAGAGAAAAGGCGATGCCAAGAGTTAAAGCCAAACGAAGTATCATAATTAACCTCCACCAATAATCACATTTTTTACGGATTATAGCACGGTCATCCATGTTGTGGGGAAGCAAGCGCCAATGTTGCGATTGATCGGCGGCGAACTGGTGGTTTTTCACGTCTTTGCAAATTGTTAGAGGAATTCGAAACTGTACGGAGACACGCGTGCAGCCTCGCAGGCGGCAAGAATCCTCTCGGGGTTTGATTCGGTGTTGTCCGATTGGCGCGCCAACCACTTGTCATCTCTCCTGATCCCATGTAAACGCCGCCTCTATCGTCTTCGGGCGAGATTCTCTCGTGGGAGGTTGCCGGGGTCGCGATCCCGGACCGGACCACGCAACATAATCTGGGTGGGACGCGTTTCACCCAAGTTGAAAGGAAAACCAAATGGCCAAGAAGCTTGCTGGTACAATGAAACTGCAGGTTCCTGCAGGTCAGGCGAACCCGTCGCCGCCAGTTGGTCCGGCGCTGGGTCAGCGCGGCATCAACATCATGGAATTCTGCAAGGCGTTCAACGCCAAGACAGCAGACATGGAGCCCGGCGCTCCGTGCCCGACCGTGATCACCTATTATCAGGACAAGTCCTTCACCATGGACATCAAGACGCCGCCCGCGTCTTATTACCTGAAAAAAGCGGCTGGTCTGAAGCCGGTCGGCAAGCGTAACCGCCCCCGTGGCGCGGAGAACCCCGGCCGTGAGACCGTGGCAACCGTGACCACCAAGCAGGTGCGCGAAATCGCCGAAGCCAAAATGAAGGATCTGAACGCGACCGACGTTGAAGGCGCAATGAAGATCATCCTGGGCTCGGCCCGTTCCATGGGCATCGAGGTGAAATAAGATGGCAAAACTCGGTAAACGTACCCGCGCTGCGCGCGAAGCTGTCGCCGGCAAGGAAAACCTGTCGGTTGAAGAAGCAGTTGCCCTGGTCAAAGCCAACGCAACCTCGAAATTCGACGAGACCATAGAAATCGCGATGAACCTGGGCGTTGACACCCGTCACGCAGACCAGATGGTTCGCGGTGTTGTCGGCCTGCCGAACGGCACAGGTAAAGCGATGCGCGTTGCCGTGTTCGCACGTGGCCCCAAGGCGGACGAGGCGAAAGAAGCAGGCGCGGATATCGTTGGTGCAGAAGACCTGATGGAAAGCATCCAGGCCGGCAACATCGACTTTGACCGTTGCATCGCAACCCCGGACATGATGCCGATCGTCGGTCGTCTGGGTAAGGTTCTGGGCCCCCGCAACCTGATGCCGAACCCCAAGGTCGGCACCGTGACCATGGACGTGAAAGCGGCCGTGGAAGCAGCCAAGGGTGGTGAAGTTCAGTTCAAGGCGGAAAAAGGTGGTGTCGTGCACGCAGGCGTTGGCAAGGCGTCGTTCGACGAAGCCAAGCTGGCGGAAAACGTTCGTGCCTTCATCTCGGCCGTTGCCAAGGCGAAACCGTCGGGCGCCAAGGGCACCTATATGAAGAAAATCGCGCTGAGCTCGACCATGGGCCCAGGCGTGACCGTGGATGTGGCGCAAGCTTCGGGCGAATAAGCCGACGCGTTCTTTCGGAAAGTCGAGCCCCGGGCGGTCATCCTGCCCGGGGTTTTCTTTTGCTCTCAGATAGCAGGTTCGACTGTGACCTGATTGGGTATTTCGCGCACGCGTGCCTTGTCGGCCTCCAGCCTGAGGTCGCGCTCGGCAACGGTCAATGCCTGGTTCGCAGCCGCCCGGGCCGCGGTTGTCATTGCTCCGTCTTGAGTCTGCGTCAGTCGGGTCAGCGCGCTGAGAATGGCCTCGTGGACTTCGACTTTGTCACCGGCATCCCGGGAAATGGCCGCATAAGCGTCACGCAGGAACGTGTCGATCGCGATCTCGGGGGCATGGATTCTCGGGAATTGCGGGTCGGCGGGTTGGGTGGGCCGCGAGCCAAGTGGCAGGAGAACCCGCAGCAACCTCTCGACCATCTGAATTGCCGTCATTGGGTCGTTGATACCCGGCGAGAGTGCGCGCTGCGCGATTTCGGACAGGGTTTGAATGCCAAAGCGGGGGTCTTGATTGAAGCTGCGCTCGGTCCCGATCACGAAGGCTTCCCCGATGGTTTCACCATCCATTTTCCGGGTCGCTCTGGCCAGGGGCTGGCCTTCCGTCACGAATTGCCCCGGCAGCGCCATGATCCAGATCTCGCAGTCATTCTCTTCGGCGCAGGAGTTCAGCATACCGACATCCACGTGGCGCACATTCCCTGTCGAACTGGCCCGCACGTCGTGACCTGTTTGCGGAACATCCGCGGCGGCTTGATACGGAATGGCTCCGAGGCACGGCAGTTCTATGGCTCGGGCCATGGTGCCCCTGGCGTTGTTTTCTATCTTGCGCGCCGTTTCGGAGATGCTGCCATAGCTGGGCAATTGGTCGATCCAGAGCAAGAGCGCCAGTGTCACCAAAAAGATCACCACCAAGGTGAACGCAAGCGCAACGGCGATGGACTGCTGGGTGTAGACCCCAGTTTCGACAAGGATCAGCGATACGAGCGCGAAGATGAATGCGCCGAGAAACGTGGCCAGCACGTTTTGCGAGACACTGTCTTCTTCGATCACCTGCTGGGCGCGCGGGGAGGACTGGTTCGAGGCCCATCGCTGTGCCGCGACCATGATCGACAGCGAAAAGGTCGTGACCGCCAGCATGGACGACGCCAGAATGCCGAGGATCTTTGCCACGGCCTCGGTGCTCAGCCGTTGTGTGAGAAAGTCGGGGACGAAGCCGCCGAGGTAGGTGCCAATCCCTGCGCTGACCACGGCGAGAGCGGCGATCAGGCTGGTGCGAACCCACAATTGGCGAGAAATCTGACGAAACAGGAATTGCGGCTTGGAAATGGATTTCAACTTGATCATCCGTTGATCCTGTTCGGGGTTGCGGTCATTGTCCACCGGCTTGGGGTTCGGGCCAATTTACCCCTTGGAAACCCCGGCCATCTGCCCTAATAAGACCTGCGGAACAAAGCGTGCGATTCGTCGTGCGCTTTGTTTTGTTTCGTCCAAGACGGTGGGTGGGTCCATTCGGCCCCTTAATTCCCTGCCTGAGACGGGTAAGACCAAAGAATTCTGGGGGTCCCACCCTCGGGCGCATTTTGGCCAATCCCGTAACAAGGACCTGAACGCCGAAGCGAAAGCTGCGGCAAATATGAGCCGGGGTGAGATTTCGCCCCTAACTTGGAGAGAACTGTGGATAGAGCCCAGAAAGAGAAAGTGGTCGAGGAACTCGGCCAAATCTTCGAAAGCTCTGGCGTCGTAGTGGTTGCCCACTACGCCGGTCTGACAGTTGCCGAGATGCAGGACCTGCGCGCGCGTGCACGCGAAGCGGGCGGTTCCGTGCGTGTTGCCAAGAACAGGCTCGCCAAAATCGCCCTCGAGGGTAAGCCGTGTGAAAACATGGCCGACCTGCTGACAGGGATGACCGTTCTGACCTATTCCGAGGACCCTGTGGCAGCAGCCAAGGTGGCCGAGGACTTCGCCAAGGAGAACAAGAAGTTCGAAATCCTTGGCGGTGCAATGGGCGAGAACGCTCTGGACCGCAAAGGCGTCGAAGCTGTTTCGAAAATGCCGTCTCGCGAGGAGCTTATTGCTTCGATCGTGGGCTGCATTGGCGCACCTGCTTCGAACATCGCCGGCGCGATTGGCGCACCTGCAAGCAATATCGCAAGCATCCTTTCCACCATCGAAGAGAAGGCGGAAGCTGCGTAAGCGGTTGGCACTGAATGATCTGCGTGGGGCGCATGCCCTGACGTTGGAACACACACTGTAAACGGAAAGAGCTGATAAAATGGCTGATCTGAAAGCACTCGCAGAAAGCATCGTGGGTCTGACCCTGCTGGAAGCACAAGAACTGAAAACCATCCTCAAAGACGAATACGGCATCGAGCCCGCAGCTGGCGGCGCCGTAATGGTCGCAGGTGCAGCTGGCGACGCCGGCGGTGCAGCTGAGGAAGAAAAAACCGAATTCGACGTCGTTCTGAAGAACGCCGGCGCATCGAAAATCAACGTCATCAAAGAAGTTCGCGGCATCACCGGCCTGGGCCTGAAAGAAGCCAAGGAACTGGTCGAAGCCGGCGGCAAGATCAAAGAAGGCGTGGACAAAGCAGAAGCAGAAGACGTCAAAGCCAAGCTGGAAGCAGCTGGCGCCGAAGTCGAGCTGGCCTAAGCTTGGTCTCAGGTGCATCGCTGATGTGCCGAAAAATTTGGCTGGGTCCGGAGAAATCCGGGTCCAGCCGAACCTGTCTTAGAAAGGGCCTCAAGACCTGAGGCGTTTTCTAAGACACGGTTTTCGGATCGGGAGGCCGCCTTCGGGACGGTGGCCATGAATTGATCCGGACGTGTTGTCTCGATTGTGCAAGATGCCGGGGCCCGACGGTGTCTTTGCCCGCTGAGAACATCGAAAGGTGACATCTGACATGGCTCAAACGTTCCTTGGCCAGAAACGTCTTCGTAAATACTACGGCAAAATCCGCGAAGTGCTGGAAATGCCGAACCTCATTGAGGTACAGAAATCTTCTTATGATCTTTTCCTGCGCTCCGGCGATGCAGAGCAGCCGACAGACGGCGAAGGCATCAAAGGTGTGTTCCAGTCGGTTTTCCCGATCAAGGATTTCAACGAAACCTCCGTTCTGGAATTCGTGAAATACGATCTGGAAAAACCCAAATACGACGTCGAAGAATGTATGCAACGCGACATGACCTACAGCGCGCCGCTGAAGGTTACACTGCGTCTGATCGTGTTCGATGTCGATGAGGATACCGGTGCTAAATCGGTAAAAGACATCAAGGAACAGGATGTCTTCATGGGCGATATGCCTTTGATGACGCCGAACGGCACCTTTGTCGTGAACGGGACCGAGCGTGTGATCGTATCGCAGATGCACCGTTCGCCCGGCGTGTTCTTTGACCATGACAAAGGCAAGACCCATTCCTCGGGCAAGCTGCTGTTTGCCTGCCGTATCATCCCGTATCGCGGCAGCTGGCTGGACTTTGAGTTCGACGCCAAGGACATCGTGTTCGCCCGGATCGACCGCCGCCGCAAACTGCCTGTGACAACCCTGCTTTATGCGCTGGGTCTGGATCAGGAAGCGATCATGGACGCGTATTACAACACCGTGTCCTACAAGCTGGACAAGAATAAGGGTTGGGTCACTCCGTTCTTCCCCGAGCGCGTGCGCGGCACCCGCCCGACCTATGATCTGATCGACGCCAAATCAGGTGAAGTGATTGCTGAAGCGGGCAAGAAAGTAACGCCTCGCGCGGTCAAGAAGCTGATCGACGAAGGCACCGTTACCGATCTGCTGGTTCCGTTTGATCACATCGTTGGCAAGTATGTCGCCAAGGACATCATCAACGAAGAAACCGGCGCGATCTATGTCGAAGCCGGTGATGAACTGACGCTGGAATATGACAAAGATGGCGACCTGATCGGCGGTACCGTCAAGGAACTGATCGACGCGGGCATCACCGACATCCCGGTTCTGGACATCGACAACGTCAATGTCGGCCCGTACATGCGCAACACCATGGCTCAGGACAAGAACGTGAACCGTGAAAGCGCGCTGATGGATATCTACCGCGTCATGCGTCCGGGTGAGCCGCCCACCGTCGAGGCTGCGTCGGCCCTGTTCGACACGCTGTTCTTCGACAGCGAGCGTTATGACCTGTCCGCCGTCGGCCGCGTGAAGATGAATATGCGTCTGGCACTGGACGCGCCCGACACCCTGCGTACTCTGCGCCGCGAAGACATCGTGGCCTGCATCAAGGCGCTGGTGGAACTGCGTGACGGCAAAGGCGATGTGGACGATATCGACCACCTCGGCAACCGTCGTGTGCGTTCGGTCGGCGAACTGATGGAAAACCAGTACCGCGTCGGCCTGCTGCGCATGGAGCGCGCCATCAAGGAGCGCATGTCGTCGGTCGAGATCGACACCGTCATGCCGCAGGATCTGATCAACGCGAAACCGGCCGCGGCCGCGGTGCGTGAATTCTTCGGCAGCTCGCAGCTGTCGCAGTTCATGGACCAGACCAACCCGCTGTCGGAAGTCACCCACAAACGCCGTCTTTCGGCGCTTGGCCCCGGTGGTCTGACCCGTGAGCGTGCGGGCTTCGAGGTGCGCGACGTTCACCCGACCCACTATGGCCGGATGTGCCCGATCGAAACGCCGGAAGGCCCGAACATCGGTCTGATCAACTCGCTGGCCACCTTTGCCCGCGTGAACAAGTACGGCTTCATCGAAACGCCTTATCGCGTCGTGAAAGACGGGCAGGTGACCGACGAGGTCCACTACATGTCCGCGACCGAGGAAATGCGTCACACCGTGGCGCAGGCCAACGCGACGCTGGATGAAAGCGGCAAGTTCATCAACGATCTGGTCTCGACCCGTCAGGCGGGTGACTACACCCTGGCCCCGCGCGAGAATGTCGACCTGATCGACGTGTCGCCGAAACAGCTGGTGTCGGTTGCGGCCTCGCTGATTCCGTTCCTGGAAAACGACGACGCGAACCGCGCTCTGATGGGCTCGAACATGCAACGTCAGGCGGTTCCGCTGCTGCGGGCCGAGGCACCGCTGGTCGGCACCGGCATCGAAGAAAAGGTTGCCATCGACTCGGGCGCTGCAATTCAGGCGAAACGCGCCGGTATCATCGACCAGGTCGATGCCCAGCGTATCGTGATCCGCGCCACCGAAGATCTGGAACTGGGCGACGCTGGCGTGGACATCTATCGTCTGCGCAAGTTCCAGCGGTCGAACCAGAACACCTGCATCAACCAGCGTCCGCTGATCAAGGTGGGTGACACCGTCCAGAAGGGCGAGGTCATTGCCGATGGTCCGTCGACCGATATGGGTGAACTGGCTTTGGGTAAGAACGTGGTCGTCGCGTTCATGCCGTGGAACGGTTACAACTACGAAGACTCGATCCTGATCTCGGAACGTATCGCGCGTGATGACGTCTTTACCTCGGTCCATATCGAGGAATTCGAAGTCGCCGCCCGTGACACCAAGCTGGGCCCGGAAGAGATCACCCGCGACATCCCGAACGTTGGTGAAGAAGCGCTGCGCAACCTCGACGAGGCGGGCATCGTTTACATCGGCGCGGATGTGGAGCCGGGCGATATTCTGGTCGGCAAGATCACTCCGAAGGGCGAAAGCCCGATGACCCCGGAAGAAAAGCTGCTGCGCGCCATTTTCGGTGAAAAAGCATCTGACGTGCGCGACACCTCGCTGCGCGTGAAGCCGGGCGATTACGGTACGGTCGTCGAGGTTCGCGTCTTCAACCGCCACGGCGTCGAAAAAGACGAGCGTGCGTTGCAGATCGAGCGTGAGGAAGTCGAACGTCTGGCCCGTGACCGGGACGACGAGCTGGCGATCCTTGACCGCAACATCTATGCACGTCTGCAAGGTCTGATCCTGGGCAAAACCGCTGTCAAAGGCCCGAAAGGCGTCAAGGCGGGGTCGGTGATCACCGAGGAGCTGCTGGAAACCCTGACCCGTGGTCAGTGGTGGCAGCTGGCGCTGGAAGACGAGAAGGACGCGCAGATCGTCGAAGCTCTGAACGAGCAGTACGAAGTGCAAAAGCGTGCTCTGGACGCCCGTTTCGAAGACAAGGTCGAGAAAGTCCGTCGTGGCGACGATCTGCCGCCGGGTGTGATGAAGATGGTCAAAGTCTTCATCGCCGTGAAACGCAAGTTGCAGCCGGGCGACAAGATGGCCGGTCGTCACGGGAACAAGGGTGTGATTTCCAAGGTTGTTCCGATGGAAGACATGCCGTTCCTGGCCGATGGTACGCCGGTTGACTTCTGTCTGAACCCGCTGGGTGTGCCTTCGCGTATGAACGTTGGTCAGATCCTTGAAACCCACATGGGTTGGGCCGCACGCGGTCTGGGTCTGAACATCGATGAGGCGCTGCAGGAATACCGCCGTTCAGGCGACCTGACGCCGGTCCGTGACGCGATGAAACACGCCTATGGCGAGGATGTCTATGAAGAGGGCATCAGCGGCATGGACGAGGATCAGCTGATCGAAGCGGCCAGCAACGTCACCCGCGGTGTTCCGATCGCAACCCCGGTCTTTGACGGCGCCAAAGAGGCGGACGTCAACGATGCGCTGGTGCGTGCGGGCTTCTCGCAAAGTGGTCAGTCGATCCTGTTCGACGGTCGTACGGGTGAGCAATTCGCACGTCCGGTGACCGTGGGCATCAAGTACCTGCTGAAACTGCACCACCTGGTGGACGACAAGATCCACGCGCGTTCGACCGGGCCGTACAGCCTGGTCACCCAGCAGCCGCTGGGTGGTAAGGCGCAATTCGGTGGTCAGCGCTTTGGTGAGATGGAGGTCTGGGCTCTGGAAGCTTACGGCGCCGCCTACACCCTGCAGGAGATGCTGACGGTGAAATCGGATGACGTCGCCGGCCGGACCAAGGTCTATGAGTCGATCGTCAAGGGCGAGGATAACTTTGAAGCGGGCGTACCGGAATCGTTCAACGTTCTGGTGAAAGAAGTCCGTGGCCTCGGCCTGAATATGGAACTCCTGGATGCGGAGGTTGAGGAGTGAGGGCGCTGCCCTTTCTCCCGTCCCCCCTTCCGCAAGATTTGAGGTAACAAATGAACCAGGAAATCACCAACAACCCGTTCAACCCGCTGACGCCGCCGAAAGTCTTTGACGAAATCAAAGTCTCATTGGCCAGCCCTGAACGGATTCTGTCTTGGTCCTATGGTGAGATCAAGAAACCCGAAACCATCAACTACCGGACGTTCAAGCCCGAGCGTGACGGTCTGTTCTGCGCGCGTATCTTTGGCCCGATCAAAGACTACGAATGTCTGTGCGGCAAATATAAGCGGATGAAGTATCGCGGCGTTGTCTGCGAGAAATGCGGTGTGGAAGTCACCCTGCAGAAAGTCCGCCGCGAGCGTATGGGCCATATCGAACTGGCCGCGCCCGTTGCACATATCTGGTTCCTGAAATCGTTGCCGTCCCGCATCGGTCTGATGCTGGACATGACGCTGCGCGATCTGGAACGTGTTCTGTACTTTGAAAACTATGTCGTCATCGAGCCCGGTCTGACTGACCTGACCTACGGCCAGATGCTGACCGAAGAAGAGTACATGGATGCGCAGGATGCCTATGGCATGGACGCGTTCACCGCCAATATCGGTGCCGAAGCCATCCGTGAGATGCTGGCCCAGATCGATCTGGAAGCCGAAGCCGAGCAGCTGCGCGCTGATCTGGCCGAAGCAACCGGCGAGCTGAAGCCCAAGAAAATCATCAAGCGTCTGAAGGTTGTTGAATCCTTCCTCGAGTCGGGCAACCGGCCTGAGTGGATGGTGATGACCGTGATCCCGGTCATTCCGCCGGAACTGCGTCCGCTGGTTCCGCTGGATGGTGGCCGTTTCGCGACCTCGGATCTGAACGATCTGTATCGCCGCGTCATCAACCGGAACAACCGCCTGAAGCGTCTGATCGAGCTGCGCGCGCCTGACATCATCGTCCGCAACGAAAAGCGGATGTTGCAGGAATCCGTGGATGCTCTGTTCGACAACGGCCGTCGTGGCCGCGTGATCACCGGCGCCAACAAGCGTCCGTTGAAATCGCTGTCGGACATGCTGAAAGGCAAGCAGGGCCGCTTCCGTCAGAACCTTCTGGGTAAGCGCGTCGACTTCTCGGGCCGTTCGGTCATTGTGACCGGTCCGGAACTCAAGCTGCACCAGTGTGGTCTGCCCAAGAAGATGGCGCTGGAGCTGTTCAAGCCGTTCATCTACTCGCGCCTTGAAGCCAAGGGTCTGTCTTCGACCGTGAAACAGGCGAAGAAACTGGTCGAGAAAGAGCGTCCCGAAGTGTGGGATATCCTCGACGAGGTGATCCGCGAACACCCTGTCATGCTGAACCGTGCGCCGACGCTGCACCGTCTTGGCATTCAGGCGTTCGAACCTGTCCTGATCGAAGGCAAGGCGATCCAGCTGCACCCGCTGGTCTGTTCGGCCTTCAACGCCGACTTCGACGGCGACCAGATGGCCGTTCACGTCCCGCTGAGTCTTGAGGCACAGCTGGAAGCGCGTGTTCTGATGATGTCGACGAACAACGTTCTGTCGCCTGCAAACGGCGCGCCGATCATCGTTCCGTCGCAGGACATGATCCTGGGTCTGTACTATGTGACCCTGGAACGCGAAGGCATGCCGGGCGAAGGCAAGGTCTTTGGGTCGATCGACGAAGTTCAGCATGCGCTGGACGCGGGCGAGGTGCATCTGCACTCGAAAATCACTGCCCGGATCGCGCAGATCGACGAAGAAGGCAACGAAGTTCAGAAGCGTTATGAAACCACTCCGGGCCGTCTGCGTCTGGGTGCGTTGCTGCCGATGAACAACAAGGCACCGTTCGATCTGGTCAACCGTCTGCTGCGGAAAAAAGAAGTGCAGCAGGTGATCGACACCGTCTACCGTTACTGCGGTCAGAAAGAGTCGGTGATCTTCTGTGACCAGATCATGTCGATGGGCTTCAAGGAAGCGTTCAAGGCGGGCATCTCGTTCGGCAAGGATGACATGGTCATCCCGGACGACAAGTGGAGCATCGTCGATGAAACGCGCAGTCAGGTGAAAGACTTTGAACAGCAGTACATGGACGGCCTGATCACTCAGGGCGAAAAGTACAACAAGGTTGTCGATGCCTGGTCGAAGTGTAACGACCGCGTGACCGAGGCGATGATGAGCACGATCTCGGACGTTGCCAAGGCCGAAGATGGCTCGGACATGGAGCCGAACTCGGTCTACATGATGGCCCACTCGGGTGCGCGTGGCTCGGTCACTCAGATGAAACAGCTGGGCGGTATGCGCGGCCTGATGGCCAAGCCGAACGGTGACATCATCGAGACGCCGATCATCTCGAACTTCAAGGAAGGTCTGACCGTTCTCGAGTACTTCAACTCGACCCACGGTGCCCGTAAGGGTCTGTCGGATACCGCTCTGAAGACCGCGAACTCGGGTTACCTGACCCGTCGTCTGGTGGACGTGGCGCAGGACTGCATCGTTCGTGAGATCGACTGCGGCACCGAGCGTGCGATCACCGCCGAAGCAGCCGTGAACGACGGTGAGGTTGTCGCCTCGCTGGCCGAACGTGTGCTGGGCCGTGTAGCCGCTGACGATGTTCTGCGTCCGGGCACCGATGAGGTGATCGTCGCAGCCGGCCAGCTCATCGACGAACGTATGGCCGACATGATCGACGAAGCCGGTGTTCAGTCGATGCGCATCCGCTCGCCTCTGACCTGCGAATCCGAGGAAGGCGTCTGTGCGACCTGCTATGGTCGTGACCTTGCACGCGGTACCATGGTGAACACGGGTGAAGCTGTCGGTATCATCGCGGCGCAGTCCATCGGTGAACCCGGTACACAGCTGACCATGCGGACCTTCCACATCGGTGGTGTTGCGCAAGGTGGTCAGCAGTCGTTCCAGGAAGCCAGCCAGGAAGGTGTCGTTTCCTTCGAGAACCCGCAGATTCTGGTCAACGCAGCAGGCGAAAGCCTGGTCATGGGCCGGAACATGAAGTTGGTGATCAAGGACGAACACGGCGAAGAGCGTGCCAGCCACAAGCTGGGCTACGGCTCCAAGCTGTTCGTCAAGGACGGCACCAAGGTGGCTCGTGGCGACAAGCTGTTCGAGTGGGATCCCTACACCCTGCCGATCATCGCCGAGAAAGCCGGTACTGCAAAATATGTCGATCTGGTTTCGGGCCTCGCTGTCCGCGACGAGACCGACGAAGCAACCGGCATGACCCAGAAGATCGTGATCGACTGGCGCGCCGCCCCCAAGGGCAGCGACCTCAAGCCCGAGATCATTCTGGTGGACGACAACGGCGAGCCGGTCCGCAACGACGCGGGCAACCCGGTTCACTATCCGATGTCGGTGGATGCGATCCTGTCGGTCGAAGATGGCCAGAAGATCGAGGCCGGCGACGTCGTCGCGCGTATTCCGCGCGAAGGTGCCAAGACCAAAGACATCACCGGTGGTCTGCCGCGTGTGGCCGAACTGTTCGAAGCGCGCCGTCCCAAGGATCACGCGATCATCGCCGAGGCAGATGGTTACGTGCGCTTTGGCCGCGACTACAAGAACAAGCGCCGCATCAGCATCGAGCCGGCGGACGAGTCCATGGAGACCATCGAATACATGGTGCCCAAGGGCAAGCACATCCCGGTCGCCGAAGGGGATTTCATCCAGAAGGGTGAATACCTGATGGACGGTAACCCTGCGCCGCATGACATCCTGTCCATCATGGGTGTCGAAGCGCTGGCGGATTACATGATCGACGAAGTGCAGGACGTGTATCGCCTGCAAGGCGTGAAGATCAACGACAAGCACATCGAGGTCATCGTGCGCCAGATGTTGCAGAAGTGGGAGATCCTGGATTCGGGCGACACCACCCTGCTGAAAGGCGAACATGTCGACAAGCAGGAGTTCGACGCGGCCAACGAGAAGACCATCGCCCGCGGTGGTCGCCCTGCTCAGGGTGAGCCGATCCTGCTGGGGATCACCAAAGCTTCGTTGCAGACGCGCTCGTTCATCTCGGCGGCGTCGTTCCAGGAGACCACCCGCGTGCTGACCGAAGCTTCGGTTCAGGGCAAGAAGGACAAGCTGGTCGGCCTGAAAGAGAACGTCATCGTCGGTCGCCTGATCCCCGCCGGTACCGGTGGGGCAACCCAGGCCGTCCGCCACATCGCGCAGTCGCGTGACAACGTGGTGATCGAAGCACGCCGGGAAGAGGCCGAGGCCGCCGCCGCCCTGGCCGCACCGATCATGGATGATGATATGGTCGGGGATGAGCTGGACGTTCTGGTCGAAACACCGGAAAGCCGCGAATAAACCGCGTCATTCAAAACCAAAAAAAGGCCCTGCGATTTCGTGGGGCCTTTTTTGTTGCCGCTTCAGGTACGCAATTGTGAACCTTCGTGACAGAGCGCAGCCTTTGACCCTATTGCATCTGGCTTGTGGTTCTGCAATCGGTGGTTTAGCGCTGTACTGTGTTTTCGGATTATTTCGAGCTGACCCATGGACATCAAAAGCAACTCTTTCGAGGACCGTGTGGCGCGGATCAAACAGCGTTCGGAAGAAAACACGCGCAAGTCGCCTCTGCCTCGAACCGAGAGTATCTGGCAACGCCTGGGTTATCCCGCTGCGTTTCTGGGGGCCTTTTTTCTGGGTGTTTTTGCGGTCTTCCTGTCCCGCCTGATTCAATATCAATCGGTTGGCATTCCGGTGCCCGGCAAGGTAGGAACGCAGGATTTCGTCAGCCTCGGCCTTGCAGGCGGGGCCTGCATCATGGTCATGCTGTTTCTGAAAGGAAAACTGCGAGAGTTCGCCGGGGCGCTCACTGTTGGCGCGTTGGTGACGACCTTTTCCTTTCATAATTTCGTGTGGAAATATCCAGTGTTTTTCGAACTTGTATACGGAGAAGACTGGGTGGAGTTTGTAAAAGACACGACAGAGCCTTCAAGCCTGAATCTGTTCGGGACCATCCTCCCGTTCGGTTGATGATCTCTGCACCCCTTGTGCGTTGTTGACATCCAGCCCGACTCGGCGGCCAATGCGGGGCGATCTATAGCCTCGGAGCCCGAAGCAGCATGACTCCAAACACAAAAGGCGCTTTGCTGATGATGGGCAGCATGGCTGCCTTTACGCTGAACGACACGCTGGTGAAGGTTGCCTTGCAGGACCTGCCATTGTTTCAGTTGGTGGCCATGCGCGGGTTTCTGGCGGTATTTCTGATCTATGTACTTGCCCGGTCACTAGGCGCGTTGCATCTGAATTTTTCGCGCCATGACAAGTGGCTGGTTGCACTGCGCTGCCTTGCAGAGCTGGCGGCGACATTCTTTTTCCTGACGGCGCTGAAGAACATGCCGCTTGCCAATGTTACGGCCATTCTTCAGGCATTGCCTCTTACGGTAACCCTGGGTGCTGCGTTGGTTTTTTCCGAACAGGTTGGTTGGCGACGTGCATTGGCAATCGCCGTGGGTTTCGCCGGAATGCTGCTGATCGTAAGACCCGGGCCAGAGGGGTTCAGCGTGTATTCCATCTATGCGCTGGTTGCAGTGGCCTCGATTACAGTTCGGGACCTCATCACGCGACGCATGTCAGCCGACGTGCCGTCAATGCTGGTTACGCTGGCCACTTCGGTTTCCATTGCAGGGGCCGCGGCAATGGCCTCGGTTTTCGAAGGATGGGTTCCGGTTTCGGCAACAGCGGGTTCCCTGGTCGCGGCGGCGGCCGTGTTTGTGCTGCTTGGCTATTTGTTCAGCGTCATGGTCATGCGTCAGGGAGATGTCGGATTCGTTGCACCGTTCAGGTATTCCAGCCTGATCTGGGCGCTCGGGTTGGGTTGGGTCGTGTTTGACGAATGGCCCGACAGCCTGACGATGCTGGGTGCTGCACTGATCGTGGGTGCTGGCCTGTTCACGTCGTTCCGGGCACGTGCGCGTCAGGGCTTGGCGTGACTCCGTCTGACCGTGTCCGGATCAATGGCGAAACGGGTTTGAAACTCGAGCTCTTGCTGCCGGGTAAGAGGGTTGAGCGCGACACCCATGTTTCTGGTTCGTGGTGAGTCATTGAACCGGTTCAATCCTCGTACCCACATCGGACTATCGGGTCGGGTCACAACGGGCATCGCGCGGTTGATCCTGTTATGGGCAAAATTCATGATGGATTTCTGTTGCCCGCCCCGCACGTACATTCCCAGACCGGCTGTTATCAACGGGCGGTGTACGCGAACGGCTTGAATCCCATCAGCATTGGCGCGAGCCAGATAACCGCAGTTGAAGTCAACGGCGACCATCGCGTGCTTTTCGAACAAGCCGATGCAGTCCCTGACACACCCCCGGAACCGCTCGACAAAATCCACGGCCACTGCATCATCGTCGTCGTGACGAAACTGAAGGCAGGGTTGGTCGGGATTGTTCCGCGCCGAATTCAGGATTTCCTGCATGACTTTTCTGTGCCGCCCCGGAGGTTTCGCGACTATGCGCACCTGTTTCAGCCCACCGGTCAGATCGTTGAGGCGGTCAAATGCCGGTTTGGGCAGGCAATCGCCGACCAAGATCACCAACTGGAAATCTTCGTCGGACTGTTTTTTGAAACCGGGCAGGGCGACCGTTTCGAACAGGCGAAACCGCTCTTCCAACCTGTCGTACTGGTACAGGAACCGCCGTCTTTCTTCGACACTCTCGTGAATTGTCTGAAAGCCGCCAATTGCGGGATAGGAAAACCGGCAAAGACCGATGACCTGCATTTTCTCAGCGCGCCGCATATCTGGCCTCGAACGCGTCAGGGTCGATCGAGAACCGTACCCGCAAGTCTTCTGCCTGTTCAGGCGTGAAAGGCGATAGCTCGCTGGTATCTTTGCGCGCGTGGTCCGAGTCGTTGTACGCGTGAAGCATCCTAACCCACATGGGCGTGTCCGGATAGCTGACCACGGGCATGAACCGGGCGAGCCTGTTGTGCAACCGGTCAAATATCGTCCGCGTGCTGCCGGCTTGAACATACATGCCCAGGCCAACGCCCAGCAGCGATCGATAGACCCGAGCGGCCCGAACTCCGCGGGCCTCGCGCCGGGCGATGTAACCTTGATTGAAATCTATTCCGACGGACTCGCTCTGCTGCATCAGCCCTGTGTTTTCGACGACAGCCGCGCGGAGGCGTTCTATGAATTCAACGGAAACGGCGTCATCGTCATCATGCCGAAACTGCACGCAGGGCTGATGCGGATCCTTGCGGGCGGTGTTCAGCACCTCTCGAACGATCTGCTTATGATCCCCCGGTTCTTTTGCAATGATACGGATCTGTTTGATCCCGGCGGTCAGGTCGCGCAGCCGGTCCGCATGGATCAGAGGCAGGCACGTCCCGGTCAAAACATACAACTCGAACGCCTCATCTGTCTGGGTGCGAAAGCTGGGCAGGGTGACGGTCTCAAACAGGCGAAAGCGCTCTTCCAGCCGGTCGGTGGCATACAGGAATTGCCGCTGCTCTTCGATCGTATCCCGGTTCAGCCGAAAACCGCCCGTTGCGGGATAGGAAAACCGGCAAAGGCCAATCACTTGCATCTGTAATCCATCAGCAGGAATTCGACCCGACTATGCCCTTGCCGCGGTTCGGCCGCAACCGGGATGGCGTCGCGCAGGAATGACAATCCAACAGGCCGCATCCAACGCGTGCGCCAGGGGGCCGGTATCGTGCTGTTGACACTTGGGACGACTCCCCCTATACGCGCGTCATCTCGGTACCGGGGGCCGCCCCGTAGCCGATTCCAGTAATGAACTGGTCAAGGCCCGGACAATTTTGCAGTTCGCGCCCTCTGAGAACCAACCGCGACGTTCACCTCGGAATGGGAACGCTCGTGGGTTTTGCGCTTGTGGACGCATAAGCGCAGCGAATTTAGCCGCACGCAACGCGCGTGCATGTCATGTGTGTTGCAAAACGGGGAAAGAACCGGAATGCCAACTATTCAACAGCTGATCCGCAAGCCGCGGCAGCCCAAAGTCAAACGCTCGAAGTCCATGCACCTGGAGCAGTGCCCGCAAAAGCGCGGTGTCTGCACACGTGTCTATACCACTACGCCCAAAAAGCCGAACTCGGCGATGCGTAAAGTTGCCAAGGTGCGCCTGACCAACGGATTCGAGGTCATCTCGTACATCCCCGGTGAAAGCCACAACTTGCAGGAACACTCGGTTGTTCTGATCCGTGGCGGCCGTGTGAAAGACCTTCCCGGTGTGCGTTACCACATCCTGCGCGGTGTTCTGGATACTCAGGGCGTCAAAGACCGTAAGCAACGTCGTTCGAAATACGGCGCGAAGCGTCCCAAGTAAGAAGGAGAGGCTGATATGTCACGTCGTCACGCCGCCGAAAAACGCGAAGTCCTGCCTGACGCCAAATTTGGCGACAAGGTACTGACCAAATTCATGAACAACCTGATGATCGACGGCAAGAAGTCGGTCGCAGAGCGCATCGTCTACAACGCATTTGATCGCGTTGAGAACAAGGTAAAGCGCGCTCCTGTCGAAGTGTTCCACGAAGCGCTCGACAACATCAAACCGTCGGTCGAGGTTCGCTCGCGCCGGGTTGGTGGTGCAACCTACCAGGTTCCGGTCGAAGTCCGCCCCGAGCGCCGCGAAGCTCTGGCCATCCGCTGGCTGATCACCGCTGCGCGCGGCCGCAACGAAAACACCATGGAAGAACGCCTCGCCGGCGAACTGCTGGACGCCGTACAGTCCCGCGGTACTGCCGTTAAGAAGCGCGAAGACACCCACAAGATGGCCGAGGCGAACAAAGCCTTCAGCCATTACCGCTGGTAATTCTAGAGGCTTATCCAAATGGCACGCGAATATCCGCTCGAACTATACCGTAACTTCGGTATCATGGCGCACATCGACGCAGGTAAGACCACCTGCTCGGAGCGTATCCTGTATTACACTGGTAAATCCCACAACATCGGTGAGGTGCACGACGGTGCAGCCACTATGGACTGGATGGAGCAGGAGCAGGAACGCGGCATCACCATCACTTCGGCTGCGACCACCACGTTCTGGGAACGCACCGAGGACGGTAAAACCGCCGATACCCCCAAGCACCGCCTGAACATCATCGACACCCCCGGCCACGTTGACTTCACCATCGAAGTCGAACGCTCGCTGGCGGTTCTCGACGGTGCCGTCTGCGTTCTGGACGCAAACGCCGGTGTTGAGCCCCAGACCGAAACCGTGTGGCGTCAGGCTGACCGCTACAAGGTTCCGCGTATGGTTTTCGTTAACAAGATGGACAAGATCGGCGCAGACTTCTTCAACTGCGTTCGCATGATCGAAGACCGCACCGGCGCACGTGCTGTTCCGGTTGGTATCCCGATTGGCGCCGAATCTGAGCTGGAAGGTCTGATCGACCTGGTCACCATGGAAGAATGGCTGTGGCAGGGTGAAGACCTGGGCGCAAGCTGGATCAAAGCTCCGATCCGCGACAGCCTGAAAGACATGGCTGAAGAATGGCGCGGCAAGATGATCGAAGCGGCCGTCGAAATGGACGACGACGCGATGATGGAATACCTGGAAGGCAATGAGCCCGACGTTCCGACCCTGCGTAAACTGCTGCGCAAGGGCACACTGGAAATCGCGTTCGTTCCGGTACTGGGTGGTTCTGCGTTCAAGAACAAAGGCGTTCAGCCGTTGCTCAACGCTGTGATCGACTATCTGCCCAGCCCGCTGGACGTTGTCGATTACATGGGCTTCAAACCCGGTGACGAGGAAGAAGTTCGTGACATCGCCCGTCGTGCCGACGACAACATGGCGTTCTCGGGCCTGGCGTTCAAAATCATGAACGATCCCTTCGTCGGTTCGCTGACTTTCACCCGGATTTATTCGGGCGTGCTGAACAAGGGTGACTCGATCCTGAACTCGACCAAAGGCAAGAAAGAGCGCATCGGTCGTATGATGATGATGCACTCGAACAACCGGGAAGAGATCGAAGAAGCGTTTGCAGGCGACATCATCGCGCTGGCGGGTCTGAAAGACACCACCACCGGTGACACCCTGTGTGACGCGAAGGATCCGGTGGTTCTGGAAACCATGACCTTCCCCGATCCGGTGATCGAGATCGCGGTCGAGCCCAAAACCAAGGGCGACCAGGAGAAAATGTCTCAGGGTCTGGCCCGTCTGGCCGCCGAAGACCCGTCCTTCCGTGTGGAAACCGATCTGGAATCGGGTCAGACCATCATGAAGGGCATGGGCGAACTTCACCTGGACATCCTGGTGGACCGTCTCAAGCGCGAGTTCAAGGTTGAAGCGAACATCGGTGCACCGCAGGTGGCCTATCGTGAAACCATCTCGATGCCGGTCGAGCACACCTACACCCACAAGAAACAGTCGGGTGGTTCGGGTCAGTTCGCGGAAGTCAAGCTGGAGATCCAGCCCACCGAGGCGGGCGAAGGTTATTCGTTCGAAAGCCGCATCGTTGGTGGTGCCGTTCCGAAGGAATACATCCCCGGTGTTGAAAAAGGCATCAATTCGGTCATGGACAGCGGCCCTCTGGCTGGCTTCCCCGTGATCGACTTCAAGGTTGCCCTGCTGGACGGTAAGTTCCACGACGTTGACTCGAGCGTTCTGGCGTTCGAAATCGCGGCCCGTATGTGTATGCGTGAAGGCATGCGCAAAGCTGGCGCGAAGCTGCTGGAACCGATCATGAAGGTCGAAGTGATCACTCCGGAAGAATACACCGGCGGTATCATCGGCGACCTGACCTCGCGTCGTGGCCAGGTGTCTGGTCAGGAACCGCGCGGCAACGCAATCGCGATCGACGCGTTCGTTCCGCTGGCAAACATGTTCGGCTACATCAACACTCTGCGTTCGATGTCGTCGGGCCGTGCCCAGTTCACCATGCAGTTCGACCACTACGATCCGGTTCCGCAGAACATCTCGGACGAGATCCAGGCGAAATACGCATAAGCGAAGATTTGAGGGAGCGTGGGTATCACGCTCCCTTCATTACCGAAAAAGGAGGCCATCATGGCAAAGGAAAAGTTTGAGCGTAATAAGCCGCACGTTAACATCGGCACGATTGGCCACGTTGACCACGGCAAGACCACGCTGACCGCAGCAATCACCAAGTATTTCGGTGACTTCAAAGCGTATGACCAGATTGACGGCGCGCCTGAAGAAAAAGCACGTGGCATCACCATCTCGACCGCCCACGTGGAATACGAGACCGACAACCGCCACTATGCGCACGTCGACTGCCCCGGCCACGCCGACTACGTCAAGAACATGATCACCGGTGCCGCTCAGATGGACGGCGCGATCCTGGTTGTGAACGCAGCTGACGGCCCGATGCCGCAGACGCGTGAGCACATCCTGCTGGGCCGCCAGGTTGGCATCCCGAAGATGGTCGTGTTCATGAACAAAGTTGACCAGGTTGACGACGAAGAGCTGCTGGAACTGGTTGAGATGGAAGTTCGCGAACTGCTGTCCAGCTACGAATACCCCGGCGACGACATTCCGATCATCGCGGGTTCGGCTCTGGCCGCGATGGAAGGCAACAACCCGGAAATCGGCGAAGAGAAGATCAAGGAACTGATGGCGGCTGTTGATGACTACATCGACACCCCTGAGCGTGAAGTTGACAAGCCGTTCCTGATGCCGGTCGAAGACGTGTTCTCGATCTCGGGCCGTGGTACCGTTGTTACGGGCCGTGTTGAGCGTGGCGTGATCAATGTTGGCGACGAGATTGAAATCGTCGGCATCCGTGACACTCAGAAAACCACCTGTACCGGTGTTGAAATGTTCCGCAAGCTGCTGGATCGCGGTGAAGCGGGCGACAACATCGGCGCCCTGCTGCGCGGTATCGACCGTGACGGCGTTGAGCGTGGCCAGGTTCTGTGTAAGCCGGGTTCGGTTACACCGCACACCAAGTTCGAAGCCGAAGCCTATATCCTGACCAAGGAAGAAGGCGGTCGTCACACTCCGTTCTTCGCAAACTACCGTCCGCAGTTCTACTTCCGGACCACTGACGTGACCGGCACCGTGACTCTGGCGGCTGGCACCGAGATGGTTATGCCCGGCGACAACGTCGGCTTCACCGTCGAGCTGATCGCCCCGATCGCGATGGAAGACGGCCTGCGTTTCGCAATCCGCGAAGGCGGCCGCACCGTCGGCGCCGGCGTTGTGTCGAAAATCATCGAGTAAGTCGGCTCTGCCGACTGGTGGGCGGCAGTTGCTCTGAAAGAGCAATGAGAGCCCACTCGGTTGAACTAAAGAAGGCCGCTCCCAAACCGGGGCGGCCTTTTTTGTGAAGTGTCATGTTACTTGCATTTCGTGTTTCGAATGCCGACTGTGCCTCGAAACAACTTAAAGAAGATTGCCGTTCATGGTTTTAAGAATTCTCTTTGTTTTTTCTTTGGTCTTACCAAGTGCTTCTGCGCTGCAAGCTGAAGAAGATTTTGTCGTTCAGTTGAATACTCGCACATTCTACGCCGGTGAAGACTATTGGGGGTGGGACACCGACACGAACTTTCTTCCGATCAATAGGCTCGATTGGTTGGACGAAATGCTGATGGGAATGCCAATTTTGGACTACACGGTAGTTCACATTAAGCAGCTCAATCAGGCTTCAGATTTCCTTTGGTCACCTAACGGTCCCGGTCGGCTTTATCGTTACCCTGATCCTGTGCCCAAGCACTTACGACTTCCAGGGTATACAGTGAATTCCTCCGGCCCCGGCAGCATCTGGCGTGTGTATCTTACACCAAACTCTGCCGAAAAACTCTTTGCGATCACCTGTAGCGCCACAGAAAACTCGACGACTTACGATTTTTGCGGGCTGACTGCACGCTACCCCTTAGATCCGCGGATTATAGTTTTGACTCGTATCTATAACCCCCCGCCCATGGATCAACTGGACGCATATTTCAATGCAATTGCAGAGCTAACTGTCGGTCTAGCCCTTTGCTTGGATGTGACGGAACAGATTGAAAAAGACGCAAAACAACCAGTGCGCAAATATTTGTCAGAAGGGCACACAACCCACTGCGTGGACGGGCTATCCTCTTAGGACGATGTTGGTTTTGGGGCTTTGGTGTAATTCACTCTGATCAGACAAGCGGCTACTCTGGGCCAGTGCATGATTTCCCCCTTGCCAAACCCCTCACACCCCTGTAAATCGCGCGAGTTCTCAGTAAGAACATCAAGGCGGGGTGATTCCCGCCTTTTGGGTTCGAAGAGGGTTGGCGATGCGCGCTTGTCCTCCTCTCAACCTCAACGCCTGATAAAAGGCTGTTAATATGCAAAGCCAAAACATCCGTATTCGGCTGAAGGCATTTGACTATCGCGTTCTGGATGCCAGCACGCAAGAGATTGTCAACACTGCCAAGCGGACCGGTGCGAACGTGCGCGGCCCGATCCCGCTGCCGAACAAGATCGAGAAGTTCACGGTTCTCCGTGGTCCTCACGTTGACAAGAAATCCCGCGACCAGTTCGAGATCCGCACGCACAAGCGTCTTCTCGACATCGTTGATCCGACCCCCCAGACCGTTGACGCGCTGATGAAGCTCGACCTCGCTGCTGGTGTGGACGTCGAGATCAAGTTGCAGTCGTAATCGGAGGGTATGAGAATGCGCTCTGGTATTATCGCAAAAAAAGTTGGCATGACCCGCCTGTTCATGGAAGACGGCAAGCAGATCCCTGTCACCGTTCTTCACCTGGACAACCTGCAGGTCGTTGCACAGCGCACCGCTGACAAAGACGGCTACACCGCCGTTCAGCTGGGCGCCGGTGCCGCCAAGGCGAAACGCACCTCGAAGGCCATGCGCGGCCACTATGCCGCTGCCAAGGTCGAGCCCAAGCGCAAGCTGGCCGAGTTCCGCGTCTCCGAAGATGGCCTGATCGAAGTGGGTGCCGAGATTTCGGCAGAACACTTCCTGGAAGGTCAGAAGGTTGACGTATCGGGCACATCGATCGGTAAAGGCTTTGCCGGTGCGATGAAGCGCCACAACTTCGGTGGCCTGCGCGCCTCGCACGGTGTCTCGATCTCGCACCGTTCGCACGGTTCGACCGGTCAGTGTCAGGATCCGGGCAAGGTTTTCAAAGGCAAGAAGATGGCCGGTCACATGGGTGCTGCCCGTGTCACTACCCAGAACCTGGAAGTCGTCAAAACCGACGCCGAGCGTGGTCTGGTCTTCATCAAAGGCGCCGTTCCCGGACCGAAATCGGGCTGGGTCACCGTCAAGGACGCCGTGAAGAAGAAAGCACCGGAAGGCCTGCCTTTCCCGGCTGCTGTGAAATCGGCTGTATCTGATGCACCTGCGGAAGAAGCTCCCGCGGAAGGTGGTGAAGCATGAAACTTGATGTAATCAAACTGGACGGCGGCAAAGCCGGCGACATCGAGCTGAACGCCGATCTGTTCGGTCTCGAGCCGCGTGCGGACATCCTGCACCGTGTGGTCCGTTGGCAGCGCAACAACGCGCAGGCCGGCACCCACAAGGTCAAGACCCGCTCGGAAACCAGCTACTCGACCAAGAAGATCTATCGCCAGAAGGGCACCGGTGGCGCACGCCATGGTGACCGCAACGCGCCGATCTTCCGCAAGGGTGGTATCTACAAGGGCCCGACCCCTCGTTCGCACGGCCACGACCTGCCGAAAAAGTTCCGCAAGCTTGGCCTGCGCCACGCTCTGTCGGCCAAAGCCAAGGCAGGTGAACTGGTCGTGATCGAGAACGCCGAAGCCGAAGGCAAGACCGCCGCTCTGGCCAAACAGGTTGCAAACCTGGGCTGGAAACGTGCTCTGGTCATCGACGGCGCGACCGTGAACGAAGGTTTCCTGAAGGCGTCGCGCAACATCGAAGGTCTGGATATCCTGCCGTCGATGGGTGCAAACGTTTATGACATCCTCAAGCGTGACACTCTGGTGCTCACCAAAGCGGCTGTCGAAGCACTGGAGGCTCGACTGAAATGAGCGCGAAGGCAGAACACTACGACGTGATCCGCAAGCCGATCATCACCGAAAAGTCGACCATGGCGTCCGAAAACGGCGCGGTTGTCTTTGAAGTGGCGATCGACAGCAACAAGCCGCAGATCAAAGAGGCCGTCGAGGCGCTGTTTGGTGTGAAGGTCAAGGCGGTGAACACCACCGTGACAAAGGGCAAGGTCAAGCGGTTCCGTGGCCAGCTGGGCCGTCGGAAAGACGTCAAGAAGGCCTATGTGACCCTGGAAGAGGGTAACACCATCGACGTGACCACCGGCCTCTGATCGGATCCGTCTTTGGAGAGAGATAAAGGCCCCCGCGAAAGCGGGGGTTTTTTGTTGGGCTATCCGCATTCGCAGTGTTATGCGAGCGGGTCTGTTCCGTGCGTACATACGCACCAGTCAGCGAACTCTTTGCATAGGGGAAATTGCAAACGACTCTTAATACCCCTAATCCAATGCTGATATTCATCCCTAGGCAGGCAGCGAGCACCGAAAATAAAGCTTGGTTGCGCCCATGATTGAATTTCGTGGACTCGTGTTTTTCGTGAACGAAAGAAGTTCAGGTCGTTTGACCGCCAGCGGATCAAATGGAGTTGTCTGACATCTAGTGTGCCAGACAAAGCGTCCAGTCGACGTATTTGTGCGTTGTCAAACGAAACTAGCTGGCGAACACCAAGTTCAAGAAACCAAACGCGCGCGCACTCTAGCGGTTGCATTCTCGGCGAAAGTAGCAGCTCAGTAATCTCTGCACCCATATCGTCAAAGCCAGCGATATCCGATTTGATGAATTCCTCGATAAGAAGGCAAACGTCTTTAGCAAACGGGACCAACTTTGAAAGGTTCTCTCTTATGTATTGTGCAACGTCGGTGTTTTTGACGAGACGCATCGCATGTAACACGATGCGTATCTGTCCCATATCCCAATACGGTTCATCAAGTAGCTCTTCCAGCTCTTGCCTGAGGTCTTTGAGCATAAGCGCATCTAGAGCTTCTTGATCTAGCTCGTCCTGTCCATAGGCCGCCCAAAACAGTTTTTCTGTGGCGAACTCTTCCTTTGCTTCGTCATCCCCTGCATCCGGAGCGCCACTAGAGGCAATAAACTCATCCCAGCTAAGAATCTTTGTCTTCTGATTGTTGAGGGCTAGTCCTTCGTTTTCATTTAGGTGCTTAGCCAAGTACCCAAGTGCTGCGTAAGGATCTTGGCCTTCCTTAATGAAAATGAGCATGTCATCGACATAACGGGTGAAATCGTATCCTTCAGAAATCAAACCCATATCGGTATCGTTTAGGGCAGCTTCAGCCAACAGTCTTGAAGCGTTACTTCCGACCGGTAGGCCGAACGATTGGTTACTTCTCCAATCAGCGATGAAGTGTTCAATTTTCTTAACGATTTTGGTCTCGCCTGACAGGCTATCCAATATGTTTTCTAGGCGGTGCCGGTAAATTCTTGAATAGTAGTCGGAAATATCAGTTCTAATAACGTGGCTATGGCCATGCCGAAACACTTGAACCCGAATATGGCCTAACCAATGCCTGTAGCTCCTGTCTGATCGGAAAAAAACTGGATCTAAACCAGGCGTCTTTCGATAAGAAAATGCTCGGTTGTTATCGAATGGATCACGTCCTGCTTCGACCGAGTCAAACACCTTGAGGACTAAAGCGGTGTAAATCACAGTATCAATTGGGAAGGGCTGATGCGCAACGCGAAAGCCAAACTTGGACTTGGGGACCAAAGCTTCGACTAAGCTCATGGGGTGGTAGCCACTCAGTTCCAGTTTTGACAGTTCCTCAACGACTTTATCTTTGTTTTGCTCAAGAAATTTTAGTTCGAACGGAAAAGGAAAGATGTCGGTGTCACCAAACTGGATGATGTGATCTATCGAACACTCAAAAATACTTGCATCTAACTTCATGAACACAACTCCAAGCTGGCTTGCATGTAGTCTCAAGCAAAATTGCTGCGCAACTTATCAGTCTCAAATTGAGAGAATTTGACGCATTTGCAAACTGAGATTTAAACAATGCCGATTTTGACGCAGTTAGACTTTGCATGAAGAGAAAATCGCGTTTTTTGGGCGTTGCTCGAAATTTCAATGCCCCTATAGACACCCCCAACCCTGCTAACCGCACCCAATCTTGCGGCCTCGGATTCGTTCCGGGGCCTTAGATATTTTGAACCGGGGACCTTCGGGGCCCTATACCCTTGGCACCTACGGGGGCCTCTCACA
>NZ_JBQFTR010000010.1:0-58577 GCF_056538725.1 Ruegeria sp. BF10
TGTGAGAGGCCCCCGTAGGTGCCAAGGGTATAGGGCCCCGAAGGTCCCCGGTTCAAAATATCTAAGGCCCCGGAACGAATCCGAGGCCGCAAGATTGGGTGCGTTTAGCAGTGTTGGGACCGGGTGACAAGAGAGAGTATCAAACTAATTCTGTGGCCGTGAATACCACACCCTGGCCAAACGCGTTGTGGTTTACGGCCTGGATGTTAAACCCGGAAATGCACGAGCTGTTGCTGGAACTCACAGAGCGGGAACAGGACCTGACAGAAAAGGTTGAAATCGTTTCCTGTGAACTTTGGTGCAGTGAGCCCTCATGGGAAGGTTCGGAGGCCGGGTTTATTGGTGCCGGGCCAGAAGGTTTCGCGGAAACCGATCTGGCAAAGTGCTGCCCCTGCAATCAGTCCAATGTATGTTATGTTGAGCCGCTGCTGCTTGGCGGCCGCATCCATGAGCGGGCTGGGGAAGCACTCGACCGAGTGACCGTAATCGTCAATCTATCACGATATCCGCGGGGGTCGGGTTGATCCGGAATGGAGCGGTTGTGTGACGGGCGGGGCATTCGGAGAGCCGTGATACAAAGAACACCCCCCGTAGGCCGGGCTTCAGCCCGGCATCCACCATTCCCCTCAGAGCGATTGAAGGGTTTTGAGGCCATTCATCGGCGGATGTTGGTAAAGGTGTGGGTGTTTCGAGGGGTGCCGGGCTGAAGCCCGGCCTACCAGTTGGCGTGAAGGGAGCGAGCACTCAACTTACGCTTACTTGTTTTCTAGGTATTCCACACATGTGTCTCCAATTCTGCGATGGTTCGCATTTAGATTTCCTTGGCGATAAAAATCCTCAACCAAGCCGGCTGCAAAGCACGAAATAAATGCACCCTTTTGAGCCTGCTCTGTCGAAAACCCGTCCTCCACCAATTTGTTTTGCAATCTTGAAACGGACACAATGTAAACGTCAGAATTTAGTGTGTCGCCAAAGACGCGGCTCGAAAGCTGATAAAAATGCGTATCTACAATTGACAGAACAGTCTGGAATGAAGAATAGAGTTTTGCTGGAACAAAATCGATATCTTCTCGATTTTCTATGAAAACCACAATCACATCAGACTTTTCTGGATCCACCCATTTGTCTGTGAAATCGAATTTTCCCTGCTCACTATCGTGCTTATGCAAGAAATGAGTGAAATCCGCTGGCGCGGCAAAGGTAGTAACCTTCTTTGGTGTCTCAGCAAATGCACTACCCGTACCGCAAACTAGGAAAGCAGAAATCTGGACACAGCGCGCCGCTAACCTAATCATTAACAAGACATCTCCATTTCGGCTTTTTCAGCCATACGATCCCCGTCCAGCCTCACCGTGCAAACTTCTTATGCTTCAACCGCTTGGGCTCCAGCGCGTCGGGTCCCAGACGGCGCTTTTTGTCCTCTTCGTACTCCTCGAAATTGCCCTCGAACCATTCCACATGCGCATCGCCCTCGAACGCCAGAATATGCGTACAGATCCGGTCGAGGAAGAAACGGTCGTGCGAGATCACCACGGCGCAGCCGGCGAAATCGACAAGAGCATCTTCCAGCGCGCGCAGGGTTTCCACGTCCAAATCGTTGGTGGGTTCGTCGAGCAGCAGGACGTTGCCGCCCTCTTTCAGCAGGCGGGCCATGTGGACGCGGTTGCGTTCACCCCCTGACAGCAGAGAGACCTTTTTCTGCTGGTCGCCGCCCTTGAAGTTGAAGGACGAGCAATAGGCGCGGGAATTGACCTGCGCGTCGCCCAGCTGGATGATCTCGGCGCCGCCGGTGATCGCCTCCCACACGGTGTCGTTGTCATGGAGGTCGTCGCGCGACTGATCGACATAGGACAGCTGCACCGTATCGCCGTATTCGATGGTGCCGGCGTCGGGCTTTTCCTGGCCGGTGAGCATTTTGAACAGGGTCGATTTACCGGCGCCGTTGGGGCCGATCACGCCGACGATGCCACCGGGCGGCAGGCTGAACGAGAGATTTTCGATCAGTTGCTTGTCGCCCATGTGCTTGGCCAACCCGTTGACCTCGATCACTTTGCTGCCCAGGCGCGGGCCGTTGGGGATGACGATCTGAGCGCGGGTCAGTTTTTCGCGCTCGGACTGTTCGGCCAGCTCGTTATAGGCGTTGATCCGGGCTTTGGACTTGGCCTGACGCGCCTTTTGACCCTGACGCATCCATTCCAGTTCGCGCTGTAGCGTCTTCTGCTTGGATTTGTCCTCGCGGGCTTCCTGCTCCAGCCGCTTGGCCTTTTGTTCCAGCCACGAGGAGTAGTTGCCCTCGTAGGGGATGCCGCGGCCGCGGTCCAATTCGAGAATCCAGCCGGTGATGTCATCCAGGAAGTAGCGGTCGTGGGTGACGATCAGGATGGTGCCTTTGTAGTCGATCAGGTGCTGTTGCAGCCAGGCGATGGTCTCGGCGTCAAGGTGGTTGGTCGGTTCGTCCAACAGCAGCATGTCGGGCGCTTCCAGCAGCAGCTTGCACAGCGCCACGCGGCGTTTTTCACCGCCCGAAAGATTGGCGATGTCGGCGTCGTCCGGCGGGCAGCGCAGCGCCTCCATCGAGACATCGATCTGGCTGTCCAGATCCCACAGGTTTTCCGCGTCGATCGCGTCCTGAAGGGCGGTCATTTCCTCCATCAGCTCGTCCGAGTAGTTCTCGGCGATCTCCATCGCGATCTCGTTGAACCGGTCGACCTTGGCCTTTTTCCCGGCCACGCCCAGCATGACGTTTTCACGAACGGTCAGGGATTCGTCCAGTTGCGGTTCCTGCGGCAGATAGCCGACCTTGGCGCCCTCGGCGGCCCATGCCTCGCCGGTGAAGTCGGTGTCGAGGCCGGCCATGATCTTCATCAGGGTCGATTTACCCGCACCGTTGACGCCGACGACACCGATCTTCACGCCGGGCAGAAAGCTCAGGTGGATGTTTTCAAAGCATTTCTTGCCACCGGGATAGGTCTTGGAGACACCCTGCATGTGGTAGACATATTGATAGGCGGCCATGTCGCGTCCTCTGGGTCGGGAAATCAGGTTGAACCGCTGGATATCCGAGCGGGACGGGCGGGGCAAGCTGGTGGTATTGTGAATTTCGTCTTTGGGCCGGGCGGCATAGTCTGAGTGCGCTGAAAATGGGGGCGTTATGCCGGAACTGGCGGAATTGATTGCGGGTTGGGCGCAGCCCGGTTGCGTAACTTGGATCGGAGCGCGACCAGAGCGCCGGGCCGAGATGGTGTCACTGGAGGAATCCGTGATTGCTGAGGCCGGTCTGATCAGTGACCGCGCCCGCGTTGGCAAGCGGGCAGTGACTTTGATCCAGCAGGAGCATCTGGCGGCGATTGGGTCGTACCTGGGGCAGGGGCCGGTTGCGCCCGCGGTTCTGCGGCGCAATCTGGTGGTGTCGGGGATCAATCTGGCGGCGCTCAAAGGACGCGAGGTGCAGGTGGGCGAGGCTATTTTGCGATTTACAGTGATCTGTGCGCCATGCAGCCGGATGGAAGAAGCGCTGGGCAAGGGCGGCTATTCCGCCGTGCGTGGGCACGGAGGATGGTGTGCCGAAGTCGTGCGACCCGGGCGGGTTCGGCTGGGCGATGTGGTGCAACCTGTTGATTGACAACGCCCCGCAGTTCTGAACATCAGCAGGGTATGGAGCGGTACGGCATACCCTATGCGCGACCTGGGCAGGTCGTCGGTCTGTTCGGCGGGTCGTTTGATCCACCGCATCAAGGCCATGTGCATGTCACGCTTGAGGCGATGAAGGCGTTCGGGCTGGATCGAGTTTGGTGGCTGGTATCGCCGGGCAATCCGTTGAAGGAACGCGGGCCGGCCCCCATGGACAGGCGACTGTCGGCAGCACGGAATGTGATGCAGCACCCAGGGGTCGAGGTGACGGACATCGAGGCGCTGACGGGTACGCGCGCGACTGCGGATACTCTGACAGCATTGCAGCGATTGTATCCACAGGTCCGATTTGTCTGGCTGATGGGGGCGGACAATCTGGCGCAATTTCACCGCTGGAAAGATTGGCGGAGGATCATGGACAGCGTCCCTGTCGGTGTGGTCGCACGGCCCGGCGACCGGATATCCGCCCGGATGTCCAGGGCGGCGCGGGTTTATGCCAAGTACAGGATCGACGGGCAGGCGCGGCATCTTTTGGGGCGGGCGCAGGCTCCGGCCTGGTGTTTCGTGAACGTGCCGATGGTTGATGTCAGTTCCACTGAGATTCGGACACGCGGCGAATGGCGCGCGGAAGTGTTGCCGGAATAGCCTTGCCGGGCGCATAATCGCAGCGAGTGGTTGCGTGCATTTGATCTGTGGGATTTTATTTCACCTATGACTGGTCGTTTTTCACGTCGTGTGTTTCTGGGGGGATTGGGGGCATCTCTGATCCCGGTAGCTGGTCTGGCGCAGGCGCCGTTGGTCTCGCTCAGGCCGCGCGCGCGTGGTGTGCCGTTGAGTGGCGCCGAGCGTTTGGTCGCAGCCGCAGGGTTGACGGGCGAAGTTGTTTTCGCCGTTGCGGATGTGGCGACCGGGACGACGCTGGAGGTTTTTGGCGAAGGTACGGGTTTGCCCCCGGCCAGCGTCGGCAAGGCGATGACCGCGCTTTACGCACTGGACGTTCTGGGACCTGACCATCGGTTCGAAACCCGTTTGATCGCAGATGGGCCAATTGAAAACGGAATTCTGCATGGCGATCTGATACTGGCAGGCGGGGGCGATCCGCTGTTGGACACGGATTCGCTGGCCACGATGGCGGCCAACCTGCGCGAAGCCGGAATTATCGAGGTTCGCGGAGCCTTCAAGGTCTATGACGGGGCGCTGCCCTTCGTGTTCAGTATTGATCCCGGACAGCCGGATCATGTGGGGTACAGCCCGGCGATCAGTGGGATATCGTTGAATTTCAATCGGGTCCATTTCGAGTGGAAGCGTGCCGGTAAGGGTTATGATGTGACCATGGATGCACGCAGCGCGCGCTATGTGCCGGCAGTGGATGTGGCAGCCATGCGGGTCGAGAACCGCAGCTTGCCGATTTACACCTATCAGCCAAGCCCGCGTCAGGATCGCTGGACCGTGGCCAAGGGCGCGTTGGGCAATGGCGGGGCGCGCTGGCTGCCTGTGCGCAAACCGGCATTGTACGCGGGTGATGTGTTTCGCACTTTGGCCCGATCCAACGGAATCGTTCTGAATCGGGTGCAGGTGACACGAGAGGCGCCAAAAGGTGTCGACCTTGTCGTGCATCGCAGCGATCCATTGAACAGTATTTTGCAGGGGATGCTGAAATACTCAACCAACCTGACGGCCGAGATGGTCGGACTGGCCGCAACCAAAGCGCGGGGCGTTGACCCGCGCAACCTGGCGGAGTCGGCGGCCGAGATGAATCTCTGGGCGTCTCAGAGCTTTGGCGTGAACGGGATCGCGATGGTCGATCATTCCGGTCTTGGCGATGCCTCGCGTATGGTGCCGGCGGATCTGGTCGCGGCCCTTGTCGCGGCCCGGAAAATGGGCGCATTGCGCCCATTGATGAAGCCATTTGCCTTGACGGATCGCAATGGACGGCCGGTCAAGAACCACCCGATCAAGGTCGATGCCAAGACAGGGACATTGAACTTCGTATCCGGGCTGGGCGGTTTCCTGACAACGGCGGACGGGGTTGATCTGGCTTTTGCCATTTTTACGGCGGACGTGGCCCATCGCGCCAAGATCCCACGCGCACAACGTGAACGGCCTGAAGGTGCGCGCAGTTGGAACCGCAGGTCGCGGAAACTGCAACGGGCCTTGCTGGAACGTTGGGGCGCACTCTACGGAAGCTGAAACCCGTAGATTGCCCGGATCAGACCGTGTGGCGTGCGCGCGCCCCGCGTTCGATTGCGGCGGCATGCAGACGGTCGATATTCAGCTCGTACCGGATTTCTTCCAGCAGGCGCAGTTCCGTTTCGGCCAGCGCACCATCGGCAGCCGCAACATCGCAAGCCAGAGCATAGGCCGTTTCGTTCAGACGCTCGGGCAGGTTTTCACGGATCAGGCCAAACAGCGCATCCAGCCCGTCTTCCTGTTCGAACAGGTCAAAAACAACCTGCGATACGCGACGGGTCCGATCACTGTCGTATCCTGCAAAGACCGGCAACATGTTGACGGCAACTTCGATCTTGACCAGCTCAGCGGTTCGGATGTTTTCGTCAGAGGCCGAGACTGCAACCATGATCGCCACAAGGCAATCCTGCGGGGACATCGGGTGGGGCACTTGCTCGGTCATGGGATGGTCCTGATTGGGGTTGTTCGAAGACGCACGATATGAGCGCAGCGGGTCAGGTTCAACACCTTGTTTCATCCACCCCGTGCGATCAGGTGTTCATGACCATCATTCCCGAAATCAAAAGCGCAGCCCCCAGCCAGTAGCGCAGCCCAAGTGTTTCGCCGAAGAAGACGTGCGAGGCAAGTGGCACAAGAACGAAACTGAGGGCCATGAAGGGGTAGGCCTGGGACAGTGTCAGATACCGCAGGACATACACCCACAGCACCGTTGCCGAGCCATAGATGGCAAAGGCTGTCAGAAGGAAAGGATCGAAAAGCGTCTGGATGAGGCCCGCCAATCCGGAGGCTTCGCGCCCATCAATCCGGTTTCCTGCCAGTTTGAACAGGATTTGCCCGGCTGAGATCATGACTGGTGTGCACAGCAACCCAGCCCAGACCATTGTCGTGGGGGCGGGCGGGGTCATCCTTGTTGTTCCGGTTCCGGTTTTTCCTCGGGGCGGTCTTCACAGTAATAGATGTCGCGCCCCAGATCTTCGCAGACATGGATGTCCGGGCTGGGATGCACGGCACGCAGAAAGCTGTGTGTGTATGGGAAAAAGTTGAAATGTGGATTGAAGGTGAACCTGCTTTCGCGTTCACGCGGGACGACGATAATGACGCGTTTTAGCGCGACACGACGCAGTTCAGCGATCGCTTGCCGGTAGTCCAGAAGATGCTCGATCACATGGGTGCAGATGACGGTGTCAAAGCTGTTGTCTTCAAACGGAAGCTCTTCGATCCGGGCGGCGACATAGTCGATATTGTCGATGGCATCCGCATCATCGACGACGAAATCCACCCCTGTCAGCTGCGTGATATCCGGTCGGGCGGCTTTGATGCGTTGCAAAAGAACTCCGGTGCCGCAGCCGATATCGCAGATGCTTTGCCCAACGATATCCCTTGCTATCCGCTTGATGCAGGCTTCGGAATTGTCGGTGCCCTGATGCACGCGCGGATGATCGCGGTAGAGTTTTTCGTATTCGTCATCCGTCAGGTAGGTTGCGCGTTCACGGAATTCGGCAAGGCGCGTGATATGGTCGCCCCAAACCCTGCATGCCAGCCAATGAAAAGCGGCGCTGTCACGCAGGATGGGCGGCACGATATCTTCGAGTACAAAGCGTATACGGTTGGTGGTTTCGCGTCGCATCCCGTTTCCTCTGGTCCGGGGAAAACCCCCGTGTCGCCTTTGTCTAACACCGCCCGGTAAGCGTGCGAAACAACCTGGTCAAGTTTGCGCCCGCGCCCGTGTCTTTTTTGTTTCGGGGAACAATCGAACCGCCATTGTGGCCTGAGCAAGGCTGGGCGGTGAAAATGCAGCGCAAATATCCCCGACAGAGTGTTTGCGGGCCCAAAAACGGTTTCCCTACCGGCCCGAGGACGACTGTTTTTTGGCGCAGTGTGTCGCGAATTGCGCCACTGCTTTATTGACTCATGCTGCACTGGCACAATAGGAGGGGCCGGTCCGGTTGCATGGGGTGACCGTGACATTTTCCCCGATGGAGCACATTGAAATGTCTGAACTGCGTGAAACCGCGATGTCGTCCAAGGCCTGGCCTTTTGAAGAGGCGCGCCGGTTGCTCAAACGCTATCAGAAAGGTGCTCCGGAAAAGGGGTATGTGCTGTTCGAAACCGGTTACGGCCCGTCGGGCCTTCCACACATCGGTACGTTCGGCGAAGTTGCACGGACCACGATGGTCAAGCGCGCGTTCGAGGCGCTTTCGGACATACCGACCAAGCTGATCTGTTTTTCGGACGATCTGGACGGGATGCGCAAAGTGCCCAGCAACGTGCCCAACCCGGAGGCGCTTGAAGAGCATTTGCAGCGCCCGCTGACTTCGGTTCCCGATCCGTTTGGCGAATACCCCAGCTTCGGCGAGCACAACAACGCGATGTTGCGCCGGTTCCTCGATACGTTCGGATTCGACTATGAGTTCTATTCGGCACGCGATTTCTATCGGTCAGGCCAGTTCGACGAGATCCTGAAGCGCGCGGTCGAGCGCTATGACGACATCATGGCCATCATGCTCAAAAGCCTGCGGGAAGAACGCCAGCAGACCTATTCGATTTTCCTGCCGATCCATCCGGAAACCGGGCGGGTTCTGTATGTGCCGATGAAGAAGGTTTGCGCTGAGACCTATACCGTCACATTCGATGACGAGGACGGCAAGGAATGGACCCTGCCCGTGACTGGCGGCAACGTGAAACTGCAATGGAAGCCGGATTTCGGGGCGCGCTGGGCGGCGCTGGGTGTCGATTTCGAGATGTACGGCAAGGAACATGCGACCAACGAAAAGATCTATGACGCGATCTGCCGTGCGCTGGGTGGCCGCGCGCCCGAGCATTTTTCCTATGAGCTGTTCCTGGATGAGAATGGCCAGAAGATCTCGAAATCGTCCGGCAATGGTGTGTCGATCGACGAATGGCTGACCTATGCGCCGACCGAAAGCCTGGCGTATTTCATGTATCAAAAGCCCAAAACGGCCAAGCGGATGCATTTTGACGTGATCCCGAAGGCTTATGACGAATATCATCAACAGTTGCGCGCCTATCCGGGGCAGGACCTGAAAGCTCGGTTGAACAATCCGGTCTGGCACATTCATGGTGGCGACGTTCCTGAATCGACCCTGATCGTACCGTTTGCGATGTTGCTGAACCTGGCGTCGGTCTCGGGCGCGGAAGACAAGGAGACGCTGTGGGGCTTTATTCGCCGCTATGCGCCGGAAGCAACAGCTGAAAGCCATCCCGATCTGGATCAGGCTGCGGGCTTTGCGGTTCGCTACTTCAACGATTTCGTCAAACCAACGCGCAAACACCGCGCACCTACGGATCAGGAGCGTGAGGCGCTGGAAGCGCTGAAAGCCGCGCTTGAAGCTTATGATGGCCCGGCCGAGGACGAGGCGCTGCAATCGGTGGTCTATTCCATCGGGCGTGAGAGGTTCGACCCCATGCGCGGTTGGTTCACCGCGTTGTACGAAGTGCTTCTGGGTGCATCGCAGGGCCCGCGTTTTGGCGGCTTTATTGCGCTGTACGGTGTGCCTGAAACAATTGCCCTGATCGACAAGGCTTTGACCGGAGAGCTGACCTGATTTGACCTGATCCCGTATGGGGCTACTCTTTTTTGCAGGAGGTGGCCCCATGCGTCGATTTTTGCTTGCTGTATCCCTGAGTGTCGGGCTGGGGTCGGGCGCATTTGCGCAAAACGCAGAGATCGAAGCAAACATTTCGGCGCAGATACAGGCCTTCAAGGCGGATGATTTTGCCACGGCCTTCACCTTTGCCAGCCCCAGCATCCAGCGCCTTTTTCAGACCCCCGACAATTTCGGACAGATGGTGCGCAATGGATATCCTATGGTCTGGCGTCCAGCCGACATACGTTTTCTGGAATTGCGTGAAATTGCAGGAGCCTTGTGGCAGAAGGTGATGATCACGGATGCAAACGGGCGTGTGCACATACTGGACTATCAGATGATCCCTCTGGAAGGCGGTTGGAAAATCAACGGCGTCCAATTGTTGGGCAACGCGGACCCGGCGGCCTGAGGCAACACCACCGTCACGGTGAGATGAGCCGTGGTTAACTCTCTTTCGGTATTCAGACTGACGCGTTCGGGGCGGACCTGGACACGGGGTTTGGACGCGTCGCCAGATTGGCGCGGCGCGATTTAGAAAGGGTTTTCAATGAACAAGGCAATCACTGACGGCATCGTCTTCATGCCGCCTCAATTCGCGAATGGCCTGACCGTATGGTCTGCGGGGGACGGAACGCCGGGCTCGCCCACATATGGTGGATCCGGCACCGGGGTTTTCGTGCCTGCGGATGCCGATTTTGGTGGCTGTCTGGAGATCCTGAAAGTTCAAACTACCCAACAGCTTCGATATATGGGCCAGACGCCGATTTTGCCCGGTTGCTATTTGCAGATCAAAGCGCGGGTCAAGGCGATCAGCGGTCCTTTACCGTCGGTGCGTATAGCGGCCTGGGCCGGGGGCGCAGGTGACACGCATGTGGCAGGTGTCGTGGAGCAGGGGCCTGCAACACAGCTGTCGGGCTATGGAAGCGTGCATGAAATAACGGCGATTGTCGGAACCGGCAAGCGCCCCGGCGTGGACATGCCCTGGGGGCTGGCCGCCCTGTATGGCCATTTCGGTCTGGATATTGAGGGCGCGAATGGGGCGCTGGTGCGCGTCGACGATCTGGAGATCACGGATGTCACCGGTGTCTTCCTGCGTGAGATGATCAGTGTTGTGGATGTGCGCGACTACGGTGCCATCGGCGACGGTGTGACGGACGATTCGGCTGCGTTTGAAGCGGCCGACCAGGCGGCGGGTGGCCGTCGGGTTTACGTTCCGCAAGGGACTTATCATCTGGCCGAAAACACCAGTATGACGTCCGAAATGGACTTTGAAGGCACAGTCACCATGCCGGATGACAAGATGCTGTTGCTGACCAAGGATTTCCATCTGCCGGCTTACATTTCGGCTTTCGGAGACGAAGAACTGGCATTCAAAAAAGCGTTTCAGGCCCTTCTGAACAATTCGGATCATGACTCGCTGGATTTGGGTGGTCGCAAGATTTCCGTCACCGCGCCGATCGATATGGCAGCAGCGGTTCCCAACAAGCAGAGTGGTTTTTCAACCCGTCGCGTGATCCGGAATGGTCAGTTTGACGTCAAAAGCAGTTCGGCGTGGGATACGGAAACGTTCACCTCGACTGCGACCTATGACCCGTCCGACAAAACGCGTCTGACCAATGTCGCGAATGTCGCCAACATTCCCGTCGGGTCCTACGTTGCCGGCAGCGGAGTCGGGCGCGAAATCTATGTACGGTCAAAGAATGTCGGTGCGGGTGAGATCACGCTGAGCGCGCCTCTTGTTGGGGCGTCGGGGACCCAGTCTTTCACATTCTATTCCTTCAAGTACCTGCTGGATTTCAGCGGCTTCAGCACGCTTCGGAAATTCGGCATGGAACAGATCGAATTACAGTGCAACAGCCGATGCAGCGGAATTCGTTTGGCGGCTGCCGGAAGTACATTTTCGTTGAACGACTGTTTTGTCAGCCGCCCAAAAGACCGGGGGATCACGTCGACCGGAACGGGGTGCAAGGGCATGCTGATCGACAATTGCCAGTTCCTGTCAGCAGAAGAATCCCTTGTCGTAACGGACCGGTATTCCATTGCGTTGAATACCAATTCAAACGATGTGAAGCTGCGCCACAACCGAGCGGTGCGTTTCAGACATTTCGCCGTTCTGGGGGGCGACAACAACATGGTTCTGGGCAACCATGTCTTTCAGGGCGATAGCATCCCGCAAGGTGTGCGTACGGCCGGTTTGATCATGATCGGCACCTACAACAGCTCCACTATCGCCGAGAATTATGTCGACAACTGTTTCATCGAATGGACGAATGAACGCGACCCGTCGCCGACCTACACGAGTGGCTTTTCGTTCAGTGCGATGAGCATCACGGACAACATCTTTTATTCCAGTCAGGCCCCGTCCTGGTTCAGTTTCATCGTCATTCGCCCCTATGGGCCCGGGCATTATCTCAACGGCCTGGTCGTGACCGGCAACAAGTTCCGTGCCACGAGCGGCGAAATCTTTCGAGCGGAACGGGTGGATACAAGCTTTGCCGACTTGAACAAAGACAGGCACACGAACGTGACCTTCCAGAACAACACCTATCATGGCGTAACCAGGAAATCCGCAAACCCGTTGAGGGTTCGTTATACGCAGAACTCGGTGTCCAATCTTTGGCCTGTTTCCGCAAACGGGCAGTTGCCTTTCGACGGCAAGGCGCGAAGCTGCGATGGGGTTGCGACGATCGGTGTGCTTTCGGGGGTGTTCAACAACCACGTCTTCAGCGCGCCTCATGTTGAGGTCGAACAGGGGGCGACAGGCGACAGTTTTCTGTTGCGTTGGCCAGAGCATGTGAAAGGTACGGCCTCGGTTCTGATGCGCATGGAACGTTAAAAGGCTGTCTGGCCACCCTGAAACGGGTGGCCATTTCACTCTGATCTGACCGTAAATGACTGACCTGGTTTGCAAGGTTGGCAGGAAATAGGCGACGTTTCATTTTCATGTGTTAGGCTTGGGACAGAAAGTGGAGAATCCCGATGCTGAAAATCGACAAAAACACCAGTGTTCAAACAGTTATCACGACCTTTGAAATGACGCCCGGCACCTGCCAGGACCTTCTGGAAGCTCTGACGGATGCCTATGCCGAGTTCATTTCGAAGCAGCCAGGTTTCGTTTCCGCCGGGCTGCACGTCAATGACGCACAAACCCGGATCGCAAACTACTCGCAATGGGAACGCCGCGAAGATTTCCTTGCCATGCTGCGCACGCCTGAAATGCGCGATCGCAACCGCAAGATCAACGAGCTCTGCAAAAGCTTTGAGCCGGTCATGTATGACGTCGCTGAGACTTTCGGCAGTTCCTGACCTGAATCAAAGCCTGAAATTCAATTCTGTTTCAAAGTGAGCCTGCAAAAATGGAGGCTCACATCATGTATCACAACATTCTGGTCCCCATCTCGTTCGATGCTGAAAGAGATACATCCGGGCCTTTGAAGCTGGCCCGGATTCTGGCCACGCCAGACGCGCAGGTGACATTGTTGCATGTGGTCGAGCATATTCCCAACTATGCAATCTCGTACATGCCGTCCGAATACCTGACAGAGGCGCGTAAGGCGATTCAGACAGAACTGGATGAACTGGCATCGCAACTGCCGAATGCCAAGGGTTTGGTGATCGAAGGACATTCCGGCCGGACCATTCTGGATTGGGCCGAGGCGAACAAACCCGACCTGATCATAATTGCATCCCACCGACCGGGGATGCAGGATCTGTTGCTGGGCTCAACCGCATCTCATGTCGTGCGCCATGCGGGATGCGCCGTGCATGTGGTCCGCTGAGCGCTAGAAATCCTGTGCGGTAAGGCGGTAGGCTCTGCCAAATCCGGCGTTCAATAGGCCGTCCTGAATGGCGAACCGGACCAGTCCGAAATCGGCGAAATCGATGTAGAGTTTCGCTTTGGGCCGCCGCGTCAGGTACCAGTCGCGCAAGTCACCATAGCCTGCCGTGTCCCGGTGAACTGGCTGAGCGATCACGTGCAAGGTCAGGCGCGGATGGGTCAGCGGGTCGCCTTTGTCTGCGGACTCTCCGATCAGAAGGGCGCAGTTGGGGCAAGCGTTCAACGCGCGCGTATGTTCCGCAAGGGTTGAAATCAGCGAGATGGGGCAACCTGCTTCATCCGTGGCCAGCGCGATACGCGAAACAGACGGCAACCCGGTGTCAGGGCGCAGAAAGGCCAGTGCGGCACATTTGGCTTGAAAGAGAAGGTCCTGTGCTTGCGAGCGCGCCGCTGCGTCGGGCGTCTGATAAGGATCGGATTGGGTCAAGATATCGGTTCGGTAGCAAAGAAAATACGGGCAGATGAGGTTCCTTGTCATCTTAAGTGCCTGAAACGGATTGCGCCATTTGTTTTACCTCAGCCGATATGGGATTGCCTCGGCTTTGCCACAAATCGACGTTAAAGATCAGACAATGCTGTTCAAGAAACCCTCGCAGGATACGCCTGATCTGAAGCCACGGTCGTCCAGACGACACAGACGCGCAGAGGCAACGCGCAGGCAGGCGCTGTCTCCGGTTCGCATTCTGGTCATGGTTCTGTTGTTGCCGCTGACCACCGTGTTGATCGCCACGGGTGTTTTTCTGCGCCTGTCTGAATTTGAGCGGGACGAGGCGGTGATCCACCTGATCGCATTGGCGGGTTGTGATGCAACGCAGTCGCTGGGGGTGGGGCCGTTTTACGAGGGGCAGGCAGGTTATCACAAGCGCAATGACCCGGATGGCGACGGGGTCGCCTGTGGTTCTGCCAGCGCGCCGCAGTCAACTGCGCCGCCAGTTCACAACAGTCCTGAACCGCAACAACGGTCTCTTGGAACGGCCAAGTTCGTGCGACCCTGACGGCGGCAATTGCGAAGTTCAGAAGATCCACTCGGGACAGGACCAGTTGCCTGCATCACCCGACTTCGGCCCGGGCGATCGGGCGTCATGTCACAGAGGGATGGCAATGCAGCGGATCAACCCCATCTCATACTGATAGCAAAATGGGAGATCGTATGATGCAATGCCCGATTGACGGAACTCAACTGGTCATCACGGACCGAAACGGGGTTGAAATCGACTACTGTCCGCAATGCCGAGGTGTCTGGTTGGATCGGGGCGAACTGGACAAGATCATTGAGCGGTCGACAGCTTATGCTCCACCGCCTCCGCCACAATCCGGCTATGATGACCGGGCGGATCACGGCTATCGCAAGAAAAAGAAACGTGGCGGCTTTCTGGAAGATCTGTTCGATTTCTGACCCGGTCAGGACAGCTGGGCCCCGGCGCATTCGCGAAAAATGCGAACCTGGGGCGCAGCACCGTTCAAGGGAAATTCAGTCACCCTGTCCTGCGTGAATGCATAGGCGGTCAAGTTGTATTCCAGCCCGTCCAGCACATTTCCAAATCCTGTATCAGTGACCGTCAACGATGATGCACCGTCAGAAAGGACATGATGCGGAGTGGCGATTTCGATGGGGTTTGGCCCCTCGAACCGCATCGCGAACCATGGGGTATTGGTCCAACCTTCGGTTTTGCGGGTAACGGACAGGGTATAGAGCGGCTTTGCCGGGTCATAGGTCAGGAATATCTCTGCCGTGTCCGTCACGTGTGACAGGGTGCAGATCTGGCCCACCGTTGCTTCCCACGCGGCGGCGGGTGTGCCGAGGATCAGTGATAACAAGACAACGCGCATGTCCCGGAGTCTAGCGGCCGAAAGGTCCGGGGCAAGGGCTGCGTCAGCCTTTCATCGCATTCAGCAGGTCCAGCAACCCCTTGCGGTCATCATCATCGGCATAATCGCCCGCGGCCAACCGTTCAGCGATGCGCAGGCGCAGACGTTCCTGTTGGGTGCGCACCTCTTCGCCGGCGGTTTCCGCCAGCGTCTTCATGATCACGGCCACGGCCTGTTGGCGCTTGGTGGTGGGGTTGGCGATATAATCGACAAGGCTCTGCCGCCCGGAATCGAGGATGTTTTCGGCCAGCGCCCGCAACTGATCTCCATTGGGCAGCAGCGGGGCGGGGGCCCCTTCGGGCGGCAGGATTTCGGGCGCGCTGCGCGGGGTCTCGGCCAGCGCGTTGGCGCCGTCGACGAAGGCCTCGGTGATCATGCGGGTGATCTTGATCGCGCGCGGGTCCTTGAACAGGGTCGAGGCGATGGCCACGCCGTAATCGGTATAGACCCAAGGATTGACCCGCCGCCCGCCGCGGCCCTTGGGCTTTGAAATCACATTCTGTGATTGCAAATCGGCCACCTCGGCATCGGTCAGCTGAAAGCGGTAGCCCTCGAACAGGTCCTTGTTGCGCGCCACCGCCTGATTGAAGGCGCTGACGGATTTTCCGTAGAACTGCGCCAAATCCTCTGCCAACACCACGCGGGTGCCGCGCACCCGGTGAATAGCGCTTTGGACCTCGTGCGTGCTGGGCAGGGTGTTGGGTTTCGTCATGGCAACCGTTTGGAATCACAATTTGTGATTTCAAACGTGTAGGAGGGAGCGCTGGGCTGCAAGGTTGAAGTGTTGGGAAATGAAGGTAGCAACAGCTTGCTGTGCACAGTGACACATTCTGAGTTTACTTGCGCGCGCCTACGAAAATCCCCGTCAACACCATGCCAACAAGACCAATAACTGTGACTGCGGTGCTGCCGACGAGGAACTCCATCACGCCTGCCTCAAGGTCAAAACCACACCAACCAAAAGCATCAAAAGTAATAAAGATGCCAACAACAAAACTATACACGCACATGAAAATAAAAGCCTTGGACGCGTACGGCTTTATCAACTCATTCAGTATATCGGCTGTGTCGTTCTGTGATTGTAGATCCCCCACCTCTTTGCGCAGTTTGTTGTTAATTTCGCGCAGTTCATCACGCTCATTGGCGACCACACCAAGGCGTTCAGATAGAGTCTCAATTTGCTCATCCTTCGCATCCCTCTCATCTTGTTTGGGGAGAGTGCTTGGAGCACGATCGAGGTCGTCTAGAGTTACAAGAGTGTCGTCAGTGGGTTTGCTCACGGCCCGCCATTGCCAAATTATAATAGTGTTGGCGGATTTCGTTTTGGTCTAATTCCGCATTTCGTCCTTGATTTAAATATGCATTGAACCAAGGGGTTCCAGGCTCATGAGTCATGTCTGACAGTTGTTCGGCAGAGAACGACCCATACTTATTCCAAACATGATCAATAATCGCGGCCTCACTGGCCGTCAGATCAGCTTTCCATGGAGCGTTTGAAAAAGGGTTTGGTATCTCACAGTTTGGTCCTTGGTACCCGTAGTCTTTCACCGCTCTCCAAAGCGATGTGTATACAGGGCCGTTGTCCCATGCCTGGGGGAGTTCTCCAATCAACGGCTCCCCATTAATTGCAAGATTCCAACCGTTTGCGATGTAAGAAAGCTTTTGAAGCAACATCTGCCTAGGCCACATCGGGCTAGCCCGGCGGCTCAAAAACTCATTTGCTATCGCTGTCGCAGCCTGATTTGGCATATCACTCCCCGATCACAGGGTTAGTATATATGGTAGTGTTAACAAAATATCTACAGGGCATTCAGCCTCACCGCTTCCTTCGCTTCACATTCCCACCTCGCTGCCCCGGCCTGCCAGCCGTTGACCGTCCGCGCGTCTTCACCGCGTCCTCCGAGACTTTCTCGACCGCCCATTGGCGCGCCATGGGGTCGTCGGCGATGGCCAGATCGACCGCTTCCAGACGTTTGATCTCATCCCGGATGTTGGCGGCCTCTTCGAATTCCAGGTTCTCGGCCGCCTTGCGCATCTTGTCGCGCAGACCGTCCAGATGGGCCTCCAAATTCGCGCCGTGCATCGGTTTGTCGATGGTGGCGGTGACGCGGTTCATGTCCACGTCGCCCTGATAGAGCCCGGCCAGAACGTCCTCGACATTCTTCTTCACCGTCTCGGGCGTGATGCCGTGTTCTTCGTTATAGGCGATCTGCTTGGCGCGGCGGCGGTTGGTTTCCTCCAGCGCGCGCTCCATGCTGCCGGTGATGCGGTCGGCATACATGATCACGCGGCCTTCGGCGTTGCGGGCGGCGCGGCCGATGGTCTGGATCAGCGAGGTTTCGGAGCGCAGGAAGCCTTCCTTATCCGCGTCCAGAATGGCGACCAGGCCGCATTCGGGGATGTCGAGCCCCTCGCGCAGCAGGTTGATGCCGACCAGCACGTCGAATGCGCCCAGCCGCAGGTCGCGCAGGATTTCGATGCGTTCCAGCGTGTCGATATCCGAGTGCATGTAGCGGACCTTGATGCCCTGTTCGTGCAGGTATTCGGTCAAGTCCTCGGCCATGCGCTTGGTCAGCGTGGTGACCAGCGTGCGGAACCCCTTGGCCGCGACCTTGCGCACCTCGTCCAGCAGGTCGTCCACCTGCATCTCGACGGGGCGGATCTCGACCTCAGGGTCCAAGAGGCCCGTGGGGCGGATCACCTGTTCGGTGAAGACACCGCCGGTCTGTTCGATCTCCCACTTCGCCGGGGTGGCGCTGACGAAGACGGATTGCGGGCGCATGGCGTCCCATTCCTCGAACTTCAAAGGTCGGTTGTCCATGCAGGACGGCAGGCGGAAGCCGTGTTCGGCCAGGGTGAATTTCCGCCGATAGTCGCCCCGATACATGCCGCCGATCTGCGGGACGCTGACGTGGCTTTCGTCGGCAAACACGATGGCGTTGTCGGGGATGAATTCGAACAGGGTCGGGGGCGGCTCGCCCGGAGCGCGGCCGGTCAGGTAGCGCGAGTAGTTCTCGATCCCATTGCAGACGCCGGTGGCCTCGAGCATTTCCAGATCGAAATTGGTGCGCTGTTCCAGCCGTTGCGCTTCCAGCAGCTTGCCCTCGCCCACCAGTTGATCCAGCCGCTGGCGCAGTTCCTTTTTGATGCCGATGATCGCCTGCTGCATCGTCGGTTTCGGCGTCACGTAGTGCGAGTTCGCATAGACGCGCACCTGTTCCATCGTCGCGGCGCGCTCGCCGGTCAGCGGGTCGAATTCGGTGATGCTTTCCAGTTCCTCACCGAAGAACGAGAATTTCCAGGCGCGATCCTCAAGGTGGGCGGGCCAGATTTCCAGGGAATCGCCCCGTACCCGGAAGCTGCCGCGCTGGAAGGCCTGATCGTTGCGGCGGTATTGCTGGGCCACCAGATCGGCCATCACCTGCCGCTGGTCGTATTCGTTTCCGACCTTCAAATCCTGCGTCATCGCCCCGTAGGTCTCGACCGAGCCGATACCGTAGATGCACGAGACCGAGGCCACGATGATCACGTCATCCCGTTCCAGCAGCGCCCGCGTGGCCGAGTGGCGCATCCGGTCGATCTGTTCGTTGATCTGCGATTCCTTCTCGATATACGTGTCCGATCGCGCGACATAGGCCTCGGGCTGGTAGTAGTCGTAGTAGGAGACGAAGTATTCGACCGCGTTTTCCGGGAAGAAGCCTTTGAACTCGCCATATAGCTGCGCCGCCAATGTCTTGTTAGGGGCGAGGATGATGGCCGGGCGCTGGGTTTCCTCGATCACCTTGGCCATCGTGAAGGTTTTGCCCGTACCGGTCGCCCCCAACAGAACCTGATCACGCTCCCCATCCAGAATGCCGCCAGCAAGTTCCTTGATCGCGGTTGGCTGGTCTCCTGCGGGGGCGAACTCCGTATGCATGACAAACTGTTTGCCGCCTTCCAGTTTCAGGCGGGCCCGAACATCTTCGGTTGTCATTTGGGTCTTGTCGGAATGGGCGTATGGCATGGGCAGGCTCCGGATCAGGCCCTTACATTTGTTCTTATTTTGTCCAACTGCAAGGGCTGATCCGGTACAAATCCCCCAGTTTCGACACTGGGCAGATACGCATCCGGATCGTGATCCGAGCCAACCTTGCCGGCCAGCGCGGCAAACTCGCCGATGAGAGCCTTCGTCATCATCGGTTTGACGGCGATCACGGCAAGGGCTTCGGTCGAGGGCATCGCCCGGATGTTCCCGGGGTTTGCGTCGACGTCCGGAGTGCGTTCGCGATGGATCATCTGTTTATCCTTTGGCTGATTGATGGAAGATCATAATAGGTCCTGATGACAGTTTCTGGCATTGGCTTGCTTCGGTGATCCGCGACAATTGTTGTCTTGTCCCGGGCCGCACTCTGACGCATAAACAGGTCCAGCCAAGTGAGTACGGAGAGGCGACATGCGCGCACGGATTTACCAGCCTGCGAGGAATGCGATGACTTCAGGGATGGCCAAGACCCGCAAGTGGGTTCTGGAATATGCCCCCGCTTCGGCACGTGAGGTTGATCCGCTGATGGGCTGGACATCATCCAACGACACGCAAACCCAGATACGCCTGAAATTCGACACCAAGAAAGAGGCGATGGATTACGCCCGGGACAATGGTATCGACGCGCAGGTCAGCGAGCCGCACAAGCGCAAACCCAACCTGCGCGCACGCGGTTACGGGGAAAACTTCGCCACCGACCGCCGTGGTCCCTGGACTCACTGAATGATCGAAATTCGCGAGGCCGACCCGACTTCGGACGTGTTGCGCCCGATTGTCGAAGCGCATTTCGCCCACAGCGAATCGGCCGGCCCTGTGGAAAGCAACCACACGATGAGCGCAGAATCACTGGCCGGACCGGGTATTCGATTCTGTGCGGTTTTCGACGATCAGCAGGCTTTGGGCTGTGGCGCCCTGAAGCTGTTGCCCGATGGCACGGCCGAGGTGAAGTCGGTGCATATCCTTGCACGGGCACGGGGGCGCGGACTGGCGCGCGTCATGATGACTCATCTGGCCGAACTGGCGCGCGCAGAAGGCGTCGAAGCATTGGTTTTGGAAACCGGGGCAGAGCATCTTCCGGAGTATGATGCCGCCCGCAAGCTTTACGAAGCGTTGGGTTATTCCTACTGCGGTCCGATCTTTGGGTACAGCGACGATCCGAACAGCGCATTCATGCGCTTGGCTCTTGAACCCCGCTCGTAAAAACCGCAAGAAGGGTGCAGCGGTCCCTTAGCTCAACTGGATAGAGCAGCTGACTTCTAATCAGCAGGTTGAGGGTTCGAGTCCTTCAGGGATCGCCATTCTCGAACGTCAATTTCAATGAACGCATCGGGCCGCAATGCGGGCCGTTTTCTTGTGGCAGTTGGGAGGGAATGAAGGGCTGGACGAGGGGGTCATGCCAGCCCTTCTAAGGGGTCACAGTGTGGTAGTGTGTGTTCCTTAACCAAGTATTAACCTGATTCACCATGTTCCGAAATTGGGGGATTCCCGTAGGACGGCCAATGCGCGGATTTCAGCGTGTGGGTTGCGGCCGGCGGATCGGGACCCGGGACCATATCGCGATTCTTCAGGGTGATTTGGGGATTGGGCCGTAAAAGCATCAAGGTTGTGAAAAAAATATTGCAACCGGTTGCAAAAGGAATCATTGTTGCGCGCAACAACAAGATTCGGGAGATCTGTATGTTGAACGTCGGATTGTTGGGTGCCGGGCGCATCGGGCGTGTTCATGCGCAGGCGATTGCATCGCATCCCGGCAGCAAACTCATTGCTGTTTCCGATGCCTTGCCCGAGGCCGCAGCCAGCCTTGCCAGCGATCATGGGGCCGAGGCGCGCAGTTCCGAAGAGATCATTGCCGATCCGGAAATCGGCGCGGTTCTGATTGCAACTCCAACAGATACGCATTCTGATCTGATTGAAGCAGCGACAGGCGCAGGAAAGGCCGTTCTGTGTGAAAAGCCCGTTGATTTGGACCTGAAGCGCGCCACGGATTGTCTCAAAACCGTCTCGGAACGCGGCAAGCCGGTCATGATAGGATTCAATCGGCGATTTGATCCCAATTTTGCGATCTTGAAGGCGGGGCTGGATGCGGGTGAGATCGGTAAGGCAGAGCTCCTGTCGATCACCTCTTTTGACCCGGCGCCACCACCTGTCAGCTACGTAAAGGTGTCTGGTGGTTTGTTTCGGGACATGATGATCCATGATTTTGACATGGCAAACTACCTGATGGGGGAGGTTCCCGATACCATCTCGGCGGTTGGGTCCTCGCTTGTGGATGCTGAAATTGGCGCCGCTGGAGATGTGGATACAGCCGCAGTCACAATGACTTACGCGGATGGCCGCATCGCGGTAATCAAGAACTCGCGACGTGCGGCCTATGGTTATGACCAACGGGTCGAGTTGCTGGGGTCCGAGGGGTTGCTACAGGCTCAGAACATGCTGGAAAACACTGTCGTAAAGTCAACGGCGGACGGTGTCGTGGGTGCCAAGCCGACCTATTTTTTCCTGGAACGCTACATGCCTGCATACCGCGTGGAATGGGCCGCCTTTGTCGATGCAGTTGAACGTGGATCCGAAGTTCCGGTCACGTTGAAGGACGGTGTTGCGGCGCTGGCGATGGCCGAGGCCGCAACCCTGTCGGCGCGGGCAGGAAAACCGGTTCGAATGGAGGAAATTTTGAAACCGGTTGCAAAATGATCGAAATTCTTCAAACTGACATCAGCTCGGCCCAGCGCCGCAGCCACTGAGATTCGGCACAGCCGGATGATTGGGGCCGGTACCCCGACAGAAGATCAGACTGAACCATTGGGAGGAAACTGAAATGAAGAAATTCGTTAAAGGCGCGCTTGCTGCGGGGGCACTGGCCTTGGCCACACCTGCATTTGCGCAGGAAATCGTCGTCGTGTCGCATGGCCAGGCCAATGACGCATTCTGGAACGTCGTGAAAAACGGTGTTGAGCAGGCCGGAAAGGATGTCGGTGTGAACGTGGAATACCGTGCACCTGAAACCTTTGACATGGTGGCCATGTCGCAGCTGATCGACGCCGCCGTGAACCAGGAGCCCGACGGGCTGATCGTCTCGATCCCGGATGCGGACGCGCTTGGCCCCTCGATCGAACGTGCGGTTGCCGCCGGTATCCCAGTGATCTCGATCAACTCGGGCGCGGAAGTGGCCAAGGAACTGGGTGCTCTGCTGCATGTAGGCCAGGACGAATATGATGCGGGCAAGGCGGCTGGTGAAAAGCTGGCCTCGATGGGTGGAACCAATGCGATCTGTGTCAACCACGAGGTCGGCAACGTGTCACTTGACCTGCGCTGCGAAGGCTTCACCGAGGGGTTTGGCGGTAAAGTAACCGTTCTGCCGACCTCGAACGATCCGTCCGAGATCGAGTCCAAGGTTGCTGCCGCTCTGGCCTCTGACGAAAGCGTCGATACCGTTATGGCGCTGGGCGCAAGCTCGGCCGGCGAGCCTTCGGTCGCCGCGGCCAAAGCCTCGGGGCGGGATTTGAATGTTGCCTCGTTCGACCTGTCGGCCAACTTCCTCCAGTCAATCGTGGATGGTGACGCGGCCTTTGCCATCGACCAGCAGCAGTACCTTCAGGGCTATCTGTCGGTGAACTTCATGGGCCTTCACGCCAAATACGGCCTGATGCCGGGCGGTGACGTGCCTTCGGGTCCGAACCTGATCACTCAGGACAAGGCCGCTCAGGTCATCGAACTGTCCGCGCAGGGTATCCGCTGATTTCGGCGCGATCCGACAAACAACAGGATCGGCGCCAACGCGCCGGTCTCACCGAATTGGGAGGAAACCATGAGTGAATCAGCGCCCGTCCTGTCGGACGAAAGGGTCAAGAAAGAACCATTCCTAGCCAAACTGATGAAACGACCCGAGCTGGGCGCCATTGCCGGTGCTGTTCTGGTTTTCCTATTCTTTGCGATTACCGCAGATGAATCGATGTTCACTCTTGCCGGTGTTATGAACTTCATGACCCCTGCGGCGCAGTTGGGCATCCTGGCTATCGGTGCGGCACTGCTGATGATCGGTGGAGAGTTCGACCTGTCGATCGGATCGATGGTCGCGTTTTCGGGGCTGTTTTTCGGCGTCTGTGTCGTGACCTGGCAACTGCCGCTGCTCTTTGCCATCCCAATGACATTCGTATTTGCGGCCTGTGTCGGTGCGGTCAACGGCAATATCGTGATCCGTTCGGGCCTGCCTTCGTTCATTGTAACGCTGGCGTTTCTGTTCATCCTTCGTGGCCTGTCACTGGTGGGTCTGAAAATGGCGACAGGCGGCTCAACCCAGTTGCGCGGAGTACGCGACGCGGTCGAAAACGACTGGCTGGCCCCCTTCTTTTCGGGCGAAGCATTCGGCAGCCTGTTCGCATGGCTGGCCGCCAACGGCATGATCGATACATTCAAAAGCGGTGCGCCCAAGGTCCCGGGTATTCCGGTCGAAATTCTGTGGTTCATTGTCATTACACTGGCGGCAACCTACGTGCTGCTGCGCACCCCGGTGGGGAACTGGATTTTCGCCTCGGGTGGGGACAGCACGGCTGCATCCAATTCAGGTGTTCCGGTGAATCGCGTCAAGGTTTCACTGTTCATGCTGACGGCCTGCTGCGCCGCCCTTGTGGCAATCATTACCGTCATGGACGCGGGCTCGACCGATGCGCGGCGGGGGTTCCAGAAGGAATTCGAGGCGATCATCGCCGCGGTGATCGGCGGCTGCCTGCTGACCGGCGGATACGGCTCGGCCATCGGGGCTTTCTTCGGCTCGATCATCTTTGGCATGGTCGTCATCGGCCTGACCTATACCGACTTTGATCAGGATTGGTTCCAGGTCTTCCTGGGTGCCATGCTGTTGATTGCCGTTCTGTTCAACAACGCGATCCGCAAGCGCGTAACCGGGGAGCGCTGATATGACCGAAGACACCAAGTTCCACCATGGCGATGCCGTCGGCGATCAGGCGCCCATCGTTCAGATGAAAGACATCGAAAAGCACTTTGGCAATATCATCGCGCTTGCTGGCGTCAGCTTTGACGTCAAACCGGGAGAATGCCATTGCCTGCTGGGCGACAACGGCGCGGGTAAGTCCACCTTCATCAAGACCATGTCCGGGGTGCACAAACCGACCAAGGGCGAGATCATGTTCGAAGGTCAGCCGCTGCATTTCGACACGCCGCGCGATGCGATGGAAGCAGGTATCGCCACGGTGTTTCAGGATCTGGCGATGATCCCGCTGATGAGCGTGACGCGCAATTTCTTCATGGGGCGCGAACCCACCAAGGGCAAAGGTCTGCTCAAGCGGTTCGATGTGGATCATGCAAACGAAGTCTGCATGGAAGAGATGCGCAAGATGGGCATCAATCTGCGCGCGCCGGATCAGGCGGTTGGTACATTGTCAGGCGGCGAACGTCAGACGGTGGCCATCGCGCGGGCGGTGTATTTCGGCGCCAAGATCCTGATCCTGGACGAACCGACCTCGGCACTTGGGGTGCGTCAGACGTCGAATGTTCTGGCCACGATCGACCGGGTGCGCAGCCAGGGTGTCGGCGTGGTTTTCATCAGCCACAACGTGCGCCATGCGCTGGCGGTGGGTGATCGGTTTACCGTGCTGAACCGTGGCAAAACACTGGGCACTGCCAAACGCGGTGAAATCACACCCGAAGAGTTGCAGGACCTGATGGCCGGCGGTCAGGAAATGGCCGAGCTTGAGGGATCACTGGGCGGTACTGTTTAAAGCAAAACACACGGATGCCCCCACGGGGGCATCCATCGGGCGGTGGCACCTGACGCCACTCTGATTTCAGGCTCTGGTAAAAGGCCTGACACCTTCGCAAATGAGAAAACCCGCGGACCGCCGACAGCGGCTCCGAGCTGAAAGGGATCATGATGAGCAAAACAGTCCGATTGACCGCGGCGCAGGCTCTGGTGCGCTATCTCGGGGCGCAGATGAACGAGGCCGGAGAGCCGTTCATCGCAGGTGTGTGGGCGATCTTCGGCCATGGCAACGTGGCAGGTCTGGGCGAGGCGCTGCATGGCGTGAAAGACAGTCTTCCCACCTATCGCGGTCACAACGAACAGACCATGGCACACAGCGCGATTGCTTATGCCAAGCAATTGGGTCGGCGGCGCGCCATGGCGGTGACATCGTCAATCGGACCGGGGGCGACCAATATGGTCACGGCCGCTGCTCTGGCCCATGTAAACCGTCTGCCTGTTTTGTTGCTGCCTGGCGATGTATTTGCGACGCGTGGCCCCGATCCGGTATTGCAGCAACCCGAAGTGTTCTCGGATGGAACGATCAGTGCGAATGATTGTTTCAGACCGGTCAGCCGGTATTTCGACCGCATCACTCGCCCGGAACATCTGCTGACGGCTCTGCCGCGTGCCTTCCGCACGATGACGGACCCGGCGGATTGCGGCCCGGCGACACTGGCCTTTTGTCAGGACGTGCAGGCCGAGGCCTATGACTATCCCGAAAGCTTCTTTGAACCACGCGTCTGGTATCAGCGCCGCATTCGCCCGGATGAGGGTGAACTGGCCCGTGCCGTTGCCGCGATCAAGGCCGCCAAGCGTCCCGTTATCGTTGCAGGCGGGGGTGTGCATTATTCGGACGCAACCGCCGCGTTGCAGCGCTTTTCCGAAGCACACAATGTCCCGGTGGCCGAGACACAGGCGGGCAAGTCCGCATTGCCCTGGGATCACCCGCTCAACCTTGGTCCCGTTGGTGTGACCGGGGGCGAACCCGCCAATGACATCTGCGCAAAGGCGGATCTTGTGCTGGGCGTCGGCACCCGGTTTCAGGATTTCACTACCGGGTCATGGGGTTTGTTCGCGAACCCCGAGCGTGAGTTGATCAGCCTGAACACCGCTGCCTATGACGCCGAAAAGCACGGAGCGATGCCGTTGCAGGCCGACGCTCGGGTTGGGCTGGGTGAACTCGGCGAAGCGCTGGGCGACCATCGCGCGCCGGATCTGCCCGCGACATTGAAATCTGATTGGTTCGGCAAAGTTGATGCGCTGACGGATGCCCCCACCGACAGCAATGCACTGCCCACGGATATGCAGGTGATCGGTGCCGTGCAGAGGGCCGCCAAGGAAAACACTGTTGCGATGTGCGCCGCCGGCACGATGCCGGGTGAGCTGCACAAGCTGTGGAAGGCGCCGCGCCCCGGTGCCTATCACATGGAATATGGTTTCAGTTGCATGGGGTATGAGATCGCCGGTGCCATGGGCATCAAAATGGCCCAGCCCGACCGCGACGTGATCTGCTTTACCGGTGACGGCACCTATATGATGGCCAACTCGGAAATGGCGACGGCGGCGATGATGGGGATCTCGTTCACCGTTGTCGTCACGGACAACCGCGGGTTTGGGTGCATCAACCGTTTGCAAATGGGGACAGGCGGGGCCGAGTTCAACAACCTTCTTGACCATACCGTGCACGAGACGGCATCCGCCATCGATTTTGCAGCCCATGCGGCAGCGATGGGGGCGACTTCGGTCAAGGTCAGTTCAATTGCCGAGCTTGAAGACGCGCTGGCCAAACGCGGTGAGGTCAACGGCCCCTATGTCGTGGTGATCGACACCGATCCCTACCCATCGACCGAGTATGGCGGAACGTGGTGGGAAGTGGCGGTGCCCGAGGTCAGCACCCGCCCCGAAGTGAATGAAAAACGCGCGGCCTATGAAGCCGCCATCCAAGAAAGAAACACGAAATGAGCGTGAAGATCGGTATCTCTCCGATTGCCTGGCAGAATGACGACCTGCCGGACCTGACCGCAGCCTACACGATGGAGCAGGCGCTGAAAGAAGCGCGCGAGATCGGTTACACAGGTGTTGAACGTGGCCAGAGGATGCCCGGCGACACCGAAGGACTGCGCGCGTATCTCGAAGGCAATGACATTGCGTTGTGTGGCGGTTGGTGTTCCGGCGCCTCGTTGGTCAACGATTTTGCGACTGAACGCGAAACGGTTCGTGAACAGGTCGAACAGTTCGTGGCGCTGAACAGCCCGTGCATCGTCTATGCCGAGTGTTCAAATACCGTGCAGGGGCAGATCGGGAGACCGGTGAACAACCGTCCCAAGCTGTCCAAAGACGAGGTTCTGACCTACGCCGCCAAGATCACCGAACTTGCCAAGTGGATGGCTGATCAGGGCATGCCCATGGCCTATCACCACCACATGGGCACGATTATCGAAAGCGAAGATGAGGTGAACTGGCTGATGGAGGGTTCAGGCCCCGAATTGAAGCTGTGCTTCGATACGGGCCATCTGCTGTTTGGAGGCGGCGATGTGATGGCCACGCTGAACCGTTGGGGCGACCGGGTTCATCACGTGCATTTCAAGGATATCCGTCCTGAAATCGTACAGGACACGCGTGAGAACAGTCGCAGTTTTCTGGATGCGGTGATCGCGGGCGCGTTCACAGTGCCGGGTGATGGTTGCATCGGCTTTCAGGCCGTGGCCAATGCATTGAAAGCAATGGATTACAACGGCTGGATCGTGGTCGAGGCAGAGCAGGACCCGGCCAAGGCGCCGCCCTATGAGTACTCCAAAATGGGCTATGACCACATCGTCGAGGTTTGTGGCAAGGCAGGATTGGAGATCAAAGCGTAACAACCCGCCCTTCGAGGCAACACCGAAGCCATGAAAGAGGAGAAAAATCATGGTAAATCAAGAACTCGGTTTCGTCGGCTATTTCGACCGGGAATCCTGTGATCTGGATGAATTCAAGGTGTTGACCTCTCAGTCTCTTTCCGCCGAGACGGTGCCTTTTGCCGCCTCGGTCGAAAAGAACGTGCCCGTCTATGATATGCAGGCACTGCGTTCCGGTTTGGAACAGCCTGATAGGCGTAGGGCCTTGCTGGCGGAATGGGGCCGGGTGCTGGGCAGATCCGCCGGTGTGATCGCCTTGAAAGGGGCGTACCCGGATACGTCGATCATTGATCGGGCGACGGATGTGTTTCGTGAAATCATCGAAGAAGAACGCCAGGGTGGCGCCGGTGAGGGCGATCACTTTGCCGCGTCCGGCGCGAATGACCGGGTGTGGAACGCATTGCAGAAGCAGTGCCTGCGCGACCCCGAGGGCTTTGCTCTCTATTTCGGGAACACGGCGATTGCGGCGGCCTGTGAAGCATGGCTTGGGCCGAACTATCAGGTGACTGCTCAGGTCAATCAGGTGCGCCCCGGTGGCAAGGCGCAACAGGCGCATCGGGACTATCACCTTGGATTTCAAAGCGCCGAAAGCGCGGCCCGGTATCCGGCACAGGCGCATCTGGTGACGGCCTCGCTGACCCTGCAAGGGGCGGTTGCCCATTGTGACATGCCGGTGGAAAGCGGGCCGACCAAGTTGTTGCCGTTCTCGCAGCTCTACCCGCCGGGCTATCTGGCGTTCCACGATGAAGCACACCGGGCGCATTTCGAAGACAGCTGTATCCAGTTGCCATTGGAAAAGGGTGACGCGGTGTTCTTCAATCCGGCGCTGTTCCATGCGGCGGGCGCGAACAGCAGCACCGACATCAATCGCATGGCAAACCTGCTGCAAATCTCATCTGCCTTCGGGCGCGCGATGGAGGCGGTGGATCGGCGGGCGATGTCTGTGGCGGTGTTCCCGTCTCTAATCGCCTTGAAACAGCGCGGGGCGCTGGACGCAGCGCAGTTGGAGGCCGCAATTGCGGCCACGGCTGAGGGCTATCCCTTCCCGACCAATCTGGACACGGACCCCCCGGTCGGGGGCAATGCGCCGGAAAGCCAGGCGGATATTCTGCGTCACGCGGTTGCGGAAGGGTGGACCCAGGCGCAGCTGGCCAAGTCCCTATCGGCCCGGAACCAAAGGCAAGCTGCCTGAATTCAACACAGGCGGGCGCTCGGGGCCCGCCCAAGAAGGAGAACAAGAATGGCAGACCTGCTGAAGAAACCGATTGGAACCCACGGCAAGGTACATGACATCACTCCGGCCAGCGCGGGATGGAAATACGTGGGCTTTGGGCTTTATCATCTAAAGGCAGGGGATCGCGCAAACGAAGTGACCGCGGATCGTGAGGTCATTCTGGTGATGGTCGAAGGCAAGGCGCGGATCACCGGGGCCGGCCAGGATTGGGGGGTTATGGGTGACCGGATGAACGTCTTTGAAAAGACGCCGCCACATTGCCTGTATTTGCCAAACGAAACGGAATGGGATGCAGTGGCCGAGACCGATTGTGTCATCGCAGTGTGTTCAGCGCCCGGCAAAGGCGGTCATCAGGCGCGCCGCATCGGCCCGGATGGCATTACGCTGACTGAACGCGGCAAGGGCGTGAACACGCGCTATATCAACAACATCGCCATGGAGAATGAGGACTACGCCGACAGCCTGCTGGTGACCGAAGTGTTCACGCCGAATGGCCATTGGTCGTCCTATCCCAGTCACCGCCACGACGAGGATGACTATCCCCGCATCACATATCTGGAAGAGACCTATTACCACCGCCTGAACCCGTCGAACGGATTTGGGATCCAGCGGGTTTACACCGATGACGGCCAGTTGGATGAGACGATGGCGGTATCCGATGGCGACGTTGTGACCGTCCCGCGTGGCCATCACCCTTGCGGTGCACCCTATGGGTTTGAGATGTATTACCTGAACGTCATGGCCGGGCCGCTTCGGAAATGGAGATTCGTTCCAGCCCCCGAGGTCGAATGGATCATGGAGCGTGACGGATGAGCCATACTTTTGCCAATTACCCAAGCCTTGCAGGAAAAACGGTTTTCATCACCGGAGGCGCCGGCGGAATTGGCGCGGAAACCGTTCGGGCCTTTGCCGAACAGGGGGCAAAGGTCGGGTTTTTGGACCTCAACGCCGATGCCGGGCTTGCTTTGCTTTCCGAGCTGGACGGAGAGCATGCATTCGCCCAATGCGATCTGCGCGACATTGACGAGATGAACGCCGCAATAGGGCAATTGGTGGAAGAATTGGGCGAGGCGGATGTTCTGGTGAACAATGCGGCCCGGGATGACCGGCACGACTGGCGCGAGGTAACGCCTGACTATTGGGATGAGCGCATGGCGACCAATATCCGCCACATGTTCTTTGCCATTCAGTCGGTGGCACCGGGAATGATCGCCAAGGGCGCAGGGTCGATCATCAATATCGGGTCGAATTCGTGGTGGGAGGCCGGTGCGGGTTTCCCTGCCTATGCCACCGCGAAATCGGCGGTGCATGGCCTGACCCGCACCATGGCGCGCGAGCTGGGCGATCACCGGATCCGGGTCAACACGGTCGTGCCCGGCTGGATCATGACCCAGCGCCAGAAAGACCTGTGGGTCACGCCCGAGGCGCTGGCCAAACAGATCGACCGCCAATGCCTGCCCGACCCGATCGACCCGGTCTATGTGGCGCGGATGGTGCTGTTTCTGGCCTCGGATGACGCGGCCATGTGCAGCGCGGGGAATTTCATGGTCGAGGGCGGCTCGATCTGACGGCCTTGGGGTCTTCCCCGTCCGGAATGGACGTGCGCCGATGCGCTGGTGCCGGTTGACGGATCGACACCCGGCAAGGGAAGATGCGGCATGATTGCCTATGTCACGGTCGGCGCGGACGACATCGCGCGCGCAAAACGGTTCTATTGCGCCTTTCTGCCGGATCTCGGCTATGCGCTGGAGGAAGGCCCAGAAGGGCTGAGTTTCGCCCTGCCGGTGCCGCCGGACCAGCGGCCGGTTCTGCCGGAATTCTATGTCAAACCGCCGTTTGACGGGGCTGCGGCCTCGGCCGGGAATGGTGCGATGGTCGCCTTCGAGGCGCGCAATCAGCAGCAGGTGCGCGACCTGCACGCCGCCGCGCTGCGCGCCGGCGGGTCGGACGAGGGCCAGCCGGGCTTTCGCGCCATGTACGGGCCGCGTTTCTATGTCAGCTATCTGCGGGACCCACAGGGCAACAAGATCGCCCTGTTTTCCAGCAATCCCAATGATCCGGGGCGCGACGACTAGAAGCCGCCTACGTGTTTTGCAGAACGGCTCAGGCCGGGACGGTCAGCGCTGCGGCGGCGCACCAAAGGCGCGGATCACGGTGCGGGCGGCAGCCACGACCGGATCGTGGGTTTCCTTCAGGATCGTCACCCGGTCGAACCGGTCGGGGTCGCGGTTCACGGCCGCGCGCAGGGCGGTGCCGAAGGCCATGCGCAGCTCGGTCCCGATGTTGAACTTGCAGATGGAGGTCTCGCGCGCCAGCCGCGCGCGCTGTTCCACGGGCACGCCCGATCCGCCATGGATCACCAGCGGCACGTTGGTCACGGCCTGAATCCGGCGGATGCGGTCCTCGTCCAGCCCGCCTTCCTTGTTTTGCTGAAGGTGGACGTTTCCGACCGAGATCGCCATCGCATCCACGCCGGTCTGGGTGGCGAAGGTCGCTGCCTCTTCCGGGTCGGTCCCGGCCGAGCCTTCACCACCGGAATAGCCGACGAAGCCGATCTCGCCCTCGCACGAGATCCCGGCGGCATGGGCCATTTCGGCAATCGCGGCGGTTTCGTCGATATTCTGCTGCAAGGGCTTGCGCGATCCGTCGAACATCAGCGAGGTAAACCCGCTGTCCAGCGCGATCTTGCACTCCTCGAACGTATATCCGTGGTCCAGATGCGCCACGACGGGCACCGAGGCGTTTTCGGCCAGATACCGGAACATCTTGCCCAGAACGGGCAGCGGCGTGTGCTCGCGGCAGCTGGGGCCGGCTTGCAGGATCACCGGGGCGTTCTCGGCCTCGGCCGCGGCGACATAGGCGCGCATGTCCTCCCAGCCCAGCGTTACCAGGCCGCCGACGGCATAGCCCTGTTCATAGGCCGGTTGCAGGACGTCTTTGAGCGTAGCGAGGGTCATTTGAACTTGGCGATCATGTCTTTGATGCCCGGGATCGTTTCGATCTGATAGGCATGGGTGGGTTGGAAGTACTGCACCAGCGACCGCTGGGTCAGCCCGCCGAGAATGGTGAAGTAATACATCTCGTATCCCGGCAGCACGCAGCAGGGGTGATACCCCTTGTCGATGCAGATCGTCGAGCCATCGACGATGTGATAGGCATCGCCCGGTTCGTTGTCCTCGCGTTGCAGCATCTGTAGGCCCGAGCCCCAGTTGGGTTTGAAACGGAAATTGTAGGTTTCGTCATGCCGGGTCTCGTCCGGCAGGCGGTTGGTGTCGTGCTTGTGGCTGGGAAAGCCCGACCAGCCGCCCTGACCCACGGTGAACAGCTCACTCACCAACAGGCGACCGACCTTGTCATGCTGTTTCTGGCCCAGGATATGCTTGATCTTGCGATGGGTCTTGGTGTCGTCGCTGCCATATTGCACCAGGTCATGCTCGCGCACGTCGAACGGGTCCAGCACCTTGTCGTATTTGGCGCCGGCCACGAACACCTCGGCCGTCTCCGAGACGCAGACCATCTGTGCCCGTGCGCCCGACGGGACATAGGCGCCTTCGGGCTCGCCATCCCAGACATCTTCGCCGCGGTTGCCCAGATGGGCAAAGCGCACGCCCTCGACTTCCACGTCGACGCTGCCGGTGGCGGGCACGATGCAGGTCTCGTATCCCGGGACCTGGTATTCAAAGGCTTCGCCCCGCTTCAACTTGACGATGTTGAAATAGTTCAGCGGCACGGTCGGGTCATCGACATCGACGATGGGTTTGTTCTGGTTGTCGTAGGGCGCGATATGCATGGGGTTCTCCTATGTGGCCGGGCCGGGATGAGAAGCGAGGAACGCGTCCAGTTCCGGGGTCGTCGGCATGGCGGGCGCGCAACCGGGATGCGACACCACGATCGACGCGCAGGCCGAACCGCGCATGACTGCGTCTTTCAGATCGTGCCCCGCCGCGATCGAGGCCAGCAGACCGGCCATGAAACTGTCGCCGGCCCCGTTGGGTTTGACAGCCGTAACCGGGTAAATACCGGTTCGAAGTTCCTGCCCGTCCACCAACGTGACAGCGCCTTTTTCACCCATCTTGTAGATGACGATCCGACCGGGTTTTTCAGCAAGTTCCCGGGCCTTGGCAAACCCCTTTTCGATGCCGCCGGCCATGAACCCGAACTCTTCGTCATTGCCGACGATCAGGTCGCTGGCCTCACCGGCCCGCGACAGAACTTCGGCAGCCACTTCGGCCGAGGGCCAGCTGTAGGGGCGGTAATCGATATCGAAGATGATCGGCAGGCCTGCGTTCCGGGCGTTCTCGAATGCCCGGAATGTGGCGCTGCGCGACGGTTCGGACGCAAAGACCGTTCCAGCCGAGATGATTGCCGAGAAAGATGAATAATCGACCTTGTCCATGTCCTCTTTGGTGACCTGGAAATCAACGGCCCCGTTGCGATAGATCACATTCTGAAAGTCCTCGGTCCGGCTTTCGTACACCGCCAGAGACATGCGGTATTCGCCGCCCAGAACGCGGATATAGGATGTGTCCACGCCGTAATGCCGCAACCGGTTCAGACAGAACCGTCCGATCGCATCATCCGAGACGGACGTGATCAGCGACGCCTCACTGCCCAACTTGACCAACCCGGCACAAATATTGGCGGAAGACCCGCCAAGATCGGCATGGAACGTGTCGGCATCCTCGCTTCTGACGCCGATCGGATCGGCGTACAGGTCCATACCTGCGCGACCCAGAACGGCGAAGCGGTTTCCTTTGATACCATCCATCAAAGCGCTCAAGTTTTGTCCTCCGGCAGAGTGGGGTCGGCAAAGTTTGGACCTTGCGTTGAATCGATTCACACGATACTGATTTTGCAACCGGTTGCAAATGATATGTTCGGAGCCGTTACAGATGCCTGAAATCGGAATTGGAATCGTCGGCGGCGGCTATATGGGCAAGGCCCATTCCGTAGCCATGTCTGCGGTCGGTGCGGTGTTCAACACGGCATTGCGACCCCGGCTCGAGGTCATTTGTGCCTCCAGCCCCGAAAGCGCTGAACGTTACAGGACAGCCTACGGGTACAAACGCGCGACCCACGACTGGCGTGTATTGGTTGAGGACCCACAGGTCGAGGCAATCGTCATCGCCTCGCCTCAATCCACGCATCGTCAGATTGCCGAAGCGACTTTTGCACTGGGCAAACCGGTTCTGTGTGAAAAGCCATTGGGCGCGTCGCTTGCGGACAGTCAGGCTATGGTTGCTGCTGCCGAGGCTTCGGGTGCGGTCAACATGGTGGGGTTCAACTATATTCGCACGCCCGCAAGCCAATTCGCCCGGCAGCTGATCGCCGACGGAGAGATTGGGGATGTCACTTGGTTCCGGGGGGAGCACACCGAAGATTTCTATGCCGACCCACGCGCTCCGGCGACCTGGCGCACGACGGGCATGGCCAATGGCACAATCGGAGATCTGGCACCGCACATGGTCAACGGTGCGTTGGCACTGGTTGGACCCATCGCACAGGTGATGGCGGATGTTGAAACGGTTCACAAAACCCGACCTGGTGGTGAGGTGACAAACGACGACCACGCCCAGATGATGTGCCGGTTCGAAAACGGGGTTATGGGCAACCTGTATTTCAGCCGCGTCGCGACGGGGCGAAAAATGGGCTATGCTTATGAAATATCGGGAACAAAGGGCGCGATCCGCTTCGATCAGGAAGACCAGAACGCGCTGTGGCTGTATAAGCGGGAAGGGCCCGAAGCCACGCGCGGGTTTGCCAAGATCCTGACCGGCCCGGCGCATCCGGATTACGAGCCCTTCTGTCAGGGTCCGGGCCATGGAACGGGCTATCAGGACCAGATCATTATCGAGGCCAAAGACTTTCTTCAGGCCATCCACACCGGAAAAGCCACCTGGCCCACCTTTCGCGACGGGCATGAGGTCAACCGCGTGCTTGCTGCCGCCCTGGCGTCGTCAGAGCAGCGGCAGTGGAAAGACATCCGCGATTTCTGATCGCTCAACCTAAAAGTTCTAATGAGAGACAATGACCATGGCTAAGTTGAGATGGGGCATGATCGGTGGTGGTGAAGGCAGCCAGATTGGCCCCGCGCACCGCTTGGGGGCACAGGCTGACGGGCTGTTTGAATTTGCCGCTGGCGCGCTGGATCACCGGCCCGAAGCGGGCCGGGAATACGCGCAGCGATTGGGCGTTGCGGCCGATCGCGCCTATGGCGACTGGCAAGAGATGCTGGCAGGCGAGAAAGACCGTGAAGACCGGGTTGACCTGGTGACCATCGCCACACCCAACTCGACCCATTTCGAGATTGCCAAGGCGTATCTTGAAGCAGGCTTCAATGTCCTGTGCGAAAAGCCGATGACCATGACCGTGGAAGAGGGTGAGGAAATAGTCCGCGTCGCCGAAGCTTCGGGTAAGATCTGCGCGGTGAACTACTGCTATTCGGCCTATCCCATGGTGCGTCAGGCCCGCGCGATGGTGCGCGCGGGCGAAATCGGACAGGTGCGTCTTGTGGTGACCAATTTCAGCCATGGCCACCACGGGGATGCCACCGATGCGGACAATCCGCGTGTGCGGTGGCGCTATGATCCTGCGATGGCAGGCGTTTCCGGGCAGTTTGCCGATTGCGGTATCCATGCCCTGCATATGGCCAGTTTTATCTGCGATGATGAGGTTAAGACGCTTTCGGCCGATATGGCCTCAACGATCGCAAGCCGGGAACTGGAAGACGATGCAATGATCAACTTCCGTATGGAAGGCGGCACGGTCGGGCGTCTTTGGACATCCTCAGTGGCGATCGGGCGCCAGCATGGTTTTGACATACAGGTCTTTGGCGAAACCGGCGGTTTGCGCTGGGCGTCAGAGCAACCCAACCAGTTGATCTACACCCCGGTCGGTGGGCGCACCCAGATCATCGAAAAGGGCGAGGGCGGCCTGCATGACGACGCCATGCGTCTGTCGCGCGTGGCGATTGCCCATCCCGAGGGGTTCCCGTTGGCCGTAGCCAATATCTATTGCGATCTGGCGGATGCGATCCGCGGTGAAAGCCGGGATGGGCTGCCCAACGCGGCCGATGGCGTGCGATCGATCGCCGCGGTCCACGCGGCTGTTGCGTCGGGCAAAGCAGATGGTGCCTGGCAGGATGCCCGCCCGCCGATGTTCCGCTGATCAGGGGTGGGGCCGCAACGTGCCCCGCTCGACCACCCGGCAGGGGAAAATCCGCGCCTCGGGGTAGCGGTCGGGCGTTTTCAGCATCTCTTCCACCAGATCGACCGACGAGGTGATGATCTGCTTGATCGGCTGATGGATGGTCGTCAGGTTGATATATTCCCAGCGCGACATCTCCATGTCGTTCAGGCCGATGATCCCGATGTCAGAACCCGGTTTCAGCCCGTGATCAGCCAGCGCCGACAGCGCCCCGATCGAAAGGATGTCGTCGCCGCAGAAATAGGCCTGCGCCGGGTCACCGGCCAGCAGGCGCAGCATCTCGGCCCGCCCCGCTTCGAAGGAATAGGCCCCGGCGAAGGAGTGGCTGACCGGAATCTGCTGATGGTTGGCCATTTCTTCGATAAAGCCCCGCTGCCGGTCCAGCGACGAGGTCGCATCGACCGGCCCGCCCATATAGCCCACGCTGGCATAGCCCCGCGCGACCAGCTCGCGCGCGGCCATGCGCCCGCATTCCACATTGTCGATCCCGACCACATGCACCTCGGGTGAGGTCGCCGACCGTCCGAACGTATGCACCACCGGCACACCCGCGTCGTGGAACGCCTTGGCAAAGCTGGGCGGCAGGGTTGACGAGGCGACGATCACCGCATCCACCGAGTACTGCCGCAGCATGCGCACGGAATTGGCGGGCTCGGTCTCGTCGGTCAGGTTCACGATCAGCGGGCGCAGGCCGCGTTCCTGCAAGGCGCGTGTAAACTGGTCGAAGACTTCCAGGAAAATCGGGTTGTGAAAGTTGTTCGAAATCAATCCGATCAGTTTGGTGCGCCCGGTCGTCAGAGACGAAGCCAGAGCATTGGGGCTGTAGCCAAGCTCACGGGCCGCCTTTTCAACCTTGCTGCGCGTTTTTGCGGAAACCGAGGCACCTTCGGTAAAGGTGCGCGACACGGCAGAGCGTGAAACGCCAGCCAAGGCGGCCACGTCTTTCAGAGTTACGCTCACGCTGCGGGACTCCGATTACAGCGAGGCAGGAAAGCAGGAAAGTTTGGCATTGCCCGAGCATTATGCATCATCGACCTGAACTTGCAACCGGTTGCAACCCTGCTTCGGCGGTTCAACCCTGTTTGAGTGTCGAGACATTGAAGGCAAAAAGGTAGGTAATGAGACACTCGAACTCCTGACATCTTCAGTATAACCGAAGCGCATTTTCCAATCCGCAGATGCACCAAGACGCCGTCTTGCATTGCCACCAAGCGCACAAGTTCCCAGAGATGCCTGGTGTTGTCAGCGATTTGAAGTTGCACAAACTGCGGGACGGTTCAAGGGCATATCCTTTCTTGCCGTTTTCAAGGTCACGTTCGATCAAGCCAAAACAGGCATGCGTTGCCGAAAGGGCCATGGGGCAATTGCTTTTTCAACCCTTGCCATCCCTTGGCGGACAAACATGAGGGAAGCAGTGGAACGCCAATCCGCCCATTCGCAGCGCAGTTTCTATCCAAGGCGGAATTTGGTTGGCGTCACTCCGGTCTGGCTTCGAAAAAATCGAGTGAAGTGGGACTTGTCGGAATAGCCAAGCATGAGGCCGATCTCGGCAACTGTCTTTTTGCTTTCTCTGAGGTGCTCCTTGGCGACATCGACCCGCAGCCGCCTCAGTTCTCGGGGAAGTGTTGTCTGATGATTGTGAAGTGCTTTCAGGAACCGCTCGGGCTGGATACCCAGCAATCCGGCCACAACCTCCGGCCCCAGTTCTGACTCGTCCAGTTTTCCACGCAGGACAGAGCGCAAAGCGGCCACCACGGTTACGTCTTCATTGTGCCGGGTCGTGGTTTTCGGCGCTTCGGGATCCTTTGCCGCATGGTGCAAAAACAACCATTCCACGGGAAAACTGATCTGCATTCCGGGGTTGGTTCCAAGGCCGACTTCGATACCCTTGTAGTCGAGAGGCAAGCCAAGGATGTATCTGCTTTCCCATCGCACTCGGGACGGATCCCACGCATTTCCCACCATGCTTTGCAACAGGCGCACATAGATGGCAGCCCCAAACCCGGTAACCTGAACCGGCGGAACGGTGGGTTCCTGTTGCCGCTCGATCCGATAGATCGCTTTGTCAGCTTCCACGACAAGGCTGTGCCGCACGGCGTTTGACTCTTGTGGCACGAGCCTGACGAACCGGGCAAAAAACTCGAACAGCGTGTTCGAGGATTGCAGCGACCGGGCGAATGGCGGCCATCCTTGCAGGTCAAACGTCTCTCCTACATTCAGACCAATGTATCGATCCCCTGACAATTCGGAGAAGGCATTCAACAGACCATAGACCAGTTCTGAGTGGACATAGACAGATGGGTCGGACAGCAGGTCGGCCTTCAAGCCGACCTGATCCAAGGCCGGTTGCGGATTGATCCTGCGGTCGGTGAGATATTGCAGAAAAGGGGCGGCCAGCGCGAGGCGGATAAAGCCTTCGCTATGCGCTTCAGAAGTAGAGCTGAGTGGCACGCCTGTCACCCTTGTTTGAACCAATGGTTTCGTTCAGTGGCCCTTTTTGCGGCCACATTCGCACATGTTAGTCCAAAAGTGGCAACCCGCCCAAGAGTTTTCGGGCTACACTTGGCAAAACGTGAATGTGAAGGGAGAACCTATGACCAGCATGCGAATGTCCCTTGGCCCGGCGGTAATGGTTGCGGCAGCTTTTGGTTTTTCGGCGGCTGCGCAGGCTCAGGATCAAGAAGATCCTCAAACGCTGTTCACCAATGTACACGTCTTTGATGGCGTGAATGAACAGCGTATCGAGAATGCCAATGTTCTGGTCGAGGGCAACCTGATCAAGACTGTTTCAACCGAAGCGGTCGACGCGCCCAATGCCGTTGTGATTGACGGCGGAGGGCGGACGTTGAGCCCGGGCTTTGTCGAGACCCACGCCCATTTGATGCTGATGGGGCCCACTCTGCCCGCGATGGAAGCCAACGTGACATGGGAAGACTTTGCCATTCATGGCGCACGAATGGCTGAAATGTACCTGATGCAGGGGTTCACCACGGTCAGGGATGCAGGTGGGGCCAATGGCGGGCTGCGCCGGGCAATTGAGGCGGGGCAAATCGACGGCCCGCGTTTCTTTCCGTCAGGTGCGTTCATCGGTACGCGAGGTGGTCACGCTGACTTTGCCAATTTTACTGCACCGCCGGGCTCGGAGACCAACATGAGCCGCCTGAACATGGCGCAGGAAGTCAGCGGCGTGGATGACGTTTACAGGTTTGCTCGCAACAATTTCCGAATGGGTGCGACACAGTTGAAATTCATGCAATCCGGGGGCGTCGTCTCGGCCTTCGACCCCTGGCAATTGCTGGCCGGATCTCCCGAGGAAATCAGGGCCGCCGTGCAAGTGGCAAATGAGTATGGCAGCTATGTCATGGCGCATTCTTATCGCAAGGAAGCAATCCTCGCAGCGCTCGACGCAGGTGTGATGTCGATCGAACATGGATTCTCGTTCGACTGTGACATTGCCCGGGTCATGAACGAAAAAGGGGCCTACATTACCACCAACCTGACGGCCTTCGACCCCGGATTGCTGGACATTCCGGCTGTGGCAAACGTGCCGTCGAGCCTGGCCAAGGCAAAATCCGCCTCGGCCACATTTGCAGGCTATATCGACAATATGAAGGAATGCCCGGTGAAACGGGGATTCCAGACCGATTGTGTTGGTTCGGTCGAGGCTTGCAATATCCAGATTGCCTATGAGAAACACCTGAACAATGAGTTTTTCGGGCCCTATCAGTCGATGGTTACTTTGACGTCGATCGGCGGCGAGATCGTGGCGCTGTCCGGCGATTTCATGAACCCGTATACGGCCGGAAAACTGGGTGTGATCGAGGAAGGGGCCTATGCTGACATCCTGCTGATCGACGGAAACCCGCTTGAAGACTTTTCCGTCGTTGGAACCGGGGATCAATGGTTTGGCGCCGAAACGAGGCCGGAAAGCCCGGAAACGATCCGACTGATTATGAAGGACGGTGTGATATACAAGAACACGCTGGAGTGACCCCAAAAACGGTTGGAGAGATTTCATGGTCCCTTGGTTTCGCGCCGCAGTTTTCGTTGGCTTGGTCCTGAGCGGTCATTCCGCAATGGCAGCGCCCCATGCGACGCTTGACTGGTCTGACCTTCCGGACCCGTCCGTGCAGGTGTTCGATGACCCCTATCGTGATCTCAGCCCTGAACAGTTTGACGATGTCCTTTTCGTCGTGCGCTTGCGCGGCAGGTTGCAGCAGGATGTCGGCAGCGTCGAGGAAAGACAGAAATGGCAAGAGCTTCTGACCGAGACCGAAGACGCCTTGGCCGAGGGTGGCGTTGATGTCGATTGGCTGCTCGATAAGCGCGAGGATGTGAAAGAGCGGCGAAAAAAGGCAGGAACAAGGGGAAATCCGCGATTCGATGGCCAGACGGTTACATTGACGGGCTTTGCCATTCCCGCGCCGAACGATCCGGACGGGCGAGCAGTGGCGTATTTGGTACCAGAACGCGGGATGTGCAGCCACATGCCTCCGCCTCCGCCCAATCAGATGATCCGGGTGCGGTTGAACGGCGACTGGGCCCCCAGTTACTTCCATGAACCTGTTCGGCTCACTGGTACGCTGACGATTGAACCCTCGGTTCAGAACATAATGGTCGTGGATGGGCCTGTGCCGATGAATGCGACCTTCAAATTGGAGACGGACAGCGTTGAAACGCTGGAAACAAAGGCCGACGGTCTGGAATGGAGGCAGCGTGCAGCCGATCGCGTCCGAGCTGCCGGCAATCGCAAAACCGGCGGCGCAAAGGCGTCGGAATGATAGGGCGCCTTGTTGCCGCATTGAGTATTGCCTGCGCGGGTATGGCGTCTGCCCAGGGGTTGTCCGGGCCTTCTTCGGTCGAGGCCGAGCTGAAACCTGGCGATGGCCTGACCGATCCGCAATACCGTTCCGAGTTTCCGCGCAATATCGCGCCGGGTTGGTTTCGGTGGAAAGACCGGCTGGCCGAGGGCGGGTTTCGTTTCAACGTGGATTACCTGGCGTTGGGCCAATCCACGAACGCTGATTTGGGAACTGGCGAAGCCGCAGGTGGAATCGCTCGCGTCTACGGCAGTTGGCAGGCAACCGAGCGGGGTTCATTGACATTCAAAATCGAAGATCGGCACGGATACACCGATGTTGCCCCGCAATTCCTCGGGCTGGACGGAGGCGCATTGTCGATCACCGGGACTGCCTTCAACGACAACGGTTTGCTGCTGACCAACCTGTTCTGGACCCAAAGGGCCGAGAACGGCGCGTGGACGCTGCAAGTCGGCCAGATTGATGTGACGGACTTTGTGGATATCTATGGGTTGGTCAGCCCCTACAGCGGGTTCCAAAACCTGTCGTTCAACACCAACCCGACAATCAACACGCCCAACCAGGGAATTGGCATTGCCGGTGGGATAAAGCTGAACGAAAACTTCTATGCCGTTGCCAGCGTTGCAGACGCAAACGCCGATCCGTCTGATCCAAGTCTTGACGTGTTCAGCGATGGCAATCTCTTCAAATCGTTTGAAATTGGCTACACGTCGGGCTTTGATCGCATCTATTTCGACAATATCCACCTGACCCTCTGGCATGCGGATGCGGCCGACGATGGCAGCCGTGCAGAAGATTACGGGGGTGTGTTTTCCGCGGCATGGTTTGTCGACAACAAATGGATGCCGTTCTTTCGGGCAGGGGCGTCGAAAGGCACGGCAGCGCTGTATGATCGTTCGGTTTCTGCCGGGTTGGGCTATTACGGTCGAAACACAGATCTGGCCGGCTTGGGTTTGAACTGGGCCGAGGCAAGAAACATCGACGGCGGTCAGTTCACGCTGGAAGCATTCTATCGCTTTTCGATCTCACCCGGGCTGCAAATCACGCCGTCGCTACAGTTCATCTCCAATCCGCTGCTGAACCCCAATCAGGATAGCATCACGCTGTTCAGCCTGCGAACCCGGATCGTTTTTTGATGCGGCTCGAAAGCTGCAACTCACACGAAGCCAATTTGGGAGGCTCAGTCATGAAAACTTTGTTGGCCGCAAGCGCCATTGCAATCGTATTCGGTGCCGCACTGCACGCGAGCGAGGAAAGCAAGACATGGGATGCGTCAGATAAGGCGAAGCAATTTGTGAAGGACACAATCGTGCTTGGCATGTTGGCCAGTCCCTACGGCACCGGGTGGACTGAAGACGAACAGCTGCACATTTACTTCGCGCGCGCTCGGGACAACGGCATAACAGATCACGAGATGACGCTGGCCGCAGCGGATATGTCTTTTGAGACCTTTCTTGATCAGCACTACCACTTCCGGTCGGCGATGGCGCAGCAGCCGGAAAACTACCTGATCGTGAACGAAACCCGTGATATCGAGGCCGCCCATATTCAAGGCAAGACGGCCGTCATCTGGAACAGCCAAACTGCCACAATCCTGAACGGCGACCTCAAGAAGATGGCCTTGCTAAAGGATATGGGGATCAAGAGTATGATCCTGGCCTACAACGATATCTTCCGCACCGGGTCGGGACAGTTGGCAGCCTATAACGGGCGCGACATCGGTCTGACACCTTGGGGGAAGTCGGTCATCGATGAAATGGTGCGGTTCGGTATCCTGCTTGACCTGAGCCACACCGGATCCAAAACAGCCAACGAAGCCATGGACTACATGGACGAGAACTATCCGGGCGTGCCCTATGTCTACACCCACTCAGTCCCCGCCGGCCTTTACGCGAACGAACCCGGTACGACGCCACGCGGGTGTTATCGGGCCATTCCCGACGACGAGGCCCTGCGTGCGGCCAAATCGGGGGGTTACATTTCTCCCACATTCACCGAATGGATGATGGACGGCGTTTGGCCTGAAGATATCTCACCCAAACAGGCCGCTGACATGATTGATTATTATGTCCAGCTTGTCGGAGTGGACCACGTCGGGATCGCAACGGATGATATGTTCTCGACCGAGCTTGTCGTGCAGTTCGCCACTGAAAACGCAAGCATGTATGATGATGGCGGCTATATGATCGACGCCTTCAACAAGGGGGCCACCGGTAACGGTGAACTGGCCAAGATACTTGCGGCAATCACCGATGATCTTTGGGCGCGCGGCTATTCCGATGAAGACCTCGAAAAGATCTATGGCGGCAACAAGATGCGGGTTTACGCGCAAGTGTGGGAAGGCAAGCCCCCCGAACGATTTCTGAAAGAATACCCCCAGCGCCTGCGTCTCAGACAGGAACTGAGAGAAGGGTTCTATTCGCGATAGATGTCCAGGATCGGCCTCAATGATGATTGGCCCCGGATACGGAACAGCGCAGCAATTTTTTGGGGAAAGGATGGTGGGTGATGAGAGACTCGAACTCCCGACATCTTCGGTGTAAACGAAGCGCTCTACCAACTGAGCTAATCACCCGTGATGCTGCATTTAGCCAAGCCTGCGGGCAGGTGCAAGAGGGTCTGGAAGATTTTCTTGCGTTCCGTTTTCGGCGGCCGACCAAAGGGGCATCGTGCAAGCAGTAGGCAGAACATGCGGGTGCTCTGGGCGCCTTTCGGGCCGGAAGGTGCACAGCCTAATTTTCAGACAGATCGATGGAAAACGCCTTGCTGAACCTGCGACCCATCACGTGTAAATGGCCAAAGGCGCTTGCGCGCCACCTGTGGCGTCCGATATTCCCGGAGAAACTGAAACGATCCGGTCGGGAGTATACATGACCCTATCCTTCGGCCGCCGATTATGGATGGTGGCATTGATCCTTGGCGTGTCGGCGCTGGCCCCGATCCGGGCCGGTGCAGAAGGCATTCTGGTCTTTGCAGCGGCCAGCCTCAAGACCGCATTGGACGAAATCGTTGCCGGATACGAAAACCAGACCGGTCAGAGCGTTTCCGTTTCCTATGCGGCGTCGTCGGTTCTGGCGCGGCAGATTCAGCAAGGCGCACCTGCGGATGTGTTTGTCTCGGCCAATACGGATTGGATGGATGTGTTGGAGCAGGATGGTCTAATTCGGACAGAGTCTCGAGTGGATCTGCTGGGCAACGGTCTGGTTCTGGTCGGGGCTGAAGATCATGCGCAAATGGGTGAAATCCAGCCCGGATATGACCTTAGGGCGGACTTGAAAGAAGGCTATCTGGCCATGGCACTGGTCGACGCGGTGCCTGCCGGGATTTATGGCAAAGCTGCTTTGCAGAGCCTGAACCAGTGGGAAGCTGTGCGGACACAGGTGGCGCAGGCCGACAATGTGCGCGCTGCGCTGGCCCTGGTGGCGGCAGGGGCCGCGCCACTTGGGATCGTGTACCAATCAGACGCCAGGGTGGAAGAAAGGGTCCGGGTCGTAGCGACTTTCCCTGCCGATCTGCATCCACCGATAATTTACCCTGCGGCCCTGACCCTCAATGCAAAAGAAGGAGCACACGATTTCCTTGAACACCTGAAGACGGATGCTGTCACGGCTGTATTTCTGGAGCAGGGATTTACCCTGCCGGGCAGGTGATTGCCTTGAATTGGTTGGGACCTGCCGAAGTAGAAGCCTTGAAACTTTCATTGCGGGTGTCCTTCTGGGCGACGCTGGCGACTTTGCCGTTTGGGATATTTGTCGCTTATGCTCTGGCGCGTTGGCGGTTTCCCGGGCGACAGGTTTTGAACGGTCTGGTGCATTTGCCTTTGATCCTGCCGCCCGTTGTCACCGGATACCTGCTGTTGCTGACCTTCGGCATTCAAGGGCCGCTGGGGCGGATCTTGGCCGAGTTCGGGATCGTAGTGGCCTTTCGCTGGACAGGCGCGGCCCTTGCCGCCGGGATCATGGCTTTCCCTTTGATGGTCCGGGCGATACGTTTGTCGATCGAAGCGGTGGACCCGAAGCTGGAACAGGCAGGGGCAACTCTGGGCGCGTCGCGTCCGATGGTGTTTTGTACGGTGACCTTGCCGATGATTTTGCCCGGGGTCATAGCCGGGGCTATTCTGGCCTTCGCCAAGGCCATGGGTGAATTCGGTGCGACGATTACCTTCGTGTCCAACATCCCGGGTCAGACGCAAACATTGCCTTCGGCTGTTTACGCGTTTTTGCAGGTCCCGGGCGGCGAGGCCGCTGCGACGCGGCTGGTTCTGATCTCGATTGTCATCGCGATGAGCGCGTTGTTGCTTTCAGAATATGTGGGACGCCGCGCCGCCGCGCGGGTGGCCGGATCATGAGCCTGTCTGTTCGGTTGCACCATGATCTGCCGGGGATCGATCTGGACGTCAGTTTTGATGCACCCCCCGGCGTAACAGTGCTGTTCGGGCGCTCGGGATCGGGCAAGACCACCATCGTCAACGCAGTCGCAGGGTTGCTGCGGCCCCGGGCGGGCCGGGTGGCGGTAGATGACTGGGTTCTGTTCGACACGGAACAGGGGCTCTGGCTGCCGCCGCATCGGCGGCGATTGGGGTATATTTTTCAGGAAGGGCGGTTGTTCCCTCATCTGACCGTGCGCCAGAACCTTGCCTATGGGCGATGGTTCGCGCCGAAGAGTACACGGCGCGAAGACCCCGACAAGGTCATCGACATGCTGGGCATCGGTCATCTGCTGGACCGCAGACCTGCCGGGTTGTCAGGCGGAGAGAAACAACGCGTCGCCATCGGGCGGGCCTTGTTGGCAAGCCCGCGATTGATCCTTGCCGATGAACCGCTGGCGGCACTGGATGATGGGCGAAAAGCGGAAATCCTGCCCTATTTCGAGCGCCTCAGGGATGAGGTTTCGGTTCCGATCCTCTATGTGACGCACTCGGCTGCTGAAGTGGCCCGATTGGCAACGTCCGTCGTTGCGTTGCAGGATGGCAAGGCCGTTCGTCATGGGCCCGCATCCGAAGTTCTTGCCGACCCGTCTGTGGCCCCTACGGGTGTCCGTGCCGTCGGGGCCGTGTTGCAGGTTCAGGTTGCAAAACAACATTCCGATGGGCTGACGGAATTGAATGCCAATGGCGCGCGGTTGTTTCTGCCTCGTATCGGACATGAGATCGGAGCCAATTTGCGTATTCGTATTCCTGCGCAGGAAGTGATCCTGTCGAACAATAAACCCGAGGGGCTTTCGGCGCTGAATGTGCTCAGCGGTACTGTCGAAGAGATCCGGTCGGGCGAGGGACCCGGTGCGATCGTGTCCGTAAGGACTCCGGCGGGCAATGTGCTGGCGCGGGTCACGCGCCGATCCGTTGTGGCCCTGAACCTGCAACCGGGCAGCACATGTCATGCGGTGATCAAGACGGTTGCGTTGGCCCCGCAGGATGTCGGCGGACATATCGTGGCCGGTAGTTAGTCTCAGGCGAGCGCGCGGGCTTCGTGTTCGCGCAGTATCAGACGAGCCGCGCGCCCGAATCCGATATGACCCGAGGTCGGCCTGTCCGGGAAAATCGCGGCCAGCTCCCGCAACGCGTCAGAGGACAAGGCATACAGCGCCTCTTCCCCCAAAAACAGGCTTTCGGCCAGCGCTCCGTTGGCGCTCAGGATTTCGTGGCGGTCCAGCAGGACGTGGAGATACTCGATGGCTTCAACAGATGTATCGATGCCAATGCCGGGCCATCCGCACAGGTGTTTGGCGGCAACCAGGGCTTCGGATGCGCCGAAAAGCAACTCGACCTTCGGGCCCTTTACCAGAATTCTGTGCTGTTGCGACACCAGAAGGTCGCAAGAGGGTTCGTTCGGCCCCAGACTGCCCGCCGAGATACGAACGGGGCGCAAAGCAGGTTCATCGAATAATCGTTCGGGTGGAATCCTGCTGCTTTCGATCCAGCGGATAGGTTGCAGACCGTGATCGGCAGTGGCCACCATATGACCTGTGCCCAGCGTTTCGATCGCAAGCGGGCCGCTTTCAGTCTCGATCAGAGTTCCGGCCGCAAAACAGACGCCTTCGATCCTGATGACGACTTCAACCGGGTCCGGTGTGCCGGTGAATGGAAGGGTGAATGGGCCGGCTTGGGTTGTACCCGAGACGCTGATGAAGAAAGAATCGAAGACAACCTCGCCTTTGTCGAGGCCATCGAAAAATGTCGGGTCGACGGTATAGGTCCACTCTCCTGTGTTCGGGTCAATCGAGGCGGTACCGTTGGCGGGCTGTGCCGCAATCGTCCAGGTTTGCGTGACCGGGTTGAAGTTTCCATTGTCCAGAGTGGGTTGCCCCGTCTCAACGTTGGGCGGGAAACCAGTCACATCCCCGGTCAGTTCACCTGTGATCGGAACTGAAACCAATTAACCCTCGCCTTGCTGCAACACGCGTTCAAATTCCTTCTTGCGATACAGGCGCATGTGAACCTCGCCCGCTTCATCCCGCGTCCATTCGACAATCCGATTGCGTGTCATGTCACTGTCCATCCGGTTGGTGCGCACACGCGGGTGCGGGATTTCCTGCTTGAGGATATCAACAATTTGGCTGGTCTGTCCAAACGGAGCCACCAGATCAATGATCCAGAAGGATGATCCGCTGGTGAAATCCGTGTCTGAAAGGGGTTTTTCTTTCACCGCATATCGGAACTCGGCTTCGGGGCTGAGCCCGGCGAAGGTGACAAAACCCCGGGGGAATCCGTGCTGCCGGAAGATATGGTACTGGCCCAGGCGAAACGGGGTTTCGAACGCGTACAAAACCTGCGCCAGACTGCGTTTCTGATGTGTTTTCGTCAAACCCGCCAGATAGAACATAGCGCCCAGATCCGCGTATTTTTCCGGCGTGAAATCGAACCAGTCTTTTGGAAACGTCTTGCTCAAAGAGATGCCCAACAGTGTAACGGGAACCAAAAGTCTGCCGCGAGTGTACTGCTTTCCTGCAATATGGGTAGAATAAATTCTTTGATGTGGTCAGTGTTACCGTTTCGTTGGCCTGTCCTGCTTTACTCGCAGATCGTCCCGGCTATGCTATTGGTATCGGACCCTTGTTTCGGGATATCTGGATTATGCGATCATTCAAGACTTTGGCTGCTGCCGTGCTTTTATCGATACCTGCAATGGCCGAGGCCGTTGGGTTCGGTCTGTCCGTTCGGCCACAATTTCGCACGGAAATCACAGCCTTGCCGAACGGTGTCTACGAGGTCAAGGCCATCGGATCGTCGGCGCCCGTGAACTATTGGTGTGGGATCGGGGATTACGCGATCCGCTCGCTGGGTGTGCCAAACAACCAGCGGATCTATATCTGGCGCGCCTATGAACCCGGTGTCCGGACCGTGCAATTCTCGCTGACCCCGCCGCCGGGGGCGGATACCAAGCCGGGATATTCCATCACCGTCAGGAAGGTTGGGGCCAATATGTCGGCGTCGTCGGCGCAGAACTACTGCTATGACAATTTCATCATGGACACCTTCTAAGCGTCAGACCCATTTCGCCATCGGCGGCAGGCTCATCAGAACGGCGTCCGGGTCATGTCCGGTTTCCAGTCCGAACTTGGTGCCCCGGTCATAGACCAGATTGTATTCCGCATAAAGACCGCGATGCACCAGCTGGGTGTCTTTGTCGGCGTCCGAGAAACCCTGTACGCGCCGCTTTTCAACCAATGGCAGGAAGGCCGGCAGGAAAGCCCGACCGATATCCTGCGTCAGGGCGAAATCGGCCTGCCAGTCTCCGGTGCAATAGTCATCCATGAAAATGCCGCCTACGCCGCGTGCGCGTTTGCGGTGGGGGATATAGAAATATTCGTCCGCCCACTCTTTCAGGCGTGGATAGTGCCCGGGACCATGCGGGTCCAGATGGGCCTTTTGGGTCGCGTGGAAATGCGCCGTGTCTTCATCATACTCGATGCAGGGGTTCAGATCCGACCCGCCGCCGAACCACCAGGCGTGCGGGGTCCAGAACATGCGGGTGTTCATGTGCACCGCCGGGACATGGGGGTTCTGCATATGCGCCACGAGGCTGATCCCCGAGGCCCAGAAACGCGGGTCTTCGGTCATCCCGGGAATGCCTTTGCGCGCTGCCATTGCCTGTTGTGCACGCTCGCCCAGGGTCCCGTAAACCGTCGAGACATTGACCCCGACCTTTTCAAACACGCGCCCGCCGCGCATCACGGACATCAGACCGCCCCCTGCGTCAGAGCCGTCCTCGGACTGGCGTTTGGTTTCCTTCACTTCAAAGCGGCCGGGTTTTGCGTCGGAAAACGGGCCGGTGTCGTGGCTGTCCTCCAGTGCTTCGAATGCGGCGACAATGTCGTCGCGCAATTGACGGAACCAGGCAGAGGCGGTGTTTTTTTCTGTTTCGAACATGGGTCTTAATGCGCAGGTGCGGCAACGGGGTCAAGCAATGTGCGGCCACCGTCGATTGTCAGGATCTGGCCGGTGATGAATCCGGCTGCATCCGATGCCAGATACTGCGCAGTTTCCGTCAATTCGGTGGCCGACGCGATGCGGGCAAGCGGTGTGTGCTTTTCGATGTCGTCGCGGAATTCTCGGTTCTCTCTCAGGGTCGATTGCAGGGATGCACTCATGACCGAGCCGAGCGCAATCGAATTGACCCGGATGCGGTTCGGCGCCAACGCCACGGCCAGTGAACGTGTCAACTGATCCAGCGCGGCGGTAGACACGGAATAGGCCATCAGGTCCGGATGCGTGCGGCGGGCCGCGATGGATGACAGGTTGATGATCGATCCGGCCGGGTTTTCATCGTCATCCCCGGCCTGTTTTATCATGCGTTTCGCGACCAGCTGGCTGAGCCGCAGCGCAGGCATCAAGTTCTGGTTCAGCAAGGTGCGCATCGAATCGTCATCGGGGTCCAGCGGATCAGACTGGATCACCTGGCGCGCGCCGTTGATCAGAATATCCACCTGATCAAACGCATCCAGTGTTGCCGACAGCAAATTGGCAATGGTCAGCTTTTCGCGCAGATCGCCTGCGAAGTAGCGAATATTGCCGTCTTCTGCCTGTTCCCCAAGCTCATCGATCAGACGTTTTTCATCTATATCGGCGAACATGACATTTGCGCCCGCATCCGCGAAATGCCGACCTATGGCCAGCCCGATGCCATTGGCTCCGCCTGTAACGATTGCTGTCTTGCCTGCGATGGAAAAGGACATCCGAATCCTCCTGAATTGGGGGCAGGTTAGCTGGCCTTATCGCCGAGGGCGAGAGGCCTCAAACACCTTGAACCGGTTGTCGCCGGCGGCTTCATCGACCCGAGCGAAGTGTTCGTTCAGAGTGGTTTCGTAGGGGAGATGGCGATTTGCCACCATCCAGAGCGTTCCGTTGCGCGTCAGATTGCGTGCCGCTGCTGCGATGAAACCCTGCCCCAGCGCAGGGTCGGCACTGCGTGAGGTGTGAAACGGGGGGTTCATTACGATGGTGTCCATCGGCTCTGGCTCAGACCAGGTGACGGCGTCAGCCCAATAAAACCGGGACTTCGGGTCAGAGGCGTTGATGCGCGCACAGGCAAGGGCCGTGTGATCTGCTTCGACAAGATGTACGGATTTCACAGTGTCGCGCTTCAGTAACTCTGCGGTCAGATACCCCCATCCGGCACCCAGATCGGCCACGCGCGGCCCCAGCTTGGCGGGCAAGGCCTTCAGCAACATGGCCGAAGCGGGATCGATCCCGTCCGCTGAAAACACACCCGGTGCCGTGTGGTACCCATCGACGATCTGTGTCTTTGGCGCAGCCCAATCTGCAAAGCTCTGCGGGTCAGCCTGAAACCAGAAGATTTTCCCGTGTGCTTTGGACAGAGGTCCTTCGACCGAGATCCTTTTGCGAACATCTTTCAGAATGCTGTCCACGCCATCGGTCTTTGCGCCATCGATCACGACAACGCCGCGGGCTCGTGAACTGGCCAGATGGATCATTGCCCGCGCCAGCGCCTTGGCGCGCGGCAAAAACACAATGGCATCCTGACAGGGGCCGTCTGTTTCTGGCACCGTGTCAAAGCCCTGCGCAGCAAAATGGTCGTGAAAAGGTTTGAACGGTTGCACCACCTGCGCTTCATTGGGAAGCGCCGACAGATCATGGGCCGGAACAGGGCAGATCACGCTAAGGGGCGACGACAGCGACAGGCCGTTCTGCAATGCAAGTTCCAGGCGAGGGGACATGGGCAATTCCGGCAAATATGGGTGAGTGTCAGGCAAAAAGCCCTATTCTTCGCGTTCCATGGTGCATTGCAGCGGGTGCTGGTGCCTGCGGGCGAAATCCATGACCTGGCCTACTTTGGTCTCGGCAATCTCATGGCTGAAGACCCCGACGACGGCCACACCTTTTTTATGCACGGTCAGCATGATCTCGAACGCTTCCGCATGGGTCATGCCGAAGAAACGTTCCAGAACATGAACCACGAATTCCATCGGCGTGTAATCGTCGTTCAGCAACAGCACCTTGTACAAAGGCGGACGCTTGGTTTTTGGGCGCGTCTGCACCAGAACGGACGCGTCGCTGTCGTCGTCCGGTTCGTCAGACATCATCCAGGTCTTTTCCAGCATCGTAGGCAACTGTCCGATTCAGTTTTGGGGTTTATCTTCGCGCTTATATAACGTGGGGATGGCCGGTGAAAAGAGCAAGCGGACGTAAACGAGATGACTGACAAGCTGACGACAATCGGTTTCGATGCGGATGATACCCTGTGGCACAATGAGCGTTTTTTTCAGCTGACGCAGGCGCATTTTGCTGAATTGCTGGCCGAGCATGCCGACCGGGACCATCTGATGGAGCGGCTTCTGGCGGCCGAAAAGCGCAACATTCGACATTATGGCTATGGTATCAAGGGCTTTGTCCTATCGATGATCGAAACCGCGATCGAGGTCACGGACGACCGTGTTCCGGCCTCGGTCATTCGCCAATTGATCGAAGCCGGCCAAGAGATGCTGGCCTATCCGATCGAGCTGTTGCCCCATGCCCGCGACGCGGTGGAAGGCATGACCGGCTTGTGTCGGGTTGTCTTGATCACCAAAGGGGACCTGATCGACCAGGAACGGAAACTGGCCCAGTCGGGTCTGGGCGATCTGTTCGACGCGGTGGAAATCGTGTCTGAAAAGACCCCTGAAACTTACCGGTCGATATTTGAGCGGCATGGCGATGGCCCGACGCGCGCGATGATGGTTGGCAATTCCATGCGATCTGACGTCGTGGCTCCGATTCAGGCAGGAAGCTGGGGGGTTCATGTTCCGCACGGCCTTATCTGGGAGGTGGAGCATGCTGAAGCCCCGGTCGACAGTCCCCGATTCCGGGAGTTGAGGGATTTGGGCGGTCTGGCCGATCTGGTGCACAGCCTGAAGTGATGTTGCCTTTTGGCTGCAGTTCCACGAAAACCCTGCCGGGCGTTGACCAAGTTCTGCCTCAATCGCGCATCTGGTGGGCTTTGGGCGGCATCTGTCTAGATATAGCCCTGTTCGGGCGGCCTGACGAAACCGCGAAAAGCTCAGCTTTCGGTTTATTTCACCAAGTCTCTGTGATAGTCTGTACGATAATAAAACAAAATTTGCCGACCGGGAAAACCCGGCGGCGCGAGGCAGACAGAGGCAATAATCGTGCAGATTCGGCGGACAGTTCCGGCCCGAATGGGCTTTCTTCTCATAGTGTTGCTATGTGCTCTGGCGTTTGCGCCGCTCAGGTCCATGGCGGCACCTTACGCGGCGATGGTGATTGATGCCCGAACCGGAGAGGTTCTGCATTCGCGCAATGCTGACACAAGACTTCACCCGGCATCGCTGACCAAGATGATGACGCTTTATATCGCGTTCGAAGCGGTGCGGAACGGTGAGATCACGCTGGATACCCCGGTTCGGATCACCAAAAAGGCAGCAGCCGAGCCGCCATCGAAGCTGGGGCTGCGCGCCGGTCAGACGATTGCTTTTCGCTATCTGATCCGCGCGGCTGCCGTGAAATCGGCCAATGATGCCGCCACGGCCATCGGCATTGCCATCAGCGGATCCGAGGCAGCTTTTGCGCGGCGCATGACGCGAACCGCCAAGGCGATGGGGATGAGCCGCACGACCTTCAAGAACGCCCATGGTTTGACCGAAGCGGGTCATCTTTCGACCGCACGTGACATGACCACGCTGGGCCGGCATCTGCTGTATGACTATCCGCAATACTACAATCTGTTCTCGCGCCAATCGACCTATGCAGGGATCAAAACCGTTCCCAACACCAACCGCCGCCTGCTGGCGGCCTACAAGGGCGCCGACGGCATCAAAACCGGGTACACCCGTGCAGCGGGGTTCAATCTTGTGGCATCGGCAAAGCGCAAGGATGAACGCATCATCGCCACCGTTTTCGGCGGAAAGTCCGGCGCCTCTCGGAATGCCAAGGTTGCCGAGCTTCTGGATTTGGGCTTCCGCCGCGCCCCGTCGCGTGCGCCCATTCGCAAACCTGCCCGACCGGCCTATGCTGGAAATACCGGATTGGGTGTCGGGACGCAGGTCGCCAGCGTGAGCGGCGCGCCAAAATCCAGTTTGCGCCCGGTTCGGCGCCCGACCGCGGCAACGCAAGTCGCAAGCGCGGTTGCAGCGGCGGCTGACGAGAATCGCGACAGCATTACCAGCGCGATCGCGGCGGCCATTGCAGAGGCGGATATCGCGCCAACTGCACCGCCTGTGGAAACATCCGATACCCGTCCGGCATTGCGCCCCGAAAATCTGGTTCTGGCTTCGACGGATTCCACGAAACAGCCAGAGCCTGAGCAGGAGGTTGTCACTCGGTTGTCTTCGTCAGGTGGGCACCTGTGGGGGGTCAATGTGGGTCGCTATACCACGCGGTATGAGGCCGAGAAGGTTTTGCTGAAAACCGCATTGTCGGAAATGACCACTCTGGAAGGCACGCTGCGCAAGGTGAACCAAAGCGCGCGCGGGTTTGACGCAACCTTTCAGGGCATGACGCGCGAACAGGCGGATCTGGCCTGTCGCCGTTTGCAGGCCCGCAACGTCACCTGTTTCATGATCGGGCCATCATAAGGTTCGGCATTCTCTCTCCTGAACGGGTCTGGGCTGCGGTTTTCCGCAGCCCTTTTTTCAGTCGAAAACGTGACCGTGCTGGTATTGTTCATCCTGCCCGGCGGCAGCCGTCAGGGCGGCGACGTTGTCCTTGGTGAAGAACCCGTCGTATTTGTGACACCGCTCGATATACTCGGTAATCAGCAGGGTGTGCTTGGAGTGTTTCGAGAAGATCTGTTTCAGGTTAGGGTCGTCTTTGCACTCACCCACCACATGGGCCAGGAACGGCACACCCTCGTCCTTCAGGGTGTTCACCACGAAATCGACGTTCTTTTCCCCGGCACCGTGATCGCCATCCTGAATCTCGACCGCCATGTGGTGCAGGCGACGGCCAAAATTGCGCACGAAATCTTCGGTCGGCATCGGCAGTTTGGCGAAGGAGTTGACGAAGGATGGCGTGTTGTTTGCGGTGAATACCTTGGCCGGAGACTTTTTGTCATCGTCCACATTGCCGTTGCGGTTCACGTTGGTCGATGAGTTCATGTCGAATATGTTGTAAGCGCCCCAGAAATAGTAGGGTACCATGGTCAGGAACTCGAGAATCGCATCCTCGCGCTCGCCCGCCAGCACCCGCGTCGCAAGATGGTCGATTCCCAGCATCAGCGGGGCGATCCTGCTTTCGGTTCCAAAGGCGGCGGCCTGTTCCAGACGGGCCTGTTCCGTATCGCTCAGCAACACGCGATCCCCAAGGCCCAGACTGTCGGTATCGTTAAAGTCGTGGGTCGAATACCCGACGCGGTTGCAGGTGAAATCGGACGGGGTGGTGAATCGGTACCCGTCTGTTGTGTAGAACGGGTTTTCGGTGTCGCCGGAATACTCGAAGCGTATGTGCTGATCCTCAAGTGCTCGGGTCAGCGCGTCCAGATCACAGGCAGCGAAAACCTCACCTACGTAACGCGTCTGAGGATTGTTGCGCGCAAGCGGGTACATGCGGTTGATGCGGGGGATGAAATCTTCAAACCCGGGGCTGAGCGGGGCCATCAGGATCAGCGCGGGATAGTCGGGATGTGAATGCAGTACCGAAAACCTGTGGGTCTGCCCCAGATAGCTGGCGGTGTGTCGATACGGCGTCATCACGTAAAGCTCGACCATTGTGTCGAACACCGCGTCGGGTTCAACCTGAATGATGATGGCCCGCATTGCACCGACCTGATCCGCAATGCCCGAGCTTGTCCGGCGTTCGTAAATCTTCGGAAGGTATTCATTGAAGAAATCCGAGTTCTTCTTGTCGCCCCGGGGCTGATAAGACATCAGATCAAATGACATTCCACGACCTCCTTGCACTTGCCCGCTGCGGGTCAATGCATTGTTTGCAATTATGGTATTCAGAATATGCGTTTGCCCGTCATGCTAGGCGCTGAGGCCTGCACGGGCAACAGTCGTGAAATTGGGCTGCCGACGTTAACGCATGATGTTCAGCGGGTGAATTTCGTCACCTCGACACCGCCCCCGATCAGGCTTTCGCGAACTGAACGGGCGATCTGAACGGCAGTTGGTCCGTCCCCGTGCAGGCAAATCGTGTCGATGGATGTCTCCAGCCGCTTGCCGCTTTCGGTGATGATCGCGCCTTCACGCACCATGTTCAGGATGCGTGGTCCGGCGACATCTGCGTCGTGGATCACCGCGCCGGGCAGGCTGCGGTCAACCAATGTTCCGTCGTCATTATAGGCACGGTCAGCAAAGATCTCGCCCACCCATTTGCAGCCCAGCTCGCGCACGGCGTCTTCCTGTTTCGTCACGGCAAGAACCATCACGATGATGTCGGGATCGACGTCCAGCGCGCCCTGATAGCAGGCCCGCGCCATATCCATATCGACCGAACACATATTGGCCAGTGCGCCGTGCAATTTCAGATGCCGCACTTTGGTGCCGACCGCCTTGGCCATGCCCATCGCCGCACCCAACTGATACCGCACAAGGTTGCGCAGATTTTCCTGGGACAGCTTCATGTTCCGGCGACCAAAACCTTGCAGGTCCGGAAACCCGGGATGCGCGCCGATGCCGACACCATTCTCGGCCGCCAGCTTCATTGTAGATGCCATTACATCCGGATCACCCGCATGAAATCCGCAGGCAATATTGGCGGAGGTGATGATTTTCAGAAGGCTTTCGTCATCGCCCATTTTCCATGGGCCAAAGCTTTCCCCCATATCGGCATTCAGATCGACGCTTGGCATCGGCACATCTCCTTAGTCGGTGGCAGAGATCACTCCGCTGATCAATTGGTAGGACAGCAAGTCCGGGATGTCATGCGGGTCACGCACCAGCGCTTCGACTTTTGAGGGCAGGCGGGCAAGATCCGCCAGGAATGCCGCGTGCAAATCGGCGGCCTGATCCAAGGTCACAAATTCGAACGTGATCGCTCCGCCCGCGGGCGTCTGCGCTGCGCGGGGCATGTCGCAGGGCAAAACGGTCGCGATGCGGGGGTACCCTCCGGTGGTCTGGCATTCAGGCAGCAGAATGAATGGGTCTCCGGTTCCGGTCATCTGGATGTCGCCCGGGGTGATCACCTCGGACAAGATGTTCAGTTGGCCAGTGGCCGCAAACCCGTCGCCGTCACTGTTCACTTGCATCCCCATCCGGTTGGCGCGTGCGCCACGTTGGAATGAGGTGCGCGCAAACCGATCAAGCGTTGCGTCATCAAACAAGGACGTCTGAAAACTGGCAACGACACGCAAAACGCCACCCGAGAAGCGCTCGGAGGGGGTCAGTTTCAAACTTGCGTCGCCTGCATCCGGGCCACATGTCAGCCTGTCGCCTGGCTGCACTGCCCGCCCGATCCGTGCCGTCAGATGCGCGGATCGAGATCCAAGAAAAACCTCTGAATCGATACCGCCCCCCAAGTGAAGATAGCCGTAATTGCCTTGCAGGGCCGCACCGATGACCAGCCGTTGTCCGGGCCCCAGGTGATGCGAGGCATTCCAGGCCACGGGGCTGCCATCAATACTGGCCTGCATCCGCGCACCGGTCAAAGCGATACGCATGTTCTGTGTGGCCTCGAACGCGCCGCCCATCCCGGCCATTTCCAGCGCGGCGAATTCCGGGCTCTGGCCAAGCAACGCGGCACCTTCATGAAGGGCCAGTATGTCGGCAGCACCAGACCGGGACAGGCCCTGGTCCAGATAACCAATGCGCCCCTGATCCTGGATGGTGCAAGTCGGGCCGATCTGGTGGACGATCAGGCTCATGGCGCAATCTCCTCGCAGGTTGCTCCGCCTGTGCCATTCTCATTATTGGCGCTTATGTGTTCCAGGTCTTCGCGGGACACGGGTTCGAAAATCAGTTCATCCCCGGGGTTGAGGGCGAATGCCTCATTTGTCTCGGGCCGGAAACACCGAAAAGCCGTCTGCCCGACATGCCGCCACCCGGTTGGCGTCGGCCCGGAAAACAGCACAAACTGAGATATTGCGAGAACCAGAGCACCTTCGGGCACCATGGGGGTAAGGGTTTGCAGCCGCGGAATATTGAACTCGGGGCCCAATGGTCCAAGGTAGGGTTGTCCGGGGGCGAAGCCGATTGTCAAAACCCGCACGCGGGACTGGCCAAGCCGCCGTACCGCTTCTTCCGGCGTGAGACCGGCAGCAGCAGCGGCATCGTCCAGCTGAGGCGCAAGGTCGGTGCCATAGACCGTCGGAATTCGCCACAGCCTGCGGCCCGTCGGAAGTGGTGTGTTGTACCAGTCCCTTTGGTCGACGAGGTCCTGAAGCTTGTGCAACATCTGCTGTTGGGTGGTGCGTTGTGTATCGAACCGGACATATGCCGAGGCCAGCGTGGCAGAAGACTCCGTGACCTCTGCCCATTGAAGCCGAACCAGTTCAGATCGAAAGGCCAGCGCCGCTCGGTTCGCTGTCTCAGACATCGTGTCCGCAAATGTGACAAGCGCTCCGTCAAATCCGACGGTTCTGACCAGTGGGAACGTAAGGTGACGCGCCATGCTTGTCTCGCTATTGAAACCGAAAATGAATTGCCCGGACCAGAGCGCATCCCGGAGGGATGTGCAAGATAGGTGATCAGAATGCAGCCTCATTGAAGGCGCGGTCGGACTTAATGTCTGTCGGCCAGACTCGGCGCGGTTCGAAATCTGGTGTTTGGGGTTTTCAATGCAGATTCTGGCAGAGTCGCGAGTCGATTCACTTACTTGAGTCGCGCAGCCTTGTGTTCAGTGTCGGTCGATTCCCTATATATAGTAGTGCCGTCTTGTGTCTTCCGGGTTGTGTCGTGGCCATCCGAGGGAGAGAGTCCCAACTGGCACAGAAAAGGCAAGCTTTCTGACTTTTTAAGTTTTTGTTTTTAAATGACTATATCGAATTTTTCAAAAAAATGCCCTGCGGCGTCATTTTCCACTTGCGGGTTTTGTTGGTTATACTTAGAACCCCCTTCACCGGCGCTGCTGAGGCGGTGCTGATGGGTCGGATAGCTGGCCTGACGGACTGGAAAG
>NZ_JBQFTR010000011.1:0-35981 GCF_056538725.1 Ruegeria sp. BF10
ATTTCGTGGGCACCGAACTGGACACCAAAGTGTCTTACGCCGGTATCGCGCAGGCCTGTGGCCTGAAGGGCGTCGTGGCCCGCACCCAGGACGAGCTGACCGCGGCGCTGAACCAGGCGATCGAGGACCAGAAGAACGGCATCACCACGCTGATCGAGGCCCTGATCAACCAGGAGCTCGGCGAACCTTTCCGCCGCGACGCAATGAAAAAACCCGTCGCCGTCGCCGGAATCTCGGCCGACGACATGAAAGCTCAGGTCGAGCTGTAATCTGATCATGCCTCCACCCGGGCCGAATACGGTGCGGGTGGGAGCAGGCTTTGCCTAAAAGGCAACTCAAATATTGCAAAGGAAGTAAGATGCAGGTGTTGAGTGCATCCAACTCGCCGTGGCTTCGGGCACGGTCTTTCGTTCGTTTGAACGGGCACGGTTTCCTTGTTTCCGTGGTTGTTGCCGTCGCAGCGAAGTTCTTGTCCGAACATTATGGTGCCCCGGCGATGCTGATGGCCTTGTTGCTGGGCATCGCGTTCCATTTCCTGGCCGAAGACGACGCAGGCGACTGCAAAGCCGGGATCGAGTTTACGGCACGAACGGTTCTGCGTTTTGGCGTGGCTCTGCTTGGGGCCCGTATTTCCGTTGAATTGATGATGAGCCTTGGCGCGGATCTGATTGCCGTTGTGATTGCCGGTGTGATCCTCACGATCCTGTTCGGCCTTCTGGGCGCGCGTCTTCTGGGCCGTGGCTGGCGCTTTGGGGTGCTGACGGGGGGATCGGTTGCGATCTGCGGCGCGTCGGCCGCGATGGCCCTGTCGGCCATTCTGCCCAAAAACGAGCATTCGGAGCGGAACCTGGTTTTCACGGTATTGTCCGTCACTGTTCTGTCGACAATCGCGATGATCGCCTACCCCATCCTCACCGAGGCTTTCGAATTCAACGACGATGTTTCCGGGGTCTTCCTTGGCGGCACGATCCACGATGTCGCGCAGGTTGTCGGGGCCGGGTTCTCGGTCTCGGATCAAACCGGTGAGGTCGCGACTTTGGTCAAGCTGATCCGTGTCGCCATGCTGGCCCCGGTGGTTCTGGTCATCTCGTTTCTTGTCCGGCGCCACGCGGAGTTCAGCGAGGAAGACGGCAAGCGCCCGCCCATTTTGCCGATGTTCGTGGTTGGCTTTCTGATCTTTGCCGTCCTGAATTCAATGGGTCTGATCCCCGAAGTGGTCTCGTCGGCCATGGCCGATCTCAGCCGGTGGGCGCTGCTGGTGTCGATTGCGGCAGTGGGCATGAAGACGTCGCTCAAGCGAATTCTGGATGTAGGCGGGCAGGCCATCGTTCTGATCGTGGCCGAGACGATCTTCATCGCTGCTCTGGTTCTGGCGGGTGTCTACCTGTTTCACTAGAGGATGGCGGAAATCCTAGTCCGGCACGTGACCGACCATTGGCCGGTCACGTCATCTCGCAATACACGACCAGCAGGAGGGTATGACCTCATGACGACACAGGTACTCAACCTTTTCGATCAGCCCGCAACGCGCAGCGAACGGCGTTTGGCCGATCTTCCCGATCGCGTTGTCGAGGGTGATCCGCATCACAAGATTGGAATGCACTTCACCAGCCCGGATGGACAACTGTCTGCCGGGATCTGGACGTCCACGCCGGGCAAATGGCACGCGTTCACGGACAAGGACGAATATTGCTATATCGTCAAAGGCCATTGTGCCCTGATCCACGAAGACGGGACCCGTCAGGATTTTCGCACCGGGGCCAGCTTTTTGATCCCCAACGGCTTTCGCGGCTATTGGGAAGTCGTGGAAGAAACGACCAAGCACTTCGTGATCCGAGATTGTGCGCCGGACGCATGATCTGATCCGCGAACGAACCTGAGGCGGCGTGAAACGGCATGCGTCAGGCGCGTCATCGGTTCTTCAGCGACGGGTCTGGTCAAAGCTGATCGCCAGTTTTCCCGCCGTGGGTATTGACTGGCAGGTCAGGATTTCTCCGGCTTTGATGTCTTCATCCTCCAGCGCCATGCGCGCCCGCATATGAACTGTGCCGTCGGTCAGTTTGGCCCGGCACGCGCCGCAGACCCCCGATTGGCAGGAATAGGGTGGCTTGAGCCCCGCTGACTGCGCTGCGTGAAGAACGGTCTGCCCCTTGGTGATCGAAATGAGGTGTCGGGCGCCTTCCAGCGTCAGTTCAGCGGTTGCGTCCACCCCCTCAATACCAGCGTCCAGATCCGGCGCAGCACCATAGCTTTCCATGTGGATGCGGTTCGCGGGCACATCAATGGACATCAATGCCGATTTGACGGTCTGGTTCATGTTGCCCGGACCGCAGACATAGTATTGAGCGTCCTGGGCGTAAGGAGGATACTCGGCGATCAACGCTTCGATTGCGGCCTGGTCGATCGTACCCTGCCGCCAATATTCGGCGCTGGACCACCAGCCGGGCTTCGAAAAGACATGATTGATTGTAAAACGTTCGGGATGCGCTTCCTGAAGAACGTTCAGCTCTTGCTGCAACAGGATGCTCTTGGCGTTTGTGTTGCCATACACCAGATGCGCGACTGAATGGGGCTCGGCTGTCAAAACCGAGTTCAGCATCGCGTAGAGCGGCGTGATGCCAGAACCCGCGCCAAAAAAGTAATGGGTGCGCCGCGCCGTTTCATCGGGGTCCAGGCAGAAACTGCCAAATGGCGGCATGACGTCAATGGTTTGTCCTTCCTGAACCGTGTCGTTGATGAAGTTGCTGACACGGCCACCCTTGACCCGTTTGACGGTGATGCGAAGCGGGCCCCCGGAGTAAGGTGAACTGGAGATCGAATAGCTTCGACGGTGCTCTTTGCCATCAATATTGAAACGCAGGGACACGTGTTGGCCCGACCGCCAGGCGAATATGTCCATCAGGCGGTCAGGTACCTCGAACATAACGGTCTTAGCCACGCCATCCAGTTCAACTCGGGTCCCGCAAACGCGCAGTGGGAAAAAGTCACGTGGGTTCATTTCCCTTCTCCCAACCATTGCAGAACAACTTTCTGGTGCTCGATGACGGGGCTTTCACCGTTTGCTGCCGGACCTGCTTCAAAATACGGAGAATGCAGGGATTTCTGCTGCTGCTCGCACGCGTAGATGTCTTCGCCGGTAAAATCGCCAGCAACCATCGGGTCATCTTCGCCCATCGCGTCACTGGCTTCGTATTTTCCGCCTATTCCAAACTTGGACCAGAAAGAGGACGACTTCATCGACTGTTTGGTGAATTCCCATTCCGAGCTGTTGGACACCCGCCCGCGGTTGTGAACTCGTGTCAGTTCCGGGCCAAGGGGTTCGACAATGAAGATGCTCCAGCCGTCTTCCGAAGCGGCCAGTCCAATCCCCGGAAACAGCATCGGCACCCAGGCGCCGTTCATGTCTTTGGGAATGACGCGCGGGGCGGTCAGTTTGCTGTCCTGATCTTCCAGAAATTCTGCCACCGGCGGCTCCCAAAACATGTAATGAGGTCCTTCCCAGTGGAATTCGGCGGATTTGTGATCATACATTTGCAGCGTGTTCGAATGCAGATGACTCAGGTGGTAAACGTCGATGTAATTCTCGACGACAACCTTCCAGTTGGCCTTTATCTCATAGCTGGTGTTCAGGTCTTCGTATTCGACCAGCTCTTCCGGGACGTGCGGGCCGATATGGGGTTCGACCGGGCCGAACCATTCGGCGATGGAAGGCGCGTCGGGGTCTGGATGGACGAAAATCATCGATTTCCAGATATCGACCTTGGCGGGTTTCAGGCCAAGGCAGGACTTGTCGACCTTGCCATATTCCTCGTGCTCGTCCGGCACCGAAATCAGATTGCCTTCAAGATCGTAGGTCCAGTCGTGATATGGACAGGTCAATGCCTTTTGCGTTTTGCCAACCGCGCGGATCAATTGGGTGCCGCGGTGGCGGCAGATGTTATGGAACGCGCGCAGGCGACGGTCGCGCCCCATGATCACGAATATGTTGTTGAGTCCGGCCTGCACGGCGATGTACTGGCCGGGTTCACTGACATCCTCCATAAACCCGGCATAGCGCCAGGTTTTGGAAAAGATTTCGCGCATTTCCCGGTCGAACCAATCCTGGCTCGTGTAAGCCTCGACCGGCAAAAGGTGCAGCATGGGTTTCATTTGAGCCTCTTGTAAAGGAAGTTTCAAAACGTTCGAAAGAGAAAGTCGATGGCGATCATCGACAGGCCAAGTGCCATCCAGGCGAGTTGGATCAGCCAAAACAGGATGGGGTCCTTGTCCCGGGTTACGTCGGTCAAAAGCAAAGCGTGACCGGAATGGAAATTCGGGATTGTCCAGAACATCAAAAAAGCCCCTAAAACGTCTGATAGCCAAGAACGGTCGTGACCATGAGCACAGCGAAAGAGATGCAACATCGAAACCAGATCTCGCAACACATCTGATCAGAGCCTGCATGACCTGCTCATAACGCTCATCACGATTTGAGGGGCGCCCGATCATGTTATTTCCAGTATTTCAGCGTCACGTTTGCCGTTGCGCCGGTGCCGACGGCGACGGCGGCATCCGTGAATTCCGGCGGCAGACCGCTCTGCCCCATACCGCCAAAGCCGTACCCTTCGGTTGGGATATCCTTTTCGGTATCCAGGTTGCTGTTGCTGTTCTCGTCGTGAATCGCGGCAATCGCATAGGTGCCAAGCGGGAGATCGTGAAAGGTCACCGAAACCTGACCTTTGACAGCAGGAACGGAAGCCAAGGCCGCCGCGTTCGCCACGTCCATGGCCTTGAAAGATTTTGCTTCATCGAACACGGCAATGATCAAATCACCCTCTGCATTGCGCACGTCCTGCACCGTTGCAGTGAGAGTTTGTGCGGATGCCCCGAGGGTTGAAGCCAGTGTCATTACACATGCGACGACCAGTTTTCTAATCGGCATGATATATCCTTTACTGTCAACATTGACAGTAAATAGGGAAGGTGCGATTAGCTGTCAATAGTGACAAACATTCGCCCGATTTCCCTGAACGTGTTTATGGCCTGAACTAAAGGCGAGGTACCGGCCCAACGTCAGCAAGGATCGGAGAAAGGGGATAAAAAACCCTAAAGGGGCTCTCCAACGCTACTCGGGCAAGACTTGCCTCATGTAGAGATGACGCATGACCATTGGCGTCAGGTACATCGGAACTTGATACGCCCCGATAAAGGCCATGATGGGTGCGGTGACTTCGGGCGGCAAAGCAACGAAGAAAATCGCGATGTTTCTGTTTCCCGCGATCAGAGAGACGGCAGTTGCCCTGGCTGCCGGCAGACGCCCTCGGGTCATCCGGAACGAAATGAACTGTGCTCCGAAATTGGCCAGACAGGCGAGCGCGATCCAGAAGGCCGCGACGGCCGGGCTTTTCAGCGCCGTGGAGCTGACGGAAGGCATAAGGCCGATGACAAAAACGGCCAATGTGATCGTGCCCAACCCTTCCAGATTCAACAAGGTGGAGCGGGATGGCGAACGCAACCAAACACGCCGAGCAAAGATGGCGGCGCCGGTTGCGCAGAGTATCGTCAACAACAGTTGCAGTCCGGCCAACAGCACGGATTGAATGTCGCCCAATTCGGGCATGAGCAGGAACACCGGAAACGCTGTCAATGGCAACAGGGCAGTGCCAACAACCAGCATTCGCATCGCGTGTTCAGGTGGGTAGCCCATCATCAGACACATGTTGGGACTGCCTGAAATCGAAGGTGCTGCCGCCATAATCAGCAGGGACAGAAGCACCGGCGTTCCGGTCCATCCCCCAATAAATCCGATGGCCAGAATGATCAGCGGCATCACGAATTGAAACCCGATGACGGTGAACGCGACCTTGTGCAGATCGCTCAACGATCCAAAAATGGTTTCGGGGTCCATTCTCAGGACGGTGACGAACAGCAGCAACACGACCAGGGGCGGCAGCAGGTTCCGCATGGGCTCGGCCAAACCCGGCAAAAGCAGACCCGCCGCCAATCCGGCGACCAGAACACGGGGCCCGTGACGGGCCGCCAGATGGAGCGGGTTCAAGGTCGTTTTACCCGCCGGGACTCTGCCGCAAATTCTCGGGCAGCCAGGTGGCGAGGTCGGGGAACCAGATGAGGATGAAGACCATCAGTACCATGATCAGGAACATCGGTATCGCGGCGCGTGCGATATAGCTCATCTCATGGTTGGTCATACCCTGCATCACGAACAGGTTGAACCCGATCGGGGGTGTGATCTGTGCCATCTCGACGACGACCACGATGAAGATGCCGAACCAGATCAGATCGATCCCGGCGTCGCGGATCATCGGTTCCACCACGGCCATGGTCAGCACAACCGACGAGATCCCGTCAAGGAAACAACCCAGAATGATGTAGAACACCAGCAGAACCATCAGCAGCTCGAACCGGGTCAGTTCCCATCCGGCGATCAGATCGGCCAACCCGCGCGGCAGGCCGGTAAAACCCATCGACAGCGACAGGAACGCAGCGCCAGCAAGGATCAGGGCGATCATCGCGCTGGTCCGCGTGGCCCCCATCAGGCTTTCCGTGAATGTCTTCCAGTTCAACGACCCCTGGCCTGCCGCCAGCAACAGGCCGCCGATCACCCCGAACGCCGCGGCTTCGGTCGCAGTGGCATAGCCCAGATACATTGAGCCGATGACGACCGTGATCAGAAGGATCACAGGCAACAAAAAGCGGGAGTTTCTGACTTTCTCGGAAAAGCTTAGCTTGCCCTCGTCATTCGGGTTCCAGTCTTTGCCCAACTTGGAATAGATCGCGACATAGCCCATGAACATCGCCGCCAGCACCAGGCCGGGAAGGATGCCGGCAAAGAACAGCTTGGTGATCGATTCATTGATCGTCACCCCGTAGACGATCAGGGTCAGAGATGGCGGGATCATCAGCCCCAACGTCGCAGCGCCGGTCAATGTGCCGATGATCATTCGTTCGGGGTAATTGCGTTTGCGCAGTTCGGGGATCGACATCTTGCCGACGGTGGTCAGCGTTGCCGCCGACGAACCTGAGACCGCCGCGAAGACAGTACAGCCCACGATATTCGTATGCACCAAGCCGCCGGGCAGGGGGGCCATCCAGGGGGACAAACCCTTGAACATGTCTTCGGATAATCGCGTGCGGTACAGGATTTCGCCCATCCAGATGAACATGGGCAAGGCGGTCAGGGTCCACGACGACGAAGCGGACCAGATGGTGGTGATCATCACGTCGCCCACCGGGCGGGTGGTGAACAGCTCCATCCCGACCCAGGCAACCCCCATCAGGGCCAGGCCAACCCAGACACCGGTGCCGAGCAAGGTGAACAGTACAAAGAGGAAAAGGATGATGACGGACAGGTTTTCCATGCGCTTACTCTCCGTGGCTCTGGTCGGCCAGATCGCGGACAATGCGATGGTCACCTTTGAACAGGACGTGGATCAGGTGATCCGTCAGCGCGATGGCCAGGATCACGGCACCGATCAGCATCGCCGACTGGGGAATCCAGAGTGCGGTTCTGTCCTGTCCCTGACTGATGTCGTTGAACTTCCAGCTCCAATAGACGAAGCGATAGGCATACCAGCAGAAATACCACATGACGGCAGTGCCGATGGTGAAACACCAGATTTCAAGGATACGCCGCACACCGCCCGGCACGGAGTTCAGAAGGATCGAAACCCGAATGTGGCTGCCCCGGTTCAACGCATTGGCAAAGGCCAGGAAAGATGCCGCCGCCATTGCGTAACCGGCATAGTCAGGCGCTCCGGGAAATACCTCACCTGTCCAGCGGGCCAGCATCTGAACGACGATCAGCAAAAGAATGGCAATCAGGCTGAGCGCCGCCAATACCCCTGCTGCCTGATAGATGAAGTCCAGAACGGACCGAAGCCCTCGCAATACCGCCATGGTGTCCCCGCTGTATTATGATTGGGTGGAAAGCGGGCGGCATAGTGCAACGCCGCCCGCCCCGAACGGTTACTTAGATGCGTTGAACGCATCGACGATGGCTTTGCCTTCGTCGCCAGCGGCTTCCAGCCATTCATTGGTCATGGTTACACCAATCTCCTTCAGCTCATTCGTCATCTGTTCAGATGCCGGACCGACGGTCATGCCACCATCACGCAGACCTTGCAGAGTAAAACCGGTATATTCCTTGGCGCGCCAGTTGCCTGCGTATTCCGCCAGTTCCGCGCAGGCCTTGATGATGTTCTTGTTGGCGTCGGACACGCCCGACCAGACATCCGAATTCACCATCACATAATTGCGCGGCAACCAGGCATCGACCTCGTAGAAATAGTTCAGGCTTTCCCAGACCTTGCGGTCATACCCGGTTGATCCCGAAGACACCATCGACTCGGCGACGCCCGTGGCAAAAGCCTGACTGATTTCCGCCGCTTCGATCGTCACCGGCAACATCCCTGTCAACTCGGCCAGTCTCGAAGTCGCGTTGTTGTACGAACGGAACTTGATGCCCTTCATATCGGCGACCGAGTTCACCTCATTCTTGAAATACAGTCCCTGCGGCGGCCATGGCACCGCGTAAAGCAACGTCAGGTTCTGTTCGGCCAGCACCTTTTCAATTGACGGTTTTGCCGCTTCCCAAAGCTTGGCACTGTCATCGAACGAGGTTGCAAGGAACGGTATCGAATCGAAACCGAACAACGCGTTCTCATTCTGGTGGCCAGACAGAAGGCGTTCGCCAATCGGGGCTTGCCCGGTCTGGATTGCGCGTTTGATATCGGCACCTTTGAACAACGAGCCGGATGGATGCGTAACGATTTCGATCTCACCGCCGGTTCCGGTCGTTACACATTTGGCGAATTCCGCTCCGGTGGCCGAATGGAAGTTCGACGCCGAATAGGCCATCGGCATGTCCCATTTCTCGGCCACGGCCGGTGCTGCCGCTGCGGCAGTCAAAGCGGTTGCCGCCAGTAGGTTTGTCAGTTTTTTCATCGTTTTCTCCCTATCGAGTTTTGAAATACCGATGTTCTTCATCGGTCTGTTCTTATGTTGCAAAGCGCGACGGCGCGTAGACGCTTACGTCGGTGTTCGGTGTTCTGCCCGCGATCATCTGCGCCAGAAGCCGTCCGGTCTTTGGCCCGCCTGTCAGGCCGATGTGATGATGACCAAAGCCCATATAGGCCCCTTTGATTCCGGGCACGTCTCCGATTATCGGGATCGAGTCAGCTGGGGCCGGCCTGTGCCCCATCCATTCCACTTCCTCCTTCCATGTTATGCCCGGAAACGCGGCCCGGGCATTTCTTCGCATCAATTCAAACGGCGCGCGCGAGGGCGGTGCGTCCAGCCCTCCGAACTCCACAATACCCGCCAAGCGTATGCGCCCATCCATAGGCGTGGCAACAAACTTGCCCGAAGCCACCATGACCGGGCTGCGGGGCATGGCAGAAGGTGCCACCAATTCAAGATGATAACCGCGCTCGCTTTCAAGAGGAACAGAAACCCCCAGTCGCTTGGCCAGTGGCCCGGACCAGACACCAGCCGTGACAATGGCGGTGTCGCAAGCGATTGTCTCACCATCCGCGCGCACGCCGGAAACGCGGCCGTTGTCGCGGGTGACGTCCTCGACATTGGCGCGGATGATCCGGCCTCCACCAGCCTCGACATGGGCGGCCAGGTCTTTCACGTACCGCCCGGGATCGGTGATATGACCGTGGTTTGACAGCTTGGCAGCGAAACCGATATCCGGGCTGAACACGGGGTCATAGTCGTGAAACGCCTTGCCCTCCAGTTCTTGCCAATCAAAGCCGTTCTTCCGACGGATTCCCCAGCCCAACGCATCTTGTTCAAAATGAGCCCGGTTCTCGTAGAGAAACAGATAGTCGCTGGGCACGATCCACTTTTCAGCACGTGTGCCTGCCGCCAAAGCCTTGTGATCATTCAGGCTGTCGCCGACGATCGGTGTCAGCGCCGCCGCGATCCGTTCAACGTCTGCCACGTTCGCGTGGCTCAGATATTGCCGGAGCCATGGGAGCAACTTCGGCAAATACCCCCATTTCAAAAACAGCGGCTGCGAGGAGCTCAGCAGCATTTTGGGTGCTTTGCCAAGCAGTCCGGGAACCGTCACAGGTATGATGGAACAGGACGCCAGCACACCGCCATTGCCATGAGACGTGCCTTCACCCGGTCCGGCCTTGTCGAACAGGATCACGTCGTGCCCGTCCCGTTGCAGCCAGACCGCGGCCGAAACGCCGACTATACCGGCGCCGATGATGGCTATGGTTTTCTTTTCACTCATTCTGAAACCGCCTTGGCCACTGCATAATGGTTCAGCTTTGCCAGCTCGGGCTTGCCGCCAAGTCCCGGGCTTTCGGGCACGCAGACCTGTCCGCCTCTGATCCGGAAGGGTTCTTCCAGAATGTCCTCTTTCAGGAAATAGGACGCCTGATAAAACTCGCAGCCCAATGTGATCTCGGGTGTCGCGGCAATCAGATGGGTGCCCGCAAGATGGGCCAAACCGGCCTCGAACATGTCCCCGCCATACGCCGTCAGACCGTGCGCCGCCGCGATGCGGGCGACCGTTTGCCCGCGGGTCAGTCCGCCAGACTTCATTATTTTCACCGAGACACCATCGCAAATGCTTTCACGCGCGGCGCGTTCCATATCTTCGGGACCAAAGACGCTTTCATCGGCGAGAAGGGGAACATCGGTCATATGCCGTAGCTTCGCCATCATGCCGAAGTGATGGGCGCGAACCGGCTGTTCGATGAAATCAGGATTGAACCGGGCCACGTCCCGCACCCGTGCCGGAGCCTCCTCGATGCTCAGCCCCTGATTATAGTCCACGCGGACCGAGAATTCAGGGCAGTTCTGCGCAAGGTACTCCAACCGCATGATGTCAAAGGCGTGATCCTTGAACCCGGTCTTGAGTTTGACAATCCGCACGCCGTCCTCTCGCAACCGCGCCAACAGGTCTATGTCCTGAGAGAAGTCCGGGTTGGCGATGGAACAGCTGAGCGGAATGGTGCCGCGGCAACGACCGCCCAGCAAAGACCAGACCGGGATGCCGCTGATACGGCCGGCCAGATCCAGCAGAGCGGTTTCCAGCGCGGCCTTGGCCTCGGTGCAATGCGCCACGGCATAGGCGGCGCGTGCCATGATGGCCGATCGGTCACTTACGCTGGCGCCAAGAACTAGGGGTCGCAAGTATCGGTCCAGCGCCGCGAAAGTCGCCTCCGGGGTGCCGGTGAACACCGACCATGGTGACGCTTCGCCGAATCCCTGTGTGCCATCCTCGGAGGTCAGTCGCAGTATGACGACTTCGCAAACGCCTTCGACGGATCCTATACCGTGATCCCGGCGGGACGTGACCGGAAGCTTCAGGTGCCAGAGGTCGTAACCGATGATGTTTTGTGCCAGATCGCTCATTCCGCCCCCTGTGGATGAGCGGAAGCCTGCCTTGACGGGCATATCATTTCAAATACTATATCTTCGACAGTTCATCAGAAAAAATGATGTGATTACCGATGTCCCTGCGCTTTCGCCAGCTTCAAGCGTTTCACGCCATCATGGAAACCGGAACCGTAACCGGTGCGGCGTCGGTACTTGGGATATCCCAGCCTGGTATCAGCAATCTGTTGGCTCAGTTGGAACGCGAAGCGCGACTGCCTCTGTTCGAGCGCAACAAGGGCCGTTTGCTGCCCACTCCGGAAGCCGAGCTGCTGTTCCGCGAAGTCGACACGGTCGTGCGCGGGCTGGATCACGTGGCGCAGGCCGTGACGGATTTGCAGAACAAGCATCCCGGTCAGTTGCAGGTTGCGGCGCCGCATCTTCTGTCATTTGGTTTCATGCCGCGCGAGATCGCTCGTTTTGCCAAAAGCCGCCCCAACCTGTCCGTCAGTTTCCAGTCGCAGTATTCATCCAAGATTCAGGAATGGGTGATTTCCGGCCTGTTTGAAATCGGCATTGTCGAGATGCCGATCCTGCACGACACGCTGAACTATCAGGTGTTTCAGTTCGAAACGCTGGCGACTTTTCCAGAACACAGCCCCTTGGCCGAATACGACGTTCTGACACCGGAAATACTGGAAAACGAGCCCTTCATCGTGATGGGCCCGGAACACCAAACCCACCGACGAACCCGTGACATCTTTCAGGCATCCGGGCGCACGTGGCGGACGCAGATCCACACGCACCTGTCCGAGAACCTGCTGAGTTTTGTGAAACAGGGCATGGGGGTCGCGATGATCGACCCCTTTACCGTGACGTTCGACGGTGAGAGCGGGTACCAGACCCGCCCGTTCAGGCCTTCCGTCATGCTGGATCTTGCAATCATCACCGCAAAGGGGCGCCCCCTGTCCACGATTGCGCAGGAGTTTCTGGCCCAGCTGACCCCGTCGATTGCCTCTTACGCGACCCATTCCGACACAGGTGCAGCGGCGTCGTGAAGCTGCTGCGAATGGATGTCGACCAATGTGGGGCCATCATGTTCGACGGCCTGTTTCAACACTTTCGGCAAGTCCTCAGGGTCCTTGACCGTCCATGATTTCACTCCAAAGGCGGCTGCGACAGCGGCGTGGTCGGTCCGGTTGAAATCAACGTTGTAATAGCGTTGATCAAACCCAGCATCCTGACCCGCCTTGATCCATCCGAAGACCGAGTTCGAGAACACGATCGAGGTGATCGGCATTTTGTGCCGGACCATCGTTTCAAACTCACCGCAGGCGAACCCAAACGAACCATCGCCCATGACGGCAAGCGTCTTGACCGAGGGCCGCCCAACATGTGCACCCATGGCCGCCCCCAGAGAATAGCCCAGTGCTCCATGCGCGCGATTTGTGATGAAATGCCGCCCGGGTTGCCGCCAACGGTAATGCGCACTGAAATAGGGGCAGGGGGTGCCGGGATCAGCGACCACAATCGCATCGTCGTCCAGAATGTCCATCAGGGACGCCATGACGGCCTCAGGCCGTATCGGGGTTTCCCGACTTGCAGCCAAGGGGGCAAACGCCGCTGCCTTGGCCTCCCATGCGGCGCGGGCCTTGGCTGTTCCGCCTTGACCGTTCAGGTCCTGCCGTTGCTCCAGTGCATGAGCAAGTGCCTCCAACGCCAGACGGGCATCGGCGCAAATCGCCACTTCGGTCTGATAGTTTGCGCCGATCACCATGGGGTCACTGTCGATGTGAATGATCGTGGCGTTGCGCCCGGGGCTTCTCCACCGTTCGGTCGTGACCGAACCGGCGCGGCACCCGATGAACAGGACAACGTCAGCCTGATCCACCACGGCGCGTGTCGCGGGGATGCCGCCGTTCGATCCGACGACACCCAGGGCCAAAGGGTCGGTTTCGGCGATGGACCCTTGGCCTGAAACGGTTGTGGCGACGGGCATATCCAGCAGACCGGCGACGCGGCGCAACGCATCGGTTGCGCCGGACAGAACCGGGCCGCCGCCACATACCGCGACAGCGGATTTGGCCTGGGCAAGAATGGCTGCGGCTGCTTCGATGGCATCAGGTTCGGGGGCAGCCCGCTCTGCGGGATAGCTGCGATGCCGCTTGTCGGCCCAGATTTCCGCTTCGTCCACCTGTGCCTTCTGCGTATCAAACGGCAGTGCCAGATGGGTCGCGCCGGGTGTTCCCGTTGTCATCGCCCGGAACGCCGCTCGAACCATGGCCGGAAGACGGGCAGCATCATCCAGAGACGCGTTCCACTTCGTCAGCGGGCGGAACAACGCTGGCTGATCCAGTTCCGTCAAAGGGTATTTTCCACGGCTGGTCGTCGCCACATCGGACGTGATCGCCAGGATTGGAACCGAACTTTCATTGGCCTCGACCACACCCGGCAGAATGTAGGTCGCACCACCGCCGGAAGGGCCTTCGCAAACGCCGGGCTTGCCTGTCACACGAGCATAGCCGTCCGCCATGTAGGCAGCGTGCCGTTCGTCGCGGGTCAGAATGTGCTGAATGCCGTGATCCAATCGGGCGAGCGCATCATAGAATGGCAAGGTGGTATCGCCGCACAGACCGAACATATGGGTGACGCCATGCGCCTCGAGCATGCGCACCATTGCCTCGGCTCCGGTCAGGTAATTCGTTCCTGTCATCGTTCGCGACTCCTTCGATTCACGTCTGCACACAAAGCTGTATACAGTTTTGTATATTGATTTCAAGAACTGTGTGTGGCACCTGTGAATCAACGGAAGAAAGGCAGGGTTTATGGCGGGACCACGTGTCGATGATATCTATGATCAGGTCAAAGCCATGGCGGTGTCCTTCCGCCTGCGGCCCGGTGACCGCCTGAACGAGGTCGCTCTGTCCAGGGACCTGGGCGTCAGCCGCACGCCGTTGCGTGAAGCGTTGAATCGTCTGGTCGCCGAACGGCTGTTCGATTTCCGCCCGGGGCAAGGGTTCTTTTGTCGTCCCTTGGATGCGCAAAGCGTGTTCGACCTTTTCGAGCTGCGCCAGATCATCGAATCCGCGGCGGCCCGATCCGCCTGCGCCAGGGCGACGGATGAAGACCTGCAAATACTGCGTGATGAACTTTACGAAACGGGCATCGACATCACCGGCCTGACGATCGAAGAGGCAGTGACCCGGGACGAAGCGTTCCATCTGGGGATCGCAAAACTGTCAGGGAACATGGAGTTGTTGCAAACTCTGACGCGGATCAACGAGCGTATCCGCTATATCCGCTGGATTTCCATGAGCATGGACCGGGTGCAGAAGTCCAAGGACGAACATAAACACGTCATGCAGGCCCTTCTGGATCGGGATGCTGATGAGGCGGCCCGGGTTCTGGCGGCTCATATCACGAAACGAATGGATCAGGTTCAGGACGCAGTGCGCCACGGGATTACCAGCATCTACATGGAAGGGGCCGAAGACATCTCGACCCGCATTATCGAGGAGGCGCAGGGATGATCGCGCAGGGCGGCAAATCCATTTATGGCGCATCGGTGGGAATCCTCATGCTGGACGCGCAATTCCCAAGAATTCCCGGCGACATGGGCAATGCTCAGACATGGCCGTTTCCGGTGCTGTACCGCGTCGTCCGGGATGCCTCGCCCGATCGGGTGGTCCGGCATCGGGCCGAAGGTATGCTCGGGGTCTTCATCGACGCCGCGCAAGAGCTGGTCAAAGACGGCGCAGATGGCATAACAACCAATTGCGGGTTCTTGTCCCTGTTCCAAAAGGAACTGGCCGAGGCCGTTCCGGTTCCCGTCGTCACCTCGTCCTTGATGCAGGTCGAAATGGTGAATCGTATCCTTCCCAAGGGAAAGCGCGCGGGCATTCTGACCATTTCGGCATCCACCCTGACCAGTGATCATCTTCAGGCCGCCAATGTCCCCTTGGATACGCCAATCGGCACAACCGAGGGTGGGCGGGAATTCACCCGCGCAATTCTTGGCAATGAACCGCATCTGAATGTTCAGAAAGCCCGGGAGGACAATGTCGAGGCCGCAATCGCATTGGCCTCGGACCATCCCGATCTTGGGGCAATAGTTCTGGAGTGCACGAATATGTGCCCCTATGCGCCGGATATTCAGCAGGCGACCGGGCTGCCGGTGTTTTCAATCGTGTCTTTCGTGACTTGGTTCCAGGCCGGTCTTGTTCCGCCGGTGTACCGGAGCTGACCTCTGGCCTTTCATCAAGACGGATTGTGTTGGCCGAAGGCAAAACTCAAGCCAGTGTCAGATCACCGGGTATCGAATTTCGGATCACGCGCTTTGCATTCGGCAGATCGTTCGACTGCGCACGGTCCTTGGCGGCATTGGTGTCCAGACCGTGGCCGATCCATCTGTTGGTCAGGCGGGATTCGAGTGTTTTCAGATCGGTGTCCAAAAATACCTTGAATGTCCACAGTTGGTGAAGGTCCGACCAACCCGATTCATTCAAGAGAAGGTAATTGCCCTCAACCAGAACAACGCGCTGATCCGCCGTGATCATGGACCGCGCGGCAATGGCCAGATCCAGTTCCCGGTCAAACTCGGGTATGGCGACTTCTTCTTCCGCACGCAATCGACCAAGCAGCGCACGAAAGCCGGCACGGTCAAAGGTTTCGGGGGATCCTTTGCGGTTCAGCAGGCCACGATCCTTCAAGATCACGTTGTCATAATGGAAGCCGTCCATGAAGACCAGTCCGGTTGCGACGCCGCGTAGATTCAGCTCTTTGGTCGCAAGGCTGGCCGCAGTCGTTTTCCCCGATCCCGGTGGCCCGGCAATTGCGACAAGATGACGGTCTTGCAGCGGAGGCAAAGCCTGAACGGCATCCGCGATCCTGGTTGCAAGCGCTTCGGGGGTGGCACGTGTATTCGTCACGCGGCCTGATCCTCGGCGGGCGGTTCCTTGGCACCGGTCATGAACGCCACAGCGTCGGACATCGTGTAATCCTTGGGATCAACGACGCAGAGGCGTTTGCCAAGCCGGTGCACGTGAATTCGATCGGCGACCTCAAAAACATGTGGCATATTGTGGCTGATCAGGATGATCGGAATGCCCCGCGATTTCACGTCGAGGATCAGTTCAAGAACGCGACGGCTTTCCTTCACACCCAGTGCGGCCGTTGGCTCGTCCAGGATGATGACTTTTGATCCGAACGCCGCGGCCCGCGCCACGGCAACACCCTGACGCTGACCCCCGGACAGAGTTTCAACGGCTTGATTGATGTTCTGGATCGTCATCAGGCCCAGTTCGCTCAGCTTGTCGCGGGCGAATTTCTCCATCGCCGGACGGTCGAGCATTCGGAGCCATGATCCCAACGGCCCTTTGCGCCGGATTTCGCGCCCCATGAAGATGTTGTCCGCAATCGACAGGGCGGGGGACATCGCAAGCGTCTGGTAGACCGTTTCGATACCGGCTTCGCGCGCGTCAATCGGCGAGTGGAAATTCACTTTGCGGCCTTCCAGCCAAACATCACCTTCATCCGGCACCACCGCGCCCGATATCGCCTTGATCAGTGTTGACTTGCCTGCGCCGTTGTCGCCGATCACGGCCAGAATCTCGCCCGGCATCAGATCGAAATCGCACTGATCCAGCGCCGTTACCTTGCCGTAGCGCTTCACAAGGTTCCGTCCTTTGAGAATAGGTTCCATCAGGCTGCCACCTTTCTGATCCACTGGTCGACCGCGACCGCTGCGATGATAAGGATGCCGATCAACAGGAACGTCCATTGCGCATCAGCGCCCAGCAATCGAAGCCCAAGCGTGAAGACCCCGACGATCAACGCTCCGAACAATGATCCGAGAATGGACCCGCGGCCACCGAAAAGGGATATGCCCCCGATCACGACCGCCGTTATGCTTTCAATATTGGCCAACTGGCCAGAGGTCGGAGACACGGACCCGATCCGACCAATCAGAGCCCAACCCGCGAAGGCGCAGATCAGCCCGGACAGCATGTAAACCGACATCAGCGTGCGATGCACATTGACACCGGACAGCTCGGCAGCTTCCGGATCATCACCGACCGCATAGACATGCCTTCCCCAGGCGGTATGACGAAGCGCATAGGAAAGCACGAGGATAAGCACCAGCATGAAGATCACGCCGACGGTGAATACTGCCCCGCCGACGTTGAACTTGGCACCGAACAGTTGCAGGATGCTGGCATGTTCCTCGATCTCCTGTGACCGGATCGTTTCGTTCTGAGAATAAAGGAAATTTGCCGCGAGAACGATTTGCCACATGCCAAGCGTCACGATGAACGGTGGCAGTTTGATGCGGCTGACAAGATAACCGTTCACCGCGCCGATTGCTGTGCCAACGAAAAGGCCGCAAATGATCGCGACCGATGGCGGCAGCCCATATCGGAAGGTGAACTGTCCCATGACAACCGACGACATCACCATGATTGCCCCGACGCTGAGGTCGATACCGGCGGTCAAGATGACGAGGCTTTGCGCCGCCGCCACGATCCCGACGATCTGGACCTGCTGCAAAATCAGGGTCAGTGCAAATGGCGAGAAAAACTTGGAGCCCAACAAGACACCGAAAATGACGATGGCAGCCACAAGGACGATCAACGGCACCAGAGAGGGGTTCACATGCAGAAAATGCTGAACCGTTCCGACAAACCCGCGGTGGTGATCGTCGAATTCGGCAACCTGTTCCGGGCTGCCTTTCGCAGCGGCTTCGAAGTCGTCTGATCGTCGTGAAGTATCGGACATGAATGTTCCCCCAAAGCGTCAGGTCACTGACGACTTTAGCAAGTTTTCGGGCGATTGGGTGGTTTGAAAAGCGGAAGGCCGCCCTCTGCGGCCCTCCGGGTGGTCAGGTCATCCCCAGCAGAGGTCCATGCCTTCTTTGACCGAGATCGACTCGACGCCTTCGGCAGGCTTGTCCGTTACAAGCGCCACGCCGGTGTCAAAGAAATCCTTGCCGGGTGTGTTTTCTGGTTTCACGCCTTCGTCCGCCCATTTCTTGACGGCCTCAACCCCCAGCGATGCCATCAACAGCGGGTATTGCTGTGACGTCGCGCCGATCACACCGTCGGCAACGTTTTGGACGCCCGGGCAGCCTCCGTCCACGGAAACGATGAGCACGTCATTTTCGCGCCCGATGGCTTTCAGCGCTTCGTAAGCGCCTGCTGCCGCAGGTTCGTTGATGGTGTGAACAACGTTGATCGTCGGATCCTTGGCCAGAAGGTTTTCCATCGCGCGGCGACCACCTTCTTCGTTGCCGGCGGTGACATCACTTCCGACCAGACGGGGGTCATCTTCATCGCCGATCACGTTCGGGTCCGCCAGATCGATACCGAAGCCTTGCAGGAAACCCTGATTGCGCAGCACATCCACTGTCGGCTGGCTGACGGCAAGATCCAGTGTCGCGATTTTGGCGTCGTTGGCCGCGTCGCCCAGCGTGGCTTTTGCCCATTGTCCAATCAGCAGCCCGGCCAGGAAATTGTCCGTGGCAAACGTCGCGTCAGCCGAGTCAATGGGTTCCAGCGGCGTATCCAGAGCAATAACCAGAACCCCTGCATCCCGCGCCTGCTTCACGGCCGGAACGATGGATGAAGTGTCCGAAGCCGTCAGCAGAATGCCCTTGGCGCCGTCCAGAATGCAGGTCTCAATGGCTTGCACCTGCGTTTCATGGTCGCCGTCAACTTTGCCAGCAAAGGCTTTGAGCGTCATTCCCAGCTCTTCCGCCTTCGCTGTCGCGCCTTCCTTCATTTTGACAAAGAACGGGTTGGTGTCTGTCTTGGTGATCAGGCAAACGGTTTCACCTTCCGCCATTGCACTGCCAGCCATGGCAGTAACCCCGAGCGCAGCTGCACCCGCAAGTTTTGCAAGTTTCATCGATTATCCTCCCAGTTTTTCCTATGCCGAGTAGGGCACGAGGGCGATCAGGCAAAAACCCTGATCCCATAAGAAACAATCACAAGAATCGAAATTTGAGTCAATAAATAAATCACTCTTAATTATTATTGACAGGGCGGGCGGGCTTTCCCATTCTTCAGCAGGAAAGGGGTGGTCGTGCCGGAAAATTCATCACGGAAAAACTCGATTGGTTCACAGGGGTCAGTGGTGCGCGGAACCAATCAAAGCGGCATGCGGGCCCGCAACGAACGGCTGGTGTTGTCGCTTGTCCGACGTCATCAGGCCCTTGCGAAGTCCGAACTCGCGCGCATGACGGGACTGTCGGCACAAACGGTTTCCGTCATCATGCGTCAATTGGAAAAGGATGGGTTGCTTCTGCGCGGTGAACCGGTCCGCGGGAAAGTCGGGCAACCTTCCGTTCCCATGCGTCTCAACCCGGATGGTGCGTTTTTCTTTGGGCTCAAGGTCGGGCGCCGCAGTACCGAGCTGGTTTTGACTGACTTTGTGGGAAACGTGCGGCAACGCAAGCGGCGAACCTATGACTATCCAACGCCGAAAGCCACTTTGGAGTTTTCCACGCAGAGTCTGGGCAAAATGATGTCATCCATGTCGCCCGAGGCCAAAGGCAGGATTGCGGGTCTTGGAATTGCCATGCCGTTCTACCTGTGGGACTGGGCCCAGGCCCTTCAGGTTCCTCAGGAAGAAATGGACCCGTGGCGCGTATCAGACCTGAAGGCTGACCTGGCTGGTCGCCTCGATATGCCGGTTTTTCTGCAAAATGACGCAACGGCGGCTTGTGGTGCGGAACTGGTATTCGGTCCGGCCGATGGACCAAGGGATTTTCTGTACTTCTATATCGGGTTTTTCATTGGCGGCGGTGTGGTTCTCAATGGCGCGATCTTTTCGGGGCGTGGAAACTCGGGTGCGATCGGCCCCCTGCCTGTGCCGGATGGTACGGGCGGTGTCAGGCCGCTTATCGACGTGGCCAGCCTTTATGTGCTCGAGCGTGCGATCACGACAGCAGGGGCGACCTCGCTGTCTTTATGGGAAACGACCGAACGTTGGGATGTGCCAAATGTTCAACTGGAAAACTGGTTGAAACAGACGGCGAGCGGGATTGCCCATGCGATTGTCTCATCCTGTAGCCTGATAGATTTCGAATGCGTGAAGATTGACGGCTGGATGCCGCAGGACATCAAGGCGCGTTTGGTTGAAATGGTCGAAGACAAACTGTCTGAGCTTAACCTGACCGGTCTTGAGCGCCCCGTGGTGCTGGAAGGGACCGTGGGCCCGGAAGCACGCTCACTGGGCGCGGCAAGCCTGCCATTGTCGGAAAGGTATCTTTCAGAAGCTTAGGCATGAAATCATCCTGCTGCCTTGGATTTTTCACGAAGTCGATTTACCCGCCCGAACTGCCGAATTCAGCATTTTTTCGACGGCCACGGCACATTTTCGTTGACCGAGGGCTGAGTTGTCTGGCAAGCCGCTCGGCATGTCCGGTTCCGGGGCTTGCTCTGGAATCAATAGGGAATGCGGTGCGGGCTCAGGCCCAATTCCGCAACTGCACCCGCAACTGTAAGCGGCGAGCAGGGCTGAAACGCCACTGGGGTTTGCCCGGGAAGGCCAGTCCAACGCTTTGACCCGCAAGTCAGGATACCTGCCGGACATGTGCCCTCTAACGGGCACTCCTAATCGGCGACGGGATGTGCGTCGGACCAGGATGCCTGAAAGGGTAATTTGGCGTTGTATGTCCCGTGGTCAAAACGAATTTCGCGCCGGGATTGGCGCGAAGGGACAAGGACGACTGTTCATGAAAACGCTGCTCAGCGCAGCCGCTGCCGCGGTGGCTCTTCCTGCCATCGCAGATGCGCATTTCCTTTTGGAATACACCACCGACACCATGATCGATAAACCGGGCGATGTACCGGTCAAACTGATTTTCTGGCATCCGTTCGAGAATGGCCATGTCATGGATCTGGAAAAGCCGCAGGAATTCTATGTGATCCACAACGGTGAAAAGACCGATTTGCTGGACACGCTGGAACCTATCCGGTTCACCGGCGGGGAAAACGAGGGCGCGGCGTTCAAGGGCAGTGTCCCGGTCAAACGTTCGGGCGACTATGTGCTGGTGACGGTTCCTCAGCCTTATTATGAGGAATCCGAAGACATCTATATCCAACAGCTCACCAAAGCCTTCCTGAACCGTAACGAATTGCCGACCGACTGGATGAATCCCGTGGGGCTGGCGACCGAGATTATCCCGCTGAACAAGCCGACCAACATCATCGCGGGTTCGACTTTCACGGGCCGTGTGCTGGCTGATGGTCAGCCGGTTGCGGGGGCCGAGATCGAGATCGAGTACATGGCCGCCGAACCCGACATGGAAAGCTCGGCCGCTTCTGCACCGAAAGTGTCACCAATGCCGGGTGGTGCGGTGGTCGCAATATCTGACGACAACGGGTATTTTTCGTTCGGCGTTCCAAAAGACGGCTACTGGGGTTTCGCAGCACTTGGATCCGGTCCGGCAACCGAACATGAGGGCAAAGAACTCAGCCAGGATGCGGTGATCTGGATTCGCGCCTGGGATCTGGAGTAACCCCGAATGCACATCGTCGACGGAGCCCTTTCCAACCCGGTTGTTGTTGGCGGCGCCATAGCGGCCGCGGGCGGGATCGCCATGGGTCTCAGGTCTCTGGATCTTGATCGCATCCCCACTGCCGGTGTGCTGTCAGCCAGTTTCTTCGTAGCATCGTTGATCCACGTACCCATTGGTCCGTCGTCGGTCCATTTGATCCTCAACGGTATGGCCGGGCTGCTGCTTGGTTGGGCCGCATTCCCGGCTTTGTTCGTCGGGCTTTTGCTACAGGCGGTCTTTTTCGGCTTTGGCGGGTTGACGGTGCTGGGGATCAACACCGTCAATATCGCCCTGCCCGCGGTGGTGGCCGGAATGCTGTTCGGTCGTCTGATCGCGCGCGGGACACCTTTGCAAGGTGCGATTTGGGGCGGTGTCGGCGGCGCATTTGCAATTGCGGCGACAACCGGCATGGTCGCGATTTCCCTGGCGCTGTCGGGGGATGAGTTCCTGCCCGCTGCCAAGCTTGTTTTCTTCGCCCATATTCCAGTCATGGCCATCGAGGCGATTTTGACCGGGTTCGCCGTCTTGTTGGCGCGCAAGGTCAAGCCCGAACTGTTTTTCAGAGGAGCAACCACATGAAGCATCTGGTTGTCATACTGGCTGTGTGCTGTGCGCCCGTGCCTGCCCTGGCGCACAAGGTCATAGCCGGCGTTTTCGAGTCGGGAGACGTGATCGAGGGCGAGATCGGCTTTTCCAACGGTGATATGGCAAGCGGGACCGAGGTCATTGTCACCGGCCCGGACGGGGCCGAGCTGGGTCGATCGGTCACGGATGCGGACGGTTTCTTTGTCTACACGCCGACCTCGGCCGTGGCGCACACCTTCTTTGCTGACCTTGGCGCCGGGCATGTGGCCGAAGTCACGATGTCTGCCGAAGATGTCGCGCGGGTTCTGGGTGTTGCCGTGGCAGAAACCGGAGACTCGTCTTCGGCTGCTTTGACACCGGCCAGCGGTTCGGCGGCTTCTCTCAGCGTCGAAGAACAGCAGGTTATCGCCAAAGCCGTGCGTGATGAATTGCGCCCGCTCAGGCGCGAGATTGCGGCCTATCGCGAACAGAATGACCTGCAAACCATCCTTGGCGGGATCGGGTACATCGTTGGTCTGTTCGGTCTGGGCTTTTACATGGCGGCCCGCCGCAAGCTGGCGTCCTGATGGCACACGTTCTGGGGCACCAAGAAAAAACACTGGCCGAAGCCGGTGACGGGCCGGACGGTCTGATCAGCCAGCTGGATCCCCGGATGCGTATCGTCATGGCGGTTGCTTTTGCTGTCGTGACCGTGGCGCTGTCATCCCTCGGCGCGCTTTGCGCGGCGCTGACAGTGTCGCTTTCGCTTCTGATAGTTTCCCGTCTGCCGTGGCGAAAGACGTTGAAGCGAATGGCCATGATGGATGGGTTCATCCTGTTCATGCTGGTCCTGCTGCCCTTTTCCATGCCCGGAGCCCCGATGTTCACGCTTTGGGGATTCCCCGCAAGCTGGCAGGGTTTCTGGAAAGCGGTCGAGATTGCTTTGACCGCCAATGCCGTGATCCTGTCCCTGATGGTTTTGGTCGGCACGATGGAGCCAGTCACTCTGGGTCACGCCTTGCATCGTCTGCGGTGCCCGGAAAAGTTGGTTTACCTGCTGATGTTCACGATCCGGTATATCGAGGTGTTGCGGGAAGAATACCTGCGCTTGCGCGCGGCCATGAAGGTGCGCGGTTTTCGGCCAGCAACAAACTGGCACACATATCGCAGCTTTGGCTACCTTGTGGGCATGATGCTTGTGCGCGCGATCGAAAGATCGGAACGCATCCTGGCCGCGATGAAGTGCCGGGGGTTTTCCGGGCGTATGCCGTTGCTTCAGGAATTTGCCCTGACCCGCGCGGACATTGTGTTTGCGGCTGGTTTCAGCGGCCTCTGCCTGGGTCTGATCATTCTGGAATTCGCATGACACTGATCGCGCTAGAAGACATCTGTTTTTCCTACCCCGGCCAGCCACCCGTTCTGGACGGGGCCAGCCTGAGCCTGAATGCCGGGCAGCGCCTGTCTCTGACTGGTCCGAACGGTGCGGGAAAATCGACGCTCCTGCGCATCACGCTTGGGTTGCAGCGCCCGAGTTCTGGCACCGTCACCGTTTTTGGTCAGAAACGCGTGGAAGAGGCCGATTTCCACGAAGTGCGCCGCCGGGTGGGGCTTGTATTTCAGGATGCGGACGATCAGCTGTTCTGCCCGACCGTCGCCGAAGACATCGCCTTTGGGCCGCTCAATCTGGGCAAGACCCGTGACGAAGCGCTTGCCATTGTCGACAAAGTTCTGGGCGATCTGGACCTGATACACCTGAAGAACCGCATCACACACAAGTTGTCAGGCGGTGAAAAACGGCTGGTGACACTGGCGACGGTTCTGGCGATGGATCCCGAAGTGCTGTTGCTGGACGAACCGACGAATGCGCTGGATACGAAAAACGAAGCGCGCCTGCTGGAAATCCTGCGCGCGTTGCCACAGGCGATTCTGCTTGTCAGTCATTCGCCGGCGTTCCGCTTGGAACTGGCACCCGATGAACTGGATCTTCGCGACGGGAAGCTGGTGCCGGTCTGACCTGTTCTCGTGGCAACCGGACATGGTGGTTTCAGAAATGCAATCACACCGCCTGAGCCTGGCCATGAATCCGACAGCAAGCCCAGTGCGTTGTCAGGCCTCGGTTATGTGCGCTTACGGGTCATCAGCCCATATCTGACCGCCCATGCCCGAAAAGACCCGCGTCTGCGTCTGCCCTGTTTCACAGGTTGCTTGGATTGCGCACCGCCTTTGCGGTTGAATTCGAACACGTCGATTATCCGCTCGGCACAGCCACAGGCTTCGCCCATGCCGACTTTGGCGAAATAGAATTTCTCGAAACGTTCCGGGTTTTGCATGGCTGACCTCCTGAATGCATTGAACCTCATGAAGGGAGCATTGCCAAATCACTTTCCTGCATTTCAGGCAGCCGCGCTATGGCGCGGCGAACTCGTTTCCTGTCCAGACATTGTCCAGTTGATTGAAGACCGGTGAAGTGATGAGCATTTCAGCGGAATAAAGCAGTTGCAGCTCATCCGCAAACCGCGTGACGCCCGGCACAAGCCCGGTGATATTGCGCCATTTAGACCAGGTTCCGGGATTTGACAGGCTGGTCGGATTGCCGGGATCAGCGGGCTGGTGCCACCCGGCGGCGTTCAGCAGCGGCGTGAGCGCAAAGCGCGCATCATTGCTGTCGACCTCGGTACAGGCAGCGGCATCGCATTCCCAACTGGTCCAGTCCGCCGCCGCGATGGTTCCGGCGATCGGAGCGGCGGCGTCGATGACCCGAACCAATACCTCGAAACCGCCACCAGCAGTCGGGCGGCTGAGCGACAGGGGATCGGTTGCCACGGCGTGCAAAGCCGCAGTTGGCACCAGGCTGAGTGTTCGGCCGATCAGAGCCAGCTGCGCAGAGCCGTCTGTTGCGGGAGCAGACCCCGCAGCAGGCAGGGTTCTGACAGGTGTCAAAATCGGAACCGCGCCACCACGAATCGTGATTTCCTGCACCGCATTGTCAAAGGCCGGAACAAAGTCGCTGCGGATCGTATAGGTCAACGGGAAGCTGGGTTGTTGTGGCCCCGCAGGTCGGGCGCCATCACGGGTGACAAAGGACAGCGGTGGAACGGCACCGGGCTGTGGCAGCGAAATCTGCGGCCCCGCTATGCCCAGAGCGGCTGCGATCATGCGCGCGCGCTGTTCGGCCTCTCCATACTCGCTCAGCAGGTTTATGTAGCCGCCGATCTCGGTGATATTGCGCGGCGCAGGGATGCGGGATGGGGCAATGTCGCCTGCGATGGCAAGCCTGTGGGCAATCACCTCTCGGGCGCGCTGTATCGCCGGAGAATTGGTGGTTTCGAGAATATTGATGATGGCCTCGGCAAGGCTTTCATCGATGCCGGGTTCGGCGGTTGCATTCGTGCTGGTGTCACTCATCGTCGTCCTCCGCAGGGGCGCTCAGGCCATTGAGGAAATCCAGAACGGATTGGCTGCCGGCCTTGGTTGCGCTGCCGTCATCCGCATCCGTATTGGCTTTGGTAAAGGCCCCGAAAAGCTTGGCCAGAAGCAACGTGTTGGAGGGATTGGCCAGAGCGGCGGCACCGCCGGGGAAATCCTTGAACAGGTTTTGCGTGAAGGCCGCCCGGTTGCCATCCGGTTGCCCGCCGATCAGCGCAGAAACACCCGAGGCGTTCTTGGCGATATCCTCAAACCCCTTGATCTTTGCGGCATTGTCGGCAGCTGACTTTTTCTTTTCGGAAGCTTGCTTTTTGGCTTCTTCCTCTTTGCGAGCCGCGGCGATCTCCTGGCCCTTGCCCGCCAGTTCAGTGGCCTTGCCGACAAGCTCTTTGGTCAGATCCGTCGCCGTGTCTATGGCCTTGTCCCGACCGGCGGCGACCGATTGCGTTTCAAGGGCCAGTTGCGCCTGCAACTCTTTCAGTCCCGTCAGATCGGTTCCCGCCCGTGCAAGATCAGGCGCGGCCTTGAGGATCTCGGCCAGTTGCGAAGTGGGCACGGCCTGGCCTGTGCCGATGTCGCCCCCTGCGATGGTAAGCGTGTTCGAAGGTTGATTGGCCGGCAGGTCCGATGGCGCACGGGTGCCAAAGATTGCATCACTGTCCGCGGGCAGGACCGGCGTGTCACCAACTGGGGGTGGCGTCGGGCTGTCCTGCCAGTTCCAGAAGCGGCGATGGTCGATCATCTCGCAGGAATTGCAGCGGCCCAGAACGGCCTCGCCCAACAGCCCCCGGGTCGGCAGCGAGATCGTGCGGCGCGGTGGCCGGAAGTCTTCCCGATGGAAGGCCAGCAGACTGTCCTGAATGTCGCCGGTCCGCATCTCCATTCTGTCGGCCAGATCGGGCGGGATCGAGAAGGGCATGATCATCGCGTTGCCATAGAACCCCAGCACCTTGTTCTGGACCGTGCTGAGCAGCGATATTTCGCTTGAGGCGTCATCCAACCCGCCATCCGGCACGCCAATCGTGAAACGTTCCAGCAGGATGGCCCGTTCTTCATCCGTCATACTGGCCCAGATCACGCGAGAATAGCGAACGGTGTCGGCCACGATATGCTGATACATTTCTTCGATCCGCCGCAGATCACGACGCGACAGCACGTCCGGCACTTCCTGTACGGAATAGGGCAGGGTTGCAGGCAATGCCTGGAATGTGTTGTCGTCAACGATGGTCTGTGCGTCTTCGTTCATGCGCGCTTCGAACTCGCTGATCATCGGCGCGCCGACCAGATCGTCGAAATCCGAGCCTGAAATCGTCGTGTGAAGGCTCCGGTTGATGTTGCGCGTGGCGCGATCCAGATCATCGGCATCTTCCAGGTTCGAGATATGTTCCCAAATGTTGAAGATGTTGATCGGGTCGGGGCCGGTATAGAATGAATAGGCAAAAGAGCCCGTCCGCCTGCGCAACTCGACGCGGGCGATGTCCGAACGTTCGACCGAGCGGGGCAAAGCCACGGATCCGGTGTAAGTCCGCCGCTTCGTTGGATCACGGCGCGCGTCAGCCAGCCGAACCAGAAGGTTTTCACGTGTCTCGGCAGGCAAGTCATGCAGGTTGTCGATATCGATCGGCGATCCGGTCAGGGGCACTGGCCCAACGCGGTCGCCATCCTGCGTGAAGATCACCGCGGATATGTCATCATTGGGCATGAAAGTGCCCTGAGCCTCGAAGCTGACGATGTCCTGAGCGACACCCGGAGCATTCTGCGGTGTCGCGTCCTTGTCGGCATAAAACTGTTCCAGCAGTTTGAGCGCGGTGCGGAACCTGCGACGGTTTCGGAACACCCGGCGGAAAACGTCTGCGTGGCGCAGGATCACTTTGTATCGATGCAGCAATCCTGACCGGTTGACATTGCCCGGCAGTTGATCGCCTTGCCCCAGGCGGCGAAAGCGGATGAGCTGCATGGGAACGAAGACCACCAATTGCACCCCTTCGATCCGCGTTTCCAGGGAAAAGTCGCGCAGAACTTCGAACCATTGCATCGTCATTGCATGACAATGGTTGCGGTTGGCCACGAATTTTGTTGTCGCCGTCCGCCGATCATTTGCCGTGGCTGTGCGAACGCTGGTTCGGGCCGAACTTCGCTTGACCGAAGCGGCCCGTTCCAGCGCGGCCGAGAATGTCTCGTGCGTGTCGGACAGAAAATCGCGTGACGTGTTCTGCGTGTTGGACGAACTGCCTGACGAGTTGGAACTGGAACGCGCGCCGCTGAAACCGACCCCGCCCACTATGGCCCCGATGCCGCCGAACAAACCGCCACCAATGCCACCAGCCCCCCCGAAGCTTTTTGTGAACGCCTTGGTCGAGAAGGAGGACGTACCGCGGATCACTTCATCGAGCGCGGTTTCAAACGTACTGTTGAAGGAAGTGTCGCGTGCTTCTTCGAATTCCTGTTGTTCCTCGAAGGTCAGGCTTTCGCGCTCGCGCACGGTCAGGGTTTCGCGCTGTTCCGAAACGACGATCCGCTGTTCCTCGCCCGGGGCAAGCGGCAGGGAATAGACCAGACGCCCCAATGACATTCCGGCGTGAACGGCGGTCGAGCGCATCTTGGCGATATAGCCGAGCGCAAGGCTGGAGGCCTTTGGCACATCTTGCGGGCGCTGCTCAAGATCTTCGAAGAAATCCTCTACATCAATGGGCTCGTCGATTGGAATCCGGTCGCGAAAATCCCAGTCTCCGCCGTCATTGTTGAAAGCGTTCAAAAGTGTTTCGGCAGAAAGATTGGCCTGCGCAAATGTGCTGCCCGGGATTGTCGTGACAAAGCGATTGCCGCCAACGGGGCGGGTACGAACGATGTTTTTCGGCCCGACAAGCGGGTCGATCAGCCGATAGAGAACCGAATAACGCCGCCGGGAAACCGTGCCTCCTTCGGTTCGGTATTCCGAAGCGCAGTCACCTTCGCCCAGTACGATAGGGGCCTGCGTGCCGGTGAAGTCGGATATGTTTTCTTCCGCATCCTCGGGGTCTACCGGCAGAATATCGGCCAGCTCACCCAGGATCGAGCGCTGCAAAGGGAGGACAGTGCGATCCAGCACCACGAGGCCCAATTCGCCATCCAATGCATCAATGCGCGGCACTGCTTCGTTCAGAGTGGTGTTCTGCCCGCGGATCCGCAATCTCAGGCCGTTTTGCGGCAGCCGCAGATTGGGCAGATCAAGGGAAAACAGGCCCCGCGCATCCGTAACCGCGGCTTTTACAGCCCATGAAAAATCCGCGTTGTCGATACCTTCATTGGCGGTAAAGGTGGGGCGCAGCGCTTCGACGATTACCCGCTCGGCGGGGGTGCCGTCGGGATTGATCAGTTCTCCGCGCAGTTTCGGGGCAAGGGTTGGGACGACAGCGCCCAGAAACCCGTCGGCCAGATCCTTGCGAATGGTTTCAAGCTGTCGAAAGACTGCACCGGTGGCCTGTACGCGCTGATCGACCAGATCGTTTATCACCTCGGCGGACAGGTCGATACCGACACCACGGCGCAACGCCTTGAGCTTCTCGGCTTCGACGCGCCTGAGATCGTCAATGCTGTCAGCAGTAAAACCGGCCGATCCTGAGAGTTCCGCCGAAATCGTGGGATTTGGTCGGGAGGACGGAAGGGACAGCGTAATGCGCGGGGGCTCACTGCTGGAGTCGGACATGAAGTCACCTCGTTGGAAAGCGCTGCAAGAAACTGGGTGCCAGGAAAAAACAAATCTTGAAAGTTGACCCAACGTAACATGTTTCAGGGATTCGCAAAAGAAACGCGCGGGCCCGCCTTTTCCGCGACACGTTTCGAGCGCAGGTTCCAAAGTGCTTTCCAGCAATGGACCTGGCGATTACTTCGTGAAACCGGTTGCCTTCAGCTTCTGCGCCAGCAGGCTCAGTTGCCTGTAGATTTCACCTGCATCGCGGTGCCACGCCGCTACATCCGCGCCCTGCTGGGCAACGACCTTTTCGTCCCCTCTTGCCGCTGGACCGGTCAGGGCAGCTTGCGGGCCAAGAAGGTTGACGTTTTCGACTGTGCTGCTCAACAAACCAGCGTTGAGCTTGCGGGCAGTTTCGTCCGGCACGCCCGCCTCGGCCCACGCCTCGCGGGCGATGGCCTGCAAGACAACGGCGAAGTTGTTCGAAATCACCGCGGCCGCATGATACAGGCTTTTGCTTTCAGACCGGATGGGAAAACAGGTGGCTCCCAATCCTTCCAGAAGCGGCTGAATGAACGCTGTGGCGTCTTCGTCGCCTTCCAACCCGCACAACGCCTGTTTGAATTGCGCGGCAGCGGCCTGTGGATCGGCGAAGGACAGGACGGGGTGAACGCTGGCCAGAGACCATGAGAGGCCGCGCAACGGCGCCAGTTGATCGGCAGGAAAATAGCCGCTGCAATGGAACGCCACTGAAGGCTTCCCGGTTGTTTCCTGGTTCTCGAAGGCCTCTTTCAATTCGTGGGCCACCGCAGAGATTTGCGTGTCGGGCACTGATATGATCCACAGGTCAGCGGGTCGCAAATCGGCATAGCTTGCTGCAACGCGCCCGGTTTTGGACAATTGGGCGGCTTCATTTGCCGAGTGAAAGGATGTGCTCAGAACATCCTGGATACGGCAGCCATCAGTGCCATCCAAAAGGCGGATCAGCGTTTTGCCGACCCGCCCGGCACCGACAACGTTTATTTTGATTTCAGTCATCCGGGCTCTCTGTTCTCGTCGTCTAGTCCGCGCCGCGATGGGACGAATAGAAAAACGCAATGGCTTGTGTTCTGTTTTTGACGTTCAGCTTCTCATAGATATTTGACAGGTGAAACTTGACCGTGTTGGTGGATATCTGAAGTTCCTTGGACAGTTCCCGGTTCGACATCCCCTGCGCCAAGGCCTCCAGAATGGCGCGTTCCTTGCGCGACAGGCTTTGAATCGGATCCTGTTTCATTTTCCGGACGTCGATGAACGGAAACACCATCTTACCTGCTGCCACTTCGGCACAGGTCTCAAGAAGCACGTCAACCTCGCCCGAGCGGGCAGCAAATCCAGCGGCACCCGCCTGCATCGCCAATCGCGGGACATCTCCGGAGGCATCGCCATAGATGACAAAGCGCGGTGCATCGGCCTGATCGCGCAACACCTCGATCAATTTGGCGGCGCCCAGGGCCGGAAGCGTCCAGTCCACGACGCCGACCTGAACAGGTATCCGCATCACCGTTCCCAGAAATCCTTCTGCCGTCGCCGACGTGGCAACCAGAGAGAATCGCGGATCACGTTCGAATATCTCCGACATGGCAGACAGAACCAGCGGATTGCTGTCAGCAAGCATGACGTCGATGGGTTTGCCCGATGTTTCAACCATATGATTTTGCCCTGACTTTCTAAAAAACCACCCAAAAGAATGGGGTTAATTTCGGTATACCTTGGTATTTTTACCAATACGGGTGGGTAAAACTCCATACTTTTAGACATCCAAAAGCAGTAGTAAGTTACGTTGCGCCGTTGGGCAAGCTCGCGTTTTCTGGTCGACATCTTAACACATCAGGCCGCAATGCCCGGCCAACAGCCGAGGATGCAAGACCATGACCTTTCAGATTTTCCCTCCGCTCGAAATTCCCGAGACCCTCGCCGCAGGGCCGGGGCCGGGCAACACGGATGTGCGTGTCCTGAAAGCCTTCGCCGGCGCAGGTGTCGCCGATCACATGCAGGGCGATGTCCTCAGGGGCATGATCGAATGCAAGCACATGCTGCGGAAAATCTGGGGCACTGGAAACGCTTACACGTTCGCTGTCGCGGGTACCGGCTGGAGCGCTCTGGATACCATGTTCTCGGCCGTCATGCCGGGCGACAAGGTTGTGGCCTTCACCAACGGCACATTCTCGGGGATCGACGCGCTGACGCTGCGGATCAAGGCGGCGACGCCCGCCGAGCACGCGACCAGCCCGCTTGACCCACAGGCGGCCAGCGTCACGGTCGTCGAGGTTCCACATGGCCAGCCGGTGACGGCTGAACTGGTTGAAGCCACTCTGGCCGAACACAAGCCGAAATGGGCCTTCATGGCGCATTGGGAAACCGGATCGGGCAGGGTGAACGATCTGCGCGGTTTCTCGGACGCGTGTGAACGTCATGGGGCGATGGGGCTGGTCGATGCGGTCTCGTCACTGGGTGTCGAAGACTTTTCGATCGATGACTATCCGGGTGTGGCAGGTTGGGCTTCCTGTCCGCAGAAAGGCCTGTGCTGCCTGCCGCTGACCTATGCTCCTGTCAGCTTTACCAATGCCTATATCGAGGCGCTGAAATCCACAGGTGCCTATACCTATGTGCACAATCCGATCTTCGAGGCCCGTCACTGGGGCATCGTCGATGGGCAGGACGTGGAAAAGGGCACCTACCACCGGACCCATTCCGGATATGCGGTGGCGGCGTTCCACGAGTCATTGCGCCTGACCTTGCAGGAAGGTCTGGCCAAGCGGTCGATGTCTTACCGGACGCATGAAAAGGTTCTTCGGGACGCGGTGACCGAGATGGGGTGCGAGGTCACCTCGGACATGCCCAGTCTGATCGTGCTCAACCTGCCTTCCGAGCTTTCTGGCCGCGAGATGGAACTGGTGCAGAACTGCCGCGCCCGCGGGTTTGGCATCTGGCCCACTTTGAGCGAACCGGTGCAGGTGCGCATCGGCATCCTCAATCAATTGAATCGCGAGGCCGTCAGCCAGATCGTACGCCTGTTCGCCGAAGCCATTCGTGAGCTGGGCGGAGAGGTCGATCAGGACGCGATCGAAGCTCTGCTGGAAAGCCGTTACGGCACTTCGATAGCTGCGTAAACAGGAGCACATCAGATGGATATCCACGAATACCAGGCGAAAGAAGTTCTTTCGAAATTCGGCGTCGACGTGCCCGCGGGCGCGCTTGCCTACAGTCCCGAACAGGCGGCCTATCGGGCGCGCGAACTGGGGGGCGACAAATGGATTGTCAAGGCGCAGGTCCATGCGGGCGGGCGCGGCAAGGCCGGAGGGGTCAAGCTCTGCAACAGCGAAAATGAAATCTACAAGGCTTGCGATGATCTGTTCGGTCGCAAGCTGGTCACGCATCAGACAGGTCCTGAAGGCAAAGGCATCTATCGTGTCTATGTCGAAGCCGCCGTGCCGATTGATCGCGAAATCTACCTTGGCTTTGTTCTGGACCGCTCCAGCCAGCGGGTGATGATCGTCGCCTCGTCCGAAGGCGGGATGGAGATCGAGGATATCTCGGCCGACCGCCCCGACAGCATTGTCAGGTCCATCGTGGAACCGGCCGTCGGGCTTCAGGAGTTTCAAGCCCGTGAAATCGCCTTCAATCTTGGAGTTGAAGCCAAACTGATCCAGCAAATGGTGCGGACGTTGCAGGGCTGTTATGCCGCCTTCAGCAATCTCGACGCCACGATGGTTGAAATCAACCCGCTGGTCATCACCGGTGATGATCGGGTGCTGGCGCTGGATGCCAAGATGAGCTTTGACGACAACGCTCTGTTCCGCCACCCCCAGATCGCCGAACTGCGCGACAAGAGCCAGGAAGACCCGCGCGAAAGCCGCGCTGCGGATCGCGGGCTGTCTTATGTCGGGCTCGACGGCAATATCGGCTGCATCGTCAATGGCGCCGGTCTGGCGATGGCCACCATGGACACGATCAAGCTGGCAGGCGGCGAGCCTGCAAATTTCCTCGACATCGGGGGGGGCGCGTCGCCTGAACGGGTGGCCAAGGCGTTCCGGCTGGTTCTGTCGGATGGCAATGTTCAAGCCATTCTGGTCAACATCTTCGCCGGTATCAACCGCTGCGACTGGGTGGCTGAAGGTGTCGTGCAGGCGTTGAAGGAACTTGACCTCGATATTCCGGTCGTCGTGCGGCTGGCCGGTACGAATGTCGAAGAAGGCCAGAAGATCCTGGCCAAATCCGGATTGCCGATCATTCGCGCCACGACGCTGATGGAGGCGGCAGAACGCGCTGTGGGCGCGTGGAAAAACGACCTTACCCAAGGCACCAAAATGAGGGTTGTGTAATGAGCATTCTTCTCGATCGTGACACGCGTGTCATCGTGCAGGGCATCACCGGGCGCATGGCGCGGTTCCACACCAAGGACATGTTGAACTATGGCACAAACGTGATGGGTGGCGTCGTGCCCGGAAAGGGTGGGGAAACCGTCGAAGGCGTTCCGGTTTTTGACACCGTAAAACAGGCCGTCGAAGCCACCGGCGCAGATGCCAGCCTGGTCTTCGTTCCGCCACCGTTCGCCGCGGATTCGATCATGGAGGCCGCGGATGCCGGCATCCGCTATTGCGTCTGCATCACCGACGGCATTCCGGCACAGGATATGATCCGGGTAAAACGGTATATGTATCGCTACCCCAAAGAGAAGCGCATGGTGCTGACCGGTCCGAACTGCGCCGGCACCATCTCTCCCGGAAAGGCGTTGTTGGGCATCATGCCGGGACATATCTATCTTCCCGGACATGTAGGGATCATCGGCCGCTCGGGGACATTGGGCTATGAGGCGGCAGCGCAGTTGAAAGAGCGCGGTCTCGGCGTTTCGACCAGTGTCGGAATCGGGGGTGACCCGATCAACGGCTCATCCTTCAAGGACATCCTTCAGCGGTTTGAAGACGACGAAGACACGCATGTCATCGCCATGATCGGTGAAATCGGAGGCCCGCAGGAGGCGGAAGCCGCCGAATATATCCGCGACCACATCTCCAAGCCCGTGATCGCCTATGTCGCTGGCCTGACCGCTCCGAAAGGCCGTACCATGGGGCACGCGGGTGCGATCATCTCGGCCTTCGGCGAAAGCGCCAGCGAAAAGGTCGAGATCCTGTCCGCCGCAGGTGTCACCGTGGCCGAAAACCCTGCCGTGATCGGTGAGACGATCGCCCGTGTGATGGAGGCTGCGTGATGGTCAAACCTTCGGTTCTGGTAACCCGTCGCTGGCCCGCTGCCGTCGAGGCGCAGCTGGCCGAGAACTACAACACCGTTTTGAACACCGGCGACAAACCCATGTCCCCTGCTGAAATCCGGCAAGCGTTGAAATCCTATGACGCCGTACTGCCCACCGTAACGGACACGCTGAGCGCCGAGGCACTGGATGTGCCGGGTGTGCAGACGAAGATTCTTGCCAATTACGGTGTTGGGTACAGCCATATCTGCGAGCCATCGGCACGCGAATTGGGTATGACCGTGACCAACACGCCCGATGTTTTGTCCGAATGCACCGCCGATATCGCCATGACTCTTCTGCTGATGGTTGCGCGTCGGGCGGGCGAGGGTGAACGCGAGCTGCGTTCAGGTCAGTGGACAGGATGGCGGCCCACGCATCTGGTCGGAACCAAGGTCAGCGGTAAGACACTGGGCATCATCGGATACGGCCGTATCGGACAGGAGATGGCGCGCCGTGCTCATCACGGGTTCGGCATGGACGTGCTGGTTTGCAACCGTAGCGCCGTATCGCCCGATGTTCTCGCCGAATGCAATGCGAGGCAGGTGGACACCATAGACGACCTGCTGCCGCAATGTGACTTCGTTTCACTGCACTGTCCGGGCGGCGCAGCCAACCGCCATCTGATCAATTCGCGCAGACTTGACCTGATGAAGCCTGACGCATTTCTGATCAACACCGCACGGGGCGAAGTGATCGACGAATGGGCGCTGATCCAGGCGTTGATGTTCGACATGATCGGCGGCGCTGCATTGGATGTATTCGATGGTGAACCGCGTGTCAGCCCGGACCTGTTGCAATGCGACAACCTCGTCATGCTGCCGCATCTGGGCAGCGCGACCCGCGAAGCGCGCGAGGCGATGGGGTTTCGGGTTCTCGACAACCTGAGCGATTTCTTCGAAGGCCGCGAACCTCGGGACCGCGTGATCTGAGGCCACCTTCAAACATCACAAAATGACGTCCAACGCAGCCGTGGCTGCGTTGCGTTCCTCTATAAGGAGATATGACCAGTGAATGCACCGCACCGTTCAGACGGATTTTTCACCCAGTCCCTTGCTGATCGTGATCCCGAGCTTTTTGGCTCGATCACGTCGGAACTGGGTCGTCAGCGCGACGAGATCGAGCTGATCGCGTCC
>NZ_JBQFTR010000012.1:0-11249 GCF_056538725.1 Ruegeria sp. BF10
GAAAGCTGACATCAAGCCGGGCAACGCAATGCCCTTCTCGGGCATGCCCATCGGTACCATCGTCCACAACATCGAGATGAAGCCTGGCAAGGGTGGTCAGATCGCACGTGCGGCCGGTACTTACGCTCAGTTCGTTGGTCGCGATGGCGGCTACGCTCAGATCCGTCTGAGCTCGGGCGAGCTGCGCATGGTCCGTCAGGAATGCATGGCGACCGTCGGTGCCGTGTCCAACCCCGACAACAGCAACCAGAACCTCGGCAAAGCCGGTCGTATGCGCCACAAGGGCGTGCGCCCGTCGGTTCGTGGTGTTGCAATGAACCCGATCGATCACCCGCACGGTGGTGGTGAAGGTCGTACCTCGGGTGGCCGTACACCGGTTACGCCTTGGGGTAAGGACACCAAGGGTAAGCGTACCCGCAACAAGAACAAAGCGTCCCAGAAGCTGATCATCCGCTCGCGGCACGCCAAGAAGAAGGGACGTTAATCCATGTCTCGCTCTGTTTGGAAGGGTCCTTTCGTCGATGCTTACGTGCTGAAAAAAGCCGAAGCAGCGCGCGAATCGGGCCGCAACGAAGTCATCAAGATCTGGTCGCGTCGTTCCACCATTCTGCCCCAGTTCGTGGGTCTGACCTTTGGTGTGTACAATGGCCAGAAGCATATCCCGGTAAACGTCACGGAAGACATGATCGGTCAGAAGTTCGGTGAGTACTCGCCGACCCGGACCTATTATGGTCACGCCGCAGACAAAAAAGCGAAGCGGAAGTAAGTCATGGGCAAGGAAAAGAACCCCCGCCGCGTGGCTGAAAACGAAGCAATGGCGAAAACCCGCATGCTTCGCACCAGCCCGCAGAAACTGAACCTGGTTGCGCAAATGATCCGCGGCAAGAAAGTTGAAAAGGCTCTGACCGACCTGACTTTCTCGAACAAGCGTGTCGCGCAGGACGTCAAAAAGTGCCTGCAATCCGCAATCGCGAATGCCGAAAACAACCACAACCTGGACGTCGATGAGCTGATCGTCGCCGAAGCATGGGTTGGTAAAAACCTGGTCATGAAGCGCGGTCGTCCGCGTGCCCGTGGCCGTTTCGGCAAGATCATGAAGCCGTTCTCGGAGATCACCATCAAGGTGCGTCAAGTTGAGGAGCAAGCCTAATGGGACATAAAGTCAATCCGATCGGCATGCGCCTTCAGGTCAACCGCACCTGGGACAGCCGCTGGTACGCTGACACCAAGGATTACGGTGATCTTCTGCTGGAAGACATCAAGATCCGTGAGTTCATTCAGAAAGAGTGCAAGCAGGCCGGTGTTGCACGTGTGATCATCGAACGTCCGCACAAGAAGTGCCGCGTCACGATCCACACCGCACGTCCGGGTGTCATCATCGGCAAGAAAGGTGCAGACATCGAAGTTCTGCGCAAAAAGCTTGCTGGTATGACGGACAGCGAACTGCACCTGAACATCGTCGAAGTGCGCAAGCCCGAGCTTGACGCGCAGCTGGTTGCCGAGTCGATCGCTCAGCAGCTGGAACGTCGTGTTTCGTTCCGCCGCGCAATGAAGCGCTCGGTTCAGAACGCCATGCGCATGGGCGCCCTGGGTATCCGGGTGAACGTCGCTGGTCGTCTGGGCGGCGCCGAAATCGCACGGACCGAATGGTATCGCGAAGGCCGCGTGCCTCTGCATACCCTGCGTGCCGACATCGATTACGCACATGCCGAAGCGATGACTCCTTACGGGATCATCGGGATCAAGGTCTGGATCTTCAAAGGTGAGATCATGGAGCACGATCCGCAGGCACGTGACCGTAAAGCACAGGAACTCCAGGACGGCCCTGCACCTCGTGGTGCTGGTGGCGGTCGTCGCTAAGGAGGGAAAGATATGCTTCAACCAAAGCGTACTAAATTCCGCAAGATGCACAAAGGCCGGATCAAGGGCGAAGCCAAGGGCGGCTCTGATCTGAACTTTGGCACCTACGGTCTGAAAGCCCTGCAACCCGAGCGCGTCACCGCACGTCAGATCGAAGCTGCACGTCGTGCCATGACCCGTCACATGAAACGTCAGGGTCGTGTCTGGATCCGTATCTTCCCCGACACTCCGGTCACTGCAAAGCCGATCGAAGTTCGTATGGGTAAAGGTAAGGGTTCGGTGGACCGCTGGGTTTGCAAGGTCAAGCCCGGTCGCGTGATGTTCGAGATCGACGGCGTCAATGACGACATCGCCCGTGAGGCCCTGCGCCTGGCCGCGATGAAGCTGCCGATCAAGACCCGCGTCGTAGTTCGCGAAGACTGGTAAGCGATCCGGGAGTTTCCCCGTTCGTGACAAAATTGACCCCCGTCGGGAAACCGGCGGGGGTTTTCATTTGGGGGCGCTGCCCCCGCCGCGGCAAGCCGCGACTCCCCCGGGATATTTATGGCCAGATGAAATTCGGACCCCCCTGCTTCATCTGGCAAAAAATATCCCGGAGCGCGAGGCAGAGCCTCGCAAAAGACCCATCGCAATCGTGACGAGGCTGCGTTAAGAGGGCGCTATGGCACAGATTGAATCACTCTTTGTTACCCGTCTCTATCGCGCAGCTTTGTCCGAGTTCGGTCCCGAGATCGATGCGGAAGAGTTGGAAAACTCGTGTCTTGTCATCGCCGAAGATGACGAGGCCGGGCAGCAATGGTGTGAGGAAAACGGCTATCCCGGCTATACCAGCTATGCCTCGCTAACCGATCTGCCTTGGCGGTTCCCTATCTTTGCCGATGTGGTGAAGGTACTGGATCAGCACGTTGCCGCTTTTGCCAGGGATCTGGAGTTCGATCTGGGCGAAGGCGAGTTGAAGCTAGAAGACCTTTGGATCAACATCCTGCCCGAGGGTGGCATGCATTCCAGCCACCTGCACCCGCACAGCGTGATATCGGGCACGACCTATGTGGCGATGCCCGAAGGGGCCAGTGCGCTGAAACTGGAAGACCCCCGCTCAGGCCGCATGATGGCCGCGCCAACGCGTCTGAAAGGTGGGCGGCGCGATTTGCAGCCGTTCATCTATATGAAGCCACAAGTGGGCGACGTCCTGCTCTGGGAAAGCTGGTTGCGCCACGAGGTGCCGATGAACATGGCCGAGAACGAGCGGATCAGTGTCAGCTTCAACTACAAGTGGGAGTGAGCCCCGGTTCATGACACACGGGTCACCCCAGTGAAGCGATTGCGAGACGAACGGACGGTGCCCATTCCGGTCACGATTCACAAGAAGTTACCGATAGACCTTGCAATATGCGTCGACATGGCGTAGCAGAACCTCGCAGACGTTTTTCTATTTCGACCACTGTCTCCCGTTATTCGGCGTTCAGTCTCTCGATCCAGACCGACTACGCCACGCTGTCGCAATTCCGCGGGCAGCAATTTATTAGGAGACTACGGATATGGCCAATGGCACCGTAAAATGGTTCAACACAACTAAAGGTTTTGGCTTCATCGCACCGGAGACCGGTGGCAAAGACGTGTTTGTACACATCTCTGCTGTCGAGCGCTCGGGGCTGACCGGCCTGGCCGACGACCAGAAAGTAACATTCGACATCGAACCCGGCCGTGATGGTCGTGAATCGGCTGTGAACGTCGCTCTGGCGTAAGTCACTCAGACTTAGACAATTGAAGACGCGGCTTCGTGCAAACGAGGCCGCGTTTTGCGTTTTTGGATAACTACTTGGCCGAAACGCGAGCCCGGAACTTGGGGAAGCCAATGCAATTCCCATTTACGGAACCTGACCTGTAGGCACCATTCTTAAATTGAAGATCAAATTTCATCACACTTCCAGATGAACAACTGCCTTGCTTAGATATTATGGCGTCAAATTGAAGCCGATCGCTTGTAACCTTTCTTACCTTGATCCCTTCCGGTGTAATCCCATGAGCGGCAAGAACCTGCGGTGTGTTGTTGTTAACCGCAATATCCATCTGCCATGGCCGGCTGGAGTTGATGGTCAACGTCCATTTGCCGTCGGGGGCCGCTATGGTCGTGGATGCACAGATCAGGGCAGCGAACGTGAATGTAGCCAATTTAGAATTTTGCATTAAACACCTCACTTTTTAATTTAATGGTCGCAATAATCACAGACCGATGTTAGGTCGGCAAACACGCTGAGGGAAACACTATTTCTCCCTCTGGCCTCGCCATTGTTCCGCGGTTCGTTCCAGCGAACGATATGGCCCGGTGCTGATTCAATTCACACGATGAAATCGGCAGAAAAACTTTCCCTTGCCACCCACCCCCCAAACCCTTATACGGCGGCATCCTGCGTGTCCCCCGGCGTTGTCGGGCGATTCGCATGTCTATCATTCATCCACCAGGTCCAAGGTGACCCGTGTACGGGGCCTTCTGGTGTTTTGAGCAAAGGAAAAAGGCGATGAACGCCCAAGAACTGCGTGACAAGACCCCGGACCAGCTCCGCGAGGAACTGGCCAACCTGAAGAAAGAAAGCTTTAACCTGCGCTTTCAACAGGCAACCGGTCAGCTGGAAAATACGGCTGGTATCAAAGCGGCCCGCCGCAATGCTGCCCGCGTCAAAACCATTCTGAACGAAAAGGCCGCTGCCGCGGCATCGGAGGAGTAATCCTATGCCCAAGCGTATCCTGTCCGGAGTAGTAACCAGCGACGCCAACGAGCAGACCGTGACTGTTTCGGTTGAACGCCGTTTCAAGCACCCGCTGCTGCACAAAACCGTTCGTAAGTCCAAGAAATACCGGGCTCATGACGAAAAGAACGCCTTCAAGGTCGGCGACACCGTACGCATCATCGAATGCGCGCCGAAATCGAAGACGAAACGTTGGGAGGTTCTGGAGGCGTAAGCCCCCAGGCCTTTCCATTTGTCGAAACCCTGGGGGAATTAACAAGACCAGCCCCCACAGGTCGGGAGAAACCACATGATCCAGATGCAGACCAATCTGGATGTCGCTGACAACTCCGGCGCTCGCCGAGTTCAGTGCATCAAGGTCCTGGGTGGTTCCAAGCGTAAATACGCCTCCGTCGGCGACATCATTGTCGTCTCGGTGAAGGAAGCCATCCCACGCGGCCGCGTAAAGAAAGGGGACGTCCGCAAGGCCGTCGTCGTACGCACCGCCAAGGAAGTCCGTCGTGAAGACGGCACCGCGATCCGCTTCGATCGCAACGCCGCCGTCATCCTGAACAACAACAACGAGCCGATCGGTACCCGTATCTTTGGCCCCGTTGTTCGCGAACTGCGCGGCAAGAACTTCATGAAAATCATCTCGCTGGCTCCGGAGGTGCTGTAATCATGGCTGCTAAACTCCGCAAAGGCGACAAGGTCGTCGTGCTGGCCGGCAAGGACAAGGGCAAAGAGGGTACCATTTCCTCGGTTGACCCCAAAGCCGGCAAAGCTGTTGTCGATGGCATCAACATCGCCATCCGTCACACCCGCCAGTCGCAGAACTCGCAAGGTGGTCGTCTGCCTCAGGCAAACCCGATCGACCTCTCGAACCTGGCACTGCTGGACAAGAACGGCAAAGCGACCCGCGTCGGCTTCCGCATGGAAGGTGACAAGAAGGTCCGCTTCGCCAAGACCACAGGGGACGTGATCGATGCTTGATAACGCAACCTACACCCCGCGTCTGAAAACTCAGTACGTTGAAACCATCCGTGCCGCTCTGAAAGAAGAGTTCGGTTACAAGAACGACATGCAGCTGCCCAAGCTGGACAAGATCGTTCTGAACATCGGTTGTGGTGCCGAGGCTGTCAAAGACTCGAAGAAAGCGAAAGCTGCTGTCGAAGATCTGACTGCGATTGCCGGTCAAAAGGCCGTTGCAACCAAGGCGAAGAAGTCGATCGCGGGCTTCCGCGTCCGTGAAGACATGCCGCTGGGCGCGAAAGTGACCCTGCGTGGTGACCGGATGTACGAATTCCTGGATCGTCTGATCACCATCGCGCTGCCGCGCGTTCGTGACTTCCGCGGTGTAAAGCCTGCTTTCGATGGTCAGGGCAACTTTGCCATGGGCATGAAAGAGCACATCGTGTTCCCGGAAATCGATTTCGACAAGGTCGACGAAGTCTGGGGCATGGATATCGTAATTGCCACCACAGCGAAAACCGACGCTGAAGCAAAGGCACTGTTGAAAGCTTTCAACATGCCGTTCAACGCATAAGCGCCGGGAGGATTGAGACATGGCTAAAAAAGCAATGATCGAACGCGAAAAGAAGCGCGAACGCCTGGTGGCCAAATATGCCGCGAAGCGTGCCGAGCTGAAAGAAATCGCGAATGACGAGAGCAAGCCGATGGAAGAGCGCTTCAAGGCGCGTCTGAAACTGGCGAAACTGCCGCGCAACAGCTCGGCTACCCGTCTGCACAACCGTTGTCAGCTGACCGGTCGTCCCCACGCTTACTACCGTAAGCTGAAGGTCAGCCGTATCGCGCTGCGCGAGCTGGGTTCTGCTGGTCAGATCCCCGGCATGGTGAAATCGAGCTGGTAAGGGAGACATAGATATGAATGATCCTATCGGCGATATGCTCACCCGTATCCGCAACGCGCAAATGCGCGGCAAGTCCACCGTTTCCACCCCGGCTTCCAAGCTGCGCGGTTGGGTTCTGGACGTGCTGGCGGACGAAGGCTACATCCGTGGCTATGAAAAGACGACCGGTGAAAACGGTCATCCGGCCATCGAAATCAGCCTGAAATACTACGAAGGCACCCCTGTTATTCGTGAACTGAAGCGGGTCTCGAAGCCCGGCCGTCGCGTATACATGGGCGTCAATGACATCCCACAGGTCCGTCAGGGTCTGGGTGTGTCGATTGTCAGCACTCCGAAAGGTGTGATGTCGGACGCAAACGCTCGCTCCAACAATGTTGGCGGCGAAGTGCTCTGCACCGTCTTCTAGAGGGAGGTCTGCAATGTCTCGTATTGGTAAAAAACCGGTCGAGCTGCCCAGCGGCGTTTCCGCCACTGTGTCGGGTCAGACCATCGAAGTGAAAGGTCCGAAAGGCACCCGCAGCTTTACCGCCACCGACGACGTAACGCTGTCGGTTGAAGACAACGTGGTCAAGATCGACCCCCGCGGCATGTCCAAACGTGCTCGCCAGCAGTGGGGCATGAGCCGCACCATGGTTGCCAACCTGGTAATCGGTGTGACGACCGGCTTCAAAAAAGAGCTGGAGATCCAGGGTGTTGGTTACCGGGCTCAGATGCAGGGCAACACCCTGAAGCTGAACCTGGGCTACAGCCACGATGTTGATTTCACTGCTCCGGAAGGTGTCACCATCACCGCGCCGAAGCAGACCGAGATCGTTGTGGAAGGTATCGACCAGCAGCTGGTGGGCGAAACCGCGGCCAAAATCCGCGAGTGGCGCCGCCCCGAGCCTTACAAAGGCAAAGGCATCCGCTACAAGGGCGAGTTCATCTTCCGCAAGGAAGGCAAGAAGAAGTAAGGACGAACACAATGGCAAACAGCAAAAGAACCCTGTTTCTGAAGCGCCGCCTGCGCGTTCGGAACAAACTTCGCAAGGTCAACGCGGGTCGTCCGCGTCTGTCCGTGCACCGGTCGAACAAGAACATTTCTGTTCAGCTGATCGACGACGTGCGTGGCGTGACCCTGGCCTCGGCCTCGACCCTGGAAAAGGATCTGGGCGTTGTTGGCAAAAACAACATCGATGCGGCAACCAAAGTCGGCGCGGCCATCGCAGAGCGTGCCAAGAAGGCAGGCGTCGAAGAGGCCTATTTCGATCGTGGTGGCTTCCTGTTCCACGGCAAGGTGAAGGCACTGGCCGACGCTGCGCGTGAAGGTGGTCTGAAGATCTAAGACCAAGCGCATCCCGAAAAGTGGGAACCGGTTTTCGGGTCAAGATGCGCAATGCCAAAGATTGCGGGCGGGTTTCGATCCGCCCCGATGATCCGGGGGCCTCGGCAACAGTCGGGGCTCACTTGGATTGAAGAAACGGTGCCGAAAGCGCCATATGAGAAAAGGGATGCCAAATGGCAGAACGTGATAACCGCCGGGGCCGTGGTCGTGACCGCGACGAAACTCCGGAATTCGCAGATCGCCTGGTTGCGATCAACCGTGTGTCGAAAACCGTAAAAGGTGGTAAGCGCTTTGGCTTCGCCGCTCTGGTGGTTGTCGGCGATCAAAAAGGCCGCGTGGGCTTTGGCAAGGGTAAAGCGAAGGAAGTACCTGAAGCCATCCGCAAGGCAACCGAACAAGCCAAGCGTCAGATGATCCGCGTGCAACTGCGCGAAGGTCGGACCCTGCACCACGATATCGAAGGCCGTCACGGCGCCGGTAAAGTGGTTATGCGCACCGCACCTGAAGGTACCGGTATCATCGCCGGTGGTCCGATGCGTGCCGTGTTCGAAATGCTGGGCGTCAAGGACGTTGTGTCCAAGTCGCTGGGCTCGCAGAACCCGTACAACATGATCCGCGCCACCATCAACGGCCTGCAAAAAGAGCAGAGCCCGCGTTCGGTTGCCGCACGTCGTGGTAAAAAAGTTGCCGACATCCTGCCCAAGCGGGACGAAGCACCGGCTGCTGAAGCCGAAGCGTAAGGAGAGCGACCCATGGCAAAAACCATCGTCGTCAAGCAGATCGGCTCCCCGATCCGCCGCCCCGCCGAACAGCGCGCAACCCTGATCGGCCTGGGCCTGAACAAGATGCACAAAACCCGCGAACTGGAAGATACCCCTTCGGTCCGCGGTATGATCAACAAGATCCCGCATCTGGTAGAGATCGTCGAAGAGCGCGGCTAAGCGCAATACCTTCGAAGAACATGAAACGCCTCCGATCAATGCGGGGGCGTTTTTTCTTGCGGTTAACTGCATCTGACCTATCGTTTTGATCAGGGTCAGGCTGCTTTGGGTTCACTCAAACCGAACGCATGTTTTTGATTATCAATCTCATGGCATTCATGAATTGCGCGCGCTCAGCTTCGTTCAATACCTGTAGGGCATCAGCATTCACGCTCATAGCGGCCTCGTAGGCGCTGTTACGAAGCGCGGCTGCCTTCCGGGTCAACCAGATCAATTGAGCTCTGGCATCAGAGGGATTCTTTGTTCTTTTGATCAATCCGTCGCGCTCCATACGATTGAGCGTGTTGGCTAGGGTCGCCTGTTCGACATCGATTTTTCCAAGAAGATCTTTTTGCGTCACTCCGTCTTTGACCCAAAGCTCCAGTAAGATCGGGAATTGCCCGACAACGATACCTAACGGCGCAATGCGCTGCTGCAATTTTTTCGCAAACAATCGCGCCATGTGATTGATCAGGTATCCGGCCGAGTTCTCTTTTTCAAAGTCCATGTCTCAGATTTACACTTGAATAGCACGCTATGCAATTTTATATAGCTTGCTATGTTATAGAATCGAAGGGAAGCGAAATGGCTCGTATCGAAGAGTTGGACAAGACCGTCTCACTGGCGGACCAAATGCAGAACGAGGAAGGGCCGGTGGTTCTGATCAACCTGTTCACGGTGGACGCGGAAGACGAAAAAGCACTGCTTGAGGCATGGTCACATGATGCAGATTTCATGAAAGCCCAGCCAGGATACATCTCCACCCAGCTCCATCAGGGCATCGCGGGCAGTTCAACCTTTGTGAACTACGCGATCTGGCAGGACGTCAAAAGCTTTCGCGACGCGTTCACCCATCCTGAGTTCCAACGTCGGATTGCCGACTACCCGGAAAGCGCAGTGGCCCGGCCACATCTTCTTAGAAAACTCGCAGTCGAAAACCACTGCGTCGCCTGAAACTAAAACCGGAGCAGCCCCATGGTAAGAGCCATACACCCCATCGCCGGACTCATCGGATTTCTTACAATCCTCGTGTTCTGGACATCCACCTTGTACAGCGAGTTGTTTGCGACCCATGCGACCGTCACCGCAGTAAAATCCATGATCGTCAGTGGTCTCTTTGTTCTGGTGCCGGCGATGGTGATTGTCGGCGCGTCCGGCATGTCTCTTGGACGTCGCCGCAAAGATGCCCCGGCGATTGCAAAGAAGAAGCGGATGCCAATCATAGCGATGAACGGGCTTCTTATCCTCGTTCCCGCCGCCATCTACCTCAGCGTAAAAGCAAACGCGGGATCCTTTGACGCCAGTTTCTATGCTGTGCAGGTCATCGAACTGATTGCAGGCGCAACCAATCTGATACTGATGGGGCTGAGCATTCGTGACGGCCGGGCAATGACGGCACGCAAAAAAAATGCGCGTAAGACGTGAAAGCAACACTTGACTGCAATGGGTCAGCGAAATGTACAGCCATTCAATAGATGCATATCGGCTAGACCAAAAGTTCCGTTGTTAGCGGTATCAAACACACCTATCTCAGCCTTGTCCAAACAAGGAACACACAAGGAAACGTCAGGGAATTCGCCCTGATTTGAGAAAGGAACACAGAAATGACAACCGCTACACTGACACATACCGGCTTCAACTTCGGCACCCGGATCAAGGACATGATCGAACGGATCAAAACGGCGCGCGCCCGTGCCGCTGAGTATCAGCGCACCTATTCCGAGTTGCAGCGCCTGAGCAACCGTGAGTTGGACGATATTGGCATCCGCCGCTGCGACATCGCAGATATCGCGCATAAGCACGTTTACTGCTCATAATCGCGGACGATCCGCAGCAAGATACAAAGGCGCCAAACGGCGCCTTTTCTGTTTCCGAGAGAAGCCCGCAGAACGCCCATAGATCGCCTGAGCGCCCCTCGCTGCCGAAGAACGCAACCCCTATTGTATGACGCTAATATCGGGCCTATGCCCCCTGCTGGATGTCAAGGGGGACCTATGGCGCCATCTCAAAGCTCGTGGCTCGACCGAACATGGCAAGCCCGCAAGATGCGTGTGCGCTCTGCTTGCCGGCCAGAGGCCACCTGGCCCAATGGCCGCCTGCGGCAGCTGCTGGCGCATGACACGGGCCGAAACCACTTGAAACGCACGGTGTCCGGATTGGCATTGCACACTTGAACAGGTTGATCAGGTGGTTTTTCTTCTCCGCCTTTACCCGTGCACTGCATTGGGCTGAGCAGGCAATGCCCTGCGGGCGATTCTCAGTTCAACGGGCAGCAGAAAAGGGGACGTGGCCGGTGCATGAAACCTGGGGATACGCCGGTGCAGATCAGCCCTTGCGTGTTCCAAAACCGCACCTGACGTCCAGCCGTCTTTGCGGCGATCAAAGGTTTCGCGCTTAACCGTCGGCCTGCATCTCGATGTTGTGGACGATGGTACCGATGGGCATGCCCGAGAACGGCATTGCGTTGCCCGGCTTGATGTCAGCTTTT
>NZ_JBQFTR010000013.1:2500-5951 GCF_056538725.1 Ruegeria sp. BF10
TTGTGTGCGGTCAAACGCACTCAAGTAGCCGAATAGGCGGTAGTGCCAATATCAAGTCTTTCTTTTTCTGGATCAAATCAAGCGCGAGAAGGGCGTTTGGTGAATGCCTTGGCAGCAAGAGGCGATGAAAGACGTGATACTCTGCGATAAGCCATGGGGAGCTGAGAATAAGCTTTGATCCATGGATCTCTGAATGGGGCAACCCACCTGAATGTTTGTTATTGTTAGCTGTGCTAATCAATAATGGGCATAACCAGGTATTTATGACCTGAATACATAGGGTTATAAAGGCAAACCCGGGGAACTGAAACATCTAAGTACCCGGAGGAAAGGAAATCAATTGATACTCCCCTAGTAGCGGCGAGCGAACGGGGACCAGCCGAGCCGGATGAGTGACTAGAACACGTTGGGAAGCGTGGCCATAGCGGGTGACAGCCCCGTATAGGAAGCTTTGACGGACGTATTAAGTAGGGCGGAACACGTGAAATTCTGTCTGAAGATCGGAGGACCACCTTCGAAGGCTAAGTACTCCTTGCTGACCGATAGTGAACCAGTACCGTGAGGGAAAGGTGAAAAGCACCCCGACGAGGGGAGTGAAACAGTACCTGAAACCGAACGCCTACAATCAGTCGGAGCCCCCTTGCGGGGTGACGGCGTACCTTTTGTATAATGGGTCATCGACTTGGTCTCACGAGCAAGCTTAAGCCGTTAGGTGTAGGCGTAGCGAAAGCGAGTCTTAATAGGGCGCATGAGTTCGTGGGATCAGACCCGAAACCGAGTGATCTAGGCATGGCCAGGTTGAAGGTAAGGTAACACTTACTGGAGGACCGAACCCACATCCGTTGAAAAGGATCGGGATGAGCTGTGCCTAGGGGTGAAAGGCCAATCAAACTCGGAGATAGCTGGTTCTCTGCGAAATCTATTTAGGTAGAGCGTCATCCGAATACCCCGGGGGGTAGAGCACTGGATGGGTAATGGGGCCCCACAGGCTTACTGATCCTAACCAAACTCCGAATACCCGGGAGTACTAGATGGCAGACACACTGCGGATGCTAACGTCCGTAGTGGAGAGGGAAACAACCCTGACCTACAGCTAAGGCCCCCAATTCATGGCTAAGTGGGAAAGCAGGTGGGACGACCAAAACAACCAGGAGGTTGGCTTAGAAGCAGCCATCCTTTAAAGATAGCGTAACAGCTCACTGGTCTAAACAAGTTGTCCTGCGGCGAAGATGTAACGGGGCTCAAGCCATGAGCCGAAGCTTAGGATGCCGTAAGGCATGGTAGCAGAGCGTAGTGTGACATAGAACTCATCCTGTATTGCCGCCGGTTATGCGGCGCGGGCAACCGCGCTCAAGTAGCCGAACAGGCGGTAGCGCAGGATAGAGTTCTTTCGATGAAGCCGGCGCGTGAGCGATCCGGTGGAGAGATCACTAGTGAGAATGATGACATGAGTAGCGACAAAGAGTGTGAGAGACACTCTCGCCGAAAGTCCAAGGGTTCCTGCTTAAAGCTAATCTGAGCAGGGTAAGCCGGCCCCTAAGCCGAGGCCGAAAGGCGTAGGCGATGGGAACTAGGTTAATATTCCTAGGCCAGGAGGATGTGACGGATCACAGGTGTAGTTCAATCTTATCGGATTGATTGGGCTGCTGAGTGGTTCCTGGAAATAGCCCTCCATCAGACCGTACCCTAAACCGACACAGGTGGACTGGTAGAGCATACCAAGGCGCTTGAGAGAACGATGTTGAAGGAACTCGGCAAAATACCTCCGTAAGTTCGCGAGAAGGAGGCCCGGTTCCTAGGCAACTAGGGGCTGGGGGCACAAACCAGGGGGTGGCGACTGTTTATTAAAAACACAGGGCTCTGCGAAGTCGCAAGACGACGTATAGGGTCTGACGCCTGCCCGGTGCCTGAAGGTTAAAAGGAGAGGTGAGAGCCTTGAATTGAAGCCCAGGTAAACGGCGGCCGTAACTATAACGGTCCTAAGGTAGCGAAATTCCTTGTCGGGTAAGTTCCGACCTGCACGAATGGCGTAACGACTTCCCCGCTGTCTCCAACATCGACTCAGCGAAATTGAATTGCCTGTCAAGATGCAGGCTTCCCGCGGTTAGACGGAAAGACCCCGTGCACCTTTACTACAGCTTCGCACTGGCATCAGGATTGTGATGTGCAGGATAGGTGGTAGGCTTTGAAGCAGGAACGCCAGTTCTTGTGGAGCCTCCCTTGAGATACCACCCTTCGCACTCTTGATGTCTAACCGCGGTCCGTTATCCGGATCCGGGACCCTGCGTGGCGGGTAGTTTGACTGGGGCGGTCGCCTCCTAAAGCGTAACGGAGGCGCGCGAAGGTTGGCTCAGAGCGGTCGGAAATCGCTCGTTGAGTGCAATGGCAGAAGCCAGCCTGACTGCGAGACTGACAAGTCGAGCAGAGTCGAAAGACGGCCATAGTGATCCGGTGGTCCCGAGTGGAAGGGCCATCGCTCAACGGATAAAAGGTACGCCGGGGATAACAGGCTGATACTGCCCAAGAGTCCATATCGACGGCAGTGTTTGGCACCTCGATGTCGGCTCATCTCATCCTGGGGCTGGAGCAGGTCCCAAGGGTACGGCTGTTCGCCGTTTAAAGAGGTACGTGAGCTGGGTTTAGAACGTCGTGAGACAGTTCGGTCCCTATCTGCCGTGGGTGTAGGAGACTTGAGAGGAGTTGCCCCTAGTACGAGAGGACCGGGGTGAACGATCCACTGGTGGACCAGTTGTCGTGCCAACGGCAGTGCTGGGTAGCTATGATCGGACAGGATAACCGCTGAAGGCATCTAAGCGGGAAGCCCCCCTCAAAACAAGGTCTCCCTGAGGGCCGTGGAAGACCACCACGTCAATAGGCCGGAGATGTAAGCGCAGCAATGCGTTCAGTTGACCGGTACTAATCGCCCGATAGGCTTGATTTGATCCAGTAACAGAAAGACAAATCAAAAACATACACACCTTGGACCAAGGATGGCTGTGTCGCGCCAAGCGACACTGTTGATTGACATAATAACCGTGCGGGAACGCGCATTCGCAAGCGAATACGCTGCCTCCCGCGCGTCGCCTTTTTGCAAAGCAAAAAGAGCGACGGGGGCTTTTCCTCGGTTTGGTGGTCATAGCGCAAGTGAAACACCCGGTCCCATCCCGAACCCGGAAGTTAAGCACTGCCGCGCCAATGGTACTTGGGCTCAAGCCCCGGGAGAGTAGGTCACCGCCAAACCTAGAAAAAGCCCACAATCAAACTTCTCTCTTACGATATCGAACTCATTCGACCCCGGCCTCAAGTAGCGTAAGCAACAGGCCGAAAAACGGTCTCAAGTAGCCGAATAGGCGGTAGACCACCAAAGTGTCGCGGGATGGAGCAGCCCGGTAGCTCGTCAGGCTCATAACCTGAAGGTCGTAGGTTCAAATCCTACTCCCGCAACCAAAAA
>NZ_JBQFTR010000014.1:0-4447 GCF_056538725.1 Ruegeria sp. BF10
TATTCCGCGGCGTCTTGGTATGCGTCCATTGGGGGGCATGTGCAGACGAGGTTTCGGTCGCCGTATGCGTTGTCGACGCGGTTGACGGGGGACCAGTATTTGTCGACGCCCATGGAACCCGGCGGGAAGCAGGCCTGTTCGCGGGTGTAGGGGCGGTCCCAGTCGCCGACCAGATCGCGCACCGTGTGTGGGGCGTTTTTCAGCGGGTTGTTGTCCGCATCGATCTTGCCGTCGATGATGTCCTGCGCTTCCGCGCGGATCGACAGCATGGCGTCGCAGAAACGGTCCAGTTCGGCCATGGGTTCCGATTCCGTGGGCTCCACCATCAGGGTGCCGGCCACCGGCCAGCTCATCGTCGGCGCGTGGAAGCCTGAATCGACCAGGCGCTTGGCGATGTCATCCACGGTGACATGCGCCTCGGCGTCCAGCGGACGGGTGTCGAGGATGCATTCATGCGCCACCCGGCCCGTTTCCGAGGTATAAAGGATCGGATAGGCATCCTTGAGCCGCGCCGCGATGTAGTTGGCGTTCAGGATCGCCACTTTTGTGGCCTGCGTCAGCCCCGCGCCACCCATCAGCAGCACATAGGCCCAGGACACGGGCAGGATCGAGGGCGAGCCGAAGGGCGCCGCCGAGACCGGGCCCACGGCGGTGCCGTATTCCGGGTGGCCGGGCAGGTGCTCGGTCAGATGCGCCTTGACGCCGATCGGGCCCATGCCGGGGCCGCCGCCGCCATGCGGGATGCAGAAGGTCTTGTGCAGGTTCAGGTGGCTGACATCTCCGCCGATGTCACCGGGGCGCGACAGGCCGACCATGGCGTTCATGTTGGCGCCGTCGATATAGACCTGACCGCCGTGGTCATGGGTGATCTGGCAGACCTCCTGCACGGTGGTCTCGAACACGCCATGGGTGGACGGGTAGGTGATCATGCAGGCGGCCAGATGATCGGAGTGCTTTTCCGCCTTGGCGCGGAAGTCGGCGACGTCGATATTGCCGTTCTCATCCGCCTGCACCGGCACGACCTGCCAGCCCACCATCTGGGCCGAGGCCGGGTTGGTCCCGTGCGCCGAGGTCGGGATCAGGCAGACATTGCGCTGACCCTGCCCACGGGCGAAGTGATAGTTGCGGATGGTCAAGAGGCCCGCATATTCCCCCTGCGCGCCCGAGTTGGGCTGCTGGGAGATCGCGTCATAACCGGTGATCTGGCACAGCTTGTCGTTCAGATCGGCGATCATCTCGTGATAGCCCTGCGCCTGATCTTCCGGGCAGAACGGGTGCAGGTTGCTGAACTCGGGCCAGGTGACCGGGATCATCTCGATCGTGGCGTTCAGCTTCATGGTGCAGGACCCCAGCGGGATCATCGCCCGGTCCAGCGCCAGGTCGCGGTCGGCCAGACGGCGCATATAGCGGGTGATCTCGGCCTCGGCCCGGTTCTTGTGGAAGATCGGGTGGGTCAGATATTCGCTTTCACGCAGCGCATAATCCGGCAGGCGGTACTGCTTGTTCGAGCTGTCATCCTTGCGGTCGATGCCGAAGGCGCCCCAGACGGCCTCGATGGTCTCGGGGCGGGTCTGCTCGTCCAGGCTGATGCCGACGCGGGTCTCGCCCACCTTGCGCAGGTTGACGCCGCGCGCCACGGCGGCCTCCATCACCGTCTTCTGCAGGTGGCCGACCTCGACCGTGATGGTGTCGAAGAACACCTCGGGTTCGACCGAGAAGCCCGCCTCTTCCAGGCCGGCGGCCAGGCGCGAGGTCTTGCGGTGCACCGATTGCGCGATGGCCTTGATGCCGTCGGGGCCGTGATAGACCGCATACATCGAGGCAATCACCGCCAGCAGCGCCTGCGCGGTGCAGACGTTCGAGTTCGCCTTCTCACGGCGGATATGCTGCTCGCGGGTCTGCAACGACAGGCGGTAGGCCTTGTTGCCGCGGCTGTCGATGGACACACCGATGATCCGGCCCGGCATCGACCGCTTCAGCTTGTCGGTGGTCGCCATGTAGGCAGCATGGGGACCGCCATAGCCCATCGGCACGCCAAAGCGCTGGGTCGAGCCGATGGCGATATCCGCGCCCATCTCGCCCGGTGACTTCAGCAGCGCCAGCGACAGGATGTCGGCGGCGACGATGGCGATGGCTTTGTGCTCGTGCAGCGCCGCGATTTCGGCGGTGAAGTCGCGCACATGGCCATAGGTGCCCGGATACTGGAAGATCGCGCCGAATACCGCGCCCGCGTCCAGCTGATCCGGGTCGGCGACCTGCACGTCGATGCCCAGAGGCTCGGCGCGCGTCTTGATCACCGCGATGGTCTGCGGGTGGCAGTTGCGGTCCACGAAGAAGGCCGCGTTGTTGGCCTTGGACCGGCCGCCGCGCTTGGCCATCGCCATCGCCTCGGCCGCCGCGGTCGCCTCGTCCAGCAGGGACGCGTTGGCCACGTCCAGCCCGGTCAGGTCGCTGACCATGGTCTGGAAGTTCAAGAGCGCCTCGAGCCGGCCCTGGCTGATCTCGGGCTGATAGGGCGTGTAGGCGGTGTACCAGGCCGGGTTTTCCAGGATGTTGCGCAGGATCGGCGCCGGCGTGGTGGTGCCGTAATAGCCCTGACCGATCAGCGAGGTCAGAACCTTGTTCTTGCCCGCCACCTGTTTCATATGGAACAGGGCATCGCGTTCCGTCATCGCCGGACCCCAGTCCAGCGGCTGTTTCTGCCGGATCGCCGGGGGGACGGTGGCGTCGATCAGCTCGTCCAGCGTCTTGAAGCCGATCACCTTGAGCATGTCGCGCATCTCGGTGGGCGACGGGCCAATGTGGCGGCGGTTGGCGAAGTCATAGGCTTCGTAGTCGGTCAGTTTGAAGGCCATTGCAGCGCTCCTCACGGATAGGTCAGGGCCGGCGGAGACTACGGGAGCCTCCGGCGGGAGTATTTGGAAAAAGATGAAGCGGTGGAGCCCCAAAGGCGGGGCTTCGGGTTTGGGTTAGCCGATGAAGGCTTTGTATCCGGCCTCGTCCATCAGGTCCTCAAGCTGCGATGCGTCCGCAATCTTGACCTTGTAGATCCAAGCTTCGCCTTCGGGGTCTTCGTTCAGCGCGCCGGGGTTGTCGGCCAGCGCCTCGTTCACTTCGACGATCTCGCCATCGACCGGAGCATAAAGCTCGGACGCGGCCTTGACGGATTCGATCACGCCGATCTCGCCGTCTTTCTCGAACTCGTCGCCCACTTCCTGCTGCTCGACGAAGACCACTTCACCCAGCTGTTCAGCCGCGTGCTTGGTGATGCCCAGCGTGGCGGTATCGCCCTCGACGGTCAGCCATTCATGCTCTTCGGAATAATAGGTTGCCATGTCTCTCTCTCCTGACTTCAACGCTTGTAATTCTGTTTGACGAAGGGCAGCGCCACGATCTGCGCCGGTTGTGCCTTGCCCCGGATGATCAGGTTCACCTTCTCGCCCGGCGCGCCATGGCCCGCGGACACATAGCCCATCGCGATCGGGCCTCCGACCGTGGGGCCAAAGCTGCCCGAGGTGATCTGACCGATCCTGTTGCCCTCAAGGCATTGCACTTCCACGCCCTGACGCGCCGGCGCGCGGCCGTCGGGCTTGATGCCCACCAGCTTGCGCGATGCGCCTTCGGCCAGTTCGCGCTGGATACGCTCCGCACCCGGGAAACCACCTTCTTCCTTGCGGCGCTTCTGCATCGCCCAAGCCAACGAGGCCTCGACCGGTGAGGTGCTCTGGTCGATGTCATTGCCATACAGGCACAGCCCCGCCTCGAGCCGCAGGCTGTCGCGTGCGCCCAGACCCGCCGCTTCGCAATCCTCATGCGCCAGGAAAGCCTGTGTGATCTCGATCGCCTTTTCCTCGGGGATCGAGATCTCGTACCCGTCCTCGCCGGTATAGCCCAGCCGCGAGATGCGGCATTCGACGCCCATGATATCGGCCAGGGTGGTTTCCATGAACTTCAACTCGCGGGCCGCGGGGCAGAGCGCGCCCACCACATCCTCGGCCTTGGGACCCTGCACAGCAACCAGCGCGCGGTCGAAGATCTCGGTCACATCGACACCTTCGAGATTGTCACGCATATGCGGAATGTCCTGATGGCGCAGCGCCGCGTTCACCACCACGAAGTAGTGATCCCCCGCATTCGACACGATCAGATCGTCCATGATCCCGCCTTCGGCATTGGTGAAAAACCCGTAGCGCGCCTTGCCCTCCTTCAGCGTCGCATAGGCCTGCGGGCACAAAGCTTCCAGCTTCTCACCCACATTCTCGCCGCGCAGGATCACCTGACCCATGTGAGACACATCAAACAACGCCGCCTTCTCTCGGCACTGCTTATGCTCGCCCATGATCCCCAAAGGATACTGAACAGGCATCTCCCACCCAGCAAAATCAACCATCTTGCCGCCAAGTGCGACGTGAAGGTCATACAAGGGCGTGCGCTTCGGTGTGGTCAT
>NZ_JBQFTR010000015.1:0-2406 GCF_056538725.1 Ruegeria sp. BF10
CCGACTGGATCATCGAAGTGGTCGACGGCCTGGCTGCCAATGGCGAAGACGGCAACGGCGCCGTCGAAGCCAAGGTCAAGGCCGAAGTCGCAGACCTCTGCGCCAAATTCCCGATCTATCCGAACCTGTAAGACGAAGGACCCGAATCCATGAGCTTTCATTCCATCGACCAAGCCCCAGCCCGACTGAACCGCAGTGAATTGGCCGTACCCGGCAGCCAACCCGGAATGTTCGAAAAGGCAGCCAAATCCGATGTGGACGTTATTTTCCTTGATCTGGAAGACGCTGTTGCGCCGGATGAAAAAGAACAAGCCCGCAGGAACATCATTCAGGCGCTGAACGACATCGACTGGGGCAACAAGACCATGTCGGTTCGGATCAACGGTCTGGACACGCATTACATGTACCGCGACGTCGTCGATGTGGTCGAGCAGGCTGGTGAACGCCTTGATCTGATCATGGTCCCCAAGGTCGGGACGGCTGCTGATGTCTATGCCGTCGATATGCTGGTGACCCAGATCGAAGACGCCAAGGGTTACAAAAAACGGATCGGGTTCGAGCACATCATCGAAACCGCGCTTGGCATGCAGAATGTCAGTGAGATTGCGGCAGCATCCAAGCGCAATGAAAGCCTGCACTTCGGCGTGGCCGACTATGCGGCCTCGACCCGTGCGCGCACCACGATCATCGGCGGTGTGAACCCGGACTACTCTGTTTTGACGGATACGGATTCGGACGGCGGGCGCCAGACCCATTGGGGTGATATGTGGCATTATGCACTGGCCTGCATGGTGGTTGCGGCGCGCGCCAACGGGCTGCGCCCGATTGACGGACCTTTTGGTGATTTTCAGGACCCGGACGGATACAAGGCTGCCGCAAAACGCGCCGCCGTTCTGGGTTGCGAGGGCAAATGGGCCATTCATCCAAGCCAGATCGCACTTGCCAACGAGGTGATGTCGCCGTCGGACGCCGAGGTCAACAAGGCTCAGCGCATTCTGGTCGCCATGGCCGAGGCCGAAGCCGATGGAAAAGGCGCTGTTTCGCTGGACGGCCGGCTGATAGATTACGCCTCGATCCGTCAGGCCGAAGTGCTGGTGGAAAAGGCAAGCCAGATTGCTGCGGCGTGAACCAAACCAAAGTTGCGTGGGCAAACTGCCCACGCGATATTATCGCCCGTTGCGCACGTCGAAGAAGTGCTAGGATCCTTCCGGCGCCATCGACCCCATGAACCGACGGTCGCGCACATCATCCGGGCTGGTTTTGTAGCAGCGTTGAAACGCACGTTTCAAAGCGACGGTCGATGAAAAACCAGTGGCTGCCGAGATTTCGATCTGCGACATGTTCGTGAACTGCAACAGGTTCTGCGCCCGTTCCAGACGAAGCTCCTTGTACGTGGAAAGAAGCTTTGCACCGGTTTTGCTCAGGAACCGTCGTTGCAGCTGCCGCGTCGAGGTTTTGAGCAAACGGGAAAGATCGGAAATCGTCAGAGGATCTTCGATGTTTTCCTGCATCGCATCCAAAGTACGCACCACCAAAAGATCACCCTTTGCCCTGTGCACCAACCGGGCGGCCAACCTGCTTTCGTGTTTTTGCGTGGGTTCGGTCAGACCAATATAGCTGCGCAGTGCGTCCGCTATATGCTCTCCGTGATCCATGGAAACGAATTCGGACAACAGCCGCAACGCGCTCAGTCTGCTGGTTGCGCTGTGGGGGTGCCCGTCGGCGGCCAGATGGGTTGCCGCACCGCAGCTTTCCAATCCGCTTTCCAGCGCGGCCGCAGCAAAGTTGGGATGAACCGCAACGATGTTTCGGCCCGCTCTGCCCAGTTGCACCAGCAGCAGGACAGCTCCGCCGACCAGAACGGTCCTTGAAGACAGGTTGAGAACTTGCGAAATCCAGCTTCTGCGCGGACCGGAGACGTCCCAGTTGTTCTCCAGGTCGCCCCAGAATATTGCCGTTCGACCTGTCCAATAAAGAGGCCCGCCAACCGAGTCATTTCCGGACACCCGGAGATTGACGACGTAAGAGCAGTTTTCGACCAGGCTGTTCAGAGCTTGATAGAACTCGACGACGATTTCAGCCGATGCCAGCGCCCGCGTGTCGCTGAGGATAACATCGATGTGTTTTAATCTTTCTGGCACTTCCGGCGCGGTCTTTGCCAGGTCGGCGCGATCATTTGCGAGGACATAGTGTTTCATTGTTCCTCCAACGAATTGACGAGAGGCAGCGCCTCGCAGGACGCTGCCCTCATTTTCGGATTTCAATCCGCCAGGGCAAAAGGCGGATTGCCACCCCCGGTTCCCTATTCCGCGGCGTCTTGGTATGCGTCCATTGGGGGGCATGTGCAGACGAGGTTTCGGTCGCCGTATGCGTTGTCGACGCGGTTGACGGGGGACCAGTATTTGT
>NZ_JBQFTR010000016.1:0-1622 GCF_056538725.1 Ruegeria sp. BF10
GCGGTCAGCTCGTCCTGGGTGCGGGCCACGACGCCCTTCAGGCCACAGGCCTGCGCGATACCGGCGTAAGACACTTTGGTGTCCAGTTCGGTGCCCACGAAATTGTCGTCGAACCACAGGGTCGAGTTGCGCTTTTCCGCGCCCCACTGGTAGTTGCGGAACACGATCTGCGTCACGGCGGGCCATTCCTCACGCCCGATCGCGGTCAGTTCGTTCACCGCGATGCCGAAGGCGCCGTCACCGGCAAAGCCCACGACCGGCACGTCCGGGCAGCCGATCTTGGCACCGACGATGGCCGGCAGGCCATAGCCACAAGGCCCGAACAGGCCCGGCGCCAGGTATTTGCGGCCCGCCTCGAAGGACGGATAGGCGTTGCCGATGGCGCAGTTGTTGCCGATATCCGAGCTGATGATCGCCTCTTTCGGCAGCGCCGCCTGAATGGCGCGCCAGGCCATGCGGGGGCTCATCCAGTCGGGCTTGGCCGCGCGGGCGCGCTGGTTCCAGGTGGTGCCGGGATCATCATCCTCGTGGTCCATGCTGCTCAGCTGCTGGGCCCAGCGGGATTTCTTCTCGGCGATCTTCGCCTTGCGTTCTTCGCGGCCCTCGTCGCCCGCGGTATCGCTCAGCTGGTTCAGGATGCCGGTCGCCACCTTGGCCGCGTCACCCACGATGCCCACGCTGACCTTCTTGGTCAGGCCGATCCGGTCGGGGTTGATGTCGACCTGGATGATCTTGGCATTCGCCGGCCAGTATTCCATGCCATAGCCGGGCAGGGTCGAGAACGGGTTCAGGCGGGTGCCGAGGCACAGCACCACGTCGGCCTCGCTGATCAGCTCCATCCCGGCTTTCGAACCGTTGTAGCCCAGCGGACCGGCAAACAGAGGGTGGCTGCCGGGGAAGGCGTCGTTGTGCTGATAGCCGACGCAGACCGGCGCATCCAGACGCTCGGCCAGTGCTTTCGAGGCCTCGATCCCGCCCTTGGACAGAACCACGCCGGCACCGTTCAGGATCACCGGGTTCTTGGCGTTCGACAGCAGTTCAGCCGCCTGCGCCACGGCGGTTTCGCCGCCCGCGGGGCGTTCGAAATCGACGATGGCGGGCAGATCGACATCGATCACCTGGGTCCAGAAATCACGCGGGATGTTGATCTGGGCCGGGGCGCTGGCGCGCTTGGCTTTCATGATCACGCGGTTCAGAACTTCGGTGACACGGGTCGGATCGCGGACCTCTTCCTGATAGGCGACCATGTCTTCGAACAGCTTCATCTGCTCGACTTCCTGGAAACCGCCCTGACCGATGGTCTTGTTCGCCGCCTGCGGCGTCACCAGCAGCAGCGGGGTGTGGTTCCAGTAGGCCGTCTTCACCGCCGTCACGAAGTTGGTGATGCCCGGGCCGTTCTGCGCGATCATCATCGACATCTTGCCGGTGGCGCGGGTATAGCCGTCGGCCATCATGCCGGCCGAGCCTTCATGAGCACAGTCCCAGAACATGATCCCGGCCTTCGGGAACAAGTCCGAGATCGGCATCATCGCAGATCCAATGATCCCGAACGCATGCTCGATCCCGTGCATCTGCAAAACCTTAACAAACGCCTCTTCCGTCGTCATCTTCATGTGGGTGCT
>NZ_JBQFTR010000017.1:0-1245 GCF_056538725.1 Ruegeria sp. BF10
CGGATTTTTCACCCAGTCCCTTGCTGATCGTGATCCCGAGCTTTTTGGCTCGATCACGTCGGAACTGGGTCGTCAGCGCGACGAGATCGAGCTGATCGCGTCCGAGAACATCGTCTCTGCCGCCGTGATGGAGGCGCAGGGCTCGGTGATGACCAACAAATACGCCGAAGGCTATCCCGGTCGCCGCTATTATGGCGGTTGCCAGTTTGTCGACATTGCCGAAAACCTGGCCATCGACCGCGCCAAGCAGCTGTTCGGCTGTGAATTCGCCAATGTGCAGCCCAATTCTGGCTCTCAGGCCAATCAGGGCGTGTTTCAGGCGCTGATCAAGCCCGGCGACACCATTCTGGGCATGAGCCTGGATGCCGGTGGTCACCTGACCCACGGAGCCCGCCCGAACCAGTCGGGCAAGTGGTTCAACGCGGTGCAATACGGCGTGCGCCAGCAGGACAACATGCTGGACTATGATCAGGTCGAGGCGCTGGCGAAAGAGCACCAGCCCAAGCTGATCATCGCCGGTGGCTCGGCCATCCCGCGCCAGATCGACTTTGCCCGCATGCGTCAGATCGCCGATATGGTGGGCGCCTATCTGCACGTGGACATGGCGCATTTCGCCGGTCTGGCGGCGGCGGGTGAACATCCCAGCCCGTTCCCCCATGCGCATGTGGCGACCACGACGACCCACAAGACCCTGCGCGGCCCGCGCGGCGGCATGATCCTGACCAATGATGAAGATATCGCCAAGAAAGTGAACTCGGCCATCTTCCCCGGCATTCAGGGCGGCCCGCTGATGCATGTGATCGCGGCCAAGGCCGTGGCCTTTGGCGAGGCCCTGCGGCCCGAGTTCAAGGACTATGCCAAGCAGGTGATCGCCAACGCGCAGGCGCTGTCGGATCAGCTGATCAAGGGCGGTCTGGACACGGTGACCCACGGCACCGACACCCATGTGGTGCTGGTCGACCTGCGCCCCAAAGGGGTGAAAGGCAACGCCACCGAGAAGGCTCTGGGCCGGGCGCATATCACCTGCAACAAGAACGGCGTGCCGTTTGATCCCGAAAAGCCGACCATCACGTCGGGCATCCGACTGGGGTCGCCCGCCGGCACCACCCGCGGCTTCGGCGAGGTCGAATTCCGCCAGATCGCCGACTGGATCATCGAAGTGGTCGACGGCCTGGCTGCCAATGGCGAAGACGGCAACGGCGCCGTCGAAGCCAAGGTCAAGGCCGAAGTCGCAGACCTCTGCGC
>NZ_JBQFTR010000018.1:0-1050 GCF_056538725.1 Ruegeria sp. BF10
TGCGCCTGCGCCACAGAGCGGTGCAGCGACAGGCGCATGGCGGCCTGGATCGGCGCACCGTCCAGCGCGGCCTGAGTCAGAAAGCCAGACCGCAACCCGTGAGGTGAGGCAAACCCCTCGGGCAATCCGGCCCGTTTCAGCCGATGTTTCACGATCTGATAGATCGCATCCGGGGTCAGGCGGCGTTTCAGCACCCGGTCCGCCTTGGAGATGGGGCGGAACAGCGGTCCGTCGGCAATCTCACCAACCTCGATCCAATGCACCAGCGCCTGCGCGGCGCGGCCTTTCAGGATCAGGCGCGGCGTTTCGCCCTTGGCCGTGGTCTTGGTTTCCAGCAGCGACAGCCAGGCGACGCCTGATTTGTCGAACTCCTTCAACGAGACATCTTCGCGCATCAACCCGGTGATCTCGGACCGGCGGCGCCCGCCGCTGGCCCAGCCCAGCATCAGGATCGCCCGGTCGCGGCAATCGCGCCGCGAGCCGCGGCAGGTGGCCAGCAACTGTTCCAGCACGCCACGGGTGATGGGATGGGCGGATTTCGGGGCAGGGGGGCGGGCGGCCGCCCGGCGCGCCTTGGCCCGGGCCTGCTTGACCTGCGGCGCATCAAACGGGCTGGTCAGGTTCTTCATCCGGTGAAAGGCCAGCCAGGACGCGATCCGCCGGTCCAACGTCGACGGCGCCGGGCAGGCCAGCGATTTGCGCAGGCCCTGTTTGATCAGAATCTCGGCGCTGTGACGCGCGATGTCACTGTCTTCTGCATCATTCAGATCACGTGCATGATCGAGGATGAAGGCCAGCGCCGTGGCCTCAGATTCGGGCCAGTCCAGTGGCGACCTGAAACGCGCCATTTTCCACGCCGTCACATAGATCAGATCGCGCTCATAGGCGCGCAACGTGTTGGCGGGGGTGCCGCGGATATAAAGATCACTCAGCGCGTCCTGATCTGCCTGCGACAGGGCAGGGGAGGCGGAAGGGAGATAGGGGGCAGGGGGCTTCATGGCAGCCACTCTGCGTGCATTTCGCGGAAAAATCAAACAAACATGATAAGCG
>NZ_JBQFTR010000019.1:0-506 GCF_056538725.1 Ruegeria sp. BF10
GCCGACGCGATGACCTTGTCACCAACAGCCAGACGCTGAGGCGCCAGGATATAGGCCTGCTCGCCGTCTTCGTATTTTACCAGTGCGATGAATGCGGTCCGGTTCGGGTCATATTCGATCCGTTCGACGGTTGCCGCGACATCAAATTTGTTCCGTTTGAAGTCAACGATCCGGTAGAGACGCTTTGCGCCACCGCCGCGGCGGCGTGAAGTGATCCGTCCGGTGTTGTTCCGGCCGCCCGATTTGGTCAAACCCTCAGTGAGAGACTTGACCGGACGTCCTTTCCAAATCTCCGAACGGTCGATCAGCACCAGCCCGCGCTGGCCCGGCGTCGTCGGCTTGTACGACTTGAGCGCCATGCTTTCTGTCTTCCGTTTAGCAATTGCGAGGGGGTTCCCCGCTATGTGAGAGGCCCCCGTAGGTGCCAAGGGTATAGGGCCCCGAAGGTCCCCGGTTCAAAATATCTAAGGCCCCGGAACGAATCCGAGGCCGCAAGATTGGGTGCG